>CAWCXI010000036.1:0-29499 GCA_963799415.1 uncultured Alphaproteobacteria bacterium | reverse complement strand
CATACCCGTCCGCCCAGCAGAGCGGTCTTGCCCAGCGTCCCGGTCTCCGGCGCCTGCGCCAGATGGGTGCGGTCGTTCTGTTGCAAGCCAAGCCAGGCGCCGATGAAGCCCTCGATCCGCACCGGAGTGCGGAAGAAGCTGGAGAGGATGGCGCCAAGCCCCTCGGCATGCCGTGTCTGGCCCGCGAGATGCCCGGCGAAGTGCAGCTTGGCCAGGTCCGGCATGGCGTCGCGGTCGCGCAGGCTGTCCATGCCGAGACCGGTCAGCGCGCCGACATACAGCGCGAAGCGGTCCTGTTCCGGACGATCGAGGCTGACGGTCGGCCGTGCGTTGGCCCAGGCGCGATAGAACAGCGACAGCGCGCGATGGTGGAAGATATCGGCGAAGCGCTGAAAGGTCGGGTCGCGATGGTTGCGCCGCCGGTCGCGCGCGTATTCCGTCAGATGCAGCGGCAGCGCGCCGTCCGGGCCGAACAGGCCAAAGAAGTGCACCAACAGCCGCACCGCGTTGCCGTCCTGCTCCGGCTCCAGTGCGGCGAGCGTGGCAGGGGCGAACACGACCGACGGTTCCTGCGCCAGCCGCACCGCATCCTGTGCGGGCCGCACGCTGTCGCCGAAGCGGGGTCGGTCGCGATACTGCGCCTCGAGCCGCCGCATCGCCTGATAGAAGCCGTGCTCCCACGGCGCCTCCGCGAGCTGCGCCAGCAAGTCTGTCGCGAGGTCGGGCGCGGGCGACGTTTCGTCGCGCATCACAGCACCGGCCGCTGGCCGAAGCGGGGTGGCCAGCGCATCACCTCGCCGCGCTCCGGGCTGCGCAGCACGGTCTCGGTGAAGGCGTTGATCGAGACGTATTTCGCGAAGAACCGGTCGAGCACGCTGGCGAGCAGGATGCCGCCCGCGCCGCCGAACGGCGCCTCGTCGATGGTGAGCGTGATCTCGAGACCACGTCCCGCCGCGATAGGTCCCGCCCCCGGGATGCGCCGCACGATCGGATGGGACGCGATCGAGGTCAGCCCCTCCAGTTGCCGCGCCGCGACCGAGGTCGCCGACGGCACGTAAAGCCGCAGCATCTCGCGCAGCGCCGATGCGCCCTGTCGCGTGTCGGTATCGACCAGGCTCAGATAGTTGAGCCCCAGATGGCTGATGAAGCGCCAGGCATACTCGCCGCCGCTGCGGCAGGGACGCGGCGCGATCGGCCCCACCAGACAGCGCACCGAGGCCACCGGCGCGCTGACCGCGATGGTCAGGTCAGTGTGCTGCTTGCCCACCGGCATCGAGAGCGGCAGATCGCGGTTGGTGCACAGCAGGTCGAGCCCGAGCTGGCGCAGCGAATGGTTCACCGGCGCCTGCTCCGGATCGACCAGCGAGATGTACACCTCATGGCCAAGATAGCTCGACCGCGGCCCGCGCTGCCGGGCGCGTGCGGAGAGCTGCCGCGGCTCGCGGCGCAGCATATAATAGGCCTGGTGCCCCGGCGTGCGGGTCAGGTCGTTGGCCGCATAGAACGGCAGGAACGGCTGCGGCGCGCTGCCGTCTGTGGCGTAGCCTTCGACCGAGGTCACGCCGAATACCTCGAAGTCGAGCGGGCGCACACGGTCGGGCACCACGTGGTACTCGGCCTCGCGCCCATTGAGGTTGATACGGTCGGCGCGCCTGGGAAACAGGTTGATCGCCGGTGTGCAGAACAGCCCCAGATGATCGGGACCGAACGAGGCGGCGAGCACCGGCTCGCTGCGGTTGAGCAGCAGGACGATCTCCAGCTCCTGCCCCGCGCAGCGGGAGACCGCGCGATCGAGCCGGCAGAGTTCCACGAACAGGAAGCGCTCCGGCATGGCGAAGTATTCTTGCAGCAGCCGGTAGCCCTCGAACGATGCGGGCGTGCGCGGCAGCAGCGCCTCCTCGGGCGCGAACCCGAGCGGACGCACTGCCGCGGCCGGCAGCCGCTCCTGCCAGGGCAGCGGCCGCTGTGCGGGGCGCACATAGACCGCGGTGAGATTGGCCACGAGCTGCTCGTAGAGCCGCACGCGCGCGCCCTCCGGCCCGGCGAGAAACAGCGGCAGACGCTCCAGCGCCATCCGCGCGAACGGTGCCTCGCCGGTCGCCCGCAGCCGGAGCCGGATCGCCGCCTTCACACCGGGCTGCTCGGGCAGACCGAGCGCGGTCAGCGCGGCCGGCGAGGCAATGTATTCAGCCTCCGTCAGCTCGATCGGCAGGAGCTGCACCGGATGGGCGGTACGGAACTCGCAGTTGGTCTGGTCCTCGGTGCCCAGCAGGCTGCGCAGCTCGGTGCCGGGCGGCAACGTGACGCCTTGCGGCACGCCGCGCAGGCTGGCCTCCGGACGGAACTGCACCACCGCCATCGCCGGCGTGGGCGCCAGGTAGTGCGGATAGACCATCTGCAGCAGCGACTGCGTGAAGGTCGGGAACTCCGCCTCCAGCTTGAGCTGGATGCGTGCGGCGAGCAGCGCGAAGCCTTCGAACAGCCGCTCGACATAGGGATCGGCGACATCGAAGCTGCCCAGATTCAAACGCGCGGCGATCTTCGGGAACTCGCGTGCGAACTCCCCGCCGGTCTCGCGAACGAACGCCAGCTCGGCTTCGTAGTGGTTGAGCAGTGACGGATCCATCAGCCGCGTCTCCTTGCGTCGGTGACAACCGCAAGCCGCGTCTCCAGCTCGATGGAGGTCTCCAGGAAGAGCTGTTGCGGAACCGGCTGCGTCCAGAGTTCGCCCTCGATCTCGAACACGATCGCGGGCGTCGGCCTGTCTTCGTGCGGCGGTCGCATTCGCACCTTCAAAGTCTCCGCCCTGATGCGTGGCTCATACGCACGGATCGCCTCGGCGATGCCGGCGCAGAGCGATGCGATGCGATCGCTGGTTCCCACCAGTCCGGCGAAGCCACGAACGCCGAAGTTGATCGTGGACTTCGCCGCCAGCGGTACGGCCGAGAGATCCTCGGTCGCCGCCAGGTTGGTGGTGTTCAGAAGCCACGCGAGATCGCGCAACACCGCCTGACGAAGCTGTTGCATGCCAAGCGTCTGCTGCTCGAAGGTCTCGCGCGTCTGCTCCGGCGCCGCATCGGTGAGCCGGTCGAGGAGCGACGGCTGCAACCTCTCCCGGCTCGCGATCTCATGCATCATGCTATTGCCCACTATCGTTGAAGCGCGAGTCACGCGGTTATTGTCATTGCGAGTTCCGCACCGGCTTGGCGGCGGACCCACGCTGGACGTAACCGGTACTCGTCATGGTCGGCGAAGGCCGGCCATCCACGTCTTCCCTTGGTCCGCGCGGCACAGTCTGCTCATGGTTTCTTGTTAGAAGCGAAGCGACGAAGCAATCATCGTTCGATGGAGCGAACTTATGACCGGGATTGCTTCGTCGCTACGCTTCTCGCAATGACGGCACACTACGCCTTGCCGGCAATCGGGTTGGTGTTGTGGTCCTGGGTGTTCCTGATGCCGTTCCAACCGCCGGGGATCGAAGGCGCCAGTGTACCGTCGGGGTTCTGCTGGCAGTAACGGATCAGCAGGCCGCCGTATTCGAACGTTACCGTCTCCTTCGGGCTCTCCTCGTCATGCTCCCACTGGATGGTCTTCACGCCGACCAGCTTGAAGTCGAAGCGCAGGAAGATCTGTCCTGTGGTCATGCCGCCCGAACTCTTGCGCAACGCAAGAACCACCTGTTTGAACGCGGTGCCCGAGCAGGCCATGTCGAACAGTGTCGGCGAGGCGCGGTCGATCTTGCGGGTGATCGAGAACGCGTTGAACTTGACCTTGCCGGCCCCGAGGCCACTGCTGTGGCTGCCGATGTTGAGCACCTGCTCGATGTCGAAGCTGTATTCGTCAAGTTCGAAAAGCTGCTTGTTCGAGGCGAAGCCCTGCAGGTCAGGCTGCGCCAGCTCTTCCGTATTGTGGCTCATGTCCACCTGCGATTCGGCAAGCAGTGGCGAGCCTGTGTACGGCACGAATGCCACATAGGAGTCGATAGCCATGGTATCCTCTCTTCAGGTTTGGGATTGCGGATTGGTGTCTGGTCGGCGCTACTTCGGCATGCGAGAGACAAGCCGGAGTGAGACGGTCAGGCCCTCAAGCTGATAGTGCGGCTTGAGAAAGAACTTGGCGCTGTAGTACCCCGGATTTTCCTCGTTCTCCTCGACATCGACCCTGCCCTCGGCCAGCGGGTGCGAGGCCTTCCAATCTTCCGAGGAGGTGTCCGGCGATCCGTCCACATACCGGTTTAGCCAGGTCTGCAGCCATTCGGTCAGCTGCTTCTTGCTCATTGAGCTGCCGATCTTGTCGCGCACCATGCATTTCAGGTAGTGCGCGAAACGACAGCTCGCGAACAGGTAGGGCAGACGAGCCGAAAGGTTCGCGTTCGCCGTGGCGATCGGGTCGTCGTATTCCTGCGGCTTCTGCAGCGACTGCGCGCCGATGAACGCGGCGAAGTCAGAGTTCTTCTTGTGGATCAGCGGCATGAAGCCGTTCTTCGCCAGCTCCGCCTCGCGCCGGTCGCTGATCGCGATCTCGGTCGGGCACTTCATGGCCACGCCGCCGTCATCGCTCGGGAAGGTGTGGGTCGGCAGCGCTTCCACAGCACCACCGCTCTCGATACCGCGGATGCGCGTGCACCAGCCATACAGTTTGAAGGCGCGCGTGACGTTGGTCGCCATCGCGTAGGCGGAATTGGCCCAGCAGTACTTCTCGCTGTCGGCGCCTTCGGTGTCCTCCTCGAAGTCGAACTCATCGACCGGATCGGTCTTGGCGCCGTACGGCAGGCGCGCCAGGAAGCGCGGCATGCACAGGCCGAGATAACGTGAGTCCTCGCTCTCGCGCAGGCTGCGCCAGGCGGCGTACTCGGGCGTCAGGAAGATCTTCGTCAGATCGCGCGGATTGGCGAGCTCGCTCCAGCTCTCCATCTGCATCACCGACGGCGCCGCCGCGGCGAGGAACGGCGCATGCGCCGCAGCCGCGATCTGTGCCATGTCGCCCAGCAGCTGCACGTCCTGCGGACCGTGATCGAACGTATAGTCGCCGATCATCACGCCGAACGGTTCGCCGCCGAACTGGCCGTATTCCTCCTCGTAGACCTTCTTGAAGATCGGGCTCTGGTCCCATGCCGTGCCGCGGAACTTGCGCAGCGTGCGGCCCAGCTCCTTCTTCGAGATGTTCGAAGACGCGGATACTGCAGCATCTCGTCGGTCTCGGTGTTCTTGACGAGATGCTCGAGGCCGCGCCAGCTCGACTCCATGCGCTGGAAGTCCTCGTGGTGCATGATCGCGTTGACCTGCTCGGTCAGCTTCGTGATCGAGTGCCGCGACGATCGCCTGGATCGTGCGCAGCGCGTCATCGGCGATCAGCGTGGTATGTGCCAGCGCCTGTTCCGCCAGCGTCTGCACCGCGGCTTCGACCGCCTCGCGTGCGTGGTCGGTCTTCGGCTTGAACTCGCGCATGAGAAGCGCGGAGAAGTCGCTCGGGCCTTCGGTGATGACACTTGCGGCCTGGATGGAGGTCTGGGTTTCGCTCATGACTACTCCTCCGCGCCGGACGACAACGCATCGTCAGTCGAACTGGTGGGCTTGGGTGCGGCGACGAGGGTCCGCAGCAGTGCGGGATCGCCAAGTACGTTGCCGATCAGTTCTTCGGCGCCGCTCTTGCCGTCCATGTAGGTCAGCAGGTTGCACAGCTGCGTACGCGCCTCGAGCAGCTTGCTCAGCAGCTCGACCTTGCGTGCCACTGCCGCGGGACGAGAAGTCGTCCATGCTTCTCGAAGGTGATATCGACCGCGAGGTTGCCTTCGCCGGTGAGCGTGTTCGGCACCATGAAGGCCACGCGCGGCTGCATCGCCTTCATGCGATCGTCGAAGTTGTCGACGTCGATCTCCAGCATCTTGCGGTCGGCGACTGGCGGCAGCGGCTCTACCGGCTTCGCCCGAGAGGTCGGACATGACGCCGACGACGAAAGGGAGCTGAACCTTCTTCTGCGACCCGTAGGTTTCCACGTCGTACTCGATCTGCACGCGTGGCGCCCGATTACGGGCGATGAACTTTTGACTGCTCGCTTTGACCATGACTGCCTCGCTCGGTTAGGGCGTGGCGCGAGCAATACCGGCAGTAGGTTTGGAAGCCTTATGACTCCAATCACTCGTCCCGGGAGCCGACGATCGTCTGGGCCTGGGTGAGCCCGTCGGGTGCCAGATCGCGCAGGATTTCCAGGAAGTTCTTGTCGACCAGGCCGCGGGCGCGCTGGAGCAGCATCGGCAGCGGGCTCGAAGGTTCGTAGCGCTCGTAGGTACTCGCACACGAGGTCCAGGAGCCGGATGACCTCGGCGCGCGATCTGACCGGCGCGAAACGGGCCACGTCGTCCGCGTTGCGGCCCTGGAGCTGTTGATCGGGCTGAGGAAGAGCTGGCGTCATCGCGACCATGGGATCCGATACCTGTGCGGGACCTGCATCCTGGGAGGCTGTGGGAAACACGACATAGCGGTCGATGTCGCGGACCACCTCGTTCAGCAACTTGGTGAGCGGCAGGAAATCGGGGCCGGTGCCATATCCGGTCTTGTCATCGAATATCGCCGCGATCTCCGTCGCCTGCTCGGCGGCAATGAGCGTGGCGGCGCGCAGATCGGCGAGCCGCGTCATGTCGCTGTCCTGGAATGCCGAGCGGACCATGGCCTCGCTCGGGCGCTCCTGGTCCTGATCAGCTTCGAGGACGCCGGTGGCCAGCGCTATGTCACGCCAGGTGAAGCGGCCAAGCCGTGGAGAGTTCGCCAGCGGCAGATCACGGATGTGCCTGAGCACGAAGCTCGGATGCGCGAGCCGGAGCAGTGCGTTGGCTCGCAACGTCGGGTCATTGTTGTCCTCCGGGTCAAGCTGCGGATGGACGTCCTGCCAGGCCGTCGTCAGGAGTTGCCGGATCGACGCCAGCATCCCTGCGAAGTCGGCAAACCCAGCGAGATGCAGACGCGCCACCGCGAGATGCGCGAGCACCCGCAGGTCGCGCGTGCGGTCCAGCAGCGCGATCGCCTGCTCCTCGACGTCCTTCCAGTCCGGGTCGGCCGCGGCGATGATCGTGTCGCCGTATTGCTGCTCGGGCTTGCCTTGCGCGGCACGTTCAAGCGCTCCGAACTCCGGGGCGAGTTCCAGATTGGGTCCAGTCGGAGAACCGTCCGAGAGGGGATCGGTCCAGGTCCCGTCATCCGGCAGCCGCATGCTGCTTCTCCCACCAGTTATGGTTTAAAGCTCCGATGCCTGCCGGCTAGGCGAAGTTGGCCTTGCGAAACCCACCTATCAAATGCTCGCGGTCCGCAGGACGCAGTTCACGAAGATCGTCGAGTGGCAGCGCCATGAGAGTGCGGAAGGCATCGCCAAACAACGCCAGTCCATCGGTCATCACCGCATGCGCATCGTCTACCCGGCCGACCTGTCCCAGTGCGGCGATCAGCGTGTTGTAGGGCTGACGGAACGCGGGAAATGATTGGCGGACCTGGCTGGCGACGGTGATGGCCGCCTCGTAGTCGCCGCTCCAGTAGTGAGCCCGCGCCATGAAGTGCAGCCACAGCGGCATCAGCGGATCGAACGGGCTCAGCCGCATCGCCGTGTGCAGCGGCTCGACCGCTATGCGCGGGAAGCCACCCCAAAGCCGGGCTCCGCCGAGTGCGCCGTGCGCTGCCGCTGAGTTCGGTTCGAGACTGACCGCTATCTCCGCCGTGGCCAGGCTCTCGGCGTGCCTTCCCGACATCCAGAGGGCACGCGCCAGCGCGGCGTGGCCTGTCGCATCCGTCGCATCGATCGTCACCGCGCGCACCGAGTGTTCGAGCGCAAGTGGCAGATTGACCGGGCGCAGATGCGGGCGGAACAGCGTGATCTCGCTCAGATAGGTGAGCGCCAGCGCCGCGACCGCCCGGGCAAACTGGCGATCGAGCTCGATCGAGCGCTGAAAGAAACCGCGGGCCCTTTCGTTCTCTGTCGGCTCGACCTTGGAGAAATGCCACATCCCGCGATGATAGCTTTCCCAGGCATCCAGGCTGTCGGCAGGCTTGCGTACAACGCGCTCGCGCTCACTACGCTCCAGTGCAGGCTGAATGGCGGCCGAAACGCTGTTGGTGATTTCATCCTGGACCGCAAAGATATCGGCGAGGTCGCGGTCATAGCGCTCGGCCCACACATGTCCGCCGGTGGTCGCTTCGATCAACTGCGCCGTGACGCGCACCCGATTGCGGGCATTCCGCACGCTGCCTTCCAGAACATAGCGCACGCCGAGCTCACGGCCGACGTCTCTGATCGGGACCGGCTTTCCCTTGTAGGTGAAGCTTGAGTTGCGGGCGATCACGAACAGCGATCGCGATCGGGAAAGTTCGGTGATGATGTCCTCGGCGATGCCGTCGGCAAAGAACTCCTGTTCCGCATCATTGCTCATGTTGGTGAACGCCAGGACAGCGATCGAAGGCTTGTCCGGCAGCGCGAGCGTGGATGCACTTTCCGCGGGCGATGTCATCCCGCGTGCCGGCGCACCCGGCAGCACGCGATAGGTCCGCACCGGCCGGGCGATGTTCTTGAGGGTCTGCTCGCCCATATCCTCGAAGCCGACGTCCAGCCGTCCGGCCGCATCCTCCTGTACCCGTGCCGAGACGCAGATTCCGCCGGCGCCGGCCAACGCCTCAAGCCGCGCGGCGATGTTCACGCCGTCGCCGAAAATGTCGCCGTCCTCGGCTATGATGATCTCGCCGACATTGATGCCGATCCTGAATTCGATCCGCTCCAGCGCGGGCACGCCGCTGTTGTAGGATGCCATCAGGCGCTGCACCTCGCTGGCACAGCGGACCGCGTCGATCACGCTGGCGAACTCGATCAGCAGCCCGTCCCCTGTGGTCTTGACGAGTCGGCCATTATTCGCGGCGATCGTCGGATCGATCACCTCCACCCGGATCGTGCTGAGCCGATCGAGGGTCCGTTCCTCGTAAGCCCCCATAAGGCGAGAGTATCCCGCCACGTCAGCGACGAGCACGGCCGCCAACCGACGTTGGGTTGGCATGACCCGGGTCTCGGTGCCGGCGGAGCTAGGCCGTTCCGCCTGAGATCCGGGCGCAGAGCGGTGCGCCTGCCCAGCGTCCGAGTCAGGTGCGGGCGGCTCACGAGGCATGGCCATCGCGTCGACCGGCAAGGTCGATGATTTTACGCGCATGCGTAAATTGTGCTCCGCGAGCCTTCGCTGCGTCTGGCTCGTGCTCGACACAGAGCCGCACTGCGCGATCGGCCTGATCCGCTTTGTTCATCACTGCGCGCATCAGGCAACAGGCCGACATCGTTCCCCCCGATCACGACGCACCGAGTTTCAGCCAGATGGCCGATGAAGGCAACCAAGGTAGTCCCCAACATCAGGGCAATCGGGTGAAGGAGGAGGTGACAAATCGATTAAGTGCTAAATCGCGAGCACGGCGCCGTACTGCCGGAAAAACGGTCCCTGATGACCATCGGCTGGCCCGCGACGCGACTTGCTTGTCGCGGCGGTTTTGGGAATCACCAAATTCAGTTTCGCAAGGATACGCCGGCAGAGCGCTCCCGGTCGCCCCCCTTTCAACCGATCCGCCGGCTCCTCACTTCTGCGTCTTGCACTCGGCGGTTTGATAGGTCTGGTACGCACAAAGGGGAGGCAGGCTGTTGCCAGCCGCTGAAGACCCGGCAGCGCGCGCAGATGTCGTGCCCGGCACATCGTTCGTGATCTGATTGGAGCCCCTGGGCGAGCCTGATTGCGTGGCACCCTTCGTGGCCGCAGCCGAGCGGCTCTGCGGCGGAGGCGCGTCATTCCAGCTCTTCACTGCTCCGACGGCACAGACTATCGTCAGGATCAGGAAGACCAGGGCCGCCACTTTCTCCCAGGAATAGCGAACCAGCCGGTTCTCCTCTTCAGCACACCACCGCTGGCAGAATTCTCTGGTCGGCAAGGGCTCTTCGAAGACTATGTCGTAAACGGCGTCGCCCGGCCGGCCAGGCCGCCGTCGCAGTTCAGCCGCTACCCAGTCCTTCCCCTTGGCAATAAGGGCATTGCGCCAGACGGTTTCAGATCCGTCAGCCATTCCGATCTCCCTAAGGCGGAGCCACCCCCCTACCACGACGCGAACTGCCAACGACAGTGCAACTCGGGTCGGCGCAATTGCAAGCGCTGTTGCACGAGGGAACGCCGCTCCGGATGGCCACGTACGCTGCGGTGACCGGCGTCATGACGCCGAGTCCGTCGTGAAGGAGCGGGGCAACGGACGCGGCGTTTGCCGGGGCAACGCGATGTGTCGAAACCGCAACAGTCGCCTGTGCGGAGCCGGAACAGTCAGTTCACTCGCATCGCGGCACATCGGGGTCGTACCAGCACATTTGGCCATCATGGCCGTCCTCCGAGCCCCCCATCTCATCCATCGTCGGGTGGCTGGCACGGGCGTCATACGATGCCACCAGCTTAACCTGCTGCGGCGAAGCGGCCCGATCCGTCGGGGGAATGGCTCCGACCAGGGCGATTGCGATCGCCGCGATCGTTACGGACACTCTGATCGCACTTGCAGGTCGCCACATACCCGTCTCCAACATGCAAAAGAGCCGGCTCTGTGGAATGCCGACGGAGGCAGGGTGACAGTGAGTTGGAGCGCCCGCTCTGAAGCGCTTCACAGAGCCGATTGCGTGGGGCCGTCACGCCGAACCGTCAGAACAACCCGAACAACCCCCGCAGGAAGCCCGGCGTCAGAGCTGCCAGCGGATTGACCGACACGTTCGGGTCCGCCAGCGGGCCACGCAGCGAGTAGCTCGCCGCGAACACGCCGCCGCCGCGCTCCGGGCTGAACAGCTTGCCCAAGAGCGGGATGTTTCCCAGCAGCGCGTTGAAGAAGTACGCCGGCACGATGGTGCCCTGCAGGTCGATCGTCTGTGCATTCAGGTCGAGCCGTCCCTTCGCGGTCAGCCCCAACGACTGGCTGAATGCCCGCGCGTCGCTCAGCTCGAGAGCGCTGTCTGTCAGCCGGAACGGTGCCACCAGTCGAGTGAACCCCAGGCCAGCGCCCTGCAACACCTCGACCAGACCATACAGCGTCATCGCCTGCAGCAGCTTACCGAATGCCGGTGCATCGCGAATGCGGAACTGCTCGATGTTCGCGGTCCCGACCAGCGGCCGGTCCGGCTGCGCATCGTCGTACTGCGCCTGCACCGACAGCTTCCCGCCCTGCATGCTGCGGACATAGTCCAGGCCGCGCAGCAGCTCCCCAGCGTCGTCGGTGCTGCCGGTGAACCGTCGCCCGCCATGCTCGGCGACGATCTGCGCAAAGAATGGTGCCCGCGCGCCTATGCGCCCCTCGACGCGCAAAGTCTGGATCACGCCGCGATCGCTCCGGGCATGCGCCACCACGCCATTCGCGGTGCTGCCCCGGGCCATCAGCACGCGGTCGAACTTCGCATCCAGCGACCATGGTGGTCCCGCCGGCTGCTGGCTCCCTGCGGCTGCGCTCGATCGCGCCGTGGCGTTGGGCGGCGTCCGGCGCTCGAGCCGCGGTGCCAGGTCGAGCGTCGCACCGGTGAGATTGACTGCGATGGGACCTTCGGCCGGCAGATCAAGCGTGCCCTGCGCAATCGTTCGACCCAGCACCAGCCGATCAAGACGGAATCCCGACAAGGTTCCGCCGCTGAATTGCGCGCTTCCGCGCACCGTAAGGTCGTCGCCATCGAGTTTCACCGCGTCGATCCCGGTGAGCCGGTCGTGGTCGAGCAGGATGCGTGCTGACGCCTTCGCCGAGGTGGCGCGTGGCTTGCGCCATTCGAGTTGCGACACGAAAAGCTCCGCGCCGGTCAGATCGGCGGTCACCGCCACATCGCCCTGGCCGCTCCGTCGTTCGCTCAGCACCGCCTGCATCTGCGCCGGTCCGCTCATCACTGCCGTCGCATCGAGACCTGCCGCCGCAAGCTGTCGCGCGTCCGGCTGCGCCGACACCGTAACGCTCTGCACCACCTGCGTCGGCGGACCGGCGCGGAAATCCGTCGAGGCATCCAATTTTGACGGAATCGATGCCAGCAGAGCGCGTCCGTTCAACTTCATGCCATCGGGATTGGCGCTCAGATCGAACACGCCCTGATCCAGATCGCGCCCCGCCACCAGCGCGCTGAGGTGCACTCCGTCAAGATGCGCCTGTGCCCGAATGGCGACATCGTCCATCTGGACATCATTCTGCAACGGAATGGTGAGGCTGAGCTTCACCGCAACCTGCCCGACCGGATCTTTCAGTTCGATCGGGTGACGATCGAGCAGCGCGAGACGCGGCTCACGCAGCAGCGCCAGAGTGTCGGGCAACGAGCCGGCGATGTCAGCTTCGATCGCCCCCACTTGATGCCGCTGCATCATGCCGGTGATGCGCATTCTGCCGCCGCGGATCTGCAGGCCTCCCGTGCTTCCTTGCTTCTCGTTGCGCAATCGCTGCCGCCCGCCGGTTGCGATGATCTCCAGTGTGTCGGGATCCACGATACGCAACTGCGCTCGGCCGTTCTCGATCGGCGGCACCGGCCGCAGCCAGTTTACCTGGAGCCCCTCGCCGTCGAGCGTGCCGCTCGCCTGCGTCAGCTCCACCGACGAAAGATCCGGCAACGCCGCCAGGCTGACATCGACGTGACCATTGCGTGCGGTGCCGGCCGGGATATTGGCCACCAGCCAGGACCGTGCATCGCCGGCGATTCCCTCCGGCCACAAGCGCGGCAGGTCGGCAAAGTTCACCTGGTCGACGTTGGCCGCCACATCAGCGCTGATCCGATCGGCGCGGCGTTGCATGTCGCCATGCACCTCAAGATGCGTGATGGGGCCATCGTCATGACCACGCAGACTCACGCGCAGCGTCTGCACGGCGAGTGCGTCGGGCGCGCCCGAGGCCACCAGTCCTGCATCGAGGAACGGCACGTTGCTGTCGCCGATCCGCAGGGAGCCCGCGCCCGCATCCAGGTTGAGGCGTGCGTTGCGGACCGCCAGGTCGGCATCGAGATCGAATGTGGCCTCGCCGCCAACCGGCGCATCGAGCGCCGACAGAAACGCCAGCGATGGTGTAGCACGTGCGATCTCCCGCGGTGTCACTGGCGACAGCCGCGCACGAAGATGCGTCTCACTGGCGCCCGCCGCCAACGTGGCTGACAGCGTCAGCTGCGCCTGTTGATCACCGAGTGCCAGAATGAACGTGCCTGTGCCGTCCACACCGCCTTCCGGCCGACGGGTGAGATTGATCTCCGCGTGCGGCGCGCGCCACGTGACGCCAAGTTGCCGATCGACCAGAGTGACGCGCGCATCATGGACGCGCACCCGGTGGAGCTGTCCCAACAGCGCATTCTCACTGCGTACCCGGTCGCTGCCGGCCGGCCGCGCCAGCTCCGCCAGCAGCTCGGCGAGCGGTGTTTCCGCCGCCGTAGGCGCCGATTCACCGCTGTCCGCCAGACTGCCGAGATCGAGGCTGATCGCCCCATCCTTTGCCCGCACAAGGGTGAGCTGCGGCTCATCCAGCTCCACCGCCCGCGGCACGAGGCGTCCGAACAGCAGCTCGTAGAACGAGAGCGACACCTCGGCGCGCGGGATATTGATCCGCTTGCGTCCCGACTGGTCGGTCACCGTGACATCGGTCAGCCGCAGATCGAGCGGCCGATCCACACCCTTGGTGAAACCCTCCCAGGCCAGCGCGGCAGATCCGATTGCGAGCCGAGTGGGTCCCCCATTGGCGTTCGCCGCATCCTGCAGCCGGCCGCTGAACCAGGCCAGATCGACCGGCCCCTGCGACAGCCGCCAGGAGATCGCCCCGACGCCGACGCTGCCCAGCACCACCAGTGTGATGGCCAGCGTGCACAGCCGGTGCACCGCCATGGCAGCGCCGATCGCCGCTTGACCAGGAAGATGCCTCACGCCCAGCCTTTACGCACATGACCGACACGAAATTCCGCCTGACCCGCGACTTGGCCATGCCCGCATGATTCTGGCGCCGCAGAACGGCTCGTCGAGCGCTTTTCCGAGCTCGGCCGCGCCGAGGCAAGGCTGGCAACCCGGCCGGTGGTGGCCGCGCTGCTGCGCGCTCTCGGCGGCAACAGCCCCTACCTTGCCGATCTCGCGGTGCGCGAGGCGCCCAGCCTGCGCGCGCTCATCGCATCTGGTCCTGACGCGGTCGTGGCGACGGCCATGGCCGAACTGGCGGCGGTCCCTCCCGCCACCCGTCGCGACCGGATTGCGTCCGCGATGCGTCGCGCCAAACGCATCGTCGCCCTGGCGACCGCCATCGCCGACATCGGCGGCATCTGGCCGCTCGATCGCGTCACCGCCACACTGAGCGACCTCGCGGAGGCCGCCCTGTCCCTTGCCATGGCGCACCTGCTGCGCGCCGCCCATGAGGCGGGCGAGCTGCGCCTGCCCGATCCTACGGATCCGACGCGCGGCGGCGGGTTCACGGTACCTGGCATGGGAAAGCTCGGTGCCCGTGAACTGAATTATTCCTCCGATGTCGACCTCGTGCTGCTCTACGACCCGGCCGCACCAATATACACGGACGCGTCCGATGGCCATGCGACGGGCCTCTTTTCGTCCCGCATCGCACGCAGTCTCGTGTCACTCATGGAGGCGCGCGACGCCAACGGCTACGTCTTCCGCACCGATCTGCGCCTGCGACCCGATCCCGCGGTGACACCCCCCGCGGTCGCGTTGCCCGCAGCGATCACCTACTACGAAAGCATGGGCCAGAACTGGGAGCGTGCCGCCATGATCAAGGCGCGCCCGGTAGCCGGCGACCTCGCGCTTGGCAGCGCATTCCTGGAGGCGATCCGCTCCTTCGTCTGGCGCCGCGGCCTGGACTTCGCCGCGGTGGCCGACATCCACGCCATGAAGCGCCGCATCGACGAGTACAAGGGAGGTTCGCTGGCCGATTCGGCAGACCCGCTTGCCCGCATCGCCGGCCATAACGTGAAGCTGGGCGAAGGCGGCATCCGCGAGATCGAGTTCCTGGCACAGACCCTGCAGCTCGTGTGGGGTGGCCGCGATCCGGCATTGCGGGTGCCGACGACGCTTGGCGCATTGCGCATGCTGGTTCGCGCCGGGCATGTGCCGCGCAGTGCGGGCCGGGAACTGGGCGCCGCATACCGCTTCCTCCGCCGCGTCGAGCATCGCCTGCAGATGACCGCCGACCGCCAGGTGCATGAGCTGCCGCAGCGGCCGGCAGAGCTCGCGGGGTTCGCCACGTTCATGGGTTACAACGAAGCAGGCGAGTTCGCCGCGCAGCTGCTGTACCATCTTCACCAGGTACGGGCGCGCTACGTGGAGGTGTTCGAGCTGGTGCCCGCGCTGCTGGCCCCCGGCGAGGGCGGTCTGGAACTGGACTTCAGCGGTGTCGACGCCGTCCCGGAAGCCACCGACACGACGTTGCGCGCTCTCGGCTACGGCAATTCCGGACGCATCGTCACCGCGGTGCGTGGCTGGCAGGCGGGGCACGTGCGCGCGCTGCGTTCGGCCCGTGCCCGCGAGCTGCTGGCGCAGTTGCTGCCACGCGTGTTGGCCGCGCTGGCCCGCCAGCCTCAGCCAGACACGGTGTTCAACCGTTTCGACGCGTTCCTGGCGCGTCAGCCTGCCGGCGTGCAGCTTCTGTCGCTGTTCCAGCGCAATCCTGGCCTGATCGATCGGATTGCCGCGGTGCTCGGTGCCGCACCGTCGCTGGCCGACCACCTTGCCAACCACCCGGCGGCATTCGATGGCCTGCTGAGCCCCGAAGAGAACCCCAATCCGGCCCGCCTCCTGCGTGGCCGGCTGAAGGATGCGAGGCAGCTCGAGGATGTCATCGAGATCACCCGCCGCACCGTGCGCGAGGAGGATTTCACCGTCTCGGTCGCCACGATGGAGGGTCGGATCAATGCCGACGAGGCCGGCCTGCGCCGCACCGCGATCGCCGACGCGGCGCTGGAGGCGCTGTTGCCACCCGTGCTGGCGGACTTTTCCACCCGTTTCGGTCGGGTACGTGATGGTACGATGGCCGTGATGGCACTGGGCAAGGCCGGTGGTCGCGAGATGATGGCGGGCTCCGACCTCGACCTCATGCTGGTCTACGACCACGAATCCGACGTGAGCGAGAGCCGGGGTGCACGCAGGCTGCCGGTCAGCCAATGGTTCGTGCGCGCCTCGCACGCCTACGTCGCAGCGGTGACCGCTCCCGGGGTGGATGGTCCGCTCTACCAGGTCGACATGCGGTTGCGGCCGTCGGGCAACAAGGGACCGGTCGCCGTGTCGCTTGGCTCATTCCAACGGTACCACGCCGAAATCGGCATGGACCTGGGAGCGCATGGCGCTGACTCGTGCCCGCGTGGTGGCTGGTTCACCGGCGCTGCGCGGCCGCATCGAGGCGGCTATCGCAGATGCTCTGGCTCAGGCTGGCGATGCCGGACGCATCCGCGGCGATGCCGCGTCGATGCGCGCGCGCATGTTGCGCGACCTGCCGCCCGAAGGGCCGTGGGACGTAAAGCTGCGCGCCGGGGGCCAGATCGAGGTGGAGTTCATTGCGCAGGTGCTGCAGCTCATCCACGCGCGTGAGGCACCAGGTCTGTGTTCGCCCACCACGCGCATCGCTCTGGCCCGGCTCGCCAAGGCGGGATCATTGTCGGCGGACGATGCAAGGTTGCTGATCAACGCCGATCACGTATGGCGCACGGTGCAGGGCATGCTCCGCATCACTGTCGGCCGCGGCGCGCGCGAGGAGCTGCCGGACGCATCCGCGCGCGCGCTGATCGGCGCGGTCGCCGACGCAATGGATCAGACCGGACCCGTTGACTTGGCGTGGTTGCGCGGCACCCTGGATGACCTGGCGCGCCAGGTCCGCGCCGCATTTGTCCGATACATAGGAGAGATCCAGCCATGACCGTTCAGGAAGGCGACGTCGCACCCGACTTCGAGATGCCAGCGACCGGTGAACGCACCGTCAGCAAGAAGGCGCTGCGCGGCAAACCGTTCCTGCTGTATTTCTACCCAAAGGCCGATACGCCAGGCTGTACCAAGGAGGCCTGTGCATTCCAGGAGGCGTTGCCGCAGCTCGGCCGCGTCGGGATTGACGTGATCGGCGTCTCGCCCGACAAGATGAAGCCGATCGAGAAGTTCGCCGAGAAATACAATTTGACGTTTCCGCTGGCGTCGGATGAGGCGCATGCGGTGGCAGAGAAGTACGGCACCTGGGTCGAGAAGTCGATGTATGGACGCAAGTATATGGGAATGGAGCGCAGCACATTCCTGGTCGACAAGGCCGGCAAGGTCGCCAAGGCCTGGCGCAAGGTCAGCGTGACAGGACATGCCGCGGAAGTTCTGGCAGCGGCCCAGGGGCTGAAGTAACGACAGAAGGGGAGCATACTCCCCCTCCCCTCGCGGGAGGGGGCCCGCACCATCCCCGCGCACTGGACGACCGCAACCTGATCGGCTGAATATTCACCACGCCGCAACCTGGAGGATTCGCATCAATGAAAGCCGCCATCCTCGCCGCGCCGCTACTGTTGCTGGCCACCATTGCACAGGCGCGCGACATCAGTTCGGAAATCGATGCCGCCAATGCGAAGTGGATTGCGGCATTCAACAAAGGCGATGCCGCCGCCGTTGCCCAGCTCTACACCGAGCGGGCAATCGCATTGCCGCCCGGCGCGCCGATGGCCAAGGGACGTGCAGCGATCCAGGCGTTCTGGGACGGCGCGATCAAAAACGGGGTCAAGAACATCACGCTGAAGTCGATTCAGGTCAATCAGTTCGGCAACGCAGCTCGCGAGATCGGCGAGTTCAGCCTCGACGTACCGAATGCACAGAAGCAGATGGCGCACGAACAGGGAAAGTATGTTGTGCTGTGGCGGAATGTCGGTGGCGGTTGGAAGCTCGACACCGATATCTGGAACAGCAACCAGTAAGGAACGCCGCTCACTCCGTTGCGGTCGGCAGCCTCATCACGAAGCGCGTTCCGCCGGATGCAACGGGTGACACGGTAAGCAGCCCGCCATGTGCCTCGACCAGCTCGCGGCAGATCGAAAGGCCCAGCCCGAGCCCGCCGGCCTTTGACGTGACGAAAGGCTGGAACAGCCGCTCCGCTACTTCGGGCGCGATTCCTGGGCCAGTGTCGGTAACGGCGATCACCACACCTTCCGGCACAGCCTGCGTCGACACGATCAGGTCTCGGGTGGTGCTTGTCTCCATCGCCTCCACGGCATTGCGGACCAGGTTGATGATCACCTGGCCGATTTGAATCCGATCGAGCATCAGCGACCCGACCGCCGTGTCCAATTCCATCGACCTGCGCACGTCATGATGCATCGCGCCGACCAGCCCGAGCTCGACCGCCTCCCTGACCACACCGTTGACGTCTTCGCTTCGTCGCGTGGTGCGGCGCTTGGCGACGTGGTCGCGCAACCGCCGGATCACTTCGCCGGCACGGGTGGTCTGCTGGCGGATCCGCTCGACAATTTCGCGCACGCGGTCCGGATCGGCATTCGCGCTCGCCAGCATTCGGCCGAGGGCGCCCGCGTAGTTGCTCACCGCCGTCAGGGGCTGATTGAGTTCGTGCGCGATAGCCGAGGCCATCTGTCCCATGGTGGACAGCCGCGCGACGTGCGCCAGCTCCGCTTGCAGTTCCTGGATGCGCGACTGGCTACGTCGCTCCGCAGTGATGTCGCGCACGACCTTCGAGGCACCGATGATCGCACCGGATGCGTCGAGGATCGGCGAAATCGTCAGCGCCACTGCGAACTCGCTGCCGTCCTTGCGCACTCGGACAGTCTCGTGATGGCGTAGCCGCTCGCCGCGTCGCAGCCGCTCGAGGATCATCGCTTCCTCATCGACACGATCCGCCGGCACCAGCAGGGCGATATGTCGGCCAATCATCTCGCCGGCGTCGTAGCCGAACATTGTCTCGGCGGCGTTGTTCCACGCGGTGACCACGCCCTCCAGCGTCTTGCCCACAATGGCGTCCTCGGACGAATCCACGATGGAGGCGAGATACTGACGCGCCTCGTAGGCTCGCCGGGCCTCGGTGACATCGTTGTTGACCTCGGTCACGAGCGCCGCCGCGCCACCAGGGTCGCGACGCAGCGACTGGTGGCTGACTACAACCACCTCCTGTCCGTCACGCCGCCGATGGCGCAGCTCGCCGGTCCATTCAGCGCGTGCCAGTAATTCGCGATCGACGTCGCCGCGCGAGCTGGGAAACTCGGTTCGCAGCAGCTCGTGCGAGATGCTGCCGACTGCCTCGGTCGAGGAGAACCCGTAAAGTCGCTCCATTCCGCGGGACCAGTAGTGGATCTCACCGGGGAAGCCGCGTGTCATCACCTGGGCGAGGCCCAGACCGTCCACGTGCGCCTCCAGCGAACTGATCCGCCGCTTCAAGTCCTGCGCCTGGCTGTGCCGACCCGAACGCCCGCGTGTGTCATGCGTTTCCACGACGCCACCATAGCCTTCTCAACCCCGGTACGCACGATTTTGCGCCGGCACGCCAGTCTGCCTAGTTTACCGTAACCGATCCTGGAGATGCGCAATGGCTGAGGAGTTGCCCCCGCGGGAGGCAATGGAGTTCGACGTCGTGATCGTCGGCGGCGGTCCATCCGGCCTCGCCGCCGCAATCCGGCTCAAGCAGCTGGCGCCGGAAGCCGCTGTCTGCCTTGTGGAGAAAGGCAGCGAAATCGGCGCGCATATTCTGTCCGGCGCAGTGCTGGAGCCCCGCGCGCTCAACGAGTTGATCCCCGACTGGCGCGAGAAGGGCGCGCCATTGGAAACGCCCGCCAGTGACGACCGCTTCCTCTACCTCACCGCGACGCGCGCGTTCCGACTGCCTACCCCGCCGCAGATGCACAATGCCGGCAACTATATCGTTTCGCTCGGCAATGTCTGTCGCTGGTTGGGGCAGCAGGCCGAAGCGCTCGGCGTTGAGATCTATCCGGGGTTTCCTGCCGCGGAACTGCTGGTGGACGATGGCCGCATCGTCGGCATCGCCACCGGCGACATGGGCATCGGCAAGGACGGCAATCCGACTGATAACTTCCAGCGCGGCATGGAGCTGCGCGCACGCTACACGCTGTTCGCCGAGGGCTGCCGCGGATCGCTGTCCAAGCAGCTCATAAGGCGCTTCCATCTGCGCGACGATCATGATCCGCAGACCTATGCAATCGGCATCAAAGAGTTGTGGGAAGTCCCGGCCGCCAACCACAAACCGGGCCTCGTCGAGCACACGATCGGCTGGCCGCTCGAACTCACGCACCTATGGCGGTTCGTTTCTGTATCACTTCGGAAACAACCTGATTTCCTATGGCTTCGTCATCGGCCTCGACTACCGCAACCCTTGGCTCTCGCCATTCGACGAGATGCAGCGCTTCAAGACGCATCCCGCGGTGCGCAAACACTTCGAAGGCGGCCGACGCATCAGCTACGGGGCGCGAGCACTGAACGAAGGCGGGCTACAGTCGATCCCGCGCCTCACGTTCCCCGGCGGCGCGCTGATCGGTGATGCCGCCGGTTTCGTCAACGTGCCGAAAATCAAGGGCACGCACACGTCAATGAAATCGGGCATCCTGGCGGCCGAAACCGTTGCCGCGGCGCTTGCCGGCGGAGGCCCCGGCGATCTGTCAGACTATGAGTCGAAGCTGCGCGAAAGCTGGGTTGGGGACGAATTGTCCCTCGTCAGGAATGTCCGGCCGGCGTTCGCGAAGTTCGGCCTATGGGGCGGCCTGGCCTATTCCGCCCTCGATACCTACGTACTGCGCGGCAAGGCGCCCTGGACCTTCCACCATCCGCATCCAGACAATGAGACGTTGCTGGAGGCGTCGGCCGCGCAACAGATCGACTATCCGCGACCGGATGGCGTCCTCACCTTCGACCGGCTGTCGTCGGTGTTCATCAGCAACACCAATCACGAGGAGAACCAGCCAAGCCATTTGCAGCTTGCTGACCCGGAGCTGGCGATCACGCTCAACTGGCAGCGCTACCGGAGTCCCGAGGCGCGCTATTGCCCGGCGGGTGTGTACGAAATTG
Source organism: uncultured Alphaproteobacteria bacterium (assembly GCA_963799415.1). Taxonomy (GTDB): domain Bacteria; phylum Pseudomonadota; class Alphaproteobacteria; order Acetobacterales; family Acetobacteraceae; genus JAMXLO01. The sequence goes on along the minus strand of CAWCXI010000036.1, from coordinate 8,489 downwards.
TCGGGGCTGACGAAGGCGATCCGCGGCTCCAGATCAACGCGCAGAACTGCGTGCACTGCAAAACCTGCGACATCAAGGACCCGGCGCAGAACATCAACTGGGTCACGCCGGAAGGGGGCGGCGGACCAAACTATCCTGGAGGCATGTAACGGTTTCCCAGTCGAGCGGGGCCTTTCATTCAAATCCGCATGACTTCTCACGGCCGTCTGACGTAAAGTGAGCAGATGCAGCATGTCCGCCGCGCCCGTCGCGCGCTTCTCCTCGCCCTCACGCTGTTGTCAGCCTGCGCGGCGGCCGATCCTTCTCCCAGCCGGGCCACGGCCACTCGCCCCAGCCGCGACGCGCCGTCCCAGGTCTACGGGGAGTTCCTCGCCGGCCGCTTCGCCATGACCCAGGCGGATGCGCAGACCGCGGCCACCGAGTTCCTGCATGCGGTGGCCGCCCGCCCGAACGATCCCGAACTGCAGCAGCAGGCATTCATCGCCAGCCTGATCGCCGGCCGTTCCGAGGCGGTGCAGCTCGCCCGCCAACTGCCGGACAGCCAGGCGGCACAGCTACTGCTGGGTCAGGTCGAGGTGCGTGCCGGCCATTGGCAGGCGGCAGAGCAGCGCTTCCGCGCGCTTCCGCGCCAGGGCCTCACCCAACTGCTGCAGCCATTGCTGGTCGCCTGGGCGCAGCAGGGTGACGATCGCACAGACGCAGCATTGGCCACTCTGCGTCCGCTCGTCGAATCCCCGCGCTTCCGTGGCGTCTACACGCTGCATGCTGCGCTGATCGCCGACCAGGCCAGGCGTTCGGCAGAGGCGGCCAAGCTGTACCACCAGGCGCAATCGGAATCCGGCACTCTGAACCTGCGGCTCGCTCAGATCATCGCCAGCGAGCAGGCACGCAGTGGCCACTTTGGCGACGCGCAGCGCACCCTGGCCGCACTCGCCGCCAATGCGCCTGAAATGAGCATCGCTCTCGGATCGCTGACCGCCGCCACCATGTCTCCGCCTGTGCCACGCGCGGTAGACGGGATAGCTGAAACCTACCTCGCGCTTGCAGGCACGCTGCGCGCGCAGGATGCCGGCGATTTCGCCATGCTGCTGCTGCGCCTGGCACTCGATCTGCGGCCGGACTTCACCGCCGCGCGGTTGCTCGCGTCTGACATACTGGAATCTGAGCATCATCTCGAGAACGCCCTGCAGATGCTTGGCTCGGTGTCCAACGATGATCCGTTGATCTCGGTCGTCCGCCTGCAACGTGCGGACCTGACCGCACAGATGGGCCACACTGAGGACGCGATGCACGAGTTGCAGGGCATCGCCCACGACTATCCCGACAGCCCGATCCCGGCCATGCGCCAGGGTGACATGCTCCGCGGCAAGCAGCGCTTCGCCGAGGCGATCGCCGTTTATGACCAGGCGATCGCGCGGATCAAGACACAGTCGGCAGCCGACTGGCTCGTCTACTACGATCGCGGCATTTGCTACGAGCGCTCGCATCAGTGGACCAGGGCGGAGGCGGACTTCAAGCACGCACTGAAGGTCTCGCCCGATGAGCCATACGTGCTGAACTATCTCGGTTATTCCTGGGCCGACATGGGCCAGAACCTGGCGCAGGCCCGCGAGATGATCGAGAAGGCGGTGCAGCGTCGCCCTAATGACGGCGCCATCGTGGACAGCCTGGGCTGGGTAATGCTGCGCCAGGGCCAGGTGACGGACGCGGTGAGCACGCTGGAGCGCGCAGTCGAACTGGATCCCGAGGATTCGTCCGTCAACGGGCATCTCGGCGATGCCTACTGGGCGGCGGGGCGGAGGCTGGAGGCAGCCTTTCAGTGGCGCCGCGCGCTTACCTTCAATCCCGAGCCGGACGATGCGGCGAAGCTGGAGGCGAAGCTTCAGGGCGATCGGCAACCGACCCTGGTCAGCGGCCAGTAGCTTTGTGCCCGATCGCCTGACCGAGGCGGCACCGGCCAAGATCAATCTTTACCTGCATCTGACCGGCCGCCGCGACGACGGATACCATCTGCTCGATAGCCTCGTGGCGTTCGCCGAAATCGGTGACGTGCTGCGTGCCGAGCCCGCGGAGACGCTGTCGTTGCGAGTGGCCGGCCCGTTTGCCGGCGGGCTGGCAGCCGAACCTGACAATCTCATTCTCCGAGCGGCGCGGGCCCTGGCCACGGAGGTCGGGGTGCCGCCTGGGGCGCATTTGGTGCTGGAGAAGCACCTGCCCGTGGCATCCGGTATCGGCGGCGGCTCGGCCGACGCGGCCGCGGCCCTACGGCTGCTATGCCGATTGTGGGGGCTGTCGCCTGATCGCGCTGTGTTGGCGAGGCTGGCGGGTAGACTCGGCGCGGACGTGCCAGCCTGCCTGTTCGGCCGCACGTGCCGCATGGGCGGGATCGGCGAGCAGTTGGAGCCCGCGCCCACCCTGCCAGAGTTCTGGCATCGCGCTGGTCAATCCCGGGATTGCCGTCGCCACCGCCGACGTGTTCCGCATGCGGCGCGGAACGTGGTCCTCCCGCGCCGCGTTGCCCGCTGGCTGGGCGGATAGCGCGGCAATGGCGGCCGATCTGGGACAACTCCGCAACGACCTGGAGCCCGCGGCCGTCACGCTGCGGCCGGTTATCGCTGACGTCCTGGCGGCATTGGCGGCGGCACCAGGCTGTATGCTGGCCCGGATGAGCGGCTCGGGCGCGACCTGCTTCGGCCTGTTCCCAGATCGCGAAATGGCCGGGCGTGCCGTCAGTGAAATGCGAGAGACCGGCTGGTGGTGCTGGTCTGGTTCGCTGCTGCACGGATGAAAGACTTTACCTTGCCCGGCACGCGACCTATGCACGCACGCGTGGCAGGATGGGGCGTAGCCAAGGGGCAAGGCAGCGGATTTTGATTCCGCCATCGGAGGTTCGAATCCTCCCGCCCCAGCCAGCCAAAGCCCATTATCCGATCTGCTGCATGTTGAGCCGGCCGCCGCCGGTTGCTACCTCGGCGGCGATCTCAGTGGTCGTACGTGGGAACGGCCGAGGCTTGTCACCCGGAGCCGCGGCCGGTCGGCCGAGATCCATGCCGGAGCCTGTCAACCCTCGTAGTGGTCCGCTACAAGTCGATCTAGCAACCGAACCCCGAATGCTGTGGCCCCTTTCGGAATGCAAGGGGCGTCCTTCGTGCTCCAGGCTACACCAGCAATATCGAGATGCGCCCAGGGCTTATTGTTGACGAAGCGCTTGATGAACTGGGCGGCGCTAATGGATCCTGCGGGCCGGCCGCCGATGTTCTTCATGTCAGCGATGTCTGATCTGATCAGCCGGTCGTACGCATCATCAAGCGGGAAGCGCCACACCTTCTCATCCGTCGCCTGACCTGCAGCTGACAGCTTCTGCGCCAGTGCATCGTCATTGCTGAACATGCCGGCATACTCGTGCCCAAGCGCCACTATCATGGCACCAGTCAGCGTTGCCAGATCGACCATGAAGCGTGGATCGAATTTTTGCTGACAGTACCACAGTACATCCGCCAGTACGAGGCGTCCTTCGGCATCGGTGTTGATCACCTCGATCGTCTGGCCCGAGCAGCTCTTCACCACATCGCCGGGTCGTTGTGCGGTGCCGGAGGGCATGTTCTCCACCAGTCCGACCAAACCGACCGCATCAACTTTCGCCTTGCGGGCCGCGAGTGCCGCCATCAGGCCAACCACCGTCCCGGCACCCGCCATATCCCACTTCATGTCTTCCATGCCGCCGGCAGGCTTGATGCTGATCCCGCCAGTGTCAAAGGTGACGCCCTTTCCGATGAACGCAACAGGCTTGTTCTTGGTCTTGCGCCCATTGCCGGAGGCGCCGTGCCATTGCATCACCACCATGCGGGGCTCATTTGCGCTGCCTTGCGCAACCGCAAGAAGAGCGCCGAATCCCAGTCGGCCCATCTCACGAGGGCCAAGCACCTCCACTTTCAGTCCAAGTTCGCTCAATTTTTTGCAGCGATCGGCCATCTCGACAGGATTCAATACGTTGGGCGGCTCGCTGACGAGGTCGCGCGATAGAGACACCCCCTTCGCCACTCCCTGCAGCGGCTCCCACCCCGACTTGGCGCGTGCTGGTTCGCTGGTGAGCAGCGTGAGTTTCGCCAGCTTTGGCATATCCTCTGGCATTTCTTTGGTGCGGTACTTGTCGAAGCGATAGGCGCGCAACGAGGCGCCGAGTGCGACTTCCGCCGCGTAATTGGGTTGCAACGGGCCAGTGGCGATAGCTGCCACAGGCTCGGTCAGCACCGCGGCCACAGCGTGCCCGCCTGCCTCGTTCAGCACATGCGCGGACAGCTCGGCCGGTTTGCCGAGACCCACGGCGACGATGCGCGATAATCCCGCGCCTGGCGCGAGGAGCGTACATATCTTGCCCTTGCCGCCCTTGAATTCGGCCACAGCGAAGGCCCGCGTAATAGCGCCCCCCGTCGCCTCGTCCGCCTGCTGCCAGACGCCAAATGGCATCTCCCCCTCGCCAACCAAAAGCACGAGCGCACCTGACCGCGGCAAGGCCGGCTTAGCGAAGGCAATGTCGAGCATAATGTGCAACTCCTGGAGTTTCTGGTGCCGACGTCACGGCGGGTGAGAACTCTAGCAGCGGATACTACCATTGCCATGCCTAATGCCTGCCGGTATGTCCGTTGCGGATGACCGAGCTGTTGCGCCCTGATGCGGTCGGCATTGCTCGTGCCGCAGCCCTGCTGCGCAAGGGCTCGCTGGTCGCCTTCGGAACCGAAACGGTCTATGGGCTGGGTGCGGATGCAACAAATGACTGCGCTGTGGCGGCCATCTTCGCCGCCAAGGAGCGGCCGCGGCTCAATCCGTTGATTTGTCATTATGCGGATGACGATGCAGCGTTGGCCGATGTGGTTGCCAATGATAAGGCATGGCGCCTCGCCACTGCATTTTGGCCAGGTCCGCTTACGCTGGTACCTGCACGTCGACCGGACTGCGCAATAAGCCTGCTCGCCAGTGGCGGGCTGGATACCATGGCGGTGCGTGTCCCTGAGCATTGCGTTGCACGTGCGCTATTGCAGGAGGCCGGCGTGCCAGTCGCCGCACCATCGGCTAATCGCTCAGGGCGCGTGAGCCCGACCACGGCTCAGCACGTGCTGCAGGAGTTGTCGGGGCGCATCGCAGCAGTGCTGGACAGCGGACCTTGCGCGGTGGGAGTGGAATCGACGGTGCTCGACGTTTCGTCGCCGACACCCGTTTTGTTGCGACCAGGCGGCGTGACAGTTGAAGCAATCGAGGACGTGATCGGTAAGGTGGAGAGTGCTGTGCCACCGTCATCCGAGCCGTTGCGTTCGCCCGGAATGCTGGCCGTGCATTATGCACCGCGAACGCATGTGCGGTGTTCTGCAGTAAGTGTGGCACCCAACGAGGCGTTGCTCGCTTTCGGTGCCCCACTGCCAGGCGCGGGTGCCGTATTCAATTTGAGCGAACAGAGTGACCTGGCAGAGGCCGCTTCACGCTTGTTCACGGGTCTGCGCAAACTGGATGAGGCCGCCGCAGCTCTTCAATTGGAACGCATTGCTGTGATGCCGGTGCCGGACCAGGGCCTTGGCCGCGCGATAAACGATCGACTACGCCGCGCGGCCGCACCGCGGATAGGATGAGTGGGCTGTCACCGCCGCGCGCTGGGGCTTGGGGGTTTCATCGCGAAGCCATGGCCTTCCGTCACGGACAGTAATCGTCAGTGTATGCCCAAGAATGGCCGCATTGTCCGTACCACGTCCGTTTCATTATTGATGTATACGTAGTGCGGAACATTTTTGAGGATAACGGCGGGGACTGGATCACCCCGCGTGAACTGGCGCATTGTCATCCTATACCAGTCAACGTAAGCCGGATACTGTTCATCGAACAGCGCCTGATCAGCCAGACTGAGATACGTATACCATGGCGACCTGCCTTCCAGTGTTACCTGCGCAAAGATGCCCAGTCTCGGTGCCGTAATGCGCGACCAATTAACTGGTGGGATGGCTGTTACCCCTGCCAGGAGCGCGGCCGGAATTGCATCCGGTGTCGTGCTGGCGACGGGGACGCCGGCATTGTCGAATTGCAAGCCTGGGCAGAGTGCCGGCTCATATTCGCGAACTCCTTGATAGCGCGCATTGGCCGCTTCATACGTCCAGAGGGACTTGGTGTCGGCGTCCGTAAAAAGGCCGAAAAACGCCGGTGGCCCCGGCACTTCGCCCCTCTGGGACAGGTCTAGAGCATCCAGATAGACCAGCTTATCCACGCGCTCGGGGTGCGCCGCCGCAAGCGCGCTCAATTCAGAACCTGCAATCGAATGCCCGACCAGCACCGCCCTGTCGATCTTGAGAGCGTCGAGCACCGCGATATCATCAGCTACTCGCGTCGGAACGTCGTAACCATCTTGTGGTTGACTGGACGGGAGATAACCGCGCCGGGTGATGCCGATCACGTGGAAATGGTCGTTCCACTGGAATGCAAATTGACTAAACACGCGAGCGTTGTCACCCAATCCGGTGAGCAACACCATCGTCTCACCTGCACCGCCCCAATCGATGACTTGCAAATTCACATTGGGAGAGACCGTAACGAATTGTTCTTTGTGGGGAGTGGTATCGATGCATGCCGTTGGCGCTCCGGCGCCGGCCGCGTCAATCGCACAAAAAGTGAAGAGCAGCCCGAAAGCGCACAGATATCGTATCTTGGTCATATTGCTGTTTCCCCCGTACATTACACGTTCTCACAGAGATTCAGCTTGTCAAGTTGATGTCCGCATACTGTTTCGTCACCCAAGGCGCCTGTGCGTGACGGTGGCACGGCCCGGATCGACGGCCTCGAGGCGTGCGGGATCGAAGGGCGAGAGATCGACGGCCTGCGTCTCCCCGTCGAGGATCAACTCCGCTACCGCCTCTCCTGTCGCGGGCGCGTTGAGAATACCCCAAACACTATGGCCTGTGGCTATGAAGGCGCCGGGTGCGCCTGGGATGGCGCCGACCAGCGGAAGCCCGTCCTGCGTCACCGGGCGAAAGCATGCTTGGCTCGACAGCACCCGGGACGACGCCAGTATCGGTGAGATACGAGCGCTAAGTGCTTTCAACCTATCGATCGCACCATCGTCGGGAACGACGAGACCAGGATTAGTCGGGAGGGGAAAGTCGCTCGAGATCGCACACACATACGTGGTGCCGTCGGCACGGGGAAAGATCTCCGGCGAGAGGATCGTGCCCGTGGCCTCCGCGTATTCGAGGAACAGCGCCTCCGGTGGAATCGCAGATCCGGTATCGAAGACAAGGCTGTGTCCCTTCAGCCCGAACACGGGCGGCAGCGGAAGCCATTGCGCCGCGAGCACTGACCAAGGGCCCATTGCGATCACGACCGCATCGCCCTCGAGCGCTTCGCCGTCGAGATCGACGCCCACGACGTCTCCGCCGCGGCGCAAGAGCCCCGTGACGTTGCCCGCCCGCAACTCGGCTCCCTGCACTTCCGCTGCACGCATCATAGCGGTCGCAAAGGCGGCGGGTTGCACTTGGGCTGTGGTACCGACGGATCCGAGCTGCCCGTTGATCGAGATGTCCGGAGAAACCCATCCAAGTCCTGCTCTACGCGACGCAAAGGTGGATGACGCGCCCAGGATACCGCCATAGGTAGTCATCCGGCGGTAACCCCATTCGCCAGCATGCGCCTCCGCTAGTTCTGCATGCAACGCGAAGCTGCGGCGGGCAAGGTGCATAAGAGGAGTCCCGTCGCACCAATCCATTGCCAAGAACCCGCCCGACTTGCCCGATGCGGCGCAGGCGATCGCGCTCCGCTCGATGACAATGACATCAGCGCCTCTCGCAGCGAGGTGGTAGGCGATGGACACACCGATGGCGCCTCCTCCCAGAATCAAAACGCGCATGTGTTGCTCCGCCTTGGCCTCGAGGCTTGCGCCACGTCGGGGCGAGGGTGGACTAGCCACGGGAATGGAGCAAACTGGCGCAAACTTAGGAGATGAGGAGGATGGCTACATACACCATCAAGCCACTTGTGACAGCGACCGCCATCAATACCGGTGGGCGCAACGGCCATTCCGAGACAACCGATCACTCCGTCAGTGTTGATCTCTCGGTTCGCAAGGAAATGGGGGGGCCAGGGCGTGCGGGCACCACGACACCCGAACACTTGTTCGCAGCGGGCTACGCAGCCTGCTTTGGCGGTGCCTTGGAGTTTGTCGCGCAGCAGCACCAAAAGAATGTGTCAGGCAGTATCGTGACGTGTGACACGTCTGTAGGGCCGCGTGAGGGTGGTGGTTTTGGCATCGCGGTGCGGATGCACGTCAAGATTCCAAATCTACCTACCGCCGAGGCGCGAGCACTCGTTGAGGAGACCCATGACAAGATCTGCCCGTATAGCCACGCAACGCGAGGGAACATCGACTTCGCGCTTGAGGTAGAAGGAGCCTGATATCCGTGGGCGGTCCGGATGATCTCATGCCGGACAGCCTCGACAGCCTCTTGCCAGGGCAACTG
>CAWCXI010000035.1:0-134238 GCA_963799415.1 uncultured Alphaproteobacteria bacterium | reverse complement strand
GATCGTGCTTGGGGGCGGCTATACCGGCATCGAAATGGCGCAAGCCTATAAGCGTTTCGGCAGCAGCCGTCACGATCATCGAACCCGGCCCGCAGATCATGGCACGCGAGGACGCTGATGTCGCCGAGGAGATGGCCGGCGTTCTAGGCGGTGAAGGCATCGAGATCCTCCTGAGCGCCCAACCTCTCCGTGTCGGTGGCCTAAATGGGGAATCAGTTTCGGTGAGCGTCCGGACGGAGAGCAGAGAACGGAAGATCGAAGGCAGTCACTTGCTGGTAGCGGTCGGCCGCGTCGCGAATACCGCAGGTATTGGCCTCGACGAGGCTGGCGTCGCACTGACCTCGCGCGGCTTCATCGAGGTCGACGAGCGACTGCAGACGACCGAACCCGGCGTCTGGGCGATCGGCGAATGCGCCGGCAGCCCGCAGTTCACGCATGTCTCCGTCGATGATTTCCGCATCGTTCGCGACAACATGGCTGGCGGGAATCGCAAGACGAGTGATCGGCTCGTTCCGCATGTTGTGTTCACAGACCCGCCGCTCGCGCGCATCGGCCTGTCAGAGGGCGAGGCGCAGCGCCAGGACATCCCTGTTCGCGTGGCAAAACTACCCATGCGCAAAGTCCTGCGGACGTTGGCGACCGACGAAACGAAAGGATTTATGAAAGTAACTGGTTGCGGCGAACGACGATCGGATCTTGGGCTTTACGATGATCGGCACTGAGGCAGGCGAGGTGATGGCGGCGGTGCAAACGGCGATGCTTGCTGATTTGTCGTATACGAAGCTGCGTGACGCCGTCATTGCGCATCTCACCGTCGCCGAGGGCTTGGGACCCCTGTTCGAAAGCGTGCCACCGCCGCCGCTTTAACGCGTCGGGACCTCAACGACTTGGATCAAGCGACGTTTGGGGCGTCGCCTCAAGCCATGTCAGGCACTCTGCTAGGTTGCCTCGGCCCGACTGGGTTCACGTCTCCAACACCAACAGGCCATAGTGAGTGGCGCTGGGTAATTCCGGTGCACCCTCCGAACGCTGTTGCCCAGAGCGCGCCCAACCGGTAGAGGCGCCTGGCGGTTGAAATCGGGTGCTGGCCAGACAGCCCCGTCTGGCGCAGTGCTGGACGTCATATACCTGATAGTAGATAACCGCACCGAAGAGTATGTTGTCGTCCGGTCATAGTGATGCTTCAGCGACCCGACATCGAGGAGAAAGAGACAGGATGAGCGACGAGGCGGGCAAAGCTTACCGGACAATCGAACTCGACGCGCTGGTCGTTGGTGCAGGTTTCGCAGGGCTCTACCAGTTGCTCTGCCTGCGCGATCGTCTCGGCCTGTCGGTGAAGGTGCTGGAAGCAGGTGGAGGGGTGGGCGGCACGTGGTACTGGAATCGCTATCCCGGCGCGCGATGCGATTCGGAAAGCCACGTATACTGGTACACATTTTCCCCTGAGCTGATGCGTGAGTGGGAATGGTCCGAGCGCTATCCCGGCCAGGCCGAGATTTTGCGATATCTGAATTTCGTCGCAGACAAGTTCGACCTGAAACGCGACATTCAGTTCAACAGCCGTGTGACCTCCGCGGAGTACGACGAGGCGGCGAATTGCTGGCGCGTGCGCACTGAGCAAGGCGAGATATTTGTCGCGAAGTTTCTCGTCACAGCAGTCGGTTGTCTGTCCACCGCGAACGTGCCGAAAATTCATGGCCTTCAGGATTTCAAGGGTGACTGGTACCACACCGGTCACTGGCCGCACGAAGGGGTCGAATTCACCGGCAAGCGCGTCGGCATGATTGGAACCGGATCAACTGGTATCCAGGCTGCACCGGTGATCGCGGCACAGGCGAGGCATTTGACGGTGTTTCAGCGCACTGCGAACTATTCGGTGCCAGCTAGAAACGTGCCGCTGGCGCAGGAATTCAAGCAATACGTCAAGCAGAACGCCCAGGAAATCCGCGCGACGACGCATCGGACCTACAACGGGATGGCCTTCAAGGTCGAGGATCGCAAGGCGGTCGAGACCTCCCCTGACGAGCGCGAACAGATCTACGAGGCGGCGTGGCAGCGCGGTGGGTTGCAATTCCGTGCGACGTTTGAAGACATGCTGGTCAGCAAGGAAGCGAACGACACGGCCGCCGATTTCATCAAGCGAAAGATTCGTTCGATCGTGAAGGATCCCAAGACCGCAGCGATCCTGGCAGACATCGACCATCCTTACGCGGCCAAGCGCCCGCCGATCGATACCGATTACTTCGAAACCTACAACCGACCCAACGTCTCGCTGGTTGACGTGAAGGCGACACCCATCCTGCGGATTTCCCAGGCGGGTATTTGTACGGCCGAGGCCGAATATCCGGTAGACATTATCGTCTTCGCCACCGGCTTCGATGCGATGACCGGTCCGCTGCTGCGTATGAACATTCGCGGACGCGATGGCATTGCCTTGAAGGATGTGTGGGAGGCGGGGCCACGCAACTACCTTGGCCTCCAGGTTGCGGGGTTCCCAAACCTGTTCACCATCACCGGTCCTGGCAGCCCGTCGGTGTTGTGCAACATGCCGGTGGCCATCGAGCAGCACGCCGATTGGATCACAGATTGCATCAACCATATGCGCATGAACGGTCTCGAACGCATCGAGGCGCGACCCGAAGCAGTTGAGAAGTGGGTGAGCGAGGTCAACGAGCTCGCCAACCGGACATTGCTGCCGATGGCGAAGCATTCCTGGTATCTCGGCGCCAATATCCCGGGCAAGCCGCGCGTCTTCATGCCGTATGCCGGCGGTATGATCCGTTACCGCGAGATCTGCCAGAACGTGGCTGCACGGAGCTACGAAGGCTTTGCCTTGTCATAATGCAGGAGAAGGCTCGCCATAGATCGTCGGAGGCTCGTATCCCCCTCGCCTTGTTCCGCCTGGCCGGCCGCGGTGCCCTTTCCGGGGCCGGGGCGCCATTCATCGACCGGCTGATGATTGATGAGGTCCTACGAATGCTCAATTTCTGTCGTGGGCAAGATCGCAACGGCAGGACGAGTTGTCCGGCCGCGATTTCGATGTCAGCTGACCGACTTGTTCTGCCCCAACCACGGAACGCGGCGCGGGATCGACAGCAGCATCGAAATCAGCAGCGCGATGCTGGTCGCTACCTGCGCAATGCCAAAGGCGTGACCATACGCCTCTCGCCCATCGCCATGCCCCAGCACGGCGAAAAACAAGCTGCCAATGCCGGCCACGCTGATTGCGCCGCCGATCTGCAACGCCGAAGTCAGGACACCGGCGGCGGCGCCGGCCTGGTGTGGCGCGACATCTCCCAGCGCAGTGTTGAACAACCTGGGGTAGGCGATACCTTGGCCGAAGCCCGCGAGCAGCACGGTTGCCACGACAGGCCAGCCGTCATGGCCGGTCGCGATGACTGCGGCGACGCCGGCATAGCCAACGACCTGGATTGCCATACCGATTGTCAGCAGCCAGGGGCGTAATCGGACGAGCGGCGCGGTCACCAAAGGGCCGACGAACAGGCCGATCCCGTAGGGCAGGATGGCGAGCCCGGTGAACAGGGGATCGGTGCCGTAGCCTTCCTGCTCATAGATGGCGAACAGCACGTAGAAAGCGGTGGTGAAGAAGAACAGCGTGCCGACCAGCACGCCGCGTCGGAAGCTGGGGATTGCCATCAGCCCGAGGTCGAGCAATGGACTACCGCCTCGGGCGGCCACCTGGCGCTCGAACCACAGGAAGGCCGCGGCAAGCGCAGGCACTGCGGCCAGCATGGCGAACGTCCAGGCGGGCCAGCCCTGCTGACGGCCCTCGGACAATGGCAGTACCAGGCAGGCCAGCGTGAGCGAGATCAGCACCGCACCGCCAATGTCGAGCTTACGGCGACGACTGGCGCTGGTCTCCGGCACCATGAGCCAGGTGGCGAGCAGCACCGGGAGGCCGATCGGGAGCTTGGCGAGGAACACGGTGCGCCAGCCGAGGTCGAACGGGCTCCATTCGACCAGCGCTCCGCCGGAGAACTGGCCGATGGAGGCGGCAAGTCCCATCATCACACCGTACAGACTGAGCGCCTTGGCGAGTTCTGCTTCGCTCGGGAACAGCGCGCGTATCGAGCCGAGCACCTGCGGCACCAGCATGGCAGCGGAGATGCCTTGCATTATGCGGCCGATCACGAGCTGGACTGGCGTGTCGGCGAGGCCGCACAACGTGTTGGTGGCAATAAAGCCAGCCATGCCGATGAGGAACAGCCGACGGCGGCCGTAGAGGTCACCCAGCCGGCCGCCGGTTATCAGGAACACGGCGTAGCTGGCAGCATAGCCGGAGACGACGAGCTGGAGTTCCGCCGCGTTGGCGCCGATCGATGTATGGATGGAGGGCAGGCTGACATTGATGATAAAGAAATCGACCGAGGGCAGCAGGCCTCCGGTGAGCATTACGAAGAACGCGACCCAGCGACCTGCTGGCGACAGGGCTAAGGCCGTCGATATGGCTGGCACGGCGCTTTCCTGTCCGGCGGCAACAACGGGGGAGCATTGAGTAACCGTTGCGCCGGCGTGTCACAAGGCGCTGGGGCGGCGGTCAGGGCATGGCAGGATGACCAACGATCCGGCTGGACATTACGCGACGCTGGAAGTGGACCCGGCGGCAGCGCCTGAGGCCATCGCGGCGGCATACCGCCGCAAGGCCCGGCTGCTGCATCCGGACGTCTTCGGGACCGGCGATGCCACGGCGTTCATGCGGATCAAGCTCGCCTACGACGTGCTTGGCGACGCCGCTCGCCGCGCCGCCTACGACTGCTCGGCTCTCGCCCCCAGCGTGTCAGAGACGGCCCATTTCGAGCCGACACCCCGAGGTCCACGCCTGTCGGATCTGCCTGTCGCGTTGTGGGCCGGCATTGGCGGGGTGTTCTGTCTGGCGGCGATCATGGCGATGGTACAGTTCGGTGGTCCCACGCCGCATCCGCAGGGGCCAGTTATCCGGCCCTTCGCGCCCCCGGCCGCGGTGGCCAAACCGCGGCCCGCGCCTCCAGTCGTGGCATCCGCCAATGGGCCAATGACCCACTACGTGGTGCCGGGGAGCGGCGATAGCGTAGTGTGGCGACACGATACGGCTCGCGACGACTATCTGCCTGCTGGATACCTCCCCGCGTTCAGCTCGGTAGGCGCGGTGGGACTGGTGACGCAGCACGGGCTGATGGAGATCCGCCTCGCGGGCGGCGGCAGCGGCTTCATTGATGCAGCGCGCCTGGAGCCAGGCGATCGCGCGGCCGCACGGCGGGCGTATTGTGCATACAACGCAGGGCCATCGCCGGAGAACGGCGAAGTGCTCAGTCGTCACGGCGAAGGCGCGGTGCGGCTCAGGATCAGCAACCGCGGCCCGCAACCTGCGGTGGTCAAGCTGCGTGATCCCTCGGGCAGCGCCGCCGCTACCGTGTTCGTCGCCCCTGGCAGCACTGCTGCCGTGGCGGACCTGCCGGACGCCGCCTATCGTCCCGACTTCGCCATTGGCGAACTATGGAGCCGTACCTGCAACACGTTTGCCGCCGGCATGAGGGCGGAGCGCTTCGCCGTGTCTGTCCTGCCATCCGATCAGTCGCCATTGTTGATCCCGCCTGACCTTTCCGTCACGCCGGCGCCGGCGGATATTCCCGACGCGGATTTCGAGCACGAATAGAGGTCCCGGCAGATGGCAATCACGCTCCAGGAGTCGTTGCGTGGCGTATTCTATGCGCCGTTCTACGTGGCGCTGGCGCGTGATGCCTACGCGGCGGAAGGCGTCGAGGTGCGTTTCGTCAGCTCGCCACATCCCGGCGATGCGGCCCGCAACGTGATGGATGGCGTTGTGGATGTTTGCTGGGGTGGGCCGATGCGCGTCATGCAGGCCTATCAGCAGGTCCCAGGCTGCGACCTCGTCAGTTTCGCCGAGGTAGTGACGCGCGATCCATTTTTGCTGCTTGGCCGCGAGCCGCGTCCGGACTTTGTCCTGCGCGATCTGTTGGATGTGCGTGTCGCGACGGTGAGCGAAGTTCCGACACCGTGGATGTGTTTGCAGGATGATCTGCGCCGTGCCGGCATCACGCCATCTGAGCTAACGCGCGTTGGCGACCGGACGATGGCTGACAATGTCGCGGCGCTGCGTCGTGGCGAGGTCGATGTGGTGCAGGTGTTCGAACCGTTCGGCGCGGCACTGCTTGCCGAGGGTGCGGGGCATCTGTGGTATGCACAGGCAATCCGTGGGCCGACCTCGTACACCACGTTCTATGCGCGTCGTGGCCTGCTCGCCGAGCGACAGGATGAGCTGCGTCGCATGGTGCGAGCGATGTACCGCACGCAGAGATGGGTCGCCGCCGCCACCGGCGCTGTGATTGCGGCAGAGATCGCGCGGTACTTCCCCGAGGTGCCGGCGGCAATTCTCGGTGATGCCTGTGCGCGCTACAAATCGCGTGGCATCTGGGGCGGCGATCCGCGCCTGCCTCGCACCGGCTACGACCGGTTGCGCGCCAGTCTGGTCTCGGGCGGGTTCGTGTCGCCCGGCACGCCATACGAAGTGGCGGTGGACAACGGCCTCGCCGATGCGGTCGTCGCCGAGAATCCGCCGCCGCTGCAATAGAAAGGGAACACGATGCCACACGCAACGACGGATGATGGGGTACGGCTTTACTACGAGGAGACAGGTTCCGGCCGCCCGGTGATCTTCGTGCATGAATACGCCGGCGACTATCGAAGCTGGGAGCCACAGATGCGGCATTTTGGCCAGCGCTATCGCGCGATCACCTATAATGCGCGCGGCTATCCGCCATCCGATGTGCCGGAGGATGTCGCGAAGTATTCGCAGGCCCGTGCGGCGGACGACATCAGGTCGGTGCTCGATCACCTGAAGATCGACAAGGCGCATGTTGTCGGATTGTCGATGGGAGGCTTCGCCACGTTGCACTACGGCTTCCGTCACCCGACGCGCGCGTTGTCGCTGTGCGTTGCAGGGTGCGGTTACGGCGCCGAGCGCGGGCAGACCGAACGGTTCCGCGCCGAGGCGGAGACGATTGCGGCGTTCATTCTCGAACAGGGGATGGAGGTGTTCGCCGGGAAATACGCCTATGGCCCGACGCGTGTGCAGTTCGAGAACAAGGACCCGCGCGGGTTCGCCGAGTTTAGCCGCATGCTGGCGGAACACTCGGCTTTGGGTGCGCGAAATACGCAGCTTGGTGTGCAGCGCGAACGGCCGTCACTGTATGACCTGATGGATCAGATGAAGGCGCTGACGCTGCCGACATTGGTGCTGACTGGCGATGAGGACTGGCCATGTCTGGCACCCGGTTTGCTGATGAAGCAGACGATCGCCAGTGCTGCACTGTCGGTGATGCCGAACTGCGGGCATGCGATCAACATCGAGGACCCTGACGAGTTCAACCGCATTGTCGGTGCGTTCATCGCGCAGGTGGATGCCGGGCGGTGGCCGATGCGCGATCCACGCGCGGTGACGGCGTCGATCACCGGGATGCGGTAGCGGAAAAAAGAGAGAAGGCGTGGATGGCTGGGCCAAGCCCAGCCATGGCGATTGTGTCGCTTATTCGCCGTCGAAGATTGCCTCCGGCAGCAGTGCTGAGACGACATAGTTTGGCACATCGACCACATTGGAAACCCGCAGGTCGACGGCGACGCTGCAGATCACGTATGCCTGCTGACGGGTGAAGCCGCGTTCCTGCAGCAGTTCCATCATGTTGAGGACCGCGTTGCGGCAGGCGAGCGTGAGGTTCTCGGCCTCGATCTCGCCTGATGCGTTGATCGGCATGCCCATCACGCCTAGGAAGCGTTCCGGTGCCGCGTAGCGCGGGTCGGCGAAATAGGTTGTGCGCGAGAACACCGGCGCGGTGAATTTTCGCCGGGTCGCGAGGCCCTTGTGCACCTTGAAACGTACCACGCAGGTGGCACCCATTTCGACCGCGGTGACGCAGACCTCGCCGTCCCCCTGTGCGAAGTGGCCGTCTCCGGTGGAGAACAACGCGCCTTCCTTGAACACCGGCAAATAGAGCTTGGCGCCCTTGGTGAGCTGCTTCACGTCGAAATTGCCACCGTTCTCGCGTGGCGGCAGCGTGCGCAGGCCGGTGAGGCCGCAGGGCCCGGTGGGCACCGCGCCATTGGCATCGGGCGGCAACGCGAAACCGCCGGCGTCGATCACGCGCTGTTCGCGTGCGGTCCAGGCGATGAGCTGCTCAGCGGTCGGCGCGACGGCGGACACACCCATGAACGGCGCGCCGGGAATGCGCACACCGGGAAGCTGCGCCGACGTGGCCCAGTTGTCCTTGAGCTGCCAGTGCACCAGGAATGGCTCGGTCATGACGTCGCGCAGGAAGCCGAGGCCCGGCATGATCGCACTGAACGCGATGGGCTGCGGAATGATGTCGGTGAACTCGATCTCGAGCATGTCGCCTGGCTGCGCGCCCTTGACGAAGACTGGGCCGGTAAGTGGGTGCACAGCGCCGGCGTTGAGCGAGGCGAAGTCGGCGACGGTGGTGGCGGGAGTGATCTGGCCGTCAAGCGCGTCGCGGGTTTCCAGCGCAATCTCTTCGCCTTCGCCGATCTCGGCGGCGGGAGCGATGTCGGGGTGGTAGCGGTTGTGGCCGCAGTTCGGTTCGTCGCAGAGCGGCTTGCTGCGGTCGATCCGTATAGCGTGCATGGCGGGGCTCCTCTGCTGGTACCACTATCGTTGAAGGGCAAGTCACTCCTACATTGTCATTGCGAGGAGCGATGTGATTTTATAATCGGGATTGCTTCGTCGCTGTGCTCCTCGCAATGACAGCACAAATGCTTCGCCGTACTAGCTGGACGTTGCGGCGAATCGTTGCATCAGAAACTGCGTCAGCAGCGCGCTGCCGGCCATGAAGTCGTCCATCGTCATGGCTTCGCGCGGGTTGTGACTGCCATTCTCATTGCGTACGAAGATCATGCCCATCGGAACGCCCGCAGCGCCGAAAGCGGCGGCGTCATGGGAGGCCGGACTGCCGAGTTGCAGCACTGGGACATTCAGCTCGACTGAGCAACGCTCCAGGCTGGATTTGATTGACGGGTCGACTGCCCCAACTCCGGCGCGCGCCTTGGGTCCGCAATGGAAGCGCACGCCACGACGCTGCTCGATCGACGAGATGATCGCATCCACCTGCTTGTCGAGCTCCGCGAGAATGGCCTCATCATAGGCACGCACGTCGAGGCTGAAATGAAAGGCGCCCGGCACAATGGTCAAGCCATGCGCCGCTGGATCGGTGTAGAAGCGGCCCAGCGTGCAGGCCATCGGCACGCCCTTCTCCTCGTATTCCTCCCACAGACGGTCGAGCGCCACGGCGAACTCGGCGCCGGCCATCGCGGCAT
This sequence comes from uncultured Alphaproteobacteria bacterium, assembly GCA_963799415.1. Taxonomy (GTDB): domain Bacteria; phylum Pseudomonadota; class Alphaproteobacteria; order Acetobacterales; family Acetobacteraceae; genus JAMXLO01. The sequence goes on along the minus strand of CAWCXI010000035.1, from coordinate 124,896 downwards.
CGCGGCGAAAGCGGCGCGGCAGGCCGACATGGTCGTGGCTGCCCTCGATGCGCGCGTCGGGATAGCGGAAGTTGCCAGGAATGCCGGTGCAGATGGCCACTGGACGGCCGGCTTCGACCAGGCTGGGTGCCTGCTCGATGTGCAGTTCGAGATAGGTGTCGATGCGCTCCGGATCGAGGTAGCGTGCGCCGCCGCGCAGCGCTTCGGGATCGCCGCCACAGTCGGCGATGTGTTCGGCCAGCGTACGATTGGTGTCGATGCGCCGTACGTCGAGCGCGCCATCCGGCAGCATGCCGAGTGCGCCGCGGCTGCCGATATAGGAGACCTGGAACCAGATGCTCTCCTCGGCGCGAATGCCCATCACGGTGAGGTCGCGATCCAGCGGCATGCCGGCGCGCTGCAGGGCGGCGACGGCGACAAGCCCGGCGACAACACCTGCGGCGCCGTCGAAGTTGCCGCCATGCGGGACAGAGTCGAGATGCGAACCGACGATGACGCGCTTCGCGTGCGGGTCGCGGCCGGCGAGGGTCATGTACAGGTTTGCCGCGGCATCATGTTCGATGCGCAGGCCGAGGTGATTTGCAGCAGCGGTGACCGTCGCGTGCGCGCGCTGTTCGCCTGGGCCGTACGGATCGCGCGACACGCCAGGCTCGTCGAGGCCGTCGCGACGGAGCTGATCGAACAGGGTTTCTGCCAGTTCGCGTTGAGCCGCCACTGCAGCAGCGAGATCCATCATCCGTGCCTTTCATCCATGTCCCGGCGCCAGCTCGCGATACAGCGCCGCATAGCGCGCGGCGGGTCGGTGCCAGCTTACATCGGTCTGCATCGCGTTGCGTTGCAGCCGCCGCCACACATCGGGCTGTCGCCACACCGACAGCGCGCGCAGGATCGCTGCCGCCAGCATTTCGCTCGTCACCGGCGAAAAGTGGAAGCCGGTGCCGATGCCGGCCGCCAGCGCCATCTCGTTGGCGTCGATCACCGTGTCGCAGAGCCCGCCGACATGCGCGACAACTGGCAACGTGCCATAGCGCATGGCACAGAGCTGGGTCAGTCCGCAGGGCTCGAAGCGAGAGGCCATCAGCAGCGCATCGCAGCCGCCCTGGATCAGATGCGCCATACCCTCGTCGTAGCCGGTGTGTACGCCAACGTCGTCCGGGTTCGCCGCGGCGGCGGCGCGCAAACCCGCTTCCAGCGGTGCCTCGCCGGAGCCGAGAACGACGAGCTGTCCACCCCCGCCAAGCAGTACCGGTAGTGCTGCGAGCAGCAGATCGATCCCCTTCTGCGCCGACATTCGACTGATCACGCCGAACAGCAGCTTCGCCGGATCGTGTCGGAGTCCGAGGCGGGCCTGCAACGCCGTCTTGTTCGCCGCGCGTTCGGTAAGCCGATCGACATCAAACGTCGCAGCGAGATGTTGATCGCGCGACGGATCCCATACATTCGTATCAACGCCGTTGAGGATGCCCGACAGCACGTCGGCGCGCGTCCGCAGCAGACCATCGAGACCCACGCCACCGGCCGGTGTCCGGATCTCCGCGGCGTAGGTGGGCGACACCGTGGTGATCCGGTCGGCGAATTGCAGCCCGGCCTTCAGAAAGCCGATGCCGCCGTAGTATTCGACACCTTGGACGGTGAATGCATCCGGTGGAAAGCCGAGAGGCCGCAGCAGCCCGGCCGGAAATTGCCCCTGGAACGCGAGATTGTGGATCGTCACCACGGTCGGCGGATCAATGGCGCCGGCGTAGTGCAAATAAGCCGGGACAAGCCCCGCCTGCCAATCGTGCGCGTGCACGACCTCCGGCCGATACCCGGGGACCAATCCTTGTGCCAGTTGCACCGCTACATGCGACAGCGCGGCGAAGCGGAATGGGTTATCGCTCCAGTCCGCACCGTCGGGGCCACGGTAGGGATCGCCACGGCGGGCAAAGAGATGCGGCGCATCGATCGCGAACAGGTCAAGCCCCGCGGCCTGCGCTGCCACGATGCGTGCCGCACTGCCGAACAGATCGTCCAGCGTGGCAACCACCACGCCGCCTTCGAGTGCGTCCAGAACGGGCGGATAACCCGGTATCACTGAACGCACTGCGACGCCCTGCGCGGCGAGCGCGCCAGGCAGCGCGCCGGTGACATCGGCGAGACCACCTGTCTTGATCAGCGGAAATATCTCCGAGGCCACCGCGAGGACGTTGAGCGGCGCCATCACCTCAAACGGTCGAGCATCGGCTGAGTGATCAGGCAGACGCCTTGCTCGGTGCGACGGAAGCGTTTTGCGTCGGCGATCGGGTCCTCGCCGACTACCAGGCCTTCCGGAATCCGCACCCCGCGATCGATGATGACGTTGCGCAGCCAGGCAGAACGACCGACGTCCACGTAAGGCATCGCGACGGTGTTCTCGATGCTCGCGAAGGAGTGCATGTGCACGCCGGTGAACAGTAGCGAGCGGCGCAGCGATGCACCGGAGATGATGCATCCGCCGGAGACCAGCGAACTGATCGCCTGGCCACGGCGGCCATCCATGTCGTGCACGAACTTGGCAGGCGGCGTGACCTCGGCGTAGGTCCAGATCGGCCACTCGCTGTCATAGAGATCGAGTTGCGGGATCACTTCGGTCAGGTCGATGTTGGCCTGCCAGTACGCGTCCAGCGTGCCGACATCGCGCCAATAGGCCTCCGCCTCGAAGCCGGATCGCACGCAGGATTCGGTGAAGCGGTGCACCTGCGCCTTGCCGTGTTTCACGAGATAGGGGATCAGGTCCTTGCCGAAATCGCGGTTCGAGTTGGGATCGGCGGCATCGCGTCGAAGCTGGTCGAACAAAAACTTCGTGGCGAAGACATAGATACCCATGCTGGCCAGCGCCTTGTCGGGCTTGTCAGGCATGCCGGGCGGGTCTTTTGGTTTCTCGAGAAACGACAGGATACGGTCTGTGCCGTCCACCGCCATCACGCCGAAGTCGGACGCTTCCTCGCGCGGCACTTCGATGCACCCTACCGTCACGTCAGCCTGACGTTCGTGGTGCATTTGCAGCATCGGCTCGTAGTCCATCTTGTAGACGTGGTCGCCGCCGAGGATGATGATGTGGTCCGGATTGTAGCTCTCGATGATGTCGATATTCTGATACACCGCATCGGCGGTCCCGGCGTACCATTCGGTCTCGGAAACACGCTGCGACGCGGGCAGGATGTCGAAGCTCTCGTTGCGTTCGACGCGGAAGAAGTTCCAGCCGCGCTGGAGATGGCGGATCAGGCTGTGCGCTTTGTACTGCGTCGCGACACCGATGCGGCGGATGCCGGAATTCAGCGCGTTCGACAAGGCGAAGTCGATGATCCGCGATTTGCAGCCGAAGTACACCGCCGGCTTGGCGCGCCGGTCGGTGAGCTCCATCAGTCGGCTGCCGCGACCACCGGCCAGCACATAGGCCATCGTGGTTCGCGCGAGCGGCCCGGATTTCGGGATTGCCAGCATGGCGTCACTCCGGTCAGGTGTTGGCAAGCTCCGTCAGGATGCGGTCGCGCATCGCGGTGTCACCGTCCTCGTGTACTGGTTGGATGCAGACCTGGGTCGCGCCCGCGGCGAAGTGAGCGCGCAGGCCCTCGCGGACCTTGTCGGCGCTGCCCCACAGCACCATCGCGTCGATGAACCGATCGGAACCGCCGTTCGCCAGCTCGGCTTCCGAGAAGCCGATGCGCAGCCAATTGTTGCGATAGTTGTCGAGGGTCATGTAGCGCGACAGCTCCTTGCGCCCGAGCGCGCGTGCCTTCGCCGGATCGGTTTCAAGTGAAACCTTCTGCTCAGCCACCAGCCACTTGCCGCGACCGAGGATGCGTGCGGCTTCGGCGGTGTGCTGCGGCGTGGTGTTGTAAGGCAGGGCGCCGCGTGTATGGCTCGCCGCCAGCTTCAGCATCAGCGGGCCGAGCGCGGCTATGGCGATCGGCCAGGAATCAGAACCGGCCTCGCCCTTGGTGATGCCATCGAGGTAAGCGCGCATCGCGGGCACCGGCTTTTCGTATTTGTGGCCGCGAATGCCTTCGACCATTGGGACGTGGCTGACGCCGAGACCGAGAATGAAGCGGTCGCCATATAGGGATTGCAGAGAGAGCAGGCCGCGACGGGAGGTGAAGGCATCGCGCGCGTAGATCGAGGCGATGGAGCTGCCGAGATTCAGGTTCTTCGTATTGGCCAGCATGAAGCCGGCGATAGAGAGGGATTCGTAGCCGCGCGATTCAGGGTACCACAACGTGCCATAGCCGAGATGCTCGACGGTCTGCACGAAGGCTTTGATCTGCTGGGGGCCGCCCAGCTTGTCAGTCGAGTACCACGCGCCAAGCCGACCGAGTTGCATCGTCGCCTCCCATTAGTTTGTAGCCCCCTCCCCCCAACCCCCTCCCGCAAGGGGAGGGGGAGAAATCCGCCTCACGTTCACACGACGCCGTTTGCGCGGAACCGTGCGATGTCCGCGCCGCTGTATCCCAACTCTGCCAGCACCTCGTCGGTGTGCTGCCCGAACATCGGCGGTGGACGATCCACGCGCGGTCCGTCGTGCGCGAACTTGAATGCTGCGACGGGGACCGTGAACGGCCCCTCGATCCCCGGCGCGCTCTCCTGCCGATGCAGCACGCCACGCGATGCGATCTGCGGATCAGCCAGCGCCTCGCCCATCGTGCGGACACGCGACGCCGGCACGTGGCGTTCCTGCAGCCACACCTCCCACTCCGCCGCGCTGCGGGTCAGCATGATCTCGGCAAGCAGCTTTTCCTCTCGACTGTGGTCGGCGCGGCGTTCGTCGTTGGTGCGCTTGATCATCTCGGGATGCTCGAGCACCGTCCAGAGCCGCTTCTGCTGCCGCAGATTGGACGCGCCGATCATCACGAACCCATCCTTGGTCTGATAGGCCATGCTGGTGGCATGGCCCGTCGTGTTCCCCGACGGCTTAGGATGATGGCCATTGCGCATGTAGCCGGTCACGTGCGAGGCCATCAGGATGATCGCAACATCCAACATTGCCATGTCGACGCGCTGGCCCTGGCCGGTGCGCTCGCGCTGGAATAGTGCCGCCGACAATGCGTAGGCGCCCATCGTGCCTGTGGCGTAGTCGATCGCCGGCGCGCCGATTTTGATCGGATTGACCGCTGGCGTGCCGGTCATCGCCATGATGCCAGAGGTGGACTGGATCACGTGGTCATACGCGGTCTGCTCGCGCCGCGGGCCACCTTGGCCGAACGCCGAGAACGACGCATAGATCAACTTCGGGTTGATCTTGCGCAGATCTTCGTAGCCGAGACCGAGGGCCTCGAATGCCCCGGGCCGGTAGTTCTCCACCAGAACATCCGCGGTGGCGACGAGCTTTTTGAGGATTTCGCGGCCCTGTTCGGTCTTCAGGTTCAGAGTAATTGCGCGCTTGTTAGAGCCCTGGGTCAGAAAGCCGGTGCCCATGTTGGCGTGGTTCAGCGCATTGTCGCTGCCGGAATCGCGGCTCTGGTCCGGATCGTCCGGGTGCTCGACCTTGATCACATCGGCACCCATCAGCCCAAGCTGATACGCCGCGAACGGCCCCGCCAGCACATGCGTGATGTCGATGATGCGGATGCCCTCGAATGGACGCGCCATGACCGGTTCCCCTATTGACATTGCAACGGTGGCGCCTTGCCCGCATGGCGTCAACACGCTTGGATGTTGCGGACCAGGCGGAGGAACGACAGGCGATGTCCGTGGATCTGATCATCGAAGGGCCGGTGGCGAAGATCGTGCTGAACCGGCCGGAGAAGCTGAACGCATTGACCCACGAGATGCGCGCGCAGTTGCGCGACTACACGCAGCAGCTTCGCTTCGACGAGAACGTGCGTGCGATCATCCTCACCGGCGAAGGGAGAGCGTTCTGCACCGGCGCCGATGTCGGGCGGATGCAGCGCGGCGGACTGCGCGCCGAGCGGGAGAGGATGCAGGGGGGCAGCCACCAGTTTTTGCGCACGCTGCATGCGACGGAGAAGCCGGTGATTGCCGCGGTGCGCGGGCCGACTGTGGGCATCGGCTGGAGTATCGCGTTGGCGTGCGATCTGATCGTTGCATCGGAGACCGCGCGTTTCTCGCAGGTGTTCCGACGGATCGGACTGGCACCGGACGGCGGCGCGATCTGGTTCCTGACGCGCCGCGTCGGACTGGCTCGCGCGAAGGAGTTGGTGTTCACCGCCCGCTTCGTCGAGGCGCAGGAGGCGCTGTCACTCGGGCTGGTGAATTACGTGGTGCCGGACGGGGAGCTGATGGCAAAGACCGAGGAACTGGCCGCTGATCTTGCGTCAGGTCCCACCTTCGCGTTCGGCATGGCGAAGAAGCTGTTCCACATGGCGAGCGGACCGAGCTACGAGGATTTTCTCGACTACGAGGCATTCGTACAGCCGCAACTCGATCAGACCGAGGACCATCGCGAAGGGGTGGCGGCGTTCAGGGAGAAGCGGAAGCCGACGTTTGTGGGTCGGTAGAGGCGACGAGGCAATCCCCGCCAAAACGATGGGGATTGCTTCGCTCGCAATGAAAGGCGTTCAGACGGGATCCCACGGATAGACGTCGCGCGTCCGTTCCAGCGGGGTGAAGCTGTTCTTCACCGCGGGCAGCCAGTGTTCTGCGAGCTTCTCCGGCGTCCAGCCATCGGTGCGCGCCATGATACGGATCGGCCGCGGCTGATTGTAAAGATACACCTCGTTGCCGCGCACACCGAAGATCTGCCCTGACACGCCTTCCGCCGCGTCGGTCCCGAGGAAAGCGATGAGCTGCGCGATGTGATCCGGCCGAGTCCTCTCGGCGCGCGCCTTCATCTGCTCCTCAGTCTGGCCGGGCACGGTCTCGATCATGCGGCTGAATGCATGCGGGCCGATACAGTTGGAGCGGATGTGGTAGCGCTGCATGTCCATGGCGATGCAGCGCGAGAGGCCGGCGATGCCGAGTTTCGCGGCACCGTAGTTCACCTGTCCAACGCTGCCGATCAGCCCCGAGGTGCTCGTGATGTGCACATAGCAGCCGCTTTCCTGCTTGCGGAAATGCGGCACGGCGGCGCGGCTGACGTAGAAGGCGCCATAGAGATGCACCTTCATCACCGCGTCCCACTCCTCGGGCGTCATGTAGTGGAAGATGCGGTCACGCAGGATGCCCGCATTGTTCACCACCATGTCGATGCGGCCGAAATTGTCGATCGCGGTCTGCACGATCTTCTGTGCATTCTCCCACTCGGCGACGCTATCAGTGTTGGCCACCGCACGGCCCTGGCCGTTCGCCTGAGTGATCTCGGCCACCACCTGCTGTGCCGGGCCGATGTCGTGGCCCTCGCCGGTCACTGCGGCGCCGACATCGCAGACCACCACCTTGGCGCCATTTGCCGCCAGGCAGATCGCCGTGGCGCGGCCGATACCGCGCCCCGCACCAGTCACCACGGCAACCTTGCCATCGAGCATTCCAGCCATTCGCTTCCTCCCATCGACAATAGATGGGACAACAATGCGCCGGGTGACAGCGTGTGTCATCCTCCCGCCCGGAGCCCGTTACCGCTTCCCGGTATCCGCGCCGTTCAGCACGAAGCGCGCCAGCGCCTTGCCCAAACACTTGTTCAGCTCATCCAGAGCTTAGTCGCGATCAGCCTGCTGGGTATGCTCCAGATCGATCGTCCCAGAGTCGGCCCAGGAACGCATGAGATCAAACCGATGGAAGAGTGCCACGCCTGGCATCGTCGCGACCTGCTGCATCACGTTCTCGTACGGATCGAGGTCGGTGTTGGCGCGCAGGAAGCGGCTGAACTGCGGGTCGATCAGAACCAGGTCGCCACCTGCGTCCCGCACGTGTTCGGCACCTTTGTGCAACAGGTCCAGCATGCCATCCGGCTGCAGCCCGCGCACCGCTTCCACTGTGCCGGTCTGCCACAGCACCAGCGGGTAGTGCTGCTGCTTCAGCGCCGCATCGATCAGCGACAGCATGTCCTCGGTCGTCATCCCGCGGCCGCCGCGCACGGTGAGGCGGAATTCCACCGCGGGAAGTGCGGCGTTCAGTGCACGCACCATGTGCCAGGGGAAGGCGCCGCCCTGAGCCGCGCTGTGCTGCCCGTTCGATGTCGCCGAGCCGACCGTGGTCGCCGACCCGACAGCCAGAATGTCAACCGGCCCCCCGGCGGCTATCGCCGCAGCAAGCTGCGCCAACGAGGCGTCGGTGGTGATGAATTCCTCAGGTGCACCGCAGGCAGCGCCCAGTTCGCCCGCGCGCGACTGTTGCGAGATAGCCAGAAAGGCACAGAGCAGAATGACGGAAGCCGGACGGCGCATTTACCTATCCGGTATCAGTCCGGGCGACTGCCGGCAAGGTAACGGGCTGCCGCTGTGCCAGTGCCGGTGCCGACGTCGGCGCCGATGCACGGCCCTTGCCGCGATACCAGGCGGTGAGGCCCGCCACGGCAACCATGGCTACTGCTCCAAGCAGGTTCACCGCGATCTGCATCGCAGTATTGTCGCGCGCCTCGAGGCCAAGGCGGGCGAGGAAGCCCAGGAAGATGCCGGAGCAGAACACCGGCAACGAGTTCTGCCCGAGCAGGACCAGGGGTCCAGCGACACGCGACCGCAGCCAGCCGGCGTCACGCGGCACAGAGCGCGCGACCAGCCAGGCGAGCGACAGGATGGAGAGCAGGCGGAACGGATGCAGTCCGGTCTTGTCCTCGGTGATGACGAAGCGGATCACCGGCGCCGGCATCGCGGCGAGGACACGCGGATGGATGTCGATCACCCATATCACGATGAGCCCCGCTGCGAGGACCAGCAACGCGAGCAGATCGATCGGCCAGCGCGAGCGTGGCATACGTGGCGGCGCATAGGCCATGATAGCGCCGATCATGAACAGCAGCTGCCAGGCAAAAGGATTGAAGAACCACCCCTCTCCGGTCCAGGCCGGCAGATTGATCCCAGTCAAGCGAACCGCGAGATAAGCGGTTGCCGATGCTGCGAACAGGAGCGCCGGTTTGCGCAGCAACGGCAGTGCGAGTGCGAAGATCAGCAGCAGCGCCACGTAGAGCGGCAGGATGTTCAACAGACTGGGCTGGAACCGCAGCAGCAGCGCCTCGAGCAGGGCTCGATACGGCGCGTCGGCCAGGACGTCGAGCCGGGTTTCCTCTAGGTAGAAGGTGCGGTCGAGCGCGGCGGCGGAATATGCCACCTGCGCCGTGTAGACGACGAACAGGAAGATGTGGGCGATGTAGAGCGTCCAGGCGCGGCGCAGCGTGTCGGCAGCGGCATACAGGTAGCCCTGCCGGTCCATCACCGAGCCATAGGCGATGCCCGCGCCAAAGCCGGCGAGCAGCACAAATACCTCGGTCGCATCGCACATGGCGAAGTTGCGCAGGCTGTAATCGCCCAGGACATCGCCCGGTATGTGGTCGGTGTAGATCCACCACAGGGCGAGGCCGCGGAAGAAATCCACGCGCAGATCGCGGGCCCGGTTGCTGCGAATCAACGCCATGCTGCCTCTCCACCCGCGGATGTGGTGCGGCGCAGCGGATGCTACAATGAACGGGCGACTGCCTCCACGTCGGTGGCAGCGGGCGAGGTCGGATATCGTGTTACCAACAGTGTCTGGCGGCGTATCGCGTCGCGCACCCTGTCGTCGCGGCGCACGATGCCGGCGAACTTCGGAGCGCGGCCGAGGAAGGTCAGGCAAGCGCGTTCCAGCGTGGCGAACGTGCGTTGGCCTGCCTGGCGCGTGGCGGCCTGGTTGACCACGATCCGGGCATCGCCTTGCGGCCGGTCCGCGGCGTACAGCTTGATCACGGCATAAGCATCGGTAAGGCTCGTGGGCTCGTCAGTGGCCAATACCAGCATCGTGTCGGCCCACGCGGACATGCGGCGCACCGAGCGGTCAAGGCCGGCGCCGAGATCGAGCAGAACAATGTCATAATGCACGGTCTCGCCGTGCAGGGCGGCGAGAATGCGCTCGAGCGCCGCCGGCTCGATCGCAGAAAGGGCGCCTGAGCCGGAATGGCCGGCCACGATCGCGAAGCCACCCTCGGTCTGGTGCAATATCGCGTCGGCCAGCGTGGCACGGCCGGCGATGACACCGCCCAGGTCCTGCTTCGGTGTCAGACCGAGCTGAATGTCGACATTGGCGAGCCCGAGATCGGCGTCAAACAGCAGAACGCGACTTCCCTGTCGGGCGAGTGCGTGGGCCAGCGTGATGGCGAACCAGGTCTTGCCCACGCCGCCTTTGCCCGAGGCTATGGCAATCGTGCGGCCTTCGGTCATTGGCGCGATCCTGTCAGCAGGCGAGCGGCGAGCCACTCGGGGGTGATCGGCAGCAGTCCGTCCGCTGCGCCGGGACCGATCCCGGCCTCGGTCAGCGCCAGGCCGGTGCTCGCGGCAGCCAGGACGCCGCCCAGGCGATGCGCCAGGTCGAGCCGAGTGACCACCAACAGATTGGCGCCGGCGGCACCAAAGGCGCGCGCGAGGTCGGCAGCCTCGGCGGGGTCAAGGCCGGCGGGCAGCACCAGCACCATGGCGCCTGAGATTGCGGCGGCGAGTGCCGTCAGTTCTTCGACCTGTGCCGGGTCGAATGGGTCGCAGCCGGGGGTATCGACCAGCACTGGGGCAGCGGGCGGACGGCGCGTGAGCGCGCGACCGAGGGTGACCGGATGACAGGCGACGATGAGGCTGATGCCAAGTAGCCGGGTGAAGGCGGCCAGTTGCTCGGTCGCGCCGGCGCGCTTGCCGTCGGCGGTGATCACCATCGGTGTGCTGCCGGTCATCACGAGACGGGTCGCCAGCCGCGCCACGGTCAATGTCTTGCCGGCGCCCGGCGGACCGACCATCAGCAGTGGTTGCTGGCCGAGCGGGAGAACAGCAAAGGATATCGCCTCAGCCAGGACGGTCGCTAGGTCTCCGTGCCGCAGGGCGGCAAGCACTGGGTTGGGTATGCCATGGAACTCGAGAGCGGCGAGGCGGGCGGGATCGGCCTCTAGCAGAGGCGGTGGCGGTGGCTGGTCTTCGGGCTCCAAGGCAGCGGTGATCTCGACGCCGTCGCCAACTCGGCGGGTCGCGAGGATCAATGCGTCCTCACCCAGTTCGGCGCGCACGCGAGCCATCGCCTGGGCCATTGCGGGAGCGCGATAGAGTTTCAGGCGCATCGCAACACCCGGCGGACGGCGTTCATATCGTGCCCACCGTGCGGATGCGGGCCCGCGGATGGATCTCCGCCTGTGCCAGCACCGGGGTATTCGGCCGTATCCGTTCGACAATGGCCCGCACCTGGCCGCGGATGCCGCCCGAGGTAAGCAGCACCGCGGTTTCCCCTGTGCTCGCGGCGGCATCGAACGCGGTGCGGAGCTTTTGCATGAAGTCCTGCAGTTTGCTCGGCGCCATGGCGAGCTGGCGATCTTCAGGCGGGCCGCCTACCGCCTCCGCGAACTCGGTCTCCCATCCGGGCGACAGCGTGATCAGCGGGATGTAGCCGCCCGCGCCGGTGTGGCTGTCGCTGATCTGTCGCGCCAGCCTCCCCCGGACATGCGCGACGATCGCCGGAATGGCGCGGCTTGCGCCGCCGCATGCCTCCTGGATACCCTCCAGGATCGTCGACAGGTCGCGGATCGAGACCCGTTCGGCCAGCAGGCTCTGCAAGACACGCTGTACGCCGCCAGCGGTGATCTGCGACGGGATCAGGTCGGCCACCAGCTTCTGCTGCTCGCGTGGCAGCTCATCCAGCAGCTTCTGCGTCTCGGCGTAGGACAGCAGCTCCGACATATTTTCCCGCACCGTCTCGGTCAGGTGAGTGGTCAGCACGCTGGGGGGATCCACTACCGTACAGCCACGGAACAGTGCTTCTTCCTTCAAAGCGGGATCGATCCACAGCGCGGGCAGGCCGAACGCTGGCTCGCGCGTCGGCTCGCCCTTCACGGGGGGTGTGCCGCCCTTTGGATCCATCGCCAGCAGCATGGTGGGACGCAGGTCGCCACTACCGGCCTCGATCTCCTTCACGCGAATCGAATAGTGGTCGGCGCCGAGTTGCATGTTGTCCTGAATCCGCACTGGCGGGAGGACGAAGCCCATCTCGGCGGCGATCGAGCGGCGCAGGCCCTTGATCTGCTCGGTCAACCGTGGCGCGTCGCCACCGGCCAGCGTCAGCAGGCCGTAGCCTAACTCCAGCCGGATCATGTCCATCCGCAGCGCGTCGCTGATCGGCTGTTCGGTGACGACCGGGGGCGCTGGCGTATCGGACACCACGATCGACGGGTTCTTGTAGCGCAGCCAGGCGCCGCCGCCCGCCAGTCCCGCAAGTGCAATGAATGGCAGTGTCGGCAGCCCCGGGAGCAGCGCGAGCACGGTCGCCGCGCCGGCGGCCATGGCGAGCGGCTTTGGGCTCCTGCCGAGCTGGCGGATCAGCGCAACGTCGGCGGTGCCCTCCATGCCACCCTTCGTCACCACGATGCCGGCGGCGGTGGAGACCAGCAGCGCCGGGATCTGCGACACCAGGCCGTCGCCAGCAGTCAGCGTAGTGAAGGTGGCGGCAGCGTCGGCGAACGACATGCCGTGCCGCAGCAAGCCGATTGCCAAGCCGCCCAGGATATTGATCACCGTAATGATCAGCGCCGCGATGGCGTCACCACGGACGAACTTCGCCGCGCCATCCATCGCACCGTAAAAGCTGCTTTCCGCCTCGAGTTCACGCCGACGACGGCGGGCTTCCTTGTCGTCGACGATGCCGGACGAGAGGTCCGCGTCGATCGCCATTTGCTTGCCGGGCATCGCGTCCAGGCTGAACCGCGCCGCGACCTCGGCGATGCGGCCGGAGCCCTTGGTGATGACCATGAAGTTCACCACCAGGAGGATCGAGAAGATGATCAGCCCGATGACCACGTCGCCGCCCATCAGGAAGCCGCCGAAGGCTGCCACCACATGGCCGGCGGCGAGCGGGCCCTCGTTGCCGTGGGAGAGGATCAGCCGGGTCACCGCGACGTTCAGCGAGAGGCGCAGCAGCGTGGTCAGTAGCAGCAGCGTAGGGAAGCTGGAGAAGTCCAACGGGCGGTTGAGGAAGAGCGCCACCATGAGGACCAGCACGGCGGCGGTGATGGAAAGGGCAAGTCCGAGGTCGAGCAACAGGGTTGGCAGGGGCAGAATCAGCACCGACAGTAAAAGGACCACGCCGATGGCGAGGCCAATGTCGGTCCCGGGGGTAAACTGGCGGAGGCGGACGGCAAGCGCTGTCAGCGGTCCGGGGATTTGCGCAGCGTCAGCCATCGCGGCGGTGTCCCCTCCCCGGAAGCCCCTCCCACAAGGGGCGGGGGAGCAGGATCAGCGCTGCCCCTCCCCTCGCGGGAGGGGGTTGGCGGGAAGGGGCCCTACTGTCTTGCACCATGTCCTCACGCCGCCACGCCTGCGGCGGGTCGGGGCACCATGACACCGTGCGCCGCGTAATCGCGCAGCTTGTTGCGCAATGCTCGGATCGATATGCCGAGGATGGTCGCAGCGTGGGTACGGTTGCCTAACGTATGGCCCAGCGTCTCGATGATCAGATCGCGTTCCACCTCCTCCATCCGGCGGCCGACCAGCGAGGCAATGCCGCCGCTGACAGGAGACTGAGCCGGGGAGGCCGGCGGTCCGAGCTCAATCGCCTCGATGCCGATCTCCGCACCGTCAGCGAGCAGCACCGCGCGATGGATGGTGTTCTCCAGCTCGCGCACATTGCCGCGCCACGTGCACGAGGTGAGACGCAGCAGTGCCTCGTGCGTCAGCGGGCGGAACGGCAGTCCGTTCACCTCGGCGTAGCGGCGCGCGAAATGATCGGCCAGTGCCGCGACGTCGTTCGGTCGTTCGCGCAGCGGCGGAATGCGGAGCGACACGACGTTAAGCCGGAAATACAGATCCTCGCGGAATGTGCCGCGCTGCACGTCGGCCGGCAGGTCACGATTGGTCGTGGCCAGGATCCGCACGTTCACCCGCACCGGTGAACTGCCACCCAGCCGGTCGATCTCCCTCTCCTGCAGTGCGCGCAAGAGCTTGGCCTGCAGGCGTGAATCCATCTCACTGATCTCATCGAGCAGCAGTGTGCCGCCGTCCGCCGCCTCGAATTTTCCCACCCGCCGCGCGACCGCGCCGGAAAATGCGCCTCTCTCGTGGCCGAACAGCTCCGACTCCAGCAGATTTTCCGGAATCGCAGCACAGTTCAGCGCGACAAACGGTCCGGCGGAGCGGCGCGAGCGGCGGTGGATGTAGCGCGCCAGCACCTCCTTGCCGGTCCCCGATTCGCCAGTGATCAACACCGAGGCTTCGGATGCCGCCACCTGATCGGCGCGTTTCACTGTGGCCTGCATGGCCGCATCGCGCACCACCATCGCGTGGCTTTCGCCAGCGGCGGCTTCGAGGATGGCAGCGATCAGGTCGGGATCTGGTGGCAGCGGTAGAAACTCACGTGCGCCCTCGCGGATGGCACGCGCCGCGGCATCCGCATCGTCGCCGGTGCCGCAAGCGACCACCGGCACCGCCATGCGCTCGGCCGCGAGTGCGCGGACCACCGCGCCGACATCGTGCACCACGTCGCACAGCACCAGATCGACACGGGCATCATCGCGCAGTCGCGCGAGCGCCTGATCGGCATCGTCGGCCTGGTCGAGCTTTGCGCCGCGCGCTATTGCAATGCGCGCAGCCTGGCCCAACTCGCCGGCGAGGGAACCGATGATCAGAACGCGCATCGTGGACTAGCTCGGTCGATCAGTCTTGACGATTTCAGTCATTGTCACGCCGAGCCGACTGTCATCGACCATCACCACCTCGCCGCGTGCGACCAGACGATTGTTGACATAGATATCGATCGCCTCGCCCAGCTTGCGATCCAGCTCGACCACGGCGCCACGACCCAACTTCAGCAACTGGCTCACCTGCATCGTGGCCTTGCCAAGTACCGCGCTGACCGTGACCGGGATGTCATAGACCGCCTCCAGTTCACGCGCGCCGCGGGGTGCATTGCCGTCGCCGTTCGTTCCGGAGCCATCGGCCAGCTCGGCCAGTTCCATGTCAGTCGCCATCAATCGTCTCCCTGATCGCCGCATGCGTCATCAGCAGCCCGGCCGGCATCAGCACCGAGGCAACCTGTCGCCATAGTTCCGTTGCGTCGCGCGTTGCGCTGCCACTGCGCCACGCAATTCGCACGTCGCCCGGCGGCATCGCGTCGCATTCGACAGTCTGAACATGCGCGGTGAGATCCGGATCCAATCGCGCAATCTCGTGCGCCAGTGCCGTGGCGGTGCGCGGATGCGCACGCACGGTGATCGCCTGTTCCTGCCGCAGTCCCGGAAGCACGACACGCACAACGGCGCGCACCTCGGCATTGCCGTATTGCGCGCACAAATCGGGGAACGCCACCGCGAGGCTGTCGATCAGCAGGCGCGCGATGGCCTCAGCCGACTGATCGGCCCGTATCGCTGCCGCGTCGCGCTCCGCGGCAAACTGCTCAGCAATTGCGGTCATCGCCTGGCGCGTTGCCGCGGCGTCGCTTTCGGCGGCCTTCTGGAGACCCGCGGCATAGCCGTCGCGCCACGCGGCCTCGCGCGCCGCGGCAAGCTCGCCGTGGGAAAACACCGGGTCGACCACCTCGGGCTCTGGCGTGGTCTCCGGCAGGTCGAAGTCCTCGGCGAACAGCGCGCCAACCCTTGGGAGAGATGCGAATCCGTCCATCTAGTA
Organism: uncultured Alphaproteobacteria bacterium; assembly: GCA_963799415.1. Lineage (GTDB taxonomy): Bacteria > Pseudomonadota > Alphaproteobacteria > Acetobacterales > Acetobacteraceae > JAMXLO01. The sequence goes on along the minus strand of CAWCXI010000035.1, from coordinate 109,213 downwards.
GACCATCTCCTCGTCCTTGCTCTCGGCGATTTCGATCGCGCCTTGCGTTGCCAACTCCTTCGCGAGCGACACGATGCCCGATTGCGCATCGTCCACATCGCGCAGCCGCACCGGGCCGAGTGCCTCCATGTCGTCCTTCAGGATCTTGCTGGCGCGATCCGACATGTTTTTGAAGAACATGTCGCGCAACTTTTCTGAAGCGCCCTTGAGCGCGATCGGCAGTTTGTCCTTCTCGGTCGCACGGAGCAGCACTTGCACTGCCTGAGGCGTCAGCCGGATCAGGTCGTCGAAGGTGAACATCAGCGCCTTGATGCGTTCGGCCGATTCTCGATTGCGCTCTTCCAGCGCGGCGATGAACCGTGTCTCGGATTGGCGGTCGAGATTATTGAAGATGTCCGCCATCATCTCATGCGAGTTACGCCGTGTACTGCGCGCCAGATTGGACATGAACTCGGCACGTAGGGTGCGCTCCACGCCATCGAGCACGTCCTTCTGCACACTCTCCATGCGCAGCATGCGCATCACCACTTCCATGGCGAAGGAGTTCGGCAACATCGTCAGCACCCGCGCCGCGTGATCCGGACGGACCTTGGACAACACCACGGCGACGGTCTGCGGGTATTCATTCTTCAGATAGTTCGCCAGCACAGCTTCGTGCACGTTGCCGAGCTTATCCCACATGGTGCGTCCGGCGGGTCCGCGGATCTCATCCATGATCTGCGTCGCGCGTTCGCGCGGCAGTGTCTTCTGCAGCAGCCGCTCGGTGCTTTCGTAGCTGCCGACCAGGTTGCCGGAGGCTCCCATGTGATCAACGAAGTCGAGGCACAAACGCTCCACAACCTCGGATCGCACCGCGCCCAATTGTGACATCGCCGAGGAGATGTCTTTGATCTCATCCTCGTGCATCATGGAGAAGAGCCGCGTGCATTGCTCCTCACTGAGCGCCAGCATAAGGATTGCGGCCTTCTGCGATCCGCTGATGGCGCGATAGTCTTCCGACTTCAGCACCTCAACTGTTCTCCTGCACCATCCAGCCGCGCACGATCGACAGCGTCTCGTCCGGATGCTTCTCGACCAGCGCACCGATCCGCCGCAACGAGGAGGCGCGCATCTGGCCCTCGATTTGCGCGATATTCACCATGCTCTCGTCCTCGAGCAGCGGCAGTGTGCCGGCGGCGCCGGGCGCCACCCCCGTTGCCTGCAATGCCTGCAATGCCGCCCCGGCTGGTCCGGCGAGCGAGGCCAGTGCCGCGCCACCGCCGGCGAGTGCCGCCGGTGCAACCGCTGTGATGCGCAGCACCATCGGTCGCAGCACGACCAAAAGTGTGAGCACCCCGATCACACCGAACAGCGCGGTCTGCGCCAGATGCAGCAGGTCGGCCTTGTCCAGGTTAAATCCGAACAGTCCCCCGCTGTCAGCGACCGGTGAACTGTCCTCGTTGGTGAAGCGCATGCTCACCACCTCGACGTGGTCGCCACGCTTCTCGTCGAAGCCGATCGCGCTCTTCACCAGACCGGTGATGCGATCCAGTTCCTCGGCAGCGCGTGGCTGCCAGGCGTGCTTGCCGTCGGCGCCGACGCTGTCGGTGCCATCCACCATCACCGCCACGCTGATGCGATCGATCTGCGGCTGCTCGCGGATCAGGGTGCGCACTGTCTTGTTGATCTCGTAGTTGGTGGTCTCTTCCTGCCGGGCCTCCTGGGTGCCCGCGGCCTCACGGCCGGCATCGGCGTTGGGCAGGTTGTTCTGTACCGTCACCGTGGCATTGGGTTCGCTGCTCTTGGAGTTGCTGGTGACGCTCTGCGAACTCCGCGTCACCTGGCCATCCGGGTCGTAGTGCTCCTCGGTCTGGTTCAACCGGTCGAAGCTCATACGCACCGCGGCCTCGGCACGCACGTGGCCGGCGCCCAGACTGGGCTCCAGCATCGCCTCGACCGCATGTGAAAGCTGCAATTCGGTCGCGCGCCGAACCTCCTCGGTGGAGAGCGCGGTCGCGGTGGGGCCGACCGGCTCGCCGGCGCGTGCCAGCAGGTCGCCGCGCGCATCAACGATGGCGATATTCTGCGGCCGCAGACCAGGTACCGCGGCAGCGACGAGGTTGACGATGGCTTGGATGCCTTCGCTATCCAGCCTGCCCACGCCGGCCATGGTCAGCATCACGCTGGCTTGCGCATCCTGGCGGTCGCGCGCGAACGGCTCGCGGCGCGGCAGAACAAGATGCACGCGCACGGCGCGGATGCCACGCATGGCTCGGATGGTCCGCCCGATCTCGCCCTCCAGCGCGCGGGTCTCGTTGATCTTCTGTTGGAATTCGGTGGCGGCGAAGCCATCGGAGCGGTCGAAGATCTCGTAACCGATAGATCCGCCGGCTGGCAGGCCCTCATGGGCCAGCGCCAGCCGTGCCTCGGCGACATTGTCGGCGGGCACCATGACCTGGCTCCCGTTGCCGGCGATGCGATACTGGATGTGCCGACGAGCGAGTTGATCCACAACCTGCGACGCGTCGCGAAGGTCGAGGTCACCGTAGAGCAGCGCCATCGGCTCGGTGCCGCCGCGAAGCACCATCAGCGCGAGCATGCCGAGCATGCCAAGCGCCACAGCACCCATCGCAGCGAGCCGTGCGGGACCCAATGCGCGCAGCCCTTCCATAAGGGCTTTCATTTCGTCACCCCCGCGCCTGGAACCAGGCGCGCATCGCATGTCCCTGGCTCATTCGCCAGTAACCCGGCCTCTTGCCGTTGGTGGGAGAATGATCTGCCGCGCTTACCCTGCCGTTAACAGCGCGGCAGATTGTGCCGGGTGGGACGGCCAGTTGCACGACCTCCTGCCGGAGTTGCAACATGACTGCAACACGGGGTCGAATGGATGGAGCACCGATGAAATCGAGCCGAATGACAACCTACATCATCCTGGCGATGGTGCTGGGAATTGCCGCGGGCGGCCTGATCCACGACCAGTACTCCGATCCAGCCACCCGGAAGCTGTTCGCCACCTACATATCATTTGGCAGCACGATCTTTCTGCGCCTGATCAAGATGATCATCGGACCGCTGGTCTTCTCCACCCTTGTCGTGGGCATCGGCCACATGTCCGATGCCGGAGCGGTCGGGCGGGTCGGCGGCAAGGCCATGCTGTGGTTCGTCAGCGCCTCGCTGGTTTCACTGGCGCTCGGCCTGTTTCTGGTGGACCTGTTTCAGCCTGGCCTGGGCGTCCACAAAGTGGTCAGCGGCGTGAGCTCAGGCATCGACGCGCACGCAATGACACTCGACGGCTTCGTCAAGCACGTCTTCCCGGATTCGGCGGTTCGCCCGTTGGTGGACAACGAGATCCTGCAGATCGTCGTGTTCTCAATCTTCTTCGGGGTGGCCTGCACTGCCATGGGCGAGCGCGCCAAGCTGCTGCTCGATGGCATCGAGGGTCTGTCGCATGTAATACTGCGCGTGACCGGCTATGTGATGCAGTTGGCGCCGCTCGCGGTGTTCTGCGCGATGGCGGCGACGATATCGACGAACGGCCTGGGGATCCTCGTCAACTACGCCAAGTTCATGGGTACATTCTACTTCGGCCTGGTATGCCTGTGGCTCATACTGATTTTCGTAGGGTTCTTGCTGCTCGGTCCCAGCGTCAAACGCCTTATCCTGCTGGTGCGCGAGCCGTTCCTGCTCGCATTCTCAACCGCCAGTTCCGAAGCCGCCTATCCGAAGATGCTTGAGCAGCTGGCGAAATTTCCGATCTCACGCAACATCTCAAGTTTCGTCCTGCCACTCGGCTACTCGTTCAATCTCGATGGCACGATGATGTATTGCACGTTTGCCAGCGTGTTCATCGCACAGGCCTACGACATTCCGCTCACCCTCGGAACCCAGATCGCCATGCTGCTGACGCTGATGCTGACCAGCAAGGGGGTCGCCGGGGTACCGCGCGCCTCTCTGGTGGTGATCGCCGCGACGCTCAGCCAGTTCAACCTGCCGGAAGAGGGACTGCTGCTGATCCTGGGCATCGACACGTTCCTGGACATGGGCCGGTCGGCTACCAACGTGATCGGCAATTCGCTGGCGACGGCGGTTGTGGCAAAATGGGAGGGGCAACTGATCAGCGACGTCGATACGGCGGCGATGATCGAGGAGATGGAAGTCGAACCGGTATGAGGCGTCTCCGCACTCTCGTCTGCCTATCGTTTGCCGTGGCCTGGGGCGGCGGCAGCGTTCTGGCGGAGGAGGGTGCCCCACTCTCCGGCACCCTGAAGACGATCAACGATCGCGGTACCATCCTGCTTGGCTACCGAGAGAGCTCGCTGCCGTTCTCGTTCCTGAACAAGGCCGGGCAGCCGGTTGGGTTCTCGCTGGACATCTGTCACGGCATTGCCGAGGACGTGGCGCGCACGTTGAACCGCGACCTGCTGGAGGCTGACGCGCCTGCCTGGCAAACCGGTGTGCGCATCGTCTACGTGCCGGTCGGCGCGGATCAGCGGCTGCCGAAGGTCATTTCCGGCGCCGTCGATCTCGAGTGTGGCTCGACCACCGCCAACGCTGAACGCGCCCAGGTGGTCGCCTTCTCGCCGGTGTTCTTTCTGAGCGGGACTAAGCTGATGGTTCCCGCGGAGGGAGGCGGCCGTGCGCGGGTGAATTCGTATCGTGACCTCGCCGGTCGCGCGGTCGTGGTCAGTGCAGGCACGACGAACGCCGAGGTCATGCAGCGCCTGGCCAGCAAAGCGTCACCAGCGATGAAAGTGGAAGAGCAGCCGAGTTTGGATGCCGCATACGAGATGTTGGTGGCGGGGAAGGCGGATGCGTTCGCGTCCGACGACATCCTGCTGGCTGGCTTCATCGCCACACACCACGATGGCCGCGGCTTCGCCATCGTGGGCGACTACCTGTCGTTCGAGCCGTATGCGATCACGTTGCGGCGCGACGACCCGGCGTTTGCCGATCTCGTCAAGCAGTCGTTTGCCCGCATGGCGAGCGAGGGGACGCTGGATCGGCTCTACACGCGATGGCTGGTGGACCGGTTACCCACGGGTGAGACGCTCGGCGTCCCTATAAGCCCGTACCTGTCGGAGATGTATCGGGCGCTCGGTCAACCGGACTGACCTCTCGCGGCCGTTCAGCTGCAAACTTGCTCCTCTCCATTCAGATTAGATATGATCATTCTCCTGAAGAGAGCACTTGGAGAAACGTTGATGTTCGACGTCGACCGGTTCTTCGGCGACTGCCAGAACGCGGTGGCTGCCGACCCCAGCCACAGACGCGTGCGGGAGGTGGTGGCGCGCGCGGTGAGCGAGCCGAACGCAGTGCTGGCGGCGCTGGGCGAGCCCGAGCGGGCGGGAATCAATGTTATCTATCGCGCGCCGAACCTGACGGTGCTGAATGTGATCTGGGGTCCCGGCATGACGATCATGCCGCATGACCATCGGATGTGGGCGGTTATCGGCGTATATACCGGGCGCGAGGACAACATCTACTGGCGCCGGCTGCCGGCCGATGCCGAGCGCGAGATCGAGGCAGCCGGTGCGCGGTCGCTGTGCCGCGGCGACTGCACGCCGCTGGGTCCCGATATCATCCACTCGGTGACCAACCCGATCGCGCGTTTGACCGGCGCGATCCATGTGTACGGCGGCGACTTCCTGAAGCAGGAGCGCAGCGAGTGGGATCCGGAGACATTGCATGAGCGGCCATACGATGTGGCCAAGGCCCGGCAGTTGTTCGAAGCTTCGAATCGGGCGTTGCCGGAGTAGCGCGTCAGCTCAACCGAGACGCAGGTAGGGCAGGCGGCGCGCCAGCCAACAGCCGACCTCGACGTCGGTGACGCGGCCCGCGGCGTCGCGGCGGAAGGCCAATGTCCAGTCGCCTGGCGGGGTGTGGTCCAGCGCACGCGGACACGGCAGTACCCAGACGTCCTGACCGACCGGCCCGAGCAGTTCCATGCGACCCTGGCCCAGAAAGCCGGAAAAGCCGCCATACAGCACGCCGCCGGCGTCGGCCACAGTCAGCTCGGCATCCAGTTCCGCGCAGCGATAGCGCCCTGCGACGTCCGTAGCTGACGCTCCACCGCACGGGATAAGACGCGAACTCTGGTTCTCCGACTGCAGCTCCATCCAAAGCCCGCCATCGCGGGGACGTAGCCGCACGCTGTCGCTGCTCGCGCAGCCGTCCGCGTTCACGTCAAGCAGGTCCGGGAAATGTCCGTAGCGCAGACGCACCTGCCCCTCCGCGGCGACCTCGATGCGCACCGACAGTCCGGTTTCCGGCTCCCGATAGGCGCCGAGCCAGTCAGGTGTTGGGCCAGGCGTGGGACGCGCCGGCCGATCCTCGCCCAGCACAGCAGCGAGCAGGTCCACCGCCGCCTGATGCGCGTCGGAGAGGTGATTGAACATGACCACAACAGAGACGCGCTCCGAGGGCGCATACAAACGGTGGCTGCGCCAACCGCGCAGTGCGCCGCCATGGGCGGTGACCGGGCGGCCCAGTTCCCTCGCCCGGTTCAGGCCGAAGCCATAAGCGGACGGTGTGCCGTCGGCGAAGGTCACCGGAACGGACAAGCGGCTGTAAAGCGCATCCGCATCATCGCGCGTTGCGTCGATGTGGCGCTCCCACGCGATCATGTCATCGAGGCTGGCGCCGAGCCCCGCATCGCCGGTCCACAGGATGCGATTCTCCGCGGCGCGGAACCCCCCGGTGACCGTGCCCTCGTAGCCCTGTGTGCCGTCAGGCATGGCGGCGGTATCAGCGGCCAGCAGTGCCGTCGCCATGCCGGCGCGGTCGAACACGCGTGTGCGCAGAAGCTCCGCGAAGCTTCGGGCGGCGCGCTGCTGGACGATGTCCGATAGCATGCGAAAATTCTGGTTCACGTAGGAGTGGCGCGTTCCCGGCGGAAAATGCAGCGTGCGAGTTTCGGCGATCACGCGTGCAGCCTCGACATCGCCGAACGGCGCCTCTGCCGGCGAGCCGTGCAACATCGCCACCGCCCAATAATCGCGCAGGCCCGACTGGTTGTGACATAGATGCAGCGCGCCTGGCGCCGGCTGCTCGAGCAATGGCAGCCGATCGCGCACGTCGGCATCCAGCACGGTCGGATCGGGATAGGCGTCCAGGACCACGGCGCAGGTGAACTGCTTGGTGATGGAGCACATGCGGAACAGCGTGCGCGGCGTGAAGGGGATGCGTCTCTCGGCGTTGGCCCAACCCCATGCGTGGCGAAGCAGCACCTCGCCATCGCGCAACACGGCGACCGCGCCGCCGGGTCCGGGATAGGAGCGCGTCAGGGTGTTCACAGCGTGATCGAGGCGTGTGGCGAGCGAGGCAGACATGCCCGGCACTGTCGCGCGCGCGGCTGGGAGGGTAAAGATGGCGCAGGCGCATCGACGCCCGAAAAGGACAAAGGGAGAGAAACAATGCTGAAGCACGCCGCCGCGGCGGGTCTTGCGCTGCTCGTCACCTCGGCAATCCCAGCCGGCGCCGCGCCCTACATGATTGTGGGCAATGACGAGAAACCCGGCACCGACCCCCAGGGCAAGCCGATGGTCAATCCAACCGGCAGCGACACCGTGGTGATCTTCGACCTGGCGAAACCTGAGGATCCGAAAGTCGTCGCCACATTGAAGCTGGAGAATTCCGTCGTCGGACCGCCGACCAATCTGGCGATCTCGCCCAATGGCAGCATCGCGCTGGTTGCCGACTTTATGACCGTCGCCGAGGACAACGGGGCACGCAAGATGGTGCCGACCGACAAGCTGTTCGTCATCGACATGAAGGCGAATCCGCCGAAGCTGGCGCAGACGCTCACTTTGGGGAAGCAGCCGTCGGGCCTGTCGTTCAGCCCGAAAGGCGACATGGCGCTGGTGTGCAACCGCGCCGACGGCACCATCAGCGTGCTCAAGATCGACGGCACCAACGTGACCCACACAGATACCGTGCAGATCGGCCCCGGCGTATCGCATGTGGTGTTCACGCCCGACGGCAAGCGAGCGCTGGCGGTGAAGTCGCCCGAAAACAAAGTGGCGGTGCTCGACGTTGATGCCGGCAAGGTCAGCTACAGCAAGCTCGACATCCCGACGTTCCTGTTCCCCTACAATGTGGCGGTGTCGCCCGACGGCAAGCTGGCAATCACCGCCGACAACGGCAACGGCGGGACGTCCGATGGCAGCCTGGACGCGGCCACGGTGATCGACCTGGAGGGTCCGCATCCGCATGCGATCGCGCATATCACTGTTGGCGACGCGCCCGAAGGATTGGCGATGGGCCCGAAAGGCGACCTCGCCGCGGTGCTGAACGTCAATGGATCCAACACCAAGCAAGCATGGTTCTACCACCCGACCGGGGCCGTCACCATGCTGCGCATCGAAGGCAAGACGGTGACCCCAATCAAGACGATCGAGGTCGGTGCGCTCCCTGAGTCGATAGCGTTCTCACCCGACGGGCAGTACATATACGTTGGTAACTACATCGATGAGGATTTCTCCATCCTGAAGGTAACCGGCACTGACGTTACCAGCACGGGCAAGCGGTTCAAGGCAGGTGGCCATCCTGCGTCGATGCGCATGGGACCATGATCGCCCTCAGTTCCCCACCGACTGCACCTGCGAGAAATTGACCGACAGCGCGCCCAGCTCCAGCTGCATGCCGGTCGACTGGCTCTGCACACCGGTCGCGGTGCCGACGACGCTGGTGGGCAGCGTCGTCGTGGTGCCATCGGAATTCCCGCCGGTCACAACCACCTTGTAGCTGCCGTCCGGTACCGTCGCGCCGGAACTGTTGGTGCCGTTCCAGGACCAGGTGTTGCTGCCAGCCGACGACATCATCATGTTGTCGTTGAGCTTGTTGCCGTTGGCATCGTAGATCGCGATATCAACCGGCTCCGCCGACGGCGTGGTGAACTGGACCGTCCCTTGGCCGTTCTGCAGCGGCACATGATCGGAACTCACGGTGATCTGTTTGCCGGTCATTGCCGAGGCCTGCATCACCTCGCCGGACTGAGTGAGCTGGATCAGCTGCGTCAGGCTGGTGTTGGTGTCGATCTGCTGCTCGACACTGGAGAATTGCACCAGCTCGGTGGTGAACTGGTTGGTGTCCATTGGGCTGCTCGGATCCTGGTTCTGCAGCTGAGTCATCAGCATCTTGAGAAAATCGCCGAAATTGGCGGACAGTGAATTCAGCGCGGCGCTGCCGGTCTGCGACGCCGCGGTCGATCCGCTCGTGGTTGTGGCGGCAGCATTGGCGATGGCGCTGTTCTGCTGCGCGGTAACGGAAGCGAGAACTCATGGGACGGTTCCCTTTCGCGTCATGCGGTGATGTCGAGGCCGCCGCGTAGCCAGCCGGTCAGGCCGATCGGCGTGAATTCGGTTGCGCTGTCATCCGGCGCGGGGTTTTGCTGACGTCCGGACTGACCGCCATGTCTCGGCGCGCCGTGCGAACCATCGCTGCTCAACCCGCCCGCTGCCACCCCGGGCGCTGGAGCGGTGGCCGGCTCGCTGTTGCGCGACGCCGGCTCGGGCGAGGCGATATGGAACGTGACGCTGCGCCCCTCCGCCGGCACACCGGCCAGGTCCAACGCATGCTGCAACTGCGGCTGGTCGCGCAGCAGCATGGTAAGCGTCTCGGGCTTCTCGACAGTGATCTCGACGCGCGCCGCGGCTTCGTTTGGGCGGTCGATGCGGACCTGCACGTGGCCCAGGTCGGGCGGGTCGAGCCGCACAGTCAGCCTCTGCGCGCCGTCCGGTGCATGGCCCATCTGCACGAGCGCCGGCGCAAGCTGCGCGGCGGGCGATGCGGTGAGTGATGGTGAAGCGGCGGTGGCAAGGCTGGGTGGCGTGGACTGCCCCGCTGTCTCGGGCAGAGCCGCTGGCACCCGCGGCGTCAGTTCGATGGCCGGCAGCGCAGCTGATTGTGCGGGCGCGGCCGCTTGCACATCCTGCGATGGCGACGGTGTTGTGGCATCGACCGAGACCGACGTCGGCGCGCCTGGCGCTGCAACGGTCTGCTGCGATGAGGCGGCTCTGACGATTTCCTTCTGTTCAGGTGTTTCGACGTGCTGTCGTGGCGCTGTGGGTGCCGCATGCTCCGGCGCGTTATCGGGCGGCGGCGGCGCCACGGGCAACGGCTGCACATCGGTTGGCAGAGCCTGCTGATCGACCGGCACTGAGACCGGTGTGGCACGTGGGTATGTGCCGCGCCGAACTGGCTGGCTGACGGGCGGCGCCTTGGACGTGCCGGCGTCGCTCGACGCGTGGATCGCCGTCTCCGGCGCGAACGCTACCGGCGTGAGCTGCGTGGCGGGCGGCGCGGCTGGTGACGGCGATGTTGTGGCGGGCAGATTCGATGGCGTCGACGGAAGCGCGGTCTCCGGCAGAGCCGCCGGCACGCGCGGCGTCAGTTGGACGAGGGGCAGCGCGGCGGAGTATGCGGGCGAGGCCGCTTGCGCATCCTGCGGTGGCGGCGATGACGTCGCGTCGGCGGAGACCGAGGTCGGCCCGACTGGTGATTTAACGGTCTGCGGCGATGGGGTGGCTGCGACGGCTTCTTTCTGCTCAGGTGCTTCGGCGTGCTGTCGTGGCGCTGCGGGCACAGCATGCTGCAGCGTGCTATCGGGCAGCGCCTTGGACGTCTCGGCGCCGCGCGGCGCGAGCTGCCCGGCGGGCGACGCTGCGTATGACTGTGACATTGTGGCGGCGAGATTCGATGGCGGCGACGGAGCCGCTTTCTCCGGCAAAGCCGCGGGCATCCGCGGTGTCAGTCCGACGGCCGGCAGCGCAGCGGATTGTGCGGATGCGGCCGCTTGCGCATCCTGCGGTAGCGGCGATGGCGTCGCATCGACCGAGACCGACGTCGGCGCGGCTGGCGCTTTAACGGTCTGCGGCGATGGAGCGGCTTTGACGACTTCCTGCTGATCGGGTGCTTCGGCGCGCTGTCGTGGCGCTGCGGGCGCCGCATGCTCAGACGTGCTGTCGGGCAGCGGCGTCGCCACGGGCAGCAGCTGCACACCGGTTGGCAGAGCCGGCTGATCAACCGGCATCGAGGCTCGTGTGGCACGCGGGAATGTGCCGCGCCGAGCCGGCTGGGTCTCGGGCGGCGCCTTGGACGTGCCGGCGTCGCTCGGCGCTCGGATTGCCGTCCCCGGCGGTGGCGGCGCGAGAGCTACCGGCGCCCCCGACGTCATTTGACCTGATTGCAGTGTTGAGACATTCGCCGGCGGATCGGTTGTTGCCTGTGCGATCGCCGCTGCGGCAACTGTCGATGCGGCGGGTTGATCCGCGGCTGCCACAACTGCCAACAGCTTTCCCAGCGTATCTCCAAACCCGGTCGTCGCGCTCGGAAATTTGCCGGCGACCACGGCTGTTGTCGAAGCAAGCGGCATCGACGACGACGCAGTCGGCAATTGCTGTGCGACGGACACGCTCGGCTGCATCACGATCACTCCTGGGCAAGAGCGATCAGCAAGCAATGTGCCAAGGATTGTCACGCTGCACACAGCATGCCGCATCATCGCCGAAAGCACGTCGGCAAAAAATGCCGGGCCGGTTGTGCCGTCGAGCATCGTTTCCGCCGCGCTTCAACAACGGATTCAGTGCCGGAACGCTGGCACGTTTCCTGCGATGGAACGAGCGAGCGAACCGTTGGAGCGATTCCCATGTCCTTGTTCGGCGCAATGAATACTGCAGTCAGCGGACTGTCTGCGCAGTCGAGCGCCTTCGGCAACATCAGCGACAATGTCGCCAACAGCCAGACTGTCGGATACAAGCGCGTCGACACGAGCTTCATCGACTACCTGACGACGAGCACTGCCGATAACAACGTGCCGGGTTCGGTGGTGACGCGGCCTGACTACGTGAACAACGTCGAGGGGACCATCACACAGACCGACAATCCGCTTGGCCTTGCGATCACCGGCCAGGGGTTCTTCGCGGTCTCGACACAGGCGGGGACGGCCAACAACCTTCCGACGTTTGCGGCTCAGCAGGAATATACCCGTGCCGGCGACTTCCAGATGGACAAGAACGGCTATTTGGTGAACTCGGCCGGCGAGTTCCTCAATGGCTGGCCGGTCACCACCGATCCGACAACCGGCGCGAACGTCGTCAATCAGAACACCCTGAAGCCTATCCAAGTCTCACAGACCGTCTTCAATCCCATAGCGACAGGCACGGTCACCCTCTCGGCCAATCTGCCGGCTACACCGACTGCCGGCACGGCGACAGCCGCGGCTCCGATTTCGTCCGATATCGATGTCTATGACTCGCTCGGTACGATGCATACGGTGACCCTCAAATGGCAACTGAATCCAGTGGCGGTCGGCCCCCCTGCGGTCCCAGCCAACAACTGGACCGTTAACGTTTCGATACCGGACGATGCCGCATTCACGGGCTCTGCAAATGTCACGTTCGGTACCGGTGCTGCGGGAGGCTTGCCTGCTGGCACCGTGAGTGCCCTGGACACTCCAAATGGTAACGTCATCGTTGGTGCAGCGTACAACCCGGCTAACCCCGCAGCTCAGCCGGCATCGCTCACACTCAATGCCGATTTCGGGTCCGGCGCGCAGCCGATCAAAATCAATCTCGGAAACTACGGGGGAACCAGCGGCGTCACGCAATATGCCGGAACCGATTACAACCTCCGGGGACTTACACAGGATGGCGTTCCACCGGGTGCCTTCTCGTCAGTCAGCACTGCGACCAACGGCGACATCGCGGTCAACTACGACAACGGCCAGTCCCGCGTGATCGCCAGAGTGCCGTTGGTCACCTTCAACGACCCGAACGGGTTACAGCGCCAGAACGGGCAGGCATTTACCGCCTCGCAATATTCCGGTGGACCTCTTGCCGAGACAGCCAGCACCAACGGTGCCGGCGGACTCGTCACGCAATCGGTGGAGGGCTCCAACGTCGATATCGCCACCGAGTTTTCCAAGCTCATCGTCGCGCAGGAGGCCTACTCAGCCAACACCAAAATGGTGACCTCCGCCGATCAGATGCTGCAACAGACCGTCAACATGAAGCAGTAGGAGCTGCCCGGTGACGATCAGCGCAGCATTGTCGATTGCCACTGGCGGATTGGCCAACATCAACAGCCAGCTGGCCCTCGTGTCGCAGAACGTAGCGAACGCCAGCACGCCAGGCTACTCGGCGGAAATCGCCACCCAGCAGAGCCTGGAGGCCGATGGCGTGGGCTTGGGCGTGCGCACCGGGCCGGCCATACGCGACGTCGATGCCGCGTTGCAGGCGGAAGTGTTCAGTCAGAACGCCACGGTCGCGGGTCTGCAGACGCGGCAGAACGCATTGCAGGCGATCGATGCGGTGCAGGGAACGCCGGGTCAGGGCTCCGATATCGCCAGCCTGATCGGCGATCTCCAGAACCAGTTCTCCACGCTGCTGAACGATCCGAGCAGTCAGGCGCAGCAAAGTCAGGTGGTGTCAGCCGCAACCACTCTGGCGCAGGGCATCAACACGCTGAGCGATGCCTACACCAGCCAGCGCCAGACTGCGCAGGACAATATAGTCGCCGAGGTGTCGACGCTGAACAGCACGCTGGGCACGATCGGAGGGCTAAGCGACAAGATCGTCGAACTTAAGGCGGAGGGCCAGAGCACCGCCGATCTGGAGAACCGGCGTGACGCGGCGGTGGCGACGCTGTCGCAACTCGCCAGTGTGAAGGTGCTGGAGCAGCCGAACGGCGACGTGCTGATCACGACCACCGCAGGCTTGACGCTGCCGACCCACGGCACCCTCAATCCGCTGAGCACCAGCGACGTGAACGTCGCGCCGAATGACTATTATCCGAATGGCGGCATCCCGGCCATCATGCTTGGCGGGGTCGATGTCACCAGACAGCTACAAGGCGGCCAGATTGGCGCAAACATAGCGCTGCGCGACACGACACTGCCGACCGACCAGGCAGAGCTCGACGAGCTGGCAGAGAATACGGCGAGCCGCTTCGCCACCAACGGCCTGACGCTGTTCACCGAGCCGGACGGAACACTGCCGGTGAATACACCGCCGCCAGCGCAGAATGGTTACGTCGGATTCGCCAACTCCATACAGGTAAATCCGGCGGTGCAGAACGATCCTTCGATGGTGCGTGACGGTGACGTTCCACCAGCATCCGCGCTGGCCGGCTACACCGGCATTATCAACGCAGTGCTGAACAATGTGCTGGGAAGCAATCCGCCGCTCGTCTCCCAGGTCTCGGGCCTGGGGCCGGCTGGCAATCTGAACGCGCCCTATGTGTCGCCACCCACATTGGGTCAGCTCGCTTCCACCATGGTCGCGGCGCAGTCGCAGGACAGCGCCGCGACGACCAGCCATCTCGCCACCGAGCAGGCGGTGCAGACCACGCTCGGCAGCAAGCTGTCGTCACAGAGCGGCGTGAGTATGGATACCGAGATGTCGAATATGATCCAGTTGCAGAACGCCTATGGCGCCAACGCCAAGGTCATCGCCGCGGTGCAGTCGATGTGGACGCAACTGCTGAATTCGGTCCAGTGAGGAGGCGGCAATGAGCGGCATCACCGGCGCGGTAGGTCCAACTGACTACGGCATGATGGGCAGCCTGGTCGCCAATGCGGCCGCGGTGAAGCAGAAGTTGAATCAGCTCACAAACCAGGCGAGCACCGGACTGGTGGGCAATACCTATGCCGGCCTGGGCAGCGGCGCGTCGGTGTCGCTCGACCTGCGGCCGCAGATCGCCGGCATGCAGACCTGGCAGAACAACGTGGATGCTGCGACCGGTCGCATGTCGGTGGCACAAACGGCACTGACGCAGATCCAGTCGATCGCGTCGAACCTGTATGCGCAGCTGAACAACCTGGAAGGTGTGGATTCCAGCGAGATCGACAGCGTTGCGGCGAACGCCCGCGATGCGCTAGGGCAGGTCGCGGACCTGCTGGACACCCAGGACGCCGGTGTCTACGTGTTCGCCGGGCAGGACACCAGCAACCCACCGGTGCCGGATCCCGACAATGTCCTCACCTCTGGTTTCTATACGCAGATCAATACGGCGGTCGGCAGCCTCGACCCTAATTCCAACAATGCGGAAGAAGTCACCGAGGATACACTTGCTACCGCCACGTTCACCGGCGCTGCGGGACCCCCATCGCCGTTTTCCGACTATCTGTCCGAGAACGACCCGCCTGCACTGCCGACAGTGCAGGTCGGCCAGAACAGAACTGAGATTGTCGGACTGTCGGCAAGCCACAACGGGCTGATCCCGCAGCCACCTGCCGACAACGTCAATTTTACAACGACCGGCTCGTATATGCGCGACGTGCTGCGGGCGCTGGCGACGATCGGATCGCTCAGCAGCAGCCAGGTGAGCGCACCTGGCTTCATAGACCTGGTACAGAATACACGCATCAGTCTGATCGGAGCGGTGACTGCCATGGCGCAGGACACCGGCGTACTGGGCAACGTGCAGTCTTCACTGACCGACACTCAGACGCGGCTATCGTACACTCAGACAGCACTGACCGGCCAGGTCTCCTCGGCCGAAAACGTCGATATGGCGGCGACTATGTCTCAGCTCTCATTGGTGCAGACACAGATGCAGGCCTCGTATCAGCTCATCGCCACGCTGAACGGCCTGTCGCTGGCGAAGTTCCTGCCCGCATCATGATCAAAACGCGCCACGTTTCATTGGCCGTTAACTCGGGGACGTCAATATGTCCCCACGCCCGCAAAAGGCGGGGTATGCGTAACTCTATAACAAGAAGGGTGAGACACCATGTCCCTCCTGAACTCCGTGAATACCAACATGGGCGCGATGATTGCGCTCCAGTCGTTGAACAAGACAAACACTGACCTGGCTGCGGCGGAGAAACAGGTCTCCACAGGCTTCCGTGTGGCCGACAGCACCGACGACGGTGCCACCTACGCGATCGCCCAAAATGTCCGTTCGACCGTCGGGGCTCTGACCACTGCCAACCAGCAGCTTGGCAGTGTGCAGGGGTTGTTGTCCACTACCCAGTCGGGCCTGAACGACATCTCCAACCTTATGTCGAGTATGCGCGACGTGCTGACCAGTCTGTCGAGCGGCAGCGTCACCGGCACCGCCCAGGCTAACTACATCAGCCAGTACCAGAGCCTGTTGGCGAACGTGAAGAACGACGTCCAGGATGCCGCCTACAACGGCAAGACTCTGATCGGGAGCATAACTGGCTCAAGCGGCACTCAGTCCGTCATGAGCGTGGTGCGTAACGAGAATGGCGCGCAGTACACCGTCGCGACCTTCGGCGGAAGTGGACTGTACCACTCAATTGCATACACTACAGCGGTGCTCCAAAGTGCGACCCAAGTGCGGGTGTTCATCGGAACGTCGACCACGGCTGCGTCGTTCATCAACAACTCGAACAACGTGGGCAATGAGCTGAACAAGATCGGCGCGTCGATCAACTATGTGAACAACCAAGTCAGCTACAACAGCGACAGGATCGATGCCCTGAACGGCGGTGTCGGCTCGCTGGTGGATGCCGATCTGGCTAAGGAATCGGCGCAGCTACAGGCGTTGCAGATCCGCCAGCAACTGGGCACGCAGGCCCTGTCGCTGGCGAACCAGGCACCGCAGACGCTGCTGAGTCTGTTCAAGTAGTCGATCGGCCGAGAATCCGGGCCGGGCACAATGCCCGGTACCGGCCCGGTGCCACAATGAGCCGGTAAAATGCCGGCGATGCTCTGCACCGCCCCGCATCGCATTTTGCGGGCGCCTGCCAACGAGGAAGAGGCGCATGTCTAATCTTGTCTTGGAGCTGCGCCAGGGCGAAATGATGATCGTCAATGGCGCGCCGATTCGGTTCCGGACCAAGTCTCGCATCGAGCTGACCGCCAGGGCACGCTTCCTGTTCGGCAAACAGATCATGGCGCCCGACCAAGCCGACAGCCCGGCACGACGCATCTATTTCGCGCTGCAATCAGCGTATATCGGCTCCGAGGAGGAACGCGCCCGCGGGCTGGTCGTCGCGCACGAACTCATCGCCGGCTTCAAGAGCGCGACCACATCGGCGCTGGGCTGGGAAATTTTGGATCGCGCCTTGGCCGCAGCCGAGGCAGACGATTGCTATCAGGCGTTGAAACTCGTTCGACGGATTATTCGTCATGAGGACGCAGTGTTGGGCCGGGTGACCCAGCAGGCCGATTTCGCGGCCCCATCGCCATCTCAGAAGGACAATGTGCAGCCATGCCGAACCTGACCCTCGCGACGCGCGCCTACGAGGCAGCCGCGAACCATCGCAACCCACGCGAGCAGGAGGCGGACGTGTTTCGCCACGCGATCGGCGCGCTGAAGGCAGCCCGTGATGCCGAACCTTTGTCACGCGTTCGCGCACTGGCGGACAACCGGCGCCTCTGGCTGACGGTGACGGACCTGATGCGCGATCCTACCAACGCGCTGCCACAGCCATTGCGGGCGTCAATCGTGTCGGTCGGGCTCGTCGTGCAGCGTGAAATGGATAGCAACGTGCCTGACTTCGATTTCCTGATCGCGATCAACGAAAACATTGCCGCCGGCCTTTCAACGACCGGCTGAGGCACCGTGAGTACGTCGACCAGCTATTTTGCTACTTTCTTCTGTGCGCTGACCGGCACGTCGGGTAGTTCGTGCGCTGGCGGTGCAGGCTCAGGGGCTTGTCGTGTGATCTACCAGATCAACGCACCGCCTAACGAGGTGTCAATTCCAACATTCGGCTCAAAAGGAGCCCCCAATGCACGTGCTGAAGCCTACCTGCCAACCTGAAGGGTTGTTGAATCGAGTTGACGCGTTGATCAAGGATGGGCACGCCGATGCGGCTCGCTCATTGCTTGCCGCTGCGCGCCGCCTGTCTCCGGCCTCACCGCGTCACGCCGAGTTGGCTGCTAGGCTTGCCATGAGTGAGGGTCTCCTTGACACCGCGCGGCTGGAACTCGACGCAGCGATCGCCGATGCCCCCTCGAATTCCAGCCTGCGCAAGCTCCGCGCCGAAGTTCGCCGGAAGCTCAACGATTGCGTGGGCGCGGCGGAGGATGCCGCCGAGGCGGTCGTGCTGGCTCCCCGCGACCCGATTGCCAAGGCGCTGCTCGGCGTATTGATGTTGGACCTGCAACGCACAGGCGATGCCGTCGCGTGTCTTCGCGAGGCGGTCGCAGCAGAGCCAGCGAACCCGGCGTTTCGCGAGGCGCTGGCCGCCGCGCATGATTTGTCTGGCGACCCAGATGCGGCGCTTGTGGTGCTCGCCGATGGGATCACCGCGACACCAGCGCATGTCGGCTTGCGCAACGCTGCGGTGCTCCTCTGTGTGCGCCACCGCGACTTCCTCAAGGCGGTGTGCCTGGCCGAGGAAGGGCGTGTCGCGGGGGTAATTGATGCTTGCCTGTTTGGTCTGAAAGGTCATGCACTCTCAAGTCTTGGGCGTCATGACGAAGCCTCCGAAGCCTACGCCGAGGCGCTGAAGCTCGGACCCGAGGATCCCTATGTTCGGCATCTTGCAGCGTCCGCTGGCATTGTGCCCGGCGCGCAGCGCGCTCCCATCGAATACCTCCGCACCGTGTTCAACGGCTACGCCGACCGCTTCGAGGCGCACCTGCTCTCGCTCGGCTATCGTGTTCCGGGGCTGATTCGCGCCACCTTGCAGGCACACGGAATTGCGGGAGGCCCAGTACTTGATCTTGGTTGCGGAACTGGCCTGCTGGCCGTTGTACTGACGGATCTGACCGACGGTCCATTTGTCGGTGTTGACGTCTCCAGCGAAATGCTGGTGCACGCTTCGGCCAAGCAGCTCTACACCGAACTACACCAGGCCGACGTGCTGGATTTTCTGCGCGACGATGCGCGGTCCTGGCCATTGGTCCTGGCCTCCGACGTTCTGTGCTATTTCGGCGCCCTGGACGAGCTGTTCGCGCTGGTTCATACACGGCTGTCAGCCGGCGGTCGGTTCGTGTTCTCGATCGAGCTGCTGCAGCCCGACAGTCGGGGTGTCACTCACGGCAACGGCGAATGGATTCTCGGCAGGCTGGGCCGCTACGCCCATGCCGAACACTACGTGATCAGCCACGCCAGCGCGGCGGGTTTTGTCGTACGTCGGATAACACCTGAGGCATTGCGCAACGAGGCCGATGCGCCGGTGGAAGGTCTTGTCGTCGTGCTGGAGCGCGGCGATGCACATTGAAGCTGCGCTCGCGCTTCTGCGTGGCGGGGATGCCGCCGACGCGCTGACGATGCTGGAAGCCAGGCGCACCGGCAGACCCAGACGCGCGGTACGAGGCCGCGCTTGGCATGGTCCTGCTCGCTGAGAACCGGCCGGCGGACGCTCTTGCCGCATTGCGCGATGCTGCGATACTTGGCGATAGCTCGCCGCCGACACTGCTGAATCTGGCGATTGCCGAGGACCGCGCTGGCGACGCCGCGCGGGCCTCCGGGCTGATGCAGGAGTTGGAACGGCGCCTGCCGGACTGGGACGAACCCCCATTGCGGCTCGCGGAAAGCCTGCGAGCCCGTGGCGATTTTGTGGCCGCTGAAAAAGCCTATGCGAGGGTCCTGGCGGTCAACCCCCATCGAGAGGAGGCGTTGCTTGCGCGCGCAGGTCTGCTCATCAATCGAGGCGATGCGACCGGGGCGCAACCGTTGCTGTTGCACTGCTGCGGCGTCGCTCCGAACCGTGCGGAAGCCTGGGATACGCTCGGCATAGTGTTGACCAACACCAACGAATTTGCACGCGCCTACGGCGCATTCGTCAAGGCTCAACGCTGCGCCCCGCTCACGTTGGATTATGCGCTGCGCCGGGTGAATGCAGCTATCAAGGCGAACTTCGCCGAGGCTGACCTGGTGCGGCTTGAACTGGATTGCGAGGCAGATCCGCTGAATCCCGTGCGACATATCGCAACCGGCATGCTGCTCGAGCATGTCGGCCACCGCGCCGCGGCGATTGAGGCATTCGAAACCGCCGTTGCGCTGGCGCCCGATGACCCGGTACCGGCAGCGCGTCTTGGCGAAATTCTATTCCGGTCGACCCGTTTTCACGACGGCGAGATAGCGCTGCGCCGTGCAGCCGAGCTGGACCCGGGCAGTTTGAAATTGCGGAACGACCACGGCGCCGCTCTGATGCGTACTGCAGCGGCATGGCGAGGCGCACGCCTTGCTGCAATCGGCAATCAATGAGTACGGCGACGATTGGCGAATCCTGTCGCAACCTCGCGAACAACACCTGCTGTCTCGGGTTGCAGGACGAAGCGGTCGCGCTGGCGCGACGCGCCATAGATCTTGGCGCCGGATGCGCTGACCCCAAGGCGTTCCCTGCTTAGCGCGTTGGTCTACAGGACGGCATTCCAGGCGCAGACATTCTGGCTGCCGCACGGGCCTGCGCCGAGCGAACGCCACGCGGGCGAAGTGCCGTCTTCGCCAATACCGTCGAGCCCGACCGTCCGCTGATCATCGGTCTCCTGTCAGGCACTGCTGAAGACGCATCCTGTCGGCTGGCTGACCATTGGCGGTCTGGAAGCGCTCGATCCTGCCGCGTTCGCCATCGTGGCTCTGGCGCACAACACATGGTCCGACGTCATCGCGCGACGCTTCCGAGCGTCGCCCACGAATGGCACGACATCGCCGCACTGAGCGACGAAGACGTGGCGCGCAAGGGCGCGCGATCTCGGCATCGACATCCTGATCGATCTCGGCGGCTTCGGCGAAGGCTCACGCATCTCTCGCCTGCGCGCACCGAGCTGGCACCGGTGCAGATCAAGTGGGTCGGCATGCTCAGAGCCGCACCACCGGCCTGCCGGACATCGACTGGATGCTGACCGACCGCTGGGAGACGCCGCCGGAAGTCGCGCACCTCTACACCGAGAGCCTGCTGCAAATGCCCGATGGCTACGTTTGCTACAGCCCGCCCCCCTATGCGCCCGATGTCGCGCGCCTGCCGGCTATCGCAAACGGATACGTCACCTTCGGCTGCTTCAACAATCTGGCGAAGGTCACGCCACGCGTGATCGCCACGTGGTGCAGCGTCCTGCATCGTGTGGCGAACTCCCGCATGGTGCTGAAGACGCATCCGTTCACCGACCCGGCCACGGCTGAGCGAGTTCGTGCGGCCTTCGCCGCACATGGCATCTCACCCGAACGGCTGGCGCTGCGCGGACCATCCGGCCATCGCGCCTTTATCGGAGAGTACAACGGCATCGACATCGTGCTCGACCCATTTCCCTATTCTGGCGGCCTCACCACGTGCGAGGCGCTATGGATGGGCGTGCCGACCGTGACGGTGCCAGGCGAGATCTTCGCCTCGCGTCACTCTGTGAGCCATATGAGCAATGCGGGTTTATCCGACTGGGTAGCGCCTGATGTCCCAGCGTATATCGAGCTTGCGGCGAAGAAGGCCTCGGACATCGAGGCGCTTGCCGCTCTACGATTGCGGCTACGGGCTCAGGTCAAGGCGAGCCCTCTATGCGACGCTCCGCGCTTCGGCCGCAGTCTCGGAGCTACACTGCGCTACGCCTGGCGCGAGTGGTGTGAGCATGCAACCGACCGTTGATGTCGACATCATGGTACTAACAGCCTTCCGAAGACCAGCGACGACCTGATCGCGCCGGAGGTGCTGATCCGTTACGAACCACTTGCGGCGAGTTTAAGCGCCCCGCACCAGCACGACTGCCTCGACTTCCACTGCAATGTTGCGCGGCAGGCTGCCCACGCCGACCGCCGAGCGTGCTGGTCGACCCCCTTCCCCCAGCACCTGCACCAGCAGATCGGTGCAGCCGTTGATCACCTCGGGATGTTGGGTAAAGTCCGGCACCGCGTTGACCATGCCCAGGACCTTCAACACTGTATCGACCCGCTCCAGCGTGCCGACCGCGGCGATCATGTTGACCAGCAGGTTCAACCCACACAGGTTCGCCGCCTCGTAGCCCTGCTCCACCGTCAGATCGGCGCCGACCTTGCCGGTGATCATCTTCTCGTCGGCATGGCGAGGTCCGACGCCGGACAGGAACAGCAGATTGCCAGCGAGTCGGAACGGCACGTAATTGCCGATCGGCTTTGGCGGCGACGGCAGAGTAAGGCCGAGGTCGGCCAGACGTTGATCCGCACTCCGATCCTCTTCGGTGCGCCAGGTTCCCTGCCGAGACGATGGGTTCCCTTCAGCTTCCGCCCGGGGAACCCACGCTCCTTCAGTCAGTGCAGTGCATAGAACCCTTTGGCACCGCCAGCCATCACCTGGCTGATCGTCTCCTGCGACGCGCCCTCGATGAGCTTGCGGACCATCGCGGGTGCGCCTGGGAAGAACCCATCCGGATGTGGATAGTCCGTGGCCCACAGGATCTTGTTCGGGCCGACGTAATCCACCAGCGCCTTCAGGCAGTGCTCCACCGGCTCGAACGCAATCCAGCAGTTGCGCTTGAACAATTCGCTCGGACGCGTCTTCAGGCCGGAATCGTTGAACCCTTTGTCGTCGAAATGCCGGTCCATGCGATCCAGCCAACCGGCAATCCAGCCGCCGCCCGACTCCAGGAAGGCAATTCGGACCTTCGGATGACGCTCACACACGCCACCCCAGATGACGGCCATGCATGCCAGCATCATCTCCATCGTGTGGGTGATGATGTGGCGAGCGCCACGCTCCTCGAAGCGGTCCATGCCGACCTGCATCATGCCGCTGTTGCCGCCTTCGTGGAAGCCGACGGAGATGTCGAGCTCTTCGACCATCGTCCAGAACTTCTCATAGTCGGGGTGATGGATCATCTTGTTGTTGTACGGATTGGGCCGCAGGAACACCCCGCGGAAACCTAGCTTCTCGCGCGCGTAACGCATCTCCTCGATCGCCAGGTCGACATCCTGCATCGGTATCATGGCGATGCCGAACAGACGGTCGGGATACGGCTTGCAGTAGTCAGCGAGCCAGCGGTTATAGGCACGCGACATCGCCGCGGCGGTCGGCGGATCGCTCACCGCTCCCGCAAACAGCCCGATGCTGGGGTACAGGAATGCAGCGTCGATGCCGTCCAGATCCATGTCGGGGATACGCGCGTGCGGATCGAAGCCGCCCTTGCGGCCCTGCTCGTATTCCATGGCGTCGTCCACCACGGTGCCGTCGCGGGCGCCCACCCCGCCCAGGGCGCCCAGCCCTTTCTTGCTGCCGAGCAACTGCTCGCCCACCTGAAGGCGCTGCTTGCCGTCCGCGTCGCGGATCAGCTTCGGCGCCTTGTCGCGGTATTTTGGTTCGATGTAGTCACTCCAGAGATTGAGCGGCTCCAGAATGTGTCCGTCGGCATCGATGACATTATAGGCGCGAGCCATGGTCGTCCCTCCTTCAGTGCTTGATCCACTCCTTCATGTAGCGAGCATAGCAGTCGCGCTCGCCCGGCATTTTTGGCCAGCCAGCGAGCAGCCGCGCGGTGGCCAGCAGAAGCCGATCGCGCAGATGGGTGGAATTGTGGCCATACTCCTCGAACGTCGAGTGGCTGATCTTCTGGTTGTGCGGATCGTCCTGGAACTTGCAGGCGGTCACTGCGAGACGCGCGAGCAGCTTGCTGCGATCGGCGCCGGTCTGCAGATACGCGTTCGCCACAGAGGTCGCCCGCGCGAAGTCGAACGCCATGATGGCCTCGTCCTGCTCGCGCAACAGCGCATCCGGTGTGCGGCCGCTCAGGTTATTGGCGGCGAACTCCTGCTCGATCACCGAACCGAACAGCTTGTTTGCACGTGCCGCGTCGTTCACGAAGTTGGCCATCAGATACAGGATGCGCGGCTGGTATGGGCTGTCGGACGTGCGCATCCAGTAGTTGGCGGTGTTGCAGTAGTCGAACGGATGCTGGCCCTCGGTGAACTTGCGCGGCACAGTGGTGCGCAACACAAGTTCGGCGGCGCCGAGTTGGATAGCGTCGCCCAGGCTGCGCAGGGAGATCCCGTTGCGGAGATGCGCAGTGATCTGGTCCCACACCGTCTGACCGTCGGCTTCCATCAGCAGCCGCACCACGTCCTCGACCTGTTCCGGGGTCAGCTTCGTCTTGTTGGTCTGCTTCAGGCTTTTGCCGGCATCCGGAAACGCATCGGTCAACGCCACGCAGACGGCGTCGTACAACGAATAGTAGAGCGGCCCCACCGCCATATCCGGCACGCCGGTGTAGTAGACGCCATGCGCGCGGTCCCAGCCGATATGATCGGCCAGATCCACGACGGCCCGCGCACGCAGCGCCTTGTGGCCAGTGTTGCGCGCCTTGCGCCCCATTACGGTGTCCTGGAGGTCGATCAGCCCGAGGAACAGCAACTGGTCTCGCAGCCTGGGCCGCGCAGCCTCATCCGCCGCCAGCCCAAGGAACAGACCATACGAACGCCTCACGTCGCCGCTGATCGTCGCGATCATGTGCGAATGCAAACGCTGCTCGAGCGTGCCCTGCTCGACGATCGGTTCCTGGTCCTGGTTCCACACCACCGGCCCGTAACTCGGCGGCGGCACGTTCATGCCCTTCATCGTGGCATAACGGCCGGGATACTTGCCCAGCAGTTGGTTCCAGATGTCGAGACCCGCCGGGATATACCAAACACTTTGCAGCATCCCGAGCAGCCGATACTCCTCGGGCAAATACTGCGTCAGATCGGCCGAGGTGCGCAGGCCGAGGATGGTGTGGTCGTTGTTGATCAGCGTGATCTGGCCATCGCGCACGTCGACATGATTAGGCACCTGGACGAACGGCGCCTCGGCCTCGGTCACCAAGCTGAGCGCATCGCCCATCGACCGGCCGTCGCGTTGCACCAGATCGAAGAACAACTCGGCGGTGCGCGGCTGATCGCGCTGAAGAATCGCGTCGGTGAATGCATCGACCGCTTTGTCTTTGCGGATATCTTCTCGGCTTTGCAACATGCACGTTCCTCGCTTCGTCTTTCGGCAGCTACTGGTTAGTAGCCTAGCGCCGCGACGAACCGGACGTAAAGCCTTGGTTGCTGTGAATTATCCCAGGCGTCGCCGATACAACGCGAGCAAACGCTCCCAATGCCGTTCAGCGGCGGGTTTGTCGTAGCACCAGCGCTGCGGGAAGGCGAAGCCGTGATGCACACCAGGCTGCAGCTCGATCTCACCTGGAGAGCCAGCGCGGGCGAACAGGCCGCGAAGTTCCTCGACCATTGGCAGAGGTGCCAATTCGTCGTGCTCCGCGCAGGAGATGTACAGCTCACCTGTTACCTTGCCGAAATTGAGGTGCGGGCTTTCCTCGGCATCGTTCACCAGCCAGGTGCCGTAGAACGATGCGGCAGCAGCCACGCGATCCGGATAGCGCGCGGCGGCAGCCAGCGCATAGGGACCGCTCATGCAGTAGCCATGCGCGCCGATCGGCCCTTGCTTCGCCGCATCTTGTCCATCGACAAATTCCAGCATCGACGCAACGTCGTCCATCACCGGGGGGATCGTCATCTTGGTACGCACCGCACGCATGCGCTCACGCTCCGCGCTTCCTTGCTCCAGCACATCGGGGCCAAAGATCGTGTCGCGACCGGCGCGGTAATACAGATTCGGCAACAACACACAATAGCCGACGGTTGCCAGACGACGCGCCATGTCGCGCAGTTCCTCGCGGATGCCCGGCGCGTCCATCAGCAGGAAAACAGCGGGATGCGGGCCACCACGCTCCGGATGACAGATAAACGTCTCCATCGCGCCAGCCTTGGTGACGATATCCAGAGTCTGCTCAATCATCGGAGTGCCTCTGCCTGGATTCCGGTTGTGCACCGGCGGCGGCTGATCACGACCTGCCATTGCGAGGAGGCGCAGCGGTCCCGGATCACGTCCGGGACCGCTGCGCTTCTCGCAATGGCAGTGGTTGTGTAACTACGCAGGCACCTTCGAACGACGGCTCTCCACATCCTTCTTCGCACGCTCGCGCCGCTCATCGAACCGCGGCACGCGCTTGCGCGTGTTGGGATGTGCGATGTTGTCCGCCTCGCCGGGGCTCTTCTGCGCGCCGGCCCAACCCTCTTCCGCGATGTCGAAGATCACCCCATTCGGGTCGCTGTACTTCACTTCATAGCCGCCCGGATTGCTCGGATCGCCCATGATCCACTTGGCACCCACAGCCTTCACCTGCTCACCAGACGCAATGGCGTCGTCGACCCAGAAGCCGACATGGTGCAACCCGACATAATCCTTGCCGGTGCCCTGCGCCGCATGATCATCCTTGAACTTCAGCAGCGCCAGGTTCACCACGCCGTCGGTCAGGAACACGCCTTCCGCCAGCTTGCCGTCGGTCTCGCCGAGCTCCTCGAGCCCAAACGCCTGCTTGTAGAATTCGGCCGCCGCCCAGGGATCGGGAACACTGATCGCGAAGTGGCGGATTCTGCCTTTGCTCTTGGTCGCCATGGGATGGTCCTCCTTGCAGTGACGCCTGGGCCAGCATCGCCCTTTGCGGGCATGGCGGCAAGTTGACAGCGGCCCGGCCCCACGTCGCTAATGTCACATGAACTTCGTTACACCGACAGCCACAGACCCTGTTGCATGCGCGCGAGAACTCGGTCCCGCAATCGAGGCCGCTGCCGATGAGATCGAACGGACCCAGCGCATTCCCGAGCCGCTGCTGTCGCAACTGCATGCCGCGCGGATCTGCCGGATGCTGCTGCCGCGTTCGGTCGACGGAGACGAGGTGGAACCCTGGATCTACCTCCGCGCGATCGAGGAGGTCAGTCGCCGCGACGGCTCGGTCGGCTGGAACATGTTCGTCGCCAACAGTTCGGCGTTGATCGCGCCGTTCCTCCACCCCGAGGCGATGCGCGAGATCTTCGCCGACCCTCGTGCCATCGTCGCCTGGGGACCGCCGAACGAGTTGAAGGCGATCGCGGTGCCCGGCGGGTATCGCGTCAGCGGAACGTGGAGTTTCGCATCGGGTTGCCGCCAGGCGACCTGGATGGGCGCGCATTGCCGCGTGGTGCAACCTGACGGTTCGCTCCGGCTCAATGCTGCCGGCACGCCCCTGGTACGGACGCTGCTGTGTCCTGCCTCGCAGGTGCTGCTGCTCGACGACACGTGGAACGTGATCGGCATGCGCGGCACCATGTCAGGCTCTTATCGGCTCGACGATGTGTTCGTGCCCGAGGCATTCAGCAGCACGCGCGATGATCCGTCATCGCGACGCGAGCCAGGCCGTCTGTACGCCTATCCGATGCAGGGTCTCTATGCGGTCGGCGTATCCGGCGTCGCGATGGGCATCGCACGCGCGATGCTCGATGCGTTCAAGGAACTGGCGATGCGGAAAACACCGCGCAATCTCGCACGCCTCGCTGACAACGCAGTGGTGCAATCGAACGTCGCGCAAATGGAGGCGCGTCTCGGTGCCGCGCACGCCTTCCTGGTGGAGACGCTATCCAGCATCTGGTCAGCCGACGATGCGTGGGTCATCGACGTGCCAGCACGGGCACGCGTGCGGCTGGCGTGTGCGTTTGCCATCCAAACCGCCGAGGCCGTGGCTGACCACGCGTACAAGGCCGCAGGAACGGATGCGATCTTCCTCGGCACCACTTTTGAGCGACGCTTCCGCGACATCCACACGCTCTCGCAGCAGATCCAGTCGCGCACAGCACATTTCGAGTCGGTGGGCCAGATCATGCTCGGCATCGAGCCGCCGGGAACCTTCCTGTAGACGAGCCGCGCGTATCCCCAGCGATCCAAGTCCTCTGCGCTTACTCGCGCAGTTCCGGGATCACCCATAGCGGCTTGTCGCCGCGCGCCACGCGCTCCACGTTGTCGAAGCCATTGCGGAACCGCGCGGACTGATTGTCCCAGGTCGGCCCGGCGTAGTGCGGCGTCAGGATCACGTTGTCCAACGTGAACAATGGATTGTTCGCCGGCGGTGGCTCCTGGTCGAACACATCCAGACCGGCGCCAGCGATCGTGCCGCTGGTCAGTGCCTCATACAGCGCGGGTTCGTCCACCACCGGGCCGCGGCAGGTGTTGATCAGATAGGCCGCGGGCTTCATTAGTCGAAACTGCGCCGCCCCCATCATGTGCCTCGTGCTCGGAATCAACGGCACGTGCAGCGACACGATATCCGACGTGCGCAGCACCTCGTTGAACAGGCGGAACTTAACCCCGAGCGTGTCGGCGGCATCCTCGCTGAGCCGTGCGACGTCGAAATACTGCACCGCCATGCCGAAGCCCTGTGCCAGGCGCGCGACCTTCTTGCCGATGTTGCCGAGACCGATGATGCCGAGTGTGCGGCCGTGAAGTTCGTAGAGCCGCACGCTTGCCACATCGTTGCCGCGCCAGCGGCCGGATTTCACCATCTCATGCAGCCAGGTTAGCCGACGGCACACTGCAAGCATCAACAGCATCGCATGCTCGGCCACAGCGATCGCATTGGCGCCGCCGTTGTTGCACACGGGAACGCCGGCGCGGCGCGCGGCCTCAATGTCGACGCGGTCATAGCCGGCGCTCAGCAACTGCACCAGCTTCAGCTTTGGTGCCGACTTGTAGAACGCATCATCCATCTTCACTTCGCCGAGGCCGACGATGTACTCGGCATCCGCCAGTGCTGCGTTGAATTCCGCGGTGCCCGCCCGCGCAATCACCGTGTCGAAACCGGATGGCACCAGTTCACGGGCGATGTCCATCGCGCTCAGCGGATTATCGGTCAGCAAGATCTTCGGCGCCATCTGTCCCTCCTGGTCGGTGGATTTATGGTGAAGATAGCTGCCCAGGTCGCCGTTAGCCAATTGTTCACGTCGCGCGTTGACATTCGCCGCCCGCGGCAGCGGGGCGCAACCGGCGTGCCGCAATCGTCGTGTCGTCGGGTCGGAGGTCTCCAGCAATGAATAACCGCGTGTCCAGCCTGTCATTCATCTCCGACCGCACCATCGGCACCAAGGTTTCGGCCGGCTTCGCCGTCGTTCTGCTCATTCTCGCGGTAAGCTCGGCCCTCGCCTGGCTCGCGTTCGGGCGAACGTCGGGCGCCGTCGCCGACTACACCAGGCTGGTGGTCAATTCCGCGATCTTCCGGGATATCGATCTGGGGGTGACACAGTATCGCGGCCACGTTCGCGAATATGTTTTCTCCAATGATGAAGCCACCGCCGCGACGGCGGTAAAGGACGGCCAGGCGCTCCGCCAGCTCATCGCTTCGGGCGTGGCGAAGGTCACCAACCCCGAACGGCACCGGCTGCTGGAGGATGCGGCCAAGCAGGCCGACACCTACGCGGCCAACTTCGAGCGCATTCGCGCGATGAATCTCGAGCAGGGTAAGCTGGAAGCCGACGTACTTGACCCGGTTGGTCAACAAATGACCGATGGGTTCACTGCGATCATCACCGGCGCGAACAAGGCGGGCATCCCCGATCTGCTGCCGTTAGCGATCGAAGGCCGCCGGTTGAGCCTGATGGCGCGGCTGGATGCGAACAAGCGCCTGGGTCGACATGATGAGGCAGCGGCGAAATCCGCCGCGCAGACATTCGAGGAGCTGCGACACACGCTGGCGCAGATCGACTCTGCGACCAAGGGCACAGATGTGAACGCTCCGGCAGCAGCCGAGACGAAACTGATCGATACCTATCAGGCAGGCTTCACGCGTGCCGCCAATTTGGACACCGATCAGATCGCATTGATGAACGGCGCCATGGTGCAGGCGGGTGCGGCGTTGGCCGAAAATGTCGTCAAAGCGAAGGACAGCAACGTCGCCGATCAGGCCGCGACCGAGACGGCAGCGCAATCAGTCACCGGCAACGGCGAAACGCTGGTGATGTGGCTGGGCCTCGCCGGGTTGGCTGCGGGTGCGGTGCTTGCCTGGCTGATCGGCCGCGGCATCTCGCGCCCTGTGGTCGGCATGTGCGCGGCGATGCGGGCGCTCGCCGGGGGCGACAAGACGGTCGAGATCCCGTGCATCGGCCGCAAGGACGAGATCGGCCAGATGGCCGACACGGTCGCCGTGTTCAAGAACAACATGATCGAGGCCGACCGTCTGCGCGACGAGACCGAGCGGAACAAGGCCGAGGCGGAGAAGGAACGCAAGGCCGGCATGCTGCGCCTCGCCGACAACTTCGAAGCCGGCATCAAGGGCGTGGTCAACTCGGTCGCCTCGCAGGCCACCGAGATGCAATCGTCCGCGCAGGCGATGACGCAGACCGCCGAGCAGGCGACGCATCAGGCGACCGCGGTGGCCGCCTCGGTCGAGGAAGCGTCGGCCAATGTGCAGACCGTCGCGTCATCCGCCGAGGAACTGTCGGCGTCGGTGCGCGAGATCGGCCAGCAGGTGGAGCACTCCTCGAAGATTGCCAGCCAGGCCGTGATCGAGGCGGACAAGACCAATGCGACCGTCGAGGGGCTTGCCAAGACGGCGCAGCGCATCGGCGACGTGGTGCAGCTGATCGAGACGATCGCCGGCCAGACCAACCTGCTGGCACTCAACGCCACGATCGAGGCCGCGCGTGCGGGCGATGCCGGCAAGGGATTTGCGGTCGTCGCCAGCGAGGTCAAGTCGCTCGCCAACCAGACGGCGAAGGCGACCGAAGAGATCAGGGTACAGATCAGCGAAATCCAGGGTTCGACCGGACAGACCGTGGAGGCGATACGCAGCATCGGTGCGACGATCCGTCAGATGAGCGAGATCGCCACCACGATCGCGTCTGCGGTAGAGGAGCAGGGCGCCGCGACGCGTGAGATCGCCACCAACGTGCACCAGGCGGCACAGGGCACCAGCGATATCGCCACCAACATCGAGGGTGTCAGCCGCGCCGCAGGCGACACCGGCGCCGCCGCGAGCCAGGTGCTCGGTGCTGCGGGCGAGCTATCGAAGCAGGCCGAGACGCTACGGCGCGACGTCGATGAGTTCCTGGCGACTGTGCGGGCCGCGTGACAACAGCGGCGTGCCCATCGCCTGGCGCATGAACAGCCGCTTCAGCGGCGGCGCGCGATGCACCGCGGCTATGCCGACATCGCGTGCCAGCCGCAGCAGCGGATTGTCGTTGCTGAACAGCCGGTCGAGCGCATCGGTGGCGGCCAGCATCAGTAGATTGTCCGGCCGCCGCCGTCGCTGATAGCGCTGCAGCAACTCGGGCGCGCCGCAATCCTCGCCGCGGCGTGACGCGTCGATCACCAATTCAGCAAGCGCCATCGCGTCGCGGAACCCGAGATTGAGACCCTGGCCGGCGATCGGGTGAATGGTGTGCGCCGCATCTCCGACCAGCACGAGACGCGCGTCGTGGTAGCGATGCGCATGCAGCGCCCCGAGTGGATAGCTCCACCGACGCCCCACCACCTGAACCTCGCCCAGTCCGTCACCGAGTCGGCGGACGATCGCCTTGGCCAGGCTGACATCATCGAGCGCAAGCATGCGCTGAGCGATCGTGGTGCGCTCGGTCCACACGATGGCGGACATGTTGGGCGCGCCGCCTTCCAGTGCGTCGGGGCTGGCGCACATCGGCAATTGGGCGAATGGCCCGGACGGCAGGAAGTGCTCGAGCGCCGTGTTGTGATGTGGTCGCTGGTGGCTGATCGCGCAGACGATGCCGGTCTGGTTGTAAGGAAGACGGGTGACGGGAATTCCTGCCGAGCGACGGAGCGGTGAGTTCCGCCCCTCCGCCGCAACGACCAGCCGGCAGTCAATGCTGGAGCCGTTCCCGATCCGAACCGTGGCACCGTCGTCGCGCCGCTCCACCTCGGCTGTTGCCGGCGCAAACACGCGCAGTGCGGGCAACGCGTGCATGCGTGCGTTCAGTGCCACACGCAGGATCCGGGCCTCTACCATTTCGCCGAATGCGGCCGTGGTGTCGCCCGCCTCGCGGTGGTCGAAATGCAGGTGCAGCGGCGAGGACGCGCGACCGAGGCGGCCATCGCTGACCCGGATGTCGCGGATGGGGCAGGCCGACCCGGCCAGCGAGTCCCACACGCCGGCTTCCTGGAGCAGGCGGCGCGAGCCGGCGGCAATGGCGTAAGCGCGCCCGTCGAACGCCGGGTGCTCCATCGGTGGCAGGGCAGCACGGTCCACCACCACGGTGGCGATGCCGGCGGTGCCCAGTCGACATGCCAGCGCTCCGCCCACAGGGCCGGCGCCGATGATGCACACCTCTGCTGCAAAACGCTCCGTCACGTCCACACAGTGGCGCTTGAGACACACCGCCGGCAAGCCGTGGCAGTACCGCTTTAGCGATCAGGTGTTTCCGGCATATAGTTGCACCAAAGCTCGAACCCAGAAGGGCCCGGATTCGCATGGCGACCGCCAGGACAGTTGAGACACGCCGCCTCGCCTCACCCACCATCCGTGCGATGTTCGAACAGCGGTCAGCTGAGTTGACCGGGCTGGTGCTGGGGCTGCTGGGCCTCGCACTGCTGGTGGCGCTCGCCTGCTACGACCCACGCGACCCTTCGCTCAACACGGCGACCTCACGCCATACCAGCAACCTGGCAGGGCCGGTCGGTGCCGTGCTGGCGGACCTGCTGCTGCAGGGCTTTGGGGTAGCGGGAGCACTGCCGGGCCTCACGATGCTTGCGTGGGCATGGCGGATCGCATCGCGTCGCGGACTGGGCAGCATGGCCGCGCGGCTGGCCGCGATGCTCGCGGCGCTGCCTGTGCTCGCTGCGGTGTTTGCCGGCTTGCCGACGCCGCCGACGCTCGCCTGGCCGACGGTGGCAGGACTGGGTGGCGCGATCGGTCGGCTGCTGGCCTCGGTCGGCCTCGCGGTCGGGCACCGTGTGCTGGGTCCGGTCGGCGCGCTCATGATGTGGACGATAGGACTGGCGCTCGCCGGGACGCTGACTCTGCTGGCGCTTGGGCTGTCGGCCAGCGAGTGGCGCACCGCCGGGCGCGTCGCCCGCCGAGGTGCGCGGCTGGCGACGCTGCGTCGAGTGCCGATGCCGTCGTTCAGCTGGCTGCAATTTCGTCGCAATGCAGGCCCTGTCGTGCGGCGTGAACCGCCGGCCGCCACTCGGCTGGTACCGGCGATGGACGAGCCGCCGCCGGTCGTGGCGCGTACCGCGCGTCCCGTCCTTTCACCGCGGCGTCCGCGGCAGGAGAGTCTGCCACTGCCAGAGGGCGGCTGGCGCTTTCCGCCGCTGTCGCTGCTGAAACCGGCGCCGGCGCGCGCCGCCTCTGGGCCCAGCGAGGAGGCACTGCAGGCGAATGCGCGACTGCTCGAGTTCGGGTACTCGCAGACTATGGCGTGCAGGGCAGCATCGTCGAAATCCGTCCCGGTCCTGTCGTCACGCTTTACGAACTCGAACCGGCGCCCGGCATTCGCAGTGCGCGGGTGATTGGGCTGGCGGATGATGTGGCGCGGAGCCTGTCGGTGACCGCCGTGCGCATCGCCACCGTATCGGGTCGCAACGTGATCGGCATCGAGGTCCCGAATGCGAAGCGCGAGACTGTGTTCCTCTCGGAGATCCTGTCCTCGGATGACCTGCAAAGGCATGGCGGGCGGTTGACGCTGGCGCTCGGCAAGGAGATCAATGGCGCGCCGCTCTTCGCCGATCTCGCGAGGATGCCTCACCTGATGATCGCGGGCACTACCGGGTCGGGCAAGTCGGTGGGTGTCAACGCGATGATCCTGTCGCTGCTGTATCGCCACTCGCCCGATCAGTGCCGGTTGATCCTGATCGACCCGAAGATGCTGGAGCTTTCGATGTACGAGGGCATACCGCATCTCATGGCGCCGGTGGTGACAGAACCGGCCAAGGCGGTGACCGCCCTGAAATGGACAGTCCGCGAGATGGAGCGGCGCTATCGCGCGATGAGCCAGCTCGGTGTCCGAAATCTGACCGGCTACAACGACCGCGTCGCCGAGGCGCGCGAGAAAGGCGAGGTCGTGACGCGGCGGGTGCAGACTGGCTTCGATCCCGACACCAGCCGGCCGACATTTGAGGACCAGCCGCTCGTGCTGGAGCCGCTACCTCTGATCGTGGTGGTCGTCGACGAGATGGCAGACCTGATGATGGTGGCGGGAAAGGAGATCGAGGCCGCCGTGCAGCGTCTGGCGCAGATGGCGCGCGCGGCTGGCATCCACGTCATCATGGCGACGCAGCGGCCGTCGGTCGATGTGATTACTGGCACGATCAAGGCCAACTTCCCGACGCGCATCAGCTTCCAGGTGATCAGCAAGTTCGACAGCCGCACCATTCTGGGCGAGCAGGGCGCCGAACAACTGCTTGGTATGGGGGACATGCTGTACATGGCGGGCGGCGGCCGGATCACCCGTGTGCACGGTCCCTTCGTGTCGGACGAAGAGGTGGAGAAGGTCGTGGAGTTCCTGCGCGAGCAGGGCGAGCCCGCATATCTGGAAGAGGTCACCGAACCGACTGACGATGACGGTGCTGCGATGCTGCCGGGGTTCGGGGCTGCCGGCGATGGCGAGAAGGGCCTGTACGATCAGGCGGTCTCGGTGGTGGCGCGCGAGGGCAAGGCAAGCACCAGCTTCATCCAGCGCCATCTGAACATCGGCTACAACCGCGCGGCCAAGCTGATCGAGCAGATGGAGAAGGAGGGCGTGGTCGGACCTGCCAACCACGTCGGCAAGCGCGAGGTATTGATCCGGCGGGTACCGGTCGACGAGGATTAGGGCACAAAGACTGTGGGTCCAGACGTGCCGCGTTGCTGAGGGGGCTTAGACGATGCAATTCAGCCGCAACCACATTCTCACCAGCCATGCAGGCAGTCTGCCGCGGCCAACCGCGCTGATCGAGGCGAGCAGCGCACGACAGGCGGGCGGGAACGTCGACGAGACCAGATATCAGGAACAGCTGAAGTCGGCGGTCGTCGAGGTGGTACGCCGGCAGCAGGAACTCGGCATCGACGTTCCGGGTGATGGCGAGTACGGCAAAGCGATGGGCCATCGCGTCAACTACGGTGCGTGGTGGCACTATTCGTTCCATCGCCTCGGCGGTCTCGATCCGAGTGGGCCTGCACTTTATGACATGCCCGCTCATCGCTCGCGGCCCGGCGAGGTTGTGCTGACCAGCTTCTCCGACCGGCGTGATCGGCAGCGGTTTGCCGCGGCCTATGCTGATCCGGATTCAGGCATCACGACGGGCCCCCGCGCCAGCCAGTGGCCGGTCTGCGTCGGTCCGATCACCTACATCGGCCGCGATGCGATCGCGCACGACATCGCCAACTTCAAGGCGGCACTCGATGCATGTGGCATCGAGGAAGGTTTCATGACCGCCATAGCGCCTGGCAGCGCCTCGCGCATCAGCAATGCGTATTACAAGACCGATGAAGAATTCATGTTCGCGTGCGCCGAAGCGATGCACGAGGAATACAAGGCGATCATCGAGGCAGGTCTGATCCTGCAACTCGACGATCCGTCGATCGCCGAGAACTGGGACCAGATCAATCCAGAACCAACCGTCGAGGCATATCGGAAGTTCGCCATGCTGCGGGTGGACGCCCTGAATGCCGCGATCAAGGGCCTGCCACAGGATCGCATCAGGTTCCATCTATGCTGGGGCAGCTGGCATGGTCCGCACACCACCGACATTCCGATGAAGGACATTGTCGACGTGATGCTGGCGATCAACGCGGGCGCGTATTCATTTGAAGCAGGCAACGTGCGGCACGAGCACGAATGGCGCGTCTGGCAGGACGTGAAACTGCCGGACGGCAAGATCATCCTGCCCGGCGTGGTCAGTCACGCCACCAACGTCGTCGAGCATCCTGAGCTCGTGGCCGAGCGCATCGTGCGGTTCGCCGAGCTGGTCGGTCGCGAGCACGTGATCGCGGCCACCGATTGCGGGCTCGGCGGCCGCGTTCACGCCGACATCGCATGGGCAAAGCTTGACGCTCTCGCCCAGGGTGCCGCGCTGGCCAGCAAACAGCTCTGGCGGTGACTACGTCCTTTCGATGACTTCCATCTGCGCCCCGTCCGGGCATTCAACGAAGCAAACATGGCGGCCATTGTTGACCGGCAGCTCTTCGAGGATGCGCGCGCCGTTCTTGCGAAGCTGTGCGAGCGTGCCGGCGTAGTCGTCGGTATCCAACGCCATGTGCTCGATGCCGTAGTGCTGTTCGTGGTTCTGCACCGAGATCAGCGTGGTGATGTTGAGCTGCACGCCGTGCAGATCAACGCGCACGCCGCGGCCGGGAATTTCGCCCTTCAGCGTCGCGCCGAAATTGTCGATGTAGAACTGCGCGGTCTTCTGCGGATCCGGGGTCTTCAGATGTACGTGCTGAACAGTGAATGTCATGGCCATTCTCCTCCTTCTTGGCGGCGTGTAGGCTGGGAGAATTCCACGGTCTGGTCAAACCCGTTCTATGCTGTGAGGGGACCGCAGGAGCACGACGATGACCGTTGCCCGTCAGCTTGCCGACTTCCTGACCAGCACCGCCGTGAGCGATCTGCCGCCGCCCGCCCTCGACCACGCGGCGATGCTGATCGCCAGCACGATCGCCAGCGCCGCGGCGGGGAAGCAGATCATCTCGGCGCGCATCATCCGCGACCTGGCACATGAGCGTGGCGGACGTGAGGACGCGTCGATCTGGTTCGATCACGGTGCGCGCGTGCCGATCGCCGATGCCGCGCAGGTCAACGCGGTGATGAGCGACGCCGCGGCGTCCGATGACAGCGATCTGCGCAACATCATTCATACCGGGACGCCGCTCACCGCGACCTCTCTTGCGATTGCCGAACGCAACGGTGCCAATGGCGAGGCGGTACTGACAGCGATCGTCTGCGGCTATGAGGCGGCCGGACGGATCGGCGAGGCAATCACGCCCGGTTTTCGCGAGCGCGGCTTTCATGGCTGCCTCGGCGCGGTGTTCGCTGCCGCGGTCGCGGCGGCGCGGCTACTCCAGCTCGACGCGGCGCAGATGGCGCAGGCGATCGCCCTGTCGGCGACATCGATCGGCGGGCTGGCGACCGCGGCAAACACCTCTGTCGCTCGCGAGTATCATGCCGGACTTGCGGTGACGCTCGGAGTGAACGCAGCGCTGGCGGCGCAGCGCGGCTATCCATGCGAGGAGAGCGTGCTGGAGGCGCGGCACGGATTCTTCGCGGTGTTCGGCGGCATCGATGGCGCGGAGGCTGCCGCGATCGCGACGCAGGGGTTCGGAGAGAGCTGGGATATCTGCACCGATATGGCGATCAAGCTGGTGCCAGGCGGGCATCCGTACCACGCATTCGCCGAGGCCGCTGCGAATGCCGCCCGTGAAGGGAATGTCGCTGCGGCGGATGTGGAAAGCATAACCATCTCGCGGCCAGGCATGACGACGCTGGGTGGTCCGCTGCATCCCGCTGACCTGATCGACATGGCGCACAGCCCGGCTTACTTCACCGCGGCTGCCGTCGCCGACCACGCATTTTCGTGGCAGCACGCAAGTGCCGCGAAGATCGCCGATCCGACGATCCACAGTTTGATCGATCGCGTTCGCGTCGCCGAAATGCCGGCCGATCCACGATATCGACAGGGCGCGACGGTGACGATCCGCACGCATGACGGCCGATCGGCAACGAACACGGTGTTTGTGCCGAAGGGTGCTGCCGCACTCGGCATCGCGTGGAGCGACGTGGATACCAAGTACCGCAGGCTGGTCTCCGGCTCGGGCCTGGACGGATGGAAGATGGAGGCGAGCCTCGGCCTGATCCATGTCTTCCGTAATGTCGAGAACGTATCCCCGTTGATCCAATTGCTGAAGGCTGGCTGACATGACTGAACCGCATGGCCCCTTGCAGGGCATCAAAGTAGTCGCGTGTTCCACGGCGCAGGCTGGCACGGTGCCATACATGCTGATGGCTGATCTAGGCGCCGAGGTCATCAAGATCGAAGTGCCGGAGGGAGGTGACAACTCGCGCGGCAGCACTGTACTGCCCGGTCTCCCCAGCACGTATTTCGAGACCAACAATCGCGGCGTGAAGAGCGTCACGCTGAACCTGAAAACTCAGGAGGGGCGCGAGATCCTGCACGAGCTGGTCGCTAGCGCGGAGATATTCGGCCAGAACTTCCGCCCAGGAGCGGCCGAGAAGAATGGCTTCGGCTACGAGGAGCTGCGCAAGGTCAATCCGCGCCTGGTGTATATATCGATATCAGGCTACGGGCCGAAAGGGCCGCATGCCGACCTGCCAGGGACGGACTCGATGGCGCAGGCATTAGGCGGAATTGCCGAGGCGTATTCGACGCCGGGGGTTCCGCTGCGCACGGGTATTGTGTCTGTCGCAGATGAAACCTGTGCGATCCTGGCGTTTGGCGGCGCGCTCGCTGCTTTGACCCATGCGCGTGCGACGGGGATTGGCCAGAAGGTCGATTGTTCGCTGCTTGGCGGACAGATCAGGCTGATGGGCTGGACGCTCACCACGGCGATGTGGCGCAACCGCGATCCGGTGACCGGACAGGCGCGCGTCACCGGCACTGCCGAACGGCCGGGGCTGAGTGCGAGCTTCAACGATCGTGACGGTAAGCCCCTGGTGTTTCAGTTGAATGGCGCGCGGCACTGGAAGACGGCAATGACCGCTCTCGGCTTTTATGAGACGCTGGACAAAGCGGGGTTCGGCGACCTCGGCGTGATCATCGGTTCCGACGAGAAGCGGACCACGCTGCTGCGCACGCTGGACGATCTGTTTGCGACCGGCTTGCGCGATGACTGGGTCGCCAGGCTGCGTGGCGCGGACATCGTCTCGGCGCCGATCAACACGCTGCTGGAGGCATCCAACGATCCCGACGTCGTGGCGAATGGCTATGTCACCGAGATGGCGTATCCGAAACACGGCAAGACGCTGAAAGTGCATGGCACGCCGTGGCAATTCTCCGAGACGCCGGCGCAGATCGGAATCGCGCCTGAGCTTGGCGCGGACAATGAACAGGTGCTGGGCGAACTCGGCTACAGCGCGGCGCAGATTCACGATCTGCGGGAGCGGAAGATCATCTGACGGTCAGCCCGGCTGGATGACGGTTTTGCTCTCGCAGTCGGCTTCGACATCCTCCCGGCGCAGGTGCACCACGTGGTACTCGCCGCGCAGCCAAGGTTCGAACTGGTCCCGGTAGTGCGGATCGCTAGGCACGCCGGAATTTCCGATGTTCTGCACAGCAAGAAACGAATCCGGCGCGGCGAAATCGACCACGATCCTGTACTCGGCGCCGGAACTCGCTGCGTGCGGTGGCAGCTCGCCGCCGGTGTTGCGCAGCGTGTGCGATCCGCCGTCGACTTCACGCGGGCCGATGTCGAATTCGGTGTCACCCACGGGATGTTGCCAGTGCGCCAGGTGGATTCGGCCCCATTGCCAGGACGCCTCATCGCTGCCGAGACGTGATTGCAGCGCGGCGAGCGTGCGTTGCGCGACGGTGACAACGTGCGCCGTGGTACCAGCGGTGAAGTAACTGATCGTTGGGTCTTCTAGCAGACTGGCGCCGAGACCGGTCTGCTGATGAGTCAGATCGAGCAGCCGCTCCGGCAGATGCTGGCCGATGACCTCGCGTTGCCACAGCGCCATGAATGCCTCGAACAGCGTCGGAGCGATGCTGGTCAGCGAATAGCGATAGTCCCAATCACCGAGTACGCGCTCGAACGTGGCTACATCGCCGCGAAGATGCCGCAGGATATGCGCACACAGTCGCTCGGCTCGGCAATTCTTCACGTCGTTCTGTAGCTCGATGTTCGCAGCTGTATTTAGCGCGCTTGGCCCAGCTAGCGCCTGTTCAAGCCGTACGCCGCGATGACCCTGCGAATAGGCACCGTAGATCGGCTGCTTCCAGTCGTCCGCCACGATGCGTTGGTTCGCGCTGGCGACGTAGCCGCTCGGCGGGTCGTACATGTGCGGCAGGTCGTCGAATGGAATGTGGCCCTGCCACTGATCCGCCGGCGCGCTGGCATCGCGAAAGCCTGGCACGACACGCCCACGGATCGGAATTCGGCCGGCCATCTGGTAGCCGACATGGCCGTCGCCATCGGCATAGACAAAGTTGAAGACGGCCACCGACCAGTCGCGTAGGGCCGCGCGGAATCCGGCCCAGTTCCGGGTACGCGCTATAGCGATGGAGGCGCGGATGTCATCCATGTGCTCCATGCCTACCCAGCGCAGCGATAGTGGCGGATCGCCGGCAGCATCCAGCGACGGCACGAGCGCGTTGACCACTGGCCCACGCACCGTCGATCGGATCGTCAACGCGTGCACTGCCGCACCGCGGACCTTGATGGTGACCCTGCGTTCGGTGAATTCCCGCCACGTATCGCCGTCGCGATAGCGTCGCGGATCCTGCGGGTCGACCTGCTCGACGTACAGATCGCGCGTTGAAGCCATGTTGTTGGTGATCGCCCACGCGATCGTGCCATTGCTGCCCCACCACATGCCGGGAAAGCCAGGATGACCCGCGCCGGCGGCGTCATCTTCCGGGCCATGCAGCGCATACTCGTACCAGGTCGACGGGACCCAGAACGGTTGGTGCGGATCGCCGCACAGCACAGACTTCCCTGTTGGGGTCCGGCTGCCATGCAGCGCCCAGTTGTTGCTGCCCGTCGCATCGTCGGTGCCGGCGGCATGCTGCAGAACACGGTTTTCCGAGGCTTCCGGCGTCAGGTACAGACCGCGGAACGCCTCCGGCAGCATGCGCGCCGCCTCGGCCGCCACGATGCGGTCGATGCGACCGTTGAGCGACCACCAGATACCACGGGCGATTGCCACCACGTCGCGCACGGCGAATGGTTCCGGCACATAGTCGAGCCTGCGGAACTCGGGCGGCAGGTCGCGCCCGAAAAGCTCGATCTGACGATTGATCCCCGCAACGAGGGCGGCCACCACCTGCTGCGTCTTCTCATCGAGCGCACCGGCCTCGCGGTTCGAGATCTCGTCGATGCCAACGGTCAGATGCGCGATATCGCTGGCGATATAAGCGGCCCCAAGGATTTCCGCCTGGCGGCCAAGTGCGCGGCGACGCAAGCGATCCATCTGCCACAGCCGATCCTGTGCCATGGCCATGCCAAGGCCGAAATACAGGTCAGGCGTGCTCGCCGCGTAGACATGCGGAACACCAGAATGGTCACGCAATATCTCGACTCGGCCGCCCACCGTGCCTGTGATCTGCTGTGCGTTCTGCATGGCGTTTCCCCGGCTTTGGCTCAGCCCATCGCGTGCGCGGCGCTCGGCGTGA
The DNA here is from genome assembly GCA_963799415.1 of uncultured Alphaproteobacteria bacterium. GTDB lineage: Bacteria > Pseudomonadota > Alphaproteobacteria > Acetobacterales > Acetobacteraceae > JAMXLO01. The sequence continues at coordinate 68,238 of CAWCXI010000035.1, read as the reverse complement.
TCTCGAATGTCACCCGCACCTCGCCCGGGCGCGACCACGGATACTTGTCCTGGCCAAGATACTTCTTCGCCAGTGAGTCGATGTGGGCGCTGGCGCCCTCCTCGGTCACCCGCGTGACATTGCCACGCACCTGCAGGTAGCGGTACGGGTTGTCCGGATCCATGATGGATAGTGCAACCGGCGCGCCTTCTTTCATGTTGCGCGTCTTGGTCCGCCCCTTCGCGCTGTTCACGCGGATGACGCCGCCCGTATAATCGAACCACACCGGCGTTACCTGCGGCGATCCGTCGGGCATCAGCGTCGCCAGTTCGGCAAATGCCTTCTTCTGCTGCAGCAGGTCGAGATACTGGTCGGGGATCGTCGCCATGGGCCGCTCCTTGTCACGTGCCGTTGCGACGGAGACAGTGCGCCAACGCGCCTCGGCGGTGCAAATCAGCAAGGGAGGAGCACGATGCAAAGCCGCACGATCAGCTTTTTCAGCGAGGGTGTCAGGCTTGCGGGCGACCTGTTCCTACCCGGCGACCTGAAACACGGCGAGACGCGCCCCGGCATCGTGCTGTGCCACGGCTATACCGGCGTGCGGAACCTGTATCTGCCGGACATCGCGCGTGTTTTGACCGAGGCCGGCTATGTCGTGCTGACCTTCGACTACAAGGGCTGGGGTGACAGCGAAGGGCCGCGCAGCCGCCTCGCGCCGTACAGCCGCGTCATCGACTCGCAGGCGGCCCTGACCTGGCTTGCCGCGCAGGACATGGTGGACGCCGAGAGGCTCGGCATCTACGGCACCAGCTATGGCGGGGCGACGGTGGTTTGGGTGGCCGCGGTCGATCCGCGGGTGAAGTGCGTGGTCTCCGTGGTGGGTGTCGGCAACGGTCAGCGCTGGATGCGCAGCGTGCGGCGCCCGGACGAATATTACGATCTGCTCGGCCAATCCGCCGCCGATCGGGTCAGGCGGGTGATGGAGGGAAATTCCGAGCTCGTCGAGCGCACCGATATTCTGATTCCCGATCGCCAGTCGGCGGAACTCGCGGCGGCGGCGCGGCGCGGCAATCCCGGTGCGGTCAGTCAGATCCCGCTGGAGTTCATCGACGATACGCTGGGGTTCAACGCCGAGTGGGTGGTCGACAGGATCGCGCCGAGGCCGGTGCTGTTCATCACGACGGACAATGACCGGCTGGTGCCGCCAGAGGAAAGCGAGGCCATGTTCCGTCGCGCCGGCGAGCCGAAGAAGCTCGTCATGCTGCACGGGTTCGGGCACTACGAGGTGTATACGGGTGAGGCATTCCGCCAGGTGATGGCGGCGACCGTCCCTTGGTTTCAGCAGTATCTGCCGCCGCGTTGAAACTCGACGCCCGCCAACTCCCGTCGTAGGCTGGCTTCAGCCCCATAGGGAGGGAGTCGTAGCGATGCCGAGTAATGGCCCCGAGACCTGTCTGACCGGTGTGAAGGTGCTGGACCTCACTCAGTTCGAAGCCGGACCATCCTGCACAGAGGCGCTGGCCTGGATGGGTGCCGATGTGGTGAAGGTGGAGAATCCGAAACTCGGCGACCCCGGTCGCACCGCCGGCGGCAAGCCCGGTCAGGACGCCTATTACTTCCTGCAGTACAACGCCAACAAGCGGTCGGTGACGGTCAATCTGAAGGACTCTCGCGGCGTCGAACTGGTGAAGGAGATGGCGAAGAAGGCCGACATCTTCTGCGAGAATTTCGCCCCCGGCGCGATCGAACGACTTGGCCTTGGCCCGGATGTCATACGCGCCATCAATCCGTCGATCATCTATTGCCAGACCAAGGGCTTCGGCGCCGGCAGTGCGTTCGAGAAGAGCCTGGCGTTCGACATGATCGCGCAGGCCGCCGGCGGGCTGATGAGCATCACGGGCGAGGAAGACGGTCCGCCCTGCAAACCAGGTGCGACGATCGGCGATACCGGAACCGGCATGCTGATGGCGATCTCGGTAATGGGCGCCTACGTGCGGCGTCTGCGCACCGGGCAGGGCGAACATCTGCAACTGGCGATGCAGGACGCGATCCTGCACTACATCCGCAACTCCTTCACCTATATGGAGCGCACCGGCAAGGCCGCGCCGCGCGCTGGATCGAAGACGGTGGGCGGCGGCAACCCACCGATCGGCGTCTATCCGTGCAAGGGCGGCGGGCCGAACGACTACGTCTACATCTATTGCAGCCGCGCCAACCCGGAGCACTGGAACCGACTGTTGAAGGTGATGGGCCGCGAGGACCTCGTCGGCGATCCGATGTACGATACGCCGGATGCCCGCACGCAGCATCGCGAAGAGGTGGACGCGATTGTCGCCAACTGGACGAAGCAGCACGACAAGCACGAGGCGATGCGCCTGGTGAGTGCCGCAACAATCCCGTCCGGTGCGGTGATGGACACGATGGAACTGGCCAATGACCAGAGCTTCGTCAAGCGCGGCATTCGGCAGGTGATGCAGCATCCGCAGGTCGGCGACTACACGATGAGCGGCTGGCCTGTGCGCTTCTCCGGCAGCACACCGCCGGTCAAGGCGGCGCCGCTGCTCGGCCAACATAACGCCGAGGTGCTGGCGGACTGGCTGGGGATGGATGAACCGAAAATCGGCGGCTTGCGCAAAGACTCGGTAATTGGTGGATGACGTCTCCGGCGAGACTCCCCCTCCCCTGGCGGGAGGGGGTCGGGGGGACGGGGCGGCGGTTGCTCACCGCAGCTCCCTTCGGCACATGACGCACAAATACTGCATCGTCCAGGACGAAGGCCACGTCCGCACCGTGACGCTGAACCGGCCCGAGGTGCTGAACGCACTGCACGCCGATGCGAACGATGAACTCGCCACCGTGTGGGACGAGTTCGCCACGCGCGACGATCTGTGGGTGGGCATCATCACCGGTGCCGGCGAGCGCGCATTCTCGGCCGGCAACGACCTGAAAGTGCAGGCCGCCGGTCGCCGCCGCCCCAACGGACCGAACGGCTTTGCCGGCATCACCCATCGCTTCAATCTGGACAAGCCGATGATTGCCGCGGTCAACGGCTGGGCGATGGGCGGCGGGTTCGAGACGGCGCTTGCCTGCGACATCATCATCGCCGCGGAGAACGCGCTGTTCGCGTTGCCGGAGCCGCGCGTGGGGCTGATCGCCGGCGGCGGCGGCGTGCATCGTCTGCCGCGCATGATCCCGCGCAAGAAGGCGATGGGCATGATCCTGACCGGGCGGCGCGTCGGCGCACGCGAGGGTTTCGAACTCGGCTTCGTCACCGAGGTGGTGCCGCAGGGCCAGGCGCTGGAAGCGGCGAAGCGCTGGGCCGCGCAGATCCTGGAATGCTCGCCCAAAGCAGTGCGCGCATCCAAACAGGCGACGTATCACGGCCTTGATGAACCATCACTGGAACGCGCAATGCGCACGGTCTACCCGGCGCAGCAGGAGAACCTGGAAAGCCAGGACTACATCGAGGGCCCGAAGGCGTTCGCCGAAAAGCGCAAGCCGAACTGGCAGAACCGATAGGAGGAAGCGATGCGGATACACAATCTCTACTGCGACGCGAACGGCGAATCGCACTGGCGCGACGTCGACGTTCAGTGGGTCGAGGAGCGCAACTTTTCCAAGATCTCTGCGCGTCTGCCGGCCAACGGCATCATCTTCCGCGAGACCTCGGGTGACTATGATCTGTCGTGGCATCCGGCGCCGCGGCGGCAGTACATCATCAACCTTGACGGCGGCGTGCAGATCACGGCAAGCGACGGCGAAGCGCGGACGATCGGCGCCGGCGAGGTCGTGCTGGTGGAGGACATCACCGGCAAGGGCCATCTGTCGAAGTCGGTCGGCGGAAAGATGCGGCACTCGATCTTCGTTCCGGTTGAATAGAGGGGGCTACCATGAAGCTGGCGTTCTTCGACGATTACAAACTCGGCGTGGTGAAGGGTGACAACATCGTCGATGTGTCGTCCGCGGTGCGCGACATTCCACATCTGGGGCCGCACGATCTAATCAATGGGTTGATCGCGCGCTTCGGCGACTACAAGAAGCGCCTGGAGGATGCGGCGGCCAGTGGCAAGACGGTGCCGGTGTCCAGCGTCAAGCTGCAAGCGCCGCTGCCGAAGCCCGGCAACATCGTCTGCATGGCCGTGAACTACATGGAGAACGGCACGCGCAAGGAGCCGGCGCCGATCAACGCCTTCCACAAGGCGCCGACATCGATCCTCGGCCACGGTGGCACGATGGTGCTGCCTGACGTGCCCGCCACCATCTTCGAGGGCGAGGCGGAGATGGCCGTTGTGATCGGCAAGCGCGCGAGCCACGTGAAGGCGGCCGATGCGATGGACTACGTGTTCGGCTACACCAACTTCATCGACGGCTCGGCACGCGGGCTGCCGCCACAGAGTTTCTTCGCCATGAAGTCACGCGACTCGTTTGCGCCGATCGGGCCGTATCTGGTGACGAAGGACGAAATCGCGGATCCACACAAGGTGCCGATCAAGCTGTCGGTGAATGGCACGATCAAGCAGGATTTCAACACCGACGACATGGCGCACAAGATCCAGCGCTGCATCGAGTGGGTCTCGTCGATCCACGCACTGGAGCCGGGCGACATCCTCGCCACCGGCACCAACCACCGCGGCCTCAATGCCTTCATGGACGGCGACACCGTGGAACTGGAATGCGGCGGGCTCGGCAAGCTGAGTTTCAAGGTGCGCGACGAGCTGAAGCGCACCTGGTCGCGCGAGACGCGGCTGGATCGGCAGGAGAAGGGCTTCGACACGCCGACCCCGCAGGTTGGCGGAAAATACGCACCGAAATAGTTGTCATTGCGAGGAGCGTAAGCGACGAAGCAATCTCCATCACGCCGATGGGGATTGCTTCGATCAGCGGGCCAACAGCTCCACCACACCCGTTCCGACAACGGACAGCTCGCCATCCTGGTTGTGCGCCTCCTGCGCAATCTCCACCAAATGGCGACCGCCCTCGATGAAGCTGCGCACGACAGTCCCGCTGATGAACAGCGTGTCGCCTTCCGGGTTGTGCCGGCGGACCTTGCAGCTTGCCCGGCGCAATATCCCATCGTCGCCCATCCAATTGGTCAGATGATGCGTGAGCCATGAGCAACGCTCGGGGCCATAGTCGTATGCACCCGGCACGCCGACCATGCGCGCAAACTCCGGTTCCCAGTGCACGCGCTCGGGGCAATCGGGAATCCCGAACCGGTTGGTGATGCCGAGACCACGATGTGCATGGATCTGCTTCCACGCGAGTTTGTTCGCGCGGATATAGAGCCCTCCCCAGCCCTGCGCGTAGGCGATGAACCCGGTCACGGTCATCGGCCCCTTGACCATCACCGGCAGCCGATCACCAACAGCAACGTCGTTCCAATAACGCGGCGTCGCCCCTCGCACTTCTTCCTCGGCATAAAGCTGAAAGATGCGCGTCAGGTCCGCTTCCGAGTAATGCGGCGGTGGCCTTCCCTTCACCGCGTCGTATTTGCTGCCCTGCTCCCGCGCCTGATCGCGATCCGTCCGAAAACACCAACTGTCCGCGGAAGCCACCAGCTCGCCGCGCTGGTTGTGGAAATCAACATGATACACCTGCTGAATCGAGCGGCCGGCAAAGCGTGTCTCATGCTCGATCAGGTCTCTCAGCCATGCTTCGGTGGTGATTTCGTCATTGCGCCGCACGGGATGATGCCAGGTCCATTCGGCACCGGCCCACATCGCATGCACGCCCGGCAGGCCGCCGACATAGCCCGAAATGATCCGACTGGTCGCGAACAGGAAACTCGGTAACGCGATGACGCCGCCCCACCGCGTATTCGCCGCATAGTCCGGATCGCACCACAACGGATTGTCGTCGCCGATGCCGTGCGCGTAATGGCGGATCGCATCGCGCGTAGCCTCGTGACACCATGGCTCCAGCGTGTTCTCGATCCGCACATTCAACCGCCGGCGCAGCGCGTCCAGCGCCTCGTCGGTGATCTTTGGGAACAACCTGTGCGGATCTTCAGTCATGCAGGCTCCTGCTTCTCGCGCTCACGCAGCGCCTTGCGGTTGACCTTGCCAGCCGGCGTCTTTGGCAACTCGGCGACGAAGGCGACGATGCGCGGAAATTCGTGCTGGCTCAGGCGGGAGCGCACGAAATCCTGGATGTCGATGGCGAGCACATCGCCGGGCGGCCGGTCCGTCACTATGAACGCCTTGACCACCTGCCCGCGCTGGACGTCGGGCACGCCGATCGCCGCAGCCTCACGCACCGCAGGATGACGGAGCAGCATGTCCTCGATCTCGGTCGCGCTCATCGTCCAGCCGGCGGAAATGATCACGTCATCCGCGCGTCCGGCGTGGAAGAAGAAACCATCGGCATCGATCCAACCACGATCTTTGGTCGGAAACCATACGCCGTGTCGCCAGACCTTGATCTCACCGATCTCGCCCGTTGCACAGGTGCTATCGTCTGGTCGTTGTACTTCTACCTTGACGCCAGGTACCGGCATGCCAAGCGCACCCGGTCTTCCTGCGAAGTCCCCGGCACCTGGGTAGTTGACCAAGATCACACCAACCTCGGTTGTGCCATACATGCTGCACAGGCGGGCGCCGAAGGTCCGCTCGGCGAACGCGTGGCTGTCGTTGTCGATCGGCTCGCCAGTGAACGACATCTTACGCACGCTGTAACGGTAGTGCGAGGCCGCGCCGGACATGCGCATCATGCGGTAGTGCGTCGCTGCGGCCGATAGATTGGTGGTGCCGAAATCCTGCAACGCGCGTAACAGACGTTCCGCATCGAAGCGGCCTGCATATACGCCGGTCTCTACACCAAGCGCCAGCGGCGCCAGCGTGCCGTGCCAAAGCCCATGACCCCAGGCGGGCGATGACGGACAAAAGAACCGATCACCCGGGCGAATACCCGTGCCATAAAGTGCCGCAATCATGACCACCACGATGGCACGATGGGTGTGGCTGATTGCGGCCGGCAGCTCACGCGTTGTGCCGGAGGTGTACTGGTAGATTGCCAGATCGTCGCGGCGCGTTGTTGGCACGAAGGTCGTCGGATATCGCAACACGGACGCGGCGAAGGCGTCGTCCTGCGCGATAATTGGTATCGGTAGCGTTCCCAGTGACTGGGCCTTATCGGACGTTGTCAGCAACAGGCGCGGCGAACAGTCGTCGAGCCTAAGGCGCACTCCGTCAGGGCCAAACAGGGTGAACAAAGGCACTGCGATCGCACCAAGCTTCATGGTACCGAACAAGGCAGCGTAAAATGCCAGCGACGGCTCCAGCATAATCGCCACGCGGTCGCCGTGCGCGACGCCCATCTCGCTGAGCCAATGCGCATAGCGCGCCGATTGCTCAGCAATGGTGCGGAAAGTGATCGCTTCGTCGTGCCCGTCGGCATGAGCGATGCGGACGGCTATGCGGCCCGGATCGGCTGAATAACGATCGATGCACTCGTGCGCTATATTCAGCCGATCGCGGGCGCCGTCGAACAACTCCCACAACCGCGCGGGCGCAAAGTGGCACAGCGCGTCCGCGTAGCTCGTGTAGTCGGTAAGCAGCACCACGCGAGCTAGGTCGGTTTGCGCTGCCAGCCGAGCCAGTCGCACACGCCCTGCCCCATCACGAGGTCAAGATCGTTGCCCTTCAGCCACGGCAGTTCCTCGGTGAACATCGTCACGCACTGCCGATAGCTGCACGGCATGCGGGTGATATCGGTACCCCAGAAGAAGCGCTTCGGACCATAGGCATCGAAGATACGATGCAGCCCATCGTGGATGTCACGGAACGGATACGGCGCGTCGGAGTAGCCAGGCGCACCAGTTGCCTTCACCGCGACATTCGGCAGCTTCGCCAGCGAGCACAGCATGTCCAGATCGGCAAACGCCGCTGCACCCTTCGCCGAGCGCACCAGCCCGAGATGATCGATGATCAGCTTCAGGTTGGGGTGCTTCTCAGCGATCTGCCTGAACAGCGGCAGGAAGCGCCAAGCCATCGTCGCGATCGGCGTGCCCGCGCGCTCCGCTGCCGGCCACACCCAATCCATGGTGCCGTCCTTGTGCCAGTTCTCCTGCTCCGGCCGCGTCAGCGACCAGCGCAGACCGAGCATGCCGGGCCGCAGCTTCCAGGTCTCGATGCGCTTGCGCTCTTCGGGTTTATCCAGTGGGAACCAGCCAAGGATGCAGAACCTGTCAGGGTATTTCTTCGCGGCCTCCACGGCCATCTCGTTCGATCCCGGGTCCCAGCTCGGCGGATGCAGCACCGCACCGTTCACGCCGGCCCCATCCATCTCCTTGATCAATTCCTCGGCTGTGTAGATCGAGGTCTGCCGATGGTGACCACTCGGCGTCCCGCTGCCCCAGATGTGCACCTGTGCGTCGATGACCTGCATGGTTCGTCTCCTTCCCGTCTCGCCATGCTGGACGCGGCGGGCTGGACGCGTCAAACAGGGCACGCATTGAGCGGAGCAAGCGCGTGCTGGATCGGATATTGCTGACCAACGACGACGGGATTGATGCGCCTGGGCTGGCGATCCTGGAGGCGATCGCCGCCGAACTGGCGCACGAAGTGTGGGTCGTGGCGCCGGAGCACGACCAGAGCGGCGTTTCGCATGCGATCAGCCTGCACCATGCGCTGCGCGTTACCCGCCAGGGAGAGCGGCGCTTTGGCATTTCTGGCACGCCAGGTGACTGCGCGGTGATGGGAATCTGCCATCTGATGACCGACGGGGCGCCGCAACTGCTGCTGTCGGGTGTGAACCGCGGACTGAATCTCGGGATGGAGACCGTGTTCTCCGGCACGGTCGGCGGCGCGATGACCGGCATGATGCTCGGCATCCCGTCGATCGCCCTGAGCCAGGCGTACAAGGACCGCAACAATGTGTTGTGGGACGCGTCGCGCACTCTGGGTGCGAAGCTGGTGCGCGATCTTCTGGCGATCGGCTGGAGCAAGGATGCGTGCCTGAACGTCAACTTTCCGGCGTGCTCCGCGGCAGAGGCGGGACCGGTCACATTGGCACGCCAGGGCGTCGGCATGATCGCTGGAATGCATGTGGATACGCGTGTAGATCCGCGCGGCATGGAGTATCACTGGCTGAACTTTCGCCGCGGGGATCGGCAGCAAGGCCCGGAAAGCGATTATGACGCATTGCGGGCTGGCAACATCGTCGTGACGCCGTTGCGGTACGACCGCACGGACGAGGACGCGTATCAGGCGCTGGCGGAGAGACTGCCGCGGTTCGGTCAGTAACGTCAGAGGCCGCCGGTCACATCGATCGTCAGCCCCGTGACGAAATCCGCATCAGATGACGCGAGGAAGCAGATCACCTTCGCCTGATCCGCCGCTTCTGCCACACGACGCAGCGGAGTGCGTTCGATCTCGGCGGCCTGATCCTCCGGTGACTGCTGGTTCCAGCGTGGCCGGATACGTTCTGTCAGCGTACGGCTCGGCGCAATCGCGTTGACCGTTGATACCGAACGGCCCCAGCTCGAATGCCAGCTTGCGCGTGAAAGCGATGATGCCGCCCTTCGCAGCAGAATACGCGCTACTGCTGGTCAAGCTCAGCCCGCGCCCCGCGATGGAAGCAAGATTGACGATCTTGCCATGCTTGCGCCGCTTCATCACCGGCGTCACCGCGTGGCAGAACAGGAACGTGCCGTTCAGGTTGAACTGGATCAGCCTTTGCCATTCGTCGAATGTCAGTTCATCGACGGTGGCGCCCGGCTTCTCGATGATCGTGCTGCCGCCGACCGCGTTCACCAGGATATCGATGTTGCCGTACTGCTTAGCCGCCCAGGCGACGACTTCGTCCACCTCGCCTTGATCCAGCGCATTGGCGCGACGGCCGATCGCGCGACCGCCCAACATGTTCATTGCCTCCATCGCCATGGCGAGGCGACGCTCATCGTTGTCCACACCGATGATGACGGCGCCTTCCTTTGCCATGATGTCGGCAGTGGCGCGGCCGATGCCGCTGCCCACCGCAGTGATCAGCGCAACCTTGTCCTTGAAGCGCATTGGGTTCCTTCTCCTTCAGTTGAGCCGCGCCGCCTGCGACATCACTTCGATCGCGTCCGGTTGCCGCGAACGCACGGTCAGGCTGGTCGCACCGGAATCCTCCCAGGCGCGGAAACGCTGCTTGATCCGTTCCGGCGGCCCGACCAGCGACTTCATGTCCACCCACTCGTCCGGTACGGCTGCGATCGCTTCGTCCTTGCGGTGCGCAAGATAAAGTTCCTGGATACGTCCCGCGGCGTCCTTGAAGCCGCGGCGAATCATCATGTCCTTGTGGAAGTTCGTGTCGCGGTGGCCCATGCCGCCGACGTACAGCGCAACCTCGGGCTTCAGCTTGGCCAGCGCGGCCTTCACATCACTGTCGATCTCGACGTGTACCGAGGCCTGGATAGCAAAGTCGCGCAGGCTCTTGCCGTTGCCGGCGCGGCGGAAGCCTTCCTCCAACCAGGGCAGGTATTCCGGCAGCGAGCCTGGCACGAAGCCGAGCGGCAGCCAGCCATCGGCGATCTCCGCTGTCAGCTTCACCGTGGATTCGTTGCCGGTGCCCAGATAGATCGGAATGTCTGAGTTCATGTGCAGTATCGATTTTAGTGGCTTGCCGACGCCCGCCGCGCCTTCGCCGGTGTACGGCAGAGAGATTTCGCGGCCCTCATGCGTCACCGGCGCCTCGCGGCGGAATATCTTGCGCATGATGGCGACATAGTCCTTGTAGCGATAGTAAGGGCGGCCCCAAGGTTGGCCGTACCAGCCTTCGACGATCTGCGGCCCGGACACACCGAGACCGGCGATGAACCGCCCGCCACCTGCCATCGCATCGACCGTCGCTGCGCACATCGCGGCATTGGCCGGCGTGCGTGCGGCAAGCTGCATGATGCCGGTGCCGAGCTTTATCCGTTTGGTCAGTGCCGCAAGATAGGCGAGCGGCGTGACCGCGTCGGTGCCGTACGCTTCCGCTGTCCATACGCTGTCATAGCCGAGCTCTTCCGCACGCTGCACGAGTTTTACCGGGATTTCGAGATGCGCGCGCGAATAGCCAATTGAAAGGCCCAGCTTCATCGTGCGTTTCTCCATGTAGCGTGCGGAACCGGGATGCCAAGGTTCTCGCGCAGTGTGGCGCCTGCGTAGTCCTTGTGATACAGCCCGCGCCGCTGCAATTCCGGCACGACGTATTTCACGAAATCCATGTAGGTGCCCGGCACGTGCGTCGCCGCCAGCACGAAGCCGTCGGCGACCGGTTCGGTGAACCACTGCTCCAATCCGTCCGCCACCTCCTTTGGTCCACCGACGAACGGCTTGTTCGGTCGCGCGCGGTGACTGAACCTGATGAAGTCGCGTGGCGTCGGGTTGGCGAGGCCGCTTGCGCGCAGCACGCGATCACGCATCGATTGCGTGCCTGAAACGTTCGCCAACTCCTCGTCCGTGAACGGCTCGTCGATGCCCTTCGACGCAAAATCGAAATTCATCGCCTCCGACAGCAGCGACAGTGCATCCTCATCCGTCGCCAGCGTCTCGATCAGCGCCATCTTGTCCTCGGCTTCCGCCTTCGTCTCGGCGCAGACCACATAGGCCGACGGCGTGATGAAGAACTTGTCGGGATCGCGGCCCTGGCTTGCCACATCCTCCTTCATCTCGCGATAGAGCTGCCTGCCATGCTTCATGCTGGTGTGCGTGGAGACGAAGACGACCTCCCCCCAGCGCGCGGAAAAATGCTTGCCGCGGCCGCTCTGCCCTGCCTGGATCACCACGGGGTGACCTTGTTGCGAACGTGGTACGGTGAACGGACCACGCGAGCGGAACCATTGTCCCTGATGATCTAATCGCCGCACCTTGTCGGGGTGCGCGAACAGGCCGGTCTGCTTGTTGATGACAATCGCGTCGTCGTCCCAGGAGTTCCAGTGCCCAAGCACCACCTGCATGAACTCGTCCGCCCGGTCGTAGCGCGAGTCATGCTCCAGATGCTCGTCGTAGCCCATGTTCAGCGCCTCGCCGTCGTTCATCGACGTGACAACGTTCCAGGCGGCGCGGCCACCAGTCATCAGGTCGAGCGTCGCGAATACGCGCGCCACATGGAACGGCTCGAAATAGGTGGTCGAGCAGGTGGCGCCGAGTCCCAGACGCTCGGTCGCCATGCCCATCACGGTGAGCACGGTGATCGGGTCCATTTTCACGCAACGTATGCCGTGTTCGACGGTATGGCTGTGGTCGTTGCCGTAGCGGTCCGGCATCGCCAGGCGATCGTCGAAGAAGCCAAGGTGGAACTTGCCTTCCTCCAGCACGCGGCCGATGGTGCGGTAGTAATCGGCTGACATGGAGTCATCGCGTGATTCCGGATGGCGCCACGAACTCACAAGGTTGGTGCAGTTCTGCGCCTGCAGGAAACCGACCATGACCATCTGGCGCATTAGCGACGCTCCGTCCCGATACGATACTCGTCAGTATCATCGCGCGGAATTGCAGGGGAGGGCAATCTGATGCTCGGTCTCGTCACGACAATGAACGACAAGGCGCCGGTTGAACTTCGCGAGCTTCCCGAACCGCGGCCGCAGCGCAACGAAGGCGTTGTCGCGGTTCATGCGTTGTCGCTCAACCGAGGTGAGCTGCGCTCGGTGCGCAACAATGGAGAGGGTTGGGTTCCTGGCCAGGATATTGCCGGTGTCGTGTTGAAGCAGGCGGAGGACGGCAGCGGGCCGCCTGCCGGTTCGAGTGTCGTCGCGCTGACCGATGAGTTCGGCTGGGCGCAGCGGGTGGCCGTGCCGGGGCATCGCATGGCGATGCTGCCCGAAAATGTCAGCTTCGCGCAGGCGGCGGCACTTCCGGTTGCCGGCCTGACGGCGCTGCGAACTCTGCGTCACGGCGCGCCGCTGCTCGGCAAACGCGTGCTGATCACCGGCGCGGCTGGTGGTGTTGGCACGATCGCGGTGCAGCTTGCGGCGCGATCCGGTGCCCGCGTGACCGCCGTCGTCGGCCGGCAGGAGCGCGCTTCCGGATTGAAGGCACTGGGTGCGCAAGAAGTGATACAGGGGATCGACAGCGCGCAAGGCCGTTTCGGCCTGATCCTGGAATCGGCGGGCGGAGCATCGCTGGCGCAGGCAATCAAGCTTGTCGAAGCGAAGGGAACGGTCGTGGTGTACGGGAATTCATCGGGCGAACCGACGACATTTGCGTTCGCTGACTTCCGTGGCGCGCCGAACTCGCGTGTGCAGAGCTTCAGCTATTTCTACTCCGAATCCGAGGATCGTTTTGCGCCCGACCTCGCATTGCTCGTGTCGCTGATCGACGATGGATCGCTGAAACCGCAGATCGGTGTGGAACGAAGCTGGCGCGACTTCGCCGCGGTGGCCGAGCAGTTGCGCGATCGGCGTATTGCCGGCAAGGCAGTGCTGCTGGTGGACGTGGGCTGAAGGAGCAAGCGCAGATGGAATTCGCGGGAAAGGTTGCCTTGATCACCGGTGGCGGCGGCGGCATTGGCCGCGCCAGTGCAATCGGCTTCGCGGGGCGCGGCGCAAAGGTCGTGGTAGTCGATCTCGACGCGACCGCGGGAGAGGCGAGCGCCGAGTTGCTGCTTCAGCGCGGCGGCGACGCCCGATTCGTTCGCGCCGACGTCACAAAATCCGCCGACGTGCAGAATTACGTGCAGGCGACGCTCGATGCTTATGGCTCGATCGACTGTTTCTTCAACAACGCCGGCATCGAGGGCAAGGCCGCACCGACACAGGAATATGACGAGGCGATCTTCGATCAGGTGATCGGGGTCAACCTGAAGGGTGTGTTCCTGGGCATGCGCCACGTCCTGCCGGTGATGCTGAAACAGGGCAGCGGTGCCATCGTCAATACGGCGTCGGTGGCAGGCTTGTTCGGCGGACCAGGTATGGCGCCCTATGTCGCGTCGAAGCACGGCGTGCTGGGTCTCACCAAGGTGGCATCATCAGATGTCGCGCGCCTCGGCATCCGGGTGAACGCGGTGTGCCCTGGCCCGGTCGAGACGCGGATGATGCGGTCGCTGGAGGCGCAGCGGAATCCGAACGATCCCCAGGCGGTGCACGACGCAAACGCTGCCAATACGCCGACCGGCCGCTATGTGACGCCGGAGGAAGTGGCCAACGTGGTGATGTACCTGTGCTCGAATTTCTCCGGTGACATCACAGGCACACACATCGTCATTGACGGCGGTCGCTCGGGTTCTGGCGGAGCTCCACCAGCCGTCCCTCGGCGCGCTTGAGGTTGTAGCGCGCGATCGCGCGCTGCTGCAGCCGCGCTGGTCCATCGAGAACAGTGAGCGCGTCGCGATATATCGCAATCGCCTCTTCGACCGGTCCGGTGTCGTTCAGCGCCGTCAGTGCATTGGCGAGATTGGTGCTCGCCATCGCCCACTCCAGCGGCGTAACCTCGCGCGTATAGACGCTGAGCGCCGCACGGCAGGCGGCGACGGCCTCGGCCAGCGTGTCGCGGTCATTGTCACGCTCGCCCAGCACACGGAGCGCCTGGCCGAGATTGCTCTGCGTCACGGCGATATCGATCGGCGAATCCTGCTCTGCATATTCCTCCAGCGCAGCGCGATAATGATCAACAGCTTCGCGCAGCGATGCGGTATCGCCGGTGCGTTCACCTTGCAGCGACAGCACGGCACCACAATTGCGCTGCATGCGTGCCCAGTCGGAGGGGGCACCATCATGTGTGTAGACCCTGGTTGCCAGCCGATAGCTGTTGAGCGCTGCGTTCAGCCACGCTGGATCGCTATCACGCTCGCCAAGCACTACCTGCGCCGCTCCGAGAAGCGCCACCGTCCGGGCCCAGTCCTCGGGCGTGGTGTCCGGCCGATAAACCTCCAGCGCATGATCGCACGCGGTCATGGCCGAGTGCAGCATCACCGGATCGTCGATGCGTGCACCCAGCGCCCGCAGCGCTGCCGACAGGCGGCTCTGCGTCTTCGCCCAGTCCAGCGGTGCATCTGCGCGCGACGCCATCCTCAGAGCCGCGTTGAAGCCCGAGACCGCATCGGCGATGCCCGACATGTCTTCCGCCGCCTCACCCTCGGCGAGCAGGATTTCGGCCTTGGCTATAGTCTGCCGCCAAGCTTCGTCCGCGCTCATTTCTCTGCGCGCATCTCCGCGAAGGTTTCCTTCGCAACGAGTAGCGATTCGCGGATCAGGGGGACACCGACGTAGCCGCCGAGGTGCAACAGGGACTCAACAAGCTCGTCCTCGGTCCAGCCCTGATTGCGCGCCATGCGCAGATGCAGTTTCAGTTCAGGGTCACGACCGGTCGCGGCGTCGGAAATGACGCAGATCAGCGCACGGGTTTTCAGATCGAGCCCCGGGCGCGACCACAGCGCGCCAAAGATTGTTTCCTGGGTGACCTCGGCGAACTTGGCCATGATCGGGTCGTTGTATATGGCCTTATCCATACGATCGACCGTTGCGTCGCCGAGCAGCTTGCGCCGCATCTCGCGGCCTTTTTCACGCAGTGCGCTATCTGCCATTCTTCTTGCTCCTGAGTTATGTCATTGCGACAAGCGAAGCGACGACGCAATCGAAAGAGCGCATCCACGATGGAGATTGCTTCGTCGCTACGCTCCTCGCAATGACAGCGGTATCAGAGGTCCACCACCACGTAGTTCTGTTCCACCGACACCGGCACTGATTCCGCCACGAACGGCCCCTTCGCCAAGGCTTCGCCGGGCACTACCGCCACGTCATAGGTCCGCGCCTTCACGCTCTCCGGATGGCACCAGGACTGGCCGGTCTTGATGTCGAATTCCCAGCCATGCCATGGACAACGCAACATCTCGCCGGGGCGTTCCAACCGATATTCGCCTGGTCGATCCGCGGTGAACCGCCCAAGGATCGGCCCGATGCACAGTGGCGCCCCCTCGTGCGGGCAGCGGTTGATCAGCGCAAAGAACTCGTCCTTCACGTTGAACACGCCGATCGAGCGGCCGGCGATGGTAACGATCTTGCAGGTGCCCGGCGCGATCTCGCTCGCGGGTGCGACAACGTGCCGAGCCATGCACTTACGCCAGGCCGTAGAATGACAGCGCATTCTCGCGGAACACCATCCGCTTCTGCTGCTCGGTCAACGGCGCTTTGAAGGCAAAGCGTGGATCGTCCTGGTCCCAGTGCGGATAGTCGGTCGAGAACATGATGCGGTCCCAGCCAATCCACTCGCACGTCGCCAGCAGATCCTCGGGTCGTTCCGGCTCTTCGATCGGCTGCGTTGTCACCCAGATGTTGTCGCGGATATACTCCGACGGCAGCTTCTTCAGATGCGGCACCTCTTCGTGCAGGCGCTTGTAGTGCTTGTCGAGCCGCCAGGTCAGCGACGGCAGCCAGGCGAAACCGCCTTCCACGAGAGCGACGCGCAGGTTGGGGATGTGCTCGAACACGCCCTCGATCACCAGCGAGGTGACCAGCGCTTCCTTGCTCTGCGGATAAGACGGGTGCTCCTCGTGATAGAATGACGGCCAGCCGCCGCCCGTGGACGGATGACCGCTGGTGCCGCCGAGATGCAGCGCGATGGAGAAGCCGTTGGCAGCGCACGCCTCGAGGATCGGCCAATAGCGGCGACGGCCCAGCGGCTCCAGTCCGCGCGGCGGGATCATCACATGCGTGAAGCGGCGATCACCGGCGCGCTTCTCGATCTCCTTGATCGCCGCCTCGGTATATTCGAGCGGGATCTGCACGCCGGCCTTCAGGCGCGGCTCGCGGTCGCACCACACCTGTGCTTCCCACTCATTCGCCGCAGTCGCCATCGCCGCGCCGAACTCGACATTGCGCTCGTCCGAACCACGACCGAGCAGCGGCATCATCAGGCCATAAGAGACATTGAAAAGATCGAGCAGCTGCTCCTGCATCATCGCCAGATCAGAGCCGGGATGCGTCCCATCCTTCGGATAGGAGTCCATCCGCATGCCGGTGAACGGCGACATGCGCGGATAGTTCGGCGCATTCGAGAACGGCGAACGGGCACGGCCGCCGATCGAGGCGCGATGCTTGCGCCAGCGCTCCGACAGGAACTGATCAAGGTCAGCAGGCGACTTCGTGTAGGGGTGCACGTCGCAATCGACAATGCCGAGTTTCGTCTGCGAAGCCGTGTCGGCTTGACGATCCATGACCGTGACGTTCATCGAATGCTCTCCATGCTCACGGGGATAGGCGGGGGAAGGTCTTCAGTGCGTTGTCGACGAGGATCTTGCGCAGCAAGTGATCGGGCAGGCCGTCGGGCAGCGCGTCCTTGTCGTCGAAGTGCCAGTGGGGATAGTCGGTAGAGAACAGCAGCATCTCGTCGGAGCCGATCTCCTCGATGATGCGCTGCAACTGGTCGGCGCGAGGCGGCGCGTCGAACGGCTGAATGGTCAGGCGCACATGTTCGCGCGCATAGGCCGCCGGCGATTTTTCCAGCCACGGCACCTCCGCACGCACGCCGCGCCAGGTCTTGTCCGCACGCCACATCCAGCCCGGCAGCCACGTCACGCCGGATTCCATCAATACCACTTTCAGGCGCGGGAACTCGACGAACACGCCCTCGGTGATCAGGCTGTTCAGCACGCCGGCAAATCCGGTCGACCACGAAACATAGTCTTCCAGGTAGTAGGACGGCCAGCCGAGGTTGGTGGGCGGATGGCGATAACTGGATCCCGCGTGGATGCCGATCGGCAGGTCGAGCCGTTCGGCGGCGCGGTAGATCGGCCAGTGCATGCGTCGACCGAGCGGCAGTTCGCTCATCTCCCACACCAGCACCTGGACAAAGCGCGGATCGGCGGCCACGCGCTCGATCTCCTTCGCGGCAAGCTCCGGGCTGTGCATTGGCACAACGATGGAAGCGCGCAGGCGGTCGTCCTTCGACAGCCACTCAGCGGCCAGCCAGTCGTTGATCGCCCGGCACATCGCCGCGGACAGGTCCTCGCTGAAGACTGCCGGCGCGCCATGCAGAATGTTGCAGATCGCGTAGCGGGTGCCGAACGCATCGAGCGCCTGTGAGCTCAGCCGTTCCCGATCAGTTCCGGCGCTGCCCTTGGCGGGCTTCCAATCCGGGCGGCAGTTGATTGGCGCGTTGGGCGGGAAGGCCGACGCGGTGTAATTATCGCGCTCCAGCCCGCGCATCAGGACATGCGACCGCCAGTATTCGTCCAGGTATGGCACCAGCGCCTGCATGCTGGGCAAGGCAGGGTGAATATCGCAATCGATCGCGCCGGGCGCGGGAACGGTCACAGGCGACAACTCCGTATCGTTGGGAAGGATAGGGCCGGGCGGCGGGGGGTTCAATGGTGGGTTTGCCCCGCCGGGCTCAGTCGCGCCGGCAGCAGCAGCGCGAAGCCCAGCGCCAGCACGGACAACCCGCCCGCCAGCACGTAGGTGTTATGCAAACCGAGCGCAACCACCTCGGTCAGCCGTGTCAATTCGCTGACATCCAGCCCACCACGCTGGAATGGATCCAGCAATCGATCGACCTGGGCCACGGTGTCCGGCGCCTCTCGCAGCAGCGTGAAATTCAGCACGGCACCGAATGACGCCACCCCCAGCGACTGGCCGACGAAGCGCAGGAACATGCACGACGACGTGGCAGCGCCCCGCTGATGCCATGGCACCGCTGCCTGGATCGATACGATGAACGTGGTGTTGCACAACCCCATGCCAATGCCGATCAGCAGCGATCCGCTGCTGGCCCACACCACGCCGCGCTCGGGCGTGAGCGTGATCAGTACAGTGCTGCCGGCGATCAGCGCCAGCGTGCCCAGCACTGCGGTCAGACGATACGTCGTGCGCACCATCAGCCTGCCGCCGTAAAAGCTCGCCACTGCCCAGGTGACTGACATCGCACCCAGCACCAATCCGCCGGTCAACGCGCTGCGACCCATCGCACCCTGCACATAGGTCGGCAGGAATGCCGACACGCCTGTCATAACCGCCGAGATGACCGCTCCGCCGAAACTGCCGATCGCGATAATGCGATGCTGGCGCCAGAGATCCAGCGGCAACATCGGCTCCGGCGTGCTGCTCTCGTGCACCGCAAGTACCACCAACGTTGCGATCGTGACCGCGCCGACAATCGCCAACGTCGCACGCGGCAGGCTGCCACCTTGGACGAGCATCAGCATCAACGCCGTGATCGCCACCATCAACAGCAGCGAGCCCACATAGTCGATGCGGCGCCTATGTAGCTCCGTCGGTTCCGTCAAGAATGTCGCGATCATGACGATCGCGGCCACGCCAATCGGCAGGTTGACCCAGAACACGAGTTGCCAGCTCACCTGTTCGACCAGAAAAGCGCCAAGCAGCGGGCCCAGTACCGCGGCTACGCCGAAGACACTCGACACCAGGCCCTGCACGTGCGCGCGCTCGGTCGGCGTGTAGATGTCGCCCAGGATCGTGGTCGCGATCGGCTGTACGCCGCCGGCGCCGAAGCCCTGAAGCGCGCGGAACAGGATCAGCGCCACCATGTTGCCGGCAAAGCCACACAGCGTGGAACCGACCAGGAACAGACCCGCTCCGAAATAGAACACCTTCTTGCGACCGTAGATGTCGGCGAGCCGGCCATAGACCGGAATGCTCACCGCCTGGGTCAACAGATAGACCGCAAACACCCACGAAAACAGGTTGAACCCGCCCAGATCGGCAACGATGGTCGGCATCGCGGTCGCGACAATGGAGCTTTCGACCGCCGCCATGAACGTCGCCATCAGACAGGCCGCAAGCACCAGTGTCCGGCGAGCCGAAGGGGCCTGCGCGACGTGAACCGGGGCGGCTGTCGACTGGAACCCCTCGTCGGGCAACGGCTAGCCTCGTTATGGTTGGGACGTGGCGCGCTTCTGTCAGTCCGGCAGGGGTGTGACAACCTGCACGGGCGCAGCCCTGCCGTGCTATCCAGGCATCGAACCATCTTGGAGGCGGACCGCTCCTCGCATGCCCAGCTCTCAACCTGCCGTCGATATCGGTGTCGACATCGGCGGCACCTTCACCGACATCGTATGTCGTCGCGTCGGCGAGCCGATGCGAACGCTGAAAATTCCTACCACGCGTGGCGATCCCAGCGAGGCGGTGCTGAACGCCATAACGCATCTCGCGCGAGATCTCGGGGTCGCCGCGACCGACATCGCCCGGTTCCTACATGGCACCACGATCGCCACCAACGCGGTGCTGGAGCGGAAGGGCGCGAAGATCGGTTTGATCGCCAGCGAGGGTTTTTGTGACACCCTTGAGATCGGCTATCAGCTCCGTCAGGACCTGCACCGCATCATGCTGGAACCAGTCACGCCGGTGTTCCTTGCTCCAGGCGCACGGCGCAAGGAGGCACGCGAGCAAGTCTCCGCGCAGGGCGAGGTGATTGTGCCGCTGGACGAAGCGTCAGTGCAGCGTGCCGCGGCAGAGCTTGTCGCTGAAGGCGTGCAGGCGATTGCGGTATGCTACCTGTTTTCGTTTCTGCATCCGAAGCATGAGCAACGCACGCGCGAGCTTATCGAGGCGATACATCCTGAGATTGCCGTGTCGCTGTCCAGCGAGGTCGACCCGACCTTCCGCGAATACGAGCGCACAGTCGTGACCGCTTTCGATGCGTATATGAAGCCCGTCGTCGGCCGTTATTTGGAGCGCCTAGAGGATGGCCTGCGCGCGGCTCGAGTGACTGCGCCATTGCAGATCATGCAGTCGCGCGGTGGCCTCGCCGGCACGTCGGTTGCGCGCAAACGGCCAGTGCGGCTGTTTCTCTCCGGCCCTGCCGCAGGCGTGATCGGTGGTGCGATCGTTGGGCGTTCCTCCGGACATCGCGAGCTCATCACCATCGACGTCGGCGGCACATCAAGCGACATTGCGTTGGTCGAAGGCGGTGAGCCGGTCATTCGCGCACAGGGCAACATCGCAGGCTTCCCGGTGCGTGTCCCGATGGTGGATGTGAACGCGATCGGCGCCGGCGGTGGGTCGATCGCATGGTTGGATGGCGCCGGCGGTTTGCGCGTCGGCCCGCATTCCGCCGGCTCCGAACCTGGGCCGGCTTGCTACGGCCGCGGCGGCGCGGAGGCGACGGTCACCGATGCTTCCGTCGGTACTCGGCTGGCTCGATCCCGCCTACTTCGCCGGCGGCTCGGTTCCCCTCGACCCGACACTGGCGCGCGACGCGATCGAACGTCGCATCGCGCAGCCGCTTAGCCTTTCTTTGGAGGACGCGGCGCTAGGCATCCATCGGGTCGTGAATGCACAGATGGCCGAGGGCATCAGGCTTGTCTCGATCCGTCGCGGCCTCGATCCGCGCCGTTTCACCTTGGTTGCTCTGGGCGGCGCTGGACCGATCCACGCGACCGCGCTTGCGGCCGAGCTTGGCATACTGAACGTGTTCATCCCACGCCATCCCGGCGTGCTCTCCGCTGCCGGCCTGCTTGCCGCGCCGATCGAGCACGAGGTGGCAATCGCCTTCCCGCGCCCGCTCGCCGCGCTCGAATTCGCGGACGTGCGCGACGTATTGGACGAACTGGATCGTTCATGTGCGCGGCTGATGGCGGAGGAGAATGTCGGCGGCTTGCGCACGGCGGTCCGGTATTCCGCGGATGTCTGGTATGTCGGCCAGTCCTATCATCTTGAAGTCCCGCTCGACACCGATGCACCCGATCCGTTGGCCAACCTCTATCGCGACTTCCTGGCACTGCACGATCGTATCTACGGACACGCCACCGAGCAGCCCGCCGCAATGGTCAATCTGCGGTCTGTGCACCGCGCCGGCGGCGGCGGCCATCTGGATGAGGGCACCTACCGCCCGCTTGACGCCAACCCGAGGAAACCGCCGCGTCCGATTCGTGTAGCCGGTGCGCGTGCACCGGTGCAGGCGGCGATCTACCAACGTGCCGCCATGCCAATCGGGCTGACCTTCGCTGGCCCCGCCATCGTGGAACAGGACGACACGACCACGCTTGTCGAACCCGGCTGGCGAGGCACGGTATTGGACAATGGCAATCTCCTGCTGACGCGAGGTTGATATGGACATCGATCCGATCACGCTCGAGGTGCTGCGCAACAAGCTCGATGGCATCGCCAACGAGATGCAGCTCACGCTGGTGCGCAGCGCCTTTTCGGCCATCGTGAAGGAAGGCCTCGACGCCTCGGCCAGTCTGTTCACCCTGCAAGGCGAGACACTGGCGCAGGCGCTCGCCATCCCGGTGCATCTCGGCGCGCTGACCCCGATGGTGGGACGGCTGCTGCACGACGTGCCGCTCGATGCAATGGGTGAAGGTGACATCTGGATCCTCAACGACACCTACCTCGGCGGCACACATCTGCCGGACATCGCCATCATGATGCCGGTATTCGCCGGCGGTCGCGTGATCGCCGTCAGCGCCGCGATGACGCATCACCAGGACGTCGGTGGCATGGCACCCGGCTCCACGCCGACCAACGCCACCGAGATATTCCAGGAAGGCATTCGCATCCCGTTGCTTCAGTTTCGCCGCGGCGATGCGCTGAACGACACGCTGATCGCAATGCTGCGGCAGAATGTGCGTCTGCCGGACGTGCTGATGGGCGACATCAACGCGCAGGTCGCTGCCTGCACGATCGGCGCGCGACGACTTGGCGAGCTCGCCGGCAACTTCGGTCGCCAAGAGCTGCTGGCGCTGTTCAACGAGCTGCTGAACCGCTCAGAGACGATGACGCGCCAGACATTGCGCAGCCTCCGGGCAGGAACCTACCGACATGTAGACTACCTCGACAACGATGGGATCGAGCTGGACAAGCTGGTGCGTATTGAAGTTGCCGTGACGATCGCGGATGGCCAAATGACATGTGATTTCACCGGTACCTCGCCGCAGGTGCGCGGACCATTCAACTGCATGGCGTCCGGCCCTTATGCCGCCGCGTGCTTCGCGCTGCGCTCGGTGACCGACCCCGAAGGTCGCATTCCCAACAACGGCGGCTGTTTCCGCCCGCTGGCGTTCCATCTGCCGGAGGGCAGCCTGGTCAATCCGCGTGAACCAGCGCCGACCGGCTGTCGCACGTCAACGATAAAGCGGATCACCACGTGCATCCTCGGTGCGCTTCGGCAGGCGGCGCCGGACCGCGTGCCGGCCAACTCCGGCAGTGAGATCGTCATCATGCATTTCGGCGGTCAGCGCTCCGATGGTCGGCGCTATGTGACATCGCAGCTTCTGGTCGCCGGCAGCGGTGCATCACCGCACCTCGACGGCGTCGATGTGATCGAGACCGATGCGACCAACTGCCTGAACGTTCCGGCCGAAGCGTTGATGCTGGAGGCACCGATCCGCGTGCATCGTGTCGCGCTGAACCGGGATTCCGGCGGGCCTGGTACGCATCGCGGTGGCCTCGGCGGCATGTTCGAATATGAGCTGCTGGACGGCGAGGCCACGGTCACGTATCGCGGCGAGCGGCATCTTTGTGAGGCGACGGGTGTCGATGACGGCATGGCCGGAGCACGCGCCACCGCAGTGATCCGGCGCGCCGATGGCCGCGAGGAAGTGGTGCCATCGAAGATCGTGTCCACCTTGCGCAAAGGGGATCGGATCATGATCACTACCGCTGGAGGCGGCGGCTACGGCGCGCCAACGGGGCGAGAGGCAACCTTGGTGCAAGCCGATCTGCGCAACGGCAAGGTCAGTCTGGAGGCAGCACGTGAATTCTACGGATATCGTGGCAATGTCTGAACCGCACGATCTTCACGTTCCCTCGCTGCGTGATAGCGCGGTTCGTGCGGCACGCGGCCAGGAGCAGTTCGACGTGCTGTTGACCGGCGGTGTGGTCGCCGATGTGGCAACCGGTGAATTGCGGGCTGCCGATGTTGGTCTGATCGGCCCACTGATAGCCAGCGTGCATCCACCCGGAACGCGCAACGACGCGCGTGAGCACATCGCGCTGGCAGGTCGGATCATAGCTCCGGGCTTGATCAACTCGCATCTGCACATTGAAAGTTCAATGGTGACGCCGCGGCGTTACGCCGAGGTGGTGGTGCCGCAGGGAACCACGACGATCTGCTGGGATCCACACGAGATCGGCAACGTCTCGGGCCTGGCAGGTCTGCGTTGGGCGGTCGAAGCGAGGTCGGGACTGCCACTGCGTATCGTGGTTCTTGCTCCATCCTGCGTTCCATCGGCCCCGGGCCTCGAACGCACAGGCGCCTATTTCGGCCCTGACGAAATGCGCGAGATGCTGCGCTGGCCGGCGATCGCTGGTGTGGCCGAGGTGATGGACATGCGCGGCGTGCTCGAGAGGCAGCAGCGCATGAGCGGCATCGTCGACGCCGGCCTCGCCAGCGGCAAGTTGGTATGCGGCCATGCGCGCGGTCTGGCAGGGGCTGATTTGCAGGGATTTGCCGCCGCCGGCATCGAAAGTGATCACGAGGTCACCAGCGGCGAAGATCTGCTCGCCAAGCTGCGCGCTGGTTTCACCGTGGAGCTCCGTGGTTCGCACGACTATGTGCTGCCTGGCGCGGTCGATGCGCTCAACACGCTGCCGCAAATTCCACAGACACTGACCATCTGCACCGACGATGTGTTCCCAGATGACCTGGTGCAGCCGGGTGGGATGATCGACGTGCTGCGTCGTCTCGTACGGCGAGGTCTGGCGCCGATGCAGGCGCTGCGTTGCGCCACGCTGAACGCGGCCATGCGGCTTGGCCGGCGCGACCTTGGCCTGATCGCACCCGGTCGGCGCGCCGATATCATCGTATTGTCGGACCTGACCGAACTGGCGGTGGCGCAGGTGATCGCGTCCGGGTCCGTCTGGTCGCCTCGCATGGGCGCCTGCTGGCGACGCTGCCATCGTTACCGCCCGGCGCACCAATGGATACCATGCGCGTGCGGCGCCTGGCGGCAGCCGATTTCGTAATGCACGCCACCGGCGTGAACACCGGCGCCGTCCGAGTGCGCACTGTCGCGAAGCCACGCTTCACCGAATGGGGCGACGTCGTCGCCGACGTGCACGATGGCGCCATTTCCTTGCC
This sequence comes from uncultured Alphaproteobacteria bacterium, assembly GCA_963799415.1. Lineage (GTDB taxonomy): Bacteria > Pseudomonadota > Alphaproteobacteria > Acetobacterales > Acetobacteraceae > JAMXLO01. Next base: position 43,321 of record CAWCXI010000035.1, on the reverse strand, counting down.
AGAAGATGCGATCATGATGGCGGTCATCCATCGACATGGGGAAGCACGCCCCAGCACCTGTCCTCGGCATCCTGCAAGGTTGGAGCACATGGCGCGGTGCCCTCGCGACGTCGGTTGCGCATGATAGCCATAACCTGGTGGTGTTCGGCCGGGAGCCCGCCGACCTTGCCGCGGCAGCGAATGCGGTGATCGATGCCGGCGGCGGCATGGCCGTCGCGACGCGCGGTTCGGTGACGGCAACATTGCGATTGCCGGTGTGTGGTCTGCTGTCCGATGCGCCAGCGACAGAGGTCGCTGCCGAACTGCGAGCGCTACGCGAGGCCGCGGACGCCATCGTCGATTGGCAGCCACCACTGCTGACGTTCAAGGCCATCGTCGGAGCCAGCCTCGCGTGCAATCCCGGCCCCCATGTCACAGACGTTGGCATCACCGACGGCAGCACAGGCGAGGTGTTCGCCAGCGCACTGGTTGGCGCGGCGTAGCGGTCTTGTTATGATGCCGCACTTACGGCCGGCAGAGACCGGCGGCGTCAGGGGGGCGGCGATGGCGATTCCGACATATGACTGGATTGCGCATTACGCGTCGACGCGTGGCGACTGTGTCGCCATGGAGGACCTCGCCACCGGCCGAAGCTTTACCTACGCCGAATTCGATCGACGCGTAGGCCGCCTGGCTGCCGGCCTGCGTGCCCGGTTCGGTGTCGCGCGGGGCGACCGTGTAGCGGTTCTTGCACATAATTCGTCCGACCTGTTCGAGTTGCAGTTCGCCTGCGCGCGCATTGGCGCGATATTTGCGCCGATGAACTGGCGGCTGACCTTGTCCGAGCTGCGCTTCATCGTCAGTGACTGCGAGCCGGTTGTGATGTTCTACGATGTCGAATTCGGCGACACGGCGCTGGAACTCTCCGCCGCTTGCGGCGTGCGACACCTGTGCGGTCGCGATCCGGCGGACAACGCCTATGAGCGGCTGATCGCGGAGGCTTCCGAGGATGTGACGTCGGAACCGCTGATGCACGACGATGTCGCGACAATTCTGTATACGTCCGGTACCACTGGCCATCCCAAAGGCGCGATCATCACGCACGGGATGCGGTTCTGGCAGACCATAAACCTGACCGGCCCCGCGCGGATAACCGCCGACAGCACAGCCCTCGTCGTTCTCCCGCAGTTCCACGTAGGCGGCCTCGACGTATTTGCCAACCCGGTGTTCCACTACGGGGGTAAAGCGGTGGTGATGCGCGCCTATGATCCCGCGCTTACTTTACGCTTGTTCACCGACGGCGACGCGAACATCACCCACTTTATCGGCGCACCAGCACATTTCCAATTCATGGCGCAACTGCCGCAATTCGCCGACGCGTGCTTCAATCCGCATCTGCTCGCCTATGTTGCCGCAGCACCGGTGCCACTGCCGCTGCTGCAACAGTGGCGCGAACGCGGCCTTACGCTGATCCAGGCTTATGGCATGACCGAGACCTGCGGCATCATCACGATGATGGAGCCGAGCGACGCGTTGCCCAAGGCCGGCTCGGCCGGCAAATCCTGCCTGCATTTCGCGGTGCGCCTGGTGGGTGCCGACGGCGCGGATGCGCCAGCCGGTCAGATTGGCGAAATCTGGGTAAAAGGACCCAGTGCCACGCCTGGCTACTGGAAGCGGCCCGAAGCAACGGCCGGAGCATTCACCGATGGCTGGCTACGCACCGGCGACGCCGCTTTGACCGACGAGGACGGCTTTTACTACATCGTGGACCGCTGGAAGGATATGTACATCACCGGCGGTGAAAATGTCTATCCGGCGGAAGTCGAAGACGTGCTCTACCAACTTTCGGCCATCGCAGAAGTTGCGATCATCGGCGTGGCGGACGAACGCTGGGGCGAGGTCGGCCGCGCCATCGTCGCCCTCAAACCAGGTCAGGCACTGACCGAAACGGAAATCATGCTGCATTGCGAGGCAAATCTCGCGCACTATAAGCATCCACGGTCGATCCGGTTCGTCGAAGCCTTGCCACGAAACGCGACCGGCAAAGTGCACAAGCCGACGTTGCGGCAGCAGTTCGGCGCCGCCTGACGTAAATTGACTCGTTAACTGCCCGATGCCTAAGCTCACTCACAATCGCCGGAATGGCGACCTGGGAGGGAAGAATGCGACGCGCTCGTTCGCTTTCGTTTATACTGCTTGCACTGCTGGGCTTGAACATCGCGGGGCAGCCGGCACGCGCCGCCGATGACACCATCAAGATCGGCTACATCGATCCCTTCTCTGGTGCTTTCGCGTCCGGCGGTGATGCCAGCCTCAAGATGTTTCAGTTCATCCTGGACTACATCAACGGCAAGGGCGGAGCGCTCGGCAAGAAGTTCGAGCTGGTGACATTCGACGACAAGCTTCAGCCATCAGAGGCGCTGATCGCACTGAAGAACGTCACTGACCAGAACATTCCCTTCGTCATGTCGTGTGTCGGCTCCAATGTCGGATCAGCACTGATTGACGCAGTGAACAAGCACAACGAACGCAATCCCGACAACCGGGTTCTGTTGCTGAACTGCGGGGCGCTTGCCACCGAGCTCACCAATGAGCAGTGCAGCTTCTGGCACTTCCGCTTCATTGGCAACGTGGCAATGCGGGCGGTGGCGCGGATCAAGTCGCTGCCGAAGACGGTAACGTCCGTCTATATGCTCAACCAAGACTACCTGTTCGGCCAGTCGATCGAGCACGATACCAAGCGCTACCTCGCGGAATATCGGCCGGACATCAAGATCGTCGCCGACGAGTTCATCCCTCTGATGCAGATCAAGGACTTCGCTCCCTACATCACGAAAATCAAGGCGTCCGGCGCGCAGTCGTTGGTGACTGGAAACTATGGTCCGGACCTTAACCTGCTGATCAAGGCCGGCGTCGATGCAGGGCTCAATATTCGCTACGACGCCTATCTCGCGCAGGTGATCGGTGCGGCAACGGCGATCGGCAGCTATGGCGATGGACGGCTCACATCCGTCATGGAGGACCACGAGAATATTCCGGTGGAAGAGCATAACGCGGAAGCCGAGGAGTTTTTCAAGAAGTGGCGCGCGACGCATGATTTCGCGTTCATCGACGTGCCAAACCTGACACAGTTCGAAATGATGGTGCGGGCCATCAACCAGGCCGGGTCCACCGACACGGTGAAGGTGGCGCAGGCCCTGGAGGGCATGGAGCAAAAGGACCTGTTCGGTGCCGTGAACATCATGCGCAAGGATGATCACCAGCTTCTCGAGCCCTACTATGAGGCGATGTTCACCAAAGGCGTGAAATACGACGTGGAGAAGACGGGACTGGGCTGGAAGACCGAATTCAAGACGACAGTTGCGGACGAGACGCTGCCGACCACCTGCAAGATGAAGCGGCCATCGTCGTAGCCGCCATGCACCGCCGGGCGAGGTCACCATGCAGGTCGGCCTGATTTCGCTGCTCGATGGCCTCGTTTACGGCATGTTGCTGTTCATGTTGGCGAGCGGGCTGACACTGATCCTCAGCATGATGGGGGTGCTGAACTTCGCTCACGCCAGCATCTACATGCTCGGCGCCTATTTCGCCTACCAGATCAGCCGGTGGGTCGGCTTCTGGCCCGCACTGCTGATCGCACCCTTGTTGTGCGGCGCAATTGGTGCGGCGATCGAGGTGTGGGGGCTCCGGCGTGTGCATCACAACGGCCACATCGCCGAGTTGCTGTTCACCTTCGGCCTGGTGTTCATCATCGGCCGCGCGGTGCAGATGGCGTGGGGCATGCTGCCAATGCCATACCGCGTTCCGGCGTCGCTCGACTTTCCGCTCTTCTCGGTCTACGGCGAGAACTTCCCGGCTTATCGCGGCTTCATGCTGCTGATCTCGGGTGGCATGCTGTTCACCACCTGGCTGCTGCTGAAGAAGACCCGTATTGGCCTGATCATCCAGGCGGCGCTGACCCATCCAAGCATGGTCAGTGCGCTCGGCCACGACGTCCCCCGGGTCTTCACCCTGGTATTCGCTGGTGGCTCGCTTCTGGCCGGTCTGGCTGGAGTGATTGCCGGAAACTACTTCACAACCGAGTCGGGCATGGCGGACGCGATGGGGCCGATCGTGTTCGTCGTGGTGATCTTCGGGGGCCTCGGATCGCTCGCCGGCTGCTTCATCGCCTCGATCCTGATGGGAATGGTACAGACATTCTCGGTCGTCGCCGACTGGTCATTCGCCGACCTGGTAAGCCCGTTCGGCGTAACCCTCCACGCGAATGATCTGCTGGGCGAAATCCTCACCATTCCCGTCTCGCGCATCGGTCCGCTGGTGCCGTACGCGCTGCTGATCCTGATCCTGCTGTTCCGCCCGCGCGGGCTGATGGGCACGCGGGAGACATGAGCGACGCCGCCGTTCGGGCGCTGCCGTCGCGCCGTCCCATCGCTCTGGCCGTACAGCTCTGGCCGTGGATTGCCGCGCTGCTGATTTCCATAGTGCTGCCCTGGTTGTTCTACGACTGGCAGCATGGGCGTCACTCTGGCTTCATGGTCTCTATGCTCAGCCAGATGGGCATGATGATCATCTTCGCTCTGTCGTTCAACATGCTGATGGGCCAAGCCGGTCTGCTGTCGTTCTGTCATTCGGTGCTGTTTGGACTTGCCGGCTATGCGACGGTACATTTCCTCAACGCCGCCGGCGCGGGCGAACTGCCGGTGCCGATGGAACTGATGCCACTGCTGTCGGGCCTCAGCGGCTTCGGCTTCGCCGTCGTGTTCGGCTATGTGGCGACCAAGCAGCGTTCCACAGCCTTCGCGATGATAACCCTGGGCATCGTTCAACTCGTCACCACGGCGGCGACGATGTTCCATCATTTCTTCGGGGGCGAAGGCGGCGTGCACACTGATCGCGAGATAGGCATCAGTCTGTTCGGCCTGACCTACGGACAGGCGATCCAGGTCTACTACCTGATCGTGGCCTGGATGATGATCTCGGCAATTGGCATGTACTTCCACACCATGACCCCGCTTGGACGCATGGCGAATGCCTGCCGTGACAACCACGAGCGCGCCCAGTTCGTCGGATACGACCCTCGCTTCGTCCGCTTTCTGCAGTTCGCACTGTCCGGATTCTATTCCGGCGTCGCGGGTGGGCTGTTCGCGATCACCTACGAGATCGTCACCTTCGACGCAGTCGCGGCGCCCCTGGCGGCGAATGCACTGCTCATGGCGTATATCGGCGGCGCGACCACGTTCTTCGGCCCTGTCCTTGGTGCTGTCCTGATCACGCTGTTGCAGAGCGGCGTCAGTCTGATGTCGAACTCCTGGCTGATCTACGTCGGTGTGCTGTTCATCGCCATGGTGACCTTTGCGCCAACTGGCCTAACCGGCATCGTTCTGGAGCACGCGCCGATCGCGCGCTCCGGACTGCTGCATCGGCTCGCGCTGCCCTACCTGCGGATCCTTGTGCCGGGATTGGTCGTGTTGTTTGGCTTCGTGGGTATGGTGGAGCTGCTGTCGTTCCTGACGATCGGTAGGGCGGAGGGCAAGCATCTCGCGCTGTTCGGCGCGAACATCGACAGCGACAGCGCGGTGCCATGGCTCGTTTCGCTGCTCTGTCTGCTGGCCGGCGGATTGTGGCTCACCATCGAGTCGCGGCACTTCAGAAGCGTCTGGAGTGGCCTCATCGACGTGGCGCGATCCAGATGAGTACGCCGTCGCTCGAACTGGTTGACGTGACCAAGAATTTCGGCCCCACCGAGATCATCCGCGGTGTCAGCATGAAAGTCGCCGCCGGGGAGCGCCATGCGCTGATCGGTCCAAACGGCGCAGGCAAGACGACGCTGTTCAACCTGATCAGCGGCCGATTTCCAATAACATCGGGCGAAATCCGACTGGACGAGACGCGGCTCGACGGTCTGCCGCCGCATCGCATCAATCGGCTGGGCCTGTCCCGCAGCTTCCAGATCACCTCGATCTTTCATCGGCTCAGCGTCTACGAGAACATCCGTTGCGGCCTGCTCTGGAACCGCGGCTATCGCTATTCGTTCTGGCACCCGCTCGGTCGTCAGCGGGCGCTGAACCAGGAAACCGAACGTCTGCTCGAGGAGCTGAACCTCGCCGAACGGCGTGAACTGCCGGCCGGGCTGCTGTCATACGCAGAGCAGCGTGCGCTGGAGATCGGCATGACCATCGCCGGCGGCGCCAGCATGATCCTGCTCGACGAACCCACGGCAGGAATGAGCCACAGCGAGACAGAGTACGCCGTCGCGCTCATCCGGCGTGTGACGCATGGCAAGACTCTGGTGATGGTGGAGCATGACATGCGCGTGGTATTCGACCTCGCCGACACCATCACGGTGCTGGTCTATGGCAAGGTGATCGCGTCCGGCCCTCCGGCGGAGATCCGCTCCAACCGTGCCGTGCAGGAGGCGTATCTTGGTGCGATGGCGGCGTGATTCTCGAGGTCCGCGACCTGCACGCCTTCTACGGCAAGAGCCACATCCTCCAAGGCGTTGATCTGTCGGTCGGCGAAGGCGAAATCGTCTCGCTGCTGGGAAGGAACGGTGTCGGCCGATCCACTACCTGCAAGGCGATCATCGGCCTGGTCGAGCCGGTGGGCTCGGTGCGTTTCCGCGGTCGCAACATGGCCGGCCTGCGTGCCAATGTGATCGCCAACGCCGGCATCGGCTATGTGCCCGAGGATCGCCAGGTCTTCCCCACGCTCACGGTGCGGCAGAACCTCCTGCTCGGCCTGAAGCGGGCCGGCAAATTCGGTCGCTGGAATTTCGACGACATCTTCGGCCTGTTCCCCAATCTCGCCGAACGCCAGAACAACGCAGCCGGCGTGCTTTCGGGCGGCGAGCAACAGATGCTGACGATGTGCCGCACGCTGATGGGTGACCCGGATCTGATCCTGATCGATGAACCGACGGAGGGTTTGGCACCGATGCTGGTGGAGCAGGTTGGGCGACTGCTTGAGGAGATCGCCCGCCGTGGTGTGTCGATCCTGCTGGTTGAGCAAAAATTGTCGATAGCAATGCGTATTTCACGCCGGCTTTACGTCATGGGTCACGGTCGCATCGTATTCGAGGGTACACCCGAAGATATCGACTCGCGAGCCGACATCCGCCGCGAGTGGCTTGAGGTCTGACGCCAGGAACCTTCCGCAATGATGCGCCTGGTTCTATCGTGACGGGACACCAGGGGGCGGGAACAACAATGGCGCTTCATGCCACGGCGGCCAGCCTGATTGTAGCCACAGCACCGGCGACCGCCACCGCCGGTGCATCCGCCACGGCTGGTCCGGTGATTGCCTCGGGGCTCGGCGGGTTAAGCAACCATGAGGTGAGGCGCTGACCGCGCATCGGTCCGTCACGGGCGGCATCTGACATGCGGGCATTTCGTCGCAATGTTCGGCTGTCGACGCGACTGCTGCTCATTGTGCTGACCTGCCTGTTGCCCATCATCCTGCTTGGCATCTATGTCGAATACAGCCACTGGACGGAGCGTCGGGCACAGCTTGGCGATTTGTCCCTTCAGCAGGCGCAACTGCTGAACGGCGACATCGACAGCATCGCCGAAGGCGCACGAACATTGCTGAGCGCTGTTGCGCAGTTTGACGAGGTGCGCCATGTCGCGGCGACGTGCAGCGACCGCCTGCGTGCGACCCAGAAAAGCCTGCCGATATACAGGTTCGTAGCGCTACTTGGTGCGGACGGCAGGATATTCTGCACCTCCGATCGTGATCTACAGCCAACGACCAGCGACCAGCCACAGTGGATCCGCGATGCGATCGCTGCCAAGAGCTTCGCCGCGGGTCGGTTTGCTGCTGCGCCCGGTATCGGCGCCGGCTTTTTGCCATTCGCCATGCCGCTCGCAGCGGTGCATCCGGATGACAGCGGCGTATTGGTGGCCGGACTTGATCTCCAGAATTTGTCAGAGCATTTGTCGCGACTCAGGCAGACCGGATCGCCATTCCTGGCCGGAAGCGTGCTGACGGTCGCCGACCGCAACGGCGTCATCCTCGCCCGCAGCCCGCAACACGCGGAGTTTGTGGGCAAGCGATTTCCGCCGGCGGCTTTGGCGCTGGTGTCGTCGCCGCAAGCCGGCATTGCGCGTCTGACGAGCATCGATGGTGCTTACCGCGTCGTCGGCTTTATCCCTCCTGCGCAATCTTCCAACGGCTTGATGGTCGCAATCGGGTTCGACGAGGCTGCGATGATGGCTGACATCAATCGCACAAGCCTGCATGCTGGCCTGTGGTTTGCTGGCGTATTCATCGGTGCATTCCTGCTGACACTGTTCGTTGCGCGGCGCTTCATTGGTCGGCCGACGCAGGCGCTGCTGGCCGCCGCGCGCCGCTGGCAAGAAGGCGATCTGAACTCGCCGGTACACGGCGAGGATAAGCGTTCGGAATTCGGCCAGATCGCCGAGGCCTATAACGACATGGCCGCCGCACTTGCACGGCGCGACAAGGATCTGCGCGAGCACGCCGATGCCCTCGAGGCGCGCGTCGCCGAACGCACGCAGGAACTGCTGGTCACCAACAATCGCCTTCAGGTGGAGATCGCCGAGCGACAGAATACCGAGGCGGCGCTGGTGCAGTCGCAGAAGCTGCAGGCGGTCGGTCAGCTCGCCGGAGGCATCGCGCATGACTTCAACAATCTGCTGGCGACGATACAGGGCAGTCTTGATTTGCTGTCAAAGACGGTGTTGTCGGAGGAAAAGCGTAAGCACACATGGATAGAGCGCGCCACAGGTGCGGTGTATCGAGGTTCGCAACTGACCGGACGGTTGCTGGCCTTCTCACGGCGACAGCGGCTGGCGGTCGAGGCGTCGGATGTGAACAAGCTGGTGTCCGACCTGGTGCCGCTCCTGCGCACCTGCACGCATGGTCAGCGCATTCGTATTGACACCTGGTTGGACGATGATCTGTGGCCCGCGATGGTTGAGCCGAGCCAGGTGGAGGCGGCAATCCTCAATCTTGCCCTGAACGCACGGGATGCGATGCCTGACGGCGGCGTGCTGGCCATCACCACCTTGAACCAACCGATCCTGGATACTGTGACGGACGACTGCGCGGCCGGCGACTATGTGGCGATCATCGTGACCGACACCGGCGTGGGCATGACGGACGAGGTGGCGCGGCGTGCGTTCGAGCCGTTCTTCACCACGAAGCACCCATCGGGAAGTGGGCTGGGACTGAGCCAAGTGTACGGCATGGCGCACGAATCCGGCGGCACCGTGCGGCTGATGACGTCACCAGGTGGCGGCACCTCGGTTACCATGCTGCTCCCTCGCGCAGCAGAGATGCCGAGGCCAAGGCGTCCTCAGATGGACCAGCGACGCGCGCGGTTGGGGTTGAAGGTGCTGGTGGCGGACGACGATCCGGACGTGCTGCAGGTCAGCGCCGAGATGCTGCGCCAGCTCGGCTGCGTTGTGACCACGGCGACGAATGGTCCGGAGGCGCTGGCCGCGCTTGTGACAAAGCCCGCGATTGTAATGCTGGACCATGCGATGCCTGGAATGACAGGGCTACAGGCCGCCGCCGAAATGCGGGAACGGGGATTTGTCGGGCCGATTATCCTGGCCACCGGGTACGCCGAACTGAATGTGTCGGAGCAGTCCGAACTGACCAGACTGCAGGGCGTGCTGAACAAGCCCTATTCGATCCGTGATCTGGAGACGCTGCTCGAACGAGTCGAAATGTCGGCCGGGGATGCGGGGCTTCAGCCAGTGCGATAGACTTCACTCGCATGAACCGAACAACCACAATGACGATCGCTCTGGTGGCCGTGCTTCTGTCGGCGCCCCAAACCCCTTGGGCGCAGCCATCGCGGGACCAGGCTGCCGAGACGATCGCGGTCCGACTGTCCAGCTTCGCGTTCAATCCAGATCCGTTGAGGCTTCGTGTCGGTGTGCCAGTACGCCTGCACATCGAAAATGTAAGCAGTGGCGGTCACAACTTCAGCGCGCCCGCATTGTTTGCCGCCAGCATATTCCCACTCGGTTCGCCGGCACAGAATGGGAAAGTCGAGGTTGCTGGCAAGAGCAGCGTGGACATCACGCTGACGCCGCGTGCACCCGGCACCTACAAAGTCGAGTGCACGCACTTTCTCCACAGCCTGTTCGGCATGACGGGGACAATTATTGTCGTCGGGCCATAGCGCAACCGCTCAATGCGCATCGGCCCAGGTGCGGCCAACACCGGTCTCCACCACCAGCGGTACTGACAGCGTTGCAGCGTTTTCCATCACCCGCCGTGCCAACGAGGTCAGCGCCGGCACTTCGTCGTCTGGCGCCTCGAACAGCAGTTCGTCATGCACCTGCAGCAGCAGTCGCGAGCGCAACCCCGCCTCTCGCAACGCCTTCGGCAGCCGCACCATCGCGCGCTTGATGATGTCGGCACCGCCGCCCTGCAATGGTGCATTGATCGCCTGACGCTCGGCGTAGCCGCGACGCGCAGGGTTCTTGTCCGCGATGCCCGGCACCCAGCAGCGCCGGCCGAACGGCGTCGTCACATAGCCGTGGATGCGCGCTTCCTCCTTGGTACGCTCCATATACGTGCGAATGGCAGGATAGCGCGTGAAATACGCATCGATGTAGGTGCGTGCCTCACCCGGGGTGATGCCGAGCTGTCGCCCCAGGCCGAAGCTGCTGATGCCGTAAATGATGCCGAAGTTTATTGCCTTTGCGCGGCGCCGCGTCATCGCGTCCATACCCGCCATCGGGATGCCGAACACTTCCGATGCAGTGCGAGCGTGGATATCCTCGCCGCGAGCAAAGCTTTCTCGCAGCGCCGGGATAGCGGCGACATGGGCCAGCAGCCGCAGCTCAATCTGCGAGTAGTCGGCTGACACAAGCATATGACCCTGCTCGGCGATGAAGGCGTGGCGGATGCGGCTGCCTTCGTCGGTACGGATCGGAATGTTCTGCAGATTCGGATCGTTCGATGACAGCCGGCCAGTCGACGCGATGCATTGCGCGTAGCTTGTGTGTACGCGGCCGGTGTCGGGATCGATCTCGCCTACCAGCGCATCGGCATAGGTCGACTTCAGCTTCTGCAATTGTCGCCAGTCGAGGATGCGGGCCGGCAGCTCGTTACCCTGGTCGGCGAGCGTCTGGAGCACCGACGCATCCGTCCCCCAGGCGCCGGTCTTCATCCGCCGCCCTCCACCCACTTTCATCTCGTCGAACAGCACTTCGCCGAGCTGCTTGGCAGAACCGACGTTGAATTCGCGGCCGGCAAGACGATGGATGTCGCGCTCGATCACCACCATGCGCTGCTCGAAGTCCACCGACATGCGGCGCAGATCGTCCGCGTCCACCTTGATGCCGGCGCGCTCCATGTCCAGCAGTACGGGCAGCAGCCGTCGCTCGAGCTGCTCGTACAGCGCCAGCGCGGAATTGAAACGCAACCGTGGCCGCAGCACCTGCCAAAGACGCACCGCCACATCGGCCTCCTCGGCCGCATAGGCGGTGGCACGCTCGATCGGCACCCGTTGGAATGGGATCCGATTGCGCCCGGTACCAGTGACCTCATCGTAGCTGAGTGGCGTATGTCCGAGGTGAAGCTGCGACAGTTCCTCCGACCCATGCCCGTGCATTCCGGCCTCCTGGGCATACGAGAGCAGCATAGGATCGTCGAACGGCGCGGACGGCGGAAAGCCGGAGCGCTCCATAACCAGCATGTCGGACTTGGCGTTCTGATAGATCTTGAGCGTATTGCGATCGGTGAGCACCGGTCCCAGCGCATCGATCGCCGCGGCAAGCGACACCTGCTCCGCCAGCCCCTCATGCCGCAGTGGCAGATATGCCGCGCGTCCGGGCGCGACGGCGAACGACAGCCCGACCAATGGCGCTCGTGTCGCAACCTCTCCGTCGGTCTCGGTGTCGATGGCGATGCAGCCGCAGGTCACGCTTTCGGCCAGGAAAGCCCGCAGTGCAGCCTCGCTGGTGATCGTCGCGTACGGCCCGAAGCCCGAGGCGGCCTCTGTGATCGCCGGCCGTTCCGCTTCTGGCAAAGCCAGCGCCCCCAAAGCCAGGGTTCCCTGGGCGAGCCGCGGCGCGGCTTCCACCGTACTGGTCGTCGGGGCTGGCGCTTCACTGTCCAATCCCAGCCGCGTGGAAATGCTGCGGAACCCTTGCGTCTTCAGCCACGCCGCCAGGGCGGCCTTGTCGTATGGCCGTGCGTGCAATTGTTCAACCGGCTGCGGCAATGGCGTATCGCTGCGCAGCGTCACCAAGTCGCGCGAGATGCGCGCCTTCTCGGCATGTTCGATCAGATTGTCGCGTCGTTTGGACGGCTTCATCGCCGGCGCCGCGGCCAGCACGCTGTCCAGATCGCCAAACTCGTTGATAAGCTGGGCCGCACCCTTCGGCCCGATACCTGGAACGCCAGGCACGTTGTCGGTTGGATCGCCGATCAGTGCCTGCACGTCGATCATCTTGTCAGGTGTGACGCCGTACTTCTCCATCACCTCGGCTGGGCCGATCGGTTTCTGCTTGATCGGATCCAACATCTCCACACCGGGGCGGATGAGCTGCATCAGATCCTTGTCGGAAGACACCAGAGTCGCCTGACCGCCGGCATCGTTCACCGCCTTGGTGTAGGCCGCGATCAGGTCATCCGCTTCCCAGTCCTCCAGTTCGACCGCAGGGACGCCGAATGCCTCGGTTGCCTGGCGCACCAGGTTGAACTGCGGGATCAGATCGTCTGGCGGCGGCGGACGGTGCGCCTTGTAGTCCTCGTACAGCCGGTTGCGGAACGTCTTGCGGCCGGCATCGAAGATTACCGCGATATGCGTCCCGACATGCTCGCGCAGCAGCTTCGCCAGCATGTTGGAGAATCCGAACACGGCGTTCACCGGCGTGCCGTCGGGCCGCGTCATCGGCGGCAGCGCGTGATAGGCGCGGAAGATGAAGCCTGATCCGTCGATCAGGACCAGGTGCAACTTCGAGTTGAGAGCCGAGGGTTGGTCGGTCTGCTCGATGATCTCAGTGTCCGCTGGCGTGGCCGGCTCCTTCGTTCAGCACATAGAGGCGCGAGCAGTAGGGGCACAGAACGGATCGGTCCTCGATATGTAGAAACACCCGCGGATGTCCCAGTTCGGTATCGCCGCCGTCGCAGGCGACTGTCCGGTCATCGACATGGATGATTTCGGTCGGCGTCGGGCTGGCGGCGGTGCCGTCCATCTTGTTGCTTCGCATCCTCTATGGCGGGGGAGTGCCGTATGATAGCGATGCGCCCCATGCTTTCAACCATTAGCCCTGGGCGCTCTTCCCGGGGGTCCGCCTGCCCGTCTGCATGCGCCATCGACTGCTGACGGCATTGATTGCCGTTGCGTTCCTGCTGGGCGGTTGCGCGGAGCACCTTGTGCCACCGGGTCCAGCCATAGACCCGCCGCGGGAGATCGCCGATGCCTTTGTCATGTCGGACGGCATGCGTCTTCCGTACCGCGCCTGGCTGCCCGGGGGGCAACCCTGGGCCGTGGTGCTGGCGCTGCACGGTATGAACGACAGCCGCGATGCGTGGGAATATCCCGCCCCTGACTTCGCCTCGGCCGGCATCGCGGTGTTCGCCCCCGACCAGCGTGGCTTTGGGGATACCTCCGTTCGCGGCTACTGGCCCGGCACGCAGGCGCTGATCAGCGATGCGCGAACGATGGCGGGGCTGCTTCACCAACGCTATCCGCAGGCAAAGCTGATCCTGATGGGCGAGAGCATGGGGGCAGCCGTGCTGATGTGCCTCGCGACAGAGCCGGACCCGCCTCCTGCGGATGGCTATGTGCTGGTGGCTCCTGCGGTGTGGGGGCGCGCCGAGATGAATGTATTCCTGCGCACTGGCTTGTGGCTGTTCGCCAAATTGATCCCGGGCTTCACCGTGACAGGACGCGTTGCGCATGTGGTTGCGAGCGACAATCGCGAGGCGATCAAGCGGCTCTCGCAGGATCCGCTGACCATCCACGCGACCCGGTTCGATACGGTCCGCGGCCTGGTCGATCTGATGGATGCCGCGCTGGCCGCTGCGCCACGGTTTCACGCGCCGGCGCTGTTCCTCTACGGTGGCAAGGACGAGTTGATCCCCGACAAGGCCACCGCGGCGACGTGGGGTGGACTGCCGGAAGGGCCTGTGCGGGCGTTCTACCCGGCGGGTTACCATCTGCTGCTGCGTGACCACGAGCGGATCACGCCGATCGACGACATCCTGTTCTGGATCCGCCACCCGAAGATGCCACTGCCGTCAGGAGGCGATCGGGCTGCGGTTGCCTGGCTCGCGAAGCAGAAGTGAGGGCGGGGCTTTGATCCGGCGCGGGTTTCGCGCTATGTGGGTGCGGGCTTGGACCCGTAGCTCAGCTGGATAGAGCGTCGCCCTCCGAAGGCGAAGGTCGCACGTTCGAATCGTGTCGGGTCCGCCAATATTTTCAACTGATTACGGTTAACATGAAGCGCCTCAATTGGGCGCGGGGCAACCAGCAAGTGGAACAGGATCGAGCACCGGCTGTTCGCCTTCAACACACAGAACTGGCGCGGCAAACCGCTGGTCAGCCACCAAGTGATCATTCAATTGATTGCCAATACGACCACTGACACCGGTCTCACCGTCGCCTGCCGGCTCGACAACACTACCTACGAGAAGGGCATCAAGGTCTCCGACGCCGAGATGGCTGCCCTTAACATCCAACCCGCTCACTTCCACGGCGACTGGATCTACACTTTCGCACCGAGGCGCACCGACGCATGATGCAGTTATCCAGGCTCAGGCCCTATCGTAGGTCATCAGCAAGCTGGATCGCCTGCCCGTGACGCGGGATGGCTGCACGGGCTGGAGAAACAGGGCTTTCACTTCGTGCGCGCCCGTGCGCCCGACGTCAGCCGCCTCACCATCGGGGTACTGGCGCTGGTGGCCGAGCAGGAGCAGCGTGACATTCCGCTCCGCACCCGTGGCCTCGCACTAGGCGGTGGTCACGCCTTCGGCATTGCCAGGCGGCGACCTGGACCGCGCTGCTGCTGTCGATCCCGCGCGGGGGCGCCGCACGACGCGCGTGTGACGCTGGACCACGGCCCTTCGCCACGCTAAGTGCTGCCGCCATGGACCGCACGGCAAGTCTGAAGCGGATAACCTCGGAAACCGATATCAGCCTGACCTTGTCGATCGACGGGTCGGGACTAGCAGACATTGCGACCGGCATCGGCTTTCTCGACCACATGCTGACTGCGCTGGCCCGCCACGGCCTGTTCGACCTGACGGTTCGCGCCAAGGGCGATCTGCATATCGATTTTCACCATACCACCGAGGATGTCGGCATCGTTCTCGGCCAGGCCTTCACCAAGGCGCTGGGCGACAAGCGCGGCATCCGCCGCTTCGGGCACGCGCTCGTGCCGATGGACGAAACGCTGGCCGAGGCGGCGGTGGACATCTCCGGCCGGCCATTTCTTGCATGGGATGTGACATTCGAGCGGCCCAAGATCGGCGAGATGGACACCGAGTTGTTCGAGGAATTCTTCCGCGCTCTCGCCATGAACGCGCTGGTCACCCTGCACGTCACCCGCCGGGCGGGCCGTAACGCACACCACGTCGCGGAAGCCTGCTTCAAGGCGACGGCGCGCGCGCTGCGTATGGCAACGGAGCTCGACCCGCGCGCCGGTGACGCGATCCCCTCGACCAAGGGCGCGCTGTGAATTTCTGGACTGCCCATGTTCGCGCAGGAGCCGCGCCAGTGCTGGTGCGCGAGGGGTTTTGCTGGGGGGCGCTGATCTTCGGACCGTTCTGGCTCGCCGCGCATCGCGCCTGGATCGCCGCGGCACTTACCCTGGCCGCCGCCGTCCTGATTGTGTTCCTGACCGGAGATGGCGTCTCGGCAGCCTTGCTCGTGACGCTGATTGTGTTGCTCGGCCTGTCCGGCCAGGACCTCCGCCGCTGGTCGCTCGACCATCGGGGCTATCTGCTCGCCCAGATCATCGTGGCGCACACCGAGTTGGAGGCGCTGGGGCAGTTGCTGGAGCGGCGGCCCGATCTGAGAGGTATGTTCCTGCCGCCAGAGGCCGCGCGATGAAGGTCGCCGTGGTGGACTACGGCAGCGGCAATTTAACATCTGCCTCGCGGGCGCTCGCCCTGGCGGCGGAGCGCGCCGGGCTCGCCGCCGAGGTCCACGTGACGGCGGATCCTGATTATGTCGCCAAAGCGGACCGGATCGTATTGCCCGGCCAAGGTGCCTTCGCCGACTGCTCGCGCGGATTGGCCGCGGTTACCGGCATGCGTCAGGCAATCGAGACCGCGACCAGCCGCGGCACCCCGTTCCTCGGCATCTGCGTCGGCATGCAGCTAATGGCGGAGCGCGGCCTGGAGCACGAGATCACCCGGGGTTTTGCCTGGATCGGCGGCCAGATCGCGGAAATGGAGGCACCCGGCCTGCGGTTGCCGCAAATGGGCTGGAACGCACTGGATTTCGTTCCGGGGAATCACAAACTGCTTGATGGTCTGTGCCCGGGTGACCACGTGTACTTCGTACATAGCTACGCCCTGGTCGGGGGCAACCCGCATGAAGCAATTGCCATGACAGATTACGGCGATCCGGTAGTGGCCATGGTCGCATCCGGCAACCGGGCTGGCACTCAGTTCCATGTGGAAAAAAGCCAAGACGTTGGCATTCGCATCCTCGGCAACTTCCTGTGCTGGAAGCCCTGACGCAATGGCCGATGAAGCTTCGTCCCATCCGGCGCAGCTCATGGTCGAGCGCGTCACCGAATTCACTGAGGACGACTTGCACGCGCTATGCGAGTCGACCTCCGCGGCGATCATCGACGGTGGCGGGTTCGGCTGGGTCAATCCCCCGGGCATGATGGCGCTCGAGACCTATTTTCGCGGCGTGCTTCTGGTGCCTGAGCGCGAATTGTTTCTCGCCCGGCTGAACGGCTCCGTGGTCGGTTCGGCGCATCTCGTGCGTCCGCCGCGCAACAACGAGGCGCAGGGTCACGCTGCGCAACTTATGCATGCCTACATCGCCCCGTATGCGCGCGGTCACGGTTTGGCGCGCATGCTGACGATCGAGGTCGAGGAGCGCGCGCGCGAACTCGGCTATCACGTGCTCAATCTCGATGTGCGCGAGACGCAGGAGGCCGCGATCCGGCTCTACGAAACACTGGGCTTCGAACGCTGGGGCGTGCATCCCGACTATGCCTTCGTGCGCGGTCAGCCGGTGCGCGGCTTCTTCTACAGCAAGCGCCTACGCCGGCCGAGCACGCGAAGGGCGCAGAACGGGACGTAAAGAGCAGGCTGTCCCCCCCCCTTGCGGTTTTTTCCATGACTCCACTCACCCTGTATCCCGCGATCGACCTTAAGGATGGTCAGTGCGTGCGGCTACGCCGTGGCGCAATGGACGACGCAACCGTGTACTCGTCCGACCCTGCCGGTCAGGCGCTCGCATGGCAGGAGGCAGGCTGCACCTGGCTCCACGTCGTCGATCTGAACGGCGCCTTCGCCGGGAAGCCGGTGAACGGGTCCGCGGTAACCGCAATCCTGGGTGCGGTGACAATCCCGGTGCAGCTCGGCGGCGGCATCCGCGACATGGCAGGGATCGAGATGTGGCTCGCCGCGGGCGTCCGGCGGATAATCCTGGGCAGCGCCGCGGTAAAGAACCCTCCACTGGTGCGCGAAGCCTGCCGTAAATTTCCCGGACGCATCGTGGTCGGTATCGACGCGCGCGACGGCAAGGTGGCGACCGAGGGTTGGTCCGAGGCGTCATCTATCGGTGCAAGCGACCTCGCGCACTCGTTCGAGGACGCCGGTGTGGCGGCAATCGTCTATACCGACATCAGCCGCGACGGCATGCTGAGCGGCCTCAACCTGCCGCAGACCGTGGCGCTGGCGGGCACAGTGGCAACGCCGGTCATTGCCTCGGGCGGCGTCGGCGGCCCGCAGGACCTGATCGATCTGCGCGACGCCGCTCGCGGCACGCGAATCGAGGGCGTCATCGTCGGCCGCGCGCTGTACGATGGGCGGATCGACCCAACGCTTGCACTCACCTTGCTGTCACATCCATTTAACCATTGATCTGTACAAATCGTTAGAACATCTGCTACAGGCAGCCTGTGCAGATCAAACCTTGTGCATAAGCACTTGCCTTGCCCACGGGAGCCTATTCTAAGAATCGCGCTCATGTTGAAATTGCGTGTCATTCCCTGCCTGGACGTGAAGGACGGCCGCGTCGTCAAGGGGGTCAACTTCGTGTCCCTGCGCGACGCCGGCGATCCGGTGGAGCAGGCTGCGCTGTATGACGCGGCCGGCGCCGACGAGCTGTGCTTTCTCGACATCACCGCCAGCCATGAGAATCGTGACACCATCCTGGACGTGGTGTCGCGCACCGCGGCGCGGGTGTTCCTGCCGCTGACCGTTGGCGGCGGCATTCGCTCCACCGAGGACATGCGCCGCCTGCTGCTGGCCGGCACCGACAAGTGCAGCATCAACTCGGCGGCGGTGGCGCGGCCGGAGCTGGTGCGCGAGGCGGCGCAGAAATTCGGCAGCCAGTGCGTCGTGGTCGCGGTGGACGCGAAGCAGTCCGGGCCGGGACGCTGGGAAGTGTTCACCCATGGCGGCCGCCGCCCGACCGGCATCGATGCGGTTGCCTGGTGCCGCCAGGTGGCCGAGCTTGGCGCAGGCGAAATCCTGCTGACCAGCATGGACCGCGACGGCACTGGTCGCGGCTTCGACGTCGACCTGCTGCGCGCCGTGGGTGCTGCGGTGCGGCTGCCGGTGATTGCCTCAGGCGGCGTCGGCACGCTGCAGCACTTCGTCGAAGGCGCGGAGGCAGGTGCGACCGGCCTGCTGGCAGCCAGCGTGTTCCATTTCGGCACGTTCACCATCGCACAGGTCAAGGCGGCGTTGCATCGGGCGGGCCTGCCCGTGCGCCTGCCGCGCTGCGCGGCCTGAGGGAGCCGCGATGGCCAAGGCAGTCAAACAGCGTCCCGAAAACAAACGGAAGAAGCTGTCCAAACCGAAGAAACTCCGCAAGCCTGGCAAGCGCGTCGCCGTGCCGGTCGAGACAACCGAGGTGCCGCGTCCGCCGCCACCTCTGGCGCTCGGACCGGCGGCCATGGTGTTGGACCGGCTGTGGTCCGTGGTGATGAGCCGCCGCACCGCCAATCCTGCGGCCAGCCATTCGGCACGCCTCCTGTCGCGTGGCGCCGCCAAGGTGGCGCAGAAATTCGGCGAGGAAGCGGTCGAATGCCTGATTGAGGCTGTCGCCGGCAACCGCGACGCCGTGGTGGCCGAAAGCGCGGATGTGCTCTACCACCTGATCGTCCTCTGGGTCGCGAGTGGCATCCGTCCCGACGAGGTGTGGGAGGAGTTGAAGCGCCGCGAGGGCATCAGTGGCATTGCGGAGAAGGCCAGCCGTGCCCGGAACTTGCCGGTTGCGTTCGGCTTGGAGACGACGAAAATCCCCTGACCCGAGGGGAGACCAACCATGGCTGTCAGCGGCCTGCCGCCTTACGACGAGAGCAACATCTTCGCGCGTATCCTGCGTGGCGAGGTCCCCAGCCAGAAGGCGTACGAGGATGAGTGGGTATTGGCGTTCCATGACATCAACCCTCAGGCGCCGACGCATGTGCTGGTGATCCCAAAGCGCAGATACGTGTCATTCGCGGACTTCAGCGCGAGCGCCAGCGCCGATGAGATCGCCGGGTTCGTGCGCGCTGTCGGCAAGGTGGCCAAGGACCTGGGGCTGGAGACGCAGGGCTATCGGCTGCTCGCCAACATGGGCGAGCACAGCGGCCAGGAAGTGCCGCATTTCCACGTGCATCTGTTCGCCGGCCGGCCGCTCGGGCGCATGCTGCCTTCAGGCTGACGGTCAGTGATCGAGCGTGATCCGTAGCTCCGCGAGATTTCCGATCGCCTGACTGGTTGCGTTGCTCGCCAGCCGCGCGACCAGAAAGCCGGCAAGCCGCATCGCTCCATCGGCCTCGATGATCTCCTCGCGTGTCGGCCTAACCTGAGTGATCACCAGCGGTGGCCCGACGTATTCGATGCGGATACGCAGTTGCAACTCGTTGAACCCAAGCTCGAGCGCGATGTCTCCGTCCGCGAGTTCGCCATGCCGGATCGCGTCGATGACCTCCGTCAGGACGTGGCCGGATCGCTCGATGACGTCGCGCCGCGCTCCCCAGTGGGCACCACATTCGTTGACGAACCGCTCGATCACCTCGTGCGCCAGTGCCTCGACGGATATCGTCAGCCGCTCGCGCCGCGCGATGCCAATACGGAGGAGTGGGTTGAGCACCAGCGCGACGGCGATGCCCAGGAACAATGGCGATTCGGTGATGGGCGCCAGCCATTCCGGCATCCCGTGCGCCGCTGCGGCAATCGACGGGCTGGCAATGGCCGCCGCGAAGGCAATGCCGAGAGTGAACGTCTTGCGTGCGTCGAGCAGCCGCGAGGCGATGATCTCGATGCCGTTGATGATCAGCGCGCAGGAGTTGAATACCAGGGCCGCGCCGATCACCGGCTGCGGCATCAACACCACGAGCATGGCGAATTTCGGGAACAGCGACAGCAGCAGGAAGCCCAGTGCTACCGCATATGCGATGGTCCTGCTCGTCGCCTGGATTGACGCGGAGAGGCCGACACCGGCAGGGCTCGCAGATTGTCCCACGCCGCCCAGGAGCGCAGCCACGATCGCTCCCAGGCCATCCGCCAGCACGCCGCCAGCAAGCGATGGCAGGTCCTGACGCCGCCAATCAGCATCGTTCATCTTCTGAGCAGCCGTCACGCAGGCTATCGTGGACAAGGTGACGGCGGCGCCACCCACCAGCAGCGGCAACAGCAGCGACGGGCTGAAGGCAAGTCCAGTCACGCCGAAGCGCGGGATGCGAAACCACGGCGCACCGGCCAGACGCTGCGCCATGTCTGAGCCGGCGGTGCCGAGTACCAGCGAGGCGGCGTAGCCCCCGACGATGCCGATGGCGGCACTGAACAACCGAAGTCGACCGCCCCATACGCTGCATGCAACCATTGCTGCCAAGGTGGCGCACGCCAGGACAATGCGCGGGTGGAACAGCGGGCCACTTGCCGCGCCACCGATCATGTCCGGAATGCCGAACGTGCCCAAGGTGACACCCGTGAGCAGTACCGCGAGCCCCGCCAGTTCGGCCGGCAACAGGAAACGCAGAACGCGCAGGAAGCGGGACGCCACCGATTGCAGCAGCCCGATCCCGATGATCAATCCCCAGACCATTGGCATGCCGCCGAGCCGCAGCGCGACCAGCGAGCCGGCCATATGCACGCTGGAAAGACCCGGAATGACAAGAAAGCCGGACCCGATTGGGCCTTTCCGCGTGTTTTGCAGCAGGCCGCCGCAGGCCGAGCCGATCATGCCGAGGCTGACGAGGTTGATTTCCTGGTCAAGGCTCGCGCCTGCCGCAGTTGCAATCACGACGGCGTAGAGCAGCGGGATCGACAGGACCGCGACGTATTGCAGGCCTATGGCCGCTAGTATCGGCAGCGGCGGTCGCTCATCCAACCAATAGATCAGGTTGCTCGGCCGGCGAATGATCAGCCTCCAAGTTGCCGGCCATCGACCCGCCGGAGATTGACCACTACTCTGACCGCCGCGTCGCAGTCCGACACAGAGGTCCATATCGAACATCCTGCACAACGCCTGGCAATCGGCAACGAGCAGGCGGAGGTCGCGCGGGCTGCCGATTGGCTCGATCGGTGCTGTCAGGCCGTCGGCCTGCCGCCTGAACTGTGTACCACTTTGCAGATCGTGCTGGATGAGGTGCTGACCAATATCTACAAGTACACCTACACAGATACCGCGCGACATGCGATCGAGTTGAGCCTGTCAACCAGCCCGGCGCTTGTGGTCCTGGAGGTGATCGACGATGGTATGGCATTCGATCCGACGCTGAGGCCGGCCGGTGCACCCGGCTGCGAAGGGTTGATGCCGCAATTTGGCGGTCATGGGCTGACGATCATTGCAAGGCTGATGGACAAGGTAACATACGCGCGGAGGGATGGCCGAAATCACTTGACGTTGCGAAAGAATGTCAATCCGCATCAGACATGACGGAGGGCGCAGTGGATATCGTCGAATCAAAGGTGGGTCAGGTGGTTGTCATGGTGCTCGCCGGGCGCCTGGACAGCACCAGCGTGCGGGACTTCAGCGCCCGCATCAACGCGCACTTCGATGCCGGCACCAACGCGCTGCTCATGGACATGGCGCACCTCGCCTATATCACGAGCGCATCGTTCCGCGCCCTCGCCCTGGCGCATCGTCGCGCAAAGGATTGCGGCACTGCACTCGCACTGTGCGGACTGAACGCCATCGTTAATGAATTGTTCGATCTGACCGGCTTCAGCGACAGCTTCGAAATCTACCCCAACCGGGAAGCCGGCCTATACGCTTTGGCGAAGGCAACCGTCTGAGCGCAACGCGGCGCCGTCAGTTCATCACCTGGATCATCTCGCGTACCCGCGGATAGACCTCGTTCGCCCAGCGTCTTCCGCTGAACACGCCGTAATGGCCGACACCGGTCTGCAGATGGTCCTGCTTGAGATTGACTGGGATTCGGCTGCACAGGTCCAACGCCGCCATCGTCTGGCCGATCGCGCAGATATCGTCGCGCTCGCCTTCCACCGTCAGCAGGCCTATCCGTCTGAGCGCGTCCGGTCGCACCTTTTGGCCGTGCCAGGTCAGCGCCCCGCGCGGCAGGTCGTGCTCCTGGAACACGCGCTGCACCGTCTCGAGATAGAACTCCGCCGGCAGGTCCATCACCGCCCCGTACTCGTCGTAGAACCTGCGGTGAGCCTCGGCACTTAGGTGGTCGCCGCCGACCAGGCTACGGAACTGCCCGAAATGCGCACTGATGTGCCGGTCGAGGTTCATGCTCATGAACGCCGAAAGCTGCACGAACCCAGGATAGACATGGCGGAATGCGCCGGGAAACCGCCACGGCACTGCGCTGATCAGATGCCGGTCGAACCATTCGATGGACCGCGACTTCGCAAGCTCGTTGACCTTGGTCGGATTGACCCGCGTGTCGATCGGACCCGCCATCAGCGTCATGCTGTGCGGTACCGCCGCATCGCCGGCCTCCGCCATCACCGCGGCGGCGGCGAGTGCGGGCACCGCCGGCTGACAGACCGCGACAATATGGCTGCCTGGGCCCATCACGCGCAGAAAGCGGATGATATGATCGACGAACTCATCGAAGCCGAAGCGTCCCTCGGCCAGCGACACGTCCCGCGCGTTCTTCCAGTCGGTGATGTACAGGTCATGCTCCGGGAGCATCACCTGGACGGTGCCGCGCAACAGGGTTGCGAAGTGGCCGGACATCGGCGCGACGAGCAGCACGCGCGGCTGCGGCACGGCGTGATCCTTGCGAAAGTGCAGCAGCGTGCCGAAAGGAGTATCGTCGGCCGCCTCCTCGGCCACCGCGACGCTACGGTTGTCCAGCGACACGACATCGATCCCGAACTGCGGCCGATGATGCGTGAGGCCCATTTCTGCGAACATCGTCAGGCCGGCCGAGAAATGCCGCGCCGGCGACGGCATGCATGAGCCGCAGTCGGCCAGCCTCACAAGACCGGCCCCCATGCGGGCAAGCTGCCGCAGCGGAAACAGCAGGTCCGCCTGCGCCTGATAGAGCTGATACATCATCGACCGGCGGAGGCAGTATTCATGCGATTCGCGTAAGGGTGGTTTCTGGCATTATATTGCAGCGCAGCATGGACCGATCGATGAAGGAAAGCAACATGGCTATGCTCCTGATCAGTAGCAAGAACTACTCGTCCTGGTCCCTGCGTGGCTTCCTGCTCACGCGACTGGCGCGGCTCGAATTTGAGGAGAAGGTCGTTGCCTCTGATGACCTCAACACTCGTGCCGAACTGCTGCTGCGTGCCTCGTCGATCCGGGTGCCGTGCCTGGTGCATGACGGCGTGACCGTCTGGGACACGCTGGCGATCGCCGAGTACCTCAACGAGGTATGCCCGAAGGCAGGACTGTATCCAGGCGACCGCATGGCCCGCGCCCGCTGCCGTTCGATCTCCGGCGAAATGCACGCGGGCTTCTCCGCGCTGCGCTCGTCAATGCCGATGAACCTCCGCACCGAGGGGCGGCGTATCGCCATCTGGTCCGCTGCGCAGGCCGACATCGACCGGATCACCGAGATCTGGCGCGAGTGCCTGGATACGTGGAAGGGCCCATGGTTGTTCGGCCGGACGCCGACCGTCGCCGATGCCATGTATGCGCCGGTGGTCACCCGCTTCCGCAGCTATGCTGTCGAGGTCGACCCCGTCTCCGCCGCTTATTGTGCGCATATCTGCGGCTGGCCCGATCTCGTCGATTGGGTGGCGGCGGCGCAGCTCGAGCCCGAGCAGATCGAGGAGCTGGAAGTCGAGTTCTGACGCGCCGGTCAGGCAATCCTGGTCCAGGGCGTCGGCGCCGGAACCGGGCACGGCCCCTCGACGTCGAGCGTCTTGAAATCCGCCGGCGCAACGACCTCCAGGTATTCCATGTCCGGCGAGTAGTCGAACAGGTAATGCGTGATGCCCGGTCTCTGGTGCACGCAGTCGCCGGGTGCGACCAGATGCTCCTCGCCTTCGTACATGAATCGCGCCCAGCCCTTCAGCATGATCACGATGTGGAACTCGGCGACATGCTGATGCCAGCCGGTACCCTCCTCGGGCGCACTGTTGGCCTTCACAAGCTGCGCCATCACGCGCCCGCCAGTGGCGGTCGCGACACCGAGGTCGCGATACAGGAAAAAGTCGCGCAGACCCTCGCCCACCCACGGCGTGTCGCCAGGCTTCACGTGCGAGAATGTATTGACAGCGGGTTTGTCCAGCATCGGGCACGCTCCCTTGTTGCGTTCGAGAGCTGCTTCCGGCCGTCCCTCCCCGAATGCATCCTGATCTCCCGGCGGGATGCTGCAGCGCAGCGTGACACGCGCGTGCCGGGGCGGCAACTGGTTTCTGGCGATACCAAGTAAATCCCGTGGCGGCGCGCGACACCTGTTAACACCTCCACAGCTCTCGCCTGCCAGAATTGACGCGCCAGTTTCTACCGGTGGGGGCGCGATGTTCGTCGCATTGAGCCAATTCATTGTTGCCAATGACAAATCGGACGCCGTGCAGGCGGCCTTCCGCAATCGGCCTCACCTCGTGGACCATGCGCCGGGTTTCTTGAGCATGCAGGTGATGTGTCCGATCGACGGCCCGGACGAGGTCTGGTTGGTGACACACTGGCGCGATGAGGAGAGCTACCGGATCTGGCATCGGAGCCACGAGTACCACGAAACGCACAAGGGCATCCCCAAGGGGCTCAAGCTGGTACCCGGCAGCGCCAATGTGCGATTCTTTGAGGTGTTTGCTGATTAGCGACCAACTCTTGCGCCGGGGGACACCAGGGTGAGAACGCTTGGAGCAGAGGGACTGCAGAGATTTCGGCAGCTGCAGAACGATGCTGTCGGTGCGGTGACCGCACGCCTCTACGCCACCCATGGCCAGGCTTACGAACAGTTCGGGCGGCGCGGGCGTGTGGCATGCCGTGAGGACCTGGCATTTCATCTCGAGTTTCTGCAACCGGTTCTGGAGTTCGGTCTGTTGCAGCCAATGGTGGACTACCTGTGCTGGCTGGGCAGCGTACTCGCCGCACGGACTATACCGGCGGACCACATCGTGCGCTCGCTTGACCTGCTCGGAGAGTTCTTCGCTGAGCACATGGATGCCGCGGACGCTGGTGTGGTGACTGCTGCGCTGCAGGCAGCGGGGACGCAGTTCATGAACGTTGCAGCGCAGGGAAACCCCGTTCCAGCTCCGGCACCGCCCGCCCCGTGGCCCGAAGCATCTCCATTTGAGGCAGCGCTGCTGGCCGGCTCTCAACATGAAGCATTGGCGGTCGTAAACCGCTGCATCGAAGCAGGTCGCAGCCTCATCGGCGTCGAGCTGCACGTCGTTCAACCGTCACTTTACCATATCGGCGAGGAATGGCAGGCCAATCGCGTGTCGGTCGCAAAGGAGCACATGGCTACCGCGATTGCGGTGTCGGTGATGACGATGGGGCTGCTGCGTTCGCTGCCGTCAGCGACGATTGACAGGCGCGTGCTGCTGGCCTGCGTCGCAGGCAATGATCACGCCGTTGGTCTTCGCATGGTGGCCGATGCGTTTCAACTCGCCGGCTGGGACGTGCAGTATCTCGGCGCAGATGTTCCTACGGCGGCAATCACCCGGCAGGCCGCTGAGTGGAAGGCCCATCTCGTGGGATTGTCGGTGGCCTTCGCGCAGCAGGTGCCGGTTGCGAAGGAAATCGTCGCACAGCTGACCGAACGCTTCGGCAGTTCACGACCCGCTGTAATCATCGGCGGACTTGCCATCAATCGCTTCAGCCGCCTGGCAGACGTGGTGGGAGCCGATGCTTACGGCGCCGACGCCTCGGCCGCGGTTGCCGCAGGCGCCCGCGTCATTGGCTGCTAGCGGACAATGGCGTGGTTTGCATCCGAGCTGCAGCCGGTGCTCGCGATCGCTGCCGCGACCCTGGATGCAAGCGGCACGTTGATCGAGGCGAATGCAGGCTTCCTGCGGCTGATCAGCCTGGAGGGCTCGCAGCCGATCGGTCAGCGTATTCCGCTGTTTTTCATCCAACCGGATTTCGCGACCCTGATCGGAACTCAAGCCGATTGCGACGGACTGGTTCACCGAGGGCTGCTGACAATCGGTGATCGTCTGGGGCGAACACGCTCGCTGCAAGGCCGCGTGTGGCGGACGAACGGACGGCTGCGTGTGCTGGCGGAATACGATGTCGCGGAACTGGAGGAACTCTACGACACAGTGCTGGCGCTCAACCGCGAGTACGCGAACGCGCAGCTCGAACTCGCCCAGATCAATCTCAAACTGCAGCAGCGCGAAGCACAGATCCTCGCCACTTCGCTGACCGATCCGCTGACGGGCATCGGCAATCGTCGCCGGCTTGAGCAGGCGCTGGCCACGGAAGTCAACCGCGCCGAACGCACGGGCGGCAGCCTCTGCGCATTCATGGCCGACCTCGATCACTTCAAATACGTCAACGACAGGCATGGACACGAGGCCGGCGACAAGGTGCTCGCGGCATTCGGTAAAGTGCTGCGCCACCGGACACGGGCAACTGACGTCGCGACGCGCTTCGGCGGCGAGGAGTTTGTCGTGCTCATGCCGACAACCGATCTTGCGAACGCCGCTGCAATCGCCGAGCGCATCCGCGAGGCTATCGCGGGGCTGCGGATCGAGTCGTTGATTGAACCGATCACGGCCAGTTTCGGCGTGGTCGAGCGGGGGGCAAGCGAGCCTGCCCCTGCACTGCTGCGTCGTGCCGACGCCGCGCTCTACGAGGCAAAGCGGCTGGGACGCAACCGCGTCGTCGCGGCCCAGTTCGGTCGCATCGCTCAATGAAACCGCGGCATCACCTCCTGGCACAACAGCCGCAGCGCAGTCATCACGTTCTCATGCGGAATCCTGCCACCGCAGTTCAGCTCCATCAGCACGCCATCCAGCCCCAGCGCCTGCCGTAGCTCTTCCAGCCGTTCGGCGACCGAGGCCGGAGAGCCGATGAGCACTGTACCCTTCAGCGCCTCCTCATAGGTCATCGTCTCTAGCCGGCGTGCGGTCGCGGCACGACGATCCGCACCATCGACACCCGCGCGCTTCGCCGAGTCAGCGAGCAGCGCCGCCTGCTGGCGGTAGAAGTGGATCAGGCTGGGTTCCGCCTCCGAGCGTGCCTGCGCATCGGTGGGCGCGATATAGGCGGGAACGCGCAGGAACACCCCGCCGCTTCGCGGGTCATCCGACGTCGCCAGCGCATCGCGATATGCGGCGATGTGTGGCGCGATCTCCGGCGCGGTCTCGTAGCGGACGGCGACGAAGATCGGCAGCGCTTGCCGGCCATTGGATACAAATGTATCGGCACTCGTGGCGGCAACGCGGATCGGCGGCGTCGGCTGCTGATACGGCTTCGGCACCACCGAGACGTCTTCGAAGCGATAATACTTGCCCTGATACGACACCTTGTCCTGCGTCCACGCCTTGCGCACGATGTCGAGAACTTCGACGAAGCGTTCGCGGCTCTCGCCGTAGGGCACGCCATATGCTTCGTAGGTGCGCGCCACACCGCTGCGGCCGACGCCAAAGATCAGCCGCCCGTTGCTGATCTGGTCGACCGTCGCCGCCTCCTCGGCCAGGCGCAACGGATGACACAGCGGCAGCACCTGCACTGCAAGCCCGATCCTCATCCGCTGCGTGCGCGCCGCGATGGCACTGGCAATGCATAACGGTGCTGACAGCACCGAGCGAGCCGGATCAAAATGCAGCTCGCCGAGCCACATCGCATCGAGCCCCCACCGCTCGGCGCCATCCACCAGCTCGAATGACTGCGCAAATGCTTCAGCGTGCGACCGTCCCGGCAGGGACGGGAACTCATGAAAGATGCCGAACTCCATCATTGCTGCCTTCCGGGTTTATCGTCTGACCGCGAGCCTAGTACCCACTATCGCGGAGCGCGGGTCGCTCCGACATTGTCATTGCGAGGAGCGCAGCGACGAAGCAATCTCGTTCGATGGAGCGAACTTATGACCCGAATTGCTTCGTCGCTACGCTCCTCGCAATGACAGCACACATGTTTCGCGCTTCTCGGATCCGCATACTAGGTGTGCGGGGGCGGCGTGTCACGTGAGGTAGTCCGGTGACATCACGTCTGGCCACAAGGAACCCTTGTCGTTGACCTCCTGACCGAACAAATGGCAGTCAGCTACGGAGCGCCGTTGAAAACTGCGAGATCGCGCTCCAGCGCCCATTGCAGTCGCGCCTTCTCGCTACCCTGCAGGAACGTCGCACATGCAGGTGGAGGTTCCTGCAATGCGGCATCCTCGCACGCGGCCACCCTGCGCCACGCTACCGGATCCGCCCACAGGCTCGCACCATCGACAAATGCATATTCCAGCGTGTTCCGCTCCAGGCCCACGAGTGTCCGCCAGTCCAGCCCGAACTCGGTCACCGCGCGCTGCAGCTCGTGCGTGCGATCGATCCGCTCCACACCTTCGTCATCAGTGGACAGCAAGGTCGGCACGCCTGCCGTGCGGTACACCGGGAATGGATGCATCGCCCCGTTCACACCGAGGACCTGGTCGTTGCTGGTGAGATTGATCTCCACCGCGATGCGCTGTTCCGCCATCTTATGCAGCAGCGCAGATGGATCGGATTTGTACATCACATCCACGCCATGCCCGATGCGCTTCGCGTGCGCCACTTCTACCGCCTCGCGCACGTGAAACCGCAACGCATCAGGCGGCACCAACCCAAGCGTCAGCTCGCCTGCGTGCAGCGACACATTCATCCGCGGCATCACGCCATGCAGATACTCAAGCATGCGGATATGCAGCGAGTAGTCAGCCAGCGCCTTCGGATTGTCCTCCGCCCCGACGAAGTTCAGTCCGACAACGCGGGGATCGGCTTCGCTGAGCAGCGCGGTGAACAGCATCTGGGCGAACACCGCGCCGGGAGGATTGTTGCGAGTCACCTGCCCTAGCCAGCGCACCGTCACCGCGCAGCCGGGTTCGGGCTGTGGCGTGTCACAGCGGAGCAGCGCACGCATGCGGGTCTCGCCGGCATCGAGGCCGGCACGCGCCTTCGGCAGCAGCGCCGGCAGTCCAGCCGCGATCAGGCGGCGATGGAAGTCCGCCATATCGCCGGTCCAGTGCAGCCGATTGCCGAGTGCAGTCACTGCGCCGCCCTGGAAGGTCACCATCAACTCGATGTAGCGCTCGCGCTGGGCACCAGCGCGATCGACCACCTCCGCTGCCATCTCGCCCATACCGGCCGCGCCGCCGAACTTACCGAACGCCCCGAAGAAGTGGTCATGCCCGGTGATGCCGTTGCCCGGCACAAATCCGCGCATCGACCAGGCGTCGACCAGCGCAGTCCGAAAGTCGTTGTCGGTACGTGCATCCACAAGGGGGCGCGTGTTTCTTCCGCACGCTGCGACGGCGTACCGCACGCGATCGACACAGCGGTTGGACACAGCGCCGGCATCGATCAGCGTCTCGGCGTAGGCAGCACCGCTCAGGTGACTATGCAGATCGCCGCCCTTCGGCATTCGGTACAGCAAAGCACGTAGCTGTGGCGGCGATTGCCGCACAGCGTCGAACCGGTCCGCGGCGCCATGGTGCGTGGTCGAGCAGGCGGCAAGCAGCAGCGCAAGGCAGGAGAGCACAAGCCGCGGCACGCACGTTTCCCCGGATCAACGTGGCTGATAGCTTAGCACGCCTTCGCCGCGAGGAGCATCATGATGACCTATCCGACTCACCTGCTGCCGACCACCGTTGTCGGCAGTTACCCGCAACCTGATTGGCTGGTGAATCGTGCGGCACTGGAGAAGCACGGTGTGCCGCGCACCCACGCGCAGGACATCTGGCGCATTCCCGCTGAGCTGCTCGAGCAGGCGCAGGACGATGGCACCATCCTGGCGATCCGCGACATGGAGCGCGCCGGCATCGACATCATCAGCGACGGCGAGATCCGCCGTGAGAGCTACTCCAACCGCTTCGCTCTCGCATTGGACGGCATCGACGCCGAACACCCCGGTGAGGTGCGCTCGCAGACGGGTCGAACGACGCCCGTGCCACGCGTTGTTGGCAAGATAAGCCGGCGCGGTCCGGTGGAGCTGCGCGACGTCGAGTTCCTGCTGCGACAGACCGATCGTGCGACGAAGATCACGCTGCCCGGCCCGTTCACCTTGTCGCAACAGGCTAAGAACGAATTCTACGCGGACGAGGAGGAGATGGCGATGGACTACGCCGCCGCCGTCAACGCCGAGCTGCGCGATCTGAAGGCGAGCGGTGTCGACGTGGTGCAGCTCGACGAGCCCTGGGTGCGCACGGCGCCCGACAAAGCCGAACGCTACGGCGTGCGCGCGATCAACCGCGCATTGGAGGGCATCGACGGGCCGACCGTGGTGCATCTCTGCTTCGGCTACGCCCACGTAGTACAGAACAAGCCGCAGGGCTACGCCTTCCTGCCGCAGCTCGCCGACACAGTTGCGCGGCAGATCTCGATCGAGGCGGCACAGCCAAAGCTCGACCTCGGCGTCCTGGCCGATCTGTCAGGCAAGCAGATCATGCTGGGCGTGCTCGACCTTGGCAGCGCAGATGTGGAAACGGCCGAGCAGGTCGCCGCCCGAATCCGCTCCGGGCTCCGCCATGTCGCGGCGGAGCGGCTGATCCCGGCGCCCGATTGCGGCATGAAGTACATGCCGCGCGAACGGGCCTTTGGGAAGCTGCGCGCGCTGGTGGAAGGTGCCGCGATGGTGCGGCGCGAGCTTAGCGGCTGAGCGCTGCCGTCACCGGCTGGCTCGGCGCAATACCGGCAAGGATCACTTTCGCCAACGCCGCCGCCACGCAAAGATAGCCGCGGTCGTTGTGATGCAGCCCATCGGCGGCGATGAAGTCTGCCAGCGGCACACCGTCGCGATGCCAGGCCCGCATCAGCGTGCGACGCGAGAACAGCGCGGTGTCGGTCTCGGCAGCCACCTGCGCGAGCGTCAGATCGAAGACCGGTTCGTCCGCCTTTGCCAGCAGCGCCGGCGACTGCTGGTTGTCCATCAGTACCACATCGGCACCAGCGGCCTGGAGCTTGCGCACGCCGGCCGAGACCATGGCGCGGAACGCCGCGGGATCGGCATTGCGTAGTGCGCCGTTGGCACCGACCTGCCAGATCACAAGCTGAGGCCGCACCGCCAGAACATCGGCGTCGAGCCGGGCCAGCTCCTCCGCCGCATCCTGCCCGCCTATGCCGCGATTGATGACCGCGATATGCGCGTCCGGCCGCCCGGCAGACAGCGCCTGCTGCAGCACTGCCGGATAAGAGTGAGCCAGATCGGACGCCCTGGCGCCTTGGGTCGAGGACGATCCGAGCGCCACGACCACTCCTTCGATAC
The DNA here is from genome assembly GCA_963799415.1 of uncultured Alphaproteobacteria bacterium. Taxonomy (GTDB): domain Bacteria; phylum Pseudomonadota; class Alphaproteobacteria; order Acetobacterales; family Acetobacteraceae; genus JAMXLO01. The sequence continues at coordinate 11,400 of CAWCXI010000035.1, read as the reverse complement.
CTTGGCTCAGTGCACTACGGAGATGTGGCAGCGCCAGCGGTGCCATGCTGGGTGTGCTGGGACAGTCCTCAACGGCGACGGCCGCGGCTATGGGCAACACCAGTAGCGCTATGCCGCACAGGAGGGCTCGCAAACGGGAAAAAACGGCGTCCATGACTGTGTTCAACTATAAGCGAGCACCCGTGTCCAGACGGTTAATCGGTCAACTGCCATCTTCGGCGGCACGTCGCTTGCGCGCGGCTGCGGCATACTGGCCCCGCGGCCTGACCTCCTGCACGTGCGGGCGGACCACGGTGTCGTAGTAGTCGTCCCAGTCCTCAGGTGTCAGCTGCGTCAGGTCAGGAACCAACTCATAGTTGTTGAGAGTGGCGTCGTCATACGCGTTGCGCGGGATCGGCTGCACCTGCAGCAGCGGGAAGTCGGCGCGGAAGTCGATCGGAACATCGGTCTTGGTCAGGCGCATATTGGTGATGAGGGGGCCGAACCAACGGTCGGTCTCGATGATACCTTCGAACAATTCATAACTTCCGCTGCGCGGAACGTTGGCGGGCGCCCGCACCATCAGGCTCCAGCCCGGTGCAGTGCGGGCGACGATGCCGGTCCAGCACTGGATCAGGCCAGGCTCCTGCAAAGCTCCGAGAAAGGGCGGTGAGTATTCGCGGATCTCCGCCGGAGCGACGGAGTCGAACAGGTCACGGAAATTGGGGAACTGGGCGGACTGGAGCGGCAGCCAGGTGCCAGCTCCTTCCCAGGTCCACATCACGTCACGGCCGTCCCACTGCAGACTGAAGCTGATGGGGGGGAAGATGTAATAGCCGTAACCGGATGCACTGGTGGACGGTTCGCAATAACGGAAGGCGCGGGTGGGCAGCGAGCCAGCGGCGGAGCGATCTGCACGCTGCGGCAGACGCGCGGTCGGGACAAGGCGATGAAAGGTGACGAGGGGCGTTTTCTTCTCTGGCCGCTGCGCATTGGGACGAGGGGTTGCTGTAGTGGACACGGGTGCTGTCCTGACCAAGAACGGTAAAATCACTCGAACCGGACACGCGGCGCCCGGTCCGCCACCATAGGCGAGTCCAAGTCACCCGTCTTCAGGGTTGCGGGTGGCTGTCAGCGCGTCGGCTGTAGTGGCGGGGCGAATGCGCCGAGACGAACCTTGGTGGCATCAGCCGTCGGCGCCAGCACCGGGGCGAACGCACCGAGACGAACCTTCGTGGCATCGGCCGTCGGCGCCAGCACCGGGGCGAACGCACCGAGACGAACCTTCGTGGCATCAGCCGTCGGCGCCAGCACCGGGGCGAATGCACCGAGACGGACCTTTGTGGCATCAGCCGTCGGCGCCAGCACCGGAGCGAATGCACCGAGACGGACCTTTGTGGCATCAGCTGTCGGCGCCAGCACCGGAGCGAATGCACCGAGACGAACCTTGGCGGTATCGGCCGTCGGCGCCAGCACCGGGGCGAATGCACCGAGACGGACCTTGGCGGTATCGGCCGTCGGCGCCAGTACCGGGGCGAACGCACCGAGACGGACCTTCGCTGCATCGGCGGTCGGCGCCAGCGTCGGAGCAAATGCACCGAGACGGACCTTGGTGGCATCGGCCGTCGGCGCCAGCACCGGAGCGAACGCACCGAGACGGACCTTGGCGGTATCGGCCGTCGGCGCCAGCACCGGGGCGAACGCGCCGAGACGGACCTTGGTGGCATCGACCGTCGGCGCCAGCACCGGGGCGAATGCACCGAGACGGACCTTGGTGGCATCGGCCGTCGGCGCCAGCACCGGGGCGAATGCACCGAGACGGACCTTGGTGGCATCGGCCGTCGGCGCCAGCACCGGAGCGAATGCACCCAGACGAACCTTCGCTGCATCGGTGGTCGGTGTCAGCGCCGCAGCAAATGCACCCAGACGAACCTTCGCTGCATCAGTGGTGGGCGCCAACGCCGGGGCGAACGCACCGAGACGAACCTTCGTTGCATCGGCGGTCAGTGGCAGCGCCGGGGCGAACGCACCGAGACGAACCTTGCCGAAATCGATGACGGAAGCGATGCGAGCGGAGATGAGGTGAAGCATTGGTCGAACCCTTTCCAATTAAGCTTTCTTGCGTGCGAAAGACCCCGTCGTCTCTTCGTCAACGTGATTCCAATGATTCCACGTTAAGGATTTATTATCGTTGAATTGACGTTATCTCGTCGTCAAATCGCTCTCGTCGCGAGAAGTCGGCCGAACAGGCCTAATCCTGCGAGATTTCGCAGCGACTCGTCTCGTCCCGCGTGACAAGTCGTGATTTTATTGCTTGACTGTAAAAAATACTGCGTGATGGCGCCGGACCCGGCCAGAGTCCCACCTCAGGCGCCGTGATTGGGCTCCCGGTCATGCACCTGACAGGGAGGCCAACGGCAAACCTACACTTTGTTAACGGTAGTTAAAGGCAACGATACGGGGCCGCGCTGAGCGCGGCCCCGCCAACTGTGCCTCCAGAGCGCCTCAGGCGGCGGTGCCGCCCACTGTGAGGCCGCTGAGCTTCAGGGTCGGCTGGCCGACCCCGACCGGCACGCCTTGGCCATTTTTGCCACAGGTGCCGATGCCGGGATCGAGCGCCATGTCGTTGCCGACCATCGCGACCTTGGTCAGCGCATCCGGGCCGTTGCCGATCAGCGTGGCGCCCTTGACGGGGGCGGTGACCTTGCCGTCCTCGATCAGGTAGGCCTCGCTCGCCGAGAACACGAACTTGCCCGAGGTGATGTCGACCTGACCGCCGCCGAAGTTTACTGCGTAGAGGCCACGACGCACCGAGCGGATCATCTCCTCCGGCGAGTGCGGCCCGGCAAGCATCACGGTGTTGGTCATCCGCGGCATCGGCGCATGGGCGTAGGACTGACGGCGCCCGTTGCCAGTCGCTCGCATCCCCATCAGCCTGGCGTTCAACCGGTCCTGCATGAAGCCGACCAGCACGCCGTCCTCGATCAGCACCGTGCGGCTGGTCGGGGTGCCCTCGTCGTCCACTGTCAGGCTGCCACGCCGGTCGGGCATTGTGCCGTCGTCCACGACAGTGACACCCGGCGCCGCGATGCGGCTACCCAGCAAACCAGCGAAGGCCGAGGTCTTCTTGCGATTGAAGTCGCCTTCCAGGCCGTGGCCAATCGCCTCATGAAGCAGGATGCCGGGCCAGCCGGGACCGAGTACCGACCTCCATTTCGCCGGCAGGCGCAGGCACGCTGTCCAGGTTGACCAATGCCTGGCGCAGCGCCTCATCCACCGCGCCACGCCAGACCGCGGGCGCGGTCACGTGGTCGTAGGCGAAGCGGCCGCCGGTGCCATAGCTCCCGGTCTCTCGCCGACCGGCCTGTTCCACCACAACGGCGACGTTGAGCCGCACCAGCGGCCGCAGGTCGGCAACTCGTGTGCCGTCGGCACGCATGATCTGGACCGCCTGCCATTCGCCGGCGATCGAGGCCATCACCTGGACGACCCGAGAATCCTTGCCGCGGGCGTATGCATCGATGTCGGCCAGCAGTGCGGTGCGCGCGGGAAACTCGGTCGCGCCCAGCGGATTGGCATCGGAGTAGAGCCGCGCGTTGGTGGCGCGTGGCGGCTCGGCGGCAACGCCTGAATGGCCGGCCGCAACCGCCGCGACACTGCTCGCGGCGCGCTGCAAGGCAGGTTCCGACAATTCGCCCGCATGCGCATAGCCGGTCGCCTCGCCTGCAACGGCGCGCAGGCCGAATCCCAGCGACGTATCGAACCCGGCGCTGCGGATCCGCCCGTCGTCCAGGCTGATCTGCTCGCTTTCACGATACTCCAGATACAGTTCACCGTCGTCGCTGCGCGTCAGCGCGGAGCCGAGGGTAGCTTCGGCTGCGGCGCGGTCGAGAGCGGCATCGGCGCGCTCGAAGAACAGCTTGTCGGTGGCGAGCAGCGGCGTCATGGCGCATTCCTTCAACAGCGGTCACTGGTTATTCAGGTGGTAAGCCGGCACTGGGTTTCCCACTGCCGTCGGCAATCAGCCGTTCAGCCGGCAGGCGGATCTCCACGGATGTCCCCGCGCCTGGAGCGCTGTGCAGCGACAACTCGCCACCGTGGCCGGCCACCAGTGCACGCGAGACGTAGAGGCCGAGACCGGCGCCCTGAAAACGCCGGGCCAGCGTGCTGTCGAGCTGCGTGAACGGCTCGAAAGCGCGCTCCATATCCTGTTCCGCGATGCCGATGCCGGTGTCGCGGACGACCAACAGCAGTCTGCCATCCGCCTCCAGCGACGCGCCGACCGACACGGTGCCCCCCGCCTCGGTGAACTTGACGGCATTGGACAGCAGCTGGTCGACCACCTGCTGCAGTCGCCTCTCGTCCGCCCGGAGCGCCGGCAGACCATCCGGGACGTCCGTGTCAAGCGTGATGCCGGCAGCCTCCGCGGCCGCATCCATATGACGCAAGCACTGCCGAACAAGGCGGGCCACATCGACCCGGTCCGTGGCAAGGTCGAAGTGGCCCAACTCGATGCGTGCCACGTCGAGGATGATGTTGATCAATCCCAACAGCTGACGCCCGGCTTCGTTGATCTGCGTGGCGAACTCCTTCACCTGCGCGCCTGTCGAATTGTCGGCCGCGTGCAGCAGAGTGTCGGAGAAGCCGATCACGGAATTGAGCGGCGTGCGTAGCTCGTGGCTCATCGTCGCGAGGAAACGCGACTTTGCCTGGTTCGCCCCCTCCGCTGCCTCCTTGGCCCGCCGCAGCTCATCCTGTGCCGCCCGCGCCTCCGTCACGTCGGTATATGTGGTGACCCAGCCGCCGGCCGGCGTGGGATCCGAGCAGGCTTCGAGCACCCGGCCAGCCGGCGTGGTGATCTGCCGCCGGTAGGACCCGGTTCGGTCCGCTTGAGCCAGTGCGAGTGCTCGCTCGCGTGCTTCCTCGCCGGTCCCGAAATGGCCGCGCGCCAACAAGCTTTGCAGAATCTCGTCCTGCGTCTGCCCTGGGGTCAGCAGCCCCGGCGGGTGGTTCAACAACTCGGCGGCGATTGCGTTGGCGGCAAGCAGCCGATGATCCGGCCCCCAAAGGATCACACCGTGCCGTATGCAGGACAGCATGATCGCCATTTCCTCGGCGCGACGCGAAATCTGCGCCTCCGCGTCGGCCAGCGCGCTGATATCTGTCACGACGCTGATGTAGCCGCCATCCGGTAACGGTGTGGTCCGTACGTCCAGCGTCATGCCGTTCGGCCGCCGCCGCTTGCGCACCTGCGGCCGTGTGACGTCGAAGAACATCTGCTGCGCGACTATCTCGTCGATGGTCCCGGGGCCGTATTCGCCCGCCTCGGCACGGTGGCGGATGACGTCCTCGAGACGATCTCCGATGTTGAGCGGCGCCCCTTCCATCACCTGCGCGTATGCCCGGTTGAACATTGCCACCCGATGGTCCGCGCCATAGACGCAAACGCCATGCGGAAACGCCTCCAGGATGGACTGCAGCAGCGTCGCCCGCCGGTGGGCCTCCTGCTCGGCCGGTGGCAGCGGTGCCATCGCTACCGCCTGACCGGAACCGGGCGCGTGCTGTGCAACAGCACGACCGCTGCGCTGAACAGCAGAGCGGCGACCGCCTGGTGCGTCGCTGCCAACGCGAGCGGCACGACAAACACAAGTGTAGCTACACCGAGGAGGTATTGCACCGCCGCGATACCCATGAGGGCTGCCAACGCACGACGTGCTCCACGCGGCTGGCGGGTTGCGAATCCGACAACCAGCGTGGCGACCGTGATGAGAACCGTCAGCGTCGCCAGTAGCCTATGGTCGAATTGCACAGCGGCGATGTTCTCCGTCAGGTTGCGCACAAATGGCTCGAGCCTGCTGTAGCCGATCGGAACCAGCCGCCCGTCCATCAGCGGGAACGTATTGTAGTCGAAACCGGCGTGAGTGCCGGCGACAAAACCTCCCGCCACTATGGTCAAGGCAACGCATGCGCAACAAGCCCAGGCCAGCGAGTGCAGCGACCGTCCTGCCGCCGGGCGCGGTGGTACAGGACGGAGTACCGTCAGGCCGATCCATAGCAGGGCCGCATACAGGATCAGGGCGAATACCAAGTGGATCACCAGCCGATATGGCGAGACGGCGGTCGCGGCGGGCTCAAAGCCCGAACTCCACCATGAACCATCCGACCGCCCCTTGCAGCCCGCCGAGCACAAACAGCAGAGCGAGACGCGGGCGGAGCCGCCGTTCGATCCGGGCGGTCGCCCAGAACCAGATCAGTGGCACGATGAAAGCCAACCCGATCAGCCGGCCCCAGAGGCGATGCGCCCATTCCAGCCAGAAGATCTGCTTGAAGCCCGCGAGACCCAGGCCCTCATTCACCAGGCGGTATTGCGGAATCTGTTGGTAAAGGTGGTAAAGTCGTTGCCAGTCCGCCTCGTTCATCGGCGGAAGCGTGCCGGCAAGCGGCGCCCATTCCATGATCGACAGGCCAGAGCCGGTCAGGCGGGTGACACCGCCCAGGACGATCATCACGAGGACCATGCCGGCGACGGCGAATAGCCACGCCGCGACCAGCCGGCGGCTGCGGCGTGCTGCGCGGTCTTCCGGCGGAGCTCCGGGAAATTCGCGGTCGTCGAAGGGCATGGCCCGCTATATAGCCGTATCGGCCGGCCCCACGTGAATGCCTCGGCGAAGCAGCGGCCTGTTCAGTGCAGGCGAAGGTACGCTCCGGGGCTCCGATACGATGGGGGCTTGATCACGCTCGCCGAGGCTACGCGCACCGAGTGCACCTTGCCGTCCAGCTCGCGATGCCAGAAATCCAGGAACTTCAGCAGCGCGGGGAAGGCTGGCGCGAGATCCAGGTCCTGCCAGATATAGCTCTGCAGGATCTCCGGGTGGTCCGGCAGGCGATACAGGATTTCTGCCGTCGTCAGGCGGTAGTCATTAAGCTGCAGTGCGAGGCTCATTCTGGTCTCCGTCTCGGTTCCCTTTCTCTCCGACAACAGAATGACATGACCACGGGTTGCCTACGCAAGCATAAATCGCAGTAATTTCAATGATTTGGCACTCACGTCAGGCAATTGCTGCCGGCCGCTTGACTCCACACGCGAACGCGACTAGATCGCTGGCACTCTCCGAGGGGGAGTGCTAACGGACCACGCCCGTGGTGCCCATGAAGGGGCCGCGGCAGGGCCGTTGGAAGCGTCACATCATCCCATTGGCGAGATCACTCAAGGAGCGATCCGAATGAAGTTCCGTCCCCTGCACGACCGTGTCGTGGTCCGCCGGCTCGAGGCCGAAGAGAAGACCGCGGGCGGCATTATCATCCCCGACACGGCCAAAGAAAAGCCGATGGAGGGTGAAGTCATCGCCGTCGGCCCAGGCGCCCGTGACGAGACCGGCAAGCTGGTCCCCCTGGACGTCAAGGCGAACGACCGCATCCTGTTCGGCAAGTGGTCCGGCACCGAGGTGAAGCTTGATGGCGAGGAGCTCCTGATCATGAAGGAGTCCGATATCATGGGCATCATCGAGGGCCAGCCCGCCGCCAAGCGCAAGGCCGCTTAGCCCAGACTGCAATACGCCAGACTGCAATACGCCAGACTGCAACACGCCAGACTGCAACACGAAGGAATCCAACATATGGCTGCCAAGGACGTAAGGTTCGGCGGTGAGGCCCGTCAGCGCATGTTGCGCGGCGTGGACATCCTGAACGACGCTGTGCGCGTCACGCTGGGCCCGAAGGGGCGCAACGTGGTGCTCGACAAGAGCTTCGGCGCTCCCCGCATCACCAAGGACGGCGTCACCGTCGCCAAGGAGATCGAGCTTGCCGACAAGTTCGAGAACATGGGCGCCCAGATGGTGCGCGAAGTGGCCTCGAAGACCAATGACATCGCCGGTGACGGCACCACCACCGCGACCGTGCTCGCTGCGGCGATCGTGCGCGAGGGTGCCAAGGCGGTGGCCGCGGGCATGAACCCGATGGACCTCAAGCGCGGCATCGATCGCGCGGTCGGCGCCGTCGTCGATGAGCTGAAGAAGCGGACTCGCAAGATCACCACGCCTTCTGAAACCGCTCAGGTCGGTGCGATCGCCGCCAATGGCGAAACCGAGATCGGCAAGATGATCTCGGAAGCCATGCAGAAGGTCGGCAACGAGGGCGTGATCACGGTCGAGGAGGCCAAGGGCATCCAGACCGAGCTCGACGTCGTCGAGGGCATGCAGTTCGACCGCGGCTATGTCTCGCCGTACTTCATCACCAACGCCGAGAAGATGGTCGCCGACCTGGATCAGCCGTACATCCTGATCCACGAGAAGAAGCTGTCGGGCCTGCAGCCGATGCTGCCGCTGCTCGAGAGCATCGTGCAGTCCGGCCGTCCGCTGCTGATCATCGCCGAGGACGTCGAGGGCGAGGCGCTTGCGACCCTGGTGGTGAACAAGCTGCGCGGTGGCCTGAAGGTCGCGGCGGTGAAGGCGCCTGGCTTCGGTGATCGCCGCAAGGCGATGCTCGAGGACATCGCGATCCTCACCGGCGGCACCGTGATCAGCGAAGACCTCGGCATCAAGCTCGAGAACGTCAAGCTGAACGACCTCGGCAAGGCGAAGAAGGTGCTCATCGAGAAGGAGAACACCACCATCGTCGAGGGCGGCGGCAAGAAGCAGGACATCGTCGGGCGCTGCAACCAGATCCGTGCGCAGGTCGAGGAGACCACCTCGGACTACGACCGCGAGAAGCTGCAGGAGCGGCTGGCGAAGCTCGCGGGCGGCGTCGCGGTGATCCGCGTCGGTGGCTCGACCGAGGTCGAGGTGAAGGAGCGCAAGGACCGCGTGGACGACAGCCTGCACGCGACCCGTGCGGCGGTCGAGGAAGGCATCGTGCCGGGCGGCGGTGTTGCACTGGCGCGCGCGTCGCTGATCCTCGCCAAGCTGAAGGCCGACAACGACGACCAGCGCTTCGGCATCGAGATCGTGCGCAAGGCGGTGCAGACACCGCTGCGGCAGATCGCCGAGAACGCCGGCGAGGACGGCGCGGTGATCGCCGGCAAGGTGCTGGACAAGGACGAGTACAACTGGGGCTTTGACGCGCAGACCGGCGAGTTCAAGGACCTGGTGAAGGCCGGCATCATCGACCCGACCAAGGTCGTGCGGACGGCGCTGCAGGACGCGGCGTCGGTTGCCGGCCTGCTGGTGACCACCGAGGCGATGGTCGCCGAGAAGCCGGAGAAGAAGGCACCGGCCATGCCCCCGGGCGGCGGCGGCATGGGCGACATGGACTTCTGATTGGGCAAGGGGCGGACTTCGGTCCGCCCCTTTCTTCTTCAGTCATGGCCGGCGAAGGGTCATGGCTCGGCGGCAGAAGTCTCGTGCCGCCGCCCCACAGGCCGTGCAAGGCGCCAGACATACGCGATGATCTCCGCCACCGCCTGGTAGTCCTCGGCCGGGATATCGGCATCCAGTTCCACGCGGAACAGCGCCCGCGCCAGCGGTGGATTGGCCACCACCGGCACGCGGTTCGCCTCCGCCACCTCGCGAATTCGGGCGGCGAGTAAATCAACTCCTTTTGCCACCACGCGCGGCGCGGCGTGCTTTGCCCGATCGTAGGCCAGCGCGATGGCATAGTGAGTCGGATTGGTGATCACCACGGTCGCCTTGGGTACCGCCGCCAGCATGCGCTTGCGTGCACGGAAGGTGCGGATCTGCTTCACCCGCGCCTTGACCCGCGGATCGCCCTCGGTCTCCTTCTGCTCCTCCAAGATTTCGTGCCGGCTCATGCGCAACGACCGCGTGTGGCGCAGGTACACCCAGAAGACGTCCAACACGGCAAGCCCCGCCTGCGCGGCGAGCACGACCAGCACCACATGCAGCACCGGAACTGCGGCAAGGGCGAGAAGCTGGTTTGGCTCGCCGAATGGTGCGACCAGCAGCCTCGGCAAATCGGCCAGCAGCACCCGCCATAGCACGATTGCGAGCACGGCGACCTTGGCCACTGACTTGCCTGCCTCGACCAGGTTCTCCGGCCCAAGCAACCGCTTCAATCCGGCATTCGGGCTGATGCGCGAGAAATCAATCCGCAACGCTTTCCCACTAAGAAGGAAGCGCGTTTGCAACAGCACCACCGCGACGCCCGCGACCATCGAGGCCAGCACGAACGGTGCGGCGCCATCCCAGCTGGCCAGCCCGGCGAGGCGGGCCACCGACGCATCGGGCTTCAGTTCGTGTGCCCGGGCCAGGAAAATGCTGAGCCGCAGCGCCAGATCGTGCACGGCGCCAGGTCCCGTCATGACCAACGCCAACGTGACAGCCGCCAGCCCGGCGAAGTTGGTCAGCTCGCGCGAGACCGGGGCCTGGCCCTCTTCGCGTGCCTTCTGCTGTCGTCGTGCGGTTGCGGCTTCAGTCCGGTCTTCATGCTGTGATTCGCCAGCCATGGCCGATCACATACCTGGCAGACTGGCAAAGCCCGCACGGACCGACACCTGCCAGGCCGTCAGCAGGGAGGTCGCCAGCAAAGCCAGCAATGCGATGCCGCCAAGGATCTGTGCGGGCATCACAACGAAGTAGACCTGCAGCCGCGGGACAAGTCGTGCAAGCAGGCCGGTGGCGACGTGCCACACGATGGCGACAAGCAGGAAGGGGGAGGCGATCTGCAGGGCCAACGCGAAAGCCGCGGCGACAGCGCGCACGGCGGTCTCGGCGGTGTCTGCCGCGGGCAGCATGGTTCCCGGCGGGATGAGCTTATAACTGCCGGCCAGCGCAGCAAGCGGTACGGCATAGAGGCCGGTTATCAGAATGATGAGCGGCGCGACCATCGCAAACAGTTGCTCGATTGGAGATGCGAGGCCGCCAAGGTCGGGATCCGGCTGCAATACGTTCGCGACGCCCAGCATGTAGGCGATGAACTGGCCGGCGACCGCCAGCGCGAGGACCAGGAGCCGTGCCAGCCAGCCAATCCACAGGCCGGTGATAACCTCGGCGACGACCATGAAGCCGGCCTGCGCGCTTACTTCTGGCACCGGCGGGATCGACGGCTGGATGGCCGGCAGCAGCAGCACGGTCACGCCGAGAGCGAGGCCGAGGCGCACCATCGGGGGCGAATGGGACTCGCCGAAGCCTGGCAGCAGCGCGATCGCGGAGCCGATGCGCGCCATGACCAACACGAAACCGAATGCCCACGCCGGCAGCGTGGCGAGCAGCATGGCAGCATCATTGGTCATGAGCCGCCGATGACGATCAGACGGTCCATCAGCGTGTGGGTGTAACTCGATAGCGTGGACAGCATGAATGGTCCGAGCACCATCAGTGCTGCGCATAGCGCCAACACCTTGGGGACGAAGGCCAGCGTTGCTTCGTTGATCTGGGTGACCGCCTGGAGCAGCGCGACCAACAGACCGACAGCGAGCGCCACCAAGAGCGGCGGGCCGCCGAGCTTCAGCATTACCAGCATGCCGTC
>CAWCXI010000034.1:0-468014 GCA_963799415.1 uncultured Alphaproteobacteria bacterium | reverse complement strand
AGATCAGCGGTGGACAGCAGCGCCGCGTCGGTCTGGCGCGCATTCTTATGCTGCGGCCGACCCTGGTGATCCTCGACGAGCCGACGTCCGGGCTGGATGTGTCGGTGCAGGCGACGGTGTTGCGGCTGTTTCTTGAGCTACGCGAACGGTTCGATCTGACCTACGTATTCATCAGCCATGACCTTGCGGTGGTACGCCTGGTGTCGCGTCGGATCGCTGTGATGTATCTCGGCCAGGTGGTGGAGCTGGGTGATACCGAGACGGTGTTCACCGCCCCGCGCCATCCCTATACGCAATCGCTGCTGGCCGCGGTGCCGGTGGTTGGCGGGCGGCGCGTGACCGACGAATTCTGGCTGGAAGGCGAGCCGCCCAGTCCCGGCAATCTTCCGTCTGGCTGCCGGTTCCGCACACGCTGTCCGCGTGCTGCGGAGCGATGTGCGGCGGAGGAGCCGCAGTTGCGAGCGCTGGACGACGGCAGCCAGGTGGCGTGTCACTTCGCCTAGCGTCCATGCAGCGAGTTCCACACCCGCCTGGCAACTGACAAAACCGGTATCCGTCATGGCCGGCGCAGGCCAGCCATCCACGTCTTCCCTTGATGCGCGCGGCACAGTCTGCTCATGGCGCTCTTTATTAGGAGCGTAGCGGTCCCGGACGTGATCCGGGAAGCAATCTCGTTCGAGGATGCCGACTCATGACCGAGCTTGCTTCGTCGCTGCACTCCTCGCAATGACATGGTACTACGTCATGCTCATCCAGCGGATGTCCTGCGCATCGCCGATTGGGCAGAAACGCACGTCGTGCACATTCTTGGTGAACGGACCGAACCACCTTGTATTGTAGATGAACAAACCCGCCGCATCGTCCACCAGGATACGCGAAGCCTCCTCGTACAACGGCTGCCGGTCTTCCTGTTTCGTCAGCACCAGAGCCTTGTCAGTCAGCTCGTCGAACTTCGCATTCTTGTAGAAGCTGGAGTTACCCGCGCCAATATTGCGACTGTTGTACAGATACCCGGTCCAATTGTGCGGATCGGCAAAATACGCGCTGCGCCACAGCGGCACCAAGTCATGCGTCTTGTCGGGATCGGCGAACTTGCCGGAAATCACCGGCCAGGGCTCCGTGGCAAGCCTGACGTCGATGCCGATCTTAGCCGCACCAGCCTGCAAAAGCTGCGCCGCCGCCTCGCTCTGGTCGAAACCGGCCAGCACGCCGATCTCCAACTGTCGCATCGGCGCTTTAACCATCGCCAGATGCTCTTTCGCCTTGACGAGGTCGTAGGTGTAGCCCTGTAGATCCTTCGGGGCGCCCCACAGGTTGCCCGGAATGATGCCGGCATTCCGACTGACCGAGCCACTGAGGATGTTGTTGATGAACCCGTCATAGTCGAACGCGTAGCACAGCGCCTTGCGCAGGTTCACGTCGGTCAACGGCGGACGTGCATTGTGAATGACGAAATACATCGTGCGCAGCGAGTCCGCCTCCAGGATCTGCACGCTGTCGACCTGGCGCAACCGCTTGATCTGGTCCTGCGGCAGATACCCGTCGGTGGTGTTGAACTCTCCCTTCTGCAATCCGAGCGCCCGGCTCGCGGTCTCCAGCACCACGCGAAACTCCGTGGACGTGATGTTCGATTTGCCGAAACCGGCGAAGTGCTCGTCGAACCGGTCGGCCTGGAAGCCGATCGCCGGATCATAGCGCCGCAGCTTGAAGCCCCCCGAGCCCGCCTCGTTGCGCGCCAGCCAGCCGGCGCCCATGTCGCCCGACTTGTCGTGCTCGCGCAGCAGCTTGCTGTTTACCACCCAGAGTTCGGACAGCGTCGAATTGAACACCGCATAGGGCTGGTTGAGCGTGAACTGCACGGTGTGCGCGTCGAGCGCCTTGGCCTTCCCTGGATCGATCACGCCTTTGAACAGCCCGAAGGCACCCTGCTTCATCGCCAGGATGCGCTCCATCGAGAACACCACATCGTCAGCGGTGATCGGGCTGCCGTCGTGGAATTTCGCGCCCTGCTTCATCGCGACCGTATAGGTGACCCCGTCAGGTGCGATGTCGATCTTGTCGGCGAGCCACATTGCCAGCTTGGGCGGATTGTCCACCCAGCGCACCAGGCAGTCGTACATGTTCAGTCGCGAGCCGATGCGGCCGATGTCGAACACGACATGCGGATCGAGCGTATCGTAGCCGCTGTTGTTCGCGGTGACGAAGCGCTTGCCACCATCGGCATGTGCGCTGCGCGCCATCGCAGCCGCGCTGCCAAGTGCCAAAACTCCCCGACGTGTGATCTGTGTCATGATGCTGCCCGGATTCCCAGTTCCACACGCAGGTCCTCCATCACCTTGTCCCGCGTGCGCGTCTGCCAGCGCGAGCGTCGTCCGATCGGCGTGTTCTCGACTTCTGGCAGCACCTTCAGCGCGACAAACACCGGTCCCGGCTGTGTCAAAATCTTCGGCAGGTTCTGACTGAATTCCGCGAGTTCGGCGAAGGCGAAGGCACTCGGGTACCCGGCACCGCGCGCCAGCACGTCATAGGCGACGGCCTTCGCGTTCGGCACAGGCTGTCCGCCGGTCGTCGCATAACACTCATTGTCCAGCACGAAGTGATAAAAGTTCGTCGGCGCCTGCTCGGCTATCGTCGCCAGCATGCCGAGGCTCATCAGGATATCGCCTTCGGAGTCAAACAGCACCACGCGTCGCTCGGGCTGCGCCAGCGCCAGGCCGAGCGCGAAGCCGGCATGGCCGCCCATCGCCGGATCACCGAGTGGCACGTCGAGCGTCTCGCGCGCGGTGAGCTTCACCCAATGGCGCCCGCCGCGTCCCGGCACGACGATCGCGTCGCCGCGGTGTTCCGCAAAGACGTTCAGCAGTTCGGCCGTGTGCATCATGATGCGTGCCCTTACCGGTTGAAGCCGTGGTACTCGTCACCGACCAGCACCACCACCGGCCGTTGCGTGCGCTGCGCCTCCTCGAATGCGATCGAGATGCGCGGCGCATCGGCATCGCTCTCCACCAGGTAGTAGTTGATGCCGAACGCCATCAGGAACCGCTCGGTATAGGTCGCAGCCGTGTCGGTGTTGACACCGTGACGCGTCCAGCCGCGGTAGCCCACCATCAGCACGACCGGCACGTTCATCCCGAGCAGCCAGCCGCGGATCGAATCACCGGACTCCATCATTCCGGTGTTCTGGATCAGGATCAGCGGTTTCCGCCCGCCCGCATGCAGACCAGCGGCGATGGAGCACGCGTGCCCCTCCCGCGTCACGCCGATCAGCCGCAACGACGGCTCTGCCTGCATCAGCAGATAGAGCCAGTTGGTCTCGCTGTCCGGCAGCCAGACAACGTCGGTGACGCCGTTCTGCTTCATATGTTGCAGCACGGTCTCCGGGCTCAGGGCCACTGTGGTCGCGTCGTTCATCGGAGCCTCCCAGGCAGGGATTTGTCGCGGGCGAGGCGGCTAGCTAACATCATCCCGACGAACCATCCAAGCGAGCGAGCCCCAAGGAGGCACCCATGGCCCACACATTCCGCGTCGGCGACATGACGATCCATCGGATCGTCGAGATGGAATGCGGCTTCACCCCCGCCCTGGAATTCCTCCCCCAACTGAAGCCCGAGGTGCTGGCGGAGAACCGTTCGTGGCTCGCGCCCGCCGCACTTGATCCGCAGGACAACCTGGTGCTGTGCTTCCAGTCCTACATCGTGCAGACCGGGCGCCACAACATCCTGGTCGATAGTTGCATCGGCAACGACAAGGACCGTGAGGCGCGTCCGCTATGGCATAAGAAGAAGGATGACGCCTTCATGCGCGGCCTGGCGGCGGCCGGGCTGACGGTGAATGACATCGACTTCGTGATGTGCACGCATCTTCATGTGGACCACGTCGGTTGGAACACCAGGCTGGAGAACGGCCGCTGGGTGCCGACCTTCCCGAAGGCGCGCTACCTGTTCTCCAAGACCGAGCTGGACTACTGGCTGGCGGAGAACGACAAGACCACGCTGCCGCCGATCGTGGACAGCGTGATCCCGATCGTCGAGGCGAAGCGCTGCGACCTGATCACCAGCGATCATTCGCTGGACGACACTGTGGCTCTGCTGCCAACGCCAGGCCACACAATCGACCACTATGCTGTCGCGCTCGGCCGTGCCGGCAAGGATGCGGTGATCACCGGCGACCTGATCCATACACCGCTCCAGGCGCGCTATCCGGAGCTGGCGATGCGCGTGGACTACGACCCGCAGCAGGGCGCGGATACACGGCGCAAGTTCCTCGAGACCTACTGCGACACCAGTACGCTGTGCTGCTTCGCACACTTCCCGTCGCCGTCACGCGGCCACATCAAGCGCTGGGGCAACGGGTTCCGCTGCGAATACGTCACCGACTGACGCTGCGTGCGGCTGCTCGCCTGGAACATCCGCCAGGGCGGCGGATCTCGGCTGGCCGGCATCATGGATGCGATCATGCGCCATGATGCCGACGTGCTGATCCTGTCGGAATATCGCGGCGGTGATTTAGCCGAGCGACTGCGGGTGGCGCTGGTTGCGGGCGGTTATCGGCACGTGACGAAGCTCCTGCCGCCACCGCAGCGCACCGGTGTGCTGATCGCGGCGCGGCGGCGGTTCGTGGAACTTGGTCCGGTCTGCGTGCGTGTCGAGGAGCCGTGGCGCCTGGTCGATGTCGATCTCGGCCCGCTGCGCCTGACCGGCGTATATATGCCGAACCTGCTGAGGAAGGTGCCGTACTGGCAGACGCTGGTCGATGCGTTCGCTTTGCGCAACGCGGGCGACGCACTGGCGATCGGCGACTTCAACACGTGCCGCGCCTTTGTCGATGAGCCCGGCGCGATCGATGCGACCGCGCGTTTCATGGACAGCATGGACGCGATCGGCTTCCGTGACCTGTGGCGGCATCGCTATCCGGAGGGGCGCGAGTTCTCCTGGCACAGCCATCGCGGCAACGGCTTCCGCATCGACCATGCGTTCCTGTCGGCGAGCCTCGCTGCGCGTGCCGGCGTCATCCGCTATTCGCATGAGGAGCGGTTGGCGGGATTGTCGGACCATTCGATGCTGCTGCTGGATCTGCCGCACCGGAGCGTCGGTGCACGCTCATGAGCGCGAGGCGGCGGACGATCCTGCTGGATCTCGACGGCACGCTGATCGATTCGCGGCCCGGCATCGCAGCGAGCTGCGAGGCGGCGCTGCAAGCCCTCGGACACACTCCCGATCCCGCCTTCGACATCACTCCCTTCATTGGCCCGCCGCTGCCGCAGGTGATCGCACGCGTGCTGGCGCGCTATGGCGATGATCGTGTCGACGCTGGCATCACGGCGTATCGCGCGCACTATGGCGAGATCGGGTTGCATATGGCGACGGTCTATCCGGGGATCGCGGAAGCCGTGCGGCGTCTGTCGAGCGACGCCCGGTGCTTCGTCGCCACCTCGAAGCGCACGGTGTTCGCCTCGCGCATGGTCGGTGCGCTGACGTTTGCCGACGAGATATGCGGCGTTTATGGCACGGAACCGGGCGGCAATCTCGACGACAAGACACGGTTGATCGCCGCCGTGCTGCACCGCGAGAACCTGGAGCCGAACGATACCATCATGGTCGGAGACCGCTCGCATGACATGATCGGCGCGCGTGCCAACGGGCTGCGTGCGGTCGGCGTGCTGTGGGGCTACGGCAGCCGCGACGAGCTTCAGGCGGCGGGCGCCGACCTTCTGCTCGAGGCGCCGCGGGACCTGGGCAATCTGGAGTAATCGTGCGCCTGTCTGGCGAGCGCCTCGCGCGCCCGCTCGAGTGCGTCGCCGGTGACCACCAGGGGCGCGTAGCCAAGTTCTTCCCACAGCATCGCGTAGTGGTCGAGCGGCGGCGTGAAGTCGGGATGCAGTTGGATAACGCCGCCGCAATTGGCGAAAGCGTCGCGCGCGCCGGCCTCGAGGTAGCTCTCCGCGGGCATGCCGTTGGCCAGCAGCACATCGTGACGCGGCAGCTCGATATGGTAGTAGGTGATCGCACGGCGCTCGATCTGCGCAATCGTGGTGCCGTTGATCAGGTGGCGGATCGGGATCAGCACATCCTCGACGAACACCGCGTGATCGGGTGACAGCAGCAGCTCGCGCCGCGGCTGGTTCGGACCGAACGCGTGCGCGGCGATGCGCACGGGCAGGACGCGATGACGGTTCGGATGGCAGCGGAAATCGACGCGCCGGTGGCCGATCCAGTCTATCGGCTGCGTGCGGCCCGAAATGGTCTGCACCAGGTCGCCCTCGCGCAGACGCTCGACGGCGATCTCGCCGCGCGGCGTCAGGATGCGCGTGCCGGCGGCATAGCAGGTGGCGGTGACCGTCACGAGTGCGTCGGCGCCGTCGGTTGTCACGATGAATGGATTGTCGGTGTAGTCACCCGCCAGCGACAGCGCGGCTATCATGCTGCCGCCATTGGTGATCGTCAGCGTGCCACCCGACCACACAGCGGCGTCTGCCGTGGTGTTGCCGAGATCGATCGTGTTGCCATTGGCGAAGCTGTCGATCGTCGCGGCAAAGCTGGTGGGCTGGTGCAGCCGCAGGATGCCGGTGGCGTCGGTGAAAACCAGTGCCTCGGCGGCGGCCACGGTGCCGGCGAAATCCGCAACACCGCCACTACCGACATCGATCGTGCCATTGCCTGGACCGGCGGTGATCGCGGTGGCGGCGTCCAGCGTGTCGTCATTGCCAACGATGATCGAGCCGTCGTTGATGAAGGTGCCGCCGGTGTCGCCGAGGGTGAAGGTGCCGCCCCTGCCGATCGCTTCCAGCGTTCCGTCGAGATCGAGTGCGGCGCCGCTGCCGGCAGTGAGCGTGGCAAGCGCGCCAGTATCGGCACTGACGATCGTGGCAGCCTGACTGATGACGAGCGAGCCACCGTTGAAACTTGCTTGCAGCACATCGGCGTTCGCCGTATTGCCGATGTTCACCGTCACGTCGTCGAGCGTCTCGGTTGTCGTGAAGTCCAGCGACGCGCCATCACCGGTCAGATCGATCGTGCCGGGTAAGGAACCGCCGGTTCCGGTCACGATCAGCCCGTCGCTGATGATTGCCTGCTCACCCGGGTCCGCCAACTCGAGCGACCCCTGGTAGGTCACGTCGTTGAGCATGCCACCGCTGAATACGAAGCCGCTGCCCTGGTCGACGAGCGTGCCGCCGCTGACCACTCCGCCGCTTGCAAGAGTCACCGTGCCGAGTTGGGCTCCTGCGCCCACGTCCAGCGCGACACCGGTATTGTCCAGCAGGCCGATCTCGGTGACGCCGCTTGCGCCCGTGATCAAGCCGATATTGCCGCTGGCGAGCGAGCCGTCGAGCACCAGTGCGGCGTTGCCCGACAACTCGATGATGCCGCCGTCGTTGCTCCAGGATCCCAGCGTGCCGTTGCTGTCGTAGCCGATGGTCAATGTCTCGCCGTTGGCGTCGATGGTGCGCTGGTTGACGAAGTTCTGCGGGGCTATCGTCATGCCGCCGCCGGCGAAACCGGCGTCGATGGTGCCCAGGTTGAGGACCTCATTCGCGGTGTTGCCGCTGCTGGAGATCAGCGCATTGGCGCCGTCCTGGGTGACGATTTCGCCGGTACCCAGCGTCAGCGTGGCCGTCTCATCGAACGGGGACGGCGACACCAGGAGGGTGCCGCCCAGGGACAGCGGCGTGCTGTCGAGCGCATGGGAGCCTACGATGTTGAGCACACCGTCGTCGGTGATCTGCGAGGCTGCGATACTGTCGATGACCGCGAGCGTGCCGGCGGTGATTGTGACCGCCCCGGCATGGAGAAATCCGCCGACCGCGACTGAAACCGTGTCGTTGGTGCCGTTCAGTGTCAGCGTGTCGATTGTCTCGGGCTGATCGATCGTGATCGTGTTGGTGCCTGCCTGTGCGATGGTCGCGCTATCGAGGGCGGTCGGCACGGAGCCGAGGTCCCAGGCAGACGACACATCCCAGTTGCCGGTGCCACCGGTCCAGTTAAAGGTCCCCGGTGCGGGTGCAAAGGTGATGTCGGTGTCATTGCCGACTTGGGTGAGCACGAACTCGTTCGGGTTGAACGGTCCCTGGATGTTGAGTTTGATGCCGCCGGTCAGTGTCAGCACGTTGTTGGCAAAGCTTGTGACGGTGCCGATAAAGTTGGTGAGATCGATGATCGAACCCAGGTCGAAACCGGTTATCGTGCCGGCGAAGCTGGCGGGATCGTTCAGTTGCAGCAGACCGGACGCATCGGCAAAGGCGAGCGTCTGATCGGCGGCGACCGCCGCGGAGACATCCACCACGCCGCCATTGCTGACGTCGATCGTGCCGCTCGGACCGAGACCGGCGAGGGTCGTTTTGACGTCGACTGTGCCGCCGTTGACGGCGATCGTGCCGTCATTGCTGAACGTGCCGCCCCCGCTGTCGGCGAGGATGACAGTGTCGCCATTGAGCGCGGTCAGCGTGCCGACGAGATCCAGCGTGGTGCCTGCCTCGGCGAGCAATGTGGCGAACACGCCAAGGGTGTCGATGCTGGCATTCTGGCCGAGAGTGACCGTGCCGCCCTGGTCGGCGCTGAGCACGTCACCGTCGGCACTGACGGCGCTGGCATTGCCGATGTTCAGCGTGACGTTGTCGAGTGGCTGCGTCGCGCCGAGGTCCAGCGTCGCAGCGGCGCCGGTCAGATCGATCGTGCCATGTAAGGAACCGCCTGTTCCCGTCACGATCAGCTCTTTGGTGATGGTCAACCCATCGCCCGGGTTTATCAGGTCGAGCGGTCCTTCGTAGGTCACGCCGTCGAGCGTGCCGCCTTGGAATGCGAAGCCGTCGCCGATGCCATCGACGATGGTGCCGCCGCTGACAGTGCCAGTGCTGATCAGGCTGATCGTGGTGAGCAGCGTGCCGCTGCTGCCGACCGCCAGGGTTTCGCCGGTATTGTTGAGCAGGCCGGCCTCGGTGATGCCGCCTGCATTGATGATTGCACCGAGATTGTCGGTGGTGACCGAGCCGTCCAGCACGAGCGAGGTCGCATTCGCGATCCTACCGGAGTTGTTGTTCCAGGAACTACGCACTCCGTTATTGTCGTAGCCGATCGTCAGCGTCTCGCCGCTGGCGTCGATGGTGCCGACGTTGGTGAAGCTCAGCGGCACGATCGCGAGCGAGCCCCCGCTGCTGTTGGCGTCGATGGTACCCTGGTTGAGGATGCTCTCGCCGCCCGGGCCGCTGCTGCCGATCGTCGCGTATAGACCGATCTGGGTGATGGTCTCACCTGTGCCGAGGATCAGCGTGCCGGCGTCCTGCACCGCCAGCGTGCCGCCGAGACTGAGCGGCGTGCTGTCAATCCGTTGGATACCGGTGAAGGTCAGCAGCCCGTTGTCTACGATCGCCGCCGCGCTCAGCGTTCCATTGTCGATCAGCGTGCCGCCGGCGTCGATGGCGGCCGTGCCGGTGACCACCAGCGAGCCGTCGACCGCCAGCGTATCGCCGGAGCCGATGGTCACGTTCGCCACGGCATTGTTCGCGGCGGCGGCGATCGTCACGCTGCCGGGGTTGGCGATGGTGGCGGTATCGAAGCCGGTAGGCACGGATTGCGGCAACCATTGGCTCGCGTCGTTCCAGTCGCCGCTGCCACCAGCCCAGGCCAAGGTCTGTCCGCTGCCTGCCCCCGCGATGTCTGTACCGCCGTGGCCGTCCGGGGCGAATGCGAAGTAATAGATGCTCGGCTGGTCCGGGAAGTTCAGCACCGTCGACACGCCCGCGGTGTTGGTCAGCGTCAGCGCGTAGTTCCCGAAGCTTTCACTGGCGGCGGCGAAGCCGGTGAGGTCGATGGTGTCGTGGGCGGTGAAGCCGGTGATCGCACTCATGGCTGTCAGGCCGGTGGCGTTGCCAGATACGCTCCATTGCGATCCGCTCTCGAACTCCAGGCTGGTGAAATTGGTGATGCTGGTGCCGATGCCGGACAGCGAGCCGGCGCTGCTGCCGCTCGCCAGTTCCAGCACGCCGCCGGCGCCCTTGACGTCGCCGACGAACACGGCACCAGGATCGACGATCAGCCTGTAGTTGTTCGCATACTTGCCGAAGGTTACCGCACTCGCGGTCGAGCCGGTGGCGATCACCGTGCCCGCATTGGTGAGCGTGCCGCCAAAACCGCCAATGCCGCCACCGATGTATACACCGTTATAACCGGAAATCGTGCCGCCGGCTTGATTGACGACGGATCCACCCTCGACCAGGTCGACGGCGGCATAAACTACTCCAGTGTACGCCGCCCCGTAGGTCCCTCCACTGACCATCCCTGCATTGACGACGGTGCCTGGCCCGGCGAGGAGGATGCCATACTTCCCTAGACCATCAATCGTGCCGCCGGCGATGTTGGTGACCGAACCGCCGTTACGTTCCTCGGCGCCGTCAGAGCCGATCAGCGTCCCGGCGTTATAGATCTGAACACCGGACTGATCGCCGCCCGGCCCGGCGCCATAGACGTAGACAGCGATTGAGGTGCCACTGATGGTCCCATTGCTCGCATTGGAGACGATGCCCACGCCGTGGATGTCGACGCCGAACTTTTGCGAATTGATCGTGCCGCCGCTCGCGTTGGTGACCGAGCCGTTTCCGTTGACATATAAGCCAAAGTGGCCGCCGCTGATCGTGCCTCCGGCCTGATTGGTGACGACTCCGGCGACGACGGCGGCGCTGGTACCCCCCAACTGAATGCCGTAGCCACTCGACGTGTCGCTGGCGCTGATCAGGCCAGCATTTTGGATGTTCCAGGTGTTGGTTCCGTCACCCGGACCATAGAGCGCGATACCGCTCGTCGGCGTGATCGTGCCGGTCACCGAGACCGGATTGTCGCTCTGGCTGAGCGTGATGCCGGTGCTGGTGATGGTCGAGATGATCGTCGCCATGGCGGCCTTCGGCTGCGCGGGGAGCCTCGATAGCGGGCCGCCGATTAATGAATGATGAAGCAGCCCGTGTTCAGCGCCTGAATCGTCCGCCACCGCCGAAGTAGCGCCCTTCCGGCGCCTCGAACTGCCGTCCTCCCCATGCGCCTTGCGACCGTGCGAAGCGGTCCTGGTCCAGCTGCTGGTAGCTGCCGGTGTTCAGCGGCTGCCGGTTCGCTGTCGAAGCCGAGCGCGAGTCCGTCGACGTCTTGGCCGGCTGCCAGCCGCCGTTGTCCCACTTCGACCAGCCGCTGTCGGTGTGCTTGTAGGCGTTGCCGTCGGCGCCAGCATACACGTTGCCGCTGGCGGTGCGCCCGACCGCCGCGTTGTTGCCTGTCCTGGTGTGCACGCCGGCGGCCGCGGCACCGGTGCTGGAGCTGATCGCTCCAGCCGAGCCGCGCGCGTTGCTGGCGCTCGCCGTGTTGACGGTGCGGTCGGGGCCGCTGATCGTGCTGGAGCCCCAGCGCGAATAGGCGTTGGCATTCTGCGTCGTGCTGCCCGACACGCCATAGCGTGGGTTGGAGAAGCTGGCGTTGGCGGTGCGACCATTCGGGCCCCAGGCGGCGCTGCCGTGTGCGTACGTGCCGGTAGTGGGGTTGTAGGCCGACCAGGCGCCGGCACCGCCATATGGCCCATATACCGCGGCGCCATGCGCCCAGGCACCGGTCGCCGGATTGTACGCGCCACCCGCGGTGAGCGCGCCGCCATACGGGCCGTATACGGTGCCGCCACGCGCCCACGCGCCGCTGGCGGGGTTGTACCAGACGCTGCCTGCATAGGAATACGGGTATGGATAGTAGACCGGCACCACGCCCGGCACGACGTAGGGCGGATAGTAATAGCCGGTCCCGTAGACCATGACACCGGCCGCGACATATCCCATCGTATAGCCGGCGGTGTAGCCGTAGGTGACCGTTTCCGCCGTCGCTCCGTAAATGTTCACGTAGCTGACGTTGTACAGCGGGCTGCTCGGCGGGATGCTGTGAACCGCCGCCGGCACGCTGTCGGCCAAAGCCCATGGACCATTGGGCGTTGCGCCGACAAACCAGGCGCCCTGATAGCAGACATAGTACTTGCCGCCCGTTTCGATCACTTCGAACGCGGTGTTGACCGCATAGGCCAGATCGGTGCCGGGGATGGGCCTGAACTCCGGCGTGCCGGCGAAGCTGACGGTCAGCTTCGCATCGGCCCGCTTCAATGTCGCCTGTTGCGGGATCTGCGCCTTCAGCACGGCAAGCTGCGCCTGCGACGTGCCCGGCACCGACGCCAGCACGTGGCCGCGCTCGCTGTCCGGCGGGATCAGGGCGAAGTCCGGCGGCAGGTCATTCGAGGCGAAGGTCCATGGGCCGTCGAGACCAGGTGCGGCAAACCAGCGGCCCGAGGTCAGGTAGTAGAACCTGCCTTGCGCCTGGTCGAAGAACAGATCGCTCGCCGTGTTCTTCACGTATTGCAGGCCGGTGCCGGGAATTGCGGCTAACTGTATCGCGCCGTCGGTGACGATGATCTCGGCTGGCCTGGTGCTGACGAAGATGCTCGGGACCTGAGCCGCAGCGACCGGCCTGGCGGGCATCGCCTTGCGGGCATCGGCGAAGTTGGCGTCGGCCGGCAGTTTTGTGAAGGCAGCCGGCAGCCGGCTTACCGGTTTGTAGGCACCGGTGGCGGCTGGTGCCGCGAGCCATATGCCGTTGTTCAGCAGATACCAGGTGCCATTGCCGGCGGGATCGAAGAACACGTCCCAGTTGGTATTGACGGCGTACTTGATCCCGCTGTTGCCGGCCTGCGCCAACACCGGCTCGCCGTCGAACACCACGAGACTCGCCGGGCGGTCAGTATGGAAGATGGTCGGCGGATCGTTGTTGACCGCCACCGGCTGCACTGTCTGCGGCAGCTCTTTCAGGCTGAGGGCGATGGCATCGAACGGCACCTGCTTGAGTTGCAAGCTCGGCAGCGCGGCCGCGATCCGGTCATTGACCTGTTGCGCCCGCGCGGTGTCGAGCGACGGGAAGTGCGACGATGTCAGTTTGGCATCAGCGAGGGTGACCAGATGCGTGGCGTTGTCGGTCGTCGTGGCGAAGGAAAGCTCAATGGTGCCGAGGACCGGTGTCTTCGAGCCTGGCGGGGTGATGGCGAGAGCCATTCGCGCGGCCAAGGTTTTCTGATCGGGCCAGGAGATGGCCTGCGGCTGATACACCACCACCGTGGCGCCGTTCGGGGTTGTGACGGTGTGCGGCCACGTGGCTGCATCCTGCGCATGCGCCGGCATGCGGCCAATGAGCAACGCAACGAGAGCCAGCAGCAACGCCGTGCGCATGCCAGTCATTCTCCCCGTCAGCCAAATGTGTGTTGGGTTTACGCGTCCGCTGCGGCCTTGCGCGCCATCGCCTCCTCGGGCGATGCGATGCCGCCATGCGCGGCCGACCACGCGACCGGGTTCTCCAGAAACCGCCGGACCTCGGCCAGCGCCGGCTCGGCGAAGTACGGCCGGTCCTTGCAGGCCTCCAACACGTCCCACCAGGTGCACAGATGGTGCAGGGCGATGTCCATCCGAGCGAGCGTCTCGAACGCGCCGGGGAACACGCCGTAGAAGAACACGACGAAGGTGTGGTTGACGATGGCGCCGGCGTCGCGCAGCGCCTGCGCGAAGCGGATCTTCGACTGGCCGTCGGTGGTGAGGTCCTCCACCAGCAGGGTGCGCTTGCCCTCCGGCACGTCGCCCTCGATCAGCGCGTTGCGGCCGAAGCCCTTGGCCTGCTTGCGCACATATGCCATCGGCGTGGACATCCGGTCGGCGATCCAGGCGGCGAACGGGATGCCGGCCGTTTCGCCGCCGGCCACCGCCTCGATCGTCTCGTAGCCGATATGGCGGTGGATCTTCTCGACGCTCAGCTCGCAGATCTTGGTCCGCGCGCGCGGGAAGAAGATGATGCGGCGGCAGTCGATGTAGACCGGCGACTTCCAGCCGGAGGTGAAGGTGTACGGCTCGTCCGGGCGGAAGTTGATCGCCTCGATCTCCAGCAGGATGCGCGCGGTGGTCAGCGCGGCGTCGCGGTCCCAGTCGCTGGTGGCTGAATTCGGCATTGCCTGCGCCTGTCTGGCCATGTCGCCGCTCCCCCTCGCACCCATCACGGATCGCTGATAACTCATCACCAGCGAAGGAGATAGTCCATGGCGAAGACCCACAGGATTGCAGTGGTGCCGGGTGACGGGATCGGCAAGGAGACGGTGCCGGAGGCGCTGAAGGTGCTCGATGCCGCATCCCGCCGATATGGTTTCGGCCTGGAGTTCGCGCATTACGACTGGTCCTGCGAGACCTACAAGAAGACCGGCGCGATGATGCCGCCGGATGGCATGGAGCGGCTGGCGCAGTCGGACTCGATCCTGCTTGGCGCGGTGGGGTGGCCGGACGTGCCGGACCACGTCTCGCTGTGGGGCCTGCTGATCCCGATCCGCCGCGGCTTCGACCAGTATGTGAACCTGCGGCCGTGCAAGCTGATGCCTGGCGTGCGGACGCCGCTGGCCGGACGCACCGAGGCCGATATCGACTTCTACGTGGTGCGCGAGAACACCGAGGGCGAGTACTCGTCGGTCGGCGGGCGCATGTTCGAGGGTACCGACCGCGAGTTCGTCAGCCAGCAGAGCGTGCTTACCCGTCATGGTGTCGATCGCATCCTCAAATATGCATTCGAGCTGGCGCGCACACGGCCGAAGAAGCACCTGACCTCGGCCACCAAGTCGAATGGCATCACGTTCACCATGCCGTACTGGGACGAGCGGTTTGCATTGATGGGCAAGTCGTATCCCGACATCCGCATTGACCAGTACCACATCGACATACTGTGCGCGCACTTCGTGCAGCATCCCGACTGGTTCGACGTGGTGGTTGGTTCCAACCTGTTCGGCGACATCCTGAGCGATCTCGGTCCTGCGGTGGCGGGATCAATCGGCATTGCGCCCTCCGCCAACATCAATCCCGAGGGTAAGTTCCCATCGATGTTCGAGCCGGTGCACGGTTCGGCGCCCGACATCGCAGGAAAGTTCATCTGCAATCCGATCGGCCAGGTCTGGTCGGCGGCGTTGATGCTGGAACATCTTGGCGAGGCGGCGGCCGCACAGACCATAATCGCCGCGATCGAGTCGCTGCTGCGGGAGAGCGGACCGAAGACGCGCGACATGGGCGGACAGGCGGGCACCGCCGATGTCGGCAAGGCGCTGGCGGAGATCGTGGCAGGGTGACGTCACTGTTCTCTCGTTTGTTCGGTCACCGCGCGGCGGAGCCGGCATGGATCGAGGTCGCAGAACTGCAGCGTCGGCTCGCGGGCGACGGCGTGCTGCTGGTCGATGTGCGACAGCCCGAGGAGTTCATCGCACCGCCCGGCCATCTGCCTGGTGCGATCAACGTGCCGCTCGGTAGTCTTGCTGGCTGGACTGGCGAGCTTGCGGCACGTCGGCAATCCATCGTGCTGGTATGCAAGACCGACCGTCGCTCGGCACGCGCCGCGACTGAACTGCTCGCCGCCGGCGTGAGCGACGTCGCCGTGCTGCGCGGTGGCACGGACGGCTGGCATGCGCAGGGTCTGGCGTTGGAATAGGGGCGCCTTGCCGGCGGCGGGAAGCCGCAAATACACTGTCGCTGCATCAACGTCCTGGAAGCCGCCCTCATGTCTCAATCGATTGTCGCTGAACTTGCCCCGCATGGCGTGCTGCGCGCCGCCATCAACATGAGCAACTTCCTGCTGGTCACCGGTCGGACTCCGTCCGGTGATCCGGATGGTGTCTCGCCTGACATGGCGCGCGCGATTGCCGACCGGCTGGGTGTGCCGGTGAAATACGTGCCGTTTCCCAAGCCTGGCGAACTGGCGGACGCGGTCGGCAGCGATGCGTGGGACATCGGGCTGATCGGCGCCGAGCCGGCGCGGGCGGAGAAGATCGCGTTCACCGCGGCGTACGTGGAGATCGAGGCGACGTATCTGGTTCCCGCGGGCTCGCCGATCCAGAGCATCGCCGAGGTGGATCGGCCGGGCATGCGCATCGCGGTGACCGCGCGCAGTGCGTACGACCTTTGGCTCGAGCGAAACATCAAGCACGCCGAACTCGTGCGCTCCGACAGCCTGGCGAGCGCCACGGAGAAGTTCGTGCGCGACAAGCTTGACGCGCTGGCGGGATTGCGGCCTGGCCTGTTGGGCGACATCCAGAAGATGCCGGGCGCGCGCATCCTGGATGGCCAGTTCACCGCGGTGCAGCAGGCGGTGGGCACCGCGCGCTCCAATGCGGCCGGTGCTGCGTTCCTGCGCGACTTCGTCGAGGAGGCGAAGAAGTCCGGTCTCGTCGCCGGGCTGATCGAGAAGCACAAGGTGGTGGGCCGGCTTTCGGTTGCGCCGCCCGGCTGAACCGGCGTTTGGGGGAGGATAGGAGAATGCCTGCGAAAGTGTATGTCAGGCCGACGGCTTCTGCACCGCCGGCGATGCCACCGCTGCTCATGCCGCAGCCGCCGATCGCGCCTCTGATACCGCCGGCGCATGTGGTCGATCTGATGACCGTCGAGGGCTCGGCGGCATTTGGCGCGCGGTGGAAGGCGAAGGAGGCAAAGCTGGTCGAATGTCCCGCGCTGTCTGACGCCATGGCGGAGTTCAAGACGACATACGATGTTGATCCGCATGCGGAGCTGCGCGGGTTCGATGATTCGGATTGGCCGGAGGTTCCGCCGACGGAGCTGGGTGCCAAGCGCGGCGGCGGCATGGTGTCGTTCTTCTGGTTCCGCGCGACACTGACGATCCCGGCGAGTGTCACGGGCTTCGCGACGGCGGGGGCGAAGACGGTGCTGACGGTGAACGTCGATGATTACGCGGAGGTCTGGGTGAACGGCGAGATGCCGCGCGCGGCGGGGCGGCCGAGCCCAGCGGCGATCCAGGGGTTCAACATGCCCAACCGGCTGGTGCTGCGTGATACGGTCGAGGTGGGCGAGCGGTTCGAGGTCGCGGTGTTCGCGATCAACGGGCCGATCTCGGCGGCGCCGGCGAATTTCCTGTGGTTCCGCGAGGCGAAGGTCGAGTTCTACCGCTGAGATGTCTCATCGGCGTCTCGTGTCCCGGTGTGGGAGACGTTGGCGCGTGGGGTGAGAGGCGGCGCGCCAGGCCTCCGGTCCGCGTCGGCACACAGGAGAAGAGAAGACGTGGATGCCGACCTTCGTCGGCATGACGCTATGAAGCGCCCCGGGAGCATGACGCCATGACGCGGCTGGGGTGTGGCGCGGTGACGAAGTGGGGTGAGCGGCGGCGGGGCGAGGTTGATGGTTTGGCGCAGCTGGGCGCGGTGCCAGTGCGCGTGATTGCGACACGGGACAACGGAAGACGTGGATGCCGACCTTCGTTGGCGTGACGATCAGGCGATTAGGCGGCTTCGTGGGTCGTTCGATTCAGCCTAGGCCGCGGCTTGGCTGTCGAGGGCTCGTAGGGTTGGGGAGTTGCCGGTGATGATGGCGTGCACCAGTTCCGGCGAGGGCGGGCCGAAGTCGAGGGGCTGGGGCAGGCCGCCGAGGACACGGATGCGGGCGGCGCGCTGCGGGTAGATGATCGCGTATTGCTCTGCCTCGGCGATCGGGTCGGCCACGGGCTCTTCGGTCGGCTTTTGCGGAGGCGGTTCCGCGGTTGCCGCGGTGCCCAGCGCGTCGGTCATCAGCTCGATGGCGCAGTGCTCGGTCCAGGCGGCGCGGTCGGCGGCGGCGTGGTCCGCCTCGCGCGTACGGCGCTCGGCCTGAACGCGGAGCAGCAGCGCCCTCGCCGAGCGCGACTGGCGCATCATGCTGACGGCCCAGGCGTTGCATCTCAGGAAGAACGAGTGATCCGCCGTGGCGTATTCGCGGGCTACCCGCAGGCAGTCCATCGCGTAGGCGTTGGCGGCGACGTGCTGGGAGGCGAGGTGGGCCTCGTCGGCATTGGCGGGGAGCAGCGAGGCCACGTGGGCGATGGCGGCATTGTCGCGGCGGGCGAGGTCCTCCGGTGTGTCGGTGACCGGTGGCGGGAGCAAGCCGCGGAGGGTGTGGACGACCTGGTAGTAGGTGTCCCTGGCGAACTGGAGGGCGGGGTTGGATGGCTGGGATGTGGTGTTCATGGTGGCGATATGGTGTTAGTTTGGCTTTCTGTCAATGTTAGTTTTGCCTCAGGCAGTGGCAGCAGGTGGCCGGTTGCTGCGCTCCTGGCAGGGTCCGATTGCAACTCCGTGCTGAGTGCTTCGCGGTCCGGACGCGCCGGGCGAGGCGCCAAGAACTCGGCGACCGCGATCAACGGACCGATTTCGTGCTGGCAACGAAACAGATGGTTCTGGATACGGACAGCGCGGGGTGGAAACCACGGTTGAAAGCAGGCTTTCAGCGAGGGGGATTTCTGAACAGGCCGGTTAGACCGCAAGTTGGTCGCTGAACGGTGTCCTAGGATCGCTTGAAGGGCGGGGAGATTGCCCGGCAACATGACCCGGTGGACACGGTGGCAACTTGCGATGGAATGGGAAAAGGTACGATCAAAACGCCTGCCCGGCTATGGGCGCTGCATATATTGCGGTTCCGACGGCGGCAAAGAAGGATTGCGAGACGAGCACGTCATACCGTTTGCGCTGGGCGGGCGCATCGTCATCGAGGGTGGTAGCTGCCGTGATTGCGCGAGGAAGATCGCACCAGTCGATACCCACCTGGGGCGCAGCGTGTACGGTGAGCACCGCATCCACGTTGACGCGCCGACGTCCGAAGCAGCGACCGTCCGGTTTGGGGTGACGCCGGATTTTTTCGGGGAGCGCCCATCGACGGACCTTTCCCCGAAATGTACTACCAAGCCTACCATTGGCTTTCACCCGATATGCGAGAAACACTTACTCAGCAGTCGGTAATATAGGAGACACTTGGTGCCTTGAAGAATGACCGTATCAACTGAGGTATGCGCTTGATGGCGCTGAGTTGCGCCTCGATCTTCGCCTGCAGCTTTTCGCCTCGCCGCAGCGGTGCTCTTGCTACCCCGGTGCGTTTCATGTGGCTCCAGACCAGTTCATCGGGGTTCAGTTCAGGCGCGTAGCCAGGGAGAAATGCAGGGTCAGCATTCCCTTCGTGGAGGCAACATAGGCCTTCACCAGTGTGGTCCTGTGCGCGGGGAGACCGTCGAGCACCAAGTGGACCGGCTTTGAACGACGCCGCATCATGCGCCGTAGCAGCGAGACAAACGCTTCGGCGTTCAGTCCGCCCTGGTAGGTGCAATACCAAAACCCACCCCGGGCGTTCACGGCGGAGGCCGCACTGATCGACTGCCGCTGGCCAGGGCGTTCGACCACAGGCGTTTGACCCTTCTGGCCCCAGGTCTTGCCGTGCACGCTATCGGCACGAAAGCCCGACTCATCCCAGAAATACACCTCACCGCCCGAGGCTTTCGCCTGTCTGGCAATGGCAGGATAGCATTCGCGCGGCCACGCCTCAATCGCTTCAGGATCACGCTGGTAAGCTGCGTTGCAGCGGCTTTTGCGGTGTCAGTCCCAACCTGGCGAGCAGTTCTCCCACCGCCGTCACACCAAGCCGAATGGCGAATTTGAGCTCGATCAGCTCGGCCACCACCGACCGCGCCCACAATCCAAAGTCCAGGCCATACTGGCGCGGATCGTGACCATTGATCCAGCGAAACACCTGTTGCTCCTGGTGTGGCGTCAAAAAACTGCGTGGCCGACCCGTCGCCGGCCTCGCGTGCAGCGCTCTCATACCATCGGCCCTATGCGTTGACCGCTGTAACCCAACTTCGCTGCGTGATTGACTGGATGCGTTGAGGCAGAGCGATGAGAGCATTCCATGCTGCGCAGCAGGCATCGACGATGGCGTCGTAGCTGTCGTAGACGCGATTGCTGAGAAAGTTCTGCCTGAGGAATTGCCAGATGTTCTCCACCGGGTTGAGTTCCGGTGAATAGGGCGGCAAATGCAGCAGGCTGATGTTGTGCGGGAGGTGCAACTGCCCGCCGAGCCGATGCCACCCGGCGCGATCCAGCAGCAGGACGGCATGCGCGCCAGCCGTGACATGGCGGCTGATCTCAACCAGATGCAGGTTCATGGCCTCGGCATTGGCCTCAGGCAGGACAAGGGCGGCGCCGGCGCCGCGCGCCGGACAGATCGCGCCGAAGATATAGGCCCAATCGTAGCGTTGATCGCGCAGCGCCGCCGGCCGGGTGCCCTGTTCCGCCCAGATGTAGGTCAGGCTGCCTTGCTGGCCGATACGTGCTTCATCCTGCCACCAGAGCTCGATCGGCTTGCCCCAGGCCTCGGGCGGGATGGCGTCAGCGACCAGTGTGGCAAAGTTTTTTTATGCGCCTCGTGTGCCAAGCTATCCGCCTGCGGGTGACGCGGGCGCACCGAGAGGTGCCGGAAGCCGAGCCGATGCAATAGCTTGCCGACGCTGCGCTCATGCAGGTGCACGCCAAACGTCCGGGCAATCTTCTGACCCAGATCGCTGCGGCGCCAGCGCACCATGCCGTCTCTCCCAGGCTCCGGTCCAGAGCGAACCCAGCCCGCTACGTCACTCTCCTGCACCGCCGTAAGCTTGCGCGGTGCACCACCGCCGTGCGGGCGGTCGAATAGACCACCGACACCCTCACTGTTGTAGCGGTGAACCCAGTCTCGCAGCGTTTGGCGATCCATACCCGACTGACGCGCCGCCTGCTCTCGGCCATGTCCCTCCAGCAGCAGCGCTATCGCCAGCATCCGACGCGCTGCGTCGGCGTCCTTCGTGCGAGCAGCCTCCCGGCGCAGATCGGAAGGCGTCAACTCCAGCCGCGTGATCTTCACCGTCATCGCCGTCCTGCTCCGCTTGGCGACAACCCACGAATCACGCCAATCCGAGCCGCTCCAATTCACACTTGAGTCAACTCAACAGGCCGCTGGTATTACATCGGAGGCACAACGTTCCGAAAGCAAGGTCTTTAAACGCAGATGCAAGAGGATTCGCGCAGAGCACGCAAATAGACTGGTGATTCAACCTGTGGCCCGTGGTCTATAAGCCGCATTGATCCATCTGTGTGTTTTGCGTGCATCCTCTTGCATCTGCGTCGAATTTCTTTCTTGTGCTATGGCGCACTGGCGCGCCCATCGCCGTCCTGGCCGGTGGACGAGGGTACAGGCAGCCGTTTAACGCCGCCCCTCTCCCCGCGAGGGGAGAAGGGGCTTTGCATCGCCGCGTCAGCTGTTGGGGCCGCGTTCCATGGACACCGGCTGCCAGCGGCGCAGTTTGGTGTTCTGCAGCACCGCAGGATTGACGCAGCTCATCGGCCACTTGCCTTCCAGCACCAGCGCCAGCTCGCGCCCGACATGCCGCTTGCGTGCCGGATCGAAACGCGCCGACGCGGACGCGGTGTGTGCGCTCAGAATGACGTTGTCCATCTTGAGCAACGGGTTGTTGTCGCCGGGCGGTTCGATCTCCAGCACGTCGAGGCCGGCGTAGGCGATCCACTTCTCCTCCAGCGCCTTGATCAGCGCAACCTCCTGCACCGTCGGACCACGGCCGGTGTTGATGAAGATCGCGGTCTTCTTCATCAGCCGGAAGTGCTTCTCGCCGAGCATGCCTTCGACCTCGGGGCGCGCTGGCGCATGCATGGAGACGAAGTCGGACTGCGACAGCACTTCTTCCAGCGTGCTGGGGATCACGCCGTGTTCGACCATGACCAGTTCCTCGATGAACGGATCATAGGCGAGGATGCGCAGGCCGAACGGCTTGGCGCGCTTCGCGACTGCACGCGCGACGTGACCGAATGAGACGAGACCGAGTGTCTGGCCCATCAGGCGGGGAATATTCAGCAATGCGGGGCGACCTTCGCGCCACTTGCCCTCGCGCACCATGCGATCCTGCTCGATCGTACGGCGGAAGCTGGACAACAGCAGCATCATCGCGTGGTCGGCGACTTCCTCGATGAACGTGTCGGGGCAGTTGGTCACCGGGATGCCGCGCGCGGTCGCGGCCTTCACATCGACGCTGTCCACGCCGACGCTGCCAAGTATGATGCCGCGCACACGCTCCGGCAGTCCGTCGATGATCTTCTTGCTGATGCGAATGCCCTTCGCATAGACGGCATCGGCGTCCTGGCAGAATTTGATAAAGCCGTCCTCGTCGGTCGGGCCTTCGATGATTTCCGCATCGAGGCCTTCCAGCGGTTCCATTTCCAGGTCATAGCCGCCGCCGGCAACGGTGAAGCTCGCGCCCGCGGGCGTGGCGATCTTGTATTTGGCCAAGTCTCGTCTCCTTTCATCCGTCATGGCCGGCGTCGTGCCGGCCATCCACGTCTTCGATCAGGCTCGCAAGTCGCGGATGGTCGGGCCAGGCCCGACCATGACGACGGGAGCGGTTCAGTTCTTCGGCGGACGCGCACGCACCGCCTTCTCGTTCACGTCGATGCCCCAGCCGGGGCCTTTCGGCAGCACGAACTCGCCGTTTTCGATGGTGGGAACTGTGACATAAAACTCATCGCGCCACGGGGCGCTGTCGATGTCGATCTCCATCACGCGGAAGTTCGGCGCAATTGCGCTGAACGTGGCGCTGATCGCGCTGCACAGATGGCCGTAGAAGTTGTGGGGCGCGACGTTGATCTCGTAAACATCGGCCATCGAGGCGATCTTCAGCGATTCGTTCAGCCCGTTCCAGATCACGTCGATGATCGCCACATCGGTCGCGTAGTTGTCGAAGAACGGCTTGAACTCGCGCCTGCCATGCAGTGTTTCGCATGATGCGATCGGGCAGTGCGCCCCACGTTTGATCTCGGCGAGTGCCGGCGCATCATGCGTATCGATTTCGAGCCATGTCAGATTGAATGGTGCGACCGTCTCAGCGATGCGTTTGAAGCCCTCGGTCTTGAAGTTGAAGTTGATGTCGAGATGGAGGCCCATCTCCGGTCCCACCGCGTTGCGAATGGCGGATAGCTGATCGGACACGCTGCGCAGCAACCGGTTGTCCCAGTTCAGTTCGGGCCAGCCCGGCGTGCGGCCGAAACCCGGGGTGTAGGACGTGGTCTTGCCACCTTCGATCGGAATGATGTTGGTCTTCAGCGCGCGAAAGCCCGCCCGCTTCACCTCCTCGGCGTGGCGCGCCAGTTCGTCATAGCTGTTCAGCGCCGGCACGCCCATCAGCGCCGCGCTGCGCACGCGGTAGGTGGCGAAATGCGACCAGTAGACCGGGATGCGGTCGCGGATCGGGCCGCCGAACAGGGCGTAAACCGGAACCCCATAGGCTTTGCCGGTTACGTCCAGCAGCGCGTTCTCGATCGCCGCGATCGCCTGCTGGTTGATGCCGCCGCGCGACTGACGCGTGAGCACGTGCAGGTGCTGGGTGATCTGCTCGTAACGGCGGGGGTCACGCCCGATCAGCACCGCGGAAAGCCCGCGGATCACATCGGAGAGGCCGATTGAGCCGAAGCTCTCGTTGAACTCCGACCAGCCGATGATGCCATCGTCGGTGGTGACCTTGAGGAAGGAGAACATGCGCCAACCGGCATCGGCCTGAAATGTTTCAACCCGCTCAATCTTCATGTTTCCTCCTGGGCCCTGGCGGGGCTTTTCAAGCACGGCAGTGCTTGAGCGGCAAGGCGCACAACACTCCCTCTCCCGCGCAGCGGGAGGGGAGTGTCGTGCAAAGTGGTTCGCGCAGGTACCGATCCACCAGGCGGCCGGCGCGACGTCGAGCGGAGGTAGAGGCGCTCGTATTACCATTCGTCGTCGCGGCCAGCGAAGCCCGCATTGGTCACGTTGACGTAGTCCGGCGTGCGCCCCATCAGGCCCACTGAGTATTCCGCGATCGTCTGCAGCGCCGCATGGCGACGCTCGAGGTCCGCACGCGAGCACTGATGTGGATCGGTTCGCCGGTTTCCGGATCGGGCATCAGGCAGACATCAGCGCGCTCGTGCTGCAGATCGAACACCGCAGCGATCGCGTGCGCGGCACCCGACAAAGCTGGGTGCGACGCCGCGCTCGCCACCGACGCGCGGCACGCTGCACCTGCTGATCGATCGTCGCCTTCGGCATCTTCGCCAGCGACAGCGAGAACGCCATGTTGTCGCTAACGTCATGTGCGGATAGAGCGCGTAGTTCTGGAACACCATGGCGATGTCGCGCTCCTTCGGAGCGACGTTGTTCACCACGCGCCCGCCAATGGCGATCTCGCCCCGGTGGTGTTCTGGAGGCCCGCGATCATCCGTAGCAGAGTGGATTTGCCGCAACCGGATAGTCCGACAAGGATGACGAACTCGCCATCCTCGATCTCGATGCTGACGCCGTGCAGGACCTCAGTGGAGCCGAAGGCTTTCCGCACGTTGCGGATGGAAACGCTGGCCATGTTCCTCCAAAAGCATGCACGTGCCGGCTACCGTGACGGCGGGCCCGCACCGGCCGTCACCCATCGTCACGGCCGGCCCGCACCGGCCATCATCCACCGTCATGGCCATCCCCCTGGGCTTGACCGGGGATCAGATCGGCCATCCACGTCTCATTTCGCTTCGCGTCGCAAAGTAGTGGATGGTCGGCCTTCGCCAGCCATGACGAGTGGCGGCCCTTCGGCCGCCACAAACTCAGAACTTCGAAACCCGGGTCTCCTTTGCGGTGATGAACTCCAGCAGCGCCGGCTTGCCGGCCTTTGTCTGCTCGATACCGCGCTGGATCGCCGCCTTGATCTGGTTCGGATCCGTCACGCGCTCGCCGTAGCCGCCGAACGCCTTCGCCATGTCGGCGTAGTTGCCAGAGATGTCGGTGGACCGATACTTCTCGGTCGAAACCGGCATCACCTTCAACTCGATCGCCATGGAGAAGTTGTTCATCAGGCAGGACAGGATGGGGATACGCTCGCGCACCGCGGTCTCGAAGTCCATGCCGGTGAAGCCGATCGCCGCATCGCCCCAGAAGTTGATGCAGGTCTTGTTCGGATGCACCAACTTGGCACCCATGGCCAACCCGAGCCCCATGCCGAGCTGCGTGGTCTTGCCCCAGCCGATATAGGACATCGGCTCGGTGGAGACCCAGAACGGGGAGATCTGATCGCGCGGGCTGCCGGCATCGTGGGTGATGATGGTGTTCTTCGGATCGGTTCCGGCCATCAATTCCCAGATGACGCGATACGGGCTGATCGGCGCCTCGTTCGAATTGAGCAGCGGCTTCCATTGCGCCATCCACTCTTCGCGCACCTCGGTAATTTCCTTCACCACGGCACTCGGGTCGCGGTTAGACTTGATGCTCTGCTTCAGCTCGCCGATCAGTGCATCGAGTGTCAGTGCCGCGTCGCCGACGAGGCCGACTGTGCTGACCACGTCCTTGTTCAGATGGTTCGGATCAAGCGTTGCGTGGACGATCTTCTTGCCCTTGGGGAACTTGATGCCGAAGTTGGTCTCGGTGAACGAGCAGCCGATGCCGATGATCAGATCGGCGTGGGAGATAAAGTGGTGCACCGGCTTCGGCACCGCATTGCCGCCCGAACCGAGCGACAGCGGATGGTTCTCGGGGAACGAGCTTTTGCCGCCGAGGCTGGTAGTGACCGGGGCGCCGAGCAGTTCCGCGAATGCGCGAAGCTGCGGCCATGCTTCCGCCCACTGCACGCCAGTGCCGGCATAGATGACCGGGCGCTTCGCTGCGAGGATCGCCGCGGCTGCCTTGCGCACGTCTGCGGGATCGGGACCGGATTTCGCCTTACTGACCGGCGTGTAGTCGAGATCGCCGATCTCCTCATTCCAGATGTCGGTTGGAATTTCCACGATCGCCGGGCCGCTGCGTCCGTTGCGCAGGTTGCTGAACGCACGGCG
Source organism: uncultured Alphaproteobacteria bacterium (assembly GCA_963799415.1). Lineage (GTDB taxonomy): Bacteria > Pseudomonadota > Alphaproteobacteria > Acetobacterales > Acetobacteraceae > JAMXLO01. The sequence continues at coordinate 442,313 of CAWCXI010000034.1, read as the reverse complement.
CATGGCATTGGCGATCTCGCCAGGCACGATCAAGTGCTCGGAGATCTTCGCCACCCCGCGCATTTCGCGTGAGGCGCTGAAGTTCGGATCGATGCCGGCGATGCGCCGCGGATAGCCTTGCGGGATCACCAGCAGCGGGACCGACTCGCTGTATGACTGCGCGACGCCGCCGTAGGCGTTCTCGCTGCCCGGGCCGTGCTGCATACAGAAGGCGCCGATCTTCTTGCCCGATGTGACGCGCGAGATCGCGTCGGCCATATGGATGCCGATGCGCTCCTGGCGCACGATGATCGGCCGGATTTCGGCGGCGGCCGCGTACTCCAGCAGATGGTTGACGGGATAGCCGCAGAGGATCTCGATCCCCTCGCGCTTCATGATTTCGGCAACAGCTTCGCCAACCTTCATCGCTTGCGTTCCCTCTGTATTGGGGTGGTGGCGATGAAACTAGGACCCACGCTGCACGGTGGCAACGGGCGGCGGGTTCGCGTCACTCGGCGACGGTCGCGTCAATCCGGGCGATCAGTTCGGGCGGCAACGGTCCCGCCGGCGCCGCGGCGACACACTCTGCCAACTCCTGGCGGTTCTTCACCCCGAGCACCAATGTGTCGATCTCGAGCGACAGCGCGTAACGGTGAGCGATCACTGCCGGATTCTCGCCAAGCTCGGTACAGAGCTTGCGGAAGCCAGCGGCACGAGCAAAATCGCGGACCTCGGCGTGATCGTCCGGCAAAGGCCGATCGATCGCGGCAGTGAGTGCGCCGGCCTGCACCGCGCGGATGCCCATGACGCCGACGCCGTTGGCGTGCGCCGCCGCCATGATCGCGCGCGGCTTCGCGCGCCCATTGAAGAACTTCAGCGCGCCGGGCGAATCCAGCAGGTTGGCGATGCACTGAACGGCGGCGGGCGCAGGCCGTTCGCCGAGCAGCCGGATGATGGTGTCGGGGTGCCCGATCCCGGTCAGCCCCCAGGCGCCGATCAGTCCCTCGGCCACCAGCTTTTCGAATACCGGCCGCACATGAGTGACGAACATCGGATAGGGCGTCATGCGGCGGCCGGCGTCGCCCCATCCCGCCGCATACGTCTCATCCGGCACCACATTCGAATGCAGGAAGAACACATCGAGCCGCGACAGGCGAAGGCGTCGCAGGCTGGCCTCGATCGACCGGCGCAGGGTCGGCTCGATTTCTCCGGGCGGCGGGTTGCCGAGATTGCACTTGCTGGTGACGCGCACGCCGTCGGGCAGATGACCGTCAAAGGCCTCGCCGACGACTTCCTCGGCCTTGCCGTCACCGTAGCGGGGTGCGAGGTCCAACAGGGTAATTCCCGCCGCGACGGCGGCGTGAACTGTGGCAACGCACTCCTCGAACGTGGTGGGTCCCCACAGCATCCCGAGGCCGCCACCGCCGAGTGTCAAAGTGGACACAGGCGCCAGAGGGCCGAACGGGTGTTGCTGCATGTCTGAACTCCTGATGGCTGGATGGCAAAGCTCTGGTCCGGCATGCAGCCGAGGGCAAGCACTCAGTAGGTTGTGCTGAACAAATCTGGATAATCGGTTTGATGATTCTACTTGATTGAGCGCAAATCTGGAGACCTTGGGTCGGGTTGGCCAACGCAGGAAGAACAGAAGGGCACGTTGACTTCGGTCGAGCACGCGCTATAAGCCGCCCTCTCTTGGCTGCCGGGGTCCCTGGCGGCCCGCATGGGTTTGGGAAGTCGTGTGATGTTTGCAGTGATCCGCACCGGCGGGAAGCAATATCGGGTGACGCCGGATGCGGTGCTGAAGGTGGAGAAGCTGGAGGCCGAACCCGGCGCCACTATCACCTTCACCGACGTTCTGGCTGTCGGCGCGGCCGGAGGCGTGACGCTCGGTGCTCCCACGGTGGCTGGCGCGTCGGTGACTGCCACGGTCATCGCACAGGACCGGCTGGACAAGGTCATCATATTCAAGAAGCGTCGCCGGAAGAACAGCCGACGCCGGAACGGACATCGCCAGCACGTAACTGTGCTGCGCGTCGCGGGATTCGCGCAGGATGGACAGCCGTTGGCCGTCGAGGCTGTGGCTGAGGCCCAACCTGCCGAACCCGGACCGGCCGCGATCGATGCGGCGGAATCCCTGGCCGTGGTTTCCGGCGAGAACCCAGAGAACGTAGCCCCAGAGAGCGCAACCCCGGAAGCCGATCCGGCGGTGGCTCCGCAGGAGTAATCGCGCATGGCACACAAAAAGGCAGGTGGCTCGTCGCGCAACGGTCGTGATACCGCTGGCCGGCGCCTCGGCATCAAGAAATACGGTGGTGAGGCGGTGATCGCCGGCAACATCATCCTCCGCCAGCGCGGCACCAAGTGGAAGCCGGGCAGCAATGTTGGCCTCGGGCGCGACCACACGATCTTCGCGTTGATCGACGGCAAGGTAGAGTTCAGGCGCCGGTCGGATGATCGTGTGCACGTCTCTGTCGCACCGCTGCCGGCTGCCGCCGAGTAAGGCGTCGGACCCTTTTGCTTGTCAGACGGGGGTCGGCGCCAGCCGGCCCCCGTTTTCGTTGGATGGAGCGGATGAAGTTTCTCGACGAGGCCAAGGTCCATCTGCGGTCCGGTAATGGAGGCGACGGAGTGGTCGCGTTCCGCAGGGAGAAGTTCATCGAGTTCGGCGGTCCGGATGGCGGCGACGGTGGCAAGGGTGGCGACATCGCCTTCGAGGCGGTGGAGAACCTGAACACGCTGATCGACTTTCGCTACACGCAGCATTTCCGCGCGAAGAAGGGCGGCAACGGCGCCGGGTCTGACAAGACCGGGGCGGGTGCGCCGAACGTGGTGATCAAGGTGCCGGTGGGCACGCAGATACTGGCCGAGGACCGCGCGACGCTGCTGGCGGATCTGGACGTGCCTGGCCGGCGCGTGGTGCTGCTGCGTGGCGGCGATGGCGGGTTCGGCAACGCGCACTTCAAGTCGTCGACCAACCGGGCGCCACGCCGTGCCGACAAAGGTTGGCCAGGCGAGGAGCGCTCGGTGTGGCTGCGGCTGAAGCTGATCGCCGATGCCGGGCTGGTGGGACTGCCGAACGCTGGGAAGTCCACTTTTCTTGCGGCGGTATCGGCGGCGCGCCCGAAGATCGCGGACTATCCGTTCACTACGCTGCATCCCCAGTTGGGCGTGGTGCGGCTGTCGGTCACGGAGGAGTTCGTGCTCGCGGACATCCCTGGTTTGATCGAGGGTGCGCATGATGGGGCGGGCCTGGGGGTGCGATTCCTCGGGCATGTCGAACGGTGCGCGGTGCTGCTGCACCTGGTCGATGGCGCGGCCGGCGACGTGGTGCGCGCGTGGCGTACCGTGCGTGAGGAACTGGCGGCCTATGGCGGCGGCTTGGCGGACAAGCCGGAGTTGATCGGGGTGAACAAGCTCGACGCGATGACCCCGCGCGAGGCGGCGTCGCGTCGATCGGCGCTGGCGAAGGCGTCCGGCCGGCGGGTGATGCTGCTGTCCGGCGTCACCGGCGAAGGCGTACCGGAGGTGCTGCGCGCGCTGCAGGAGACGATCCGCGCGGCCAGGCGGGAGAAGGCGGCGTGAGAGGCGGGCTACCAGTTCTCCCCCTCCCCTCGCGGGAGGGGGACCGGGAGAAGGGGTGGATAAGCCGCTTGCTCCCAGCCGCCCCCTCCCCCCAACCCCCTCCCGCAAGGGGAGGGGGAGAACTGGGTTGATTGGCATGGTCCCCTCGCTCGCCTCTGCGCAGCGGCTGGTGGTGAAGATCGGCAGCGCCCTGGTGGTGAACTCCGACGAAGCCGCCCCCCGCACCACTTGGCTCGATGGTGTGGCCGCCGACATCGCGTTGCTGCGGGCGCGCGGCGTCGACGTGATCGTTGTCTCCTCCGGTGCGATCGCCCTGGCGCGACGTTCGCTCGGCCTGCAGCAGCGCCGCCTCCGGCTGGAGGAACAGCAGGCCGCGGCCGCGGTCGGCCAGATTCGCCTGGCGCAGGCCTGGAGTGAGGCACTCTCCGCCAAGGACCTCACTGCTGCGCAGTTGCTGCTGACGCTCGACGACACCGAAGACCGCCGCCGTTATCTCAACGCGCGCGCAACACTGAACACGTTGCTCACCATTGGCTGCATCCCGGTAATCAACGAGAACGACACCGTGGCGACTGCCGAGATCCGCTTCGGTGACAACGATCGTCTCGCGGCGCGCGTCGCGGAGATGATGCAGGCCGACCAGCTCGTGCTGCTGTCCGACATCGACGGCCTGTACACCGCCGATCCGCGGCGCGATCACACCGCCACGCACATACCGGTTGTCTCCGCCATCACGCCGGAGATCGAGGCAATGGGTGGCGAGCCGCCGGCCGGCTATTCCTCTGGTGGCATGCAGACGAAGCTGGTCGCGGCGCGCATCGCCACGCAGGCCGGCTGCGCGATGGCGATCGCCTACGGCCATACCGAGCGTCCGCTTGCCGCGCTCGAGTTTGGTGCGCGCTGCACATGGTTTCTCGCCGCACCCGAAGGCCGCTCCGCGCGCAAGCGTTGGATAGCTGGTACGCTCGCGCCACTTGGCACACTGGTGGTGGATGCCGGCGCCGCTCGCGCGCTTGCCGCAGGGCGTTCGCTGCTGCCGGCAGGCGTACGCTCTGTCGACGGTACGTTCCAGCGCGGCGATCCGGTTGTGGTGCGCAATGCAAGCCGGAAGGCACTGGCGCGTGGTCTCTCTGCCTACGCTAGCGTGGATGCCGAACGCATTGCCGGTCATCGCTCTGACGAGATCGAGGCTATTCTCGGGTGGCGTGGCCGCGACGAAATCATTCACCGCGACGACCTCGTCTTGCTTTGAACCGTGCAGCAGCGGCAGACTGACACCAGAGGGACGTCGGCGATGCACATCGAGACCGAAGCCACCAAGCATCTGCAACACGCCGCGGCGTCGGCGCGCACTGCCTCGCATGTTCTGGCGCGGATGCCGGACGCAGAGCGCAATGCGGCCTTGCGTGCAATGGCGGCGTCCTTGCGGTCGCAATCATCGGACATCATTGCCGCCAACGCTGCCGATCTTGCCGCCTGCACAGGAAGCGCTGCATTTCGCGATCGCCTCGCGCTGAACGAGGCGCGTGTGCATGCCATGGCCAGAGGACTGGAGGACATCGCACTGCTGCCCGATCCGCTCGGTCGCACTCTCGCCGACTGGACGCGGCCAAACGGTCTGCGCATTCAGCGAATCGCCACGCCGATCGGCGTAATCGGCATGATCTACGAGAGCCGGCCCAATGTCGGCGCGGATGCCGCCGGCATCTGTCTGAAGTCGGGTAACGCGATCATCCTGCGCGGCGGATCGGAAAGCGCACGCAGTGCTGCGGCGATCAACGCGGCCCTCGTGGCCGGGCTGCGCGCCGTCGGCTTACCGGGAGCCTGCGTGCAAATCGCGCCTAATGCAGACCGCGCCTATGTCGGGGCGATGCTGTCGGCGGCCGGGCTGCTCGACCTGATCGTGCCGCGCGGGGGAAAGTCGTTGGTCGAGCGGGTGCAGCGCGAGGCGCGCGTGCCGGTGCTGGCGCACGCCGAAGGGCTTTGCCACACCTACGTGCACGCCTCTGCGGATCATGCGATGGCGCGTCGTATCGTGGCCAACGCGAAGATGCGTCGCACCGGCATTTGCGGCGCCACCGAGACTTTGCTGATCGATCGCGCGATCGCGCCTGCGTTGCTGCCTGCGATCATTACCGATCTGCGGGAACTCGGCTGCGACTTCCGCGCCGATGCCGCGGCGCGCGACGTCGTGCCTGATCTCACCGCGGCGAGTGCAGCGGACTTCGATACCGAGTGGCTAGACGCGGTCCTGTCGGTCGCCGTGGTCGATGGGGTCGACGCTGCGCTAGCGCATATCGCGAACCACGGTTCGGAGCACACCGATGCCATCGTGGCCGAGGATGCGGTGGCTGCGCAGCGGTTTCTGAACGGCGTGGACAGTGCTGTGGCGCTATGGAACGCCTCGACTCAGTTCTGCGATGGTGGCGAGTTCGGTTTTGGCGCCGAGATCGGCATCGCCACAGGGCGCATTCACGCGCGCGGTCCGGTGGGTCCCGAGCAGCTCACCACCTACCGCTATCTGGTTATCGGCAGCGGTCAGGTGCGCCCCTGAACGCGCCGTTCTGGCATGAGCCGATCCCTCGCTTCGGCGATCGAAGGCGCATGCGTATCGGCCTGCTTGGCGGTTCCTTCAACCCGGCGCACGCCGGCCATCGCCACATCATCGAGGTAGCGCGCCGCCGGTTGCGGCTCGATCAGGTCTGGTTGCTGGTGTCGCCCGGCAATGTGCTGAAGTCGCAATGCGGCATGGCGCCGTTTGAGCAGCGACTAGCATCCGCGCGCAGTCTCGCCGATGGCCGTCGCGTCATCGCCAGCGCGATCGAGGCGTTGTTCGGCACGCGCTACTCCATCGACACCCTGCGCCGCCTGCTGCGGCAGTTTCCGTGTGCGCGGTTCGTCTGGCTGATGGGCGCTGACATACTTCAGCAGTTGCCGCGCTGGCGCCGCTGGCTGGAGTTCGTGCGTCGGATTCCGTTCGCCGTATTGCCGCGGCCTGGGTACAATCACCGCGCATTGTCAGGTCACGCCGCGCGCCGACTCTCCTATGCACGATACCCCATGCGATCTGCTTCCGTCTTGATCGAATGCGCCGCGCCCGCCTGGGCATTTCTGAGTGTGCCGCAGAACGCCGCCTCGGCCACTGCGATACGCGCCAACCAAGGAGCCATGCCATAACCAAGCCGCCGAAGCCGTTCTCGCCCGCGCGACATCGCGCCGCTCCGCGCAAGAAGGTCGCCAAGCCGACGCTGACTGTTGCGGACAAGACTCCCGGCACGCCGCGCAAGAAGACGATCGCCGCCGGCCCGCGCCGCACTGTGGCGCACCGTACACACAAGGCCGAACCGTCGGCGCTGGAGCGACTCCAGTTGGTGATTGTCGGCAGCCTGGAGGACGACAAGGCGCAGAACGTCGTGACGCTCGATCTGGAGGGCAAGGCGTCGTTCTGCGATCGAATGGTGATCGCGACAGGCCTTGCCGACCGGCAGATCGCGGCGATGGCCGAACATCTGTCGGAGAAACTGCACAGCGCCGGATTGAAGCGCGTACAGGTGGAAGGCGCCGGCGGTGCCGACTGGGTGCTGATCGACGCAGGCGACATCGTCGTGCATTTGTTCAAGCCCGAGGCGCGCGCGATGTATGCGCTCGAAAAGATGTGGGGCGTCGAACTGGACGAGGTCGGGTAGCCGCGATTGCGACCTCACTGTGTATTCTGGTGCCCGAGCGCCCAGACGTAGTCGGCCACCGCGGCGACGTCGGCCTGCGAGAGTTGGGCTCCGCCCATGGGCGGCATCGCACCGGAGTGCTCCTTTGCCTTCGGCACACCGTTGTCGATTGTGTGGGTAATGGCGGCAACGCTGCCGTCACCCCATAGCCACTTGCCGCTGGTGAGATCGGAGCCGACCGACGAACCCTTGCCGTCGCTGCTGTGACAGCCCGAACAGGTTCCGCCGTCGGCCTGGCCGTGGAAGATGCGATCGCCCAGCGCGACCTGGTCCGGTGAGCCACCAGGCGGGACCGGCAAGCCTGCCGCCGGATGAACGCCTTCGGGCGGCGACGCATTGCGAGCTGCGGTCTGCGTGGGAGGAGTCGAGGCCGCGGCGGCAATCCCGTTGGACCTGCTGCCGCCGGTATAGGTCACGCGCCAGATCCGGCCGCCAACATCGTCCGCGATATACAGCGCCCCATCAGGCCCGACGGCGAGCCCGGTCGGCCGGTGCGCCGCTCGACCAGGCTCCTTGACCGCACCGGCAAATCCGTCCGCGAAGACAACGAAAGGACCGGCCGCCTTGCCGCCGACCAGTCGCTGGAACACGACATTGTATCCGCCCTGCGGCGATGGCGCGCGGTTCCAGGAGCCGTGGAACGCGATGAAGGCGCCGTCCTTGTAGGCGGACGGGAACTGGCTGCCCTCATAGATGAGCATGTCATTCGGCGCCCAGTGGGCGGGGAATGCGGCCGCCGGCTCTTGCTTCTGCGCGCAAATCCCAACCGTCTTGCCACCATCGCCGCCATATTCCGGCGCCAGGACCAGCTTCTTCTGGTCGTAGTCATAATAGCATTCCGGCCAGCCGAAGTCCGCGCCGCGTCGCAACTGCACAAGTTCTTCGGCTGGGTTCTCCGCACCTTGGATAGGCTTATAGAGGCTGGGGAAATTCTCGGCCAACTGGTCGCGGCCATGCTGGGTCGCGAAGATCCGGCCAGTCGAATCGAACGAAAATCCCTCGCCGTTGCGCAGACCGGTCGAGAAACGCTCGGCCGCCGAGAAGTGTTGATCCAGCTTGTTTGCGTCGTAGCGCCAGGTGCCGCCTCGGGTTTCCAGTTCCGTGCACGGCTTGTTGCCAGGCACGTTCGGCATACGATTCTGGCTCTGGCAGGAGTTTGTGGCTGATCCGAGATCGACATAGAGATTGCCCTGCCTGTCGATCTGGAAGGGATGCATCGGGTGGTCGCCGGTGAGCGGCAGGCCCGATATCACCGTTTCCGGCGCCGTCGTCGGGGCTATGCCGCTTGTCGGCAGGGCGTACCGCACGATGCGGTCGTTCGTCTCGGCATAGACGTAGTTCTTGTAGACCGCGACGCCGGTGCCGCCTGCGTTGCCATCCGCCTTGGTGGGGCCGAAGCGGACCACATTGTCCGCTTGACCGTTGGCCTTGGTGCTTTGGAGTGCGATCAGAAAGCCGCCGGGCGGGGGCGTGTCATTGCGATAGTACCGACCGCTCCAGGTGTTGACATAGACCACGCCATTTGGCGCCACTGCGAGGTGCCGGGAATGACCGAGCTTGTCAGCGAAAACGGTGGCACAGAATCCGGGAGAGAGCGTGATGCCGCCATTGTCGCTGGGGCAAGAGGCGGTCTGGGCATGTGCCGGGATTGCCGCGGCGAGCAAGAGCGTCGCGCTGAATGCGGTGGCGGGAATGAGCGACGACAGTCCTCCGGTAACCTTCTGAGAGTTCATTAGCGCAATCTCCTTGGACGTCGAGACGGTGCGCGTCGAAGGCTGCCATGGCGCCTTGAGCAGCAAAAGGGCCGCAGCAATCGCAATCGTGTGCGCCGGCCGGATGGCCTAACTAGGCCATCTCGACCGCTGCGATCAGTGGACAGGCCGCGGCGATTGCAGCCTCGACGGACAGGTCCTTCATGCGCCCGCTCTCTGAAACGGCCGTGGCGGCCCGCGGTCCTGCTGGCGCGTACTCCTGCACGGGCGTCGGTCCGAACAGGCCAAGGGTCGCGGCGCCGGATGACGCGGCAAGATGCATCAGGCCCGAGTCGTTGCCGACGAAGAGAGCGCAGCGCGCGAGGCACGCGGAGGCTTCGGGCACGCTGAGCCGCCCGACCAGATCGATCGCGCCCGGCAGCGCGGCCAGTAGCGGGTCCGCCATCGCGCGCTCCGCATCGCCGGGCCCGGCGAATACGGCTGGGATCGCGCCGGGAAGCGGGCCACTCGACAGCGCGCGAAACAGCGTCGCGAAGCGCTCGGCTGGCCAGATCTTCTGCGACCAGTTCGCTGTTGGCCCCAGCCCGATGACGGGTCGGGCTCTCGGCAGCAGCGCGTCCGCCCGGGCGCGATCCGCGGGTGCGGTCCAGGCCACCGGCAGCGGCGGCGGGTCGAGTCCGAGCACCGCCGCAAGTTGTGCAGTCTTGTGACCGGGCCGACGCCGCATCACCGCGCGGCGACGCGTCGGCACGATCCAGGCGATCGTCGAGCCGCGGATGTCCACCACGAGGTCCCACAGCGTGCAGACTGCGCCGGCCCAGAGCGGCAGCCAGTGCAGTCGGTAGGGGAGCTTGTCGAGCACGATGGTCCGCTCGCGGTTCGGCATGCGCGCGAACACGCCCTCGGCCACGGGGCCACACGCGACGGTGATCCGTGCGCCGGGATGGGTGTGGATCAGATGGTCCAGCAGGCCGGTGGACAGCACCGCATCGCCGAGGCGGTTGGAGGTGACGAACAGGATACGCATTACGTCAGCGGATTAGCAGCCGGCGGGAGGTTAGGCGAGCGGATGGGGCTGCCGCGCCAGTTTGGCTCGGGTTGCCAACAAGACCATATGAGCCTATGTAGTGGCATCACTTGATACCCGCGAGGCGCGATGTATCCCATCGAAATTGCCAAGGTTTCCGCCGCACTCGGCGGTGCCCGGACGCTTGGGCGCGATCCCCATTCCGTTGGCGAATTGTCGGACGCCATAGCTCACGGCTTGCCGCGTGCCGTCGTGCCAGCATTGGTCGCTCAGGCCGCGCCAAACCGGGACGGGCTGCGTCGCCGTGTGGCCGCGCTCGTGGTCTCACCGGCTACCTACAAGCGCAGTCGCATCCTATCGCCGTCTGCCAGTGAACGCGCCGAGCGGCTGGCCCGCATTACCGCGCTGGCACAACAGGCATTTCGCGATCCAGACAAGGCCAGAGAGTGGCTGAATGCGCCGCATCTGCTGTTGACCCACCGAACCCCAATCGAAGTCGCGGCGACTGACCTTGGTGCTCGCATGGTCGAGCGCATTCTGACCAACATCGAGTTCAGCTTGCCGGTCTGACTACCAAATGCGTGTCGTGCGATTGGGAACGGACGCCTACCCGATCTGGGACGGAGGTGGCGCCGCTGTCGGTGGCGGGCGCTGGAATCCCTCGGGCTTCCCAGTGATCTACGCCTCCGGCTCGCTGTCGCTGGCGATGCTGGAGTTCCTCGTGCAGGGCAGGGACTTCGATCGGACGCTCCTGGTGGACGCTGATATTCCGGACGACATCGCGATCGACGATCTGACGAAACAGCCGCCACCGAACTGGCGTGAGCTCGACAGCCCGACTGCGTCACGGGCCGGTCGCGACTGGCTTGCGGCGAGACGTACGGCGGTGCTCCGCGTCCCATCCGCGCTGGTGCCTCGCGAACCGAACTACCTGATCAATCCAGCCCATCCCGAGGCAGTCCGCATTCGACCGACGGTTCCCGCGCCGTTGGACTGGGATCCTCGACTGCTCCGGCGCGGGGCGTCCGTATGAGGATCGGAAGCATCTTCATCCCTTCACCGCCGCCGCCGTCAGCCCCTTCACGAAATACCGCTGGAAGAACACGAACAGTGCGGCGATCGGCAGCGTCGCGACGGTCGAGGCAGCCATGGCGGCCGCCCACATCGGTTCGCGCTGATACGGCTGGCTGTAGCTGGTCATGCCGACTGACAGCACGTTGAGGTCCTTGTCCTGCACGATCACCAGCGGCCACAGGAAATTCCCCCAGGACCAGATGAACACGATGATTGCGAGACTGGCGAGCGCCGGCAGCAGCAGAGGCAGCGCGATGCGCAGGAAGATATGGAACTCGCCGGCGCCATCGACACGCGCTGCCTCGATCAGTTCGTCCGGCAGGTCGGAGGCGTATTGCCGCATCATGAACACGCCGAATGCGTTCATCATCCCAGGGATGATGAGGCCCGCATAGCTGTTCTCCCAGCCGAACCACTTCACCTCGACGAACAGCGGCACGACCAGCACCTGGAACGGCACCATGATGGTGGACAGCACGGCTACGAACAACAGCGTTCGCCCGGGAAATCGGTATTTCGCGAAACCAAACCCTGCGAGCGCGCCGAAGAACACCGTGATGCCGACATGCGAGGCCGCGTAGATCCACGAATTGAGGAAATACCGCCACAACGGCGCGATCTCGGCTGCTTGGCGGAACTGCGCCAGGCCTTGGAAGTGATGCGGGAAGAAATGCAGCGGGATCGCCTGGACTTCGGCTTCCGCCTTGAAGGCGGAGCTCACCATGAACCAGATCGGGAAAGCGAAGATCGCTGCCGCCACCACGGCAATCAGCAGTCGGATGGGGCGGTCATGCACGGCGGTTGAACCGCAACTGCACAATCGTGACGAGCAGGATCATCGCGAACATCACCATCGAGACAGCCGCCGCATCACCCATGCGAAAATATTGAAACCCGTATTTCAGCACCAGCAGGCCGAGCACCAGCGTGGAATTCGCCGGGCCGCCGGGATCGGTCGGCAGCACGTATTGCAGCGCGAATGCCTGGAACGCATTGATGGAGGACAGCGCAGCCACCAGCACGGCGGTCGCGCGCAGGTGGGGCAGCTCGATGTACCAGAAGGTGCGCACTGGACCCGCGCCGTCCAGCGCCGCCGCCTCGCGCTGTTCGGCGGGGATGCCGGCGAGCCCGGCCAGCCAGATCACCATGAAGAACGGAATGGCAGCCCAGTCGTGCACCGCGATCATTGAGAGTGGCGCGAGCACCGCGTCGGCCAGCCAGCGGATCTCTGTCATTCCCCAGCGTCCGCCGATCAGCCACGTCATCACGCCGTTCGGATGCAGCAGCACGCGCCAGATCACCGCCACGACCACGATCGGCGGCAGCACGGGCAGGAAGAACGCGGCCTTGACGATGTCGCGCCCGCGGAATGCCCGGTCGAACAGCAGCGCTGCGAGCAGCGAGAGTATCCACACCGGCACCGTCGCTCCCGCGACAAATAGCAGCGTGTTGCGCAGCGCCGTCAGGAACAGCTTGTCGGACAGCAGGTTTGCGAAGTTGTCCAGGCCAACCCACAATGGCGGATTGAGCAGGTCGTAGTCGGTGAAGCTCAGGTACAGCCCGAACAGCATCGGAAACACGTTGAAGGCGGCGAAGAACCCCACCGCCGGCAGGACGAACACCAGGCCCCACCATTTGAAGTGAAAGCGCAACCTGGTGCGCCCGATCATTGCGAGTCGGCGAAGCACCTACCTGGCCATCGCGGCGGCGCGCGCGCGTTCGCGATTGAGCACCGCGTTGACTTCGTCGTCCATCGTCGGCAACACCGTTTCGACCGCCTGGCCCTGCAGCATTGCGTCGCGGCCGCGCAGTATCGCGTCCACCACCTGGTCGTATCCCACCACGCGCGGCGAGAACCGCGCCTTCTTCAGTTCGGCAAGGAAGAAGGGCGCCGCTGAGTTGTTCTTGTAGGCGTCGCTGTCGGTCACTTCCTTGCGCGGCACGAACAGCCCTGCGCCCGCGAACAGCTCGGCTGCGTGGTCGGTGTAGAACCGCACCAGCTTCCATGCCGCCTTCTGCGCCGCCGGCGACGAGCGCGCGTTCACCATCATGTAGAAGGCGTAGATGTCGATGCCGTTGTCTGAGACCGAGCCCTCGAAGCGCGGCGCGGGATGCACGGACCAGTCGATCTTCGCTGCCGCCATCTGCGGAATTCCCCAGATGCCGAAACTGCAGTCGGTCGCGAGCCGGCCGCCGAGAAAGTCGGTGCGGGCGTCGGTGTATTGCGGGCCGCCGAGGCGATACTTGTTCGCCCAGTCCTGAAAGTAGTGGAACACCTTGCGCGCTGCCGGTGTATCGATGGTTGCCTTGTAGTTCTCCTCATCGATCATGGTGGTGCCGAGTTGGTGCAGCATCGTGTTCGGCATGAACCAGAAGGTGGCGCGATTGGGCCAGTTGAAGTCGAAGCCGCGTCGCCGTGGCACGCCATTCACGTCACGCTGGGTAAGCTTCTCGGCCACCGCTGGAAGCGCTTCCCAGGTCTTCGGGAAGTCCTTGTCGGGATCGAGACCGGCCTCGCGCCAGATCGCATTGTTGGCGAAGCAGGCCCAGTTGCTCACCTCGGTGGGGATCCCGTACAGCTTGCCCTGGAAGCGAATGCCGTCGAAGCCACTGGAATATTGCGAGGTGAGCGCCGCCTCATTCGCCAGGCCCATCGCCGCATAGTCGATGGGCGCGAGGATGCGCGCGTTATAGTACTGCGCGACCAGCATGGAGCTCTGATTGAATATGTCCGGACCCGATCCGGCGGCGAAGGCGGTCAGCAGCTTGGTGGGATATTCCGCGACAGGGATGATCTCGTGATCCACCTTGATGTCGGGATTGGCCTTCTCGAACTCGGCAACGATCTGCTTGTCGATGGGGATCCGCGGCGGATGCTCGTGCATCCACATCCGCAACGTGACCTGCTGCGCTGACGCCGCGCCGGCCCAAGCCAAGGCCGCCATGCCAACCATCAGCCTGATCCAGACAGTCATCCCGTCCTCCCGTGGTCTCATTTGGGAGCGAGGCTAACATGGTCGGACGCAGGGCGTAATTCTGCGGTTGGGGCGGCGTTGCCGCGCCGCCCCGTGCAGTCGCGCAGACGCTACGCGAAGGTGAAGTCGGAGGCGCCCATTGCCGCCATCTGAGTGTTCTGCAGGACGATCATGCCGGCCCCGGTGACTTTGGCTCCGAGATCGACATGAACGTCGGCCCCCACCTGAGCGATATGTCCTGCCAGATCGCTGAAGCTGCTGAGTGCGGCGCCGTATCCAGTGATATCGATCTTGTCCAGCCCCTGCTGGAAGTCTGCGATCCTGTCGGTGCCATTGAGCCCGGAGAATTGGAACTGGTCGGATCCGGCGCCACCCAGCAGCACATCGTTCCCCTGGCCACCGTGCAGTATGTCGTTGCCGGCGCCGCCGACGAGGATGAACTGCATGGTGGGTGACGTCATCGCGGATGCGTCGATGACGTCGTCGCCTGCTCCGCCGGATATGGCAATCGCAGGGGGGGCTGAGGCACTGTCGATGGTGACAGGACTTGCGAGGCCGGTGATCTGAATTGTGCCATTCGTGAGCCCGACCTTGATCTGATCGTTACCGTCGGTGCCGTCGAACTCGGCCGGCTGGCCGGAGTTGGCGGCCTGCGGCCCGTTTGCGGTCAAGGCGGCGGCCCTGGCGTCCTGGATCAGGATGTTGTTGCCTGATCCGCCGTCGAGGATGTCCTGTCCCGGGCCGCCGATCAGCACGTCGTCGCCTGCACCGCCGGTCAGTGTGTCGTTGCCTGGGCTGCCGATCAGCACATCATTGCCGTCGCCACCGTTGGCGGTGAGCTGCATCGCTGTCCCAAGGCCTGATGCCTCGATGACATCATCGCCACCCAGACCATTGATGACGAGGTGATCACCCGCATTTGCATCGAAGTTGGCGATCGTCACCGTAGTGGCCAGACCCGTCACGGTGACCACTCCGTTGTTGTCGGCGATGGTGATGACATCGTCGCCGGCGGTGCCGTTGATTGTGACCGTGTCCGCCTGGCCATCGCCACCCGGGCTGCCGGGCATGCCGCCAAGGTCGATGGCAACCTGGCTCACGTCGGTCTTGGTCAGGTCGTTGACCGTGATGTTGTCCGCGCCCCCCAACGTATTCAGCTGGATGCGCTCGACGTTGTTGAGGTCCATGGTGACAGCGCCGACATCTCGCGTCAGCGTCGCGCGACTGCCGTTTGCCGAAATGTTGATGTTCTCGTTGACGTTGGCGCCATTGAACAGCAGCGTGTCAGTGCCGGCTTGGCCTTCGACCGTGTCGCTGCCGTCGCCCGGGTTCCAGACAAACGTATCGTCGCCCTTGCCCAGAACGGCAACATCGTTCCCTCGGCCGCCAACGATCGTATCGTTGCCGGCGCTGCCAGTGATGGTGTCGTTGCCGTCGCCGCCGTTGATCAGGAGGTTGATCAAGCCGGGCTTGAGCGATGACGCGTCGATGGTGTCGTTGCCGCCGAGACCGTTGATGACCAGCGAGTCCTTGGCGCCGTTCGCGTTCGCAAGGGTCACCTTCGCGGCAAGGCCGTTCACGGTGACCACGCCGCCATTGTCGGAGATCTTGATCGCGTCATCGCCGGCGGTACCGTTGACGTTCACCTGATCGGCCTGGTCATCCGACGCCAGGTCAAGTGCCACCAACTTCGTGTCCGTGCCGGTCAGATCGTTGACCGTGATGGTGTCGGCACCGCCCATGGCATTGAGTTGAATGTTCTCGACACCATTGAGGTCCATGGTGACGTTGCCGACATCGCGAAACAGCCTGACGCGCGAGCCGTTGGCTGAGATGTCCATGTTCTCGTTGACGTTCGCGCCATTGAACACGAGCGTATCGTTGCCTGCCTGGCCCTCGACAATGTCGCTGCCGTCGCCGGGGTTCCAGATGAACTGGTCGTTGCCATCGCCAAGAAAGGCAACGTCATTGCCCTGGCCACCCGTGACGACGTCATTGCCGGCGCCGCCGATCAGCATGTCCGCGCCGTGGCTGCCGACGATGGTGTCGTTGCCGTCGCCGCCATCAATCGTGAGGTTGATCATACCGGCAGCGAGCCCCGAGGCGTCGATGGTGTCGCTGCCGCCGACGGCGTTGATGACCAGCAAATCGTTGGCACCCTCGGCGCCTTTGATCGTCACCTGTTCGGACAATCCCTGGACGATGATCGAAGCACCATTGTTCGAGATGTTGATCTGGTTGCTTCCAGCCGTGCCATTGACGGTCACGGTATCCTTCTGACCGTCGCCGGTACCGCTGCCGGTTGGGGTCGCCAAATCGATGTCGACCTGTGTGATGTCGGTCTTGCTCAGGTCGTTGACGGTGATGTTGTCGGCGCCGCCCAGGGCCGCGAGTTGGATGCGCTCGATGCCGTTGAGGTCCATGGTGACGTTGCCGACATCGCGCGTCAGTGTCGCCCGCTTGCCGTTTGCCGAGATGGTCATGTTCTCGTTGACGTTGGCACCATTGAACAGGAGCGTGTCGAAGCCGTCCTGACCCTCGACTGTGTCGCTGCCGTCGCCCGGATTCCAGACGAACGTGTCGTCGCCGGCGCCGAGTTGCGCCACGTCGTTGCCGCGCCCGCCGGTGATGACGTCATTGCCGTCGCCGCCGATCAGCGTGTCGTTGCCGTCGCCGCCGGTGATCGTGTCATTGCCTGCGCCACCATCGAGTGTGAGCTGGATCAGGCCGGCGAGGCCGTTGCCGGCGGTGATAACGTCGTCGCCGCCATTGGCGTTGAGGACAAGGTTCTCGGTGGTGCCGATGTCGAGGGTGAACGGCGCGGGGTCAGTGCGAGCGAAAAGCACGCGCGTGCCGTTGGCCGATATGGTGAAGGTTTCGGCGCCGTTGCCGCCATTGACCTCCGCGGTATCGGTGCCCGCGCCGCCCTCGAAGAGGTCGCTGCCGTCGCCGGGGTTCCAGATCATGCGGTCGTTGCCGTCCTCGCCGAAGACCTGATCGTTGCCCGCGCCACCGGTCAGCGTGTCGTTGCCCGCGCCGCCGAACAGCAGATCGTCACCGCCCTTGCCGAGCAGGATGTCGTTGCCGTCCTGGCCGAACAACTGATCCGCGCCTGAACCGCCGGTGAGCGTGTCGTTGCCTGCACCACCGAACAGTTCGGCCGCCGGCAGCGCGCCGTTGGCCTCGTCGAGCGCGATTGTGTCGTCGGCGCCTTGGCCGATCCCTTGGATTTGAG
Organism: uncultured Alphaproteobacteria bacterium; assembly: GCA_963799415.1. Classification (GTDB taxonomy): domain Bacteria; phylum Pseudomonadota; class Alphaproteobacteria; order Acetobacterales; family Acetobacteraceae; genus JAMXLO01. The sequence continues at coordinate 425,004 of CAWCXI010000034.1, read as the reverse complement.
CGGTGTTGGCGACCGTGGCCGTGCCGCCGGCGATGGCTACGGCGCCGCCGTTGACGAGAAGGTTTCCGGCTGCGTCGCGACCGAACGTGATCGCGTTTTTGCCGTTGTCGCCAGTCGCCGCCAACACGCCGGTGGCGGAGTTGAAGTTACTCGAGATAGCCATTGTCGTTGCCCTTTCGAAGGTTTGCGCAGGCTGGATCCAGCGCGTGTCGACGCCGGCATGGCGCTCGACCACATCGTTGACGTCAGCGTGGGTTTCAGAGGAACGGGTGAGTGGCAGCGTTGATATGAGCTAAGTCACGATCCGTGCCGGAATGTGGGCTTGGGCATATGGGCGCTACCGCTGTTTGTCAGCGGCCCATAAAGGGATTCAGGCACGCAATGACAAAGGAGCACTTTTCATCCCGAAGGTGAGCCGGGTTCATGCGTCTGACCAAGGCGGGGCAGAGCGCCTGTTCCAATCCCGGATAGGGCGATAAGCTGATCACTGCACCGTTCGAGTGAACCGCCATGTCCCTCCCTGCCATCTCCCTCGTCGCTGTCCCCGGTCGCCGCCGTCTCACCATGGATATCGCGCGCGACATCGAGCGGCGCGGCTTCGCCGGCATCTACACCCCCAGCATGTACGGCAACATGTCGCAGTGTGAGGCGATGGCGTGGAACACGGAGCGCATCCCATTCGGTACCGCCATCGCACCGATCTACGCGCGCACCGTACTGGATTTCGCGCAGAGCGCCGCATTCATGCACGAGGTGTCCGGCGGTCGCTTCCGTCTCGGCATCGGCGTGGCACATGCGCCAGGCCATCAGCGCATGGGCGTCACCGTCGGCAAGCCGCTCGGCGACACGCGTGCCTTCGTCGAGAAGCTGCATGCGGTGGAGGGTGTGGGCGAGTTCCCGCCGATCATCATCGCGGCGCTGCGGCAGAAGATGGTGGCCCTGGCGGGCGAGATTTCGCAAGGCGTGGTGTTCGCCAATGCTGCGCGTTCACACATGACAGCCTCGCTCGCGGCGCTGCCGGCGAGCAAGCGGAATAACGCGGACTTCTTCATCGGCAACATGCTGCCGACCTGCATCAGCGATGATCTCGAGGCGGCGAAGTCCGTGTGCCGCAAGAACCTGATCCACTATGCGTTCCTGCCGAACTACCGCAACTACTGGAAGGAGGCGGGCTACGGCGAGGAAATGACGGAGATCGAGCGGGCTATCGCTGAAGGCCGCCGCGACGATGTGCCGCGATATCTGACGGACCGGTGGCTGGATGATGTGTCGCTGTTCGGGCCGGCGGCACGCGTGCGCGAAGGGGTGGAGGCATGGCAGGCGTCCGGTGTCAGCACGCCGGTGATCGTGCCGTCATCAACGTCGGGTGGTCAGCTGAAGGCAATGGAGGAGATCTTCGCCACGTTTGCCTGACAGCGAAACGGCGGCCCGAGGGCCGCCGTTTTTATGATACGTTATGGCAAGTCCCAATAGGGATGCGCGCCGTAGTAGTCATATACGCCCTTCCCCCAGGTGGGGTCATCCCAGCCGACCGTATCGGCGTCCGTGTAGGAGGGCGCACCCTCAAGTGTTCGTTTGTCGAGATTGACGACAAAGCCGCCCATGTTGGTGTCGTATTTGAGCGTCTCCCAGGGCAGCGGATAATGCCGGTTGCCGATGCCCAGGAAGCCGCCGAATCCGACCACCGCGTAAGCGATTTTGCCGCTGATCTTGTCGATCATCACATCCTCGACATTGCCGAGGTCCTGGCCGGCGGGGTTGTAAATACGGGTGCCCTCGACCTGGTCGGCGGCGATGAGGCGGCCCGACGTGTCGTTCGGATCTCTGATGCTTGCCATGTTCGGACCTCTGGTGTTGTTGCTCCAGAGGAACGCAGATCCCGGGCCTCAGGTTCCGCACATGCGCATGACGCCCCGTAGATCCCTCAGCGCATCGAACCTTCCGATTTGGTCGACCAGGTCGCGTGTCGTCGCCGCACCCAGTATCGGTTCCGCGAGCGAGGTGAATTTTTCCTCAAGCCGTCGGCCCTGTTCGGCGATATCGGTTGCGGGAACGCCGGAATCATGGGTTGCCGTGACGCGTCGACCGTCGGTCAGCACCAGTTCCAGATCGGCGATCGTATTGGGACGGCCATTCTGGAAATTGAATTCCACCTTGTCGCGCAGAGCGATGAGAGTGGGATCGACAGCCGTCGCCTCAGAGTAGCTGGCCAGACCACCGGTATTCACGCCGGCCAGCGCCATCGCCGTGGTCAGGCGCAGGCTGAACTTCGCCTCAAGCCCGGTGCGCGGCGCGGGTATGTTGCAGATGCGGTCACAGGTTTCATCCAGACTTAGTCGGATGCGCGCGATGCTGTCGGGCGTCAGGCCGTGCTGCTCACGCAGCTTGCGTGCCGCCTCGATTGGCGCGTGCGTCATGTAGCAGGCGGCGTGGTACTTGAAGAGGTTGTTGCGGATATGGAAACCGCCAGGCGGCTCGGCCAGTGCGTCGGCCGGATTGAAGTCGGGGCTGTGCGTGCGAGCGAAGCCCTGTGGGCACTCCAGCACATCGCCGCGGCTGGTGAAGCCGCGCTGCGCCAACCGCGCCGCAAGCAGGCCATGATACGCCGCCTTTCCGGCATGCAGCGGCTTGCACATCGTGCCGAACATCGACTTCAGCCCTGCCGCCTGGGTTCCAGCGATGCCGAGGGCGGTCGCGAATTTCTCCGCGTCCAGCCCGAGCAGATGCGCGCACGCCGTGGCCGCGCCAAAGCTGCCGAGTGTGCCGGTGGCATGGAAGCCGAGTACGTTGTAATGGCCAGGCGCGAGCAGCAGGCCCAGCCTACATTGCAATTCGTAGCCCGCGACGAAAGCCGTCAGAACATCTCGTCCTGCACTGCCACGCTCTTCGGCCACTGCCAGCAGTGCCGACAACAGCACCACCGATGGATGACCGGTCATCGCTATGTTCACGTCATCGAAGTCGAGTGCATGCGACGCGGCGCCGTTCACCAGTGCGGCAGACAGCACCGGCAGGCGCGTCGAATGTCCGATCACCGTCGCGATCGGACCACCGCCTTGTTCCTGCGCTTCCGCCAGCAGGATATCGGTCAGCTCGTCCTTCGCTCCAGCGAGCGTGCACGCGACGTAATCCAGCACGCATTGCCGCGCCAACATGCGCACATCGTCCGGCAGATCGGTGTAGCTCAGCGTGCGCGCCTGTTCGGCTAATGCGCGGGTGAGGCCATCTGACATACCCTGGGAAGTGATGTCGGTGATGACGTTCATGTCGTTTCCTCTCAACGTCCCTGGAATTGCGGTTTGCGCTTCTCGTTGAACGCGCGAATGCCCTCGCGGCGGTCCTCGGTTGGCACCATGCGGTTATACGCCTCGATCTCGAACATCATGCCGCTGGCGAGGTCCATGTTCAGCCCGTAGTTCACCGACTGTTTGATCTGCCGTGTCGAAATAGGCGCGTTGTTCGCGATGGTGGCTGCGGTCTCGAGTGCATCGGCCAGCAGCGTATCGGCCTGGCAGATGCGGTTCACCATGCCCCACTCGAACGCATGCTGTGCGGTGAACGGCCTGCCGGTGAGCAGGATCTCCTTCGCCCGTCGCGCGCCCACCGCGCGCGGCAGCGTCTGCGTGCCACCGGCGCCGGGCATGATGCCGAGCGTGACCTCTGTCAACGCGAAGCGGGCGTGCTCGGCTGCATAGATGAAGTCGGCGCACAGCGAGATTTCCATGCCACCGGCATAGGCGGCGCCATTCACCGCGGCGACGATCGGTACCGGGCAATGGATGATGGCACGAATGGCGCGCTCGAAGATCAGGTGCTGGTCCTGCCACTGCTGATCGGTCATGCCGTTGCGCTCTTTAAGGTCGCCGCCGGCACAGAATGCGCGCGAACCGGCGCCAGTGAGCACGATGCAGCGCTGTTCGTTGGGCGCGCCGGCGATCGTATGGAACAGGTCGAGCAGGTCGAGGCCCATCTGCGTATTCATCGCGTTCGCGACCTCGGGGCGGGTCAGCGTGACCAGCAGCGTGTTCGGCTGTGGCTCTGATGTCTGTAATGTCGCGTACGTCTTCGGCATGGCAGCATTCCGATCGCTCGATCGGAAGAGTGCTCGTGCGAAGCCAGGAGGTCCAGTGGCTCTGCCATCCACACAAGATGCGCGGTTGCGCGGCGCAGTTCGGCTCGTCGCGCTGCTGAACCTCGGCTATTTCGGTATCGAGTTCGCAGTCGCCGTCACGATCGGCTCGGTGTCGCTGTTCGCCGACAGCATCGACTTCCTGGAAGACGCCTCGGTCAATCTGCTGATTGCGGTCGCACTGGGCTGGACGCCGCGTGGCCGTGCGCGGCTTGGCATGGCGCTGGCGGGCATCCTGCTGGTGCCTGGGCTGGCCACGATCTGGACCGCATGGACGAAGTTCATGGCACCGTCGGTGCCCGCGCCACTGCCGCTGTCAGTGACCGGCCTCGGCGCTCTGGCGATCAATCTGTTCTGCGCGTTCATCCTCGCCAGCTATCGCCACCACCGCGGCAGCCTGACGCGGGCAGCCTTCCTGTCGGCCCGCAACGACGCACTCGCGAACGTCGCGATAATCGCTGCGGGCCTGGTGACCGCTCTGTTCTGGCATTCGGTCTGGCCGGACCTGATCGTCGGCCTCGGCATCATGGTGATGAACGCGGAGGCCGCCCGCCAGGTGTGGACGGCGGCACGCGAGGAACATGCCACCGCACCATGACCGCCACATTAGCCCTCGACGAGTGCCTTGAGGCGCGCGAGCGCATCATCCCAGTGTCGTGAGATGCCGTCGAGATACGCGCGCATTTCCTCGATGCGCACGGGCTCCAGGCGATAGAGACTTTCGCGTCCACACCGCTCGCGTCCTACGACACCCGCGCTCGCCAGTACATGCAGATGCTTGGTGACCGCCTGCCGCGAGAGTGCCGATCCTTCCGCAAGTCGCGCGATGGACAGCGGCATGCCGTCGCTGAGCCTGCGGATCAATGAGAGCCGCGTGGTGTCGCCCAGCGCGGCAAACACTGCTGACGGATCGATGCGCGGGGCGCGCGTTCTATGCCGTGTCGCCAAGGTGTTGCGATATATTCTGTACTTGGATCGACCAGCCACTGGCGTTCATGCGGAATGCAACGTCGCGCCGATGCGCCGGAAGCGCGGCAAATCCCAATTCGACCACTGTCAGCAGCGTTCCCCCCGCAATAGCTTCGAGCGTGAACTCAACCAGCGTCACCGGCTCTGAGGAGTAGTCGACGGCCGGGTCGATGGCGTAGGGGTGCCAGGTGAACGAGAACAGCCGTTCGGGCTCCATGCGCTGAACCGTCACAGTCATGATCAGGTGCTCGGCGCCCGGCCAGGTGATCCGGCCACGAACCTGCTGCCCCGGCACGAACGGGCCTTCCAGCGCGACGCGAAACCACGTGCCGAACTCTCGGTGATCGGTCAACGCCCGCCACACGCGCGACGCCGGCGCCTTCAGTTCAATCCGCTTCTCGATGCGATCTTCCATCGGCAACCTCCTGGTTGCCTGTCTATGTAGTCCGGTTCCGGCAATACGCAACCATATGGTTGCTTATTGCGTGCGACGATCAGTGTCGCTGCGTCAGGAACTCACGGCCCGCCGGGGTGATACGGACTATCGCGCAGCCATCGATCCGCGTGTGTTCGATGAGACCGCGCTCGTTCGCGTCTTCCCACACTGGCAGGCGAGGGCACGACGTGCGCCAGGCATCCATCACCTCATGGTAAGGCCGCGCCTCTCGCGCCAGCCAATGGAGCAGGTCGCTCAGCAGCGCATCGACTGTTTCGGACATCTGGTTCTCCCGCAGCCGTGACTCAGCCATTGATCTCGCTGATCAGCTTGGCCCAGCGATCCAGCACGGGCAGCGTCTTGTCTGCCTTTTCGGCTGGCAGGCTTACGCTGACGCGAACCGCGCCGAGATCGCGGTAGCGCTTTAGCAGATCTGCGTCCTCCCGCACGTTGAACAGCGTCACCGGGCATGACGCCTCGTCGCGACCGGCCTCCTTCAACATCACGCGGAATTTCGGCACGACATCGAACACGTCGCCGTACTGATCCGGCCGGCCAGCCAGCGGGATCCAGCCGTCGCCATAACGCACCGCGCGCCGCGCAGCCTGCGGGAAGGCGCCACCGATGATCACCGGCGGATGTGGCTTCTGTGCCGGCTTCGGCCAGGCCATCATCTCGGGGAAGTTGACCAGCTCGCCGTGGTATTCGGCCTTGCTCTTGGTCCAGACCGCCTTCATCGCCTCGACGCGTTCGCGCACCAGCTTGGCGCGTGTGGCGAACACCGTGCCGTGGTCCTCCATCTCCTCGGCATTCCAGCCGATGCCGATGCCGAACAGGAAGCGGCCGCCAGACACCTGATCGATCGAGGCCACCAGCTTCGCGGTCTGGATCGTGTCGCGCTGGTTCACCAGGCAGACGCCGGTGCCGACCTTCAGAAGTCTTGGTCGCGACGGCGGCGGCCGTCAGGGTCACGAACGGGTCCATCACGTCATAATACTGCTTCGGCAGTTCGCCGCCTCCGCCCCACGGCGAGCGCCGCGAGGTCGGGATGTGCGAGTGCTCGGCTGCCCAGACTGATTCGAAGCCGCGGGCTTCGAGCGCCTGCGCCAACTCGGCTGCAGTCATCGAATAGTCGGTGAAGAACATCGACGCGCCGAAATGCATCGTCTTTCCTTCCTGTATGTTTGGCGGTGGTTCAGCCGTTGACCTGACGGATCAGTCCCGCCCATTTGTCGAGGGTCGGCAGCACGGCATCGCCCTTCGCCGCCGGCAGGCTGACGCAAGCGCGCACGACGCCCAGGTCGCGGTAGCGTTTCAGCGTGTCGGCATCGTCGGCGCAGCCGAACAGCGTGATCGGACAAGAGGCTTCGTCGCGCCCGGCCGCCTTCAGCATCTCACGGAACTTCGTCATGGAGGTCAGGATATCGCCGCGACCTGCCAGCGGAATCCAGCCGTCGCCATAGCGCGCCGCACGCCGCGCAGCCTGCGGGAAAGCGCCGCCGACGATCACCGGTGCATGCGGTTTCTGCACGCACTTCGGCCATGCCATCATCTCCGGGAAGTTGACGAACTCGCCGTGGTACTCGGCCTTGCTCTTGGTCCAGATCGCCTTCATCGCCTCGACGCGCTCGCGTACCAGCTTGGCGCGCGTGGTGAACGCCGTGCCGTGGTCTTCCATCTCCTCGGCGTTCCAGCCGACGCCGATCCCGAACAGGAAGCGGCCGCCGGACACCTGGTCGATCGAGGCCACCAGCTTGGCCGTCTGGATCGGATCGCGTTGGTTCACCAGACAGACGCCGGTGCCGACCTTCAGGTTCTTGGTGGCCATGGCCGCCGCGGTCAGCGTCACGAACGGGTCCATCGCGTCGTAATACTGCTTGGGCAGATCACCACCGCCCGGAAATGGCGACCGGCGCGAGGTGGGAATGTGAGAATGCTCCGGCGCCCAGACCGATTCAAAGCCGCGCGCCTCCAACGCCTGGGCGAGTTCCGCTGATGTCATCGAGTAGTCCGTGAAGAACATCGATGCGCCAAAATCCATGTCCGTACTCCTGCCGGTGTGGTTGCCGATCTGATGCGAGCCTAGAGGGGTTTTTGCCGCCCCGCCATCGTCGTGGGGCGACCGCTCCCGTTCACCGGGGCTTCACGAATTCGCCGCACAGTCCGCAATGACCTGCGCTTGCGCACGGTCATCACCGGACGTGACAGGACGCCATGGTCCACGAAGATCGGCCGGAACAAGGAATTGCCGCTGCCATTCCTTGGCTGATTGCGGAGATGCAGCGCATCAATCGACTGCATGAGACCGGCCATCGGCTGGAGGCAATCGCGCAGTTCCACGCACTGGCTGCAACGGCCATCCGGACGCAGCGCGAGGACCTGACCGGCAGAGGCGGCATCATCCGGGCCTGCACGATGGATGTCAGCGTCTTCCGCATCCCGGCGCACCCGCGGCCAGGCAAGCCTGTCGCGCTGTTCCTGCCAGGCCTGCTCACATTTCTGCCGCTAACCGCCATGCGCGTGCTGGCGTTTGCCGATCTGTTCGACATCGTGCTGTGCGAGTTGCCCGGCCATGGCGCGTCGGGCGAGATGGCCGACGTGTCGCTGGATGCGTTCGCCGCGGAATTTGCCACGCTGCTCGATCCTGCCCCGGAGCATGCCGGAAGCCTGTTCGTCATAGGCGAATCTCTGGGTGGCCTGGTGGCGCTGTCGCTGGCACGATCGCGGCCGGACCGGGTCCACAATGTGGTCCTGCTCGATACACCCTTCCATCTTACCCGTAATGATCTGGCGGAGTGGATCAGCGAGACATGGCGCTCGGGCGGTTGTCGGCCCTATCAGCGTCGCATCTGCGTCGAGATCATGGGGTTCGATCCGGTCGATCCGTCTGTGGTGCGCACGACGCTGCACCATGACCTGGTGCGGCAGGCGCCGTTCAATTGTCTGCTCATCGTGGGCGACAACCAACGATCTTCGGGAGCCGCCTCGGCTGTCACGGCGGCGGATGTCGCCATGTTGCGGGCGGCCAACCCACGGCTGCTGGTGGCGCCGCGTGTCCTGGGGACCGGCCACGCCGTTCTGCTGGACAATCCGGACGGCGCACGGGCGGCGTTGCAGTCATTCATCGTGGATCAGGTGGTCGACGCATGACGCATGCAGCTTGAACCGCTTGAACCGCAGGAGAGCCTCGAATGCCGCGCTTTTCCATCGTGATTCCCACTCGCCAGCGTGCCGATACCCTGCGGTTCTCTATAGAGACCGCCCTCGCGCAGACCCATCCCGACTTCGAGGTCGTCGTCCAGAACAACGGCAACGATCAAGCGACCAACGATGTCGTCGCCGCGTTCGCATCGCCACGCATCGTGCTCAGGTCTTCGCCGAACACCTTACCCTATTCGGCAAACTTCGAGGCTGCGTTGACTGCCAGCAGCGGTGAGTTCGTGGCCTTCATCGGTGACGACGACGGCATGATGCCGGACGCCTGTGCGATCGCCGACGCGGTGATGCTGAGCCGACCGACTCTCGGTGCCTTGCACTGGGCGCCACACAATTACGACTGGCCGAGTTCCTTGCGCGTGGTGGCGCGAAACCGCCTGCTGATCAATCTGCCAGGTCCTGTTGCGGGCACCATGCGTCGTTGCCGCGATCTACTGCAGCAGTTGTATGACGGGACCCTCATCTGGACGAGCACGCCGCTGATCTACAATGCCGCATTTGTGCGCCGCTCCGTGATCGACAAGGTGAAGGCGTTCTGCGGCGGCCAGTACTTCGCCGGTCCCGTGCAGGACGTCCATTCGGGTATCGCCAACCTGTGGGCCATGGAGGAGTTCCTTCAAATCGATCGACCATTGTCGATCTGTGGTGCATCCGGCCACAGCAACGGCAACGCCCTCTTTATCGGCAGCGATGGCGTGCCGCTACAGAAGCGCTATCACGCCGAGAATCCGGAGCTGCGCCAGAAGCTGGTGGAGTATTTCCTGGACACCGCGAACCTTGAGCTGACGGTTGCTTCGGCGATGATGACGGCCAAGGAGATCTTCTTCAAGGATGATCCCGACATCACCGTCAACATGCGCAATGTACTGTTGCGGATGGCACTGGGAGCCAATCGGGACCCCAGGCTCTACGACCGGACCATCGCCGAGATGCGGCTGGTTGGACTGAAATACGGTGTTGACACGAATAGCTTCAATCTGCCGCCGAAGAGGCAGACGCCCGACGCTCCTTTCCGTGGCCCGGTGACCGACGCCAGCGGACGGACCACCTGTCTGGCGGTGGACGGTGAGCAGGCAGGCATTGCAACCGTCGCGGACGCAGTGAGGCTTGCGGCCTCGATGCTGCCTGCCTCGGTGCCAGGTAAATTGGATGCGCTGCTGCCCAGGCCTGGAGAACGCCCGGTCCCGAAACCGATGCCGACGGCCGAGCGGGAACCGTCCGCGGAACTGCGGGTTCCGCATTTGTTTTGGGGGCTGAAGCAGCATGCCGGCGTCGTGGAAGCTCTGAACACACTGGTCGCCCATGTGGGCGATACGCGCGACCCGTGGTTCCTGGCTGACAACCTGATCACCTACAGCCACAGTCATGGCTTCCTGACCGAGCCGCGCTTTGTCGCGGCTGTGGCGGCCGAGCAACCCTCGGATGTCGAGCTCGCTATCGTCTGGCGCACGCATACGCTGTGTTGGTCGGCGGAAAGCTGCCTGGGGGTCGCTGGCGATTTCGTCGAATGTGGCAGCTATCAGGGCTATTCGATGGCAGTCATGCTGCGCTTTCTTGCCGGATTGCCCGGCCGACAGTGCTTTCTGTACGATCTGTTCGATCCGTCCGGCGGCGCGGGCGAGGGCAAGCGTCTGCCGGCGCACGCCCCGGAGTTGTTCGAGCATGTTCGCGCGCGGTTCCGAGCCTGGCCGAACGTGCGGGTCACCTGCGGCAAGGTCCCCGATGTGCTGGCTGAGGGTGCGCCCCGAACCATCGCATTCCTGCACGTCGATATGAACAATGCGCAGGCTGAGCGCGCGGCGCTGGAGGTGCTGTTCGAGCGGATCAGCCCAGGCGGAATGGTTGTGTTCGATGACTATGGCTGGGCTGGCTATCGCGACCAGAAAGTGGCGGCGGATGAGTTCATGCGGGGCCGCGGGCACACGGTGCTGGAATTGCCGACCGGGCAGGGGCTGGTAGTGAAGCGATCAGCCCCGGCACCGGCCACCTCGGCGTAAATCGTTGACGCACTTCACAGATTTTGCCTTCGCCAACCTGGTAGTCTAGCCTGCCGAAGAACCATAGGAGTTCCGCGGAGAGGCCCGATGCAGGCAGAGCGCGAAGTCGTTCGTTTCCTGTCCGCCTATCAGACGATCTGGCACGCGCACTTCCCCAGCCTGTTCCGGCGGGCGCAGTGGCATATCGTCACCCATCTCTGCACCAATGGGCGCGAGGGAGCGGCTGTCGGCGAGCTCTACGGCCTGGTCAAGCAGGTGTTCCTGCTCGACGATTTCGACCGTCAAGGAGCGCATCCTTGAGATCAAGGAGCAGCAGCTCTGCGTGGTGGATCCGCCGAATGCTGCGCTGTCGGCGCGTTCGGTCATCGCGCCGACGACGGCGCTGGTCGATCTGTTCGATCGCCATCTGCTGGCGCTGGCGAAGGAGCTGTGCGCCACGGCCGCCACGCTTGATGCCGCGACGCGCACCGTGCCACCACGCCGGCTCGATCCCGAGCAGCGGGGGATCATTCTGCAATCACTCACGCGGTGTCGCGAGCCGTGGCGGCAGGCGCTGGATCGCATCTTCGACGCAACCAATCTGTCGCGTGCGCGTCGTGTCGAGGCGATCCGGCATCTCAACTCGCTGTCGCACTGGACGCTGCTGCACATGGCGGTCGAGCTTCACTATGGCACTTCCAGGTTTGCCGGCAGCGAGCCGGGTATCCTGGCCGACCAGATGGCGGCGAGCCTGCTCAATCTGACGGGGCAGAATTTCCAGACGACGCGCGATCACATCGCGTACCTGACGGGTCTCGGACTGCTTGAGCGTCAGCCCGGCAAGTCACTGCGCGTGGCGCTATCGGGATCCGCAGCCACGGAGTTTCACCGGGCATTGGGGACTGCGGCGGCTGCCTTGCCGGAGGTCGCTCGCAGCCTCGCGGCGGCTTCGCCGGTGCAAGCCGAGGATCCCGCGGTCGAAGCGACGCTGAACCTGCGCTCGGCTGAGGCGATGCAATTGCTGGCAGGTGCGGAGCCGCGGCATCACCTGGTGATCCTGCAACCGGAATCAGCAGTGCGTCGCGTGGCGTTGCCACAAGGTTCGCTCACCATCGGCCGAGCGTTGCCCAGCACGTTGCTCCTGGACGCCGCGGAAGTGTCACGCGCGCATTGTCGTATCGATGTTGCCGGCGACGATGTCACCGTCACCGACCTCAATTCCACCAACGGCACGCTCGTGAACAACAAGCGGCTCGCTGGCACGGCGCCGCTGCCTCACGGCGCGCTGTTGCGTATAGGGAACTATGTGGTGACCTGCGAATATGAAAGCGTACTGCAGGCACAGGAGGCAGACAGCACGCGGCGGGCATCGTTCGCCGAAGTGACGGTACTGCGACCGCGCCGTACCCGGTCGTCGTAGAACAAAACCGAAAACTACAGGCATATCACCCGACAAAATCTCGGAGGAATCCCGAACACATTCGGGCGGGATTTGCGGGCATTTTCCGCGACAACTGTCGGGGCATCCTGGCTGTTGAACGAGAGGACCCGTCGGCATAGATCGCGCAGTGCGGCCCGAGAAAGTTCCGGCCGCAATCGCCACTACGGCTGGTGGCATACTGCCGGCGTCGCTCATGCCGATCAGATCCGCGGTACGTCCTCCCCGAACACGTATCAGCGGTTCCCATTGGTCGGCACGGCATCCGGAGGAGCAGGCATGCGGGGTACCCCGACCAGCGCATGCCTGCTCACCTTTTCGCCCGCTGTCAGGTATTCCGTGGCGCTGTCGCGAACCTGTCGAGCAGTGGCACAAGCACGAATATGAACGCCGTGAACACCGCCGATACGACGATCAGCGGTGCCAGCATCTGGTGGAACAGATGCTGGTAGAGGAACGCGCCGATTGTGTCGGCGAGCGGGTTGGCCAGATTGATCACCGACATCAGCGCTGCGAAAGCGAAGCCCTCGGACCGCTCGGGACAGTGCTCGGCTGCAAGCGTCAGTGTCGCGATGTTGGCGATCATGCCGGCAATGCCGTTGACGAAGTATATCGCGATCGCGCTCGTTTCACCGACCATGCCGAGGAACGCCAGCGTCACGAGTGTGCCTGCCAATATGCTGAGGTTGAGCAGAGCGCGCGTCGTCATGCCGGTCAGCAGCCAGCGGTAGAGCAGTCCTCCCACAATCCACCCGCCGGCGCTCACCGATGACAGCATGCCGATTGTGCCCTGCGAAAAGTGCAGGTTGTCACTCATGTGGAAATAGAGCGGCGTGCCAAAGCCGGGGCTGAAATAGTAACAGAACAGGAAGGCTGCAATTAGCCACAGCGTGCGCGAGCGGAAGGTATCGATGAAGCCACGCAGCGCGCGTCGCAGTTCGGCGAGATTGATGCCGGCGCGCCGTTCGTCGACCAGTGCAATGCTGCTGACGATGACTGCGATGGGTGCTACCGCTGCAATCGCGGCGGCGGCGTGCAATGCGCCGGGAGCTGACAGGACTTCGATCAGCCCGCCGCCGGCCAACGACCCCACCATGACCGCGATGTTGAACCACAGCCACTGCTGGTTGATGAAGGCCGCACTCGCCTGATGCTTCTGACCGTTCTCCACCAGGAGTGCGCCACACACCGTGCTGGACACGGCCATTGCGATCGCCGTCAGCAGCAGTGCGAACACAATCGCTGCCGGCGTCAGCGCCTGGGTGGTCCACAGGAAGGCGGCAACGGCGCCGACATTGGCGAGCAGCAGATAGCTGCGCCGTCGGTAGCCGAACAACGGCAGGAAATCCGAAATGACGCCATAGAGCGGCTTGATCACCCACGGCACGTCCAGCACAGCCAGCGACGCGGCAATCTGCACCGGATCCCAGTTCTGGGTCTCCTTCAGATAGTGTGTGAGAGGCTGCCAGATCACACCGGCCTTGGCCTGACCGATTCCCTCCACCGTGTAGACGATGGCGAAGAACAGCATCAGGCGGGAGATCCCGTCGGCGGTCGAATCGCTGTCGCGGGATATGCGCATGACTGTGCAGTGTGCGCGGTGGCGGTGCTTGCCTCAATCCCTGTGCCACCTATGCTGGCCGATGCAGTGCGGGAACTGACGGCATGGCGTGGCGGATCGGCATCGATATAGGCGGCACCTTCACCGACGTCGCTCTGGTGGAGGAGGACACCGGCCGCATAGCCATCGTCAAGCTGCTGACCACGCCGCAGGATTTCGGCCAGGCGGTGATCGACGGCATCCGGCAGGGTCTGGACACGAACCGCATCGATCCTCGCGATGTTTCGCTGCTGTCACATGCCACCACGGTGGTGACCAACGCGCTGCTGGAGAACAAGGGCGCGCGTGCCGGGTTCGTCACGACGCGTGGCATGCGCGACATCCTGGAGTTGCGGCGTTCATCGCGTGCCGATCTCTATGATCTGCTGCAGGATCCGCCCGCGGTGTTGGTGCCGCGGCGCTGGCGGTTCGAGATCACCGAGCGGATCGATGCGCAGGGCGAGGTGGTAACGCCTTTGGCAGAGGACGAGCTGCCAGCGCTGATCGAGGCGATCCGCGACGCGGAGTTGCAGACGGTCGCGGTGTCGTTGCTCTTTTCGTTCCTGAACGACGCGCACGAGCGACGGGTGGGCAAAGTGTTGCGCGCCGCGCTGCCTGGCGTCGCGGTATATCTGTCATCAGAGGTGCTGCCCGAGATCCGCGAATTCGAACGCGCCAGCACAACAGCTGTCTGTGCGGTGGTGGGACCGGTGCTGGCTTCGTATCTCGACCGGCTGCAGAGCGCGATATCGCGCCTTGGCCTGCCGCAACTGCATGTGATGGGCTCGTCTGGCGGTGTGTTCGACATCGCGGAGGGGCTGCGCATGCCGGCGATGGCTGTCGAATCCGGTCCCGCCGCCGGCGTGATTGCCGCCTCGCTGGCAGGTCGGCAGTTGAGTTCGGCCCAATCTGATCTCGTTCGACATGGGCGGCACCACGGCGAAGGCCAGCGTGATCGTCGATGGCGAGGTGTCGGTCACCGCGGAGTACGAGGTCGGCGGTTCCGGTCATGCCAATCGCTGGATGCACGGCACCGGTCACCCGATCCGCGTGCCGGTGATTGATCTCGCGGAAGTCAGTGCCGGGGGCGGCTCAATCGCGTGGGTCGATCCGGGCGGAGCGCTGAAGGTAGGACCGCACAGTGCAGGCGCGGCCCCTGGTCCTGCGTGCTATGGCATCGGCGGTACCGCGCCAACGGTGACCGACGCCGATGTGGTACTCGGTTATCTTGACCGCGAAGCGCTACTCGGCGGCGCGTTGCGGATTAATCTCGCGGCGGCGGAACGAGCGATCGACACCGCTATCGCGCGGCCACTCGGCATGACGGTATCGGCAGCCGCGGCGCGCATCGTCGAAGTCGTCAACAGCAACATGGCGCAGGCGTTGCGCATCGTGTCGATCGAACGCGGTCACGATCCGCAGGAGTTCAGCCTGATCGCGTTTGGCGGGGCAGGCCCGGTGCATGCGGTGTCGTTGGCTGAGGAATTGCAGATACCCGAAGTGATCGTGCCGCCGGCGCCTGGCGCATTCTCCGCGCTCGGATTGGTGGCGAGCGATCTCAAGCGCGATTATTCGCGCACGTTGTACGCCGATCTGGGCAGCATCGATGCGGTGCGCGTTGCAGAGGTGTTTAGCGGCATGGAACAGGCGGGATGCGAGATGCTGCGTGCGGCTCGTGTTCCGTTGGAGCGGCAAGTGCTGCTGCGCCAGGCGGATGTGCGCTATCGACGGCAGGCGTACGAGCTGACGGTGCCGATTGCCGAGGGTGCGATCACGCGTACCGCGCTGGACGATTTGGTGTCGGCGTTTCATGCCCGGCACGAGCAGACCTATGGCCACGCGAACCACTCCGAGCATGTGCAGCTGGTCAATTTGCGGTTGATCGCAATCGGCAGGTTGCCCGATATCGCGTTGACCCAGCGCGCCGATCCGGCAGCGGCACGCCTGCGAGGTAGGGACGTATGGTTTGCCGAAAGCGGCTTCACATCGACGCCTGTGCACTGGCGCGATGGGCTGACCGCTGGCATGCAGATCGTCGGGCCGGCGATAATCGAGGCGGTGGACTCCACAGCGGTCGTGCCGCCGGGATGGCAGGCACAGATCGACGAGCTTGGATACATTGTCATTGCGAGAAGCGCTGCGACGAAGCAATCTCCACCCTCATGATGGGGATTGCCGCGTCGCTTCGCTCCTCGCAATGACAGGTGACCAGATGCATCGACTGAAGACCGACCCAGCCCGCTTCGAGGTGGTGAAGAACGCGCTCACGTGCGCGGCCGAGGAGATGAAAATTGTCCTGGCGAAGACAGCATATTCGCCGCTGCTGAAGGTGGCCGGCGACTACTCCTGCGGCATCTTTGATGTTCAGGGCAACATGGTTGCGCAAGGTCCCGATCTCCCGATCCACCTCGGGTCCATGCCCGATGCGGTGCGCGCGGTCGTGCAGGCGTTCCCTGATGTCGCGACCGGCGACGTGTTCATCCATAACGATCCGTATCAGGGTGGCTCGCATCTGCCCGACGTGAACGTCGTTGCGCCTGCTTTCCACGAGGGCCGTCTGCTCGGCTTCGGCTGCGTTCGCGCGCACTGGCCCGATATCGGCAGTGCCACCCCCGGCAGCTACGGCGCGGTGACGGAGATCTACGGCGAAGGCCTGCGCCTGCCGCCGATACGTTTGTATCGTGACGGCAAGCCGGATCCCGCCGTCGAGGCGATCATCTTCGCCAATGTTCGCACCCCCACCGAGCGTCTCGGTGATCTGCGCGCCCAGGTGGCGGCGAACAGGCGTGCCGCTGGTCGATTGCAGGCACTTGCGGCCAGATACGGCACCGACACGCTGCTCGACATCATGCAGGAGGTGCAAGATTACTCGGAAACCATGATGCGCGCAGCGCTGCGCGCGTTGCCCGATGGCGATGCGGAGTTTTCCGATGTCTTCGACGGTGACGGTGTCATCGCGCCGGGCGAGGTCGATGACGAGACGTTCACCGTGAAGCTGCGCATCGTCAAACGTGGCGACACGATCATCGCCGACTTCGCCGGTTCCGATCCGCAGGTAGCGGGGCCGATGAATGCGCCGCTCACGGTGACCGCGTCCGGCGTGTTCTGCGCGCTGAAGATGATCGCCGATCCAAAAAGCCTGATCCCGCCCAACTCCGGCTGCTGGCGTCCAGTCACGGTGACCGCGCCGCCCGGCTCTGTGGTGAACGCGCAGCTACCCGCACCGGTGGTCTACGCCAACCACGAGATTTCGCATCGCGTTGCCGACATGGTGATGGCGGCGATGTTCGCCTTCACGCCACGCACTGTAATGGCGGGATCACAGGGTACCTCTGCGGTCATGACATTCGGCGGCACGGACTATCGCACCGACGAGCGCTATGTCAGCTACGAGTCCGTAAAGGGTGGCTTCGGCGCGCGGCCGGTGAAGGATGGCATCAACGCCGTCGCATCAACCGTCTCCAACATGATGAACACACCGATCGAGATCATCGAGATGAGCTTTCCGCTGCGCGTGGAGGAATACGCGCTGGTGCCTGACAGCGGCGGTGCCGGCACGTGGCGTGGCGGCCTCGGCGTGCGTCGTGTGTGGCGCGTACTGGAGCGGCAGGCTCATGCGGCGGTCTGCTGCGAACGCACCGTTACGCCGCCGTTCGGTCTCGCCGGCGGCAAGCCGGGAGCGCCTGCGAAGCTGGAGCTGATACCGCCGAATGGCAACGCGCGCAGGCTTACCAGCAAGGGTGGCTTCATCGCGCCCGCCGGTTCTCTGGTGGTGATCGAGGCGCCCGG
This sequence comes from uncultured Alphaproteobacteria bacterium, assembly GCA_963799415.1. Lineage (GTDB taxonomy): Bacteria > Pseudomonadota > Alphaproteobacteria > Acetobacterales > Acetobacteraceae > JAMXLO01. The sequence goes on along the minus strand of CAWCXI010000034.1, from coordinate 407,451 downwards.
TTCAGGCGGCTTCGGCCCGCCTTCCGGCCGCGACCGCGCGCATCTTTCCGAAGACCTGCTGGACGGATACGTTACCCTGATGGCGGCGCGACGCGACTACGGCGCCAACTCAATGTGAGTGAACAAGGAGATCGAAAATGTCAGGCACGCAACCGGTCATCGCGCAGAAGAGCCCCTATCGGATGGACGTGGAGGCCGGCAAGTCGTACTGGTGGTGCGCCTGCGGCAAGAGTGGCAACCAGCCGTTCTGCGATGGGTCACATAAGGGCAGCGGCTTCGCGCCGGTCGAGTTCAAGGCGGAGGAAACCGGCCAGGTCGCGTTCTGCGGCTGCAAGAGCAGCGGCAACAAGCCCCGTTGCGACGGGACGCATCGGAGTCTGTAGCACATGAAGATCGACGATGTATCGCTGACCATCTTCGCGTGGGACGGCATCCCGGCGACGCGCTACCATCTTGGCGCGCTGGCCGCGTCAACCAGCAATCTGGGTCTGCTGCGCATCCACACAGACGAGGGATTGGAAGGCCACGCCTTTCTGGGTGCGGCAACCAATCCCGCGTCGATGGACGGCCCGCAGCTTATTCGGTCGCTGAAGCCGATGCTGATGGGACAGAACCCGCTGGAGCGCGAACGCATCCACGGCGCCATGCGACTGGTGTCGCGCATTGTGAGCTACCGCACGATTGGCGCGGTGGACACCGCGCTGTGGGACCTGTGCGGCAAGATCGCCAAGCTGCCGGTTCACGCACTGATGGGCACGTGCCGCACTTCGATCCTCGGCTATGCGAGTTCGCAGGTGTTGCCCGACATCGCGGCCTATGTCGATCAGGCGCAGACGTTCAAGGCGAACGGCTGGCGCGCCTACAAGATCCACCCACCGCGCGATCCGGATCAGGACATCAAGGTGTGTGCGGCGGTTCGCAAGGCGGTGGGCGACGATTTCCGGCTGATGCTCGATTCCACCTGGAGCTACGGCTACACCGATGCGCTGCGCGTCGGTCGTGCTATCGAGGAGATGGGTTACTACTGGTACGAAGATCCGATGTCGGACGAGGACATCTACAACTACGTCAAGCTGCGCGAGAAGCTGGATATCCCGATCATGGCGACGGAGTTTCCCGCCGGCGGACTGGAGACCTATCCGATCTGGCTGACCGAGCGCGCCACCGACTATCTGCGTGGCGATATTCCGAACAAGGGCGGTCTGACCACGATGCTGAAGACCGCGCATCTCGGAGAGGCGTTCAACATCAAGTACGAGGTGCATCACTCGGGCAACTCGCTGAACAACCTGGCCAACCTGCATCTGTGCATGGCGATCCGCAACACCACGATGTTCGAGGTGCTGCTGCCCGACGGGGCGCACAAATACGGCATGGCGAAGGAGCTGGAGATCGATCGCGAGGGGATGCTGCATGCCCCAACGGGCCCGGGCCTGTCGGCCGAGATCGACTTCGATCTGATCAAGCGGAAGATGGAGGCTGTACCTGAGCTGAGGGCGACAGCCCGGCCCCTGTCATTGCGAGGAGCGTAGCGACGAAGCAATCCCCATCGGGGCGCCGCGATGGAGATTGCTGCGTCGCTACGCTCCTCGCAATGCTGGGTGGACGGCCCCCTGACGGCATCATTGTGCCAAGCTGGCCGGTGATGAAACAGGGCAGCAAAGGAGACCGTCCGCCATGCACACTACCATCATTGGGCTGGATCTTGCGAAGAACGTGTTTCAGCTCCACGCCGAAGATGCATCCGGCGCAGGTGCTGTGGAGCAGAAGCGTCTGCGCCGCGAGGAACTGGAGCCATACCTGCGCAAGCAGCCGCCGGCGCTGATCGGCATGGAAGCGTGCGGCTCGGCGCATCACTGGGCGCCGGGTGATCAGCGCGCTGGGCCACGAGGTGCGTCTGATGCACGCCAAATACGTGAAGGCATACGTCAAGCGGGGCAAGAGCGACGTGCGCGATGCGGAGGCGATCTGCGAGGCGGTGCAGCGAACCAACATGCGGTTTGTGCCGATCAAGAGTGTCGAGCAGCAGATCGACCGTTCCCTGGAGCGTGCCCGCGAGCTGCTGGTGAAGCAGCGCACCCAGCTGATGAATGCCGACACGCAGTCTGCTGGCCGAACTCGGTGTCGTCGCCGCGCGCGGGCCTGCGGCGGCTTCAAGACGCTTGCTCGACAAGCATCGATGCTGGAGATGCCGCCATCCCCGAGCGGTTGCTGACTGGCGCGGTGAAACCTCTGCTGGAACAGTGGCGCGCGCTTGCACGACCAGCATCGACGAACTCGAGGCGCGCCTGGTCGAAACGCGCCAGGAGCGATGAGCGGATGTGCCGTCTGCATGCAGATTCCCGGCGTCGGGCCGCTTATCGCGCATGCCCTGGTCACCGCGATCGGCGACCCTCGGCGCTTCAGACACCGCGCGCGACTTCGCCGCCTGGATCGGGCTGACGCCATTGACCAACAACAGCGCCGAGAAAACCCGCATCGGCCACATCAGCCGCCAGGGCGATCACAGCCTGCGACGACTCATGGTGCTGGGCGCCGCCAATATGGCACGTCATGCCAAGGCCAGGCCGAATGAGGCGCGCGCCTGGCTGCTCGGCGTGATGGCACGCAGACCCGTCAAGGTCGCCATGATCGCGCAGGCCGCCAAGACCGCGCGCATTGCCTGGGCGCTGCTCTGCTCAGGTGAGGACTACCGGGCCAGCACCGCCGCAGCGTAGGCCGCGGCGGGCCTACCCCGGACCGAAGCAAGGAGCACCTCGCTCCGACGGCAATCTGGTCAGGACCTGAACCAGGACACTCCGTTCTGTCATCGCGCCGTTCAGCACGTCGCAATGCTGGGAACCTGGTTCGCGTTACCCCATCGGGGCCAGCGGTCTTCTCCAGACCGCACAAACAGGCCGGATACATGAACGCTCCAGACCGCTACGCCGTCGTCGCTTTTGCTGCTTGCCTAACGGGGGCCGTCCATACATGACAACTATGCAAGCAATCCACGCTTCGCGAGATTCCGCATCAGCGCTGCCGTGCCGAAGCTCCACGCTTCGCACTGGTCCGTCGGCATCATCCGGTTCACCAGCCTACCCAGCTTCGGCGCCGCGATCGTCACGACGTCGCCGGTCTTGTGGGTGAACCCCTTGCCTGGCGCGTCGCGATCCTCCACGGGCGCGAACATCGTGCCGAGGAACAGCACCGCGCCGTCGGGATATCGGTGATGCGGGTTCACCAACTGCGCCACCAGATCGGCCGGATCGCGACTGATCTTTCCAATCGATGACGCGCCGCTCAATGTAAATCCATCGTTCCCATCGACGGTGAGCGAAACCGTCGTCTGCCGGATGTCGTCCAGCGTGAACCGCACATCGAAGAAACGCAGCAGCGGTCCGATCGCGCATGACGCGTTGTTGTCCTTTGCCTTGCCGAGCAGCAGCGCGGACCGCCCCTCCACGTCGCGCAGGTTCACGTCGTTGCCGAGCGTCGCGGCGACGATGCGGCCCACGGATGACGCGGCCAGCACCACCTCGGGTTCGGGGTTGTTCCACGACGACTTCGGATGAATCCCCGCGTCCATACCAGTGCCGACCGCGGCCATCGGCTGTGCCTTGGTGAAGATCTCGGCGTCCTCACCGATGCCGACCTCGAGATACTGGCTCCACGCACCTTGTTCGATCAGTACCTGCTTCAGGTGGCTCGCCTCGGCTGATCCAGGCTTGAGCCTGGCCAGATCGTCGCCGACCAGCCGGTTCACCTCCGCTCGGATCGCCACCGCGGCGTTCAGGTCCCCGCGTGCACGCTCCTCGATCACGCGTTCGATCATCGACACGACGAACGTCACGCCGGCTGCCTTGATCGCCTGCAGATCGATCGGCGCCAGCAGCCACGGCTTGTTACGATCACGATCATCGGGCGGCGTGTTGGCCAGCACGTCATCCAGCCTGCCGATGTGCTCGCCCGTCGCGACACGCAGACGCTCGGCAGGTGCATCGGTCTCGCACAGATCGCGCATGGTCGGAAAGCTCGTCGATATGTCGAGCAGATCGCCGTCCCGCACAACGACGACGGACGGACCGCCGACATCGGGCCGCCACACGCGACCCGCCAGTGCGGCCTGCGCGCTGTCGTCCGGCAGCACGGGCTGCAACGCCTCGCGAAATGCGGTCATCCCCTGTCCTCCCAAAGCCAGGCCTGGCACCCTATACTATGACCAGCCATGAACCAGGAGGCAGGCCCATGCGGCTGTTCGGCTCGTCGAACACGGCGGACACTGAGACGTTTCCCGTGACCCACACCGAGGAGGAGTGGCGTGCGAAACTGTCTCCCGCGCAATATCAGGTGTTGCGCAAGCATGGCACGGAGCGCGCCGGCACCAGTCCGCTGAACGGGGAAAAGCGGCACGGCAAGTTCATCTGCGCCGGTTGTGGTCAGGAGCTGTTCGCGTCCGATACCAAGTTCGAGAGCGGCACCGGCTGGCCGAGCTTCTATCAGCCGCTGGAAGACGCGGTCGGCACCACAGAGGACCGCAGTCTCTTCATGACTCGCACCGAGGTGCATTGCGGCAACTGCGGCGGCCATCTCGGCCACGTGTTCGACGATGGCCCTCGCCCGACCGGGCAGCGCTATTGCATGAACGGCGCGGCGATGGGCTTCAAGCCGGACTGACAGCCTGTCATTGCGAGGAGTGAAGCGACGAAGCAAGCTTGGTCAGGTTTGTGCGCGCGTACTGACGATGGAGATTGCTTCGTCGCTCACGCTCCTCGCAATGCTGGGTGGACGGCCCCCTGACGGCATCATTGTGCCAAGCTGGCCATGGATGAACAGGGCAGCGAAGGAGACCGTCCGTGATGGAGCGTAGCATCATTGGGATCGACCTTGCGAAGAACGTGTTCCAACTGCATGCGGAAGACGCGGCGGGGCATGTGCTGTGGCGCAAACGGCTGCGCCGCGAGGAGCTGGCGCGGTTCCTTGCCAAACAGCCGCCGTCGCTGATCGGCATGGAGGCATGTGGCTCGGCGCATCACTGGGGCCGCGTGCTCAGCGGGCAAGGCCACGAGGTACGGCTGATGCACGCGAAGTATGTGAAGGCCTATGTCAAACGCGGCAAGAGCGATCTGCGTGACGCGGAGGCCTGCTGCGAGGCCGTGCAGCGGTCCAACATGCGGTTCGTGCCGGTGAAAAGCGTCGAGCAGCAGGTGGGACGAGCGTTGGAACGGTCGCGCGATCTGCTGGTGAAGCAGCGGACCCAGATCATCAATGCGACGCGCGGTATGCTGACCGAGATGGGCATCGTTGCCGGCACTGGCCTGCGGGGCTTCAAGGCCTTGGTCGCTCGCATCGATGCCGGCGATCCCGCCATCCCGGCGTTGCTGCTGAGCGCGCTCAGGCCGCTGGTCGAGCAATGGCGCGCGTTGGACGCCGGAATCGAGGAACTCGAAGCCCGCATCGTCGCATGCGCCAGGAGCGATGAGCGCATGCGTCGCCTGCAACAGATCCCCGGCGTCGGTCCGCTGATCGCCCACGCGCTGGTGATGGCGGTCGGCGATGCGCGCCGCTTCGACACCGCGCGTGACTGTGCCGCCTGGATCGGCCTGACGCCGCTCACCAACAACAGTGCCGAGAAGACCCGCATCGGCCACATCAGCCGACAGGGCGATCACAGTCTGCGACGATTGCTGGTGCTCGGCGCCGCCAATCTGATGCGCCGGGCCAGAGTGAAGCCGGGCCAGGCCAGTGCCTGGGTGCAGGGCATCATGGCGCGCAGGCCGTTCAAGGTCGCAACCGTCGCCCAGGCGGCGAGGATCGCACGCATCGCCTGGGCGATGCTGCGCTCGGGCGACAACTATCGGGCCGTGGCGGCGCATCCCTGATGCCGGTGCCGCGGAGATTGACCTATCCGGACCCCGATTGTGCTTGCGCCGTGGCGTGCGGCGTCAAGCCCGAGCCGCCGCTGGCGGTCGCTGCGCGAGGCTTGACCCCGCACGCCACGGCGAAGCCTCGCTCGGGATCGGATTTGGCCAGGGCAACAATCTTCTGTGGCAGCAACACTCGGGCCGCACCTCACGACCCTATCGCGCAAGGAGCAAACCGCACCGACGGCAATTTGGTCAGGACCAGAACCAGGACACTCCGTTCTGTCATCGCGCGCTCAGCACGTCGCAATGCTGGGAACCTGGTTCGCGTTACCCATCGGGGCCAGCGGTCTTTCCAGACCGCACAAACAGGCCGGATACATGAACGCTCCAGACCGCTACGCCGTCACCGCTTTTGCTGCTTGCCTAACGGGGGCCGTCCATACATGACAATGGTGGCTACTCCGCGGCGGCAGCAAACGCGACCGTGCGCTGTCGCTCGCGCTCCTGTTTCAGTTCCTCCGCCACAAGGAACGCCAGTTCCAACGCCTGTGAGCCGTTCAGTCGTGGGTCGCAATGCGTATGGTAGCGATCCGCCAGAGCGTTCTCGTCGATCTGCTGCGCGCCACCGGTGCATTCGGTGACATCCTTGCCGGTCATCTCGATGTGCATGCCGCCGAGCCGGCTTCCCTCCGAACGATGCACCGCGAAGCAGGCGCGCAGTTCCGCGATGATCCGGTCGAACGGACGCGTCTTGCGCCCCAACTTTGTCGTCACCGTATTGCCGTGCATCGGATCGCACGACCACACCACGCTGCGCCCCTCGCGCTGCACGGCCCGGATCAGCGGCGGCAATCCGATGCCGATGCGCTCCGCACCCATGCGCGTGATCAGCGTCAGCCGCCCCGGCTCGTTCCGCGGATTGAGCGCGTCGATCAGCCGCAACACCTCATCCGCGGTCATCGTCGGCCCGCATTTCAGACCCAGCGGGTTTGCGATACCGCGCATGAACGCAACATGCGCGCCATCCACCTGCCGCGTGCGCTCGCCGATCCATGGCAGGTGCGTGGAGCATGCGTACCAGTCGCCGGTCAGCGAGTCCTGCCGCGCCAACGGCTCCTCGTAGTTCAGCAGCATCGCATCATGGCTGGTGTAGACCTCAGCCGAGCGAAGCTGAGGTGCGTTCGCCGGCGTCAGCCCACACGCCGCCATGAATGCCAGTGACTCCTGGATGCGCCGGCAGATCTCGCCATAGCGCTCGCCTTGCGGTGATGCAGCGATGAACGCCTGGTTCCACTGCTGCACGCGCGCCAGGTCGGCAAAGCCGCCCTGCGTGAAGGCGCGCAGCAGGTTGAGCGTGATCGCCGACTGATTATAGGCACGCAGCATTCGCGACGGATCCGGCGTGCGGGCAGCCGCATCGAACGCGATGCCATTGACGATGTCGCCGCGATAGGACGGCAGGGCTACTCCATCGAGCGTCTCGGTGGGTTGCGAGCGCGGCTTGGCGAACTGCCCGGCCATGCGCGCGACCTTCACCACCGGAACGGTGGCGGCATAACTGAGCACCACCGCCATCTGCAGCAGCACCTTCAGCGTGTCGCGCAACGCGTTGGCGTGGAATTCGGCGAAGGATTCCGCGCAGTCGCCGGCTTGCAGCAGGAACGCCTCACCTGCCGCGACGCCCGCAAGCTGCGCCTTCAATGCGCGCGCTTCGCCGGCGAAGATCAGCGGTGGCGCGACGCAAAGTTCTGCCTCGACAGCGTCGAGTGCCGCCGCGTCCGGATAGATCGGCGCCTGCTCGATCGGGCAGGCGCGCCAGTCCTGTGGTGTCCACATGGCGCGTCATCGCGGTCGCTGAGGCGCCGGAGGCGGCGCGGGTTGTGGCGCAGGCCTCGGAACGGACGGGCCGGTGATGACGTCGAAATCGAATCCTGAGCTGGACATACGAGCCTCCTTCGGTGAGAGGCCGCTCCTGTCTTGGCGAAATCCGATTTCTGATGCAGTAGAAATGCGAAAGCCGCCTTGACGGGGCGGCTTCGGGGTTCCTGCTAGTGGTGCACGATCCTAGGCCGCCGGTGTGTACCAGCGGTACCAAAATCGCGAGGCGGAAATAATCTGCATCCGTGCCATGGCCGCTCAATAGCCCAGGAGCGGTGCGAATGGCAAGAGCAGATTTGCGTTCAGGTGATCGACGGGTTGTCGGGATCGAGCGCACGCAGCAGGTAATCGTTGCTCTGTGGCGCATAAAGCTGCCATAGCGAGCGGAGGTCGGCGATCGGCTTGTCGCTCCAATCGATCCGCAGGTCGATCAGCGGGAAGCTCTCGTGCTTCACCACCAGCAGATGCGCGCTGCGTACAGGTACAGGCTCGCCGCCGGCCGCGAGACCTGCTTCCAGTGCCACCACAAGACGCTCCGCCAGTGGAGCGGACGGATCGGCCTGGAACGCGCGCAGCATCGCGGCAGGCACCATCGTGTTCGCCAGAATATTACCGATCGCGCAGGCGTCCCGTGCAGTTGCCGCGTTCAATTCCGGCTTAACCTGTACGCCGCTGAACGCTGCCGTGTTGCCGGCCGCGTCCAGGACGGCAAGCTGCCGCCAATGCGCGTGCGAGGTCGAGGCTATAAGTGCATCAAGCGTCTGCTGCGCCGAACACCCGGAGCGCAGCAGCGCGAGCCCACGTGGCCCAAGCCGCGGATCGGTGCGATGCTGCGTGAGCACTGCGCCAACGCCAGCGGCACAGTAAGCGCAGCGTGCGCCGACGGCGATTGAGGATGTGGTCACGGCAGCGCCGATCTGTCCGGTACGAGGGCAGCGGGCAATGAGAGAGAAGGTCATGGGTCTCTGATGTCGCGTTCCGTTGAGTTGTCGATGCCCGGAGCTGCCGCCTCGTTCGACGACGGCAAGAAAGGTGCAGCAACCGGTTTTATCCAGCTCGCCGTGTCGGTGGTCCTGCTGAGCAGCGCGTGGCCCCTGACAAAGATTGCTTTGAGTCTCGGTAGCACGCCCCTGTGGTTTGCAGAAGGGCGCGCCCTGCTGTCGGGTGCCACAATCGCTGCGATCCTCGCGGTCCGCGGTCGGCTGCGCGTACCGCATCGCGAGGATCTGCCAACGTTGATTGCGGTCGGCGTCTGCCAGCTTGGCCTGTACTTCGCGTTCGCCCACGAAGCCGTCGCCTGGGTTCCAGCGGGGCGCACCGCAATCCTCGCCAACACGACGACGATATGGGTTGTACCGCTGTCGCTGATCTTCCTGCATGAAACCATTCCGCCGCGGCGTTGGATCGCGGCGGGGTTCGGTCTCGCGGGTGTTGTGATCCTGGTGAGCCCCTGGGCGATCGACTGGTCGTCCCGCGACACGCTGATCGGCCATGCTTTCCTGCTCGGCGCATCGTTCTCCTGGTCGATTGCCATCATCGTCACGCGTGCTGCGACGCCGCGCTCGACAATGTTCGAGCTGATGCCTTGGTGTTTCGCCATCAGCGCGCTCTTCCTGCTGCCGCTGCTGATGTTGCACGCGCCGCATGGCGGGATCGGCACGCATCCGGCGTCGTGGGCCGCGTTGGCCTGTATCGGACTGATCGCCAGTCCGTTCGGCACCTGGTGCGTCATTCAGGCGACCGCGACACTGCCCGCCGTGGTGTCCTCGGTGGGTTTCCTGACAACCCCGGCGATCAGCCTGATCCTTGCCAACCTCATGCTCGGCGAGCCGATCACTGCGGACCTGGTAGTGGGTTCCGCGCTGATCATCTTCGGTGTCGGCGCCGCAGCATGGCCGACGCGGCGATGATGCTGCCCGCCATCGAGGCAGGGGAGGGCGGTCCGCCGCTCGTGCTGCTGCATGGTCTGTTCGGTTCGGCTCGCAATTTCGGCAGCGTGCAACGTGCGTTCGCGGAACATCGGCGCACGATTGCCCTCGATCTGCGCAATCATGGCGCGAGCCCGCACGACCGCGACATGCGATATGCGACCATGGCCGCCGATGTGCTGCAAACTCTCGATCGGCTTGGCGCGCTGCCGGCGGTGCTGCTCGGGCATTCGATGGGTGGCAAGGCGGCAATGCAAGCCGCGCTGGCGCAGCCCGATGTTGTCGCCCGCCTGATCGTCGCCGACATCGCGCCAGTGCCCTATCCGCCACATTTGCGCCCGACCGCCGAGGCGATGGCATCGCTGCGGCTTGCTGTGGGGATGACGCGAGCGGCGGCCGATGCGGTCCTGGCCCAGGCAGTACCAGATGCAGGAATGCGTGCGTTCCTGTTGCAGAATTTGCAGCTGGGTGAGGCTCCAGCCTGGCGCATCGGTCTTGCCGAGATCATCGCCGCCTTCGCGGACATCGAGGCCTGGAATGTGCCCGATGATGCCCGCTACAGCGGCCCAACCTTGTTCATCGCCGGCGCGACGTCGAACTACATCAAGCCAGAGCACCGGCCAGTGATCCGCGCACTATTCCCGAATGCGCGCTTCGTGACGCTGAAGAATGCCGGACACTGGCTGCATGCCGAAAATCCGACAGGCTTCGTCGCAGTGGTAGAGGCGTTTTTGACAGCGGCCGGTTGATCCAAGCATCATCTCAGTCATGCGCCTGACCGACGAAGAAAGTGCCATGCTGGCTGGCGAGGCGGGGCCGGCGCGGCAGTGGGCGATCGATCATCAGATCCGCGTCGGTCGTTATCTCGGCGCGGCCGACTTCGTGCCGGTATCGCAGGCGCACATCATGGCCGACACCGAATCGCTCGGGGTCAGCGGCGTCGAATGGCTGGAACGCCTGGCAGCACTGCCAGAGCACGAGCGCCGCGTGCGCATCCCCACAATCACTGATCCGCGCGGCACAGACTTCGCCGCCGCGGCGCGTTTGAAGCATCAGGAGTGGATGCTGGCATTGGAGCGTCGCGTCATCATCGCGTTCGAGGCACTCGGCGTGCTGATGACCGACACCTGCATCAATTACCAGACGATCATGCCGGCGGTGTTCGGCGAACACATGGCGTATGGCGACACGGGTGTGGTGATCTACTCGAACAGCGTGCTCGGTGCGCGATCGAATTTCGAGGGCGGACCTTCAGCGCTGGCCGCCGGCTTGACCGGACGCACGCCGCGCTACGGATTTCATTTGCCGGAACAGCGCCGAGCAACGCTGTTGCTGCGCGTCGATCATACACCGAATGAGCTGCATGATTGGGGCGCGCTCGGCGGTATCATCGGACGCATCGGAGGCGATTACTGGCAGGTGCCTGCACTGGTCGGCATTGACCGCGTTCCTACTTCGGATGAGCTGAAGCATTTCGGCGCGGCGCTCGCGAGCTATGGATCGGTGGCGCTGTTTCACATGGTCGGCATTACTCCGGAAGCTGAGCACGCGGTCGATCGATCATTGACAGTCAAGGCAGCCATCACTGAAGCGGATGTGCGCACATTCCAGGCCGCCTATTGTGCGGGCGTGGACAAGGTTGATGTCGTGGTATTCTCCGCGCCGCAACTGAGCCTTATGGAACTGCGCGAGCTTGCCGCCATGCTGGACGGACGACGCGCGACGATACCGATGCTGGTGGTGACCAGCCCACAGGTGAAGCCGGATGCCGATCGGTTCGGCCTCACCGCGCGCATCGAAGCGGCGGGCGGTCTCGTGCTGTCCGGCATGTGCTTCTACCAGAGCTATGCGCGCGAAATGGCGGAGGCGAATGGCTGGCAAACGCTCGCTACCAGTTCGGCGAAGCTGGTCAATATACTGGGCGGTTACGGCTATCGGCCGGTATTGCTGTCCATGCGGGAATGCGTCGACGCGGCGTGCAGCGGGAGGATCGGATGATTGAGTTCCGTGCCGTCGCTGCGATGGGTCGCCGCGTCCGTGGCCACGCGCTGGTGGCGAAGGACGGATTTTCCGCGCGTTACGATCTCGATCGGGTCAACGGCGTGTTCTCAAGGCCGGAGCATAAGTTGGCGGGCCAGTCTTATGTCGGGCGCATTCTGGTGCTGGACGCAGCGAAGGGTGGCGTGGCGACCGCCTGGATGCTGAAGGAGATGACGGCGCGTGGCGTCATGCCGGCAGCGTTGGCGCTCAACCGGGTGAACCCGATCATGGTGCAGGGGGCGGCACTGGCGGAGTTCACCATGATTTCCGGGTTCGATGTCGATATCACCGCCGTGGTGCCGAATGGCGCGCTGGTGGAAGTCGATGCCGAAGCTGCGCCGCCCTGCCTGAGGGTATGGGCGGAAGCATGACGAGTGTAGATACATGAGGATGACTCCCCCCCTTGCGGCAGGGGTTAGGGGGGGAGGGGGCAGCACCACCGCCGCAGCGGCCCCCTCCCGCAAGGGGAGGGGGAGTTTCTACCCCCCAGCCCATCTCCCCACCCTACCGAAGCTCGAAGCCCAGATTGCGCAGCGCGTCTCGCATGCGGTCGCGGCCACGCAGGGCTACCGCATCCTTCACGCGGCTGAAGCACTGTTGCGTCCAGTCGATCGCCTTCATCCCTTGCTCGCGCTGGAAGCCACGTATCGTCGCGTTGTAGCCATCGACCGCCTCGCTGTGCGGTGCTGCGGAATACTGCTCGCGGTGCAGCACCAGGGACTGCGGTAGGCGCGGCTTGATGTCGGTCGGCCGGTCCGGATCGGGATATCCGACCGACATGCCGAACACCGCGAAGACATGCGGTGGCAGACCAAGCTCCGCCGCGATCTGCTCGGGCAAGTTCCGCATCGCGCCGATGTAGACTGTCCCCAGTCCAAGCAATTCCGCGGCGATCAGGGCACTCTGCGCAGCGAGCGCCGCATCCACGACGCCGACGATGAACTCCTCGATATAATGCGTGCCGTCCACCTGAGCCTGGTGCTCGGCTGCGATGCGATCGAGCCGTGACAGGTCAGCGAGCCACACCAGCAGAAGCGGCGCGTCGCGGATGAACTGCTGCTGACCTGCCAGTTCCGCGAGCCGCGCCTTGCGCTCGGTCTCCTGCACCGCGACCACACTCCAGAATTGCAGGTTGGACGAGGTCGACGCCGATTGCGCCGCAGCAATCAGCAACTCGAGTGTCCCTTCAGGCAAAGCGCGCGGCAGGAAGGCACGCACCGATCGGTGATTGAGGATGGTCTCGACCACCTCGTTCCATTGCTGCGGTGCAGCGAGCGCGCCGTCGCGATTGCGCCGGTTCAGTAGTGTGTGTGCGTCGGCTGCTGTCTCCGACAGGGTGCTTGCAGATAACACGTTGCACTCCAGATATGTAAATCTGGTAGATCATTCCCGACCCACACGGGCCGTGCAAGCCAACGTCCACGAAGGAGACGGTCAATGACTATCTACTCAGGCCCCGTATTCGGGATGGCCCGCGAGCAGTTTCAGGTTATCGCAGACTATCTGGAGATCCCCAGCGACGAGCGTGATCGGTTGCTCTATCCGAAGCGGGCGATCACCGTGTCCTGCCCGATTCATCGGGATGATGGCAAGATTGCCGTCTATCAGGGCTATCGTGTGCAGCACCATCTGACGCTCGGGCCGACCAAGGGCGGCACACGATTCGCGCTCAGCGTCGATATTGGCGAGGTGGCCGCGCTGGCGATCTGGATGAGCTGGAAATGCGCCCTCGCGGGGCTGCCATATGGCGGTGCAAAGGGCGGCATCACGGTCGATCCGCGCGCGCTGTCACGGCGTGAGCTAGAGAGCCTTTCGCGTCGCTATATGCAGGAGATGATTCCTTTTGTTGGCCCGCACACCGACGTGATGGCGCCCGACATGGGCACCAACGAGCAGGTCATGGCGTGGTTCATGGACACGTATTCCATGTATCAGGGCCGGACCGTGACCGAGATCGTCACCGGCAAGCCGGTGGCATCGGGTGGCACCGAGGGCAGGCGCGAGGCGACCGGTCGTGGTGTCGCCTATCTTGCCTGCCGCGCGCTGGAGCGCGTCGGCTTGCAGCCGTCGGGCTCCACGGTGATTGTGCAGGGCTTCGGCAACGTCGGCAGCTATACGGTGGAAACGCTGGCACAGCGTGGCGCGAAGCTGATCGGCGTGTCGGATCATACCGCATGCTATTTTGATCCGCGTGGTCTCGATGCCGGTGCGCTTCTGCATCATGCGCAAGAGCATGGCGTGCTGGCCGGGTTCTCCAATCAGTTGTCATTCGATCCACGCGAACTGCTGGTGCAGAAATGCGACGTGCTGGTGCCGGCAGCGTTGGAGCGGGTGATCGATGCATCGGTCGCGAAGCGTCTACAGTGCCGCGTGCTGGCCGAGGCGGCGAATGGTCCGACGACGCCTGACGCCGACCTGGTGCTGGATGAGCGGCGCCGGGATATCTTCGTCGTGCCGGACATTTTGTGCAACGCCGGCGGCGTGGTGGTCAGTTACTTCGAATGGGTGCAGGATCTTCAGCAGTTCTTCTGGGACGAGAGCGAAGTGATGAGCAAACTCTACCATGTGCTGGATCGCGCGTTCACTCAGGTGATGCACCGCGTCGAGCGTGACGGCGTCTCGCACCGCACGGCGGCGATGGCGATCGGCGTTGAGAAGGTACGCAATGCGAAGACCACGCGCGGGTTGTTCCCGTGACATGACCCGCGAAATCCGCCTCAACGCGTTCGACATGAACTGCGTTGGCCACATCCAGCACGGGATGTGGGCGCATCCACGCGATCGCTCGATGCACTACACCGATCTCGATCATTGGGTGTCGCTGGCGCGAACGCTGGAGCGCGGCCTGTTCGATGGATTGTTCCTTGCCGACATCCTCGGCGTCTATGACGTGTTTCAAGGGCAGCCGGACGCCTCGATCCGCAACGCGGTGCAGATTCCGGTAAACGATCCGCTGCTGCTGATCCCTGTGATGGCCTATGCAACGGAGCACCTCGGTTTCGGCGTCACCTGCAATCTGACCTATGAGCCGCCGTATACCTTCGCCCGCCGCATGTCGACGCTCGATCACCTGACCAAGGGGCGCATCGGCTGGAACGTGGTCACCGGCTATCTCGACAGTGCGGCGCGCGGCATGGGTCTGGTGGAGCAGCCGGAGCACGACAGCCGCTACGACGTGGCCGAGGAATACATGCAGGTGGTCTACCAGCTTTGGGAAGGAAGCTGGGAAGACCGTGCCGTACTGCGCGATCGCACCTCGCGACAGTTCGCTGATCCAGCGCGCGTTCATCGCGTGAAGCATGAGGGCGCGCACTACAAGGTCGACGCGATCCACCTGTCTGAGCCATCGCCGCAGCGCACGCCCGTGCTGTATCAGGCAGGCGCCTCGGCGCGTGGACGCGAATTCGCCGCAGCGCACGCCGAGTGCATCTTCGTCAACGGCCAGTTCCGTCACAACGTGCGCGATATCGTCGCCGACATCCGCGCCCGGACCAAGGCGTTTGGCCGCAATCCACACGACATCAAGATGTTCGTCGGCGCCACCGTTGTGGTCGCGCCGACCGATGCAGAGGCGCAGGACAAGCTAGCCGAATATCGCGAGTACGCCAGTTCGGAAGGCGCGCTGGCGCACTACTCATCCTCGGTCGGCGTTGATTTCTCGCGCTATGGGCCGGACGAGCCGATCCGCTTCGTCAACACCAACGCGCTACGCTCCAACCTGGAAGCGATCACCGTGCGCAGCGGCACCGAATGGACGCTGCGCAAGCTGATGCAGATGATGGTCCTCGGCAGTCGCCAGGCACCGATCGTCGGCTCGCCGTCGCGTGTCGCCGATGAACTGCTGGCCTGGGTGAGCGAGGCCGATGTCGATGGCTTCAACCTGTCGCGCACGGTGATCCCCGAATGCGTGGAGGACTTCGTCGAACTGGTGGTGCCGGAGCTACAGACGCGCGGTGTGATGAAGCAGGCCTATGCGCCGGGCACCCTGCGCGAGAAGCTGTTCGGCGGAGCAGCGCGGCTTTCGGTGAGCCACCCGGCGGCGCGGTGTCGCCTCTGAAATTTCATGTCCGGCTGTGAGCTAGCTCACAGGAATCCCCCCGCTGGTATGCGATGTATGGGGCATCGGCAGGCGCTGCCCCAACACCCGCGTCTGCTGGTTGGGCCGACGGCCCAGGTCAACCCGGACCTTCCCTTGCGGCCCGGCCCCTCACGGTGCCGGGCCGACCTTTTTTGTCCGTTCAGCCGATATCCTCGTGCCAGGTGCGGCCGTCGCGCTCAATCAGCGCGATCGCCGCAGTCGGACCCCAGGTGCCGGACGGATAAGGGCGCGGCTGGTCCGGTCGGCTGCTCCAGGCCTCCAGGATCGGTTCCACCCAGGCCCATGCCGCCTCCACCTCATCGCGGCGCATGAACAGCGTGGCGTTGCCGCGCACCGTGTCCATCAGCAACCGCTCATAGGCATCCGGGAAGCGCATGCCGAACGTCTTCTCGAAGCGGATATCGAGCGCGGTGGGTGACAGACGCAGCCCGCCTGGCCCTGGGTCCTTGGTCATCATCGCCAACCGCATGCCCTCCTCCGGCTGCAATCGGATGATCAGCTTGTTTGGCGTCCATTCGGCGGCGTCAGGCGGGAAGATTGAGAAGGGCAGCGCGCGATACTGAATGACGATCTCTGACACCTTCTGCGGCATGCGCTTGCCGGTGCGCAGATAGAACGGCACGTTCGCCCAGCGCCAGGTTCGCACATCGACCTTGAGTGCGACGGAGGTCTCGGTCTGGCTGCTTTCGGGACCGTTGAGGTCGGCGATGTAGCCCGGCACCGGCTGCCCGTCGATCGCCCCCTGGGTGTACTGACCACGCACCGTCAGCGTCGGTGCCTCGTGCGGTTCGACCGGACGCAATGCGCGCAACACCTTCAGCTTCTCGTCGCGCACGCGGTCGGCTTCCAGCGACACCGGCGGCTCCATCGCCACCAGACACAGAAGCTGCAGCATGTGGTTCTGCACCATATCGCGCAGCGCGCCGGATCGGTCGTAGTAACCACCGCGTCCCTCCACGCCGACGGTTTCCGCCACCGTGATCTGCACGTGGTCGATCACGTCGACGTTCCACAGGCGCTCGAAGATCGTGTTGGCGAAGCGCAGCGCCAAAAGGTTCTGCACGGTCTCCTTGCCGAGGTAGTGGTCGATACGGAAGGTCTGTGCCTCGCTGAACACCGAGCCGACCTGGTCGTTGATCTCGCGTGCCGAGGCCAGGTCATGACCGATCGGCTTCTCCAGCACCACGCGCGACTGTTCGGTGACCAGCCCGTGTTCGCCAATGTTGCGGCAGATCGGGCCATAAAGGTCAGGCGAAGTCGCGAGATAGAAGACGCGCACGCGATTGGGGTCGAGGATGTTCGCCAGAACATGCCAATCCGCATTGGCGTCCGTCGCGTCCAGCCGGACGTAGCTGACGCGCCGACAGAACCGATCGGCGGTGTCTGTGTCGAGATCTTCGCGCGCGACATGTTCGCGCAGTGCCTTGGTGGCGCGCTGGCGATACCCTTCGTCATCCAGCTCGGACCGCGCCGCCGCAATGACGTGCGAATCCGGCGGCATCTGGCCGTCGCGAAAGCGATAGTAGAGCGCCGGCAGCAGTTTTCGAAGCGTCAGGTCGCCGGTGGCGCCGAACACCACGCAGTCAAAGGTCGCGACGGGAATGATCTTCGGCATGCTGAACGTCCAGTTGTCGTTGCGAGGAGCGCCGCCGAGATTGCTGCGTCGCAGCACTCCGCGCAATGACGGGCGTCAGACCACCGGCGAGGCGCCGCCGTCCATGTTGATCGCGGTGCCGCTGGTGAAGCCTGCGTGATCGGAGCACAGGAAGCAGGCCATGGCGGCGAATTCCTCAGCCTTGCCGACGCGTCCTATCGGGACGTTCGCGCCCATCTTCGTGCGGAATTCGTCGTAGGAAACGTTGGCGCCTTCGCGCGCATGTCGGCGGACGTGCTGATCGGAATCGATCAGACCGACCAGCATGCCGTTCACCAGAATGCCGTGCGGCGCGCCCTCACCGGCGAGTATTTTCATGAGCGCCATGCCGGCCGCGCGCGACACCGCGGTCGGGGCGCCGTTGGCCCTGGGCGCCTTGGCGCCGAGGTTGAGCACGTTGATGATGCGGCCCCATTTTCGCTGCTTCATGCCCGGCCATACCAGACGGGTCAGGCGGATGGCCGCGAACAGCTTCAGCTCAAGGTCTTCGTGCCAGATGTCGTCGGTGATCTGCTCGGTCGGCATCGCGCGCGACTGGCCCGCATTGTTGATCAGGATGTCAACCTTGCCGAATGTCTTGGCGACGGCGTCGCAGGTCTTCTGGATATCGTCGGCCTTGGACACGTCGCAGATGAAGGTGGCGACGCGGCCACCCTGCGCGGTGGCGGTCACCGTCTGCTTCGCCTGTTCCAGCACCTCGGGCCGTCGCGCCAGCATCGCGACGTCGGCGCCGGACGCGGCGAATTCCTTCGCCATCGCGAGACCCAGCCCCGCGCTGGCCCCTGTGATGATTGCGCTGCGGCCGTCGAGACGGACTTCCATCTGCACCTCCCCTTCCTAAAGCGCACAGTGTGCGGGAGGTATGGCGTGACGACAACGGGGGAGCGACTAATCCGCTGCGGCCTGGCCCATCTTCTCCGCCAGCGCCGGCATGCGGTGCCGCTTGGGTGACAGCCAGTTCTGTAGCCGATCCAGATAGAGGTAGATGACCGGCGTGGTGTAGAGCGTCAGTATCTGGCTGAGCGCGAGGCCGCCAACCATTGCGAAGCCCAGCGGCCGGCGCAGCTCGGATCCCGACCCCTGGCCCAGCATCAAAGGCAAGCCGGTCAGCATCGCCGCCATCGTCGTCATCAGGATCGGGCGGAACCGCAACAGACACGCCTGGCGAATGGCGTCATGTGGCCGCAGCCCATCGCGGCGTTCGGCGTTGATGGCGAAGTCAACCATCATGATACCGTTCTTCTTCACGATGCCGATCAGCAGGATCACACCGATCAGCGCGATCACCGATAGATCGTAGTGCGCCAGCAGCAGCGTCAGCAGCGCGCCGACGCCGGCCGAGGGCAGTGTGGACAGAATGGTCAGCGGCAGGATGTAGCTCTCATAAAGGATGCCCAGAATGATATACACGCTGATCAGTGCGGCGGCGATCAGATAGGGCTGGCTGGCGAGAGACGATTGGAACGCCTGCGCGGTGCCCTGGAATGACCCGGCAACGGTGATCGGCACGCCCATTTGCCGCATCGCCTCGTTGACAGAGTTCGACCGCCTGGCCGAGCGCAGCCCCGGGGGCAAGGTTGAAGGAGATGGTGACCGCCGGAAACTGGCTCTGATGGCTAATCGACAACGGTCGCACCGGCATCGTGCTCCAGTGCACGAAGCTGGAGAGCGGCACTGCCTGACCAGTTGGCGACTTCACGTACAGCTTGTCCAGCGTGGCAGGATCTCCCGCCATGGCCGGCGGGACCTCCAGGATCACGTGATAGGAGTTCACCTGCGAGAAATACTGGGCGATCTGCCGCTGACCGAACGCGTCATACAGCGTGTCGTCGATCACCTGCGGCTGGATGCCGAACCGCGCGGCGGCGTCGCGATCGATCACGAGTGTCGCGGTGGTGCCGCCGTCCTGTTGGTCGCTGGTCACGTCGCGCAGCATCGGCAGTGATTGCAGCTTACCCAGGATCTTGGGGCCCCACTCGTAGAGTTCCGCCAGGTTCGCGTCCTGCAGTGTGTACTGAAACTCGGTCTTGGCCAGCCGCGCCCCGACGCGCACATCGGGGACCGGCTGGAGGAACAGCTTGCCGCCCTGCACCTGCGCAATCTTCGGCCGCAGCCGGTTGATGTAGTTCTGCAAAGAGCCGCCGACGCGCTCATCAAGCGGCTTCAGGGAGATGAACAGCCGCCCGATGTTGTTCGACTGCCCACCGAACCCACCGCCCATCGACGAGACAAAAGCGCCTGTGTCGGGATCCTGCGCGACGATGTCGGCCAGGTGCTGCTGTACGCTCGCCATCTCCTTGAACGAGACGTCCTGCGCGGCCTCGGTGATGCCGAGGACGATGCCGTTGTCCTGCGGCGGGAAGAAACCCTTGGGGATTATGATGTAGAGATAGACGCTCAGACTGACGGTGCCGAGGAACACCAGCAGCGTGATGAAGTGGTGACGCAGGGCAATGTCCAGGGTGCGCCGGTAGAATGCGATCAGCCCGTTGAACATGGCCTCGATTGCCCGATAGAGCCATCCGTGCCGGCTGGTGTCATGCCGCAGGAAGCGCGAGCACATCATCGGCGTCAGCGTCAGGCAGACAAAGGCCGAGACCAGGACTGCGGCGGTGACCGACACGGCGAATTCGCGGAACAGCCGTCCGACGATGCCGCCCATGAACAGCAGTGGGATGAACACTGCGACCAGCGAGAAGCTGATGGAGACGATGGTGAAGCCGATTTCGCCGGCGCCCTTGATGGCCGCCTCCATCGGCTTCATGCCCTCCTCGACGTGGCGGAAGATGTTCTCCAGCATCACGATCGCATCGTCGATGACGAAGCCGACGGCCAGCGTAAGCGCCATCAGCGACAGGTTGTCGAGACTGTAGTCCAGCAGGTACATCACGCCGAACGTGCAGATCAGCGCGACGGGGACGGTGGTACTGGGGATGATGGTGGCCCAGACGTTGCGCAGGAACACGAAGATCACCATCACGACCAGGCAGACGGCCAACATCAGGGTGAACTGCACATCGGCGACCGAGGCGCGGATGGTCAGAGTGCGGTCCATGATGGTGCTGACGTGGATCGAGGGCGGTATAGAGGCTTCCAGTCGCGGCAACGCCTCCTTGATCCGCTGCACAGTCTCAATGACGTTGGCGCCCGGCTGCTTGAAGATGATCAGCAGGATGCCCCGCTTGCCGTTCTGCCATCCGGCGAGCAGGCGGTTCTCCGGGCCGTCGATGGCGCGGCCGATATCGCGCACCCGGACCGCAGCGCCATTGCGATAAGCCAGCACGACATTGTCGTACTGGCTTCCGCGCGTAAGCTGGTCGTTGTCGTAGACCGTATAGGCTTTGTGCTCGCCGTCGATGCTGCCCTTGGGAGCATTGACGGTGGCGCTCACCAGCAGGTTGCGCACATCCTCCAGCGTCAGGCCCATGGCGGCGAGTTTGTCGGGTTCGGCCTCGACCCGCACGGCGCGTTTCTGCTGGCCGCCGATCAGCACCTGTGCCACACCGGAAATCTGCGAGATCTGCTGCGACAGCACGTTCTCGGCGTAGTCGTCGGTCTCGATCAGCGGCAGTGCATCAGACTGCGCCGCCAGGATCATGATCGGCGCGTCGGACGGGTTCACCTTCCGGTAGGTCGGCGGTCCCGGCATGATCTTCGGCAACTGCCCGCTGGCGGCCTGGATCGCCGCCTGGATGTCGCCGGCCGCGCCATCGATGTTGCGGTCGAGGTCGAACTGCACTGTCACGCTCGTGCTGCCCAGGACGCTCACTGAGGTGAGCTGAGCCACCCCCGGAATCTGCGCGATCTGGGTCTCGAGCGGCTGTGCCACCGTTGCCGCCATGGTCTCGGGACTTGCACCGGGAAGGCTGCCGCTCACCACGATCGTGGGGAAATCCACACGTGGCAGCGGCGCCACGGGCAGCAGCGGATAGGCGGCGATCCCCACGAGCACCAGCGCCGCCATGACCAGTGAGGTGGCGATCGGGCGATGGATGAACGGGGTGGAAATGCTCATGCGCCGCTCATTGCCTCCACTCCTCGGTCAGCCGCCGACATGCTCGCCCGCTGGCGCCATCGCTGCGACCAGCATGCCGTCCTGCAGACGGGACTGGCCGTCCAGCACGATCGCCTGTCCAGCATCGAGGCCTTTGGTGATCACCATGACCGGGCCACGATCCTCCGCCACGACCGTCTGTCGTTGCACCGTGGAATCGGGCTTCACGATGTAGACATACAGATTGTCCTGCCCGTGCTGTACCGCCTGCGTCGGCACTGCGACGACCTGGTGTTCGGTGCGCAGCAGCAGTCGCGCCTCGACGAACTGGCCAGGCCATAGCCGGTTCTCCGCGTTAGGGAAGGTCGCCTTCAGACGGATGGTGCCCGTGGTGGCGTCGATTGCGTTGTCCGGGGTCAGCAGCGTCCCTCGAGCCAACTCCCGATTGTCCTCTCCCGACCAGGCTGCAACCGCCACCGAGCCTCGCGTCATTTCCTCGACGATCGGCGGCAGGTTGCGCTGCGGCAGCGTGAACACCACGGCGATGGGACGCACCTGGGTTATCGTCATGATGCCGCCTGAGTCGGAAGCGTGCACCAGGTTGCCCGGATCGACCTGGCGCAGTCCGAGCCGGCCGTCGAACGGCGCGGTTATGTAGCAGTAGCTCAGATTGAGCTGCGCCGCCTCGATGGTCGCGTCGTCGCCCTTCAGCGCCGCGGTGGACTGATCCACCTGCATCTTCTGTGTGTCGACCTGCTGGCGCGAGGCGAAGCTCTGGCTTCGCCAGCGACGTGTAGCGCTGGAGGTCGAGTTTCATGTTGCCAAGTTGCGCCTCATCCTGGGCCTTCTTGGCCGTCGCCTGGTCCAGTGCCGCCTGGTATGGGCGGGGATCGATGACCGCGAGCAGCGTGCCCTGCTTGACCACCTCGCCCTCGGTCACCGGCACCTGCATCAGAGTGCCATCGACGCGGGCCCGCACCGTGACGGTATTGAGCGCCTGAACCGTGCCGATGCCGCGTAGCCAGAGCGGGACGTCCTGAAGCTCGGCCTTAGTGATGCTCACCGGGATTGCGGACGTCGCTTTCGAGGGTTGCACTGGCTGTGCATCTGGATGCCGGGCGAGGAAAAGTGCGCCGGCGGCCGCCAGCATCAGAACTGCTGCGCCAGACAGCAGACCACGCCACGGCCAGGGCCCAACCTGCTTCGTTACGCCGGCGTCGTCGTGGCGCGCCGGTGTCGAGCACCCTTCACCGATCTCGTGGTCCAACCCAGCACTCCCGCGTGGCACAACCCGTCGTTCCGGGCGACGCTCCCCCCAAGTTTCGCATTGTCGGCGAATTTGGCTCGGACCGCCAGCGTGAAAATAGCGCGACAGGGCCAGGTTCAATCGACTGAAACACAATGAAACATGACGCGTAGGTTATGAATTAGCGATGCCCAGTGCCTGGCGGAAGCGACTGGTAAGCCTGGCGCCATCGCGCGGCGGCAGGTGCCGTGGCAATTCATCCGGCGCGATGCGGATCACCGCGAAGAGGTGCTCCTGCCGCAGCCGCTCGCGCAGCGCGGCCACCTCATCGATGTCGCGGGCGGTGGCGGTGGTAGGCCAGCCACAGGCCGCGGCGACCTCGGCGAGGTCGGTGCCGAGCCCGGTGTGGCTGCGCTGCGAGCCGGTCTCGCCGTAACGCGCGTTGTCCAGCACGGCGATGGCGAGGTTGGGTGCGCCGGCGGCGGCGATCGTGGCGAGCGAGCCCATGCCCATGAGCATCTCGCCATCGCCGGTGAGTACCAGGACGCGGCGGCGGGGTTGGGCGAGGGCGATGCCGAGCCCGACCATCGCCGCGCCGCCCATCGCGCCCCAGAGGTAGAAGTTGAGCGGCCGATCGCCGGCGGCGGCGGCGTCATAACTGGGTGCGCCAAGGCCGGTGACGACCAGCAGGTCGCCGGGATCGCGCAGCAGTGCTACGGCAACGGCGCGACGGTCGAGCGTGCCATCATTGCTCATTTCACGAACACCTTCGCGCCGAGGAGCCGTTGCGACAGCAGCACGGCGACCGGCACCGCGCTGTCGAACGCGAGCGAAGCCGCGGCGGCAACCATCTCGGCCGCTTCGTCCGGGCGGTCGGCGCGGCGGACATGCACGCCGGCGGCGGCCAACACCGCGGGTGTGGCCGAGCCCATTGGCACCTGCCACGGATTGAACTCGGCCCACTCGCCACGCATCGTCACAAGCGTGAGGAACGGCAAGCGGCAGTTCACCGGCAGCGACAGCATGTTGATGCAGTTGCCGACCCCGGAGGACTGCATCAGCAACGCCGCTCGTTCGCCGGCGAGCCAGGCGCCGGCGGCGAGCGCGATGCCCTCCTCCTCGGTGGTGAGCACGATGGCGCGCATGTCAGGGTCGGCGTGCGCCGCCTCGATGAGCTGCGCATGGCCGGCGTCGGGAACGTAGGCAAGCTGGGTGACGCGGGCGGCCCGCAGCGCGGCATAGACCTGCATTTGCCAGGATGATGATGGCATGGGCACGGGTATATCCTGACTGCGATCCCGTGTCATTTCCGAGGTTTGCGCAAAAGTCTTATCTCCTGCGGTCGGTTTATTGCACTGATCATGCGATCTATCTCACGGCTCAAAGGGCAGCTCGGCTGACCCGTTGAGGAGAGAGGCAAATCGATGAGTGGCGTGATCGAGCATGCCCGCGGCATTGTCGCGGACCGCGTCGGCGGCCGTCGTTTGGTGACCCTGAAGCGCGCCTTGGCCGCCCTGGCCGCGGCAATCGGCGTCAGCCTGGTGGCCGCGTTCGGTGTGCAGTACTGGCAGGTCGGCAGATTTCAGGTGGCGACGGACGATGCCTATGTGCAGGCGGATTCCATCATCATCGCGCCGCGGGTTGCCGGCTACATTGCCGAGGTGCTGGTCGGCGACAATCAGTCGGTCAAGGCCGGGCAGGTGCTGGCGAGGATCGATGATCGCGACCTGAGAGCCGCGCTCGACCAGGCGATCGCTGACCGGGGGGGTGCGGAGAACAAGATCAGCACCATCGCTGCACAGTTAGAGCTGCAGCAGTCGGTGATCGACGGGGCCACGGCGCAACTCGCCTCGGCTGAGGCGGCGGCGAGCTTCGCGGCGCAGGACCAGAAACGCTACAGCGACCTGGCGTACACCGGCGCGGGCAGCGTGCAGCAGGCGCAGCATACACAGTCGCTGCTGATGCAGCGGGCGGCTGATCTCCAGCATGCCCGCGCGGCACTGAGCAGCGCACGCCAGCAGGTGGCGGTGTTGCGAACGGCCGAGGCGGAGGCCCGGTCGGCATTGCAGCATGCAGGTGCGGTCGAGCAGCAGGCGCGCCTGAACCTCAGCTACACGACCATCGTGGCGCCAGAGGACGGCATGGTCGGCGCCCGGTCGCTTCGTGTCGGACAGTATGTGCAGGCCGGCACGCAGTTGATGGCGATCGTGCCGCTGCGCGCGGTCTACATCGTGGCGAACTACAAGGAGACCCAGCTTACCGACGTGCGGCCGGGTCAGGCAGTGGACATCGAGGTCGACACCTTCCCCGGTCGGCTGGTGCACGGCGTGGTAGACAGCATCGCACCGGCCAGCGGTCAGGAGTTCGCACTGCTGCCGCCGGATAACGCGACCGGCAACTTCACCAAGATCGTTCAGCGCATCCCGGTGAAGATCATGCTGCGCCGCGACGTGGCACTTGCGGGCCTGCTACGCCCTGGCATGTCGGTTGAACCGACGATCGACACGCGCACGACGCCGGCCAGCACGCTGGCGCAGCGCTGAGGGCGACGGCCATGGCAACCGACATCAAGAGTCGCCAACGAGCCGCGGGCGGACTTCAAGGTCTGGCTCGCGGTGATCGGTTCCATCATCGGCGCCTTCATCGCCGTGCTGAACATTCAGATCACCAACGCATCGCTGCCGGACATCCAGGGGGCGATCGGCGCTGGCATCGACGATGGCGGCTGGATCTCCACCGCCTATTTGGTGGCGGAGATCGTGGTGATCCCGCTTACCGGCTTCCTGGCTCCGGTGTTCTCGCTGCGCCGTTATCTGCTGGCGAACACGGTGATGTTCCTGCTGATGTCGGTCGCCTGTGCGTTCGCGCACAACCTGCAGCAGATGATCGTGCTGCGGGCGATGCAGGGCTTCTTCGGCGGCGTGCTGATCCCGCTGGCGTTCACCATCACGCTGACCATGCTGCCGAGATCGAAGCAGCCCACCGGGCTTGCCATGTTCGCGATGTCGGCGACGTTCGCGCCGGCGATCGGCCCGACTATAGGCGGCTACCTTACTGAGACCTATGGCTGGCAATACATCTTCTACGTCAACCTGGTGCCGGGTGCGATCATGCTCGCGGCGTTGCTGCCATCGCTGCCACGCGCGCCGATGCAGCTTGGATTGCTGAGGGACGGCGACTGGACTGGCATTGCCACGCTGGCCATCGGCCTCGGCTCGCTGCAGACGGTGCTGGAAGAGGGCAACAAGGACGACTGGTTCGGATCGCCGTTCATCGTCCGGCTGTCGGTGGTCGCCGCGGTCGCGCTGTCGCTGTTCATCTGGATCGAGCTGACGACACAGAAGCCGCTGCTCAATCTGCGATTGCTGCTGCGGCGCAATTTTGGCCTTGGCAGCGTCAGCAACGTCATACTGGGCCTGGCGCTGTACGGCTCGGTCTATCTGCTGCCCAACTATCTGTCGCAGATGCAGGGGTATAACGCGCAGCAGACCGGCGAGGTGCTTGCCTGGACGGGACTGCCGCAGCTGCTGATCATTCCGTTCGTGCCTTTGCTGATGCGCCGGTTCGATGCGCGACTGCTGGTTGCCCTCGGCCTATGTCTGTTCGCGGCGAGCTGTTTCCTCAACATCAACATGGACCACAACTATAGCGGGCCGCAGCTTCTGGTGCCGAACCTAGTGCGTGCGGCTGGGCAGGCGCTGGTGATGACGCCGCTGTCCTCTCTGGCGACCGCGGGCATCGAGCGCGAGAACGCCGGTTCGGCGTCGTCGCTGTTCAACATGATGCGGAACCTGGGCGGATCGATCGGCATCGCGATGCTGCAGACACTGCTGACCAAGCGCGAGCAGTTCCACTCGTCTGTGATCACACCGGACGTGTCGATGTTCGACGAAACGACGCGGCAGCGGCTGGCGGCACTGCAACGGTACTTCATGGCGTCCGGCAATGCCGATCCCGCGATCGCGTGGCACAATGCCATTGTCGCCGTGGGCCGCTCGGTGCGGGCGCAGTCCTACTTCCTGGCTTACAGCGACACGTTCTTCATCATGGGCTGCGCGTTGCTGTTGGCGGTCGTCGCCGCTCTGCTTATGGCGCGCGCCACTGGGGGCGGCGCCGGCGCGCACTGACGTCGCTGCGCCACCCCCAGTGGGCGATTGGACTCACGCGGCGGCGTGTTGGCCGCGACCGAACAGCTTGTCGAGGTCGTTGGCCTGCGCCTTGTCGAACTGCGTGGTCTTTTCCCGCACGTCATCGACTGCGGCGATGGCCTTCTTCACGGCCGGACGTTCGCCGATGACGCCCACCCATTTCATGACGTTCTTGTATTTCTCCGCCGCCGCTGCGCCGAGCAGCACGGGGATGTTGCGCGCCCACGGATAGGTGGCGATGTCAGCGATGCTGTAGTCGGCGCCGCCGAGCCAGGGTTTCTCGGCGAGGCGCTGGTCCATGACTTCGAGCACGCGGTGTACCTGCGTGGTGTAACGGCTCTGCGAGTAGTCGTTGCCCTTGGGGGCGAAGCGGACGAAGTGCACGTGCTGGCCGAACATCGGGCCGAGCGTGGTCATCTGCACCATCATCCACTCGATGGCCTCGTATTTCGCGGCCATGTCCTTGGGCAGCAGCCGGCCGGTCTTTTCGGCGAGGTAGAGCAGGATCGCGCCGGACTCGAACAGCGTGATGGGCTTGCCGCCGGGGCCGTCGCTGTCGGTGATGACCGGGACCTTGGCCATGGGGTTGAGCTTGAGGAAGGCGGGGTCGAACTGCTTGCCGCTGAACACGTCGACCGGATGGACCGTGTAAGGCAGGTTGAGTTCATCGAGCGCGATGTAGATCTTCACCACGTTCGGGCTGCCCATGCCGTAGAGTTCGATCATTGGTTCCTCCTGGTTTGGATCGTGGCGGGGAGCGCCGCCGCTCGATGGACAATAGAGTATCGCGAACGGCGTCGAAAACGCGATGCCCTGCCGGCCAAGACGGAAAAGCGCGTTCCCAGGCCAGACTGATGAAATCATCCGACGGACCATTCGACGCGCGTTATGGTTGTAGAACAACTGGGATTCTGCACGCGAGTCAGCGAATGGAAGAATGGCGCACCCCTTCCCAGCGATCGGCCGCACAGCTTCGTGCGCAGGCTGCGGTGTATCGCCGGATGGCCAAGACCGCCAGCACGACGGCGGTCATAGAAGGCTTGATGAGAATCGCCGATCGCTATGACCTGCTGGCTGAGACACGTGAGGAGCGCGATGCTACTCGACCCATGCGCGGGTGACGCCCTGATCTGTCGGCAGGCCACCGCGATGATGGCCGCCGAGCGGCGGCAGATCTCACGACGCACGGCGGCCGCGGCGGGTACGGCCAGAATGATCCGCTGGCAGGCACAGGCACTGCTGTCGCAGTCCGCCATCGCCCACGCACAGGCCAAGGACCTGGGCGTCCGGACTCTATCCGCTGTCGCGGCGGCGCGCGCCGAGTGTGCGAGGGCGGCGGAGCTAAGTCCGAGGCCAAACTGACGGTTCAGCCTCTGCCCGGGCAATGAGTGTCTGACGGCTTCGGCGGCGGCACACCGAAGCCGTCATTGCGACCGCCTTGGCCCAAGGGTGGCGATTTCTCCGGACAACGGCATGCCGCGTGGCGCGTTTCCGTGGACGCGGAACGATGGAGCGGACTGATGAAACAGCCTCACACGGAACAGACGGTGCGTCACACGGAAGATCAGCAGAACACGGGAACGCACAAGAAGCCTGGCGCGCAGGACGAGAAGGGTGCCGATCGGTTCGGCGGCACTCGGACGGGGCAGGAGAACGTGGAACCGGCGCGGGAGCGTAAGGACGAGGCGCCGCGGCGGTAGGCAACGACGCGAGCGCGCGCTCGATCCGCCGGATCGCGATGTCGGGGCGGTGACGGCGGCAGCTTGCGATGGCGATCCAGAGGCGCGCCTGTGCGTGCAGGACGGTCATGGCGCGGCGGATCACGCGACGTTCCTGACTCCAGAAGCCGTGCGTAGTGCGGGCGGCGCGGATGCGGGCGATGCCGTCCTGCGTGCGGGGGCCGGTGCTGTGGCCGCCGTGCAGGCGGCAGCGGCCGTTTCGCATCGCCGGCTGACGGCAGGCGGTGCCCGCGCGGGTGTGGGCGCCGCAGCGCGGGGCGAGCGTCGGATTGCCGGCCGGCGCCCCATTCTTCAGGCAGTGGCTCCACGGGGCATGGGGTTCTATCGCCGCCAACGCGGCTTGCTCCGTGCGGGGAAAGCGTAGGGCATCGGAGTCTGCTTCCAGGCCAGCTCATGCAGCAAACGGCCGAACAGGGTGGATGCCTTGGCGGCGCTGCCGATCTCGCGGCTGAGGATATCGGAGAACTGATCGGGCACGGCGGCGCGGCGGAGGGCGGCGACGGTCGCGTAATGGAACAGCACCGCCTGGGTGGCCAGCGCGGCCTCGACCGGTTGCTGCGCGTCGAGCGAGCGGAGCAGGTGCATCGAGGCGACCTTGCGGCGGAGTTTTTCGTCCGCGGTGTCGGTGCCGGCGGTCGCGAGGGCGTGGATGAGGGAGTGCAGGGTGTCGTCGGTGAAGATCTGTTAAAGCCAGACTGCACGCTGTTCGGCCGCGATGTGCGCTGTCTGTTGCCGCAAACCATGCAGCATGGCAGCGCGAAGAGTGCGGTTCATGGCAGTCTGGTAGCCGCATCTAGTCCCTGCCTGGCGTTTGAACCACTCGATCACATCCTCGTCGAGCCTCAGGGCCAGTAGCCGCTTCGTGGGTCGATAGAAGCGACCCCGGACGGCGTTGGACCAGTCCAGGAGCTCGGGTGCGTCCGGGTCTGACGTATCGATCTGGTGTTCGGGCATGGCTGCCACCGCCCGCAGCCGCTCCATCATGTCTGCCGGGAGAGGCGCGTCAGCATTGGCCGAAACCTTAGAGGGTGCCTTCTTCGTATGCCTTCCTTTCGTGTCGGGTCGCCCTTCTGACGCTGATAATCCTGCCGACGATCTGTCCGTCTTCGAACTCGATCGGTTCGGTGTGAACGACAAACAATAGCGCCACGCCGTGCGCGACGCCGACCGTCTGCCAACGGTCGCCGTCCCGGTGAGGGTCTGGCTGGGAGATGGCGAGTGGATCGCTGTCGACGACCGGAATGCCGTCCGGCAAGGACAGCCGGTGCCGCTGGCGTCAAGCGGCACGATCACCAGGCGTCTGCCGGAAAATAACCGTCTGTTGATCGCCGGGCGGCCGCGCTGAAGGTTTGTGCCGGCTCAGGCGCAGCTTGCGCGCCATATGGGGACAGTGAGCGCCGCGGTAAATCGCGACTTCGCGGCTCGCCAGCCGTGTGTGTGACGGCTTGGAGCGCGTGCAGGGATGCCGCGCTCCGAGACGCACCGTCTTTTCACTGCATGGACGTTGCCAGCGGTTTCACGGGCCCAGACCTTTTCCAAGGTGTGCCGTGCAAAGTGGTCGGCCTCTACATCGCCCTGCAAGAAACTTCTGTATGCGTGCTGTACCTCCGCGGAGCAGAACGCGGCAGTGAGATTGGACGGTCGAACCCCTCGGATCCCATTATGGCGCGGCAGCGATGCTGCCCCCGTTGGCCGGTGGCCATGGAAGGTCATGACGACGATGAGCTTTCTAAGCAGGCGGTCGGTGTGTGCAGGACTAACCGCGACCGCACCAGCGTCCTTGCTGATCACCGCCACAGGGCAGGCCGCTCCTGACCGACCGGGCGAGTCCGAGAACGAGGCGCGCGCAATCGCAAAAGATGCCTATGTCTATGGCTTCCCGCTCGTCGATAGCTATCGCATTCAGTGGTCGTATTTAGTCGACCGGCGCGGCCCCGAGTTCAAGGGGGGGTGGAATACGATAAGCAACACTGCGCGGGTGTACACACCCTATGACAAGGCGATACAGACCCCGAATTCGGACACGCCCTACTCATTCGTCGGCGCCGATCTCCGCGCTGAGCCGTTGGTCCTGTCGGTGCCGGCGATCGAGCAGGGGCGCTACTACTCGCTGCAATTCATCGACATGTATACATTCGACTTCGCCTATGTCGGCAGCCGAGCCACGGGCAACGGCGCCGGAGACTTTGTGCTCGCTGGTCCGCATTGGAAGGGTCAAAAGCTAGAGCATGTAAGGTCGGTTATCCGGTGCGAAACGGACTTCGCCTTCGGTACTCTATCGGACGCAGCTGTTTAATCCTGATGACATTGAGAACGTGAAGAAGATTCAGGCCGGCTATAAGGTCCAAAGCCTCTCGCACTATCTCGGCAAACCACCGCCAGCGAAGGCGCCGCCAGTCGAATTTGCCAAGCCGCTGCCAGCCGAGCAGGAACGTACGTCGCTCGAGTTCTTTACTTTGCTGGACTTCCTTCTTCGGTTCTGTCCGGTAGATCCATCCGAACGAGCGCTCAGGGCGCGCTTCGCCAAGATCGGGATTGGGGCCGGGAAGCCATTTGATCCTGCTGCGTTGTCGCCTGACATGCGGAAAGCGCTGGAAGGCGGTATGGCCGACGCCCGGCAGGCGTTCGCTGAATTCAAGGCGACGCAGCTCGATACCGGAAAGACCTCGAGTGCGGACGGCTTCGGCACGCGCGCATTCATGAAGGGCCGATACATCGATCGTATGGCTGCCGCTGTTCTCGGCATTTACGGGAATTCGAAAGATGAAGCGATCTACCCCGTCTACTTCATCAACTCGGCCGGGCAGAAGCTGGACGGCGCCAATCGCTACATGCTGGGCTTCGCGCCCAGACAGTTGCCTCCGGTCTATGCGTTTTGGTCGCTGACGCTCTATGAGCTGCCATCGAGCCTGCTCTATGCCAATCCGATTGATCGCTATTTGATCAACTCGCCAATGCTGCCCGCTCTCAAGCGCGATACGGATGGCGGGATCACTATCCATGTCCAGAACGAAGCGCCGGGGAAGGATATGGAACCGAATTGGCTTCCCGCGCCGCAAGGGCCGTTCTTCGCCGTGATGCGCCTCTATTGGCCGAAGCCCGCGGCGTGGAAAGCGCCGGCGATGGTGAAGGCATAGGCATAGGCAGCGATCAGAGAGCGGGGCCATGAAACATCTCAGTGCGTGGACTTGCATCGTCCAGCTTGCGTTTGCCGGTTGTGCTGCGTTGGCGCAGGCACAGCCTGCCACTCACCCGCAGACAGGCAACACGGTGCCCGTCACGCCCGACAACTTTGTTCGCGCCGAGTCTGACCTGTTTTTCGGCAACATCGTAAAGGATGGCGGCCTTGGCAAGTTCGACCATCGTCGTGAACCCGCGTCGATCAACAATCAGACCGTCATACGGCCCAACCGTGACACGTTGTACTCAGCGGCGATGTTTGATTTCGACGCTGGGCCTGTGACGATCACACTACCCGATGCAGGCAAGCGCTTCATGTCGATGCAGGTGATCAGCGAGGACGAATACACTACCGAAGTCGCTTATGGCGCGGGCGCTTATACGTTGGACAAGGAGAAGATCGTCACGCGCTACGTCGTGGTGGCAGTACGCACACTGGTCGATCCGGCCGACCCGCAGGATGTCAGGCAGGTTCACAATCTGCGGGACGCGATCAAGGTCAGTCAGGCAGGTCCCGGGCGGTTCGAGGTGCCGAAATGGGATCCGGCAAGTCAGAAGAAGGTGCGGGAGGCGCTTCTGACACTCGCCTCGACGTTGCCTGATACAAATCGCATGTTCGGCACCAAGGACCAGGTCGATCCGGTGCGGCGTCTGATTGGGGCTGCCTCGGCGTGGGGCGGGAATCCGGAGAAGGAAGCGACCTATCTCAACCTTACGCCGGACAAGAACGACGGGACGACGATTTACCGGCTGACCGTCCAGGATGTGCCCGTCGATGGTTTCTGGTCGATCAGCGTCTACAACGCCAAAGGCTATTTCCAGGCTAACCCGCTCAATGCGTACTCCCTCAACAACATTACGGCCAAGAGAAGCACGGACGGGGCGATCTCGGTCCAGTTCGGCGGCTGCGACGGCAAAATCCCGAATTGCCTGCCGATCACGAAGGGGTGGAATTACCTGGTGCGTCTCTACCGGCCGCGTGCGGAAATTTTGCACGGCACCTGGGCTTCCCCCAGGCATCGCCGGTGCACTGAACGGCGTGGCTCGTATTGGGGGCGTTCCGTAAGGGGATCGTGATGCGCCAAAGGCGCTGACGGTCGAACTCTCCGCCATTCCGTATAATGGCGGACGCAGCAGGCTTATCCTGACCATCCACGACTGTGTCTGCTGGCCACAATGAGGGCGTGGATGGCCGGCACAAGGCCGGCCATGGCGATAGAGCGCGGCGGAGCGGCAAGGCCCGGCGCAGCGGGTTTAAGTTGGCGCCTCGGAGGACACTCTATGGCGTTGCGAGGCTGCCGGCTTACGCCGTGATTGCAGTCAGGGGTGGTCCACCTCGCGACGAGCCTCGCCGGCCGTCGCTGAGCCTGTCGTCAATGCATGTGCTTGCAAACTCCCTGCCAGCCGCCTATGTGGGGCCGCCAAGGTAGCGGAAAGGCTCTCCCGCCCATGGCCCTCGACATCCCCCAGACGTCCGTCGCCGCGCGCATCGACGAGGCGCTCGCCTTCGACGACGTGCTGCTGGTGCCTGGCTATTCGAAAATCCTGCCGTCCGCGACCGACACACGCACCCGGCTGACCCGCACTATTTCGCTCAACATCCCGATCATCTCGGCGGCCATGGACACCGTCACCGAGGCCGGCATGGCCATCGCGATGGCCCAGCAGGGCGGGCTGGGCGTCATCCACAAGAACCTGGAGCCCGGCGAGCAGGCGGCGCACGTGCGGCGGGTGAAGAAGTTCGAATCCGGCATGGTGGTGAACCCACTCACCATCAACCCGGAGCAGACGCTCGCCGATGTCACGGCGCTGATGAACACCCACCGGATCAGCGGCGTCCCGGTCGTCGAACGCGACAGCAACCGGCTGGTCGGCATCATCACCCACCGCGACGTCCGTTTCGCGACCGACCCGGCGCAGAAGGTCCATGAGCTGATGACGCGGGAGGGCCTGGTCACCGTCACCAATGGCGTCAGCCCGGATGAAGCGCGCCGTCTGCTGCACCGGCACCGCATCGAGAAGCTGCTGGTGGTGGACGAGGCATACAGGTGCGTCGGGCTGATCACCGTGAAGGACATGGACAAGGCGGAGACGCACCCGCTCGCGAACAAGGACGAACTGGGGCGGCTGCGCGTTGCTGCTGCCACGGGCGTTGGGCCGGACGGGCACCGGCGCTCGCGCGCGCTGATCGAGGCGGAGGTGGACGTGATCGTGGTCGATACCGCGCACGGGCACTCGCGCGGCGTGCTGGACGCAGTGACGGCAATCAAGAAGCTGTCCAATGCCGTGCAGGTGATCGCAGGCAACATCGCCACGCCGGAGGGCGCGCTGGCGCTGATCGAGGCCGGTGCGGATGGGGTGAAGATCGGCATCGGGCCTGGGTCGATCTGCACGACGCGCGTGGTCGCCGGGGTGGGGGTGCCGCAGTTCACCGCGGTGCTGGAATGCGCCGCCGCGTGTCGCGAGGCGGGCGTGCCGGCGATTGCGGATGGCGGGATGCGGACGTCGGGCGATATCGTGAAGGCGATCGCTGCGGGGGCGGACGCGGTGATGATCGGGTCGCTGCTGGCGGGGACGGATGAGGCGCCGGGCGAGGTGTTCCTGTACCAGGGGCGGTCGTACAAGTCGTATCGCGGCATGGGCAGTATTGGCGCGATGGCGCGCGGGTCGGCGGACCGGTATTTTCAGCAGGACATCAAGGACCAGTTGAAGCTGGTGCCGGAAGGTGTCGAAGGGATGGTAGCTTACAAAGGTCCGGTGGCCCAGGCGATCCACCAGTTGGTGGGCGGGCTGAAGGCGGGTATGGGTTACAC
Source organism: uncultured Alphaproteobacteria bacterium (assembly GCA_963799415.1). Classification (GTDB taxonomy): domain Bacteria; phylum Pseudomonadota; class Alphaproteobacteria; order Acetobacterales; family Acetobacteraceae; genus JAMXLO01. The sequence goes on along the minus strand of CAWCXI010000034.1, from coordinate 372,886 downwards.
CGGCAGCGCGGGCATCACGGAATTGCAGCGGAACTCGCGGTTCCGCCGCGTGACAGGGGCCGGGTTGCGCGAGAGCCATGTCCACGATGTTGCGATCAGCCGCGAGGCACCGAATTACCGGCAGGACTGACCGCCTGACTCCCGCCGCGCGGATCGCTGCTGCCGTCGAGTTGCTGGAGGCTGTGCTTGCTTCTCCCCCTCTCCTCGCGGGAGGGGGTTGGGGGGAGGGGGCGTCGCCCTGGACCCACCGCCCCCTCCCCCCAACCCCCTCCCGCGAGGAGAGGGGGCGAGGTGGTGGGCGGCCGGCGGATGCGGTGGCCAACGACTATTTCCGTGCCCGCCGGTTCATCGGTTCTGGGGATCGGCGCGCCGTATCGGACCGCGTCTGGCGGGTGCTGCGGAGCTATCGGCGTCTGAACTGGTGGCTTGGGAGACATCCCACGCCGCGGCTGCTGGTTACGGCCTCGCTGGTGCTCGAGGGTGCAGGCTACGCCGAAGTGGCTGCGATATTCTCCGGCGGTCGCTTCGCACCAGCAGCGCTCGCGCCGTCCGAGCAGGCAGTGCTGCACCGGCTGGAGGGGCGCACGCTCGAGCATGCGTCGATGCCCGACGCGGTGCGGCTGGAGGTGCCGGACTGGCTGGTGACACGGATCCCGCCGGCGGAACTTCGTGCGCTGCTGGAACCTGCATCGCTCGATTTGCGCGTCAATCTGCTGAAGACTACGCGCGACGAGGCGCGGGCGGCGCTTGCGGCCGAGGGTCTGGAAGCGACGCCGACACCGCTGTCGCCGTGGGGGCTGCGGATCGAAGGGCGCCGCCAGGTCACCACCGGCGCCGCTTTCCGTTCCGGGCTGGTCGAGATCCAGGACGAGGGCAGCCAGCTTATCGCCAGGGTGGTCGATGCGCGGGCCGGGATGCGAGTGGCCGATCTCTGCGCGGGCGCGGGTGGCAAGACACTGGCGCTGGCGATGACGATGCAGAACCGCGGTCAGCTCGTCGCCTGCGACGTTTCGGCGGCGCGGCTGGAAGGTGCGGTCCGGCGGCTTCGTCGTGCCGGTGTTCACAACGTCGAGCGCCATCTGCTCGAGACGGGCGACAAGTGGGTCAAGCGGCGGGCGGGAAATTTCGACCGGGTGCTGGTGGATGCGCCATGCACCGGCACCGGCACGTGGCGGCGCAACCCTGATGCGCGTTTACGGCTGGCGGAGGCCGACCTTGCCGAACTTCTGCCAAAACAGGCGGCGATACTCGATCAGGCGGCGACCCTGGTTCGCATCGGCGGGCGTTTGGTCTACGCTACGTGCTCGCTGCTTTCCGAGGAGAACGAGGCTCAGGTGACTGCCTTCCTCAGCCGCCATTCCGGCTTCTTTCAGAGGGATGTCCTCGTGCTCACGCCTGCGCGTGATGGCACTGACGGGTTCTTTGCTGCCGTTCTGGAGCGGCGCACATGATCAGCGTTCGCCGCGCGCGGCCGGCCGACGCGATCTCGATCGGCGCGGTGCACGTGGCGGCCTGGCGCAGCACGTATCCGGGCATTCTGCCGGACAGTTTCCTGGCGCGTCTCTCGGTGCCGCGGCAGGCCGCGCATTACGATGCGGCGATCCGGTCGTCGTCCACCGGCGTGTTCGTCGCTTCCGCGTCCGGCACCGACGTGCCGCCTGGCTCGGGATCGCGCATCGTGGGCTTTGCCACGGCCGGCCGTGCACGCGGTGGTGAGTTCATCCGGCGCCTGGGTGAAGGCGAGGTGGAGACGCTCTACGTGCTGGACGACTGGCGCGACCGTGGGGTGGGCCGCAAGCTGATGCGCGCGGCGGGCGGGTACCTGGCAGAGATCGGCTGCAAGTCGTGCTTCCTCTGGGTGCTGCGCGAAAACCCGAGCCGGTGGTTCTACCAGCGGCTGCGCGGCAAGCCGGTGGCCGAGGCGCTGATACAGTTCGCCGGGGAGAAGGTGCCGCAGACGGCGTTCGTGTGGGACCCGATCGAGCGATTGTTGGCGGCGTCACCGCAGGAGTCCTGAGAACCGTTGGGCTTGATCGACGTTCTCTGTCCCGAACGGGAGAAGGAACGTGTCCGATGCGGTATACAGCGATGCTCGCCGGTAGCGTGGGGCTGGTGGCGGTATCCGTCCTGCCTGTCGCGGCGCAGCAGACACCGCCGCCGCTGGCTTACGTGCAGCCGTTACCAGGGCCGGCGGTGCAGAGTGTTCAGAGCAGGCTGAGCCAAGCGGGCGTCTACACCGGCCGCATTGACGGCATCTGGGGCGCCGACAGTCAGGCGGCTCTGGAGCGCTTCCAGCAGGCGCACCAGTTGCAGGTTACCGGCCAGCTCAATCAGGCGACAGCCGCGACGCTTGGCATTGACCCCAACGGGTTGCTGGCCACTCCGGTTACCGCGCCGGCGCCACCTGCGCCGCCGGCGGACCATCTGCTGCCAGCGTCGGTGCGGGCGGTGCAGGCGCGGCTGCGGACGCTGGGCTTTTATGGCGGTGCCGTCGATGGTGTGTGGGGCGAGGGGACGCAGGTCGCAATCGAGAATTTCCAGCGTGGGCGCGGGCTGCAGTCGGACGGGCAGCTTGGGCCGTCAACGATCACCGCGATGGGCCTCGCGCCGGACGCTTTGGCGTATCGGTAGTGGTGGCGCGGCGGCTGCGGTAGTTCGGCGCACTTTCGTGGAGATTGCTTCCCGGATCACGTCCGGGACCGCTACGCTCCTCGCAATGACGGGGGCCAACGCCATGTATGTTAGCGACAGTCGCATTCTGACCACGCACACCGGGAGTCTGCCGCGGCCCGCGGAGTTGGTGCAGCTCTATGTCGCGAAGGGCCGCGGCGAACCGGTCGATGCGCAACTTGCCGAGGCCGGGCGCGCCGCGCTGGACCACGTTGTGCGCAAGCAGCACGAGGCGGGCATCGACGTCGGGAACAATGGCGAGCAGCAGCGCGAGGCGTTCTTCCTCTACGTGCGTTCGCGGATGAGCGGATTTGGCGGCGCCTGGACGCGTAAGCCGCGCGCCGATGTCGAGCGCTATCCCGACTACAAGGCAGCCATGGAGCGAGAACAGCAGCACGTGCAGCAGGTTTCCAGTCGTGCGGAAATTCCTACCGCGATCGGCGACGTGCACTATTTGGACCGTGCCGCCATCGATACCGAGTGCACCGACTTTCGTGCGGCGCTCGATGCACAGCACAATCCATTCGTCGAGTCGTTCCTCACTGCGCCGTCACCTGGTATTGTCGCCGCGGCGCTGCGCAACGACCATTATCCGAGCGAGATCGCCTACCTCGAGGCGCTCGGCGAGGCGCTGCGCGTGGAATACGAAAGCATCGTCAAGCACGGCTTCCTGTTGCAGCTCGATTGCCCCGATCTCGCGATGGAACGGCATATTTCCTACCAGCATCGACCGCTCGGTGATTTTCTCGGCTTTGTCGATCGCGTTGTTGCCACCATCAATGCCGCGCTGGTCAACATACCGCGCGATCGCGTGCGGCTGCATGCGTGCTGGGGCAATTACGAAGGGCCGCACGATTGCGATGTGGAGCTGCACGAGATCATGCCGGTCCTGCGCAAGCTCAACGTCGGGGGCTTCGTGCTGCCGTTCGCCAATCCGCGTCATGCACACGAATACGCTGTGCTGCGCGACTTTCCGCTCGATGCCGACCAGGTCATCGTCGCGGGGGTGATCGACAGCGTCACCAATTTTGTCGAGCATCCGCAGACGATTGCAGATCGCATCGAGCGCGTGGCCGAGGCGGTGGGTGATCCGAAGCGGGTGCTGGCTGGGACGGATTGCGGGTTCGATACTTCCGCGGGTCAGCGTCGCGTTGCCGAGGATGTGGTGTGGGCGAAGCTTGCGGCACTGAGCGAAGGGGCGCGCATTGCATCGCAGCGGCTGTTCTAGCCAAGGGCCCATGCCGCGACCGAGATTGCCGCGTCGCTCCGCTTCTCGCAATGACAGGCTGCTATCCGGCGGTGCTATAACCGCTGTGCAGCACGTGCGGGGAAATGGGATGATTGCGACTGAGGAGTTTGACTTTATCGTTGTGGGCGCTGGCTCGGCTGGCTGCGTGCTGGCTAATCGCCTGACGGCCGATGGCAAGACCACCGTTCTGCTGATGGAGGCGGGCGGCAAGGATCGCGATCTCTGGATCCACATCCCCGCGGGGTTCTTCCGCAACATCTACAATCCGAAGGTCGCGTGGCAATTCCAGTCAGAGCCGGTGCCGGAATTCAACAACCGTCGTATTCCGTTGCCGCGCGGCAAGGTACTCGGCGGGTCATCGTCGATCAACGGCCTGATCTACATCCGGGGCCAGAAGCAGGACTTCGACTTGTGGCGTCAGCTTGGCAATGCCGGATGGTCGTATGACGACGTATTGCCGTATTTCCGCAAGTCTGAGGACCAGGAGCACGGTGAGGACGAGTTCCACGGCAAGGGTGGACCGCTCGCAGTGTCCGATCTGCGCACCGATCATCCGCTGCACGATGCATTCGTTGAAGGTGCGAAGCAGGCGGGCTATCCGTACAACCGCGACTTCAACGGGGCGGAGCAGGAAGGTGTGGGGCCACTGCAGCTCACGGTGCGCAACCGGCGGCGTTGTTCGACCGCAGCGGGGTATCTGAAGCCGGTGCTCAACCGGCCCAACCTGAAGGTGGAGGTCCGTGCTCTGGCGCATCGCGTGCTGACCGAAGGCAAACGCGCGGTCGGCGTAGAGTTCAGTCAGGACGGTGCCATTCGTCGCGTGCGCGCGCGGCGCGAGGTGCTGCTTGCGGGCGGGGCGATCAACTCGCCGCAGTTGCTGCAGCTTTCCGGTATCGGCCCGGGCGTGCTGTTGCAGCAGCACGGCATCGATGTGGTGCACGATCTGCCTGGCGTTGGCGAGAACCTGCAGGACCATTGCGGCGGTCGTGTCATCTATCGCTGTGCGTCCGAGGTGTGGACGATGAACGAGGTGTACCACAGTTGGCTGCGCCGCATTCAGCACGGCTTGCAGTATGTTCTCTCGATGAAGGGTGCGCTGATGACGGGTGCCGGGCCGATGGGGCTGTTCGTTCGCACGCGACCTGAGCTGGCTTCGCCCGATGTGCAGTATCAGTTTCTTGCCGGCAGCTCGGAGAAGACCGGCGACGTCATGCACAGCTTTCCTGGCTGCACGCTGGTTGCGATCCCTTGCCGACCGGAGAGTCGCGGCTGGCTGCGCATCACCTCGCCCGATCCAGCGAAGCCGCCGGCGATTCAGCCGAACTATCTTGCGACGCAGGCCGACAAGGACACGATGGTAGCGGGGCTGAAGGTGTCGCGCCGCATCTTCGCCACCGCGGCGATGCGGCAATACGTCACAGAAGAATATCTGCCGGGTCCGCGGGCAACGTCAGATGAGGACCTGCTGAACCACGTACGCAATACCGCGGGGACGACGTTTCATCAGACCAGCACCTGCATGATGGGTCCTGGCCCGATGGCCGTGGTGGATGCGTCGCTGCGGGTGAAGGGCATGGAGCGGCTGCGCGTCATCGACGCCTCGATCATGCCGACAGTTGTGTCGGGCAATACGAATGCCACGGCCATCATGATCGGCGAGAAGGGTGCGGATATGATTCTGCGAGCGGCGTGAGCACGGCAAGCTTGATGGAGATTGCTTCCCGGATCGCGTCCAGGACCGCTGCGCTCCTCGCAATGGCAGGAGAGGCTGGACGCAAAGAGGGCCGGCACTGGGCCGGCCCCCTTTCGCGTCCGCGGCGACTGCGCGGGTCAGCTGTTGCCACCCTGGTTGGGGTTGGGCGCGAATAGCCAAGTTCCGCTGCTGCGGCTTGTCGTCACGAACGCGGCGGTCGGCTTGCCCGTCGCCTGGTTGCCGGCGTATGCGGTAGGCGCCTGTCCAACCTGAGCCTGGGCGATCACGCCAGGGAACTGGGTGAAGGTCGTGTTCGCGGCGGGGCCATCGCCGTCACCGGCAAAGGCGGAGCCGACGCCGAGCGCGAGGACTGCGGCTGTGGCTAAGAATCATGGTCTTCATGGTCTCTCTCCTCATGTCGGTCCCGTCACATCGGCGGGGCCATTGGCAAGTGGTTCGCCCGGCGGAAGGTCAGTGGTGTTGTCCGTCTTGCGGTAGCCGCGAGATAGACCTCTTGCTTGGGGAAAATAATCCAGCTTTCCTGGAATTCATCTTTGCGTAAACTGAGGGAATAATGGACCTGATTGGTGCGTTGCGCGCTTTCGTCCGAGTGACTGAGACCAGCTCGTTCACGGCGGTTGCGCGGGAGACCCATGTGAGCCAGTCGGCGGTGACGCGGCTGATCGCGCAGTTGGAACAGCACTTCGATGTGCGTTTATTCCATCGGACGACGCGCCGGCTGAGCCTGACTGACGACGGCCAGGTGCTGTTGACGCATGCCCGCCATCTGCTTGAGAGCGCCGACGAGATGGAGACGGTGCTGGGACGGCAGAGTGGCGCGCCGCGCGGGCTGGTCCGGCTGGGGACGTCCGTCGCGGGCGGGCTGTTCCTGGCGACCCGCCTGCCGGTGCTGCTTGCGCGCCATCCCGGCCTGTCAGTCGAACTGGTGATGCGCGACCAGAACAGCGACATGGTCGAGGAGCGGCTGGACCTGGCGTTCCGTTCGGGCGAGATCGCCGATGCCTCGCTGGTGGCGCGGCGGGTCGGCTTTCTGGGGCGGGCCGTGGTCGCCGCGCCGATCTATCTGGAGCGGCACGGGGCGCCGTCCACGCCAGAGGATCTGGTGGCACATACCTGCCTGATCCATGACGCCACGCCTGAACCGGAGCTGTGGCGGTTCACTGGTGCCGACGGTCCGATCAACGTGCGGGTGTCAGGCGGTTTCATCGCCAACGACAGCCAGGCAGTGCATCGCGCGGCACGTGCCGGCCATGGCATCGCGCTGCTGCCGGAGATCCAGTTGATCGACGATCTGCGAGCCGGGCGACTGTTCCGGCTACTGGAGGACTACCCATCCCAGCGCGTGCCGGTGCAGATCGTCTATCCGTCGCGCCGCAACCTGGCGCCGCGGACGCGGGTGGTGATGGATTTCCTGGTGGAGCAGACGCGGGAGATCAGCGTGCTGCTGGAACAGGGGGCGGAGGTGCTGACTTAGGCAACAGGGGACCCATCCACTTGAACACCGAGGTGAGTATTCGCGCGTTTGTGCAGCAGGACACGGAGCAGGTGCGGGCGCTGTTCATCGCGGCGAACCGGCTGCTTGCTCCGTCGCATCTGCGTGACGCGTTCGAAGCGTACATTGCGCAGTCATTGGTCGAGGAAATCGACTGGGTAGCTGACTACTATGGGGAACGGGATGGCGGCTTCTGGGTAGCGATCGGTGGAGACCGTCTGTTGGGCATGTTCGGTCTTGAGCGAGTTGCCGACGGCGTGATGGAGTTGCGGCGTATGTACGTTGATCCCGCCGCACGGCGGTGCGGGATCGCGCGAAAGATGCTGCGGTTTGCCGAGGATGAATGCAGGCGACGCAAGATGTTCAGGCTCGATCTGAGCACGTCGAAACTGCAGGAGGCAGCGCTGTCGCTTTACCGGAGTGCGGATTATCGGCTCGTGCGCGAAGAAGTGGCGGCGACGACGAGCAACAAGACTGTTGGGGCCGGCATCAATCGGTTTTACTTCGAGAAGACTCTGTAGCGGCTGGCCGCGTCCCTTAGCGCGGGATGAGCGCTCAAGGGCGCGCTCACCCCGCGCTAACTCTTGGTTTGATCGCGTGATTCAGACCTCCGGCGATTCCGCCTCCGGTCATCACGCTCTAGGGTCGCGGCACTGGCCCTGGACTGCAAAGGTGGGCGAAATCGGTCCCTAGCTCGCGGCGCGCCATGGACAGGAAAGCGGCGAGGCTGTTGTAGCCGAGACCGGCGGCGACACGGGCGACCGGCTCGCCGTCCGCGCAACGGGCCGCTCCGCGCAAGAGGCGCAGACGACGACGCCAGGCTGCGAAGGGGAGCCCGGTCTGCGCGCGGAACACGCGTGTCAGCGTGCGCCGGCTCACGCCGACCTCATCGGCCCAATGGTCGATGTCGAGCGATGCCCCCGGATGCTCGATCAGCCGCTGGGCCAATCGGCGCAGGCGACGGTCAGCGGGCACCGGCAGTGCGAACGGGGTCGTCGGAGCGCGAGTGATCTCGTCCAGGATCAGCGACGCAAGATGGCCGCCACGGCCGGCCGTGGCGTACGCCGGCGGCTCCGCCGACAGCGCGACGAGTGCTGCTTCCAGCAGTGGCGGCACGGTCACTATCCGGCAGTCGCGTGGCAGGTCACGTACATCTTCGGCTCGCATATAGGCGGTGCGCATCGACACGGCGCCGTGCATTGCGACGTCGTGGCTGATTCCGGCTGGCAGCCATAACGCGTAGCCCGGCGGCACGAGCCAGGTGCCTGCGTCCGTCGTTGCCACCATCAATCCACGGATCGCAAAGATGAACTGCGCGCGCACATGGCTGTGCAGGCCGGTCGTCGTGCCGGCGGAAAACTCCTTGGCCACCGCGACGACCGTACGATCCACTTCCGGGTAGTGTGGCGCGTCGTCGGGTGCCGCTTGTATCACAGCCGTCGCGGTGTTTTGGCCCATTTGCGTCGGCAAATGGCCCCAGCGCGTGCCCGGGTCAACCTAGCTTGCCCCGGTCACAACGAGGGACACTCAGCATGGATCTCCATCCCACATTGCGGCGTCTCGGGATCAGCAAACCGATCATTCAGGCCCCTATCGGCGGCGTTGCCTCGCCTGAGCTCGCCGCTGCCGTGTCGGAATCCGGCGGCTTTGGGCAATTGGCCTGCACCTGGCGCAGCGTCGAACAGCTTGACGCGCTGTTCCGGCGGATGGCTTCGCTGACGTCCCGGCCATACGGGGTCAACTTTGTGCTCGACTTTCCCATCGCCGCGAAACTCGAGGCAGCACTTGCCCACAAGGTCGCTGCCGTATCGTTCTTCTGGGGCGACGGCAGCGCGTATGTCGATCGGGTGAAGGCAGCTGGTGCGCTGGCCATACAGGTGGTCGGTTCCATTGCCGAGGCGGAGCGGTCTGCCGCGGCCGGGTTCGATCTGATCGTCGCGCAGGGGGTTGAGGCTGGTGGCCATGTCCGAGGCGAGCTCGGGCTGATGGCGCTGGTGCCGCAGGTCGTCGATGCTGTGGCGCCGGTTCCGGTGTTGGCCGCGGGTGGTATCGCCGACGCACGCGGCGTGACTGCGGCGCTAGCGCTGGGCGCGAGCGGGGTGTGGGTGGGAACCCAATTCTTGGCCGCCGAGGAGGCCAACATCCATCGCGCGTATCGCGATCGTGTCCTCACAAGCAGCGGCGACGATGCGGTGTATTCGACACTCTATGACGTGGGCTGGCCAAATGCGCCGGCCCGTAGCCTTGGAAACGGTACTCTTGCTCGGTGGCAGGCGCAGCCGCGTGCACCGGATCGGCCTGGCGAGGGCGATGTCGTAGCCAAACGCGCCGATGGCAGCAGCATCCCGCGCTACCACTTCAGTGCGCCGACACGCGATGTGATCGGCGCCGCCGATGAGATGGCGCTTTACGCCGGTCGAGCTGTCGGACTGGTCCGATCGCAAATGCCTGCGGCGGCGATCGTCGACGAGCTGGCCGCCGGCATCGCCTGAGCCGGAGCACAGCGAAATTATCGAGAGAGGACAAAATAATGCCGAGAATAGCACCGATCGAGCCTTTTCCGGGTCGTTGCGAAGGACAAGCGCGCCTGGTCCAAGTTTCGCGCGGCCAGCCTGTTGGATGGCGGACCGCTGTCGTTGCGTGAGCGCGAGATCGTCATCGACCGCACCTGCGCGCTGATTGGCTGCGAATACGAATGGGGCGTGCACGTCGCCTTCTTCGCCGGAAAGGCCGACCTTACGGACGAGCAGGTGAAGGCCACGACAGCGGGGGGCACGGGCTGTTGGTCCGCAGCCGAACAGGCGCTGATCGGCGCGGTTGACGCGCTGCATTTCCGCATGAGATGGAGCGATGAGGAGTATCGCTCGCTGGCGGCGCACTACACCGAGGTGCAGATTTTTGAGATCCTGCTGCTGTGCGGGCGTTATCGAACGGTATCCTATATTGTGAATGCGCTGGACCTGCCGCTCGATCCCCGTGGGGCTCGGTTTCCGAATGAACGCCCATGACGGCCTGCGGCCTTGCAAGAGCATCGGCCGCGTGATCCAACGCCTGGGATCAAGCAAGGACAGCCAATCCGATGCCCGATTCCCTGCCTGATCCCGCCACCAACGCGGCGCTCGCCGCTGAGCGCGTGTTGATTCTCGATTTCGGCAGCCAGGTGACGCAGCTCATTGCGCGCCGGCTGCGCGAGTTCGGGCGTGTATTGCGAAATCTGGCCGTTCAACGCCGATCCTGAGCGCATCCGGGCATGGCGACCGCGCGGCATCATATTGTCGGGGGGGCCGGCCAGCCTGACGGAGGGAAGCTCGCCGCGTGCGCCGCAGTGTGTGTTCGAGGCCGGCGTGCCGATGCTGGGCATCTGCTACGGCATGCAGACGATGTGCGACCAGTTGGGCGGCGAGGTGCAGGGCTCGGACCATCGCGAGTTCGGCCGCGCGTTCGTCGACCTGACGGACGACTGCGTGCTGTTCCAGGGTGTCTGGCACAAGGGCGGGCGTGAGCAGGTCTGGATGAGCCATGGCGACCGCGTGACACGGCTGCCGCCTGGCTTTCGTGTCGTGGGAGCGAGCGAGGGTGCGCCGTTTGCCGCCATCGCCGACGACGCGCGGCGATACTACGGGCTGCTGTTCCATCCTGAGGTGGTGCACACGCCGCATGGTGCCGCACTGCTGCGCAACTTCACCCATGGCGTGCTGGGTCTGTCGGGTACCTGGACGATGGCTGGCTTCCGCGCCACCGAGATCGCTCGCGTCCGCGCAGAGGTGGGGCAGGGGAGGGTGATCTGCGGCCTGTCGGGCGGGGTAGATTCGTCGGTGGCCGCGGTGCTGATCCATGAGGCGATCGGCGACCAGCTTACCTGCATCTTTGTCGATCATGGACTGCTGCGGCAGGGCGAGGCCGAGGAGGTTGTGCAGACCTTTCGCGACCGGTTCAACATCAGGCTGGTGCATCGCGACGCATCGGCGATGTTTCTCGATGCGCTCGATGGCGTCACCGATCCGGAAGTGAAGCGCAAGACGATCGGGCGGCTGTTCATCGACGTGTTCGACGAGGAGGCGGGCAAACTCGGCGGCGCTGACTGGCTGGCGCAGGGCACGCTGTATCCGGATGTGATCGAGAGCGTCAGCTTCACCGGCGGGCCGTCGGTGACGATCAAGTCGCACCATAATGTCGGCGGCCTGCCCGCGCGGATGCGGATGAAGCTGATCGAGCCTCTGCGCGAGCTGTTCAAGGACGAGGTGCGCGAGCTGGGGCGCGAGCTGGGGCTTCCCGCGGGGATCGTGGGGCGGCATCCGTTTCCGGGGCCGGGGCTGGCGATTCGTATTCCCGGGGCGATCACGCGGGAGAGGCTGGAGCTGCTGCGGCGTGCGGACGCGATTTTTTTGGAGGAGATCCGAATGGCTGGATTGTACGACGCAATCTGGCAGGCGTTTGCGGTGCTGCTGCCGGTGAAGACAGTCGGGGTTATGGGCGACGGGCGCACTTACGATAACGCGTGTGTTTTGCGGGCGGTTACTTCGACCGACGGGATGACGGCGGATGTGTATCCGTTCGATGCGGGGTTCCTGGTGCGGGTTGCGGGACGGATCGTGAATGAGGTGCGGGGAATTAACCGGGTGACCTACGATGTGACCAGCAAGCCGCCGGGGACGATCGAGTGGGAGTGAGGGACTGTAGTCTCTGAAGAATTATCCTTATAATTCAATATCTTATCTTGCGGTCGAGATCATCGGTAATGCATCGTCCGTTCAGCTGCTTGATCCGTTGACTGATTGATTTACCAAGAGACTTTTACTGAACATAAACAGTCTGAGGCTTCCCCGGCATCTTGATAAGTTGACGGTCTTTTTGACGGTTCTCTTTGAAGTGCGTGCCAGCCGAAACAAAAGACCGTCAGATAGAGCGCGTGGCGCGGACGGTTCTCAAGGCTATTCTGAAAAACCTAGGGTGGAGATTTTGTAGCATGGCGAAGCTCGTCTTTGGAATGAACCTGTCCCTGGATGGCTACGTCGACCACCTTGAAATGCGGACAGGTCCCGCGCTCTTTCGTCACTGGACAGAGCACGTGCGCGACCTGACCGGTAGTGTGTACGGTCGCCGCATGTACGAGGTCATGCGTTATTGGGACGAAGACTTTCCCGAGTGGGGCGCAGAGCAATTCGACTTCGCGGCGGCGTGGCGGAGCCAACCGAAGTGGGTCGTGTCGCGCTCGTTGAAGTCAGTCGGCCCCAATGCCACACTTGTTTCGGATGACATCGAGGGGGTGATACGTGGCCTGAAGGCTCGTCTAGTTGGCGAGATTGCAGTTTCCGGACCAGACCTAGCACGAAGTCTAACCGACCTTGGTCTTATCGATGAGTATCGACTCTACCTCCACCCCGTCGTGCTTGGTCACGGCAAGCCGTTTTTCGCCGGCCCCCGGCCGCCGCTCCGCCTTGTGGCCAGCGATCTAATTGGCGAGGACGTGATTAGGTTGACGTACGTACCTGCTTAAATGCGCGACTCGCCCGACGGATTGCGCCGACTCGTAAGGTCCGCTTCGGGTCGATTTGAGCCGAGCCGCCGGTTTGGTCCCGGTCGACTACTTAATCCGTCCTCTGTCTCGCGACCGACTCTCGTTGCAGATAGCCGCGTGACGGTCTTTTTTGAGAACTTCTGGCGTGGCTTGATCGGCGAAGGCGACCGATTGATATCGATAGTCGCTGAAACCGAGCAGACTTCGAATGGTGGAAATTCATCTTTGGAATCAAGAGCGCAAATTTCTGACGGGTCGCAGAGACGGTTCTTCGTTGTGTGCAGAAACCGTTTGCGCCCGGACTTCAATGCGTTATCACGCACAAAAATAATCGAGTGGGAGTGAGGGGGAGCACCGTGGAGTAGTATCGAATAGCAGAGGACACTCGGGCGAATCCTAGGCTATCGATAGTAGTCGATAGAGTTCTAAGCGATCCGCAGATCCGCCGCTCCGTCGGGTGTCTCCCCGCTCTTCGAACGGCGCCCATACGCCGATTACTGCTCCTTCTTGAACAAATCCTGGAAGATGAGCTGGCCCCAAATGCGGCCGCGTGCGTGCACCAGCGCGCCACCCTCGTTGAGCTTTCCCAGCTTGACGGGTGCGAACCCGAGTTGTTTGGCCAAGGCCGCCACGGGAGCGGCTGCGTCCTCGTCGTCGGTCGACAGAAAGACGACCCGGTGGCCGCCCTCGACGATCGGATCGGCAGCGAGGGTGGCCGCAATCAGGTGATTGAAACCTTTCACGAACTTGGCGCCTGTGAACGCCTTCGCGACGAAAGCGGAGGACGGGAGACCGTCCAGCTCCTCAAGGGGAACTAACGCGTTCATCGCGTCGATGACCGTCTTGCCTTTCCAGATCGGCAGGGCTTTCGCAACCTCGCGATGCTCCCCGAACGGGACCGCCAAGATGATTGTGTCGGACTCGAGTGCATCCCGCAGCGACTTGGCGACGACCGTGGGTCCAATCGCCCGAGCCTGCGGCGCCAACGCCTCGGGCGGCCGGCGGCTCGCGACGGCCACCTTGATGTTCTTACGGGCGAAGGCCCGGGCGAGGGCCTGGCCTACCGCGCCGAATCCTACAATCGCATAGCTCATAGTACTTCTCCGATCCGTGTTGATATTGATTCCCCGGCCTTCAACGGCGCTGGGTTATCCGTTTCGCTGCATGGCGACCTTCGAGAGATCTTCGGACCGCCACCCCAAGCGACGCGCGTCATCGGTTCGAATTCCTGAATTGACGCGTAGACGTCCTGCCGTGAACGACTTCCGCGCGGCCGGGTGGTCAGCCACTTCCCGCGACCCGGCGCGAATTCAGATGGCCGAGAAGCCGCCGTCGACAGACAACTCCACCCCATTCACGAAGCTCGAATCGTCTGAAGCAAGAAACAGCGCGACCGCCGCAATTTCCTCAGGACGACCCATCTTTCCCCGCGGGATCAGGGATTCGAACATCCGCTTCGCCTCCTCGGTGAGAATTTGGTCCTGCATCGGTGTGGCGATCGGCCCCGGGCTCAGCACGTTCACCCGGATATTCCTGCCCTTCAGTTCGTTGAGCCAAGTGCGTGCGAATGAGCGCAACGCCGCCTTGCTCGCCGAATACACGCCGTAACCAGGAAAACCTTTCACCGAAGCAACTGACCCGGTCATGAAGATCGATCCGCCATCGTTGAACAGCGGCAACGCCCTCTGAACCGTAAACAGCGTGCCGCGCGTATTCAGGCCGAAGGTCGCATCGAAATGCTGCTCGGTAATCTCGCCCAGTGGGACGGCTTCGCCCATGCCGGCGCTCGCGAACAGGACGTCGATCTTACCCTTTTCCCGTTTGACTGTTTCGAACAGGCGGTCGAGGTCGTCGAGATTGGCCGCGTCGCCGCGCACGCCGGTCACGTTCCGGCCAATCAGCTTAACGGCCTCGTCGAGCGCCTCTTGCCTCCGGCCCGTGACGAAAACATAGGCGCCTTCTTCAACGAACCGCTTGGCGCTCGCCAGCGCCATGCCACTCGATCCACCCGTGATGATTGCAACCTTACCCTCAAGCTTTCCCATGACTTCTCCTTTCAGGCTCCGTCTCTGGTCGTTCGGGGAGGCCCCCGAGAACCTCGACATAAGTCCACCGGCGTAAGGCGTTGAGTGCGGAAGCGCGCACATCGGTGGTGCGAAATCGATCCGGCTGGACTACTGACGCCAGCCGCGACGATCGGTGTCCGCCGTTCGGAATTGGGCCGCGCTCGTCGGCATTGGCTATGATGACCGCCCATGCGACCCACATACGAGATGCTGTTCGATGTGTTGGACACGGGCTTTGGAAGGCGCACCTCGCGGTGCCGGATTGCACCATGATCGACTGGGACGACGTTCGCTACTTTCTTGCCGTCGCACGCGGAGGCTCGGTGCGGGCTGCCGCCGCGCACCTCGGGGTGAATTATTCAACCGTGCTGCGACGCATCGCCCAGCTCGAGGAACGCCTCGGGGCGCACATGTTCGAAAAGCTGCCTTCGGGCTACCGCCTGACGGCTGCGGGGGAGGAGGTCCTCGAGCTCGCGGACCGGATGGAAGCGTCGTCGCACCAGCTGGAGACGCGCGTTTTCGGTCGCGACCAGAGCGTGCGCGGGCTTCTGCGCGTGACACTGGCACCGACCCTCGCGACACACCTGCTCATGCCGGACTTCGCCGATTTCGCGCGTCTCCATCCGGACATCGAGATGGAAATCTTGTCGTCCGGCGAGCTGGCAAATCTGACCAACCGAGAGGCCGACGTCGCGATCCGCGTCGTCTACGACCGCAACACCCTGCCGCTCAATCTTCACGGCCTGAAGGGACCGGAGCTGTTCGGGGGCGTCTACATGTCCCGGGATCGACTAACCGCGTGGCGTGCGGGCGCGCCTGATCCCATCCGTTGGATCGTCATAAGCATCGATGGAATCCCGGACTGGGCCCGCGAGGTTCGCACCACGGGGGTTCCGTTCAGGATCACCGACGGCGAGGCGCAGATCGCTGCAGTGCGGCAAGGGATCGGGATGACGACACTGCCGTGCTTCGTCGGAGATGCCGACCCCCTACTGGTGAGGGTGCCGGGCACCGACCTGCACATGCACGGAACGCTCTGGCTTCTCACACAGGGGGAGACACGCAAGACGAAGCGCGTGGGGCTCTTCACTGAGTTCGTATCCCGCAGGCTCGCCGCGTACGCTCCGCTCCTCGCGGGGCTGTCCATATCGCGCAACTGACGCGCGGCAGCTCGCCGATGGCGCTGGTTCAACCGTACCTCTGTATCAACTGCGCCGCCCGATGTAAATCTCGCGACGGACTCTGGTGGTAGACAGCCTCGCGACGGTCTTTTTCGGGAACTGCCGCTACGGCTCGGTCGGCGGCCGTCAGAAAGAAATCGACCGATTGATACCGATAGTCGCTGAAGCCGAGCAAATCGTGGACCGTCGAAATTGGTGTTTGAAATCAAGAGCGCAAATTTCTGAGGGATCGGCAAGACGGTTCTTCGTCGCACGCCGAAAAGATTTGCACTGCTAAATCAGTGAATTACTATAGCTCTGAACTATCGAATGGGAGTGAGGGAGGCTCTGACCAGACGCCCGGAACCAGCCTCCACCGCACCCGGCGGGAATAATCTTCGTACACCGCAAGCTCGGCCCGCAGCAGCCGATTTTCCAATGAGGTTCGCAAGAGAAGACCAGGAACGCTGACGCGAGCCCAGAACGATAGTTTCGGGCAAGGTGGGCTTGTATGCTACGACGAGAGCGCTCTCGCGCGTTGCGAATGACAATGCGAGTTGGTCGTCCCTGCCCTCGGGGGTCGGAATGACTCTGCTTACGCCCACGGCCGAGTTTCCATTGGCATTTCTGCCTCCGAGACACGTGCCACGGGATCTCGGAGAACTATCAAAATGTCGAGCGTGCGTGGACCGAGATTGACAGGCGTGCCCCGCGTTGTGAGCAGCCTTTCGTCCACCAGGAGATCGAACGGGCCGAACGACAACCGGTCCTTGGCGCGACTTTTTGCTGTCGCCATGGCGACTGGCTTGACACTGTGGCTGCGCCGGATGATCAAATTAACAATGCATAAAGAGCGATGTTCGGTCTCGCAAGCGTAGCTGTTGTCCAGCATGCAAGCGGCTGAGCAAACCATCAACCTGAGGAGAGCCCTTATGACGAGCCAGACACTCAAAGACATCGGCATGATCGCAGCCGGCCATCGGCCGAAGCTGAGCCAGCGTGCGATGCCGTCCGTCCTTTCCGCGTTGACATTCCAGAGTCCGCGCTCGCCGATCTGCGCCGCCGCCTGGCCGACACCCGTTTGCCGGAGCAGGAGACTGTCGGTGACTATTCTCAGGGTGTGCCGCTCAAGACCGTCCAGCAGGTTCTGCACCACTGGCAGACCGATTACGACTGGCGGAAGGTCGAGGAGCGGCTCAACGCCGTGCCGAACTTCAACACTGGAATCGACGGGCTTGACATCCACTTCATCCACGTCCGTTCCAAGCATGAAAATGCGTTGCCGCTGATCGTCACGCATGGCTGGCCGGGTTCAGTGATCGAGCAACTGAAGATCATCGACCCGCTGACCAACCCCACGGCACATGGCGGGCGCGCATCGGACGCCTTCCATCTGGTGATCCCGTCGATGCCTTTTACGGGTTCTCTGGCAAGCCGACGACGACTGGCTGGGGCCCCGAGCGCATCGCGCGCGCCTGGACCACGCTGATGCGACGCCTTGGCTACAAACAGTTTGTCGCGCAGGGTGGCGACTGGGGCACGGTCATCACCGATCTGCTCGGCGTGCAGGCGCCGCCTGAACTGCTCGGCATTCACACCAACATGCCCGGTGCAATTCCAGCGGACATAGACCAGGCATCTCTCGCCGGTGCGCCTGCGCCGTCCGGTCTATCCGCTGAGGAGAGAAGCGCGTACGAACAGCTCGTTTTCTTTTACAAGCATGTCTACTACGCCTTCTGGATGGCATCGCGCCCGCAAACACTGACCGGCTTTGCGGACTCGCCCATCGGCCTCGCGACTTTCCTGCTCGACCACGACGCGCGCAGTCTTGAGCTCATCGCGCGCGCGTTCGACGGGCAAAAGGAAGGTCTTTCGCGTGACGATGTCCTCGACAACATCACGCTGTACTGGCTGACCAACACCGGGGTCTCGTCGGCCCGGCTCTACTGGGACAATAAGTTCGCATTTTTCAGTCCCAAGGGCGTCTCCGTTCCGGCTGCCGTGAGCGTCTTCCCTGACGAACTCTACCAGACGCCACGGGATTGGGCTGAGCGGGCATATCCTAAGCTGATGTACTACAACAAACTTGACAAGGGCGGCCATTTCGCCGCCTGGGAGCAGCCGAAGATCTTTGCCGAAGAACTTCGCGCGGGCTTCCGGTCGCTTCGGAACTAATCGGTCCGGAATTGTCGGCACGCGTTCTGAGCGCGCGCCGGCTCCCTCTCATGCGGGGTCATGACTCCACAAGAGAATGCGTTATGAGCCATATCGTAATGGTCCTCTACACAACCAACATCGTAACCATGGGAGACCGCGAATACGGCGCCTCTCGCGCGATCTCTGCCTGGTTTGACGGCGCTTGCTTCCTCCAGGCTCGCCTTAACGTCAGGCTGTCGGGTTTGGAACCGGAGGTCGCTCACGCTCTGGTGGATGAAGCACATCAGCCGTGCGCTTACTCCACAGCAACGCGCGGACCCAACGGCTGCGGTTCAATTGGCATCCTTTGTCAGAGAAGGCCGGCGGGCGATGCCAGGACGTGGCGTCCTGGAACGCCGCGCCGGCACGGACCAACGTCGCCTCACCGAGACGGGCGGCGACAAGTTGGAATGCGATCGGCAATCCTGTCTCGCTGAAACCGCCGTGCAGCGTGATGGTCGGATGACCGGTCATGTTGAAAGGGCAGATGTATCTTTGCAGCCTGGCGATCAGGTCGGGCTGTTCGCCGAGCGTCCGGATGGTGGCGAGAGTGAGTGGTGCGAATGGATGCACCGGGACCAGCAACAGATCAATCTTGCTGGAAAGCGCGACGACAAGACCGCGCATGGAGGCGCCGGAGCAGGATTTTCCTATAGTCGATGCCTGACAGTGCACGCCCGGCCTTCATGACCGATGCGAGGACGGGGCCGTATTCATTCTTGCGAGCGGAATAGGTCGGCTCGTGTGCGACAGCAGCCTCAACTGCACAATTGGGTGCCCAGTCGGCGATCGCCTGAGTCACATCGGGAAATTCAACGTCGGCAGTAAAGGCTCCGAGCATACGGAACACTTCGGCTGCTTCCGACACCACCACTCGCGTCGCGTGATCTACGTCATCGTTGTTCCATGCGGCGTCGATACCAATGCGCAGGCCCCGAACGCCCTGCATCATGACTGTCTGATAGTCGGGCACTGGGTCCGCACAGCCGTCGGATCCTTCGGATTGCTGCCCGCTATGACGCCTAGCATTGCGCCGGTGTCCCGCGCACTGCGGGCCATCGTCCCGACATGATCGAGTGTCGCCGCCAACTCGAAGACGCCATAACGGCTGACGCGCCCCAGGTCGGCTTCAACCCGGTCACGCCGTTGGCCGCCGATGGCCAGCGGATCGAACCGCCGGTATCTGACGCAAGTGCGCCAAAGCATAGCCCCGCTGCCGTTGCCACGCCCGAACCGCTCGATGAGATCCCAGCCCAATAGTCAGCATTCCAGGGATTCTTCGGTGGAGTTACCGACGGGTGATAATCGGAGTAGGCGCCCTCTGTCATCTGCAGCTTGCCGAGCAGCACCGCGCCTGCTTCTTGCAGTCGGCATACAACTGTCGCGTCGTCATCGGGGCGGAAGTCTGCGTGGATCGCCATGCCGGCTGCGGTGGGAAAGCCCTTGGTCCAGAACAGGTCTTTGACCGCAATCGGGATGCCGTGCAGCGGCCCGCGATAATGGCCCGCCGCGATCTCCGCCTCCGCTGACGCAGCCTCAGCCATCGCGACATCGGCCATTGTCAGTGCGTAGCTGCCGAGCGCAGCATCGACCGAGGCGATACGCTCGAGCTGCGATCGTGTCACCGTTACCGGCGAAATCTCACGGGCCTTGAATGTGCGCGGCCAACTCCGCGAGCTCGAGGTAGTGGAGATCGGTTTCCGTGACGCCCATCGTTAGTGCTCCAAGGAAAAATGCAGTCCGTCCACTATCGTGGCGGTCACGCGATCTGGCCGGCCGATACCTTGGCGACGAACCGTACTGTCACCTCAGCCACAGCGTCAGGCGCGTCTTCCTGTACGAAATGCGAGCCCGGCACGGTCACCACCTGTTGGTTCGGCCAAGCGCGGCAGAACTCTCGCTGTGCGCCGATCAGGAACCCCGCGGGCTCCGCATCGATGAACAGTTTGGGAATGGGGCTCGCAGACAGCCAACGCGCATAGGAACTGACAATTCCCACAACGTCGGCGGGCTCGCCAGCAATCGGCAGATCGCGCGTCCAGGAGAGCATCGGCATGCGCGAAATGCCGGGTGTCCGGTAGTGGCGCCGGTACACTTCCATAGCCTCCGGCGCGATGTTCCACAGCGGAAGGAGATATTCGATGAAGAAATTCTTCTCGAAAATCAGCTCCTCGCCTGCTGGGGAGCGCTGGGCCTGGAAGAAGGCGCGTGTGGCGTCCGGCCATACTTCCCAGGACTGGAACGGCCGCACAATGCCTTCCATGTAGACGATCGCCCGCACCCGGTCGCGATAACGCTCCGCCCAGGAGAAGCCCAACGCCGAGCCCCAGTCGTGGACTACGAGGATGACATTCTGCTCGATATCGAGCGCTTTGAGCCAGGCATCCAGAAACCGTTGATGGTCGACGAAGCGGTAATTCCCTTCTGGCGCCGGTCCCGAATTGCCCATGCCGACATAGTCCGGCGCCAGACAGCGCCCGAACGGCACGAGATGCGGAATGATGTTCCGCCAAAGATAGGACGGCGTTGGGTTGCCGTGCAGAAACACGATCGGATCGCCCGTGCCGACGTCGACATAGGCCATCTTCGTGCCGAGTACCTCGACGTATTTCCGGTAGGGAATCTCCTCCGTGGAGATGGCGGGATGTGACAGGGAACCTCCTTTTGTCGGTCGATCGCTGAGCCAGCGCGTCGGGCCTGGATCTACCGTAAAACACGAGCATACATTATTTGCTAGTGTCCACTGAGTCAACCAGCAAAAGGCGTATGATGGTGTCCATGCGGTTGTCCCGGAAATATGCCGTCCCGGAGGATCTCGCCCTCCTCTACGATTTTGTGAACACGCTCGATTGCCGGCGCTATTTCGAGCAGGGCGTGCCTCATAGCGGCGGAGACGAGTTCGCGACCCCGGGGCATATGGAAGCGTGGATGCGCAGACGCCGGTTGCTGCCGCCTGCCAAACGCCTCGCTGGACATGACTATCGGCGCGCGCTGGACCTACGCGATGCACTCCGCAATTTCCTGGGACTGTCTCCCGAGGAACGTCGGCAGGAGTCGGATGCAGCGCGTAAGCTGACAACCGCGAGCAGGAATTTTCCGCTAACGCTGGTGGTTGCCGGCGAGGGCTCGATCGCGCTGCAGGCTGCACCAGGTTCCAGCTCGCTTGGCAGGGTCATGGCGGAAGTGTATGGCTTGGCCAAGACGGATCGACTCGCGCGCTTGAAGACCTGTGGGTCGGAGGAGTGCCGTTGGATTTTCTTCGATCGTTCAAAGCCTGCCAATCGGCATTGGTGTTCGTCTAATCTGTGCGGCAATCGTCAAAAGACGCGAACCTATAGACGCAAGCATCGCGAACCGGCTTAAACTGCTGGGCCAATGTTGGCTCACCTCAATTGCCCTGTCCATTGCTACGCGCGCGGGATGCGCTACCCGATTACGGCTGCTCGGGCGATCAGGAACAACCCGGTGGCGACGGTAACCGCCCCGATCGCTCGGGCAACGCGCTCACCGCTCGGTGCGATACGTTCGACGGTGATGGCGGCCGTCACGACGGCCATCACGCCGAGGTCCATGATCCCAATGACCATGAGGATCGCCATCAGATTGGCACAGCAGTAACAGCAGTGGATTCCGAGGCGCAGGCCATGCCGCCAAGCCGTGCCAGCGTCGGCCAGCATCGTATGGCCGCGCGGCGGTGCCTCGCGCCAGCATGCGAGGTGACGTGCCTTCCACGCGGTGAACTGGAGCGCGCCGGCGATCAGGACGACCACACCGACGGCGATCGGAGCGGCGCGCGCCAGTGCCGGCTGATGCATCGCGACCGCCGTCAGCGAGACGCTGAGCGGAAAGACGGCCAATCCAAATGCGGTCCACACGAATAAGTACCCTGCGCCCACCAGCGTGGTCAGGCGACCCAGACGCGTCCCGCCTGTCCTGCCGACGGCGTGGCGGTAGCGCAACAGCATTGGCGCCGCGGAGGGCAGCATCATCGCCACCATCATCATGGTCCACATGCCGAGGAATGACGCCGCGGCGCCGAGCAACGTATGTCCGCATATCGGTATCCACGCCATCGACATTGTCCAGCCACCGGGCATCGGCATCTCGCCCATCGCCGACATGGACTGGCACCAGACGATCGTGCCCGCCGCGCTGGTGGCAAAAAGGAGAGCCGACATGCCGAAGAAGGCTCGCTGGGAAACTCGGGCTGATGCGGCCATGGCCTGCGCTTTCTGGTCTCACAAGTGAATTAGCCTGCGTCGCGCTTTCGGAAGGCGGCTTCTCCAGCGTCGGACACTGCGACCCACTTCGGGTCAGGCGAGGCCGTGGCGTCGTAGTTGTCGTGCCAGTTCCACCACTTGTACGGCGGGGTCTGGGGATAACCCTCTGGCGAGTCCTCCCAGATCTCCTGACGCCCGAGTGCCGTCATGTCGAGGTAGCTCCAGGTGGTGCCCATCGCCTCGTCGCCGCGGCCATTGATGAAGTAGGTGCGGAAGACACGCTCGCCGTCGCGAATGAACACGTTGTGGCCGTGCCACTCGTCCACGCCGAAGTCCGCATCGAAGTTGTCTGTGATGGTGTACCACGGCATCTTCCAACCCATTCGTGCCTTCAGGCGCTCGATGTCCTTCTGTGGCGCGCGCGAAGCGTAGGCGAGCGTCGTGTCGCGCGCGTTCAGATGGGCCAGGTGGGAAACCTGATCGGCGCCCAGGGAGCAGCCGCGACAGCCGTGCTCGGGCCAGCCGAACACCCCAGGCTCGAAGAAGGCACGATAGACGATTAACTGTCGGCGGTTCTCGAACAAGTCGATCAGGCTGACTTTGCCCTTGGGAGCCTCGAATTCGTACGCCTTCTCGACGGCCATCCACGGCATCCGCCGACGCTCGGCAGCCAGGGCGTCGCGAGCGCGGGTGTGCACCTTCTCCTTTACCAGGAGAAGTTGGCGCGTGGCCTCCCACTCCTGCTGCGACACGACCGGGGGTGTGTTCATCGCGAAATGTCCTTTCCCATGTTCTTTGTCTCTTCGTTGCTTGTTGCCATCCGTGTCGTCATCGTCCTTTTCTCCTGTCGGCGGATTTGCAAGCAGTCTTGGTAACATGCGCTGCGAGACGCTTCAGAGATTGCGGCGCAACTCCCCGTGTCCCTCTGAGACAAGACATTTGGACAGGGATCGAACGGCGGAAGTTACAAGTGTGGCGGGATTCCGATTTCAGGGGTCGCCACGTCTGCTCACATAGCTGGCTGAGCAGCGGGCTTAACGTTGATGTGCTCGATTGTTCGTGTGCGATGCTTGCCATGCAGCCATTGACGCATCCTTCGCTTCGAGCGCGCGGCGCCATGCCGGCAACGCGGCGAGCGCGGCGTACCAACGTACAACTTCAGGGAATTGCTTGACCGGAAGCTGCATGCGTTCTGCCGACGGCACCAGTCCCGCGACCGAAAAGTCAGCGATTGTGAGGGCCTCGCCTGTCAGCCAGGCGCGTTCCTTCAACGATTCGTTGAGCACGGTGGCGAAGCGCGCGAAGTTTTGCTGGCCGCGTGCAACGAACGAAGGGTCGGGCGGCCCGAGACCAAGTACGACCTTGGAAGCCGTCTCATAGGCGACCATCCCCACAGACTCCGCATCCCAGTGGGCGCTTTCCCAGGCAAGCCAGCGCAGGACGTCAGCCTGACCCTTCAGGTCGGTGGGCCAAAGTCCGCTCTGCGGACTGTGGTTCGCGAGGTAGAACAGAATTGCATTCGACTCCCAGAGCACGAAGTCGTCGTCTTCAAGCATGGGTATCTTTTGATTCGGGTTGCTCGCGGCGTATTCTGGCGTGCGTTGGTCGCCTTTACTCAGATCGATGGGTACGATCTCGCATTCGATGTTGAGGTAGTCCTTGAGCGCGACTATGGCGAGCACGCGCGCAGATGGTGGAAAGATGAAAAGTCTCATTGGGCGTCCCTTTCCTGCGATGTTCACAGTTGTGGACCTCGTCGCGGAAGATCGAGAAATAGTAGGCGCTGTTCAGCGCCTGCCGGTTCCCAGATCGTCGGAATACCCAGCCTTCAGGCGAGACCACTGGGTGATGGGGCGTCCATCGATACGGTAATTGTGCTTGCCTTTCGACCGTTGTGGCCAGCCTCCCGGCGAGTCCTCCCACGTCTCCTGCCGCCCGTAGACGGTGAGGTCGAGTAGCGCGTAGCTATTGCCCATCACCTCGACGCCGCGCCTGGTGGTCCAGTACGTTTCGTAGACATTGGATCCTTGTCGCAGGTAGCACACGATGTGCATCATCCCCACCCGACGTCCAACCAAGAGAGTGTCGAGCGAATCCTGGGGTGCCGAGTACCAAGGCATCTGAAAGCCCATGAAGTCGCGGTACCGGGCGCTCTCTTCGTATGGGCCCTGGCAGAACGTGGCGTAGGTTACGTCGCGTGAATGGATGAAGGACAGCTCGCGGACCTGTGACGTATACAAGGTGCACCCCTCGCACTGCTCCGGCGCGGGGTGGCCCGCGTGCCACATGAAGTAGTAGGCGATGAGCATCCGGCGTCCCTCGAATGCATCCAACAGCGTCACCGCGCCACGTTCGCCGATGAGTGGCGTCGTGCCGTCAACCTCAACCATAGGGAGGCGCCGGCGCACGGCCGCAAGGGCGTCGCCCTCTTTTGTGTGAGCCTTTTCCCGAACCCGAAGAGCGTCCAGTTCGGCCTGGAAGGCGATCCGATCGACTACCTTGGGGGTTCCTGATTCATCTTTCATGAAGTCTGTCATCGTTCTCTCCGTTAGCTTCCTCGCTCGTGTCCTTAACTTAGTTGCCTGGTATCGAATGGTGGGAGTGACAAGTATGGCGGGATTCCGATGGACTCGCTGATCACGGCCGCAGCGCGTGCGCTTGCGGCGGGCGATCTCCTCGGCGCATTGAACCGGGTCGCGTTGCGCGACGATCCGCCTGCGCTCGCGCTTCGCGGCATCGTGATGGCGCAGCTCGGCGATCTCGTTCGGGCGAAGGCACTCCTGCGAAGTGCAGCGCGTGCGTTCGGTCCGAGGGAGGTCGTGGCCCGCGCACGGTGTGTCGTTGCCGAGGCCGAGATCGCACTCGTCTCGCGCGACCTGGGGTTTCCCCCAAAGGTGCTCGATGCAGCGCGGGTGATGCTCGAAGATCACGGCGACCGGGTGAATGCCGCACATGCGCGGACGCTCGAGGTCAGGCGCCTGCTCCTGATCGGGCGCCTCGAGGAAGCCGAGCGTACGCTTGCCGAGCTTGACCCCACGCCCTTCCCTCCTGCGTCGAAGGCCGCCTACGAACTGGTGGTGGCGGGGATCGCGATGCGACGCCTCCGGACGAACACGGCACGCGCGGCACTCACTCGGGCCGAGCGCGCTGCGCGTGACGCAGATATCCCTGCACTGACGGCGGAGGTCGAAAGCGCATCCCGGGTCCTGAACACGCCCGCGGCGCGCGTGATTACGCGTGGCGAAGAGCGCCTGTTGCTGCTCGAGGATGTTGAAGCGTTGGTGGCGTCAGAGGCGCTCGTGGTTGACGCATGCCGTTATGTCGTGCGTGACGCACGCTCGGTGGTCTCGCTCGCGACGCGCCCGGTATTGTTCGCACTTGCACGCGCGCTGGGCGAAGCGTGGCCAGGAGACGCACCGAGGAGCACGCTCGTCGCACGCGCATTCCGGGCGAAGCACGCCGACGACTCGCATCGCGCACGGCTGCGGGTTGAAGTCGGGCGGCTACGCGCGGAGCTTCGGTCGCTGGCAGACGTGAGCGCGACGAAGCGAGGCTTTGCGCTGGCGCCGAGTCGCGCGCGCGATGTCGTTGTGCTGGCGCCGCCTGTTGAAGAGCAGAATGCGGCGGTGCTCGCCTTCCTCGCCGACGGCGAGTCGTGGTCGAGTTCGGCTCTGGCGATTGCGCTTGGAGCCAGCGCGCGCACCGTGCAGCGGGCGCTCGATTCACTCGCGGCAGTGGGCAAGGCGCAGTCGTTTGGTCGCGGCCGAGCGCGTCGTTGGATGACCCCACCGGTGACTGGGTTTCCGACAGTTCTGTTGCTCCCCGGTCCACTGCCGAGCGACTAGCCCAGCGTCAGCGCCGATAGCGCAGTGCGTTGACAGCATTGGTGCGGTTTCGTTGAACACGAGCTGCCCCTCGATTTGCGCCTCGATCTCGTCAAGGCGTGGTCCTGCGGTGCGCAGCAGGCGCTCCCCCTCGGTCAGCGCGACGGTACGCGTGCCAAGCCGTTCCTCAAGTCAACGGACAGTGAGGCTCAGGGCCGACTGCGAAACACCAAGCTGCGCTGCCGCCCTGGTGAGGCTACGTTCCGTCGCGACAGCGAGATGATGAGCGTATACGTATAATAGGATCTAGTCGGATACCGCTGGAGCACCAAGATCAAGCTATGAGCAAATTCGATGCGGAGACCCTGCGCGTACTGCGTGACATGCAGGAGCCTACGATCCGGACCGATAAGCACCCCGAGAGCGCGGTTGTGATCTGGATGGTTGTCGATGGTGACGACGTCTTCGTGCGTTCGTGGCTGGGCACCAAGGGCCGTTGGTACAAGGACCTCGCGGCGGGCGGGCCCGCCACATTGGAGTTTGCCGGCGGCCGGTTGGCGGTGCAGGCGATCCCAGCGAGCGACGGTGCCTCGGTTGACCGGGCCAGCCGTGAAATCCTGCGGAAATATCGGCACAGCGGCCATGCGCAGGAGATGGTGCGTCCCGAAATACTGCCGACGACGCTGCGGCTTGAACCGCGCTGAACCGTCACCGCCCTGGCGCCGACACTGACTGTCCCAACAACACGGAGCTAACCAACCATGGAGATCAAGCGAAGCGGTTCACAGCCATCCGGCAAGGGACCGGCGGAGTACTTCACTGGAACGGTCCGCATCGATCCGCTGTTCCATGCGCCCGATCCTGCGCGCGTTCGTGGCGCCAGTGTCACGTTCGAGCCTGGCGCGCGCACCGCATGGCATACGCATCCGCTGGGTCAGACGCTCATCGTCACGGCGGGCCTCGGTCGGGTGCAACGCGAGGGCGGCCCCATAGAAGAAATCCGGCCGGGCGATGTGGTCTGGTTCTCGCCCGGCGAGAAGCACTGGCACGGCGCCTCCCCCAGCGCGGCGATGACGCATATCGCGCTGCAGGAAGCGCTGGACGGCAAGGTCGTCGACTGGATGGAACACGTGAGCGACTCGCAATACCGGGCCTAACGACCGGTAGGAGAGCACGCAATTGCAGCAGCGGTTGCCTTCGCCATCAGCCAGCCGGAAGATGTGGACATCAAGGAAATCGTGTTTCGGCGCGACGCGCCAGAAGCTCTGAACGGAAGGATGGAGAAATGCCCCACGTGATTGTCAAGCTCTACGCAGGCAGGTCGGAGCAGCAGAAAGCGAAGCTCGCGGAGGAAGTCACCAAGGCCATCATGACCGGTGCGAACTGCACCGAGCAGGCGGTCTCGGTGAGCATCGAAGATGTTGCGCCGGACGATTGGACCGAGAGGGTCTACAAACCGGACATCATCGGCAAGCCCGACACCATTTATAAGAAGCCGGGATACAACCCTCTCTGACCACCGGAGGGATACCCGCTCCATGGACGGCATTCTGACAAGCATTTCGGCGGCGGCGGCGGCAGAAACCTGGCTTTGCGATTTCGGTGCTGCCCTTGCCTCCGGCGAGGCTGCCCGTATCGAAGCGCTGTTCGCCGAAGACTGCCATTGGCGCGACGTTCTCGCCTTCACATGGGACCTGCGTACTACCTCCGGCACCGCGTCCATCGCGCAGCGCATTGCCTCCGCCCTCTCGCAAACGGCGCCCCGCGAGATGGCACTTGCCCCTGGCCGCACACCGCCGCGCCGCGTTGAGCGCGCCGGTGTGGAAACAATCGAGGCAATCTTCGTCTTCGAGACCTCGGTCGGTTTCTGCAACGGCGTCGTGCGCCTGGTGTCCGAAGATGGCGGCCAGCGCGCCTGGACCCTGATGACCGCGTTGGATGAAATCCGCGGACACGAGGACCCGGCCAACGGCAGCCGTTGGCAGGACGTGGACTGGAAGCGCAATTTTGGCGGCGAAAACTGGCTCGATCGGCGCAAGCGGGCGCAGGCCTATGCGGATCGTGACCCCGCAGTGCTGGTGGTGGGTGCGGCGCAGGCAGGGCTGTCGATCGCCGCACGGCTGACGCTGCTTGGCGTAGATACACTTGTCGTGGACCGCGAGGCGCGCATCGGCGACAGTTGGCGCCGTCGCTATCACGCGCTGACACTGCACAACGAGACGCGCGTCAACCACCTGCCCTACATGCCGTTCCCGCGGTCCTGGCCAGTCTTCATCCCGAAGGACATGCTGGCGAACTGGTTCGAGATCTACGCCGAGGCGATGGAACTCAACGTCTGGACGCAGACCGAGCTTGTGGGCGGGACCTGGGATGAGACCGCCGGCTGCTGGGACGTTCAGCTCAAACGCGGCGACGGGACGGAGCGTCGCATGCGGCCACGCCACATCGTGTTCGCCAACGGCGTCAGCACCACGCCGATCATGCCGGAGCTGGCGGGCCTCAATGAATTTCGTGGCACGGTGCGGCACTCCGGCGATTACGGCAGCGGACTGGACTGGCAGGGCAAGCGCGCGCTGGTTGTGGGCACCGGCACCTCGGGCCACGATGTGGCGCAGGACCTTTGCGTTTCCGGTGCCGCGGAAATGACGCTGATCCAACGCAGCCCCACGCTCATCGTCAGCCTCAAGGAGGCGCAGGCACCGTATGCGCTCTACGATGAGAACGTGCCGTTCGAAGACCTCGATCTGCTCGCCATCGCTTCACCCTTTCCGGTCTATCGACAGTCACACCAGCGCATCACGGCGATGAACCGCGAAGCAGATCGGGAGTTGTTACAAGGACTGGAGCGGCGCGGCTTCCGCCTGACGTTCGGGCCGGGCGAAACCGGATGGCAGATCATGTACCAGAGCCGCGGCGGCGGGTACTACTTCGACGCCGGCTGTTCCCAGATGATCGTCGACGGCCGTGTGGGACTGATCCAGGACGCCGATATCGAGCGCTTCGGGCCTGAGGGTGCGGTGATGAAGGACGGCAGCGTGAGGCAAGCCGACCTGATCGTGCTTGCCACCGGTTACGAAGGCCAGGCAGCGGAGGCGCGGCGGATCCTCGGCGACGACGTTGGCGATCGCATGGGCCCCGTTTGGGGCTTCGATGAGGAGGGCGAGCTGCAGGGCATGTGGCGGCCCACCGGACAGCAAGGACTCTGGTTCCTTGCCGGAGGGCTGGCGCAGTGCCGCATCTTCTCGAAGGTGCTCGCGCTACAGATCAAGGCGCGGGAGCTGGGGATCACCGCATGATCGAGGCGGGTGCGTTCGACGGAAAAGTGGCCCTCGTCACCGGCGCCGGCGGCGGCATCGGGCTGGCGACGGCAGAGGTGTTCGCCAGGGCCGGCGCGTCCGTGGTCCTGGCCGATCGGGACGCGGAGAGCGTCAGCAAGGCGGCGCAGGACCTGTGCGCCGCGAGCTATAAGGCCATCGGTGTCACCTGTGACGTGACGGATGCCGCCCAGGTCGGCGCGATGATCGAGCGCACCGTCAGCACCTATGGCCGGCTCGACGCAGCCTTCAACAATGCCGGCGTGAATTCCGAGCCTGCCGCGTTTCTGGAAACCAGCGACGACGAATTTGAACGTGTGATGGCAGTGAACCTGCGCGGCGTGTGGAACTGCATGAAGGGTGAAGTTCGCCAGATGCTGGCGCAGGGAAGTGGCGCGATCGTCAATTGCTCCTCGATCGGTGGCCTGAAGGGGTCCCGGGGACGCAGCGCGTATTCCGCGAGCAAGCATGCGGTGATCGGCCTGACGCGCAGCGTCGCGCTCGACTATGCGGCCAAGGGCATCCGCATCAACGCGGTCTGCCCGGGAATGATCAACACGCCGATGGCAGTCATGGTCACGAAGAATTACGATCCGGAAATCGTGGCGCGGATGGTGGCGCAGGAACCCATCGGACGCTTTGGCGAGCCGGAAGAAATCGCTGCGGCCGTGGTATGGCTTTGCAGCCCAGCCGCGAGCTTCATGGTGGGTCATGCCATGACGGTCGATGGCGGCATTCTCGCGGGCTGATCGTCGTCCGGTTCCTGGCGAGCAGCGTTCGCTCAGCCGTGGCCCGCTTGGATCGCTATCGGCCGTTGACGAGTTCCAAGAGCGCACGCCTGCATCTCGCCGGCGAACGCGCCGTTGGATGACCGGGATGCCCGACAATCTTGTTACTCCCCGGTCCACTGCCGAGCGACTAAAATGAAGGCATGAAACAATCAGCAGCCGAAATCCTCCGTGAATATGGACCCTTTCCCGGTGTCGACAGCGTGCACGGGGTTACGTTTGACGGTCAGCACGTTTGGTTTGCGTCCGGCGACAAGCTGAACGCCTTCGATCCCGCGAGCGGGAAGACGGCGCGCTCGATTGATGTCGCCGCGCACGCTGGAACGGCGTTCGACGGTCAGCACCTGTTTCAGATCGCCGAGGATCGCATCCAGAAAATCGATCCGCAGACCGGCCGTGTGCTCGCGACGATCCCGGCGCCTGGCGGCGGCGGTGACTCTGGGCTCGCGTGGGCCGAAGGGACACTCTGGGTGGGGCAGCATAGGGGCCGGAAGATCCATCAGGTCGATCCGCAGACAGGGGCGATTCTTCGCACCATCGAGTCCAACCGCGTTGTCACCGGGGTCACCTGGATCGACGGCGAGCTCTGGCACGGCACGTGGGAAGGGGACGAGAGCGATGTGAGGCGCGTCGATCCGCGAACGGGAGATGTCGTGGAGAGGCTCGAGATGCCGCCTGGAGTGGGCGTGTCAGGGCTCGAGTCCGATGGCGGCGATCAGTTCTTCTGCGGAGGTGGGAGTAGCGGGAAAGTGCGAGCCGTCCGTCGGCCCAGGCGAGCCTCCGCTGCTGGCGGCGGCTCCGGGACTTCAAGTAGTCGAAGCGGACCTCACGGCTGAGTTGGCAACCCTCTC
The DNA here is from genome assembly GCA_963799415.1 of uncultured Alphaproteobacteria bacterium. Lineage (GTDB taxonomy): Bacteria > Pseudomonadota > Alphaproteobacteria > Acetobacterales > Acetobacteraceae > JAMXLO01. Next base: position 341,824 of record CAWCXI010000034.1, on the reverse strand, counting down.
GGACCGGCCAGCAGATCAGGTGCCTACAGAAATGGCGGACTGGATCGCCAAGCCCTGCGCGAAAACATAGGCGACCGGGCCGCGTCTCCTTTCAACGGTTTTGGTGCCCGGAAGTGAAAAACGAGGAGGGTCGAAGTCATGCCTGCGATCACGACGAAGACGGCGTTGAGTTTTTTATAAGGATTGGGGCAGCGGGCAGCCCATTGTCTTCAGCCACGGCTGGCCGCTTTCTGCCGATGACTGGGATGCGCAGATGCTGTTCTTTATGAACCACGGCTATCGCGTCATCGCGCATGACCGGCGCCGCCACGGCCGCTCGAGCCAAGTCGCGGATGGCCACGACATGGATCACTATGCCGACGACCTCGCGGCACTGACGACGCATCTCGACCTGAAGAACGCCGTGCATGTCAGACATTCCACCGGCGGCGGCGAAGTCGTGCATTACATTGCCCGTCACGGCGCAAGTCGCGTGTCGAAAGCGGCGATCCTCAGTGCTGTGCCACCGCTGATGGTGAAGACAGCGGTCAATCCTGGCGGGCTGCCCAAGGAAGTGTTCGACGGCCTTCAGGCGCAACTCGCCGCCAACCGTGCACAATTCTATTACGAACTGCCGGCCGGACCGTTCTGACTATGACGACAGGGCAGGGGGCCTCGCCGCTGCACTTTCGGCAGTCCTCGATCGTCAGGGCCGGCGCTTCAGCATGGCGCCCTCGATGTGCGCCAGCGCGTTGATACGAGAGCAGCAACTGGCCCGTATTCGCTGGTCCAGGCTTGGGAACCCGGATCCCAGCCAGTGTCAGGTCACCGCTCTTCGGTGACGACCGTCAGGTAACTTTCCTGCAATGGCGCAATCTTCTCGATCTCGCCTGCGACCCTCTGCCAATCCGCATCCCGCGACATGCCTTGCCAAGCTTGTTCGTGGGTTGCCAGATCTGGATAAGTGATGACGATAAAAATCTGCCCCGCGTGAACGCCGGAATGGTAATAGCCAAACCTGTGCGCGACTGCGCCGTATTTTTTCAGGAGCGGAACGCCCTGCTTACGCAGTAATTCCAGCTGAGGGTCTTTGTAATCCCCTTTCCGGCGAACAACCATATTGATCGGCATTGTTTCTTGTCTCCCTGTCGGGCAGTTCGCAACTTACGATCGCGCCGAGCCGCTACTGTCTGGCCTCAATTTCCTGGTGCGGCACAGAGCTTGGTGTAAAAAAGATTATCCGGCCGCCCGCATAGCCGTCCACCCTGGTCAGAGACAGAGGCGGGCGCCGTCGCTCGGCTTCAGCTCGGCTCACTTGCGACGCTGTCGCCTCTTCCTTGGTCCTGGCGCGGTTGATACGTGACGGCGGCCCGCTGTTGCAGCGCATGAAACGAGTACAGCGTTTCTGCGTGTTCGTTCGGCCCTAGCCTCTTCCCTGTCCGGCCGCGCGCCGCAGTCGCGGCTTTGCCGCGCGAGCGGTCGTATCGAGCAACGCGTGCAGCGCCGCCACTGTTTCGGGCGACAGCCGATGGATGCTCTGCGCCAGCCGGTTGGCCAGCGCCGTCTGCTCCGGTGTCAGGCCCGCCGTGTTCACCGTCACCCGTGGATGCGACAGGCGTGCGAGCCGCGCCATCTCCTCGGCATCGTCCCAGATCAGGCCGAAGAACTCGTTGACCTGGTGCACCAGCCCGGCGCTTGGCGCGCCGCGGCGCCCATGTTCCAGCGCGGACAGGTACGCCGCCGACACCTGTAGTTCGCCGGCCAACTGCTGCAGCGTCACCTCCCGCTGCGCCCGCAGTGCACGCAGCCGAGCGCCGAAGGGTGTCATCGGACCCGCCGCAGCAACAGGCGCACGGCTCCCGGATTTGTGGCGTGAGGATGCGCGGCGCCCAGCACCACGCCACGAAACTCCGGCAGGTTCAGCCAGAGCGGCAGCTCGCGACGCAGTACGCCGCCTTGCCCGGTCACCACCTCGACGCACCGCAGCCCCTCGGCGCGCGCCACGCGCACGAAGGTCGCCAGCGAATGGAACGCGTGCTCTGCCGTGTGGCCGTGCAGATCGAGCACCCGTGCAGCCGGCAACCTGCCGGTGCGGAAGCGTTGCCAGGTGGCGCTGTCCACGCCGCCCGGCTGCTCCCCGACCGAGAGAGGCGGCAGTTTGGCATGGCCGGTGCGCGCGGCAGCAACCTGCCGCGGCGATGCCGGCGGCGCCATGGCAGGCCGCGAACCCTCGGCCACTTTTGGATGGTCGCGACCAGCCAGCGGCTTGATACGCCTCGCGTAACTAGTCCACACGGCGCGGTCGGCCTCGGTCAGCACGGTGCGGCGAGATGAAACCATGCCGCGAGACATAGCGCGCAAAGGGGCGCAGATCATGTCCCGCCATGCCGATTGACCTGTAGGGGTCCGCAGCGGGGAGCCGCGTGCCGAAACGTGAGGACGGTCAGCCGTTTACGATCGTGCCGCCGTTGGGATGCAGGACCTGGCCGGACATGTAGGCTGCGTCAGGTGAGGCGAGGAAGATGTAGCAGGGGGCGACCTCGTCCGGCTGACCTGGCCGCTCCATCGGTGCGCTGCTGCCGTGCTCGGCGGTCTTTACCTCAGAATAGCTGGCCGGAATCAGCGGTGTCCAGATTGGGCCGGGCGCAACCGCGTTCACGCGAATGCCACGCTGCAGCAACTGCTTGGACAGCGAACGCGTAAACGCGACAATGGCACCCTTGGTGGATGCGTAGTCGAGCAGCACGGGATGGCCCTGGTACGCCGTCACCGACGTGGTGTTGATGATCGCGCCGCCTTCCGCCATGTGCGGCAGCACGGCTCGCGTGAGATAGAACTGACCGAAGATGTTGGTCCGGAATGTGCGTTCCAACTGATCGTCCGGCAGATCCTCCAGCCGCTCGCGCACGTGCTGCTCGGCCGCGTTGTTCACCAGGATGTCGATGCGGCCGAAGGCCTGCACCACCTGTCGTACCGCCTCGCGTGCGAAATCGGGGTTGCCGATATCGCCCGGGACAACCAGCCCGCGCTGACCAGTCGCCTCGATCAGGCGCAGAGTTCTCGATGGCATCGTCATGCTCGTCCAGATACGTGATGGCGACATCTGCGCCTTCCTTTGCGAAGCCGATCGCCACCGCACGGCCGATCCCTGAATCGCCGCCGGAGATCAGCGCCACCTTCTCCGCCAGCTTCTGCGCGCCTCGATAGTGCTCCATGCTGGCGTGCGGCTGCGGCTGCATCTCGTGCTGTTGGCCGGGCTGACGGTCCTGCCTCTGCGGCGGGACGGTCGCGCTCATCGCACGGCCTCCCTATTCTGCAGAGCGCCAATCACGCGCACTGGGATCGACTTTGCCGCCGGCGTGTGGCTGCCTTCGGCGTGGTGCCAGAGCGGTATCAGCGGATTACACTCGGGATAATACGCACCGATGTTGCCTTCCGGGATGTCGTACGGCAGCACGGTCAATCCAGAGACTGAACGCCGGCGACCATCATCGACCGCCGTGCTCAGCGTCACCGTGTCGCGCTCGTTCAAGCCGAAGCGCGCCATATCGTTGCGGTGCATCAGCACGACCATGCGGGTGCCGTGCACGCCACGGAAACGATCGTCGTAGCCATACACCGTCGTGTTGAACTGATCGTTGCTGCGCAGCGTGATCAACTGCACGACGTCACGCTGCCCGACCGGCGTGTCGATATCGGTGGCCAGTGTTTCAGGTGTAATGAAGTTCGCCTTGCCAGTGGCGGTGTTCCATGTTCTTTCGCGTGCCGCGAGCGGGCGATGGAAACCGCCCGGTTCCCACATGCGCCGGCTCATGTCGCGGAAGATGGCGGGGTACGTTGCGCCGATCGCATCGCGGACACGGCCGTAGTCGGCGACCCAGCCATCCCAGTCGATGTGCGCGTTGGGTGCCAAGGTCGCCTTGGCGATGCCGGCGATGATCGCCGGCTCGGACAAGAGATTTGCGCTGGCCGGTGCACGCCTGCCACGCGAACCGTGGATACAGGCGGTGCTGTCCTCGACCGACACGGCCTGTGGCCCGCTTGCCTGTTCATCGAGTTCGGTGCGGCCAAGGCATGGCAGGATGAACGCGGTCTCGCCATGCACGACCTGACTGCGGTTCAGTTTGGTGACGATCTGCACATTGAGCGGCAGTCGACGCCATGCCGCCTCCATCGCTTCGCGTTCCGGCACGGCACGGATGAAGTTGCCGCCGAGGCCGATGAAGGCGTTGATCTTGTCGTCGAGCATCGCCTCGCAGGCGGTCACAGTGTTCAGGCCCTCGTCGCGGGGCGGCTCGAAGTCGTACTGCTCCGCCAGGCGATCGAGCGGTGCCAGCTTCGGTTTCTCCGTGATGCCAACAGTACGTTGGCCCTGTACGTTCGAGTGGCCGCGCACCGGGCAGATGCCGGCGCCCTGCTGACCGATATTCCCGCGCAGCAGGAGCAGATTGACCAACATCTGCACGGTGCGGACGCCCTTGACGTGTTGCGTGAGGCCCATGCCGTAGACGCCGATAACCCTCTTGGCCCGGGCGTACACCAGCGCCGCCGCTTCCATCGCGTTGCGGGTCAGTCCGGAGCGGCGTTCCAGCGCGGCCCAGTCAGCGGCGCGCACTGCATCAGCGAACTTCTCGAAGCCGTGCGTGTGCTGGTGGATAAAGTCCCAGTCCAATACAGGCGCTGCACCGTCGCGATGGTCGTCCCACGCGATAAGCACCTTGCACATGCCCATGATGGCGGCCATGTCGCCGCCCGACTTCACCTGGTGGACCAATGTGCTGATGTGTGTCTGCGCGCCGGTGAGCATCTGCCTGGGATTTTGAGGATTGGTGAAAGCCTCAAGCCCGCGCTCATGCAGTGGATTGAACGAGACAATGGGTACGCCGCGGTTTCGCGCATTCTGCAGATCGTGCAGCATTCGTGGACTGTTGCTACCGACATTCTGTCCGAAGAAGAAGAGCGCATCAGCATGCGAGAAATCGTCCAGCGTGACGGTGCCGACCGGCACACCGATGCTCTCCGGCAGGGCCACCGATGTGGTCTCGTGGCACATGTTGGAGCAGTCCGGCAGATTGTTGGTGCCGTAGAGCCGCGCCAGGAGCTGGTACATGTAGGCTGCTTCGAGGCCGGCACGGCCCGAGGCGTAGAACACCGTCGAGTTGGGCGCGCAGCCGCGGAGCGTCGCGCCGATTTCGATGAACGCTGTGTGCCACGGCACTGGCAGATAGCGATCGCTCGCCGCGTCATAGCGTAGCGGATCGGTCAGGCGTCCCGCGGCCTCCAATGCTTGGTCGCTCCAGCCCTCGAGCTCGCGCAGCGTATGAACGGCGAAGAACTCCGGCGTGGCTCGCTTCTGCGTCAGTTCCCAGATCGTCGCCTTGGCGCCGTTCTCGCAGAACTCGAACACGTGCGGTGCCGCCGGCTTCGCCCAGGCACAGCTTGGACAGGCGTAGCCGTGTGGCTTGTTCTGGTACATCAGGGTCAGGCCGGCGCTGACGGGATTGCCCTCCCGCGTGAAGCGTCTGGCCAGGCTCTCCACCGAACCCCAGCCGCCGGCCGGTGCGGTGTAGGGTTTGAATTCCATTTTCATGGCACCGCTCCTATTTCCGGCCGGGCAGTACCGACGCCAACACGTCTCGCGCGGTGTCCACTATGACGCTGCCGCGCTCCGGCTCGCGATACAGCGAGCCAGCGAAGGCGCGTGCCTGGGCGAGAGTGATGTGTGGTGGCAGTGGTGGCACGTTCGGATCCGTGTAGGCCTCCATCACCACCGGCCGATCGGCCGACAGTGCTTCATCCCACGCGTCGGCGACGTCGTCGGGGTTGTCGACGAACACGCCCTTCAATCCGATCAGATCGGCGAAGCGAGAATAGGGCACGTCGGGAATGCTCTGTGATGCCATGAACTTGGGATCGCCTGCCTGAGCACGCTGTTCCCACGTCACCTGGTTGAGATCGCGATTGTTCAGCACCAGAACGACGAAGCACGGGTTGCTCCATTTCTTCCAGTATTTCGCGACGGTGATCAGCTCGGCCATGCCGTTCATCTGCATCGCACCATCGCCGACCAGCGCGATGACCGGGCGATCCGGATGGGCGAACTTGGCGGCGATCGCGTAGGGCACGCCGGCGCCCATGCTGGCGAGACCACCGGACAGCGAACACATCATGCCGCGACGGATGCGCAGGTCGCGCGCGTACCAGTTTGCAGCCGAGCCGAAGTCGCTGGCGATGATCGCGCCATCGGGCAGGCGCGATGAGAGCTCCCAGAAAACACGCTGCGGATTGAGCGGATCGGCTGGCTGCATGGCACGCGCCTGCAATAGCTTCCACCAGTCCGCGACGTTCTTCTCCACGGTCCGTCGCCAGCTTTGATCGCCGTTCGGCTGCAGCAGCGGAAGCAGCGCGCGCAGCGTTGCCTTGCTGTCACCGAGGAGATTGACCTCCATCGGATAACGCAGGCTCAGCATCCCGGCGGAAGTGTCGATCTGCACACCGCGGGCCTTGCCTTCCTGCGGCAGGAATTCGGAATAGGGGAAGCCGGAGCCGACCATCAGCAGCGTGTCGCAGTTCTGCATCAGGTCCCAGCTCGGCTTGGTGCCGAGCAGACCGATTGAGCCGGTCACCCATGGAAGCTCGTCGGGCAGCGCCGCCTTGCCGAGCAGCGCCTTGGCAACGCCGGCTCCGAGGCGTTCGGCGATCTCGATCACCTCATCGGTCGCGTGCAGCGCACCGGCGCCGACCAGCATCGCGACACGCTTGCCTGCGTTCAGCACTTCTGCCGCGCGACGCAACTCCGCATTGGGTGGCAGCGGATAGTTTACCGGGGCGCCAATGCCGGAGTGGACCGTGCCGTGCGCGTGCGGCGGGGATTCAATCGCATCCATCTCCTGAAGGTCATTCGGTATAATGATTGCGGTAACGGTCCGGTCTGACCTAGCAATGCGCACCGCGCGATCGACGAGGTGCCGGATCTGTGCGGGGGTGCTGGCCTGTTGCACGAACGCGCCGGCGACGTCCTTGAACAGATTCGGCAGGTCGGTCTCCTGCTGATAGTGGCCGCCCAGAGCGGAGCGCGCCTGCTGACCTACGATTGCGACTACGGGTTGATGATCGAGCCGAGCGTCGTACAGACCGTTGAGCAGATGGATGGCGCCCGGTCCCGACGTTGCCAGGCAGACGCCGACTTCGCCGGTGAATTTGGCATGAGCCGCGGCCATGAACGCGGCCATCTCCTCATGGCGGACCTGTACGAATTCGGGATCGTTGTGCGCACGGTCCAACGCGCCAACCAGGCCGTTGATGCCATCACCAGGGTAGCCGAATACGCGGTGGATGCCGTTGTCCCGCAGACGCTGCCACAGAAAGTCACCCACCGTCTTGCTCATGCGGTCGCCCCTTCGCGTAATGGACACTGCCGGGTGTGGAACGCGGCAGGGCGTGTGGCCGTTGCCTCGGGCCTCGGCCGCCTGCGCCACACACGCGCTTTTGCGCTGCGGTAGGCGAAACGACGTCGTGAGGCCGCGGTTATCGGATCGCCTTGCGCTATTGCGTTGCGATCGGGGCGTAACTCCAGACGAGAGGCCGCAAAATGGCTACGACGAAAACGATGAAGGACCTGCTGCTGACGTTTATGCAGGATGTCTATTACGCGGAACGGCAAATCCTGAAGGCCCTGCCCAAGATGGCGAAGGCCAGTGGAAGCGAGGAACTCAAGAACGCGCTGCTGCATCACCGGGAAGAGACGCAGGGCCAGGTGGACCGGCTGCAAAAGGCGTTCGAGGCTCTCGGCAAGCGCGCGCGGGGGATTACCTGCGAGGCGATCAACGGCCTGATCGAGGAAGGTGAAGAGGTCATCGAGGAATTTCCCGAGGGTCACGTGAGGGATGCCGGGATCGTGGCGTGCGCGCAGGCGGTCGAGCACTACGAGATGGCGCGCTACGGGACGATCGTGGCCTGGGCGAAGGCGGTAGGCGCTGACGATGTCGCCCGACTGATGCAGGAGACACTTGAGGAAGAGAAGAAGGCCGACACGACGCTGAACCAGTTGGCGCGGCGGGACATCAATCAGCAGGCGGTCAGGCAGGCTGCCTGACGATCGATGGGGAGCGCTGCCGGCACCGGCGGCGCTTTTCGCTTAATGGAGGATACGATGGCAAAGCAGAGCACACCACAGCGCAAGACGGTCGGGCGCGTGATGCACGAATGGAAGCATGGTGAGCTGGAGAGCGGCCGCGGCGGAAAGGTGAAGAATGGGCGCCAGGCTGTAGCGATTGCGCTCAGTGAATCCGGTTCATCCAATCAGCAGTCGCGCGGCCAGAACCGGCGCCAGTATGCGCGGACCAAGTCCAAGGAAAGTCGTGGGCAGACCGCGCAGCAGGAAAAAGAGGGTCGCACGGCGATGAAGCGCAATACGACCGCCAAGCGCGGGCGTCCGCGCTCGGGTGATGCGACGCGGGCGGAGCTCTATCGGCAGGCCATGCGCCACAAAATCCCCGGGCGGTCACGGATGAACAAGGCGCAGTTGCAGCGTGCGCTGAGCCGATAGGGCCGGGCGGCGGTCGAACCCCGTTACATCAGTAGCTCGGCTTGGTCGAGGATGGCGTAAGCTGCAGCTCGTGTGTCCAGCACGACCGGTCCTGCGTGTGCAGATAGTAGAACGCCTCGGCGATCTTGACGGGATTGATCACGAGATCGGGTCGATTTTGGATGCGCGGCATCGCCCGGGTACCGGGTAAGTCGATGGTCCCGTCGATCACCACGTTGGCCACATGCACGCCGTGCTCGGAGTATTCTTCGGTAAGTACCTGCGCCAGCGTCCGCATCATGACCCTGGGATAGTAGAGCGACTGTCCTGTCATACGCTTCTTGCCGCGCAGCGAGCTGGAGTTGTTCGAGAAGAAGAAGGACCCTTCGCCTTTCCGGCGCATGGCCGGCAACACTTCCTTGGCGATGAGGAAGGGCCCACGGCAGGCGATGTGCTGTGTAGTATCGAACATCTCCACCGGGATGTATTCGAGGAGTTCCTTATCGGGTGGCAGATCGCGGCCTTCCAGGTAGCCTGCGTTGTAGACCAGCACGTCCGGGTCGCCCGCATCGCGGCGGATGGTGGCGAACGCGGCCGAAATGGAGTCCTGCGAGGCGAGATCCAGCTCGACGATCGTGCAGTCACCACTTTGCTGCCGAATGGCCTCCGCCAGCGCCGACGCATTCGCTTGCTTGCGCGTCGTCAGCACGACGAAGAAACCCTCCTGCGCGAATTTCTGGGCGATGGCGCCCCCGACGCCCCAGCGCACGCCGACAGGAAGGTCGCTGTCTTCGACTGTCTTGCCATGTACCAGCAGAGTGTTGCGGCCATCCGACTGCCATTTCGAGGTGGCGCCGATCACGACGGCGACCTGCTTTCCCGCGGTGTTCGTCTTGCGACTGTCGCTCATGCGGAAGGATTCCCCTTGCTGTTTGTTTCAGGCTGAGCGGTCCCAACCCCACCAGGCGCAGAGCGCCTCTCCCATGATGAGCTGCTTGTCCTGGTCGCTGAGCCAGGGCAGCTCCTCGGTGAACATCGTCACGCATTGGCGCCAGGAGCAGGGCATCTTCGTGATGTCCGTGCCCCAGAACATTCGATGTGGTCCGAAGGCATCGTAGATCCGTTGTAGATATATTTGCATCTTCAGAAATGGATAGGCCTCGCTGGAATAGCCTGGTGCGCCGGTTGCTTTGACCGCCACATTGGGCAGCTTCGCCAATGCCAGAAGGTCCGGCATGTGGGTCATGGCATCAGCATCTTTCAGCGTGGTTAGGCCGCCTCGGCCGCCGAGGTGATCGATTGTCAATCGCAGTCCGGGGTGGCGCGTGGCGATCCGGCCAAGTTCCGTCAGTGAATCCGTCGCCAGAGCGGCGATGGGGACGCCGGCGTCCTCGGCGGCGGCCCAAAGCCAGTCGATCGTGCCATCGTGCAGTCGCTGCCGTGCGGGATCGTGCAGGAACGTATAGCGCAGCCCGAGCATTCCCGGTTGTTTCCGCCAGCTCGCGATGCGCGTGCGGGAACCCGGCAGATCGAGCGGGACGGAGCCCATGATCGCGAACCGCCCGCGGTAGTTCTGTACCGCGGCAAGCGCCATGTCGGTCGAACCGGGGTCCCAGCCCGGCGGATGGATGACGGCGGCATCGACACCTCCTTCATCCATCAGGGCGATGGCCTCCTCGGGGGTAAAATGCGTCACCTGCCGATGGGAGAGGTTACTTGGCAGACCGGTTCCCCAGAGGTGGATTTGGGCGTCGACTATCTGCATCGCGCACTCGCTGTTCGATATTGCGGGGAAGGTAGCGGCAATGCCCGCGGCTGTCATGACTGCCGAATGCGCCAGCACCGCTGCTCCTGAGTCGCCTTCGCTCCTCCTGTGGATCGATACGGCGTATTCCGATCCGGTATCAATAACATCACGATTTTGCAGAGGAGAGGGCACGGTTCCGCGGCGATTGCGATGCAGCGGGAGGGGTTTTTACGGATTAATAAATCCTTAATTGCAGCCTAAATGCGGTCAATGCAATTGCCTGATTGAACAATAGCATCGGCGAGTAAGGGTTTCCACAATTCGGGTAATTCGGGCCGAGAGCATTTACTTTTGGTTAGCCATTAGTGGCTTCACTTGGGCCATCGCGAACTCATCGTGCCTTCCAGGCAGAGTTCACGGCGGCAAGTATCGCTGATTGTCCCGGACCGGTGGCCGACCTGTCAGGGCTGGCTCGTATACGCGGTGGAGAACGAGATGTCCAATTCGGTAACGGTGCCTGGCCCTCACGGCTCACCAGCGGTCGACCAGACATTTAACAACTTTAATAATCTCTCGATCGCAAACCAGATTGCGACAGCGATAGCTGCGGCAAGCACGTTGGGCGGCCTGAACATTACGGTGCCGGGTCCGGGCCAAACCGTTCCACCTCCCCCGTCGAACACGGTGACGGGCGGAGTGAATGAGCTGGTCATTACCGCCGGCGGCAGCTACCACATTCCCCCCGGTTCGCCGGGAGCGCCCGATTTTGTGGTCGTCCTAGACAATACGGCGCCTGTCACGATCTTCGGGTCGCCCAATACCAGCGTCTGGGGTGGTGGGTCGCAGGTGACGATAGTCGACGCGGCCATGACCACCTTGTCTGAAGGTGCCGGCAACGCGGTGGCCACGCTGAGCGGCGCCGGCGACGTGCTGGCCGGCAACGATCAGAAAGACACTGTGACGGCCGCTGGCAATGCCGAGAGCTTAGCGGGCGGGGCGGGCACCAATCTGCTTATCGCAAGCGGCGCCAACGATACTATTTCAGCGGAGGGAGTCGCGACGTTCCAGCTTGCGGCAGCCGCGACGAGCGGCGTGGTATTAGGTGGGCCGGGGGCGAGCACAGTCACCGATGCGGGCACAGGTGATACGATCTTTGGAGGCCAGGGTCAGACGAAGGTCACGACCTCCGGGAGCAATGCGTCGGTAGTCGGTGGGTCCGCCGAGCTTGACGTCACGGACAAGGGATCGGGCAATACGATTGCCGCAGGAACGGCCGTCGCTTTTGTCACGTTGGCGGGTAGCGGGGCGCTTGTCTTTGGCGGGGTCGGTAGCTTGGGGGCCAGTCTCTCGGTTACCGACAGCGGTTCCGGCGACACAATCGTTGCTGGCTCGGCCTTCACGGCCGTCACGGCGGCTGGCGGTTCGTTTGTGCGCGGCGGATCAGGGCAGCTGAGCTTTGTCGGAGGCGCCGGGCCGTCGACGATTGTTGGGGGTTCGGGCGACTCTTCGATCTTCGGTGGTTCCGGTGCGACGTCGCTGGTGGGCGGTGCTGGCGGAGCGGTTACGTATGTCAATACTACTTCCGGCGGCCTTGCCTACGACGCTGGGAACGGCAATGAGACTATCGATGCAAGCCTATCGAAGGGGGCCAATACCCTCTACGGCGGATTGGATTCGACCGGACATGACTTATTGATGGGTGGTGCGGGAAACGATCTGATCACCGCTGGAAGCGGCACCGACACGCTGGTCGGTGGTGGCGGCGTCAATGGGTTCTACTTCTGGAACGGCCATGGTGGTGCGGCGGCCAATCATGTTATCAGTGACTTCAGCGCTATCGACTACGTGCTTTTGGGAAGCTATGGCCCGGGAGCGGCTGCTGCCGCAATTGCAGGGGCGACGACTGCTGGGAGTTCGACGACGATAACGCTGTCAGACAACACCAAGATTACCTTCGCCGGCGTGACAACTTCAGCTGCACTAACCGGTCATATCTTCTCATTGTGACCCAAGACGGGTCCGGAGAGACCGGACAGCCCATCTGCCGCTTCCGCAAACGCCACAAGCTGTCCCGGAGAAAACAGTCAATCAAATGTGCTGCGTCCGATACCGGTCGTGGTCGCTATCTTGCGAACGAGCCTTGCCAACGGCAATACTAGCTGTAACGCTAGTGGTCCTCCAACCAACCGAAGTTCCTGAAATAGCGAGCTGAGCTGCGCCTGCAACGATGAATGCTTGGCGGTGAGTTCAGCGAACTGCTTGTCGAGAACGGCCACTTCTTTTGCTTGCGCAACCGCGGCGTTGCGGTCGCCTTCGATCAGTTGTTTCCAAGCTGCGCCGGGCCGCGTCGCAGTCGGCACCGCGTATCGCACCTGCTGAGAGGGCAGTCTGCGAAAGACCCAGGCTGCAAACGAATAATGGCAGCCATCAAACTCGAACTCATCGCCTCCGTCATCCCACGTTGGTGAATCCAGCAAAGCGCAGTCCGGTAGCGCATGCATAAGTCGTTCGCTTAGGTCTCTTGTAGTGTAGAGCCGATGGTTCAACCTGGGCTTGCATCCCTGATCGACATAGCGATTGGAAAAATCTATGGTTAGAATTGCGACACCTTCGGGCGCCAAAAGATCGGCCATCATACGGATGAAAGTCACATCGTCGGCCACATGCTCTAGCACGGAGAGGCTGAAGATCAGGTCGTAGGACTGAAGGACCCCTTTATTAGAACGATAGAAAGTATCTAAACTGACATTACTCACGTCTGGGCCCATGTCGTCGAGCCGATAGCCTTTGGCGCGCAGGATTGCTACAACCGCGTCCTCAGAGGAGCACACGGCAAGTATCCTCGGTTCCGGATAAAGCGCTGCTAGCCGCTCGATTGCATCCAATGCATACGCCTGCTGGATGTTCGTCTTTGACATTTTGCGCATCGACACTTCAGGTGAATGTTGCCTCAAATCGGCTAGTGCCTTCGTGTAGGTGGCGCGCGACCGGTCGTCCAGCAGCTTGTTGAAGCCGCGTCCGTCTGGCACATCGTATGCAATCCTACGCTTTGCCAAGGCCTCGAGGATCGCCTGGTTCCACGTGCGCCCCGCCGCGCATTGTTCGTAGGCTTTGCGATGATGACGTAACGGTTCGGTGCCTGCCTCGGCGATGGCGGAAAGTGAGCGGTTCTCCACGCAAATCGACGGATTTATGCCATGGAGATGCCGAAACATCGGCGAGCTGCTGATGGCGATCGGCCGTCCACTAGCTAATGCAAAATCGATACAGCTTGAGATTCCCCGTCCGTCACCGCCTTCGTAGAGAAAGGCGTTTATCGAATTGCCTGCCAGAAATGCAACAAGCCCTTCGTCGTCGAAGAAGTGATGGGTAACCTCCAATTGCACGCCAGTCTTGTGCAGCCGTGCGCGGCAAGCTGCAACTATGGCATTGAGCTGCTCGACCGGAACCACTTGCTCGCTATCGTGAAAGGGAAGGTTGAGGCGGATTATGGCCTCGTCACATTGATCGCACACCAGTCCGCACAGGCGATCGAAACCCTTGCCGGGAGTTGCGAATCCGAACGATCCCACGGTGAATACACCAGGTTCAGGGTCTGGTCTATCACAAGGCGGAGGGATGAAACGCGGCACTGGCAGCGCGATCGGATTGCGAGCCACCAGCGTTGGATCCGGGCATAGGAAATACTGGGACGGGGGAGCCACTAATGCGTCGGCGGCTTGCTGATATGCTTCATGAAAAAGCATAAAGACCACCGACCGACAGTGTCCAAGGTCGGATGCGTTAACCCATGGCATGGTGAACGGGACGTAGTTCAGCAGGATCACATCGGGATGCGCGGCAGCCTCTGCGGCCAGCATTTCTTCCAAGTTGCCGCACTCGGCATACGCCCAGGTTATATCGTCATCGGATGCGAGGGCGCTTAACAGCCGTCGGCCGAATTGATACACACCACAACGCTCGCCGCGATGGTTAACGAGTAATCCGTTTGCTCGCTGCTGTCGCCATGCTTGCGACAAGAAAATCGGAGCCAATAACCTGCCCCCCTTTTTGCCTCGCGTTCTCAGTCAGTTCTGCTTAGGCTGTTAAGCCGTGTGGCACCGGCGCCGCAATCCTTCCGCAGCCACGGAACAAAAGGTCGCCAATCAATCTCATTCACTCGGCAGCTGGCATTCTCTCTGCTGTCTGATTCTCGATTTGGGGCGCAGGATGAACTACGCTTGGGTCGAGGCTGGCGATCATGGCGGCAACTCCGTCTGCGAACAGCGCAAAGCTGGATCTATCTGCCAAAACCCGGCGCGCGGCTTCCTGACGGCGCAAAACGAACCCACGCTGATTAAGCGCGATTTCGACCTTCGAAACGAAATCTTCAAGATCCCCAGGCCTGCACAGGAGCAAGGCATCAGCGTATTCAGCCAGCATTTCGGTGATCATAGGTAAGCGTGTCGCCACAACAGGTGCACCGTAATCCAGCGCTTCGTGCACTTGGGGAGGAAAATTGCCCTCTAGGGTGGATGTGAGGCAAAGGCAGGCACAATGCTCGTACAGCCAACGAAGCTCAGCGTCGGTAGCGCCCGAGGCAGAAAGGATGAGTGTCCTGCGTTCCTCCTCCTCCTCGAAGAGCTCTTCCACAATGCCCATCCCGGATATCGAACCGGTGATGATCAACGCTATGTCCTTTCGCTCTTCGCGGAGCGCTGAAAAAATACGTAACAAAAGTGATATATTTTTATTGGGTCTGTTCTGGGTTGGGTAAAAAATAAATTTTCGCCCCTTAAGGCTGTTTCTGATTCGCAGCAGTAATGCGCTTTCATCGATCAATGCGCTCCGTGCTGGTGCGTTCAACCGCGGCAGGGGGAAAATCCGTATCTTCCCGGGATCGACTCGCAGCCAAGTGTCAGGAAGATAGCTGGCCGAGTACCGCGAATTGGTGAAGACATATTTGGCACGGCGTGCGACCATGCGTCCTATTGTTGCCGCTCGGCGCTCATGCCTGAATATGCCAGTGTCATGATAGAAGTGCGGGATATGATCAGGAATGTAACTGATCAATGGTGTGCGAATTAGCAAAGCTTCGGGCAGCACCGAGTAATGCGGCACGACCACGGCGAGAGCGGAAGAATCTGCGTCGATCTGAGCAGGCAGGGGGTCGATAAGGAAGCCAAAACGTTCTCTAAATATGTGCGACTGGGCGCGAAGCCTAATTCCTAGCCAGCGCACGGGTGCCAGCATAATGCGCCAGGCCAAGCGCAGTAATGTTCTGACGGCTAGGAATGGCACAACTGCTGCGGCCATTCCTAAAACCATCGCTATACGCCGGCTTTGAGATTTTGGGATACGTCCGGCAAACCATTCTTCCGTACGTCCAAACAACAGACTGTCGTCAGGGCCACCGCGCAGCAAACCGACCATGGCTAGTCGGTCGAATACACCGACAGACCGAAATTCACGAAGTCGCTGGCAAGCGAGCCGCCACTTTCCAGACCAGTCATCGCCGTGTGGCCGGTTCAAATTCGGTTGATCAAGGCTATAAATCTTGATTGTCTTGACATCCTGGTCGTCGCGGAAGAAGGTCAGCACCTCCATCGCATAGTTGGCGTGAGTTGTTACCACCACCTCGCAACTTGTACGTTTCCGCCAGCGCTCGCGCAAACATCCGCATGACACGCGCGATGCCCTCAGAGTGAAATGAAGACCCATTGCGGAAGCCCGTGCCCTTGTCAAAATCTCGATGAAATAGTAAGTAAATACGCTTGTGCGAAGCAGCCCTCTGAGGGTCAGCAATAATGGGAGCTCCCTCGTTCCGACCATAGCGCAGGATTTAAGTCATCGTCCGTGCAAATAGAGGCTGCACAAATTCTGGTAGGTAGCGCCGTCGGATCTCGGCCTGTGAGGCGATTACCTCTCGCGCGAAACCAGTATCGCCGCGGAGTAGTGCGCGGGCCTTCATCTGAGCTTCTTCTTGGTCCTTGGCGTATCCAGGCGTTCTAAGACCAAAGTAACGAGCCAGAAGAGAGCCGCGCAGATAGATCACCGGCCCCCCGACGATCATGGTCTCGATTGGCGGCAGATAGCATACATTCGGATCCTGATAAGAATAAAGGTAACCCGCGCATGTCTGCATTGCTGCCAAAACCCTGGCGCGCGGAATCGTACCGACCACCTGCGGATCGGTGACGTGGCGCAGTTGCACGCCATAAAACCGAAATCGCTCGTCTGTGAAGTTCTGCTTCAGCCACATATAATGGAGCCTGAAATGCATGTTATCAATATTTGGACAGGACATCATAATTTCCGGCGCCCCCCCACCAGGTCCTGACCAAGTATCCTTTCGCATGACAACTTCGGTTGTCACATGATACGGTACGACCTCCATCCGATCTCGTAACCATGCATGTTCATGCATGGCTATCAGGTGAGTGTGCGGAACGTACCAAAAGTTATCGCGTGCCGCAGCCAACTTGGCGGCGCCATTTTGCCACAGCATTTGCGACACGAGCCGTGTCTCGCCGTAGGTGCGGAAAATCACTTTCCCTCGGAATGCTCGAAGGAATTCACCGAGCCAATCTGCGTTGATAGTTACAATGACCGCATCGAAATATGAATTGAGTAACTCGGCGATACCTTGCGGTATCCTGTTGTAGAAGAAGTTGAAGCTGGCGAGCTTGGCGAATACTTGTGGAGGAAGGGTTGTTGGTTGATCTACGTCAAAGCCGTATTGAGCCGACTGGTCTTGCGCGCGCCCCAGAAAGGGTTGGTACCTATATGCGGGGCAAAAGACTTCAAATCCAAGCTCTCGCAGCTGCGGAAGCTCCGTTTGAACAAGTAGCCGATGCATACCAAGCCAGAATATCCGCATGACCCTTAGCTCGCGCCCCTACAAGACGTACACCAAACCCCTAACGCTTTGTGGCGACCGGTCATGTTTGTCGCATCTGCGCATCTGGTAGTAGCGCGGGGTTAGCCCAAACCTGACAACCATCGCGAACACCGACCGCGACATCGGCTTGCTGCCGCATTACTGCGGAGCTCAAACCTTCGCACCGCCATCCCTCACGTGCGAAGAGCATAGCAATATCCCGATCGAGTTGGTGCGAATGAGTTCCTACCACAACGCGGCGGGCACGGCCAATGAGCGTTGACATCGCAGCGGACAGCACATCCAGTTCTGCTCCCTGAATGTCGCAATGGACGAGATCGATCATATCGAACCGCCGGAGCAAACCGTCCAGCGAGTAACTGGCCAAGCGTTCGATTTCGGCCACATTGTCTCCACGCAATGCAACAAAGTACTCCAGACCGGACCGAGCCGCGCCACTTTCGCCAAAACTGGCTGCGCCGCCATAATCGGCACTGCTGGTCTTGTGTCGCGGAAACTCCGCTGTACCGTCGCTCACGCCGACCGCTCCGTGAAGGATAGTCGCATCGGCGTCAGGAATGTGGTTTGTGGCGAAATGATCCGTGATAAACTGGACGTGTCCGGCATCTCCTTCGATAGCCAGCACATTAATTTGGCGCACGCCCCGGCGCCGTGCCGCCCGGTAGGAGATGGCACACCAAGGCCCCCAGCCCGCGCCGAGTTCGAGGATTACGTAGCGGTCTCCTGCAGCCAAGACGCTTCGCAATACGCCGAGCCACTCCAAAGCCTCGCCGTGAAAATTGCTGGGAATTGGCAGGCCTTCGACGGTGCCTGACAGCGCCTCGAGACCAGCAATCACGCCGACGTTTGTGACGACCCCCGTGAAATCGGTGACGTAGCCTACACGCGGTGACGCTGTCCGGTCTGCAAAAAGAGCGCAGACTGCTTCGACTTCGGGAGGAAGACACCCTTCAGGGTCTTTGGTGATGTTGCTGGAATAACGCGCCTTGAATTCATCCGAGCCAGTCAGGGCTGCTGCCAACTGAGCAATTGTCATGCTGCCTTGCCTAAGGGCGTTCAAAAATGTACCCAACCCTATTGGATCCGGCTCACGCCCGAGCAGACCAAGATATAGCTGCCGGACCAAGCGACCCGCGAGCTGTCGCTCGATAAGCTTCGCTACGATTTCCCGTGCCCTTGACAGCATTCAGCTCCCTGCTCTCATTCAGCCACCTGACGAGTCGTCTCCGAGCCGCAATCTCAGACTATCTCGATCTCTGGGAACGGAAAGATCATCCGCCCGCCTGCGGCGAGAAACTTTGCCTCACGCTCAATAATCCCCTCTTTGAAGTGCCAAGGTAGCACCAGGAAGTAATCGGGCGTCATTGCCCTTGCCGCGGCCTCGGAGATGATTGGTATATGCGTCCCAGGTGTCATCGCGCCATACTTGTCAGGATTAACTTCGGCGATTGCTGCTATCTCTGCAGTGGTGACGCCACAGAATTGCAGCACTACGTTGCCCTTCGTAGAGGCACCGTACCCGATCACCTTCTTGCCGTCCGCCGCCAACGTCTTCAGTAGACGCAGAAGGTCAGCACGGTGTCGGTACACCCGCTCCTCGAAATCGCGGTATGGGCGCGTGGTGTCGAGCCCCATCCGTTCCTCTTGTTCGAGCAGCCAAGCAATTACTGGCTCGGAACCCCGTCGGGCATCCCCTTTGCGGACAGCAGTCACGGCGAAACTTCCGCCGTTTACCGAGTTCATCTTGACGTCCAGCGCACGCATGTCGGCGGCGTCCAGGATATGTGTCACTACACCTAGTGAATAGTACTCGAGGTGTTCATGGCACACGGTGTCGTACGACGTCATGCGCAGCATGGAAGGCATATAGCTCTGCTCAAAATGCCAGATGCCATCAGGCGCAAGAATCCGCTCTATTTCCTGCGCAAAACCGATCGGACTTTCAAGATCGTAGAACATGGCAATGGACGTGACAACGCGGGCCTTCCGTGCCCCGCTACGTAGGAACGCTTCGGCCGTGAAGAACTCGGGTATAAG
This sequence comes from uncultured Alphaproteobacteria bacterium, assembly GCA_963799415.1. Taxonomy (GTDB): domain Bacteria; phylum Pseudomonadota; class Alphaproteobacteria; order Acetobacterales; family Acetobacteraceae; genus JAMXLO01. Next base: position 322,654 of record CAWCXI010000034.1, on the reverse strand, counting down.
CGTGATATCCTCTGGGTAATATTGGCAGAACTTGGCGCCAGTCGGATCAATACCGACACGTCGCAGATTTGGCACGCTGTAGGCTTTTAGCAATGTGGCGTCGTTGCTGCCGATGTCGAGTACCGTGTCGCCCGGCTTCAGATCGACGGCTTGCTGCAATCCATGCACCTTCTGTGTGAGGTGGCGGACCATGCTCTGATTCAACCCGGAGCGATAGCCATAGTTGTCCCCGTACATTTCGCCAAGATCATAGGAATGCGCGAGCTGGAGAAGTCCGGACTCCGGACACCAAACCAGCCGTAAGGGACCAGTTGTGACATGGTCTGCCTTGTTGCGCGGAAACACACCGGTAAGCGCCTGTTCCCCCAGGTCGAGCACTGGAACCAGCGTCTTGCTGCCACTGATTCGACAGCGGTCCAATGCCGTGTATGCTTCTGTCATCTACACCTCGCCACTACACATTCTCGGTCAGGTTATGTGCTGGCGATCCTTCCGGCCGCAATGGCCGCGCAAGGACAGAAGATGCTTCTGGCGAAGCGTCCAATCTGGCCAAGATGGCCTCGACAGTAGCCGACCACGGGACCGGCTTGAATTCGCGCCGCACTTCGGCTTCCCACCGCGCCAACTCGCGGCGATCATCAATCGCCTGTCGAATGACTTGGTAGGCGTCGTGGAGATTGTCCGGATCAAAGCTGCGGACCAACCTGCCGCCTGCTTCGGGAAGGGACGTGCGATTAGATATGATGCATGGCTTGCCGAACGCCAGGCTCTCGGTCACCGGCAAACCCCAGCCTTCGTGAAACGACGGAAACACCGTGAACAGACAGCCACGGTACAACATTGCAAGCTCTGCATCCGTCGGATCCTCGATCACTACCAACTTCCCATTAAGATGGTCGGTATTGGCGATCTGGCGCATCAGATCACCCACCAACCAGCCGATGTGTCCCGCAAATACCAGTGTCGGCACCCGTTCGCCCGGCAGATCCTCCAGCAGACGACGCCAAACACGGAACAGCAGCGTATGGTTCTTACGTACTTCGATGGTGGACACGAAAAGAGCGTAGCTCGACGCCGTTGGCAAGGCGCGACAATGTGATGTCGGGGCAGGTTGCGACTGACTACCGAACCCGGTGCCGATGGGGATCGGCGTGACCGGGCCAGGCAAAGCAACTCCACTCTCGCGCGCATAGGCCTCAACGTCGTCGGCGGTTGCTCGCGAGATTGCGAATACCATGTCGCAAAGCGGCAGAATACTTTCGAAGCAGGCACGGAACAGACGCACGAGATCGCGTTCGAACCACTCCGGCCGACGAACAGGGATCAGATCGGTACACCAACAGGGCGAACCGCAGGCCGCGCTCGCGCTGCATCCTGACCAGGCCTGAATAATCCGGATGCGACCAGGGTGCACCCAGCGCGAGAAGTACATCGCCCGATCTTGAGCATTCTGCAAATGAGCAGAGCTTCTGGGCTCCGGCGCGTCTGCGGCGGCGGTCCGCCGCCAAGCTGCGAATCCGCAGCGCGAGACGGTTCAAGCGGCTTCGCGTGCCATGGCGTACTGCCACGGCAAGCCGACCCCAGGCGCGGAATGCTTCACTGAGTGTGAGCGCAGCGTCGACCAAAGCGGGCCGCAGCGAGGGCGTCAGGCGATGCACCAACCTCCGCATGAGTTGGCGTCCTGGCGGATGCGGCGATATGCCGCGTTCCAGACGAATGGACGGCGCCACCTCCAATTCAGTCAGTTTCTCGAACAGTCCTGTCACCTCGCGCCAAGGCACCACGCGGAAACTGTTGCGCCTGACGTCGTGTCGGACGAAATGCACCAGCCCGGTATCGCCGTAATGGTCCTGCATGGTCTGGTAGATCTCGAAAGCGAGCCGTTGAATCCCGCTCGGGCGCCGATTGCTGCGGACATATTCGAACAGGTCCTCGACATCGATCCAGAGCCTCGCAGCCAAGTCTCAACTCCCCTGTGCTTCGGACCGGATCCGCACGCGCCAATCGTCGAGCACGTCCAGCAAGGTTTGTGCCCACGGTATGACCGGCGCCCAACCGAGCAGCTCACGAGCCCGCCTCGAATCGCCACATGCCATCGGAACGTCGCTGTCACGTACTCGTGCGGGATCGGGTCGAACTTCCAACGCTATGCCGGCCAAAGCTTGCAGTTCGGACAGAATGTCTCCGATCCGCCGGGCCGTGCCTGACGCGAGATTCAGGATGCTGCCACACGTCAACCTGTCTCCCAAGCCGATGCACGCAAGGTAACCCGCGCAGGCATCACGCACATCCAGGAAATCGCGCCACGTGTCAATATTACCGACCTGTATCAGCGGTGGTTGCAATCCAGCCTCTATGCGCGCGATCTGGCGCGCGAACGCAGGGACCACAAACTGGGCGGTTTGCCCTGGTCCGGTGTGATTGAACGGCCGGATCCGCACACAGCGCAACCCTTGGCCGACCATGCTCCCGATCGCGAGATCGGCGGCGGCCTTCGTTGCACTGTACACACTCATTGGGGCCAACGGCGTCCCCTCGTCAACAGGTGCTCCGCCGCGGAACGAACTGCCGTAGGCGTCGGCGGTCGACGTGAACAGCATCTGGCAATCGGGCGCATGACGCAGGATCGCCCGCGCCACCCGCAACGTGCCATGTAGGTTGACCTCCCACGCCTGGTCTTCATCCGCCTGCGCCGCCCGAATGGAAGACACCGCGGCAAGATGGATGCACGCTTCAGGCGCGGCCTGTCGCACCGTGTCGGCAACGGCCTCCGCATCCCGCACGTCGACCGTCGGCGTGAACAAGGCCGCATCCGGATAGGCGGCCGCCAGCCTTGCCTTCAGGTGGCGACCAACAAATCCGGCCGCCCCGGTGATCAGAATTCGGCGCGGTGGCGCAGCCATATCAGGTCCTCAGTCGTTTCGGAGGCCGCGCTCGGTCACCATCGACGGCGCAATCGCGGATTCTGCAACGTGATGATCTAGGACCGCCACTACCCCGCTTCACGCCAGCAAGTTCAGCAACTGCACGTCCGGACCCGGTTCCGGTGTCGGGCCAGGTCTGCCTCGACCATTTCAGCGACCATCTCCTCAAGTGATATCTTGGGCTCCCACCCCAGGACACGGCGTGCCTTGGTGGAATTGCCGAGAAGCAAATCGACTTCAGCAGGACGCTTCAACGTGTCCTCGGTCACGACATGGTCCTCGTAGTTCAGACCCAACTGGCGGAATGCCATGCTGCAGAATTCCCGAACAGACACCGTCCGCCCTGTGGCTACCACGTAGTCATCTGGCTCCGACTGCTGCAGCATCAGCCACATCGCCCTGACGTAATCCCGTGCGTGCCCCCAATCGCGCTTTGCCTCCAGATTGCCAAGATGAAGCTCACTCGCGAGACCAAGCTTAATTTGCGCGACTCCGTCGGTGATCTTGCGGGTCACGAATTCTATGCCCCGTAAAGGGCTCTCGTGATTGAACAGGATGCCGGATGAGGTATGCATGCCGAAACTCTCGCGGTAGTTCACTGTCATCCAGTGTGCGTACAGCTTCGCAGCGCCGTAGGGCGAACGAGGATAAAACGGGGTAGCTTCGTTTTGACGGGCTTCCTGGATGCGCCCGAACATTTCGGATGACGAAGCCTGGTAGAAGCGCGCCTGTGGCCACGCTATTCGTGCAGCCTCCAGAACATTGACCGCGCCGAGGGCGGTGACCTGGCCGGTCAGCAACGGCTGGTTCCATGACGCTGCGACGAAGCTTTGTGCTCCTAGGTTATAGATCTCGTCCGGCTTGTAAGTCTGCATGACACGGATCAGGCTTGACAGGTCAGCGAGGTTGCCGTCGACCAACTCAACGTCGTCCCGAATGCCCAACCAGCGCAGACGTTCGCCAACAACGTCAGAGGATGAGGAGCGGCGCACCAGTCCAACGACCCGATACCCCTTCTGCAGCAACAGCTTCGAAAGGTAGGAACCGTCTTGGCCGGTTATCCCCGTGATCAGGCAAGTCGGCATGCGTGGTCTCTCTGGCTGTTGACCCGACAGACATTCGGGCCGTGTAGGCTCGTCATTTCTTGACGGAGTCCACCGGCTATGCCTGCGCCGGCATCAAATTGCAACCACCTCAGCTGGAATGTGAGGCTACGGGCCGTCCTCTGCCTCATTGGCGCTGGATGTCCCAATCCAAGCGTCGGCGGGGTGGCCCTCCAATCCCAGAAGCGTTTCCAAGGCAGTTCGGAACGGTTCCAGACCAAGACGCGATTGTGCTGTCTCGCGAGCCCGTGCTCCCAGAGCCTTGCGCTCCACTTCGTCATCCGCCAGACGCTGCAAATGCCCAACGGCGTCCGTCAGGTTGGGGTCCGCCCAGACGGCGTGTGGAACATCGTATGTGCCGCGCGGATCGTGCGCGGGGATCAGTCGGTAGCCTACCAAGGCGCTACTTTGCGGGTCCATGAATTCCATATTGCCGGACCACCCCGTCGCGACGACGGGCTTGCCCAAGAGCATTGCCTCGGCCAAGTTGAGTCCAAACGCCTCGCTGCGATGAAGTGACAGGACGATGTCGGCGGCGGCAAGTAGCGCGTAATTGTCCGCTCGGGGCAGGTCTCGTGTCTCAAGACGAATGTTGGGCGCGTTGGCGGCGTCCGCGATACGATCAAAGTCCGCCGGGAAGTGCGTCCCATGACCAATTTTCAGCACCAGGATCCGATCGCGGCGATGGCCAAACGCAGCCTGAAATGCGGCGATGGCCGCGTGGGGGTTCTTGCGCTCCAGTGACGATGCCAGATTGAACGGGGCTAGTATCACCACGGCATCATGAGAAAGGCCGAACGACTGGCGATCGAGCGCGGACGGCAATGGCGGCATGGCAGCCACCGCGTGTGGCACCACATGGACTGCCCCTGGCCGCAGGGCCTCGACGGCCTCGGCGGTAAATCGCGAGGGGACCCATATTTGGTGCACGAAGGACGCGCCGGCGGCCCAGTCCGGTGGCAGCCTGGATAATTCCCAGTGCCAATATCCTATGACCCGACGCTGGCGCACCATGGCGCGCGGCAGCCTTAGAAGCGAAACGGGCAAGACCGGTGCATTGGCGTGCACGACGAGAGGCGCTCCATGTGGCAGCTGGGGACGATGCAAAGGAGGTCTCGCCGCTCGCTGCCACGCAGGCCCTACGTCAACCCCCCAGTGCCTCACGCCGAGTTTCGTCAGGGCCTGTATCATGAGGCGGGCACTCTCACCGAGGCCGGTGCTGGCAGAAAGTTCACCAACCACCGCGATGCCGCCGTGCGGGGGTGGCGGATCGCGGGCAACAGCGGGCGCAGCGAGGGAAGTCAGAGAACTGAACAGGCGTCGCCGCGCACTTGTGGGCAAAAACCGCCAAGCCTTGTGCAGCGGCGAGATGCCATCTTGGTTCATACCGTTAGTAGCTTTCCGGGCCGGCGCCTGTCAGGCAATAATTGCCGGATGCGATGAGCCGATCCTCCGTGCAAATTCGCATTTACTGGGCGGCGCCCACAAGTTGCCGTGGACCAGCGCGGACAGTATGTCAACCGTATCGTGCATCGGAAGCATCGTTTGGAAACCACGGGTGACGCCCGCGACCCTCAATGCGAACGTGCGAGCATGCGAGTGATCGTCTGGCAATGGGGTCGCTTCGGGGCCGGGCCGCGCCTGGCGGTTTCGTTGGCCGAAGGATTTCGAGCGCTGGATGGCGTCGAATCAGGACTATCACTCTCGACCGGCGCGGAGGTCATGCGCGGCCCAGACGGAGCCAGCTGTGAGCTTCCTGTAGAGACCTATACCGGGGTGGCCGGGCTGGCATGGCGGTTAATACAAGCCCCGATCACCGTCATGAAGCTCAGCAGGCAACTTCGCCGCCTGGACCCTCAGCTCGCCGTGTGTGCCATGCCAGGCCCGCTCGATCTACTGATGATCCTCGCGTTGCATCGCATTGGTATCCCTGCGGCGGTGATCGTGCATGACGCCGAGGCGCATCCTGGCGATCGAATTCCGTTGCTCCAGATGTCGCAGCGGGCGCTGCTTCGGCGGGCTCACCTGGTAATTGTGCTGTCCTTGCACGTAGCCGAAAGGCTGCGGGCGAACGGCTCTCTGCGATCGGGCACCCCAGTCATCGTTGCGTCACTTCCGCCGCTGAGCTTCGGTGCCGTTGCACCCTTGGCTGCACGCGCAGGCCCCCGTCGCCTGCTCTGTTTCGGACGGCTGCGGGCTTACAAAGGTCTCGACCTCCTGGCGGAGGCGCTGCGATCGCTTGGGCCGCCGGCGGACCTCGAGGTGCGGGTTGTGGGTAACGGGCCGGAGAGCACGGCACTGGCTGCTTTGCGAATCCTGCCGGGTGTCAGGGTTGAGAATTGCTGGGTGCCGGAGAGCGAGGTCAACACACTCCTGAATTGGGCGGATGTTGTGGTGCTGCCATACCGCGAGGCGAGCCAGAGTGGGATCGCGCCTACGGCGCTGGCCACAGGTCGTCGCGTGATAGCGACGAGGGTGGGTGGACTGCCTGAACAACTCGGAGATAGTCCGCTCGCGACGTTATGCGAGCCTGAGGCCGCGAGCCTCGCGGCGGCGATCGCGCGGGTCATGGAGATGCCTCGTGGCATCGAGGGTACCGCTACGGATCCTCGTCAGGCATGGCGCAAGTTCGCGGCGATCATACTTGAGGGGCTAGCCTCGCTTGTTCCTGGGTGCGTGGCGCCAGCGAGGCGCATCGGTTCGCCACCTGCGTCAGTGATGGTGGGCGTGGACGCTGGACGAAGCGATGATCGGATTGGCGGCGATGTTGCGGAGTAGTTCCGACAGCACCCGCGGATCGTTCCAATCCTCGGGGTCGCCTGGGCGCCACCTGGCGCGCAGCCAGGCGTTCTGATCGACCAGCAGCTGCGTGCCGGCCAGCGCATCTGGCGACAACCCGACAATGATGGCCAGCGCCGTCCATGCCTGCGGTTCGCTCGCGATGCAGGCGGGGCCGGTCTGTTCTGTGGCAATCTTGCGGGTAACCAAAATCGTAATCGCACCGCCATCGCCGGACCAAGATGGCTCGATCGGCTCATCGTCGGATACTGCGATGATGCGCAGCGCATGGCCACGCAGATCATCGAGATCAAAAACTCGTCCATTTGCGCATTGTGCATCGAACTGCGGCATCGGCGTCGGCTGCGGCCAGTTCCCGGTGCGCCGCATCGTATCGCCGGCGTTATGCGCGCTCATGTAGTCGATAATATCCCAAATTGCCTCGCTCGACAGCGTGCCAGCGAATCCCGGCATCGCTGTCGCACCATCAGGAGCGGTAATGCCGGTCGCGATGAACCAATAGAGCTCACCGTCGTTGTGCGCCCAGAAGTGGCTTGCGGTCAGGTCGGCGGGTGGCAGTGGCAGAGACTTTGCCGCCGGACCATCGCCACGTCCCTGAGCGCCGTGGCAGGCGACGCAATTCGAGGTGAACAGACTGCCACCGTGGACGATCGCGGTGGCAGCGAATTCGGTGGGAGAGGTGAAGAAGCTGGTCGGATAGGCTGCGACGAACAGCAGATCGAGATGCGGGATCGTTGCCGCCAGGATGATGGCGCCGGCACCCAATGCAAACCAGCGAATGCGGCGCCACCCCAGGCCAACTATAATGACCACGACGCCACCAACGGTCGCGATCAGCGCGGTGATCTCCTCGTTTCGGAAGGCGGGATCAGCGAAGGCCCAGGCGCTCGGTCGCCAGGGAAATGGCCATACCGGCTGCTCGTGCGATCCCGGTGTGCGTGAGGCGAGGAAGCCGGCGGTGATGACCACAAGCGTGCCCAGCAGTATCTCGGCCGCCACGGACATCTGCATATGCAGCCGTGCATCAGATGTGGTGGTGAGGCGGTCGGTGAGCACAAGGCGATTGAGCGCCGCGAGTGCAAGCAGCACGACGAACAAGCCGAGCTTGACGAGCGCGACATGACCATAGCCGGTACCGAACAATCCCGGTAGTCCGCCCATGAAGGACGATACCTGCACGACCGCTGTGCCGCCCAGCAGGAACACGGACGCAAGGCCAATCGGCGTGAACGCGCGGCAAGCGGCTCCCGCGCCGTCAGCTGGCAGAACCCGGATGGCGAGGAGCAGTGGCAGCAATCCCCCTAGCCATGCACCGGCGGCCAGCAGATGCAGTACTTCGGAGGCGATCAGTTCCGCACCCGCACCGCCGCCGACCGCTCCGGCATGACCGAGCAGCGGCTGTAAGGCGAGCGCTACACCGGCCAAGGCGATGGCGGCCACGGTCCCGTACCGACGGACGTGCAGCAATGGCAATACGGCGATCAACAGGACGCAGCGCAGCAGAAACCACCGTCCGTATTGCGTTTGCAGTGCGACGACCGGTAGCGCTCGCAGTGTCGCCGTCAGGTTGTCGGTATCGGCGACGAGGGCCGTTTCGCAGCCAAGCCATGCAAGGCCCAACAGGAGTGCGGCGACCGCACTGACGCTGGCGAGTCGCAGCAACAGCTGTCGTACTCGCGGTGAAGTTGCCGCCTCACCAACTACTGCCACGAGGAACACCAATGTTCCGAATAGCGACGCCGTTGCCGCCATGTGCGGCCCGCGCAGCAGTGAGGCGCAGATTTCCAGGTTGCTCATCAAGGGGTGATGGTGAACTGGTAGCTGCCCTCGGTCTTGTGGGTATCGACCGACGTCGCATGCCAGATTACACTATACCGTCCAGCACGCAGCATAGGAACGTCGACAACAAGCTTGCGTTTGTCACCGGGTTCCGTGTGCGGCTTCCCGACCGCCAGCGCCGTGCCCTGCTTGTCGCGCAGTTCAATCGTGCTGAACAGCGGTTCCACACCCTCAGTGAATGTCAGCACGATCTGGGGCGGGGGCGTCGCAGTCTCGCTGCCGACCGGCGGAAGGGCGCGCTCCAGAAAGGCGTGCGCATAAGCGGAGGATGCCGTGCATAGCATCGCTGCTGCGACGAAAAATGTCAGACGCGTCATTGCCACCAGTTCACAATCGGCTTGCCCAGGCTGTTCGGGAACAGATCATCAAAGTAGAGATGGAATTGCGCTATGACACCAAGATGTGAGCCGGTCTGCCGATTGCCGGGTATCAGCGCCTCGACGGTGAGGGCGTATGTCTCCGCGGTATAGTTGACGCCTAAGCCGAACAGGTACTGGGTGCTCGACTGATTGGGCTTGCTGGCCGGCGAGGACCAGGCAACCTCAGCGACGGGTGTCAGCTTGTTGACAAACTCCGGCAGGCCGAGGTCCTTCACCTGCGACTGCAGATAGCGAATGCTGTACTGTAGCGAGAGCCCGCCGGTCCATTGATTTGAGGTTCCGTTGTTGAACAGAGGGTCGCCGGAGTTTGGATCGGTACCGATGACTTTCAGCTTCTTGTCGGCAATCTGATAACCGAACGTGCCGGTCAGGGCCAAGGGCCGAAGAATGCCGATCGGCAGGTCGCCGAATCCCTTGCCCCAGAAGATCGTCGGTGTGGTGGAGCCTGTGTCATCATTGTCGAGCGCGGCACCGGTGCTGCCGGTCGCGCCGGTACGCGCAAACTCTCGCGACACCCCGAGTGAGAGCATGAACTCATGCTCCGGGTTGACGTACACCTTGTACTTCAGCGCGCCCTCCAGGTTCTGCCACCCGCTGGCCATACTCGCCCCGGGGGTTCGCAACCATTGGTAGCCGTCGCTGAGTGAAAATCCGAAATTCTCAGTGATACGCTTGTCGAATTCGAAACTGAGATTGTAGAGACCGGGTGTAACGCCGCCATCATTTGGCTGTGGCAGGAACATGAAGGTGGGCAGTGAGGCTTCATCCGCTACGTTTGGATCGTCGATCAACAGCGTGCTGATGAACATGTGTGGACCGGCGAAGCCGTGTGCCAACGCCGGCTGAATTGGCAGCAGACACACGCCAGTTAACGCGGTCAGAAACTTTGGCTGGTGCACAGGGAATATCCTCCGATACGAGTTGGCAACGCCGGCGCCAACGAGCGGCGGCGGATGGGCAGCCGAACTCAGATCAGGGACGGTGGACCGCGCGGTTGCGCCGCGATCGTCGGGGAAGGCGGTGGCGCGCGCGGCTGTGCAATATCGAAGCGTGCGGGGGCGACTGCGCGACGCAGGGCAGGCACTGGCGTCGGCGGAAGCAGCGCAATCGATCCGCTGTGCGACTGACAGACCACGCACAGCACGCAGTCGTGGCTGGTATGGGATGGCACCGAAGGAGACGGCTGCCGATTGTCAGCGTCGGCATGGCAAATGGGCAAGCTGCCGAGCGAAACTGCACCGGCGGCAAAGGTTTCCAGAGGCATCGTGGCGACCATGAAGATCTGGCACCATGCCGCAAGCCACACAATGGCGAACCGAACCGCGGACATCATCACCCGGGCGTTCAACCTGACGGAGTTCAAGCAGTAGCCTCGCGCGCCCTCACTGGCAAGTTTCCGCCAAGCACCGCAACCAGATAGACCCCGCTGCTCAAAGCAGTAATCCAGAAGCTGGTCGGCCAGTCTGTGTAGAACGCGAGCACAAGCCCCAGCCATGCCTCGCTCAGGGCCAGTGCGACGGACAACGCGGTGCCGCTCCAGAACCGTGTCGTTACTCGTTGCGCCGATGCCGCAGGGCCAACCATCAAGGCGAAGACGAGCAGGACCCCGACGATCTGCACGCATTGCGCGACGCCGATCGCGACAATGGCCAGGAACAGTACCGACAGCAGTCGCAGCGACACCCCCTTCGCCTCGGCGAGCTCGGGCTGGAGGCTGGCGAACAGCAGTGGCCGCGCGATAACTGCGAGTGCCACGATGGCGGCAATGCCAAGCAACAGCAGCGTCCAGACGGTCGCGGCATCGATTCCCAGGATGTTGCCGAACAACAGCGTCGTTGCCTGTGTGGCATAGGAGTTGAAGAAGTTTAGAAACAACAGGCCGAGACCCATGGATAGCGACAGCACGATGCCGATTGCCACATCGCGCTGGTGCAGCTTCTCGCCGAGCAGGCCCATGCCGATGCCTGCCGCGAGCGTCATGGCGATCAGGCCCCAGAGTGGCGAGATGCCGATCAGCACCGCCCCCGTGGCTCCGGCGAAGCCGACATGCGACAGCGCATGACCGGCAAATGTCTGAGCGCGCAGCACGAGGAAATATCCGACCAGGCCGCAGACCACCCCCACGACACAGGCGGCAGCGAACGCGTTCTGCATGAAGTCATACGTGAACATGGTGTCCACTGTGGTCATGCTGGTGGGCATCGTGCTCGACATCGTGGCCGCCCGACATGACGAAAATCCGGCCATTCAGCCGCACAACGTCGATCTCTGAGCCGTAGAGCCGTGACAGCACCGGGCCGGTGACCACGTCCTCAACCGAACCGAGCGCGGCATGACCCTGGCCGAGGTAGAGAACACGATCGAGCACGCCCAGCAGCGGATTGAGCTCGTGCGCGCTGAACAGCACAGTGATGCCGAGTTCCTGCTGCAACGAACGGGTCAGCTCGACAACGGCGCGCTGATGGTGCGGATCCAGGCTGATCAGCGGTTCATCCAGCAGCAGCAAGTGCGGTCGCCCGAGCAGCGCCTGCGCGAGGAGGAGACGCTGGCGCTCGCCACCTGAGGTCTCAGCGAGCGGCCGTCGCGCAAGATCGGTCGCCTGCACTCGCTCCAACGCCCAGGCGACCTCCTGACGGTTCGCTCGACCGAGCAACGGCAGGCCCCAACGATGTCCGCCGACGCCACTGGCGACGAAATCCCAGCCGGAGAGGCGAAGCTGATCCAGCGCACTACGCGTCTGCGGCATGTAGCCGATGGCGGGATTGCCGCGAGCCACAGGCTTGCCCAGCACACGGATCGTGCCGCTGCGCGGTGCCATCAGGCCGAGTATCGCGCGCATCAACGTGGTCTTGCCCGATCCATTGGGTCCGAGCACGCCGACGAATTCATTATCGCGGATTGCGAGATCGATGCCGGCCAGCACCTTTCTGGCGCCGAATGCCAGCGTCGCCCCGACAAATTCGATGGCGCTCACTGTGGCCTGCCGGACAGTGCCTGAGCGATCGCATCGAGTTCGCCCATCATCCAGTCCTGGTAACGCTTTCCAGGCGGCTCGGTCTCGGTCACACCAACGACAGGAACCCTCGATTGCGTGGCTATCCGCACCAGACGCTGCGCCGCGGTATCGGACGCCTGACTGTTGTAGAAGAATAGCCGGACGGCATGATTGCGGAGATCATTCTCGAAGGCGGCCACGTCGGAGGCGCGCGGTTCGGAGCCGTTCATCACGGTGAGTTGGAAGCGCTCATTCCGCATCCTGAAGCCCAGCGCCGCCGCCATATAGCCGAACACTGGCTCGGTGGCGGTCACCGGGATGCCGTCGAATTTCTGGCGCAGTTCCGCGATCTTCGCGTCCAGTGGCTGCAACGAGGCGAGGAAGGCGCGCAGCCTCTCGTCATAGTCGTTCCTGCGTGGCGGCTCACGGTCCGATAGTGCCTTCGCCAACGCCTTGGCAAAGATCGGCATTGTGGCCGGATCGTACCAGAGATGCGGATTGTCGCCTGCCCTCCTGTGCACGAGATCGGCAACGACAATGATCTCGCGGTTTGGCGACCGCGTGGCGGCGAGCAGCTTTGTCATCCACGGATCGTAATCAGCGCCATTGTAGATCACGATGGCGGCGCCTGACAGGTGGCGAGCAACCGAAGGACTTGCCTCAAACAGATGTGGGTCCTGGTCGGGGTTGCTCAGGATGCTGGTGACCGCGGTGTTGTTGCCCGCCAGTTGTTGCGCGACGTCGCCGTAAAAGTTCTCGGCGGCGACGATACCGGGGGCGTTGCCCGGGATCTGTGCCGCAGCGGGGCCGGCGAGCACGGCTAGAATGACGGTCAACGCATATAGTGCCACCATGCCGGCCTCGTAGGGCAATTCGAGATGATATGTAATACTGTAACATAGAGCGCGCAACCATCGATGGGCATGCTAAGCTGCGACGTCGACAGAGGGGATCGGATGGCGGCTGAGTTCTCGCGACGGACCGAGGCGATGCTCAATCGAGCCGAGGCGATCTGTGAGCATCGGGGTGCGAACCTGACGGAACTGCGTCGGCACGTACTCGGCATGATCCTGGATGCCGCATCACCCACGGGCGCTTACGGCCTGCTGGACCGGCTGCGCCAGACGCGGCGCAGCGCGGCGCCGCCCACAGTATACCGGACCCTCGACTTCCTGCTGGAGCAGGGGCTGATCCATCGCGTGGAGCGGCTATCCGCGTTTGTCGGCTGCATCGCCGGCTGTACGGTCGATCCTGACGGCGAGAGCCATACTCATGCGGCGCAATTCCTGATCTGCCGCAAGTGCGGGCGGGTGGTGGAGATGCAGGATCATGACGTGTCCGCGGTTCTGGCGCGGGCGGCGAAGGAAGCAGGTTTCAGTATCAGCAATGCGACCATCGAGGCCGAGGGGCTGTGCACCACGTGCCGCACCGCACCTCCGAACCGGGCCCGCAATGGCGCGAATGGCTGATTGATTGGCACGGGCAGTCGGACAACGGGCCCCGCGCGCAACGCGCACCCGATCGCGCAGCGAACCAGCGGGCGTAAAGGGCTACCCGTACGCTTTTCACATCGCGCTCGATGGCAACGGTATCAACGGCCTTGAGGGCATGGCCGGCGTCTGCCTGTTCCTGTTCGATCCCGTGGGCAACCGGCATGCCTACAAAATTATGTATTTCGACGGCATCGCCGCCGGGCACGCGGTGTCGGTCAATCCATCGGGCACGGTCGGTTATCTCGGCAACGCCGGCCAGCATCTGCTGTTCTATGATGCAAGAACGCTCAGCGAGATTGAACGTATCTCAACATTGCGCTTCGAGACAGCACGCACTTCGCTGCAAGGCAGTACCCATGTTGTCTGGCTGTCGGATGACGAGATTATCACGCCCATCGGCGAGCATTTCTATGCGTTTCGACTGGGTGATCTGGCGAATCCAAAGCGCCTGGTGCCGCATGGGGTCAAGCTGCCTCATGGCATGAAGCGAACCGCATCCGGGCGCTACATTGTGTATGGCTCGATGGATAACCCAGCCGACGCCGCGCTGGGTGAGGCTCGTCACGTCGGCATCTGGGACCGCCGCACCGATCGCGTTGCCGTGCTCCAATTGCCGGCAACATGCTGGCATGTCGCTGTGCACCCCCGCGACGACATCTTCTACGCGGTTTCTTTCCGCGTCGCGCCCCAGGATAACCACGACTATCACGAGTGGGGCATGGCTTATCTCAAGGAGTATGCGTTCGAGATCGATGCGCGGGAGAAGCGTGTCATTCGGCATTGGGCCGCAGGCCGGGAAATCCCAGCTCACATCAACTCCGATATCACGCTGTCCGACAGCGAGCTGATCTTCTGCAACGGCGGTAGCCAGTCGATCATCGCGATCGAGCTCGACAATTTTGCCCGGTTCCGCATCATCGACGAGCGACCTGATCTGGCGGCGCATCTGGCACGCCCGCGCGAGGTCACAACGCAGATCTACGAAGCATTCGCACGCGGCAGCTTTGCGACAAACAGCCGGCATTTTCTCGGAGCGTTGCGGGTGAGCCGGTTCAGCCTGCTTGACTCGATTTATGCGTGCCAGCTCTCCGCCGATCAGTCGTTGTTATTCACTGCGAATCGCGGGCTGAACTGCATAACGATCTATGATTATCCAGCGGGCGAAGTACGAATTCGCGTTCCGATGCCAGAGCTGCAGAACTACTTCCCATGGCTGTCTCCACTCGCCGATCCGCGGCTTGGCTTTCACCACAGCGTTTTGCTCGGTTAGGTGTCGTCCTGCGGCAACTCAAATGCCGCTGCGGCTTCTGCAACAGCGCGCAGATTGCGCGGAATGATGGTGGTCACGATCGATTCGATAAAGCCGGACACCATAGGTTCGATGCCGGCCAGTGAACCGAGCAAGCCCGGCTTGAGGTCGAGCTCGCCGGCAAACGTGACCCGGGTTCCTCGCCCTGCCATTGCCGTGCTGAACGCCGTCTCACCGGAGCAGGAGATGAACTCGCGGAGAAAGTTCGGTTCAATACTCCATGAACATGTGCCGGTGTCGGTATGCCAACTATTGCGATCGATCCAGCCCATTTCTCCAATCTTCATCATGGTGCGAATAGCGGCCGGAATCTGCTGACGGATGCGCCATTCATTCACGATGTGGACGATGCCGTTGGCGTCTGTCGACCGCTCGATCTGTCGAACGCTTTCGATATCGTCGATACTTCCAGCGAAGTCGGCCAGGTGGTCGCGCATGGCTGCCCAAAGTTGCTGCTGGGGACGCTTGAGCACGACGAGGCTGCGAAAGCTCTTCAATGCGGTCTCTCCGTGGTGGAGCGAAGACGATGGATGTCGGGCGACAGGCACATGCGTGCTCGTAATTCGCGCGTGATGTACGAGGACGATGCCAACCAGGATATTGTCTCTGTCAGGGCACTCCGCGCAGTCGAGGGTACGTAGCCCAGCGCGGCAGCCTTGGCATGCGAATACCAGTAATAGCGACCAATCATTGTGGCCTGCTGTCGGGTGGACAGAGCGGCGCGTCCGGCCATGGCGGCGAGAAGTTCCTCTGTGGCAGCCGCCAGAAATGCAAACACATGATTGAGTTCTGCGAGTGGTGGCGATACGCCGGCCAAGTCAGCAATCATGCCATGAACCTGCCGCCATGTCAGGTTTTCCGAGCCGAGCAGATAGCATTCGCCTATCGTGCCATGCAACGCGATGAGCAGATGGCCTTCTGCGACGTTGTGCGCCGACACGATGTTGCAGCCACCTGGGAACGTGCTGCTGAAAGGATCGGTGAGGTACGACACTATCAGACCATTGCTCGGTCCCAGGCGCGAACTCGTCGGTCCAAGCGTCATCGTCGGGCACGCGAAGCGCACATCCAGCTTGAGGTGTTCAGCAAGTCTTAGCGCTCGGTGATGCTGCGCGATCTTCGCAATGACATAGGGTGCTTCGCCATCGCTGCTTGCCACTGCCTCGTCTTCACCAATGATCGTGCCGCGCTTGCTGTAGCCGAATATTACGGACGACGAAGTCACGACCACAGTGCGAACACCTTGCCGACCACAGGCACGCAGCAGAGCCTCGGTGCCAGCAACAGCAGTGTCCAGTATTTCCGTTGAACTGACACCCCCATAGGCGTAGTGCGCGGCTGTGTGGAATGCTACATCGCATTCGGCGCAGGCTGCATCGAGGACGCTGCTCTCCTGCAACAGATCACCAACGACCCATGTCAGCGGCAGGCCTTCGAGTGAATCACGCCGGCTGGTCTGCCGTACGAGGCATCGTACTTCATGGCCTGCATCCACTAGAGTGCGGACCAGATGTGACCCAATCAGGCCCGTTGCGCCAGTCACCAGTGCTCTCATGCGACCGTGAAAGCCTGTGCTAGATCACGTTGCACTGCCTGTGAGAAGCCATCAATAAATCGCGAAATCTCAGCGATCCATTGTTCCGGATCGGATGTCGTTCCTGAGGCGATTGATTGGGTCGGCGTGATGTGGAGGAAGCCGTCAGTGTCGATGCGATGCGCTTCGCTGGCTGCTGCCGGATCGCGCCTGCCTGCGAGCTGTTGCAGGACCGGTATAGCGATTTCGCCGATCCGCAGCAGGAGCGGCATGATCTGCTCCATAGGTGGCGGTGTTGGCTCGTCCACGGGCCGGCCGATGCGGATGTCGCGACCTTCCACCAAGGCCTCGAAATTGGCGATAGTCCGGTCAAAAAAGGTCTGATAAGCATGGGTCACCAAGTGTGACTTCAGCTTAGGGACAAGGTTCAGGTCGAACACCTGCCAGAATGGTGGCAGAGTGAACTGCTGCCGTCCTGTTATGGTGATCTGCGTTCCATCTATGGTTCGCTCGAACGTGGCAATGCCATCGTCATACGTGGCGGACCCATTCTCGCTCAGTACAGTTTTCCAATACAACCGGTGACGGTTCTCGCCATACTCCACCACCTCCAGTTTGCTCACATCGATGGGCATCCCCTGATACAGCACCAGGTAGTTGGGTTGCGGCAGGTAGATGTTGCGCTCGGCCTGTCGTACCGGTCGTCCTGATCTGTCATGCGCCAACGGAACCACGACGCCCCCGAGGTAGTCATTCATGAACTGGATTGTTCGGGCAATATCGACGCGCCGCGCGTACAGGTTGAATTCGATCGGCAGTGTCTTCGCGTAGCGGAACACAACGGCGTCATCGATGTATCGCCAGCGGAGCTCGGGGGAGATTGGTGGCGCAGCGGCAGCGGTGGGCTCGAGTCCGAGCAGCTCTTCCACGAGGGCATTGAAGGCGCCTTCCGGTATGGCACTGAGGTCAATGCCCAGTGGCACTGCGTGACGCCGCAACGCGTCCTTGTCGAACAATGTTCGATAAGACTGGGTCGTCTCCCCCATCCAACCAAGCACCGCATTCGCCAGCGTCAGCAACCACTGGCTGAGAACAACGGTGTCGGGATCGGCAAGGAATTTCGCCAATACTGCATTGACGCGCGCATTGACGGGGTGTTTCAGCGGAAACAGCTCCGGATCGAGACGCTGGAGCCAAGGTTCGACCAGCCGATCTAGAGTCTCGGCACGGCTGCGCATACTGCTGGTCAGCAACGACAGCGCAGGTACGTTGTTCCAGCCGCGGTAAATGCCGAGCGATCCCGCTACGATATATCGTCGCGGAAACGGGTGCGTGCGAAGGACGCGCGCGAATATCAACGAGACCTCGGGATTGAGGCCCATCTTCATCGCGCCGGCATGATCAGCCAGCACGATATCGGTGGCTGCGATGATCGTATTTGTCTCGATCGCAGAGGGTGCGCGTCGACCGCCGGCGCCGTGCGCGCCGCGAATACCATCGATCAGACAGAATTGAACCGGAGCCACGCCCAGCAATGCGGCAACCACGTCGCCGGGATGGCGGCGTCTTCGGTAGTGCAAATCCTTGTCAATCAACGGGAGAACACCAATTAGCGTGTCAAGGCACAGTGCGTAGCCCGCAACTTCGTCGGTACGGCTTTTGCTAAAGACGATTCGCACATCTGCGTCGAGCCATTCACGTGATATGCCGCAGCCTTGCAGCGCGCTGTCGACCGGAAATGCACAATCGTCCGGCGAGTCGGCGAGATCGACGATATCGTAAGCGCGTCCCTTTGGTGTGGTGTAGCGATAGCCCAGCAGATCGCTCAGTGCGTAAAGATCGCGATTCTCTGCCCACTGGGCGCTGCCATCTGTTGTTCCGACAACTGCGACGCTGGTGAAGCCATGGTTGTGCAACAGGTCGACGAGTTCTTCGACCAGCGCCGGGTCGGTCACCGCAGGTGAGGCGATCGTGAACCCGGCCAGCTCCGGCTTGATGACAATGCGAAGCTGTGGCGCCGGTCGGCCCTTCCGCGCTCGCGCCAGAACCGACCAGAGACCTGCACGATCGAGCGCGGCCGCAAGCTTGCCGAAGGTTGACAGGGTGTTGTCGTCCACGATGGCGACAGCGCAGTCTTCCGCTTCATCGGCGGTCAGTGGCAATTGAATTCGCCCGATCTGTTCCGTGGAAAACGCGGCTAGCCTAGCAACTTCCGGTTCGGACGGGCAAATTGCGGTTTGATTGGCCCGGCCTCGGGGGCCGCCCGCAAAGGACACGCCATGCTCAGAACCGGTACGCAATACCTCGAACTCGCTGCGCGACGGCCGCCAGGTCTGGATCAACGGCGAGCGCGTTGCCGATGTGACAACGCACCCCGCGTTCCGCCCGATCGTGTCGCTGCGGGCGCGACTCTACGACATGGCCCACGAGTCGCAGCACAGTGCCACCATGTCCTACCTGGATGAGACGAGCGGCGAGCGCAGCAACCTTGCTCTGAAATTGCCGAAGACACAGCAGGACTGGCACGACAAGCGTGCCTACGTCGATGCGCAGCTCAACGAGGTCGGTGGCGTGGTGGTCCGCGTGGGTGATGAGACGATCGGTGAATTGTGGTCGCTGTGGGACGGCAAGGCGGTGTTGGACGAGATCGATCCGCAGTTCAGCCAGAACGTCGAGCGCCACATCATCCGAGCGCTGACCGCTGACCCCTTCCACGTGTCGGCGAACACCGATCCGAAGGGGGATCGGTCGAAGCGGCCCCAGGAGCAGGACCCGGACATGCTACTCCACGTCGTGAAGGAAACCGCTGCCGGCATCGTGGTGCGTGGTGCCAAGTACGAAACCGCGGCAGCCTATGCGAACCAGGCGTTCGTCAAGCCCACGATCGGCAACTGGGGCGACGACAAGCTGTCGGACTATGCCGTGGGGTTCATTGCCGACATGGGATGGCCCGGCATTAAGCACATCTGCCGCACAGGGTTCGCCGGCCGCGCGCCAGCCGAGGACTATCCGCTATCGAACCGGTTCGACGAAGTGGACACGCTGATCGTGTTCGATGACGTGCTGGTGCCGTGGGAAAATGTGCTGTTCTATCGGCACACGCGTGCCGCAACGTTCATTCGTGCGACGCTGCACCGCTATTCGGCGTTTCCCTTACACCCAGCGCATCCTGTATATCGCCGATATGCTGATTGGTGCTGCATTGTTCAATGCGCGACAAACGGGCTTGGACAAGCAGCAGGCGGTGCGCGAGAAGCTGGCGGAGCTCGCCTGCTATCGCGAGGGGATCAACGCGCATCTGACCGCCGCGATCGCCACCGCGCAGCCGAGTCCGGCTGGACTGCTCATGCCGAACCAGTCGCTGCTGTTCACCGGGCGGGTGCACGCCTGCACGAAGCTGCCGGCAATGATGCATCTCGCGCGCGAGCTCTGCGGCGGCCAGATCTGCGTCACGCCGGACTTCGCCGCGTTCGTCGATCCGGAAACCAGGCCGTGGCTGGAGAAGTTCTACACGGTGAACGAGGCATGGAGCGCGGAGGATCGTCGCCGGCTGCTGGCGTTCGCCCGCGATCTACTCAACTCCGACTATGCCGGGCACCGGCTGACGTTCGAGCTGTTCGCTCAGTCGCCGCCCTATGCGCATCTGAACGCGGTCTATATCGAACTTTGACTTCGACACCCCGCTCCGCTTCGTGAAGCACGCAGCGGGGCTGAGCGATCGGGTGATGTAGCCTTGGTCAGTGCGGCCGATCGTCGTTGTTGACGCGTCGGTCGCCGGCGAGCCAGCGCGCCAACTCTGAATGCGCGTCCTTCCGGCGCATCGCCGCGATCTGCTCGGCATCCGGCGCGTCCACGGTGAACTCCAGCCGCAGGCCGTCCGGCGTCTTCAGGTACATCGACACGCAGATAGCCGTGATCGATCTTGCGCACCGGCACCTCTGCCGCCGTGACGCGCTGCATCAGTTCGTCGAAGGTCGCCTTGCGTTACCTTGAACGCGACATGCCATGATCCGCCGACCTCCTGCAGGATGGCGCGGTTCTTCTCCCATGCTTCCTCGTCGGCGAACTGGAAGAACGCCAGCGCACCGCCGTCCGCCACCTCGTAGAAGGTGTGGCAGTAGTCCACCTCGCGGCCGACCTCCGGGCGGAACACGCGCTCGCACCAGGTGGCGACCAGCGGAATGCCCAGGATGTCCTCGATGAAGTGGCGGTTGGCCTCCTGGTCCTTCACCGCATAGGCATGGTGATGCAGCCGCAACGGCAACTCGGTCAGCAGCTTCGCGCGCCCCTGAGTCTGTGGTTGATCGAGCATTGGCATCCTCCCGCTTGCGTCCGGCCGACGTTCCCGGTTCAGATCGCGGCATCGCACGGAGGAGGGGACTTGGGCAAGCCACGCATCCTGATCGCCGGTGCCGGCATCGGCGGCATCGTCGCCGCGCTGGCGCTGCTGCAACGCGGCTTCGAGGTCGCGCTGTACGAGCAGGCCGCCGAGCTGCGCGAGCTTGGCGCCGGCGTGCAGATCTCGCCGAATGGCTCGCGCGTGCTGTGCGAACTCGGCCTGTTGCCCGCGATGGAGGCGATCGCCTCGGTGCCGACCGCGCAAGGAGATGCGGCTGTTCAACACCGGCCAGGCCTGGCGCGTGCAGGATCTCGGCGCCAACGCCGTGGCGCGTTACGGCTCGCCCTATTGGCTGGTGCATCGCGGCGACTTCCACGCCGTGCTGGTGCAGGCACTCGGCCGAGCGCGCGCCCAACGCGGTGCATGTCGGTGCACGCTGCATGGGCTTCGAGCAGGATGCGGACGGCGTCACGCTGCTGTTGGAGAACGGCGAGCGCGTGAGTGGCGATGCGCTGATCGGCGCCGACGGCGTGCATTCGCATATCCGCGAGCCGGTTATTCGGCGACGGACATGCCACTTTCACCGGCTACATGGCCTGGCGCGGCGTCGTGCCGATGGAACGCCTGCCGCCGCGGCTCCGCCAGCAATACGGCATGACCTGGATCGGCCCCCGCGGTCACGTCGTCACCTACCCGCTGCGCCGCGGTGAACTGCTGAATTTTGTCACCGCGATCGAGCGGGATGACTGGCTGATCGAAAGCTGGTCTGAGGCGGGCACGGTCGAGGAATGCCGTCGGGATTTCGCGGCGTGGCATCCGGACGTGCTGGCAATCGTCGATGCGATCGACGTCCCGTACAAATGGGCCATGCTCGGGCGTGAACCGTTGGAACATTGGTCGGTCGGGCGCGTCAGCCTGCTCGGCGATGCCTGTCATCCGACGCTGCCGTTCCTGGCGCAGGGCGCCAATATGGCGATCGAGGACGGCATGGTGCTGGCGCGCTGCCTGGAAGCCTACGACATCCCCGAGGCATTGCGCCGCTACGAAGCAGCGCGGCTCGATCGGACATCGCGCATCGTGCGTGGCTCGCTGGAGAACGTGTCGCGCTACCACAATCCGCAGCTTGCCGACCCGGTGCAGGCCCAGGCGTTCATGGAACGCGAGTTCGCGCCACGTGCCATGGGCGCGCGCTACGACTGGCTGTATGAATACGACGCATTGGCCGTGCCGGTCTGACCAACGAAGGAAACGATCCATGAAATTCGGCGTGTTCTACGAGCACCAGTTGCCGCGCCCCTGGACGACGACAAGCGAGCACGATCTGCTGCAGCAGTCGCTTGATCAATTTCAGTTTGCCGATCAGCTTGGCTATGATTACGCGTGGGTGGTGGAGCATCACTTCCTCGAGGAGTACTCCCACTCATCGGCACCCGAAGTCTTTCTTGGCGCGGCGAGCCAACGCACCAAGAACATCCGGCTCGGCCACGGCGTGGTCCAGCTCACCACCAACCAGCCGCAGCGAGTGGCGGAGAAGGTGGCCACACTCGATCTGCTCTCCGGTGGGCGTGTCGATCTCGGGATGGGCGAGGCGGCAGGGCCGGCGGAGCTGCATCCGTTCGGCGTGCGCGTGCGCGACAAGCGTGACCGCTGGGAGGAGGCGGTGCGCGCCATCGTCCCGATGTTCACCCGTGACAACTGGGAATTCCACGGCCAGTACGATGATTTTCCCGCGCGCAACGTGATCCCCAAGCCGCTGCAGAAGCCACACCCGCCGCTCTGGGTCGCCTGCTCGAACATCCGCACGATCGGCGATGCGGGACAGTGGGGGATGGGCGCGCTGGGGTTCAGCTTCGTCTCGCCCGAGGCGGCGCGTGCCTGGGTGCATCGCTACTACAACAACCTGCTGCATCGTCCCAACCGACTTGCCGACTACGCGACCAATCCGAACATCGCGATCGTCAACGGCTTCATGTGTGCGCCAACCGACGAGGAGGCGATCGAGGCGGCATCGGGTTGGACGTTCTTCATCTTCGCGCTGGGGTATTACGGCCGGAAGGGGATCGATGCGCCCGGCACCGGCAATCTCTGGCGCGAGTACCAGGAGTGGCGGCAGACCGACAAGGCCAAGCAGGCGTTGCGCAACGGCCTGATCGGTTCGCCGGAAACCATCCGCCGACGATTGCATCAGTTCGAGGAGGCGCATGTCGATCAGGTAATCCTGCTCAATCAGGCGGGCCGCACCAGCCACCAAGCGATCTGCGACAGCCTGGAGCTGTTCGCCCGCGAGGTGATGCCGGAGTTTCACGCTCGCCAGCCAGAGCAGGACGCCTGGAAGGCAGAGGTGCTCGCCGGCCAGATCGCGTTGGAGGAACTTGAGACGGACACATACGACCTCTACGCCCATCAGAACGAGGACATCGTCCGTCTGACCCCGGAGCAGCTTAAGCAGCGCATGGCAGAAAAGGAGAAGGCGGCGCAGGGCGCCTGAGCCGGGGAAAGAACCGTGCCGTCGCCACTCGGCTGGCCCGCCATCCTCCTGTTGCTGCTCGCCGGCGCGACCGCCCGAGCGGCCGATCTGCCCGGCCCATGGGTGGAGGTGGCAAGCGCCGGCGGACTCGACGTGCGCTCGGTCATCGCGTCGGGCATGGACTGCCCGAAGGTCGTCGCCGACGGAGCCACGCTGACCAGCGACAGGCGCGGCAAGGCGGATGGGGATTACCCGGTGCAGACCTGTATCGCCCATGCCGCGGCCTCGTCCCGCGCCATCACGGTGGATGGGCTGGCGGCTCCCGCGCTGCCGAACGACATCAAGCGGATCGTGGTGATCGGCGACACCGGCTGCCGGTTGGAGGGCAGCTTCACGCAGGACTGCAACGATCCCGCGAAGTGGCCGTTCGCGACCGTCGCCCGGTTGGCGGCGGCGCGGCACCCGGACCTGGTGATCCACGTCGGCGATTATTATTACCGCGAAACTGCCTGCCCCGACACAAAGCCGGGCTGCGCCGGAAGCCCCTATGGCGACAATTGGGCCGTCTGGCAGAAGGACTTCTTCAATCCCGCGGCGCCGCTGCTCGCGTCGGCGCCGTGGGTCATGGTGCGCGGCAACCACGAAATATGCAGCCGTGGCGGGCATGGCTGGTTCCGTCTGCTCGATCCGCATCCGAGTGCCGACAGATGCACGGACACGACACCGCCTTATGCCTTGCGCATCGGTTCGCTGAGCCTGCTCCTGTTCGATGGCTCCGACGCCGATGATCGGAACTCGGATTCGGCAAAGGTGGCGGTCTATCGCGATCAGTTGAAGTCGGTGCTCACCGATGTGCCACCGCACTCCTGGTTGCTCACCCACAGGCCGATCTGGGCACTGGTGCAGGGATACGATGCCAAGCCCGGCAGCACACTGAACGCAACCGAGCAGGCGGCCATTCGCGATCTCGTGCCGGCGGGGCTGGACATGGTGCTATCGGGGCACGTCCACGACTTCACCAGCTACGAATTCGACCCGCCGCGTCCCGCGCAGCTCATCGTTGGCGAGGGCGGCGACGTCCATGAAACCATCTCGCAGCCGGTCAATCCCGGCATCGTCATCGACGGAGTGAGGATCCGCCGCGCCTTCGCTACACCCGACTACGGCTACGTGGTGCTGCATCGCGTGAGCCAGGGCTGGACCGGCACGGTGTACTCGCTGACCGATGAGGTGTTGGCGCGCTGCCGACTGCATGGCCGCCAAGCCGCCTGCCGCTCGACCACGCGCTGATGGCCGATCCGACGCGGGAGGCTGCGTTCGACCTGTTGACTGCGGTCCTGGATAGGCGCCGGCCGCTCGAGGAGGCCTTGGACGCACTTCCCACCGCCGCGCCACGCGACCGTGCGGCTGCGCATCGCCTGGCGGCCGCTGTGCTTCGGCGGATGGGAACGCTGGATGCGGTGCTGGAACCTTTCCTGCGCAAGGTGCCACCCGACCCAGTGCGCCAGGTACTGCGTCTCGGCGCTGCCGGACTGCTGTTGCTGGAGACTCCGCGCCACGCGGCCGTGGCGACGGCGGTCGGCTTGGCGCGCACCCGAGGGCTGGCGCCGTTCGCGGGATTGATCAATGCGGTGCTTCGGCGCGTGGCTGACGGCGGCATCGCGGCACTTTCGGACCTCGACGGGCCGCGTCTGGACACGCCGGAGTGGCTGTGGACGTCGTGGGGGGACAAGGCGCGCGAGGTCGCGCTGGCCCATCAGCACGAGGCGCCGCTCGACGTGACCCTCAAGTCGGGAGCCGCACCGCCGGGCGGTGTGCAGCTAGCCACCGGCTCGCTGCGCTTTCCTGCCGGCACACGTGTCACCGAGCTGCCCGGTTTCGACCTCGGCGATTTCTGGGTGCAGGACGCCGCCGCTGCCCTGCCGGCCAAACTGCTCGCGCCACTGGCTGGCGAGCGCGTTATCGATCTCTGCGCCGCTCCCGGCGGTAAGACGGCCCAGCTTGCCGCTGCGGGCGCGTCGGTGGTCGCGGTCGAGCGTGACCTCGCCCGGTTGGCGCGCCTCCGGGACAACCTGCGGCATTGGCATCTGTCGGCCGAACTTGTGCATGCGGACGCGGCCGAATGGGCTCGCGGTGGCCAATTCGACGCGGTGCTGTTGGATGCGCCGTGCAGCGCCACCGGTACGATCCGGCGTCATCCCGACGTGCCGCATCTGAAGCGGCCGCGCGACGTCCGGGCGCTAGCGGAGACCCAGGACCGGCTGCTGCAGGCCGCTGCTACTCTGCTCCGTACGGGTGGCCGCCTGATCTACTCGGTGTGTTCGCTGCAGCCCGAGGAGGGCGTGCCCCGCGTCGAGGCTGCGGTGGCGCGTGGCGATCTGCGGCGCGACGCGTTCGCGCCAGCGGAACTTCCGGCGTTGTCCGAGGCGCTTACGCTGGACGGCTTCCTGCGTACGGCGCCCAGCATGTGGCCCGAGCATGGCGGCATGGACGGTTTCTTCGTGGCACGCCTGATCAAGACCTGACCACGCCGCTTGTATTCCACCAACCTGCCTGTCTACATCGGGGCCATGCCTGCATCGCGACCTGCCCGAGTTCACTGTCGCGCCAAGCATTCTCGCTGCTGACTTCGCTCGCTTGCGAGACGAAATGGCAGCGGTCGAAGCGGCGGGGGCCGATTGGCTGCATCTCGATATCATGGACGGTCATTTCGTGCCGAACATCAGCTTCGGTCCACCGATCCTGAGCAGCCTGCGTCCGCTGACCACGCTGCCATTCGACGTGCATCTGATGATTTCGCCCGTCGATCCCTACATTCCGGCATTTGCCGATGCTGGCGCCGATCACCTGATAGTACACCCCGAGGCGGGGCCGCATCTGCATCGGACTTTGCAGCTCATCCGATCGCATGGAAAACGTGCTGGCGTCGTATTGAATCCCGCGACCCCGACGGAAAGCGTTGCGTGGGTGCTCGATCTCGTCGACATCATCCTCGTGATGACTGTCAATCCCGGATTCGGTGGGCAGGAATTTCTGCCATCGCAATTGCCAAAGATCGCGGCGTTGCGCCGGATGATCGACGCCTCTGGCCGCTCGATCGCGTTATCGGTCGACGGCGGCGTCACACACGAGACGGCGCCGCGTGTGATCGACGCCGGTGCCGACACGCTGGTCGCCGGCACTGCCGTGTTCGGCGCGGCTGACTACGCCGCGGCGATCGCTGCGTTGCGCGGCGGGGGACCTGCTGGATGAGCGCGTCGGACCCACGGCGGTGGTTGCGCGATGCACGCCGCGCAATCGCGCGTCTGCCGAGCTTCCGCATGGGCCGCGTGCCGGATGCTCCGGCCCTGCCGGTGCGCGATCCCTGGCCGGGAGACCCTGGCCGTGGGGCGAGGCTGTTGCGCGGCGAACTCGAATTCGGCGGCGGCGTGCGGTTGTTGCAACCCGGCGCCTGGGGGGAGGCATCCGATTCCCTCCTGCTGGATGCCTCGGCCCATGGCTTCATCTGGTTGCGTGATCTCCGGGCTCTCGGAACCGATGCTGCCAGGCTGCGGGCCCGAGCGCTGGTGGCCGACTGGATCAATGCGCCGCCCAGCCAGGAGGTTGCGCATCGTCCGGATGTTGCCGGCGCAAGGATTGCCGCCTGGCTTGGGCACTACGACTTCTTCGCGGCCTCAGCGGACGATGCATTCCGCCAGAGGTTGATGGCTCGGCTGGTGTCCGATGCCCGCAGCCTGTCGGCGGCATTGCCCGCCGAGGAGCTGGATGCAAGGGCGCTGACCGCGCTGAAAGGGCTGATCGCGGCGGCCGTCGCGCTGCCGGAACACGCGGGCTTTCTGACGCGCGCGCTGCGTTTCCTGCCGCAGGAGATCGTCCGGCAGGTGCTGCCGGACGGCTGCCATGTCGAGCGCAGCCCCGCCGCTCAGCTTGCCGCCTTGCAGGACCTGACCGAGATCCGCGCCCTGTTGCAGGCGGCGCAGACACAGCCGCCACCGGTTCTCACCAGTGCGATCGAGCGAATGGCGCCGGCGCTCCGGGTGATGCGCCACGGCGATGGCAGCCTCGCGCTTTTCAACGGCAGCAAGGAGGAGAGCAGCGGCCTGATCGACATCGCGCTGACACAGGCAGGACGCAGTGGCCGCGGCCCTTACGCGTTGACGGACGGTGGTTTCCAGCGACTCCAGGCCGGCCGCAGCCTGCTGATCGTCGACTGCGGTGCGCCGCCGCCGCCGGGCGTGGATCGCTACGCCCACGCCGGCACGCTGTCGATGGAGCTCTCGATCGGCCGCGACCGCATGATCGTGAATTGCGGCGCCATGCCCGGGGGAAGCCTGGAATGGCAGGACGCCACCCGAGCGACGGCGGCCCACTCCACCCTGGTCATCGCCGACGTCAGTTCGTCCGAACTGAAGCCCGATGGTCTTGGCCGTCGTCCGGTGGTGGTGGAGGCACAGCGCCAGGAAGCCAACGGCGCCCACTGGCTGGAGGCGAGTCATGACGGCTGGCGTAAGTTGTTCGGCGCCGTGCATCGTCGCCGCCTCTACGTGGCGGAAAGCGGCGAGGATGTGCGTGGCGAGGACGTCGTGGAAGCGCCGACGCCGCAGCCTTTCACGCTGCGCTTTCATCTGCATCCGGACGTGAACGTCAATCTGCAGCAGGATGGTGAGGCAGTGCTGCTTCGGTTGCGCTCCGGCGGCGGTTGGCGACTCCGCGCCGACGGCGCCCGAATGAGTCTCGAGGAGAGTATTTATCTTGGCGGCCAGGAACCTCGCCGCAGCGAGCAGGTCGTGCTTACCGGCTATGCCGATGGCCCCCAGCAGGTGAAATGGGCGATCAGCAAGGTCGGTTGAAGATCATCGAGGTTACCAACGTCGACTTCTCGCTGATGCAGTTCCTGCTGCCGCTCATGCGTGCGATGCGGGCGCGCGGACATGAGGTGATGGGCGTTTGTGCCGAGGGTCCGTTTCTGGATGGCCCGCGTGCCGAAGGCTTCCGGATCGAGTCCCTGAAACTGGAACGGAGCGTCTCGCTGCTGGCGCATTGGCTGGCGTTCCGAGCCCTGGTGCGGCTGTTTCGCGCCGAGCGGCCTGACCTGGTGCACGCGCACATGCCGATCAGCGGTTTCCTTGCGCGGATGGCGGCGTGGTGGGCAGGAGTGCCACGCATTGCCTATACCGGGCATGGGTTCTGGTTCAACTTCCCGGGCTCGTGGCCGCGCGCCGCTGTGGGCTTCGCAATGGAGTGGCTGGCGGCACGGGTCACCGACATCTTTTTCACCGTCAGTGAGGCGGAAGCACGCGACGCCCAACGGCTGCACATTCATCGCCATGCTGTGGCTATCGGCAATGGTCGAGACCCTGCGCGCTTCAGACCCGACACCGCCGTCCGCCAGCGGGTCCGTGCGGGGCTTGGCGTGTCGGATGAAGCGGTCGTGGTGCTCGCGGTGTCGCGGCTGGTTTGGCACAAGGGCTATCCCGAACTGGCGGCTGCGATGCAGGCGGTGCCGGGCGCGATGTTATGGGTCGCAGGTGAGCGGCTCACCTCCGATCGAGGTCCCGACATGGCTGGACTGTTGCGGAGTGCCGGTCTGGGTGAGCGGCTTCGTCTGCTGGGCTATCGGGACGACGTGCCGGAGCTGATGGCGGCGGCCGATATATTCGTGTTGCCCAGTCGATTCGAGGGACTCCCGATGTCGGTGATCGAGGCGATGCTCACCGGTCTTCCAGTTGTCGCCACGAACGTGCGCGGTCCGGCGGAGCAGGTGGTGCCGGAAGCGACTGGGCTGCTGGTGCTATCAGGTGATTCATCGGCGCTTGCGGCTGCCTTGGCTCGGTTGGTCGTCGACAAGGCGTTGCGTGCGAGAATGGGCGCGGCAGGCCGCGAGCGTGCGTTGGAACACTACGACGAAGCGAAGGTGCTCGCGCGAACGCTGGACCTGCTGGGGTTGTAGGTCTAATCCCCCGCGCATGACCGACATCATTCCCGTCCGCCGTGCGCTGATTTCGGTTTCCGACAAGGGCGGTTTGGTGCCGTTCGCACAGGCGCTCGCGGCAAATGGCGTGGAAATCCTCTCCACCGGCGGGTCGGCAAAGACACTGCGCAATGCCGGCGTGCCAGTGAAGGAGGTGTCAGAGCATTCCGGCTTTCCAGAGATACTCGACGGGCGCGTGAAGACGCTGGTGCCGCAGATCCACGGTGGCATTCTCGGCCGACGCGATCTGCCTGATCATGTGGCGCAGATGGCGGCGCATGGCATCGCGCCGATCGATCTGGTTGCGGTGAACCTGTATCCGTTCGAGGCGACGGTGGCGCAGGGTGCGTCAGACGATGCGTGCATCGAGAACATCGACATCGGTGGGCCGGCACTGATCCGAGCGGCGGCGAAGAACCATGAATTTGTCACCGTGCTGATCGATCCGGATCGATACACGGCAGTGCTCGATGAGATAGCGGCACATGGTGGCACCACGTTTGTGCTGCGCCGCCGTCTGGCCGGCGAGGCATACGCTCGAACGGCAACCTACGACGCGGCGATCGCGGCATGGTTCGCCGAGCGGCGTGGGGAGCAGTTCCCACAGCGCGTGGCGATCGCCGGCACGTTGCGTCAGACGCTGCGCTACGGTGAGAACCCGCATCAGGCAGCCGCATTCTACGTCAGCGGCGAACGACGTGGTGTTGCGAGCGCGGTGCAGGTGCAGGGCAAGGAACTCTCCTACAATAATCTGAACGACACCGATGCGGCGTTCGAGTGCGTGGCCGAGTTCGACGCGCCGACGGTGGCGATCATCAAGCACGCCAATCCGTGTGGTGTGGCGAGTGCCGCGACATTGGCCGAGGCGTGGGACAAGGCATTTCTGTGCGATCCGGTCTCGCCGTTCGGCGGCATTGTCGCGGTGAACCGCCGGCTCGATGTTGCCGCGGCGGAGAAGATCGCGGCGATCCTGACGGAAGTGATCATCGCGCCCGATGCTGATGACGCCGCCAAGGAACTGCTCGCCCGGAAACGAAATTTGCGCCTGTTGCTGACCGGCGGTTTGCCTGATCCATCGGTGTCCGGCCTGATGTTCCGCAGTCTCTCCGGCGGTTTCCTGGCGCAGACTCGCGACAATGGCCGTGTCGGTCGTGCGGATCTGCGCGTCGTGACGCAGCGCGCGCCCACCGAAGCCGAGTTCGTTGACCTGTTGTTCGCGTTCCGCGTCTGCAAGCACGTGAAGTCGAATGCCATTGTCTATGCCAAGGATGCTGCGACCGTGGGTATTGGTGCGGGCCAACCGAGTCGCGTGGACAGTGCTCGCATCGGCGCGTGGAAGAGCGAGGCCGCTGCGAAGGCAGCGGGGCTCGATGCGCCGCTGACGCGGGGCAGCGTGGTGGCCTCGGATGCTTTCTTCCCGTTTGCCGATGGGTTGGAGGAGGCGGTGGCTGCTGGTGCGACAGCGGTGATCCAGCCTGGTGGTTCAGTGCGCGACAAGGAGGTGATCGCGGCCGCGGACGCTGCCGGCATCGCGATGGTGTTCACGGGCATTCGGCACTTCCGGCATTAGGAGCAAAGCGACGAACGAGATTGCTTCGTCGCTTTGCTCCTCGCAATGACAGGCCAAATGTTACGCGAAGATTTTGCCCAATCGCTTGATGCTACCGAGAGCCTTTTCGAATTCCAACCCCGGCCAGTGGCAGCGCATCATGAAGTGGTCGACGCCGAGAGCCTCGCGGTAGCGCGCAATTTCTTCCTTTACGAAGGTCGCATCGCCGATGATGAAGCGATTGCGTGCAAGCTCCTCGAATGTCGGCTGCTTGCGCGACGACAGGCCCCAGGACGCATACGCATCGTATTTGTACTGCAGGGCGGCACGGCACTCCTCGACCGCAGTCTTGTGGTTTGCACCGACGTAACATTCGCGCACGATCGGGAAGCAGTCCGGCACGCGGGTACCCAGAGCCGCGCGATACACGCGCATCTGCGCCGTCAGTTCGTCCAGCGGCGTGCTGGGAACGATCATCCACGCATCGCCGAGCCGTGCGGCACGTTGAATGGCCGCATCTGCGCTGCCGGCAATCCAGATCGGCGGTCCGCCGTCGCGCGCCGGTTTCAGGCCGATCGCATGATCGTTCACCTCATAGAAGCGACCTTTGTGAAGTCACCTTCTCGCCGGTCCATAGGCGCCGGATCAGCGCGATGCTTTCCTCCAGCCGCGGCGCACGTTCCTTCAGCGACATGTTGAACGCGGTGAACTCACCTTCGCGGTAGCCGAGCCCGACGCCCAGTACGTAATTACCGCCGGTCAGCACATCGAGCGTCGTCGATTCCTCCGCGACATGCACCGGATTGAGCAGGGGCAGGATCAGGATGTTCGGGCCGATCTGCATGCCCTCGGCGTGCTGCGCGAGATACGCCATCATCGGGACAATCTGCAGCATCTGCAGCGGGCCGGTCAGGTAGTGGTGTGGGAACCAGAGCGAGGCGAAGCCGGCATCGCGCGCGGCGCGTGTCTGCGCGACAAGAGACGGGACATGTGCCGCCACATTCTGGCCAGGCTGGAATTGCGTGTTAAGGAACAGTCCGACTTTCACAATGCGCCTCCCTGTGCTCCGACTGCCGCACCTTGAACCAGCGACGCTGGCGCGCCAACTATCGCGGCCATGAGCGACCGCACGCCTCCCGAACTTGACCTGTTGCCGGATGGGAGCTTCCGGCAGCGCCGTCCGCCGGTGGCCGCCCGTATCTTTGCCTGGGCAATCGTCATTGCGGCGGCCGCTGCGGCCCTTGCGGTGGCCGCGTTCGCTCTCTGGTTCGTGCTGATCCTGATCCCGGTCGTCGTGGTGGCCGGGCTGATCGCCTGGCTCGCATTCCGCTATCAGGTCTGGCGCGCGGGAACCTCGGTCCCGCGTGAACCCTGGCGGCGATAAATCCTACGGCGTGATCCTGCCGTCGCGCACCACGATTTGCACCGGCTTTACCTCCACACGCTGCCAGACATTGGCCTTGGTATAGGGATCATTGGCGATCATCGCATCCAACTCGGCGCGATCCGCGCAGTCCGCCATCAGGAACGAACCCACCGGCTGTTGTGAATCGTCGAATATTCGTCCGCCGAACACCAGCTTGCCACTGGCGACATGACCCTTCAGGCCATCGAGATGCGCGGTCCGTGTCGCCTGTCGGCGCGCCGGTGCCTGTGCGTCGGTTCCGTCGTAAATGGTCACCAGAAACTGCGGCATGCGACTTCTCCTCTAATCCGCGGCGAGCGGCATCTGCGCCGTCAGACCGAACTCCTGAGCCAGTAGCGTATAGGAACGCTGCCGCGCCTCCGGGTCGTGCAGCGTGGTGAGAATGGCGATTTCTTCAACGCCATGCTCTGCTGCCAATGCGCGCAGCTTCTCCCCGACCACCGCCGGCGTGCCATAGAGCGCGCGCGAACGCAGGCGTTCGATGCGCATCACCTCTGGCTCGGAATATGTGTGCGCCGCGGCTTCCTCGGGCGACGGCAGTGCCGCGAACACGCCACGGTCGCGGCCCAGCCGCCACATCTCGCGCGAGCTGAACAACCGCGTCGCCTCCGCCTCGGTCTCCGCCGCCATCGCCCAGACGCACAGCGCGCCATAGGGTCGCGGGAAGCGTTCGCTCGGGCGGTAGTTCTCGCGATACAGCGCCATCGCCTGTTCGACACCGCGGCCGTCGGTGATGAAGTGCGCAAAGCAGAACGGTATGCCGAAATACGCCGCGACCTGCGGGCCGTAGTCCGAACTGCCGAGCATCCATACCTCGGGCATGGTGGGTCCGCCCGGCTGGGCGATGATGTCGCGGAACGGATGGCCTTCCACCAGATTCTCGCCGGCGAGCCACCCCAGCAAATCGCGCACCTGCGCCGGAAAATGATCCGCCGCCGTCTCCGCCAACGGATTGAGCGCGAACGCGGTACGTCCGTCGGAGCCGGGTGCGCGGCCCAGACCGAGATCGATTCGCCCAGGCGCGATCGCTTCCAACACGCGGAACTGCTCAGCCACCTTCAGGCTGGAATAGTGCGGTAACATGACCCCCGCGGAGCCGACGCGGATGCGCGTGGTGGTGGCCGCGATGGCGCTGATCAGGATCTCCGGCGCAGTGCCGGCCTGACTGGCCGAGTTGTGGTGCTCGGCGCACCAGTAACGGTTGTAGCCAAGTGCCTCGCAATGCTTCGCCAGCGCCAGGCTCTCGCGGATCGATGTATCCGGCGAGCGGCCGGTCACCACAGTCGATTGGTCAAGGACGGACAGACGCAGCATTCTATAGCTCCGGCGGCATTAGAGCACGATCAGCCTGCACCGTCAGATCCGCCGAACCACATAGGTCTGCTCCAGCGCCTCCAGTATCGTATCGGCGTGCGCCGAATCGCGTGCCTCAACCATCACTTCAAGCTCCGCGGCCTGTACCGAAGACGCAGCGAACAGCCGCTGGTGCGAGACCTCGATGATGTTGCCGCCGGTGCCACCGATCTTGCCAGCGATGTCGGCGAGCACGCCAGGGCGATCGGGAATTTGCAGATGCAGTCGTAGCAGCCTGCCGTCGCGCAGCAGATTGCGCAACAGGACGTTTGACAGGATGCGCGTGTCGATGTTGCCGCCCGTGATCGCCACGCCAACCCGCTTGTCACGGAAGTGCTCCGTGTAGGCCAACAGCGCCGCAACGCCTGCGGCACCGGCGCCTTCCGCGACCACCTTGGCGCCTTCTACCAGCAGTCCGATCGCCTCCTCGATCGTGTGTTCCGGCACCACCAGAACCTCCACGCCCAGCTCGCGCATGATGGTGAGCGGCAATTCACCGACATCACGCACCGCGATGCCCTCGGCGATTGTCGGACCACCGACCGAGACCGCTTCACCGGCGAGCCGCTGCGCCATCGCGGAATACGCTGCGACCTCGACGCCGTACACCGCTATGTCCGGCTTCATCGCCCTCGCCGCGGTAACGCATCCGGCCAGCAATCCACCACCACCGACCGGAATTACCAGCGCGTCGAGATCTGGCATGTCCTGCAGCAGCTCCATCGCCACAGTGCCTTGCCCAGCCATCACGTCGACGTCGTT
This sequence comes from uncultured Alphaproteobacteria bacterium, assembly GCA_963799415.1. GTDB lineage: Bacteria > Pseudomonadota > Alphaproteobacteria > Acetobacterales > Acetobacteraceae > JAMXLO01. The sequence goes on along the minus strand of CAWCXI010000034.1, from coordinate 288,411 downwards.
GTACGGATGCACGAACACCAGCCCGCGCTCTGTCGCCAGTGCCTCGGCATGTGCGGCAGCCTCGGCCAGCGTCTCGCCGTGCAGCACGACATTCGCACCCCACGACGCTGTGCGCGTCACCTTCGTTGCCGGGGTGAATTTCGGCATGACGATGGTGGCGCCGACATTGCTGAGCCGGGCGTGCCGTGCCACGGCCTGCGCGTGATTCCCCGCCGACATCGCAATGACGCCACGCTCGCGCTCTGCGTCGGTCAACAAGGCCATGCGGTTCGCCGCCCCACGCTCCTTGAACGCGCCGGTGACCTGAAGATTTTCAAGCTTGAGCACGACATCGGCACCGGTCGCCCGGGACACCGCCTCACTCGGCAGCGCCGGCGTGCGCAACACCCGGCCGACGATCCGCTCGGCGGCCGCCGTCACGTCGGCGAAGCGCAGCACGTCAGACGAACTTGATGCCGAGAATCTCGTATGACCGATCGCCACCCGGTGCCGGCACCGAAACGGCGTCTCCCACCTTCTTGCCGATCAGCGCCTTCGCCAGCGGTGAGGAAATCGACAGCCGGCCGCCCTTGATATCGGCCTCGTACACGCCGACGATCTGGTAGCTGGATTCCTTCTCGGTCTCCTCCTCCACCAGCCGGACATGAGCGCCGAACATGATGTGCTCGCCGGACAGCGTCGACGGATCGATCACCTCGGCTGAGCCAACGATCTCCTCCAGCTCGGCAATCCGGCCTTCGATGAAGGACTGGCGTTCTCGGGCGGCGTGGTATTCGGCGTTCTCCGAGAGGTCGCCATGCGTGCGCGCCTCGGCGATCTGGCGAATGATCGACGGACGCTCCGACGACTTGAGCTGGCGAAGCTCGTCATTCAACCGCTGTAGTCCGGGGGCGGTCATGGGGAACTTCTGCACGTCACTCCGTCCTTTGATGGTCCGAACGCAATGGGAAGCCGTGTTGCGGCCAAACACAAGCGCCACGACAGGCGCACGCCTGGCCGCGACGACGGTTTCAGAACGAACCGCGAAAATAGGACTGAAGCGGCGCAACTTCAAGCGCTCCCGACTTCAACGCCGCGATGGCGTGAACCGCGGCGCGGGCGCCGGCCATCGTCGTGTAGTGGGGAACGCCATGGGTGAGTGCGCTGCGGCGGATCGCGAAGCTGTCAGCGATGGATTGCGGGGTGGACGCCGTGTTGATCACAAGTTGCACCTCGCCGGAACGAATTGCGTCTACGCAATGTGGGCGGCCCTCCAGCACCTTGTTGACGACAGAGACCGGCAGGCCGGCATCCCTGATCCGCGCGGCGGTACCTCGGGTGGCCATGATGGCGAATCCCATCTCGGTGAGGCGGCGCGCCAGTGACGGCAGGCCCCGCTTGTCGGCGTCCTTGATGGAGAGAAACACTGTGCCGGCCGCCGGTAGGATCACCCCCGCGCCGAGTTGTGATTTTGCAAAGGCGCGCTCGAAACTGGAGTCGAGGCCCATCGCCTCGCCGGTCGACTTCATTTCGGGTCCGAGGATCGTATCGACGTTGGGGAACCGGGCGAACGGGAATACTGCCTCTTTCACCGCAACGTGCGGCGCCACGCCGAGATCGTCGAGCTGGAAGTCGGCAAGCCGAGCGCCGGCCATGACGCGGGCGCCGATCTTGGCCACAGCGACACCGGTCGCCTTGGCGACGAACGGCACGGTCCGCGAGGCGCGCGGATTGACTTCCAGGACGTATATCACATCGTCCTTGATCGCGTATTGCACGTTCATCAGGCCAACGACGCCAAGCGCTTTGGCCATGGCCTCAGTCTCCGCCTTCAGCTCTGTGACTGTGGCGGGTGCCAGTGTGTAGGGCGGCAATGAGCAGGCGCTGTCGCCGGAGTGGATGCCGGCCTCCTCGATGTGCTCCATGACGCCGGCGACGTAAACGGTCTCGTTGTCGGCAATGCAGTCAACATCCACCTCGATCGCGTCATTCAGGTAACGGTCGATCAGCACCGGATTATCGCCGGAGACGCGCACAGCTTCGCGCATGTAGCGATGCAGACCGGCGCGGTCATATACGATTTCCATGGCGCGGCCACCGAGTACGTAGCTTGGGCGGATCACCACCGGATAGCCGATACGGTCGGCAATCGCTTCGGCTTCCTCCGCGGAACGCGCGGTGCCGTTCTCCGGCTGGCGAAGGCCCAGACGGTGCAGCAGAAGTTGGAAGCGCTCACGGTCCTCGGCAATGTCGATTGCGTCCGCGCTGGTGCCGAGGATCGGAATCTTCTCGCGTGCCAGCGCCTGGGAAAGCTTCAGCGGCGTTTGCCCGCCGTACTGCACGATGCAGCCCAACAGCGTGCCGCGGCTTTCTTCGCGACGGATCAGGGCGATGACGTCCTCCGCCGTCAGCGGCTCGAAGTAGAGCCGATCGGAGGTGTCGTAATCGGTGCTGACTGTTTCCGGATTGCAATTGACCATGATGGTCTCGAAGCCGGCATCCTTCAACGCGTACGCGGCGTGGACGCAGCAGTAGTCGAACTCGATACCCTGGCCGATGCGGTTGGGGCCGCCGCCGAGAATGATTATCTTTTTGCGTTCTGTGGGGTCTGCCTCGCAGACCGGCGTGCCATAGCCGCCTTCGTAGGTGGAATACATGTAAGGCGTGGCGGAGGCGAACTCGGCGGCGCAAGTGTCGATACGTTTGTATACCGGGTGCACGCCGAGGCGGTCGCGGAGCGCAGCGATTTCAGTTTCGCGACGTCCGGTGAGCTGCGCCAGATGCCGGTCGGAGAAGCCAAGCGCCTTGATGCGTCGGAGCGCGCCGGCATCATGCGGCAGGCCGGACGCCGCGATCGTGCGTTCCGCGTCGATGACGCGTTCGAGTTCACGCAGGAACCAAGGGTCGAACTTGCAGGCGCTCTGTATGTCCTCGACCGAGAGACCATCCCGCAAGGCCTGCGCCGCGATCAGCAACCGGTCGGGGCGCGGTGCGGAAAGCGCGGCACGGTATGCGTCCGGTCCACCGTCGCCCGGCGGCTCGATCTCATCGAGGCCGGAAAAACCGGTCTCCATGCTGCGCAACCCCTTTTGCAGTGCCTCGGCGAAGCTGCGGCCGATCGCCATCGCCTCGCCCACGGATTTCATCGAGGTCGTCAACAGCGCTGGCGTACCGGGGAATTTCTCGAAGGTGAACCGCGGTATCTTTACCACGACGTAGTCGATGGTCGGCTCAAAACTGGCTGGTGTGACGCGGGTGATATCGTTGGCCAGTTCATCGAGCGTGTAACCGACGGCAAGCTTCGCGGCGATCTTGGCGATCGGGAACCCGGTCGCCTTCGATGCCAGGGCCGACGAACGGGACACGCGTGGGTTCATCTCGATGATGACCATGCGCCCATCGGCCGGGTTCACCGCGAACTGCACGTTTGAGCCGCCGGTATCGACGCCGATCGCGCGCAGACAGGCGATCGACGCGTCGCGCATCCGCTGATATTCCTTGTCGGTCAGCGTCAGTGCTGGGGCGACGGTGACGGAATTGCCGGTGTGGATGCCCATCGGATCGACATTCTCGATTGAGCAGACGATGATGCAGTTGTCCGCACGGTCGCGGACCACCTCCATCTCGAATTCCTTCCATCCCAGTACGGACTCTTCAATCAGCACCTCGGTGGTGGGCGATACTTCCAGGCCGCCTGCAACGATCTGCTCGAACTCCTCGCGGTTGTAGGCGATGCCGCCGCCGGTTCCGCCGAGAGTAAAGCTTGGGCGAATGACGGCGGGCAGCCCGGTGATGGCGAGTGCTGCGCGCGCCTCCTCGAGCGAACGCGCGATGGCGGAGCACGGCGATTCGATGCCGATCGCCGCCATGGCATCGCGGAATTTCAGGCGGTCCTCAGCGCGGTCGATGACCTCGGCGCGGGCCCCAATCAGTTCGACGTTGTGGCGCTCCAGCGCACCTGAGCGTGCAAGCTGCATGGCTGTGTTGAGCGCGGTTTGTCCGCCCATGGTGGGCAGCAGCGCATCAGGCTTTTCGCGCGCGATGATGCGCTCGACGATCTCCGGCGTGACCGGTTCGATGTAGGTGGCATCGGCGAGACCGGGATCGGTCATGATGGTGGCGGGATTGGAGTTCACCAGCACGACGCGATAGCCTTCCTGCTTCAGCGCCTTGCACGCCTGCGCGCCGGAATAGTCGAACTCGCAGGCCTGGCCGATGACGATGGGGCCAGCGCCTATGATCAGGATCGAGGATATATCGGTGCGTTTGGGCATGTGTCAGTCAGTGCTCATAATTGCTGACGCGCAGGTCGCAGGCGGATGGTTGCACGGCTGTGCGTCGCACCGGTGTCGACTGAACAAGGAATTGCTCACTTCGAGGCATCGATCAGCGCGCGTGCGGCTGTGACACCCTTTGGCGTGAGCTCCAGATGCCAGTGGCACTGCAAGGCGCCTTCCGGTAGCCGGATCGGCTCAAGGATAAGCCCGTCACGAAGGGAGGCGGCCACGGCATCGCTGAATGCCTGATAGTCGATGTCCTGCTGGGCGAGTTTGCGGAACCGTGCGAACCCCGCCTCGATGTTCGGTTCGCTGATCCTGTGCCGAAATGCAGCAATCAACAGCGGGCCGGTCGCGTCCATGTCAGGCGCGCTGCTCGATCATCGCGATGAACCGCCCGAACAGGTAGTGACTGTCGCTCGGCCCTGGACTTGCTTCCGGGTGGTATTGCACGGAGAACGCCGGCCGGTCGGTGCATCTCAGCCCTTCGTTCGAGCCATCGAACAGCGACACATGTGTGACCTTTGCCGTGGCAGGCAGGGTCTCCGGGTCTACCGCGAATCCATGGTTCTGGCTGGTGATTTCCACCTTGCCGGTGGCGAGGTCCTTCACCGGCTGATTTGCGCCGCGGTGACCGCGGTCCATCTTGTAGGTCTTCGCCCCCAGGGCCAGGGCCAGCAACTGGTGGCCGAGGCAGATGCCGAACAGCGGCACGCCCGCATCCAGCACGCCACGGATCGCCGGAACCGCATATTCGCCCGTGGCCGCCGGATCGCCCGGACCGTTGGACAGGAACACGCCGTCGGGCTCGCGGCGCAGAATGTCGTCCGCGGTCGCCGTCGCCGGCACCACCGTCACCCGGCAACCAGCGGACGCGAGGCAGCGGAGGATGTTGTGCTTCGCCCCATAGTCCACCGCAACCACGTGGTGCCGCGGCGCGGCCTGGCGTCCCGTGCCGGCGGGCCACGCCCATCTTGTCTCGTCCCACTCATACGATTGCCGGCAAGATACTTCCCTCGCCAGGTCCATGCCCTCGAGGCCCGGCCACGCTGCGGCCTGCGCACGCAAGGCCGGCAAGTCGAACCGTCCGTCGGCGGGAAATGTCAGCACTCCCTTGGGCGCGCCGCCATCGCGGACTCGCACCGTCAGTGCCCGTGTATCGACACCCGCCAGTCCGGCGATGCCGCGCGCGCGCAGCCAGGCATCAAGGTGCTGCCCCGATCGCCAGTTCGAGGGTTCTGTCACGTCCTGCTTCACCACCAGACCACGCGCCGCGACGGTGGCGGCCTCGATATCCTCGCCGTTGGTCCCGACGTTGCCGATGTGCGGGAAGGTGAAGGTGACGATCTGCCCGGCATAGGAAGGATCGGTCAGCGTCTCCTGATAACCGGTCATGCCGGTGTTGAAGCACACCTCGCCGACAGGCGCCGGTTCCGCCGTGTGCGCTCCAAAGCCGCGGCCCCAGAATACTGTCCCGTCGGTCAGCACCAACGCCGCGGTCGCCCCGGTTGGCGTCTGGCCACCGTCAAGGGCCGTGGGATCGCTGCGCGGCGGCGCGGGTAGTCCACCTGGCAGATCGGACAAGGTGAGGCCAGTTGCAGCGATCACCGCTGGCCAATGGCGTGACGGGATCACGCCGGCCTGGCGCCATTTGCGGACAGCTTCGGTGCCGACCCCCGTCAGGCGTGCGGCCGACTCGGCCCCGCCCAGGCGCTCGACGACGGAGTCCACGCTGAATGTCATGCGGGGGACTGTATGGGAAGTCATTTCCCGGCGCAACAATCTGAAGCGTCGCCGGGAAATTTCCTCCGCACACTCACAACCATGTCACTTCGCATATAGTAGGGGGAGATTTTTCATCGGAGGGTGTCATGGGCCTGCGTGAGCAGTTCACCGATCAGCTCAAGACGTCGATGAAGGCCGGCAACGCCGCCCGTACCTCGACTTTGCGGATGATCCTCGCCCGGCTGAAGGACACCGACATCGCGGCGCGGCCTAAGGGCATCGAGCGCGTGCCAGAAGAGGAAATCATCGGCATGTTGCGCGGCATGGTGAAGTCGCGCCGCGAGTCGGTGGAACTGTATCGACAGGGACGCCGGCAGGACCTCGTGGACAAGGAGGAGGCCGAGATCGCCGTCATCGAGACCTTCCTGCCGCAACAGATGGACGAGGGCGCCATGGCCGAGGTGGTCGGGGCGGCGATCGCCGAGACCGGGGCGGCCAGCATCAAGGACATGGGCAAAGTGATGGCCGCTCTGCGGGCGAAGCATGCCGCGACACTCGACATGGCCAAGGCCGGGCCGATGGTGAAGGCGAGGCTGTCGTGACCCTCCCAGTGGGGAGGGGGAGCTCTGGCTGATGGCGCTGCCTGCCTCCTTCCTCGACGAACTGCGTGTCCGAACGCCCCTGGCAGCCGTTGTCGGGCGGCGCATGCGGCTCGCCCGGTCAGGTCGCCAATGGAAGGGCTGCTGTCCGTTCCACGGCGAAAAGACGCCCAGCTTCTACGTCTACGAGGACGGCCACTATCACTGCTTCGGCTGCGGCGCGCATGGCGATGCGATCGGCTTCATCATGCAAAGCGAGGGCGCCGGTTTCATGGAGGCGGTGGAACGCCTCGCGGCTGAAGCGGGACTCGAGGTGCCGAAGCCTTCGCCCGAGGCGGCGGCCACCGAGCAGCGGCGGCTCGATCTCGCCGCGGTTCTGGAGGCCGCGCAGGCCAGTTACCAGCGCAGGCTGTTCCTGCCCGAGGGCCGCCACGCGCTAGACTATCTGCGCGGGCGTGGCCTCTCCGAACAGACGATCCATCGCTTCGGCATCGGCTGGTCGGGTGAGGGCAGGGGGGCGGTGGGCGCCGATCTTGGCCGCGACGGCTTCACGCAGGACCAGTTGGTCGACGCTGGACTGATGCGGCGCGACGATGAAACCGGCCGGGCGTTCGATCTGTTCTTCAATCGCGTGATGTTCCCGATCCGCGATCGCCGCGGCCGGGTCATCAGCTTCGGCGGGCGCGTCATCGGCGATGGTCAGCCGAAATACGTCAACGGGCCGGAGACGGCGCTGTTCGCCAAGCGCCGTACGCTCTACGCGCTGGATCTGGCGCGCGAGGCGGTACGAGGGGGTGCGCCCTTGGTGGTGGTCGAAGGCTACATGGACGTGATTGCTCTCGCGCAGGTCGGCATCGGCGGCGCCGTCGCACCACTCGGCACGGCGCTGAGCGAGGAGCAGCTTGAGGAATTGTGGCGGTTGGCGGCCGCGCCGATCCTCTGCTTCGACGGCGACGCCGCTGGCAGCCGTGCTGCCGCCCGGGCCGCAGAACTGGCCCTGCCGTTGCTGGCACCTGACCGCACGCTGCGGCTCGCCAGGCTGCCTTCCGGGGAGGATCCCGATACTCTGGTTCGCCGTCAGGGGCCTGATGCGGTGCGCGCTGTGCTGTCGACCGCCGCGCCGCTGGGCGATGCGCTGTTCGACCTGCTCCGCGAGGCGGGCGGCGAGGCGACTCCCGAGCAGCGCGCGGCATTTCGTGCGCGATTGGAGGCGGCCGCGCGGCGCATCCCCGATCGGGCGCTCGCCGGCGAATACCGCCGTGCGCTGCTCGATCGTTTTTTCGCCGGCCGTGGTGTTGGCCGACGGGTACCTGTCGCTCGTTCGCTGCCGCGCCCCAGCCCCGCCGCCGATACCGTGGCCGTCGAGCGATGCCGCATCCTCACAGCGATCCTGCTCCGCCACCCAATGCTGCTGCATGACGTCGAGCACGCCTATGTCGGGCTCGACCTGCCACGCCCTCTCGCGACGCTGAGAACTGCATTGCAGGAGTGGGCGGAAGCGGCCGAAATCCTTGACTCCCAGGCATTGATGACCCACCTCACGAATTCTGGATTGCAAGCTGAAGCCGACCAGGCTCTGGCGAGGGGACCCGTGCCCCTGCCGGCCTGCGCGTCATCGGCAGCGATGCCGGCGGAGGCCGCGGCAGGGTGGTGGCACATCTTCGGGTTCCTGAACGTGCAGCGACTGGGCGAGGAAATTGCGTTGGCCGAGACCGCCTGTGCCCAGGACCTGACAGCCCAGAGCCAGAACCGCCTGCTGGCCCTGAAGGCGGCGCTCAACAAGGTCAACAGCGGCGAGCCCGATGGGGTGGACCTTGCGGCTTGAATATCGGAGTGCGGCCGCTGCGCCGCGTTGACTTAGGAGTTCACTGAACGATGGCCACGAAGCCCTCTGTCGCTGCCGATACCGTGACTGCCGAACAGGATGTGGAAACCACGCTGCTCGACGTGCAGACGGCCGCCGTCAAGCGGCTGATCGCGCGCGGCAAGGAGCGCGGCTACATCACCTTCGACGAGTTGAATGCGATCCTGCCGCCGGATCAGAACAGCTCCGAGCAGATCGAAGACGTGATGGCCAATTTCTCCGAAATGGGCATCCAGGTCGTCGAGAGCGAGGAATCCGAAGACGGCGAGGCGCCCGTCGTCAAGGCGGAGAAGACCGACGAGGCCGAGGGGGAAGAAGAGCCCACCGGCAACGTCGATGAGGCGAGCCTCGGACGTACCGATGATCCGGTACGGATGTACCTGCGCGAGATGGGCAGTGTGGAGCTGTTGTCGCGCGAGGGCGAGATCGCGATCGCCAAGCGCATCGAGGCCGGCCGCGACATGATGATCGGCGGGCTGTGCGAGAGCCCGCTGACCTTCAAGGCCATCATCTCGTGGCACGACCAGCTCAAGGCCGGCCGGATGTTGCTGCGTGACATCGTCGACCTGGAGGCGACGCAGGGTGCTGGTGCTCCGGCGCCGGACGGCAGCGTGGCGCCAGATCCCGCGGCGACGAACGGCAGCGGTGGAAATGGCGCGGCCGTGACGATGGACAGCTCGGACGACCTTGATGGCGATGACGAGGGCGAAGGCCCCGGGATCTCGCTGTCCGCGCTCGAGGAGAAGCTGAAGCCGGAGGTGCTGGCGACCTTCGAGGAGATCGAGGGCCTCTACAAGAAGCTGCACAAGATGCAGCACCGTCGCCTTGAGACAATGACCTCAGGCGAGGAAGTCACCACCCGATCGGAGAAGACCTACGAGCGCCAGCGAGAGGAGCTGGTGGGCAAGGTGGAGCAGGTGCGGCTGCACAACAACCGCATCGAGGAGTTGGTGACCCAGCTCAAGCAGCTCAACCAGCGGCTCACAGCGCTTGAGGGTCAGCTTCTGCGCACCGCGGAGGGCTGCAAGGTCCCGCGCGAGGAATTCCTGAAGAACTATCGTGGCCAGGAGCTGGATCCGAACTGGGTGGAGAAGGTTTCAAAGCTGCCAGCCAAGGGCTGGAAGCCCTTCGTGACCAAGCACGCGACCGACATCGCCAACGTGCGCACGCAGATCGCCGCGGTGGCGAACGACGCCAGCCTGCCGATCAGCGAGTTTCGCCGCGTCTACATGACGGTGAGCCGTGGCGAGCGCGACAGCGCCCGGGCGAAGAAGGAGATGATCGAGGCGAACCTGCGCCTGGTGATCTCGATCGCCAAGAAATACACCAACCGCGGGCTGCAGTTCCTGGACTTGATCCAGGAGGGCAACATCGGCCTGATGAAGGCGGTCGATAAGTTCGAGTACCGCCGCGGCTACAAGTTTTCCACCTATGCGACATGGTGGATCCGTCAGGCGATCACCCGCTCGATCGCCGACCAGGCGCGCACGATCCGCATCCCGGTGCACATGATCGAGACGATCAACAAGCTGGTGCGCACATCACGCCAGATGCTGCACGAGATCGGCCGCGAGCCGGCGCCCGAGGAGCTTGCTGACAAGCTCGGCATGCCACTCGAGAAAGTTCGAAAAGTGCTGAAAATCGCCAAGGAGCCGATCAGCCTGGAGACGCCGATCGGCGACGAGGAAGACAGCCACCTCGGCGATTTCATCGAGGACAAGGCGGCGGTGATCCCGCTGGATGCCGCGATCCAGGCCAACCTGCGCGAAGCGACCACGCGCGTGCTGTCCTCACTGACGCCGCGTGAGGAGCGGGTGCTTCGCATGCGCTTCGGCATCGGCATGAACACCGACCACACGCTTGAAGAGGTCGGCCAGCAGTTCAACGTGACGCGCGAGCGCATCCGCCAGATCGAGGCGAAGGCGCTGCGCAAGCTGAAGCACCCAAGCCGGAGCCGGAAGCTGCGCAGCTTCCTGGACGACTGAACGCGGCGGCCGCTGCCGACCTCGCGCGGCGTCTCTCTTGACCGTGTCGGCAGAGCGTGGCGTCCTGCCAGACCAGCCGGCACGCGCGGGGAGAAGATAGAAATGGAACCGGTGGCGCGCGTCACCGTGACAGTGACGTTTCTCAGAATGGATCGCCCCCCGCCCGGGCCGTCACCAGGGCTGCCGATCGACTACCAGGTGGTGCAGGTGCAATCGCCGACGGTCGGGTTCTACCGCTATCTCTACAATACGGTGGGCGCCGACTACGTGTGGTGGCTGCGGCGCACCATGCCGGACCGTGATCTGGCAATGCTGCTGCGTGATCCAGCCGTGTCGCTTCATGCGCTTTACAGCGGTGGCCAACCAGCTGGTTTCTTCGAACTCGACGGACGTGGCTGGCCGGACATCAACCTGAGCTATTTCGGCTTGATGCCGCACGCGATCGGTGCCGGCGTCGGCCATCCGTTCCTGCGCAGCGCGGTGGATGCGGCATGGCGACAGAATCCGCGTGGCATGACGGTGAACACCTGCACCGCCGACCATCCGCGTGCGCTGCCGACATATCTGCACGCCGGGTTCCGCACTTTGCGTGCGGTGCGCGAGGTGTGGAATGTGCCGCTGCGCCTCGGGATGCGGGTCCCCGAGCGGCTGCTGGCGGATGGTCGCTGATGGCGACCTTCCTGAGGACCCGGTAGCAACCGTACCCAAGCGTCGCATGTGGCCGGGCAGCCCGCCGGCGGTCGAGCGCGCTATCCTAATGTTATTTTTTCTGACTGCTTGACAAGTTTTACTAACGCCATACATCCGTTGTTGTCCGAATACAAAGGGCCGCGCCGCAGCATGTCCATATATTCTCGCACTCCAGGAAACCGGGCTCAGGCCGTAATGGTCCCTCTTCCGACCGCGCCAGCGGCAACGCCAGCCCCGACGACAATGCTGCCCAACACGCCGCAGGCCGCATCCCTGGCGCAAGGCTCCGGCAGCGACCTGACGGTGACCTGGACAGCCCCGGCGGTCGATAGTGCGCACAGTGCCGCCACGGCGTTCGACCTGCAGTCCAGCCCCTCCGGCGCCAATGCCTGGACAACGGTGTCAGATGTTACGAGCCCGTACGACCTGTCGGGCCTGGCGACTGGCGCAGCAATCGACGTCCGGATCCAAAGCGCGAACACCGCCGGCACGAGCGTATGGTCTGCCACCAGTACGCTGACCACCGCTTCGGGTTCATCGTCCGCTCTGAACACCCCCTCGATCACCTCCGTCGCGCCGCCGCCGGACGGCACCAACGCCAATCTCACCGTCACCTGGACTGCGCCGGCAACCGACGGCACTCATGGTGCCGCCACCGGCTACAACCTGCGCTATGGCCCCTCAGGTGCCGGCGCCTGGACAACGGTGTTGGGTGTCACCAGTCCCTACGCCATCGCCGGTCTGACGGGTGCGAGCGCGATCGACGTCGGAGTTCAGGCTACCGGCGCCGCGGCAAGTGCCAGCGCGTGGTCCACCGTCGCCACCGGCACGACCTGGGGCGCCACCGTCGCACCTGGAGGTTGGACGGCTGCGTCCGAGCAGGTTCACAACACGGCTGTGGCACCGAACACAGGCGTGAACATGACCGCGACCGCTGCACCGACCGCAGTAACCGGGGCAGCCTTCGCCTGGTCCGCCAGCCCGTTTGTACCTTCCCACCGCCAACCTGATCGCGGCCGGCGCCGACGGACAGACCAACGGATGGGGGCAGTGGTTCAGCGCACCAGCGACCTCTGGCACCTACTATCTTTGGCTGCTGGCGCAAGGCGCCGGCGGCGCTACGATCGGCGCTCTCGTTACACCAGCGATCACGGTGTCATAACGGTAAGCCGCGCAGGGCACCTTGACACCGCACGCGCTCCGGCCCGCGGAATTAATCCAGCGACACGTCATGCCGCGGCCTTCCCCAGTCGGCGGCGGCCTCGGCTGACCGTGCCACATCCTCTTCCAGCATCAGCCCTTGCGCCACGAGTTCGCGCGCCGCCGCAGTGATTGCGGCAACATAGGCCGCTTTGTCCGCGTAGCGCTCCAGAATGGAGAGCCGCGGATCACCGGTGATCTGGCGTTCCTGCGGGGATTCAGGGAATGGGATGTAGCTGCCCTCGAAGCGCAGTTGCGCGCCATGGCCATGGCCGCGGGCGCGCAGGTTCCAGCCGGTGTAGGTGCCGAGCGGCGCTCCCACCATCGGTGCGCGCACGCCGGGCACGTCGTTGCCGTCATGGTTCACTGAGGGGACCAGCACCGTGTATTGCTTGCCCGGCCCGTCCGGCGCGTTTCCGGCCGGCACGAGACGCGGCGGTTCTCGCAGGATTCCGTGCTCCGCGTCTGGGCCGAAATCCAGCAGCGGCAACACGTTCGGCGAGATCGCCGTGGCGACACCCGGAATGACAGGAAACTGCCGCCGCCATTCTTCGACGCTGACCAGCGTGCCGTCGGCCCGTGTCGGGATGCGGCTTGGCGGCGGTGGTGTGCCATCGGTCGCCCAGCGGTCCATCGCATCGAGATTGGCGCGGAAGAACATCGACGTGGACACGACGTTGGAGAAATTCTGCGCGAGTCCGCGTGACGGCGCCTTCGGCAGCGGATCGGCGAAATGCTGCGAACTTGACCAGCAATAGACGCGCACCGAGTCCGGCTGCGGCAGATCGTTGCCTTGCGTGTCGGTGTGCGCCAGTGAGCCGCGCCGCACCCAATACTCCGTGGCGGTCTGCGTGTGGAACACCAGCGGATCGGTATCGGGCCGCTTCAGGATCGCGTCCTGTCTGCCGGTCAGATGATCGGTTGACCACGCATAGGAGAACGGAAAGCTGTCGGCGATATTGAAGTGGTCCTCGTATTGCTGTCCGCCCGAAACGATCGGGCTGGCGAAGCGGTGGTTCAGCCACTTCCGCCCCGCACCGGCGACGTGCGGCAGCACGCCGTCGAATACGCGCCGGCCCGTGGCATCGGCATTGAAGCCGCGATAGACGAAGTCGCGCAGGCAACGGCCGGTCTGCGAGCGGCCCCAGGCGTACGCCTTCTCGACGCCGCGCAGCGGGTTGGCGTCGGAACCGTCGTATTTCAGGAAGCTGATGAAGTCGCGCACCGCGACATGTCCGAGGCCATGCACCAGCGGATCACACGCCGTATACACAAGCTCATAGATCCAGCCGGGCTGGAAGCCGGCCGGCAGGTAGATGTGCCGTGCGGACGGCACCACTGCTCGTTCCACCGACTGTGTCTCGCCGCCGACCCCTGACTTCGGCGCAGGCGAATTGCCACTGATCGTGCGCAATCGCCTCCGGTGTATCGTATGGATAGCGCCGCCGGGTCAGCAACGCATCGCGCGTGTCGAGCGAGACAGTGGCATAGGAATGCGCCGCGATCCTGCCGCTAAGCGGGAAACAGGTGATGCCCGGCACGTCGGCGATATATTCGACGCGGATGCGTCCGGTAATTGGCGAGCCGTGATCGCTCGCCACCGGCACGTCGAGCACCATGCGGCCGTCGCCCGGCAGCATGTCGCCCTCCCACGCGAGCCACGCCACCGCGTAGCCACGGCGCATGAAGAAGCCGTTGCCCGCGTGCGCCAGCGTGATCGGCGCGTTGCTGTGTGGCGCGTCGTTGTAGAACTGCAGCGCGCGCTTGTGACCGCGATTACCGTAGTCGTAGAACACCCGCCGGTTGCCCCGCCGCATGTCACGCGGCTTCAGGATCATGAAGTCGGCCGCGAAGCGCACCAGACCGCTGTCGTTCGCCGGCGCCTTGTCGAGATCGACCACGTCCCGCTGGGCTGCCGCCTGCGGATCGACGGCAAAATGCGCGCGGCCGGACAGCCGCTCATAGGCGCCCACATCACCGAACGAGTGGTTGTCGGCAAACGGCGTGCGTTCGGCGATCCGCAGCTCGATCCGGTTCGTCATGCGCCCCCCTTGCGACTATTATGCCACTTTGGATTGGGCGCCGGAGGCCGGCAAGGGCGCTCAGTGCTCCATTTCGATCCAGGACCACGCGCGCACGGCTTCCGGTACCCGAGTGATGGTACACTCTGGTACTTCCGGTGGCGGCGTTCCCGCGATCCGCAGCGTGAGCACGACGACGACGTGGTCGCGCTCGATCCGCACGCCCTTGTCGGCGGCGCGCGGCATTGGCATGCCGGCGCGGTTGCAATACGCGATGAGGATCGCTCCCACCGCCTCTGCGCGCAGCATGAACACGCGCGTCGAGGTCAGCTCGCCATAGGTCACCTCAACCGTGCCTTCGGCAGCATTGCAGCGGACGGCGTGCGGTGTCAGTGGCGGCAGACCGAACGCTTGCGCCGAACGCGGCGACCATTCGAGCGCCAGCTGCACGGCACGCAAGTCGAACTCGATTTCACGACGTTCGGTGATTGCCACGAAAGCGCCTTTGCCTCGACCGGACATCGTCGCATCCCGGTATGAAGGCACGGTAAAGCGTACCGTATCACGTTGTCGGCAATGCCCGCACGACGTCAACCTCGGCCCGCCTCTCCTGAAGCGGCAAGCCGTGACGCCGTCCGATCAGACCGAGCCGGCGACGTAGGCCCGCAGGCTATCGACCTCGTCCTCCTGCTCCATGATGCGCGCCTTCACCACGTCGCCGATGCTGATCAGCCCGACCAGCTTATCGCGCTCCAGCACCGGCATGTGACGGAAGCGGCCGACCGTCATCTTCGCCATCGCTTCCGCTACCGTGGTCTCGGGATAGGCAACCTGGAGTGCCCGCGTCATCAATTGCCCTGCGGTCATTTCCAGGGTTTGCGCGCCGTTGGCGGCCAGCGACCGAACGATGTCGCGCTCGCTGACGATGCCGAGAAGCTGCTCGGCGCGATCAACCACCAGCACGGCACCGATGCGGTATTCCGCCAGGACGGCCACCACCCTGGCGATGGTAGCTGTCGGCTCGATGGTGGTGACCTGATAGCCCTTGTGTCTGAGGATTGCGGCAACCGTGGTCATGGTCTCGCTCCCTGGCTTGCGCCGGGCGCCCATGATCCTGCAAGACCACATCGCTTGGCGGCCCGGATCGACGGCCCGTGCGGCATTTCATCAGCCAAGATCATGCGCCACTGGAAAGTGCAAATGCAAATATTTGCTGTGCACTGCACAAAGAACGATCAGACTTCGGCTAGAACAGCGTGCTTCCTGCCATCAGACCGGCGACCAGAAGCACCAGGAAGATCACGATAGCGACAAAGAACAGGATGCGTGCGATGTCGGCTGCCGCAGCCGAAATGCCGCCGAACCCGAACAGCGCGGCGACCAGCGACACAACCAGAAAAAACAGCGCCAATTTCAACATGGGCGGATTCCGCTCCTGCGGGACGTTTGTGTTGTGCAGGAATTAATGTGCGGGATTCAATTCGCCTGCTCACAGATGCTTGCATCGCGAATGACTGATCGCGTTGGTCCGTTCACGCCTCGTTAACCATGCCTCCGTGCCGATCCGGTGCTGCTGAGCGGAATTTGCGCCACCGGAGGCCTTGGCAAGAATTCGTTAACAGCTCGTTCGTAGCGTGCCGTTGCGGGACACAGCCAGCGACGAGAGGCCGGCACGAGCGTGAGCAGCGATCAAAGTGCCGCGGTGAAGAATGCTTGCGACCGTGCCATTGCCGCTGTGCAATGCGGAGACGTAACCGCCGCGCTGCGCCATTACGAATATGCCCAGCGGCTGGCGCCCTCCGAGGGCGAGATCACGCTCGCGATCGGCGCTGCGCGCCTTAGCCAAAACGATCCGCGTTCGACTGAGGCCTTTGCCTTGGTCGCCAATCGCGATGACGTGCAGGAGGCTTGGCTGGGGTTGGCTGCGGCGCACCACGGCATGAGCGAGCACGATCTCGCGGCGCAGGACCTGAGGGAATTGCTGTCCCGCCACGGCCATGTGCGCGGCACGACCAATATCCGTCTGCATGACGCGATCACATGGGCGCATGGTGATCCCGGCTGGTGCTCCCTGTCGGCCGACGGCCGCCTGCGCGTGACCCTGCTCGGCAAAGGCGGCGACGTTGATCAGGTGGTGATCCGGCTCGATGGTGTGTCACTCGGCGTGCGACCGCGAGGACGCAAACGCGACGGCGAGCCCCTGCGCGCCATCTACCCGTTACCCAAATCCTGGCGTCACACACGGGAGATTTCGGTATGTCTAGAGGGGCGGGATCTGTTGGGTAGCCCGCTCGACGCATTTGTCATCAGCCAGGTCGAAGGTTTTGTCACTCCGGACAATGGCGGCCTGTCAGGCTGGGCCTGGTTCCCACACGATCCGGACTCCGCCCCCCTGCTCACCATACAGGATGCCCGCGGCACCACGCTGCATGCCGTCGCCGTGGACCCGGCGCCTGAGTTGCGGCACGCCAAGCCGCTCGCGCGTCCTCGGCGCCTGGATATTGCTGCTTCCGAGCTCCGGGCATGGATTGCACCGATTGCGGTGCAGGATTTCAGCGGCCGGCATTTGTATGGCAGCCCGCTCGATCCACTGGCGGACCAGCGCAGTGCGGCGGGTGCCGCGGAGCTGGCACGACGGTTGTTTCCCGCCTCCTCTCGGCGGATAACGAATGCAGTCGATCTGCGTCTGCCCGCGGTGCCGGCCGATATCATGGGTGTTCGGCGTGCTGCCAGAGGTTTGGTCCGGGCGTCGTCTGTGGCTGTCGTCATCCCGGTCTTCCGTGGCCATGCTCAGACGCTCGCCTGCATCGACAGCGTGCTGGCCTCGTTGCCGACAGCGGCGCGCTGCATTGTGGTCGAGGATGCATCGCCAGAAGACAAACTGGTCGACGCGCTGAGCGGACTTGCTGAACGCGGCCATATCGTGCTGCGCCGTCAACCAAGCAATCGCGGCTTTCCCGCCACCGCAAACGCAGGCATTCGCGCGGCCGGCGACCGCGACGTCATTCTGCTGAACAGCGACACCTTGGTGCCGCCGGGCTGGGCCGAGCGGTTGGCTGACGCGGCCTATAGTGCCTCAGATATCGGCACAGCGACGCCATTCTCGAACGATGCGTCCGTGTTCAGTTATCCGCGGCAGGAGGGTCCAAATCCTGTTCCGGAGGAAGCTGACACGCTGAGGCTCGATCGGCTGGCGCGCCGTGCCAACGGCAATGCGGTGGTGGAGGTGCCCTCAACACACGGATTCTGCGTCTATCTCCGGCGCGACTGCGTGAAGGAAGTCGGATTGTTTCGCGAAGATCTGTTCGCCCAGGGCTACGGTGAGGAGAACGATTTTTGCATTCGCGCCCGTCACCTCGGTTGGCGTCATGTGGCCGTGCCCGGCCTGTTCGTGGCGCATGCCGGCGCCGGCTCGTTCGGCAGCGCAAAGGCCCAGTTGTTGGCTCGCAACCTGGCGATCCTGAATCGGCTGCATCCGGGCTACGACAGGCTGATCGCGAACTTCCGCCATGCCGACCCGCTGACACAGTCGCGCTTCCGTATTGACGCTCTGCGTTGGCGCGGTCGTCGCTCGCGCAAGGGTGCGGTGATATTGATCACCCACGCGCGTTCCGGTGGCGTGAAGCGGCGGGTAGCGGAGCGTTGCCATGAAATCGCGGCCTCGGGTGTGCGGCCGATTGTGCTGGCGCCTGCCACCGACCCGTATGGCCGCACGACCTGCGGGCTCGCCGACAGCTCCGGCGAGGATTTTCCCAACTTGCGCTTCGACACGGCGAATGGCCTGGCCGACCTCAAGGCGCTCTTGCGCGGCGACAAGCCCGCCAGCATCGAACTGCATCACTTCATTGGCCATGATCCGGCAATGCTGGGGCTGGCCAATGCGCTGAACGTGCCGTACGACGTGGTGGTGCATGACTACGCCTGGGTCTGTCCGCGCGTCACGCTGGTCGGACCCGACAAGCGCTATTGCGGCGAGCCGGGAGGGGACGCCTGCGAAGCGTGTTACTCGGACATTGGCGGCAATATCGACGAGGATATCGGGCCGTCGCACCTGCGGCTGCGTTCTCGGAAGGTGCTCATCGGAGCGCGGCAGGTCGTCGTACCGAGCCATGATGTCGCGGCCCGGCTGCGGCACTACTTCCCAGAACTCACCTGCGTTGTGACACCTTGGGAGGACGACACGCTGCCGCATCCCCCGGAGGATCATCGTGTCAGGCGATTGCGCACGCGCGTTGTCGTGCTCGGCGCCATCGGCATCGAGAAGGGCTACGAATACCTGCTGGCCTGCGCCCGCCACGTCGCCACGCATCGGCTGGCGTTGGAGTTCGTTGTGGTGGGGCACACGTCCGACGACAAGCGCCTGCTGGACACTGGTGCCGTCCACATCACCGGTCGCTACGAGGAGGGCGAAGCTGTCGAGCTGATCCGGGCACAGGACGCGGACCTCGGCTTCCTGCCTGCCCTGTGGCCGGAAACCTGGAGCTACACGCTTACGCAGCTTTGGCAGGCCGGGTTGGATGTGGTGGCCTTCGACCTGGGTGCTCCGGCGGAGCGAATCCGCGCGATGCGTCGAGGTAGCCTGCTGCCTCTCGGCCTACCGCCCGCCGCGGCTTGCCGGACGCTGCTGGCCTATCCGACCACCGGTGAGGCGGCGCGACCCCGAGCCGGCGGAATCCCGCGGGTCGGTGGCCGTCGTATAGGCTGAGCAGCTCGTGCGGGTGACGCCGCTGCTGCCATGCACCATATTGCGTGTGTAACATAAGCGGGTGACCGGCCCCCGATGGGCGTCCCAACCGAGTTCCGCTCGATCTACCGTTACGGCTTGGCCCGCGTCGCCGCCTGCACGACGCGCTGCACGCTGGCCGATCCAGCGGCGAATGCGGCTGCGATCCTTGACGTGGCGCGCGCGTGTCACGCCCGCGGCGCGGCGCTGGCGGTGTTCCCAGAACTTGGCGTCTCAGGCTACGCGATCAGCGATCTGCTGCACCAGACCACGCTGCTCGATGCGGTGGAGCAGGCTGTCGAGGAACTCGTGGCGGCGTCGGCTGACCTGCTGCCGCTGCTGCTGGTTGGTGCGCCGCTACGCCATGCCGGCGCGCTGTACAACTGCGCGGTCGCAATTCATCGCGGCAGGCTGGTGGGCGCGGTGCCCAAGGTGCATCTGCCCAACTACCGTGAGTTCTACGAACCGCGGCATTTCGTCGGGGGCGACGGGATGGTGGGAGGGGAGATCACGGTTGCCGCACTGACCGCGCCATTCGGCACCGATTTGCTGTTCGCCGCCGAGGACGTGCCGGGTCTGGTGGTGCATGCCGAGATCTGCGAGGACGTCTGGATACCTGTGCCGCCCAGCTCGCACGCCGCGCTGGCGGGTGCGACCGTGCTCGCCAACCTGTCGGCCAGCAACATCACGATCCGCAAGGCGGAGACACGGCGGCTGTTGTGCTTGTCCCAGTCGGCGCGCTGTGTGGCGGCCTACCTGTACGCCGCGGCGGGTGCCGGTGAGTCCACCACCGATCTCGCCTGGGACGGCCAGGCCTCGATCTTCGAGAACGGCGCCACATTGGCGGAGACCGAGCGGTTCCCATCCTCCAGCCAATTCGCACAGGCCGATATCGATCTCGACCTGCTGCGCCATGAGCGCATGCAGATGGGCAGCTTCGATACCAATCGCCGTCGCAATCCCGACACCTTCCGCCGCATTGCGTTCAGGCTCGATCCGCCGCGTGGCGATATCGGCCTGGAGCGCAAGGTCGAGCGCTATCCCTTCGTGCCTGCCGATCCCGCGCGGCTGGAGCAGGACTGCTACGAGGCCTACAATATCCAGGTCTCCGGCCTAGCGCAGCGGCTGCGTGCGACCGGCATCCAGCGGGTGGTGATCGGCGTATCTGGTGGACTCGATTCCACCCATGCGCTGATCGTGTGCAGCCGAGCGCTCGATCTGCTCGGGCTGCCGCGAAGCAACATCCTCGCCTACACAATGCCCGGGTTCGCCACCTCGGCGCACACCAAGGCGAATGCGATCCGTCTGATGGAATCGCTCGGGGTGACCTGGCAGGAACTGGATATCCGCCCGGCGGCAAAGCGCATGCTGGGCGACATCGGCCATCCTTTCGCGCAGGGCAAGCCGGTCTATGACCTGACCTTCGAGAATGTGCAGGCCGGGTTGCGCACCGACTACCTGTTCCGTTTGGCGAACCAACATGGTGGCATCGTTATCGGCACCGGCGATCTTTCGGAGCTGGCGCTGGGCTGGTGCACCTATGGCGTCGGCGACCAGATGGCGCACTACAACGTCAATGCCGGTGTGCCGAAGACGTTGATCCAGCATCTGATCCGCTGGGTGATCAGTTCGCGCCAGTTCGAGCCGGACGTGGATACGACGCTGGACGCGATCCTCGCAACCGAGATCACGCCGGAACTGGTGCCGACCAAGGAAGGCGAAACGCCGCAAAGCACCGAGGCATATATCGGCCCGTATGCGCTGCAGGACTTCAATTTGTACTACACGCTGCGCCACGGCATGGTGCCGTCGAAGATCGCTTTCCTCGCGCTGCATGCATGGGGCGATATCGCGAAGGGCGAGTGGCCGCCTGGCTTCCCCGCCGATCGGCGTGGCAGCTACGACCTTGCGACGATCCGCAAATGGCTGGAGGTGTTCCTGCGCCGGTTCTTTGCATTTAGCCAATTCAAGCGGTCGGCCATGCCGAACGGGCCGAAGGTGAGTGCCGGTGGCTCGCTCTCACCGCGGGGCGATTGGCGCGCGCCGTCGGACGGCAACGCCAATGCGTGGCTTGCCGAGTTGGAGCTCAATGTGCCGAAAGAGTGACGCGGGCGGACTTCGGATGGTGCCTGTGTGCCGCCCGCCTTTGTCCCGCCGTTGAACGATCAGAGATGGGCCAGGATCGATTCAGCCTTGCTGACCTCGAAGCCGCCAGGTGCTTCGACGGCGAGATGCGTCACCTTGCCGTCTTGCGCGATCAGTGCGTAGCGCTGGCTTCTGGTTCCCATGCCGCGTGCCATCAGGTCCAGTTCGAGGCCGAGTGCCTTGGTGAATGCGGCTGATCCGTCGGCCAGCATGGTGATCTTGCCGTCCACCCCCTGCTCCTTGCCCCAAGCCGCCATCACGAAAGCGTCGTTCACCGCGATGCACGCGATCGTGTCAACGCCCTTTGTCTTGAGGGTATCGGCGTTCTGCACGAAGCTCGGCAGGTGCTTGACGCTGCAGGTTGGAGTGAATGCTCCCGGTACCGCGAACAAGACCACCTTCTTGCCCTTGAAGACTTCGTCGGTCGAGGTCTCCTTGGGCCCGTCCGGGGTGCCCATCATCAACTTCATGGATGGAATCTGATCACCGACCTTGATCGTCATTGGCTCTTTGCTCCCCTCTGGCTTGTCAGCTCGCGACTCCTAGCCCCAGGCGCAGGCGGAGTCACGCCACCCCAGCAAGGCGCTTGCACAGCCGTGCCGACAGGACCAGATTCACCGGCATGGTGCAGAGGCGCAAATCCACGAGCCGTCCGTCCGCGGCCGATTTCCTGACCGGGCAGTTGCTGATTGCAATGCCGGCGATGGAGGATCCGCGCTTTTCCCAGAGCGTGATTTACCTTTGTGCGCATACGCCGGAAGGCGCGATGGGCTTGGTGCTCAATCGCCCGCTGCAACGTCCGAGGTTCGATGATCTGCTGCGCCAACTCGAGGTGGCGCCGGTGCCACCGGCTCGTCGAATAACACTGTGCTCCGGTGGGCCGATGGACAACGCGCGCGGCTTCGTGCTGCACACCACGGACTGGACCGGCGAGGGCAGCCTGCGGGTTGACGAAACGGTGGCGCTGACCGCCAGCCTCGACGTGCTGAAGGCGATCGCCGAGGGCAACGGACCGCGTGAGGGACTGTTGGCGCTGGGCTATGCGGGGTGGGGGCCGGGCCAGCTCGACGCCGAAATTCAGCAGAATGCGTGGCTGTCGGTGCCGGCGGACGAGACCATCGTATTTGACGGCGCCCACGACACGAAGTGGCGCCGCGCACTGGGCAAGCTGAACATCGATCCGCTGCTGCTGTCGGGCGCCGCCGGGCACGCGTGACTGTCAGCGGCTGCAGGCCGCTCCGCCAAGTACGCAGAACGAAGCGCAGTAGGCATGGTTGAGTGAAACAGGCCGAGCCGCGTCGGCCAGAGTGTGGCCAAGCTCGAACTGCTTATCGTACGCGAGCAGTGTGCAGGCCAGGACCGTTGGCGTTGCTGCGTCCTGTCGCTTTACTACCATGCGGGCGGAGGCACACATCACGTCGTCCGGTGATTTGTGCAGAATACTCCAGCAGGCGGTGGTGATTTCCGGCACGTCGCGCTGTGCGTCCATCTCCGGGAACAGCATCAGCCGCACCGGATCGGCCGCATCGACCGGGACATCGAGTTCGGCGAAGAGCCGTGCGAAGCCGGCGCGCAGTTCTTCCTCCGGCTCGCCGGAGAAACGCCGGCCGGCGACGTCGAGAGTGAACCCGTTGCGCGCAAGCCAGACCAGACCATCGATTGTTGGCCCCCAACTGCGCCGTCCCCGCTCCGCCTCGTGCACCGCAGGCGCATAGTGGTCGAGCGACACGCGGATGCGCAGGCGCGCACCATAGGGCTCGCGCAATGCCAAGAGCTGGGGCCGCAGCTTCCGCATTGGCTTCATCGCGTTGGTAAGCACCAGAGCGTCGAAGCCGCGCGACAGCACGTCCTGCAGCATTGCGATGATGTCGGGGTTCAAGAACGGCTCGCCGCCGGTGAAACCGATCAGTCGCGTTGGCAAACCTTTGTGCGTGATCTCGTCCAGGTACCCGCGCACCTCGTCGCGCGTCAGGTAGGCCAACCGGTCATTGCGCGGCGATGATTCGATGTAGCAGTTGCGGCAAATCAGGTTGCACAGCGTGCCGGTGTTGAACCAAAGCGTATCGAGCGAACGCAGCGCCACCTGCGCGCGGGTCTCGCCCTTGGCGGTAAGCAATGGATCGCGAAATTTCGCGCGGTCCAACGGCTGGAACTGTGCATCCATCTTCAGCGCCCCGTGAACACAGGCGTGCGTTTTTCCAGGAATGCCTGGCGCGCCTCGCGGTGGTCTTCGCTGTTCACTGCTGCCTCCTGCAACGCGGCGATCTCCGCGGCGCGCTGCTCCACCTCGCCGCGATCCAGCGCCTCGAGCACGACCTTGGCGCCGCGTTGCGACAACGGCGCGCGGGTGCACAGTTCCTGCGCGAGTGTATGCGCGCCGGGAAGCGCGCCCTGCTCCGACACCACGTCGATCAGTCCCATCGAGCGACAGTCATCGAGCGGAAAATACCGGCCCGAGTAGAGCACCAGCTTGGCTTTCGCCAGCCCGACCGCGCGCAATAGCAGGCTGCAGTCGAGCGTGCCGTAGACGATGGACAGCCGCGCAGCCGGGATGCCCATCTGCGTCGTCGCGTCGCCCACGCGCAGATCGCAGGCCAACGCCAGTCCGCAACCGCCCCCCACACCATAGCCGTGCACTGCGGCAATCGTGGGCTGCGGCAGGTCGATGATCGCTCGCGTGGCCGCCCGGCCGGCCTCGCCGTAGACGCGGGCGTCTGCCACGTTGTTTCGCACCTTGGCGAATTCGGAGATATCGGCGCCGCCGCAGAAGTGACCGCCGGCGCCGGTCAGGATCACCACGCGGACGTCGCTGCGTTGCGCGAAGCCGCTGTAGATCTCGCCGAGGGCGCGCCACATCGCCAGCGACACGACGTTGCGCTTCTCTGGCCGGTTCAGCGTCACCACGGCTACGCCCGCTGTGTCCACTGCGACCTGGATGTCATCCGACATTGCCAACTTCCAACTGTAAGGCCGACGCGCTAAACGCCGGCGATCACCCATGCGTCAACCTCTGCGGCATTGTCCCGCAGCGGCTTCACCCTCGCATACTCCGGCGAGTGCCAGAATTTCTTGATCGCCTCAACCGATGGAAACTCGAAGAGTACGAGGCGCCGGCCGTCGTGTCTGCCTTCCAGCACCTCGACGGGCGAACCGCGCACGATGTAACGGCCACCGAAGGCCTCCACTACGGACGGCACAGCCTCGCGATAGTGGGCGAACTTGTCGGGATCAGTGACTTTGAGCTGCACGATCATGTAGGCGGGCATGGCGCTACTACTCCCTGGCTTCGCTGTCATTCTGGCGCAGTGCCAGCCATTCCGCCATCAGCCGGCCGTTGTCTGACGGATAGCACTCCTCCAGCACAGTCATCTCGCTGATGCGATCGGCACGGAAATGCCGATAGTCCTGGCGCAGCTCGCACCATGCGCCGATCAACGTCGCCTGTACGTAGTAGGCGACCGCGATGGGCCAGATCGTCCGCTGCGTGCGTGCGCCTTTTTCGTCGGCGTAGATAATATGCAGCTTGCGTTCTTCGCGGATGGCCTGGCGCACCGCGGCGAGATCGATGCTCTCGGGCACAGGTGCGCCGGTAGTAGAAACGAAGATCGGTGCAGTGGCCAGTTGCGCGCGCAGTGCCTCCGGCAGAACCACCGTCACCTTTGACAGCACGCTCTCGGCCGCGTTGTGCAGGCTGGGATCGCCGGTGCGCGCGACCAGTCGTGCGCCGACGGCGATCGCCTCGATCTCCTCGGTGTTGAACATCAGCGGCGGCAGGTCGAAGCCGCGCCGCAGCATGTAGCCGATGCCTGCCGCACCTTCGATCGGCACGCGGCGCGCCTGCAACGTGGCCACGTCGCGGTAGACGGTCCGCACGGTCACTTCCAGTTCATCCGCCAGCGCCGCGGCCGTGGTGGGGCCACGTGCCGTGCGCAGGCGCTGGATGATGTCGAATAACCGGTCGGAGCGTCGCATGGGCGCAAGACTACTGACAGAACGCTGTCAGTGGCCATCCGGCATTATCCACCTCAACCGACATAGGGGAGCACCATGATCACTCTCACGGATACTCCGGATGCACATCTGGAAACCGTGCTCGGTGAGGGCCTGGCCGAGCACAACGCGGAGATGTCACGCCTGCGCGACTGGCGCGCACTGGCCGTAACAGTTCACGACCCTGACACCGGCGAGCTTGCCGGCGGTCTGCTTGGGCGGACGTCGATGGGTCTGCTCTTTCTCGACCTGTTCTATCTGCCAAAAAAGCTGCGCGGTGGCGGCGTCGGCAGTCGGGCGCTGCGCATGGCGGAGGAGGAGGCGATCCGGCGCGGCTGCCGGGCAGCCACACTCGTCACCGTCAACTTCCAGGCACCGGAATTCTATGCGCGCCACGGCTGGGAGGAATTCGGCCGCATCGCCAGCGCGCCCGGCGTGGAGCGGATCTTCATGCGCAAGACGTTCGCAGTTTGATGAGAGGAAATGTGATGCAATCGATCAGTCTGAATACCGAGGAGATGGACTGGGTTTCTGGCGCACCGTTCTATGGTCCAGACGCTGTGTTTGATGGCCGGGAGGTTGTGCAGCTCAAGGTTCTCAGCGATCGGCGTGCCGAGGGCGGCGGGATTGCCTGGCTGGTGCGGTTCACGCCGCCGGAGGCGAAGGTGATCCGGATCGTCGCCGTGGCGCTGTCGGATGAGCACATATTTGGGCTTGAAGGTGGGCGCGGAACGAAGTCGGGTGAACGGCTGCGCGCCGAGGGCAACTATGGGCTCAATCCGAAGGGCAAGCCGCACAGCGCGTTCATTGGCACGGAAACGGTGTCGCTGGTGATCTACAACGGTGAGCCGGACGAGGTTCGCTCGGTCGATGTGATCGACAAGCCGTCGAACTGAAGCACGTGCGGTCGCAATGCTTCGCGCCGGCGGGTGCGATCGGGTCTCACGACGCGTGGGTGGAGACGCATGCCGCATCACTCGTGGCGATGCTCAGCCGGCGGACTCCACGTACTGGGCGCGGCCGTGTCCAAACGACCAGTCCTCCGGCAGAACCTCTACAAGGCTGATGAACACGTCCTCAGGGCGCGCGCCGGGATTGTCTGCAAGACGTTCCACGATACGTCGGTAGAGAGCCTGCTTCTTCTCGACGGTTCGTGTGTTGCTCACGGTGATCTGGATGACGACCAGATCATCGCTGCGCGCGATGCCCAGGTAGCGGGGCGAATAATCGAACTCTTCCGCGTCGTGCTGTGTCACCAGCATGAAACGGTCGTCCTCCGGCACGTCGAAGGTCTCGCGCAGAGCCGCACAGATGGCGTCACGGATCGCAGCCAGGTGTGCAGCAGACTTACCACGGCGGAGCGAGATTCGGGCGAGCGGCATGATGACCTCCTGCGGACGCAATATAATTGGCGCGGGGCATGTGCTGTGTCCGGCTAACCGAATGTCGCGCTGAACAGCGATAGGCCCGGCGTCGCACACTCGAGTTCGAGCAAGTGCTCGCCGTAAGCATCGCCATCGAGCAGCGTGTAGAGTGTCGGCATGCTGACCTCGACCGTACGTTCCCTGCCACCGTCGATGCTGACGTGCACCGGCGCTGGCCGGGACGCACCAGCGATCACATACAGCTTTGCCGCCGAGAAGCGCAGGCGAATCCGTCCGCGAGGTGAGCGAAGGACGAGCGGTTCCTCACCGCGCGCCCAACTTCCATCCAGTTGGTACTCGTTCAGTCTGACGCCACCCCGTTTGGCGAAGACGTAGGCTGCCTCGCCTTGCCGAGGCGACTGTGCGCGGTCTTGCGGCGTGGGATGCAGGGACCCGAAATAGATCTCGGGTGTGCCAATCCGGGACAGGTCGGCGTCGTCCGATGGATGTTCCCTCGACCCGGCGCCCGCAAGACCGAGTTGGCTGCGAATGGAGCGCTCAATCTCCTGGGCATTTCCCTCGCCTTCGCGAACGAGACGAACCTGTCCATCGCGGTCGAGAAGATAGAACGACGGCCAGGCTTGATTGTTCCACGCGCGCCAGGTTCGGAACTCGTTGTCCTGGGCGATGGGGAAGCGAACGTCCAGCTCGCGGATGGCGCTCTCGACATTTGGACGGACGCGTTCGAATTCGAACTCGGGCGTGTGGACGCCGATGATCTGCAGGCCTTGGGGCCCATACTCCGAATGCCAGCGGTTCACGTAGGGTAACGTCCGCCGCCAATTGATGCAGGTGTAGGTGCAGAACTCGACCAGCACCACCTTGCCACGCTGACCGGCTATGGTCAGCGAACCATCCGTGTTCAGCCATCCATCGATGCCGACGAGCTCCGGGGTGGCTGATCGCGCAGAGGCTCGGTTGACCGCGAGCAGCGCGCCGGTGAGGGCGGCCGGTCCGAGTAAGCAGGACAACACGTAGCGCCGGCTCGGCATCGCTATCTCCATCGTCTTGTCGGGTGACCTCCGCTCTGGCCGCGACAACGTCGCGGGATCATGTTCGTTCCGATCAGCCTGAAGGCTCTGAGTCCGTTAGAGCTTGGCGACATCGATGATCGCTTGACCAAAGGCCTGCGGCGCTTCCTGCGGCAGGTTGTGTCCAACCCCGCCCTTGATGAGCCGGTGCGCATACTTGCCCACGAACTTCTTAACATAGGAAGCCGGATCCGCATGTGGCGCGCCATTGGCATCCCCTTCCAGGGTAATGGTGGGCACCTTGATAACTGGGCCGTCAGCCAGCCGTTTTTCGAGTTCGTCGTATTTTGCTTCGCCATCGGCGAGACCGAGCCGCCAGCGGTAGTTGTGGATCACAACCGCGACATGGTCCGGATTGTCGAAGGCAGCCGCGGTACGATCGAACGTGGCGTCGTCGAACTTCCATTTCGGTGACGCGATCTGCCAGATCAGCTTTGAGAAGTCGCGCCGATATTTGTTGTAGCCCGCGCGACCGCGTTCCGTGGCGAAGTAATATTGGTACCACCACTGCAACTCGGCTTTTGGCGGTAACGGCACTCGGCCAGCCTCCTGGTTGCCGATCAGATAGCCGCTCACGGAGACCATGGCCTTGCAGCGCTCGGGCCAAAGCGCAGCGATGATGTTGGCCGTGCGCGCACCCCAATCGAAACCACCGATGACAGCCTGTTTGATGGAGAGCGCATCCATCAATGCAATGATGTCGACAGCGACCACCGACTGCTGCCCATTGCGCGGCACATCGTTGGACAGAAATCGCGTGGTTCCGTAGCCGCGCAAATAGGGAACGATCACGCGATAGCCTACCGACGCCAGCAACGGCGCAACGTCGACATAGCTGTGAATGTCGTAAGGCCAGCCGTGAAGCAGAATCACCACAGAGCCATCGGCAGGACCGACATCGGCGTAACCGATACTCAGCGTGCCGGCTTCGACCTGCTTCAGGGAGCCAAAGGAAGCCTTCGTCGCAAGCTGCACCCTGCCGGACTGCGCGGTTGCCGTGCCGGTCATGCCGAACTGCGCTGCGGCAAGGGTCAATGCAACGCCGCCAAGGAGACAACGACGATGGTGGTCGATCTCTTCCTCTGTCTCGATCTTGTCCATGGCAGGTCTCCAGTCTCTATGGGTCGCGCCTTTCGGGCGCGCGCATGACACTCAGGCTGTGATGACAGTCGCGTTCGCCGATCCTCCTTTGAACTCAGAGAACACGAGCCCATTCGGTACCTGTTACGGTGACCCGTCCTGCGTCGAGAGCGCGACGCCCAAGTCCGCGAGCGCTACGACCGGGATTACGATCTCAGACGCAAACATGCGCTTGCGAGGTTGCATTGGGCTTTTCTCCGTTTCTTATATCCGCTGACTCTATCGGGTCGGCGGTTCTCGGCGGGTAAGCTCACGCCAGTATTTCTCTTATTGTCAAGCAAAGGGATGGCCTGCACTCGAGCGGAGCCGGCCGAAGTTCGACGCCCAAGCCAGAACCGATCGTCATCGTGCCAAATTCACCGATACGGGTGTAAATGCTATGTACCGTAACTACAATTAGCAATACATTGCGGCGATATTCCGGAGCTGTGCCGTCTGCCTGGAGCCTTTCGAGAATGAACCCCCGACGCGCGCAGATCATAGGCAAGCCGGCGATCCCCGGAGAAGCCGTAACTGCAGCCGGCCGGGGCCGTCCTCGGTCTATCTTTGAGCGAAGCGTTGGCCGCGCTTGACCTGACCGGATCGTCGCTCAAATCGGGCAGCTTGCACTTGGCGAGTGGCGGGCTCATATCCAGTCGCGTCCACTGTCATACGACGGATTCCGCGCGGGCTGCCCTTGGGGCGTCTGCGCCTACCCAGAAGGGACTTCCATGACACCTCAGTTTCTTCGCTCGGAGGCTGCGCGGTTTCGCGAGATGGCCGATGCGGTCACCGACCGCGAAGCCTCAAGGCAGAGGCTGCTGGCAATGGCCGCTGATTATGAGGCGCGAGCCGAGGCGGCCGCCGCGGCTCAGCCAATCGAGGTGCAGACGGCGGAACCCGAGCCGGCCGTGGCTCCTCCTGACGCAGCGGTCGAGGGCGGCGAGGTTGCCAAGAAGAGCCCAAGCGACCGCAGGCTGAGGCTGTCCCGCAAGCTAGACAGCTGATGGCCGGCGCGGACCGGCGCGACGGAGCGTTGGTCACTCGATGACGATGCGCGGTCCACTGTCTCGCACCGCTCCGACGCCAGACACCTTCTCCCACACTCGCTCGGCCAGCGCGGCAAACGCCTTCGCGCCGTCACTTTCCGGCGCCGCCGCGGCGATAGGTGTGCCGGCATCCGACGCCGTGCGGATGTCCAGCAGCAGTGGCACCTCGCCCAAAAATTCGGTGCCGAGCCGCTGCGCCTCCTGCCGCGCGCCGCCGTGGCCGAAGATGTGCGATACGTGTCCGCACGATGGGCAGGCGAAGAGGCTCATGTTCTCGACCAGCCCCAGCACTGGCACGCGCACTCGCTCGAACATCCGCACGCCACGTCGCGCATCGACCAGCGCGATGTCCTGTGGCGTGGAAACGATCACTGCACCGGTCAGCGCGACGCGCTGCGCCATGGTGAGCTGCGCGTCGCCAGTGCCCGGCGGCATATCGACCACCAAGATGTCGAGCGCGCCCCACTCGACCTGACCCATCATCTGCTCAAGCGCGCCCATCACCATTGGGCCGCGCCAGATCATCGGTGTCTCCTCATCGACCAGGAAGCCGATCGACATGCAGGAGAGCCCCCACGCCTGCAGCGGGATCATCTTCTCGCCCCGCACCTCGGGCTTGCGCGACAAGCCCAGCATGCGGGGCAGGCTCGGGCCGTAGATGTCGGCATCCAGCAATCCGGTCTTGTGGCCCGCCCGCGCCAGCGACACCGCGAGGTTCACCGCCACCGTCGATTTGCCGACGCCGCCCTTTCCGGAGGCCACCGCCACGATCGCCTTTACCTGCGGCAGCAGCAGCGGCGGCTTCTGCCCATGTCCATGGCCGGGCCCATGTCCGGTCGGCGCGGCGCGTGAAGGCGCGGCCTGTGGCGGCGCCTTGTGCGCGGTCAGCACCGCCGTGGCATTGGTGATGCCCGGCAGGCGCGACAGCAGCGTCTCCACCGAGCGGCGCACCGGCTCCATGGCCTCGGCGTGCGCTCGGTCGGTCAGCAGCGCCACCTGAACGAGGCCGCCGCGCAACTCGATCCCCTCGATCAGGCCGGCAGTCACGATGTCCTTGCCGGAGGCGGGATCGTTGATCGTGCGCAATGCGTCGCGCAAAGCGTCAGACGTCGGGGGCTTCGTCATCTGCTTGCAAACCTTCTGCCGCCGGTTGATAAGCAGGCCGCCGTGATGCCGCCTGTCGCGTGGATATGGCGAAGGGCGGCCGATCCGCCAACGCCCGTCGCGGCCGAGATCGCACAGGAACGCCCGCATGTCGAACAGTGGTGGCCCGAGCCCGTGGGGGTCTCCGGGCGGCAGCTCCGGTGGAAGCGGCGGTGGTGGACAGCGTCCACCCGGTGGCGGGGGACCCTGGGGCGGCGGTCCCGGCGGACCGTTCGGCGGACGCCCCGGTGGGCCGGGCCCGCTGCCCGACCTCGATGCGGTCATCGCCCGAATCCAAGCCTACATCCGCTCCATCCTGGGCGGGCGCGGACCGCGCGGCGGCTTCACCGGTGGGCGCGGCCTCGCTCTGATCGGTCTTGCCGTCGTGGCGCTTTGGCTGGCCAGCGGCATCTACCGCGTGCAGCCGGACGAGCTCGGCGTCGTCATGCGCTTCGGCGCGTTTAACCGGGTCACGCAGCCTGGCCTCAACTGGCACTATCCCTGGCCGGTCGAACACGTCCTGCTGCCCGCGGTGACGCGGATCAATCGCACCGAGATCGGCTTTCGCTCAGGCGCGGCGCAAACCAGCGTTACCAGCGGCGAGCCGGGCGGCCGCGACATGCCAAACGAAAGTCTGATGCTGACCGGCGACGAGAACATCATCGATATCAACCTGACCGTGTTCTGGAAGATCAAGCAGAATCCCGCCGACTACCTGTTCAGCACGCGCGACCCGGATAATCTGGTGAAGGCGATCGCGGAGAGTTCGATCCGCGAGGTGATTGGGCGCACGCCGATTCAGCCGGCGCTGACCCAGTTGCGTGCGCAGATCGAGACCGACGTCCACAATCAGACGCAGCAGATCCTCGACCGCTACCACGCCGGCATCGACATAACCCAGGTCCAGTTGCAGCGCGTGGATCCGCCCGATGCGGTGATCGAAAGCTTCCGCGACGTGCAGCGCGCCAACACCGACGCCGAACGCATGCGCAACGAGGCCGAGGCCTACCGCAACGACATCGTGCCGCGCGCGAGGGGCGATGCGGCGCGTATCGTCGCCGAGGGGCAGGGTGCGAAACAGGCGTCGATCGCCCAGGCGACCGGGCAGACGCAGCGCTTCCTGTCGGTGTTCGCGCAATACGAACAGGCAAAGGATGTGACGCTGCGGCGCATGTACATCGAGACGATGCAGGACATCCTGACGCGGTCGCCGACGCTGGTGGTGGATGACAAGCTGAAGGGCCTGGTGCCATTCCTGCCGCTCAGTCTTCCGGCGCCGGGAGCGCCGAGATCAGCGGCGCCCAGCAGTTCGCCTTCCACTGCCGCATCCCCTGGGCCATCCCAAGGTCAGCCGGGAGCGTCGCGATGAGCCGCCCTCTGATCGCGCTGATCGCATTGCTGGTGGTCCTGTTCGTGGTGGCGGACGGGTCGCTGTTCACTGTCGATCAGACCGAGCAGGTGCTGGTCACCCAGTTTGGCGAGGTTGTGCGACAGATCAGGGACCCTGGCCTGAAGGCCAAGCTTCCCTTCGTGCAGAGCCTCATCGAATTCGACAAACGCCTCCTCAGCGTCGAATTGCCAGGCGAGGAGGTCATTCTAGGCGATCAGCGTCGACTGATCGTCGACAGTTTCGCCGTGTACAGGATTACCGATCCGCTGAAGTATTATCAGGCGGTCGGGCCTGGGCAGTTTGCCATCCAGGGCCGGCTGAATTCCATCGTCACCGCGAGCCTGCGTCGTGTGCTGGGCAACAACCAACTGCTGGACGTGTTGTCGGCTGATCGCGAACGCATCATGGCGAGCATTCGCGACCAGGTGAATGCGGAGATGCCGGAGTTCGGTGTTTCGATCGAAGACGTTCGCATTCGTCGTGCCGACCTGCCCCCGGAGAACACCCAGGCGATCCTGTCGCGCATGCAGTCCGAGCGGCAACGCATCGCCGCCCAGCAGCGAGCCGAGGGGGCGGAAGCGTCCGCGAAGATCCGCGCCGATGCGGAACGCGACCGGACGGTATTGCTGGCGGAGGCTCGTGCCACGGCGGACAAGCTGCGGGGCGAGGGCGAGGGGGAGGCCACCCGCATCTCGGCCAAGGCCTATTCGCAGGATGTGAACTTCTATTCCGCCTGGCGCACCTTGCAGGCTTACCGGGATTCATTTGAATCGGGCGCATCTCGCCTGGTGCTTACTCCCGACAACGATTTTCTGCGCTATCTTCAGTCTCCGCCGACCCCGACGGGTCCCTAGTTGCCAGCCGTCGGGCGCCGGGCCATATCCGGCCAATCCGCTAAGGAATTCTCGCCCATGCGCCTGATCCGCTGCCCATCCGCCGCCGCCATCGCCCTCGCCGTGGCGCTGGCTGCGCCGCTTGCCGCCGGCGTGCCATCCACGTCGGCCTACGCCAGATCGGCTCCGGACAGCTTCGCGGATCTGGCAGCGAAACTGTTGCCGGCGGTGGTCAACATCTCGTCCACCCAGGCGTTGCAGGCGCGCGCCGGCGCTCCAGGTGGTCCCGGCGCGGGGCCGGAAATCCCGATGTTCCCACCCGGATCGCCGTTCGAGCAGTTCTTCAAGGATTTCCTCAACCGCAATCGGCCGCCGGGCGGCGGCGGGAATGGCGACAACCCGCCGGCGCCGGAACGGCGCATGCAGAGCCTGGGCTCGGGCTTCATCATCGATCCTTCGGGGCTGGTGGTAACCAATAACCACGTGATCGACGGTGCCGATGAGATCAATGTCACCCTACAGGACAACACCTCGCTCAAGGCCAAGGTGCTCGGTCGCGACGAGACCGGCGACATCGCGCTGCTGCAGGTGAAGCCGGACAAGCCGCTGCCGGCGGTACAGTTCGGTGATTCCGATGCGGAACGAGTGGGCGACTGGGTGCTGGCGATCGGCAACCCGTTCGGTCTCGGCGGCACGGTGACCGCGGGCATCGTGTCGGCGCGCGGGCGCGACATCCGCCAGGGGCCGTACGACGATTTCATTCAGACCGATGCGGCTATCAACCGCGGCAACTCGGGTGGCCCATTGTTCAACATGGACGGCCAGGTGATCGGCATGAACACTGCGATTTATTCGCCATCCGGCGGGTCGATCGGCATCGGCTTCTCGATTCCGGCCAACATGGTCAAGGCGGTCGTGGCCCAGTTGAAGGACTTCGGCCATCCGCGTCGCGGCTGGCTCGGCGTCCGCATCCAGCAGGTGACGCCTGACATCGCTGAAAGTCTCGGCCTGAAGGACGCGAGCGGCGCCATGGTGGCGGGGGTGAACGACGGCGGGCCGGCCGACAAGGCGAAGATCCACAACGGCGACATCATTCTGAAGTTCAACAACCAGGATGTGAAGGAGATGCGGTCGTTGCCCCGCATCGTGGCCGACTCTGAGGTGGGCCAGTCGGTGCCCGTGTTGCTGTGGCGCGACGGCAAGCAGGTCACGGTGCAGGCGACGCTGGCCGAGAAGCCGGACGATGTGCAGGTCGCTGCCGCGACACCGGCCGACAAGGGGCAGAAGCCTACCGAGATTTCCGGTCTTGGCGTGAAGCTCGCGCCGATCACGCAGGAGATGAAGGACAAGTTCTCCCTCGGCACCGACCAGAAGGGTGTAGTGATCACCGATGTCGCTCCGAACAGCAGTGCGGCGGAGCGTGGCCTGAAGCCCGGCGACGTCATCGTCGAGGTGCAGCAGGGCGAGGTGTCGTCACCGGCCGACGTGCAGCAAAAGGTGGACACCGTGAAGAAGGAGAACCGCAAGTCGGTGCTAATGCTGATCCAGCGTCAGGACGGTTTGCAGTGGGTGCCACTGTCGCTGTCGGGCGACAAGGACAAGCAGCCGGGCTAGGCGGTTGCTCGACCCGGCCTATCTGTTCGGCCCAGGTCGGTCGCGCCGTCCCAATATGATGGCGCGGCGCCAGGCAGTGGTATCGGGGCACTACTACGCATCGCTCGCCGGCCTGCAGGTGTTGGAGGCAGGCGGCATCCTGGGGGGTTTCGGTTTACTCTGGCGCGCTTCAGTCCGCCGGCCGCAGCACGAGAATGGCAGCGTCCGAACCTAGGCCGAAAAATCCCGCGCGGGCGGCGACGAACAACCGGTCGAGGTCGGGCACGAACAGCGAGGTGCGCGCACCCGAGGCGGTCTTGAGGAGGCTTAAGCGCCGATACGTGGACCTGTCCAGTTGCCAAGCATCGACGTTGCCGGTACCGCAGCTAACATAAGCACGGCGGCGTTTCGCGTCGAAAAAGACATCGTCGGCATCCCCGCAGGTCATGAGCGTGCCGGTCGGTCTTCCAGTGATCACATCGAAGACAACGAGGCGCGCTGGGTTACGGAAGACAACAGCGATCGTCGAGTGCGTGGTGTCGAGCGCCATGGGAAAGTTCGCACGAAGATCCGGCATCCGCCAACTCGCCGTCTGCCTCCCGGCATCCATATCGACGACCGCGACCTGGCGGGCATCCGGCACGTTGACAAAGGCACGGCGGGTCTCGGGGTCCAGCTGAACCGAAGTTTTCACTTGCGTTGATTTGAACGACGAATCCTTTCTGTGGGTTAGCTTCGTGAGTTTTTGATTTTGTGTCCATGTAGGGATTCCCAAATAGGCCGGGATGTGATTCGATTCGGGCCATGTTCATCGAGACGGTGCCCAATCGGACGTCGCCGCCAGCGGTGCTGTTGCGGGAGAGCTACCGCGATGAGCAGGGACGCGCGCAGAAGCGCACGCTGGCCAACCTGAGCAAACTGCCGGACGATGTCGTCGATGGTCTGCGAGCGCTGCTCAGGGGCGGCACGGTGATCGGCACCAGACCGGACGAGATGCGGATCGAGCGATCGTTGCCGCATGGCCACGTGGCCGCGGCGCTCGGCATGCTTCGCAGGATCGCGCTGGACCGGCTGATCCTGAGCACGGCGAAGGACGCGGAGTCGCGGCGACATTGCGATCTGGTGGTGGCGATGATCGTGGACCGGCTGATCACGCCGCGTTCCAAACTCGGGTTTGTCCGCGCGGTGGACCAGGAGACCGCGACATCGAGCCTGGGCGCGGTGCTGCGTCTGGGCGAGGTGAAGGAGCGCGAGGCCTACGAGGCACTGGACTGGCTGCTCGAACGCCAGCAGCGGATTGAGAACGGCTTGGCAAGGCGGCATCTCCAGGATGGTGTCTTGGTGCTCTACGACGTGAGTTCATCGTATTTCGAGGGTCGCTGTTGTCCGCTGGCGCAGCATGGCTACAGCCGTGATCACCGCGGTGATCGCCCACAGATCGTGTATGGGGTGTTGTGCACACGAGACGGATTGCCGGTTGCGGTCGAGGTGTTTGATGGCAACACGGCCGACCCGGCGACGCTGAGCGCGCAGGTCGAGAAGCTCAAGGATCGCTTCGGCATCAGCCGCGTGGTGCTGGTCGGCGACCGCGGCATGATCACCTCGGCGCGGATCGGCGCAGACCTCAAGCCGGCCGGTGTGGATTGGATCACCTGCCTGCGGGCACCGGCCATTCAGGCGCTGGCAACAGAGAACGGGCCGTTGCAGCTGTCACTGTTCGACGAGCGCGACCTGGCCGAGATCAGCGCGCCCGAGATGTTCCCCGGCGAACGGCTCATCGTCTGTCGCAACCGCGAACTCGCCGCCGAGCGTGGGCGCAAGCGCGAGGAACTGCTGGCCGCCACCGAACGCGAGTTGCTCCGCATCCAGGCGCAGGTCCGCCGCAGGCACTCGCCGCTGCGCAGTGCCGCTGAGATCGGCCTGGCGGTCGGTGGCGTGGTGAACAGTCGGAAGATGGCCAAGCACTTCGCCGTGGAGATCCGCGACGGCCACTTCGCCTTCCAGCGCCGGACGCAGCAGATAGAACAGGAGGCCCGTCTCGACGGCATCTACGTGATCCGCACATCCGTGCCGGCCGAGCAGCTCGATGCGAATGAAGCGGTGCAGGCCTACAAGGACCTGTCCCGCGTCGAGCGTGCCTTCCGCAGCCTGAAGACCGTCGATCTCGATATCCGCCCGATCCGCCATTGGACCGCACCGCGGGTGCGCGCCCACGTCTTCCTGTGCATGCTCGCCTATCATGTCGAATGGCATCTGCGAGACGCCCTGGCACCGCTGTTGTTCCATGACACCGGGCGTGCTGCCGCGAGGGCAGAACGATCCTCCCCCATTGTCAGCACCGAGCCATCCGAGCTCGCCAAGGCCAAGAAGGCGACAAAGCGCTCAGCCAACGGTCTGCGCGTCATGGGCTTCGCCGGCCTCATGACGCATCTAGGCACACTGACCCGCAACACCATGCGCGTGCCGCTTCGCCTCGCGCATCGGTTCACGCT
The DNA here is from genome assembly GCA_963799415.1 of uncultured Alphaproteobacteria bacterium. Taxonomy (GTDB): domain Bacteria; phylum Pseudomonadota; class Alphaproteobacteria; order Acetobacterales; family Acetobacteraceae; genus JAMXLO01. The sequence goes on along the minus strand of CAWCXI010000034.1, from coordinate 251,139 downwards.
GTATGCCGAGCCAACCAAGCTCCAGGAGGACGCATTCAGGCTGCTTAACATCCAACCAACGCGTGTCCAGTAGCCCGAAAGGCTGATCTCCAAATCATGGAATCAAATCAACCTCTTGCGCAGTTCACAAATGCAAACTTCGGGCTGAAAGCCCTCTGGATGAGCCTGCAGCGGAATGCGGCTTAGGACCGATGCCTTTGTCGGATCGATCACGGCCAGGCCCCCGCTTCCATAGCCGACCACGAGGTTCCCGGTTCGCGTGTCGATCCGGATATTGTCCGCGTCATTGGCGAGATCGATCGTCCCAGCGGGAGACAGTTCGGCACCGTGGAACAAGCGCACCGAACCATCGCCGGCGCTGGCCACGGCCAAAATATCGGCAGCCGGTGCATAGGCGAGGCCTTGCGGTTCCTTGAGGCCTTCGATGCGGTGGATCACGGCGCCTGACGCAAGATCGATCGCATCCACGGTGCCGTTACCGAGTTCAGCCACGAACAGGCGCTTACGTGCGAGATCGGCTGCCAGATGGTCAATACGCCCCGTCACGCCCTTCAGTGCGATCGTGCGCTCCAGCACGAGCGGTGCCGGCACTTCCGCAGCGCGGCCGTCACCCATCATGCAAACAAGCGCCGCCACGATGGCGACAAGATGCCTTTTCGGAAACATGAGACCCACTAGCTACGAACGACATTGATCTTGTCGAGAGCGCTCCTCAGGCCCTTCGCCAGTTTTGCCGCATCGTCGTGAGCCCAGAAATGCATGAAGAACAACCGGGGCTCATCATCCAGCATGTGGTTATGAAGTGCCGTCACCTCGATGCCGCTGTCCCGCAACGCTCGCAGCACCGGGTTCACCTCCTGCGCCGTCAACACCAGATCGCCGGTGATGGCGGCCGTGCCGTCGCCGGTCGGCTGAAAGTTCATGGCTTCGGCCGAGCCCATGGCAACCGGAACATTCATATCGCCATCCCTGATCGTCTCGGCGCGGCGGATATTGACCTGGTAAACCCCGCCGGCGATCTGACCCTTGCCGCCGAGCGTTTGATCGATCATCGCCGTATCGAGATCGATCTTGGGGGGTGCTGGACCAGCTGCAGGCGGCGGCGTGTTGACCAGCGGCGTTTTGCTGAGCGCCAGGCCTTCATGCAATGCCGTCGCCAGTTTCACCGGATCGCCGTGCCCGAGCACATGCATGTAGAAGGTTGCTGGCTGCGCGCGCAGGAGATGATTGTGCAAAGCCGTGATCTCGATGCCGCCGGCGAGCAGCTGCTTCATCACCGGGCTGATCTCGCTTTCGGTCAGCACGAGATCGCCCATCACCATGGTATCGGAGCCCGTGCCCTCGAAGGCAACCCAGGAGCCGAGCGCCAGCGTCGGCTTCAGTTCGACACCATCAAGCGTGACATGCAGATCGGTGCGCGGCATGCCCACCCGATAAACCTCGCCCGGCATGACCGCGCCGGATTTGCCAAGCGCGCGCAGCGACCTTGCTCCAGTCGGTTTCGGCGGCGGAGGAGGGGAAGGTAGCGAGGCCGATCACACTCGCGAATGCGGCGGCGCAAGCAACGCGCACGACACCTCGGCTCATGAACGCCGGGAAGGACTGATCAACGTCGATACGCTTCATTTGCCATTCCTCTTGCTGTCAATGCCTACTTACGCGTGTCGCATGCCGCTATTCCGTGCTGCAAGCCTTTGCCCCGCGAGCCGGGCGATCTCCGCCGGTGCCTGTTCAGGAATCGGCATCACGGAGCTCACATTGATTTCGCACAGCACATAGGTGTCGTCGCCGGCAGCGGTGCGCGGACCGTAGAGAAAGTCGGCATCCCAAATGATTGGCAGGGCATCGCGCTCGATGCCGAGAAGTTGCGCCATCTGCGGAGTCCACTCGTTCTCCATCTTGAGCCGCAGCGCTTGGAATTCAGGCGCCGTCGCCGGATGCATGATGCGGGGGCCTGGCTGCGCCTCGGGCGATGCAGCGCCTTGCGGCGGCGGCGGCATGAGCGCCTTGATAAGCTGATGCCCGAAACCGACGACTTTGTCGGTGCCCATGTAGCACCGGATCATGCCGTCCGGCAGCCGCTCCTGGAATGGCTGGTCGATGATGCAGCCATTGTCCGCGAAATAGGCAGCGCAGCTCACCATGAACTCAGTTAGAGGTAGAGTTTTCGGTTCACTGCCCCGCCGGGCTTCCAACACGACGGCGTCGCCTCTTCGCTGGGCTGGTGGGGCGAGCTCGACTTTCCATACACCTTGACCGCCATTGCCGCGGTTTTGCTTGATGACGCGCGGCCCGTCTGTCTCCAGGCGACGCGGAAATTCGTCGCGGAATGCACCGAAGGTGCGATAGAGACGGGTATCCGCGCCCCAGCCGAGATGCCGCGTCGTGTAGAGCACCTCCTTCACACCCATCTTTTGCGTCACGTCAGGATGGGTGCTTACCCAGATTCCACGGGACGCGATCTCCCGCAGCAACGCATCGAGTTCAAATCGGGTTCGACCGTCGGAAAGCGGATCAACCCAAACAAGCACACCATCCATCTTGAGAAGCTGATCGCGCACCTCATTGGCCGCCTCTTCGCAGTAAACGGCCGGCTCCGCGTCGATGTTGAGCGCTGCGAGCGCCGTGAAGATTTGATTCCAGCGATTGTTTGCCGGCGTCGCCTGGCGGCGGATTTCGGGATCGCCACGCCAGAGCAGCGCGAGCTTTCCGACTGTGTCCGATGTCATGGCACCACTCCGAAGGCCGACTGCAGCACCACCCCCGCGAGCGAGCAGGCGAGCAGCGTTTGAATGATGCCAACCTTGAAGCGGAAAATGGCGAGAGCGGCCGCTATCGCCAGAAGCATCGCGAAGACGTCAAGGCTCGATGGAACCGGAACGCTCAGCTTGAGCCCGAAGCCCTGCCACGCCCCGGTTTCGCGAAAGATCACATGAACGCCGAACCATACGGCGAGATTGAGAATGACGCCGACGACGGCGGCCGTGACGGCGGACAGGGCGGCACCGAGAGCACGCACACCGCGCAGGGCTTCCACGTAAGGCGCGCCAAGAAAGACCCAGAGGAAGCAGGGCGTGAAGGTGATCCATGTGACAAGCAATCCCGCCAGCGTCGCCATCAGCAGAGGCGGCAGGGTGCCAGGCGTCCGGTAGCCGGCGAGAAAGCCGACATACTGCACGACCATGATGAGCGGGCCGGGTGTCGTTTCGGCCATGCCGAGGCCCGCCAGCATTTCGCCGGGACGAAGCCAATGATATGTATCGACGGCCTGCTGCGCGACATAGGCGAGCACAGCATAGGCGCCGCCGAAGCTGAACACCGCGACCTCGCTGAAGAACACCGAGAGCCGCGTGAAAATGTTGTCGCGGCCGAGGAACAAAAACAACAGTGCGACCGGCCCGAGCCACAGCGGCACCCAGACAGTGACCACCTTGACCGCACGTGCAAGCGACGGTCGGGCATGATCGGGGATCTGCTCACCTAAAAGATCATCATCCTTGCCGTGGGCGGCGTGACCGCCCATGGCATAGCCCAGACGATCCGCCGCGAAGCCGATGATAGCCGCGGCCGCCACGACGAGCGGGAAGGGGACGGCAAAGAAGAACAACGCGACGAAAGCCGCGGCCGCGATAACGACGGCAAGCTTTGACTTCAGGGCGCGGCGGCCGACGCGCAGCACGGCCTCGATGACGACGGCGAGCACCGCGGTCTTGAGGCCGAAGAATAAGCCGGCGACGAAGCTGACATTGCCCCAGATGACGTAAATCCAGCTGAGCGCCATGAGAGCGATGACGCCCGGCACGACAAACAGAACGCCGGCTGCCAGACCGCCGCGCGTCTTGTGCATGAGCCAGCCAATGTAGATGGCAAGCTGCTGCGCTTCGGGTCCCGGCAGGAGGTGACAGTAATTCAGCGCATGCAGGAAGCGGGCTTCGGAGATCCAGCGGCGCTCTTCGACAACGATGCGGTGCATCACGGCGATCTGTCCGGCCGGACCGCCGAAGCTGAGCAATGCAACACGCAGCCAAACCTTGAACGCATCGGCGAAGCTGATGCCATGTCCCGTCGCCGGCTCATCGGCGGCGAGCGTTATGACCGGCTTGGCGGTCGCGCTCATGCACGACCTCCGGCCACTGGCGTCGGCCAGTTGTGGGTCTCGCTGGCCGCATCACGCGCCCAACGATAGAAAGCGTCATAGAGGGAGAAGCTGGCATCCAGCTGCACGAGATCGTCCTTGTGCATGCGCGACAGGCCGAGAGACGCAGCGAGCAAACCGGCCGCCTGGGGCGCAAGCTCAAGACGCGCCGTATCTGCGGCGCGCACGATAAGAGCGAGATGGTCGAGGGCAGCGGAGTGCAATCCAAATTCCTCGACCATCACATCGAACGTGCAGCGATCGCCACGATGGCTCCAAAAAATCTGTCCCTCGATGTCGAACGGCGTTGCCCGAAACCGGTCCGCCACATCCATGACCTCCGCAGGAGCGACAAAAAGAAAAACCGCAGATGGATCGATGAAGCGACGGATCAGCCACGGGCAGGCGATGCGATCAATCTTAGGCCGGGTGCGTGTGACCCAGACGGTGCGCCCCTGGTTATCCCGTTCCGGCACGTGGTCTGGCCGGACCAGCAGACCTTTGCCTTCCACCCAGGCCTCAAACCCCCCTTCCAGGTATTCGGCGCGCACGCCTGCGTGGCGCAGCCACGCCGCGGCGCCCTGCGCCAGTTTTTGCCCGCGCCGGCAGACCGCCACGACAGACCGGCCGGCATAATCGCCGGCCCAGGATGAAACGGTGCGATAATCGCGTCGCACGCTCGCCGGCAGCATGCGTGGATCAGCGGCGTGATCATTGTCGATGCGAACATCGACCAACACAGGCGCGTCGGGCATTCCAACGAGCCGGGCGAGCTGAGTGACAGTGATAGCGTCGGGCGTGGCCATGAGCGTCCCTTCCTCATTTAGAGGTTCGGAGACGCGATACTTCGGCCAAAGCCTCACGGGGCGATCGCGGTCAACCCCTTGCTCAAGAAAATGAAACGTCGCGCCAAATGTCAAGACTGCGGGTGCCACGGCTTCACGCCAATTGCTGCGCCCGGTTCCCCTGCCGGCGCCCACCGCGACCCCTGCACAGTCCGGAAGCATCGCTTGACGCAGACTTGGTCACATATTAACGAACGATCGTTCATTTAAACGAAAGCCCATGCGCGAACCAGGCGGCAAACGTGACCTCATCAGAACACAGGCCATGCGCCTGTTCGTCGAGCATGGCGTGGACGCGGTCTCGGTGCGCGACATCGCGGCCGCCTGCGACATGAAGGCGTCCAACCTCTACGCCCACTTCGCCTCGAAGGACGCCCTCGTCGCCGGGCTGTTCCACGAGGGCTATGCCGAATACGGCACCCTGCTGGCCGAGGCCGCCGCCGGACCCGGGCCGTTCCGCCTCCGCCTGGACCGCATGGTCCGCGCCATCTGCCGCCTGCACGACGAGGACAACGTGCGCTTCCGCTTCCTGATCATGACACAGCACGGCTTCCTGCGCGACGTGGCGCGCGACGAACGCAACCCGGTCGAAGTGATCTGCCGCGCCGTCGCCGGTGCCATGGAGGCCGGTGAAATCCCCCGCCGCGAGCCCGAACTCATGGCGATGGCGCTGATCGGTCTGATCGTCCAGCCGGCCACTGCCCGCCTCTACGGCCGCCTACAGGGCGGACTGTTGCAACGTGCCGATGATATCGTCGCCATGTGCTGGCGCGCTCTGTCGTGAAGGAAAGGGACACCGCCATGTCCGTCTCGCCCCTCGGCTTGCTGAAGACCCGCCGCCTGTGGCCGTTGGTGCTGGCGCAGTCCTGCGGCGCGCTCAACGACAACATGGTGAAGAACGCGATGGTCGTGCTGGCGCTGTTCGAGCTCAGCGTCGGCGGTGTCGGGCTGTCGGCGCTGGCTGGCGCGCTGTTCATCGCGCCCTATATTCTGCTCTCCGCCACCGCGGGCAAGCTGGCGGACCGGTTTCCGAAGCCGCGCGTCGTCCTGGTCTACAAACTGGCCGAGGTGCTGCTGATGGCCGCGGCGGCCGCAGCGTTCCTGACCGAGAGCGTGCCAGGCCTGCTGGTCGTGCTGACGGGTCTCGGCGTGCAGGCCACGCTGTTCGGGCCGGTGAAGTACGGCCTGCTGCCCGAGCATCTCGCCGCGGAAGAACTGGTCGCTGGCAACGGCGTGATCGAGGCGACGACGTTTCTGTCGATCGTCTGTGGCACCGTCGCGGGTGGCGCACTGATATTGCTGCCGCACGGCACTGCCTGGGTCGGCGTGGCCGGTATTGCGCTCGCCCTGATCGGACTGATCGCGGCATTCCTGATCCCCGTATCGCCTGCCGCCGATCCTGCCTTGCGCATCTCGCCGAACCTGTTCACCGAGACTTGGCGTGTCACGCGTCACGCCGCCTCGATCCGGCCGATCTGGCTGTCGGTGCTCGGGCTGTCGTGGTTCTGGACCATGGGCGCCACGCTGATGACCGAGTTCCCCGTCGTGGCACGCGATACGCTGCACTCCGATGGCACGGTGCTCACGCTGTTGCTGTCGGTGTTCGCCATCGGCGTCGGTGTCGGATCGATGCAGTGCGCGCGGCTGCTGCACGGCGAGGTGTCAGCACGGCTGGTGCCGTTCGCCGCACTCGGCATTTCGCTGTTCTGCTGGGACTTCGCGTCGTCCGCGGCCTCGGCGGGCAGCATCGCGACGGTGGCGGACGCGGTGTCCTCGTTCGCCGGCTGGCGGATGATCGTCAATCTGTTTCTGCTCGCGGCGTGCGGCGGCGTGTTCTCGGTGCCGCTCTACGCGATCATCCAGGACGCGGCGGCACCGTCCGAGCGATCGCGCATGATAGCGGCCAACAACATCATGAACGCGCTGTTCATGGTGGCAGGTGCGGCGGCTGCGGCGGCACTCGCCGCGGTGGGTCTGCGCGCGCCCGCGGTTCTGCACGTCGCCGCCGTGGCCAATCTGTTCGTCGCGCTGTGGATCGTGCGCATCCTGCCGCACGAGGTGTATCGCGCCATCCTGCGCTGGTATTTCCGCCGCTTCCATCGCGTGCAGGTGCATGGCCTGGAGCACTACAAGGCCGCCGGCGATCGTGCGGTCATCGTCGCCAACCATCAGTCCTATCTCGACGCCTGCCTGATTGCAGCCTGTCTGCCCGACAGCCCAACCTTCGCGATCCATACAGCGCAAGCCGCCAAATGGTACTTCAAGCCGTTCCTCGCCGCCGTCGATACGTTTCCGGTGGATGTGCAGTCGCCCTATTCGGTGAAGCGCATGGTCGAGGCGGTGCGTGACCACGGACGCAAGCTGATCATATTTCCCGAGGGGCGCATGACACGCACCGGCGGACTGATGAAGGTCTACGAAGGCGCCGCCATGGTCGCCGACAAGTCGCACGCGAAGGTGGTGCCGATCTGCATAGACGGGCTGCAGTTCAGCCGTCTCGGCCGCATGCATGGCCGGCTGCGTCTGCGCTGGTTCCCGCCGGTTCGCCTGAACATCCTGCCGCCTGTCCTGCTCGCGCCGGCGCACAGCGAGGACCTGACACCACGGCAACGTCGCGAGGTAACTGGCCGCGCATTGCAGGACGTGATGGTGGACGCGGTGTTCCGCTCGAAGGACACCAGCAGGAGTTTGTTCACTGCACTGCTGGACGCGCGCGACGCATTTGGCGCGCGGACGATCATTGCCGAGGACACCGAACGCAAGCCGATCGGTTATGACCGCGTTGTGGTAGGCTCGGCAGCGCTGGGTCGCGCGCTTGCCGCCGTCGCGCCGGGCGAGACGCATGCGGCGCTGCTGATGCCGAATGCGATCGCCTCGCTGGTGGCGTTCATGGGGCTGCAGGCGTTCGGCATCGTGCCGTGTCTGCTGAATATCTCGGCGGGCGCGGCGGCGATGCTGTCGGCCTGTCGTACAGCCGGCGTGCACACCGTGATTTCGAGCCGCAGCTTCGTGGAGAAGGGGCGGCTCGCCAGGGTGGTGGAGCATATGTCGCAGGAAGTGCGCTTCGTCTGGCTGGAGGACGTGCGCGATACGATCGGGCTGCGTGCGAAACTGCGAGCCAAACGCGATGCATGGCGCGCACGCGGCCTGCCGGGTGCTTCGACGGACCCGGATGCGCCTGCGGTGGTGCTGTTCACCAGCGGGTCGGAGGGTACGCCGAAGGGGGTGGTGCTGAGCCATCGCAACCTGCTGGCAAACTGCGCACAGATCGCATCGGTGATCGATTTCCACGGCGGCGACATCGCATTCAATGCATTGCCGATGTTCCATGCCTTCGGTCTGACGGGAGGCACGATCCTCCCGCTGTTATCCGGCGTCCGCACCTTTCACTATCCGACGCCGCTGCACTATCGCATCGTGCCGGCGCTGATCTACGACACCGACGCGACGATCTGCTTCAGCACTGACACGTTCCTCAATGGCTGGGCGCGGTACGCCCATCCCTACGACTTCTATGCCATGCGCTACATCTTTGCCGGCGCGGAGAAGGTGCGTGAGGAAACCAGGCATCTGTTTGCCGACCGTTTCGGTGCCCGCGTGCTGGAAGGCTATGGCGCAACCGAGACATCTCCGGTGCTCGCGTTGAACACCGCGATGCAGTGTCGTCCCGGCACTGTCGGGCGCCTGTTGCCGGGGATCGAGTGGCGGCTCGTACCGGTCGCGGGCATCGAAGCCGGTGGTCGCCTGCATGTTCGCGGGCTCAACGTGATGCTCGGCTATCTGCACGAGACGGCACCTGGTGCGCTGGAGCCGCCGGAGGATGGCTGGTACGACACCGGCGACATTGTGTCGGTGGATGCGGCGGGTTTCGTCACCATCGTCGGTCGGGCGAAGCGTTTTGCCAAGATTGGCGGAGAGATGGTGTCGATGGCCGCCGCCGAGGCGCTGGTGACGTCGCTGTGGCCGGATGCGCAGCATGCGGTGATCAGCGTCCCCGATGCACGCAAGGGCGAGTCCCTGCTGTTGGTGACCACTCGGCAGAATGTGGATACGCGAGAGGTTCTGGCACTCGCCAGGGCGCGGATGATCCCGGAGATCATGGTTCCGCGCGCAGTGCTGTGCGTGCCATCGATGCCGCTGCTCGGCACTGGGAAGGTTGACTATCCCGCTGTGCAACGTCTTGCCGAAGACTCACGCGCCGGCACGCGTGAGGTGGCGATCCTGGCCTGAGGCGAGCTCGTGCTCGCAGCCGGGTGCTACGGAGGGGAAACCACCCGGTAGTAGACACCGTTCGCCCCATAGGCGGGGGCGAACCAGGTCCCCGCGCATTCGTATTCGTGAGGCAGGATCCGGTAGATGCAGCCGGCCGGCAAACTTGCATAAGCCACGGGCGCGGCGGGTGGTGCATATACTGGCGGCGCATAGGCGGCACTGGCAGCGGCCGCACCGACGGCCATCCCGGCAGTCGCGCCAACCACGGCGCCGGCAGCGGCGGCGCAGCCGTAGCAGCCCGATGCCGAATAGTACGGCACCGCGACCGGCGGGTGATACGCGGGATACCCAGCATACCCGCCGTAGCCAGGCGGGTGATAGACGCTCGCTCCCGAGGCATAGGTGTGCGTCGCTCCTGCACCATACGCCCCGTAGGTGCTGCCGCCGTAAGCGTTGGTGTGCTCGGTCCCGCCGCCCCAGGCATGCGCCGTGTTGCCACCATACATGTTGGTGTGCTCGGTGCCCTCGCCGTAGGCATGGCTTGTGCTGCCGCCCCAGGCGTTGGTGTGGCTGGTGGAACCCCAGCTATGACTGGTGCTGCCGCCCCAGCGGTTCGCGCTGGCCCATGCGTGGGCCGGATCCGGCCGCAGCGCGCCCACCAGCACGACCGCGGTCACAACGACGATTGCTTTCATGACATTCAACCTCTCACGGTGACTTCGCTGCCGGCTGGGCGGACGCGGACCTGGGCGGCTTCGCGTTCCCGAGCGGCTTCAGGCCGGGCCGCGCGGGTGCATGCGCCGGACTGTCGAACTTCATCGGCGACGCGGCTTTGGCCTTATCAGAGGTGAAGGTGCCAGCGGGGATTTCCTGATCGATCTGCCAGTTCGACAGGTCCAGCTCATGCCGCAGGCTCAGCGGATCGGTGCGGTAAACCGCACGCACCCGACGCGGAAGCTTGTCGTCGGCGCCAATCCAGATCTGCAGGAACACGTCACTGTTGGCCCACGCCACCATCTCGGTCTTGGTGCCTCCCACCATGCCGGACGGACCGATGTAGAACGCGAGGACCGCGCCGTCCGTCAGCGCGGCATAGGGATCTGCAACGAGCAGGTCCGTGAATGGGTAATAAATATCGGCTGTTTCGAACGCAGCCTTCAGCGCACCATCGATCGTCGGTGGCGCATCGGCGGTCGCGACCAGATTCTCGACCGGCGCGTAGGCCATCATCGACTTGCCATCGTAATAGAACTCAGAGGCCGGCCCGTCGCCTGGAGTGAGCACCCGAAGCTTGTCTGGCCGCTGCATGGTGACGTCGTAGCGCACCGTGTAGAGAATTGGTGGTCCGAGCTGACTCGGATATTCATAGCTTGCGACGGCGGTAAAGGACATCGACTTCGCCGCCGCCAGTCGATCGCTCGCGGCCTTGAGCAAGGCCATCGCTCGCGGCTCAAGCACCATCTTTGTCGGCGCCGGCCGTTTGCCTTGCGCTGCCGCCGGGGGCTTGGCCGGTGTTGCGTTCTGTGTCTGCGCGACCGCCTGCATATATGCGCCGCCGGCGGTCGCGAGCAGCAGACTTCAGGCTGAGAACCTGCCCGACCCGTCGCGAATGTATCATGTTGCCTCCTATCGTGACTTGGTCAGCCGAGGCGGCAGAGGCATTGATCTGGATCAACGCCAGACCATTGTCTGCATCGTTTCTCGCGTATTGCCAGCAGGTCCGGATCGTTGAAGTGAGCACCGCCTCCTCGACAGGCGAAAACACGAACCGACGCACGCCGACACCGAGTGCGGCGTTCAGCTTCGCAGGGGAATAACGCTGGCGCAATATAAAAGACGGCATCGACGCCTTGAGGCACCGCATCGAGGCCCGCTGAATAGCCGAGATCGCACAGCGACGCATCAGGGGAGGAATCGTTTGGCTCGGATGTCAGAAGCCGGCGCCCCCTAAGGAGTGTCAGGGTTCCTTTCTGGACAGTTCCGCCCTGGTTGAGCAATGTTCCGCCAGGGGGGCAAACCTGCCACCGGGGGGCGCGATGGACATCGCGGACTGGCTGCGAACGCTTGGTCTTGAGCAATATGAGGCGGCATTCCACGAGAATGCGGTCGACGCAGACCTGCTACCCAGTCTTACGGCGGAAGACCTCAAAGACCTTGGCATCACCGCTGTCGGTCATCGCCGCCGGCTATTGGATGCTATCGCGAAACTACGCGTTAATGGCGCACTCACGGATAATCTGAACATCCGTGCACCAACCGCCGGTTCTCCCGACGATGAACTTGATCGGCCCCAGCAGTCTGTCGCCGAACGCCGTCAGGTGAGCGTGATGTTCTGCGACATGACAGATTCCACCCAAATGTCGACGCGACTGGACCCAGAGGATCTTGGTGCGGTGATCCGCAGCTATCAGTTCTGCGTCGCGGCGACAATCGCGCGCTTCGACGGGTTCATCGCCCGCTATGTCGGTGATGGCGTGCTGATCTATTTCGGTTACCCGCGGGCGCATGAGGATGACGCTGAGCGGGCGGTCCGTGCCGCGCTTGCGGTCATTGCCGAGATCGGTCAGACGCCAGCGTTGAGCGACACCGTGCGGGTCCGCATAGGCATTGCGACTGGCCTCGTGGTTGTCGGCGAGCCGATCGGAACGGGCGAGTCGCGGCAGCAGACGGCGATTGGCGAGACGCCAAATCTCGCCGCCCGTCTGCAAGCCATGGCCGAACCGAACACCGTTGTCATTGCCTCAGGAACGCGCCGGCTGGTCGGTGATCTCTTCGAATATCGCGAGCTCGGCGCCGTCGTGGTGAAGGGCATCGCATTACCGGTACCTGCGTGGCAGGTGCTGCGTCCAAGTGTCGTCGAGAGCCGTTTCGAGGCGATGCACACTGCCACGCTATCGCCACTGGTCGGACGCGAGGAAGAGCTCGACCTGTTGCAGCGCCGTTGGGCGCGCGCCAAGAGCGGTGAGGGACAGGTGGTGCTGGTATCCGGCGAGGCCGGCCTCGGCAAGTCACGGATCGCCGCGACGTTGCACGAATGTCTCGCCGCCGAGCGGGCTACGCGGCTGCGCTATTTCTGCTCGCCTTACCACCAGGACAGTGCACTTTTTCCAATTGTCGACCAGCTTGGCCGCGCGGCCGGGTTTGCGCGCGAGGACACGCCCGCAGTCAAGCTGGAGAAGCTCGAGGTCCTGGCGGCACGCGCCGCGCCGCACGATGAGGATGTTGCGTTCCTCGCTGATCTGCTTTCCTTGCCGGCTTCGGAGCGTCACCCGCTGCCCAACCTCAGTCCGCAGCGCAAGAAACAACGGACACTGGAGGCGCTCATCAGGCAAATCGAGGGCCTGGCACGGCAGCAGCCGCTGCTGATGGTCTTCGAGGACGCGCATTGGATCGACCCGACAACGCGCGAGCTGCTTGATCTTACGATAGAGCGTGTGCGCAGCCTACCGGTGCTGCTGGTAGTGACGTTCCGGCCTGAGTTCCAGCCGCCCTGGACCGGCCAGCCTGGGGTCAGCATGCTGGCGCTCAACCGCCTGGATCGGCGCGACCGGACCGCCTTGGTGTTGCATGTCTCGGCTGGCAAGGCGCTGCCCCATGAGGTCGTCGACCAGATCGTCGATCGTACCGACGGTGTGCCGCTGTTTGTCGAGGAATTGACCAAGAGCATTTTGGAGAGCGGTTTGCTGCGCGAGGAAGCAGATCGCTACGTACTGGATCGCGCGCTGCCGCCGTTTGCGATCCCGACAAGCTTGCATGACTCGCTGATGGCGCGGCTCGATCGCTTGGCGTCTGTGCGGCAAGTGGCGCAGATTGGCGCGGCGATCGGACGCGAGTTTTCCTACTTGCTGCTGCGGACAGTCTCTCGCCTTTCACCGGATGAATTGCACGCGGCTCTCGCTCGTCTGGTTGCCTCCGAGCTGGTCTTCCAGCGGGGCGCGCCGCCTGACGCAATATATACATTCAAGCATGCACTGGTGCAGGACGCGGCGCACGGCAGCCTGCTGCGCAATGTCCGCCAGCAAATGCACGCGCAGATTGCCGACGCGCTCGAGACCGATTTCCCCGAGCTGATGGACAGCCAGCCGGAGCTCTTGGCGCAGCATTATTCCGAGGCCGGGCTCGTTGAAAAATCCGCTGCCTATTGGGGCAAGGCCGGTCGGAGATCAGCCGCCCGTTCGGCGATGACGGAAGCGGCCGCGCAGTTGCAAAAGGGCCTGGACCAGTTGGCCCTATTGCCGGACAGCCGCGAGCGCCAGCAACAGGAGCTTGAGTTCTTGAGCGCACTGGGGCCGGCGTTGCAATTCGTCAAAGGCCAAGCTACGCCGGAAATGGGTCATGCCTTCGCCCGCGCCAGAGAATTGTGGGAGCAGCTGGGCTTTCCCTCGCAGTTCCTTCACATTCCCTATGGACAGTCCTTCTATCACATATACCGCGGCGAATTCGATCTGGCGCAGCGCCTCGACGAGGATTTGCTGCGCCTGAGCCGTCAGCGCAACGACACGTCCGGGCTGGTTCTGGGTCACGCCTCCTCAGGTCGAACGCTGATGTACGCCGGCAAATTTGCTTCGTCCCGATCCCATCTGGAACAGGTTCTAGCGCTCTATGATCCGAATACGCACGCTTCGCTCGGCTATCAGACCGGGAGCCATCCCCGGCTGGGAGCAAGGGGGCAATTAGGAATAGCGCTCTTCTGTCTCGGCTTTCCGGACCAGGCATTGGTTCAGATCGACGCGGCGATCGCCGAAGCTTTGACGCTGGCACATCCGCCGTCCTTGGCGGCGAGTTTGGCGCAGGGCTGTAGGTTGCTTTCCCTTGGCGGCGACAACGCGGCTTTGGATGAGCGGGCAAGCCAACTGATTGCGGTGGCGACAGAGCACGGTTTCCCGTTGTACCGGGCGCTCGGGACGATCTATCGCGGCTGGGGCAAGGCCAGGACCGGCGATGTGGCCGAGGGGATATCTCTGTTGCGCAGCGGTTCCAGCGCTTACAGCGCCACGGGGGCGGAAACTCGTATATCTTATCACATCGCCCTCCTGGCCAAAGCCTGCGAGATCGCAGGGGAAGTCGAGGAGGCCTTGTCCCTGTTGGACCAAGCCTTGGAGATCACAGAAAGATTGGGGGAGCGCTGGTTCGCGCCCGAGCTTTATCGCTACAAAGGCCAGTCGATGCTGCAATTGGGGCAATCCAAGGCTGCTGAGGAACTCTATCGCAAAGCCCTGACAATTGCCGACGAGCAGGACGCCAAGCTCTGGCAATTGCGTGCCTCAGTCAGCCTCGCCAGGTTGGGAAGGGACCGCGGTCGCTCCTCTGAGGCCCATGACATTCTTGCCCGAGTCTGCGGCTGGTTCACCGAAGGTTTCGACACACAAGACCTCAAGGACGCGAAAGCGCTGCTCGACAAGCGGAGCTAGCACGGGGGCGGCTGATACCGCTCGGCCGATCGCCCAAGGCCCAAGACACTTGCCATGAGTGCAACAGTTGTTAGGGTGATGTCTGGCTAACAGCCCGCTGGTCCCGTGTTGGGGGCGCAAATCGGAGCATGGCCAATAGCATGGGAGGAAGCGATGGGAGGCTTTGTTATAACGACGTGCGATCGTCACATCGTCGGCAAGGTGACCGTCGACGAAGCAACGCTGGACAAGGTCGCCGAAGCGCTCGGCATCCCGCTGAATGAGCGCCAACAGTTTATCTCCGGCACCAACTCCATCACTATCTATCGCGGCCGCCGGCCAAGTACCCCGCAAGCATCAAGCGCTCCGCCTGTTCAACCGGGAGGGGGCAGACCTTAGCGCAAATGAGCGGCGGAAGCCTTCCCGCCGATATCAAGCGCACATCGGCACTGCGACGTGTGCCGTCGCTCGAGGTGATTCGCTTCCGATCGGAATTCGGCGGCGAGGGCGATATCTGCGTCTTTGAATTGCCGCGCGATGCGCCACCGATCACAGCGGCAGAATCGCCGACTGGTCGCATGATGACAATTGTTCCGGGCGATGTCTTCCTCGCCACGCCGGGGTACCGGAGAGCGAGGCTGTGGGCTGTTGGCGGCATTCCCGAAGGCGGGCTGATTCCGGGTAATGACTACTGGATGCTTTCTGACTCCGGGGTGGTCGGTGAACTGATCAGCCACTCGTCGTCGCAAATGGGACCCCTTGGGCGCGTCCGCTATTTGGGGGCGGTGTGTGGGGACCAAGGCGAGACGCTGAACATTCGGCAGTTTGCCGTGACCGCCGCCGCGGGACCGGATCATAACGCTCCCTTGTATCTCATGCTCGGGACCTCATCGGAGGTCGGCAAGACCACCGCTGGAGCCGGCATCGTGCGTACGCTGCGCATGAAGGGCCATACGACTGTGATAGCCCTGAAGGCGACAGGCACTTCATCATTTACGGAGCTGGCAAGATACCTGGATCACGGGGCGGCAGAGGCCTTCGATTGCATCGATTTCGGCCTTCCGAGCACATATCCGGTAGGTCGCAAAGGGATCAGCGACATCCTCTCCAAAGCGGTCGATTTCTGCCTTGCGCTGCCAGCCGACGCGGTGGTGGTGGAATGCGCCGGCGATCCGGTCTCGGCCAATGCGCCCGAGCTCCTTGGCTGCCTGAAAGCGCGACGCGCCGATCTCAAGATAATCCTCGCGGCGGCCGATGCGCTCGGCGCGATGGGTGCGAAGCAGGCACTTGCGGAAATGGAGCTCGCGATCAGTCTGATAACCGGTCCTTGCACCGATACGCCGACCCTGCGCGAGTGGACTGAGGCGCTGTGCGGCATCCCTGCGATTAACATGATGCACAGCGCCGATGAGGGTGCGCAACCGAATTACTGATGACAGCGTTCAGCGGGGCGGCATGCGCAACGCGCCGTCGAGGCGGATCGTCTCACCGTTGATGAATCGGTTGGAGATGATGTGCTCGACCAGCGCGGCGTACTCCTCGGGCATGCCGAGGCGCTGTGGGAACGGGATGCCCTCAGCAAGGCTCTGTTGCACCTCGACCGGCAGCCCCTCGACCATCGGCGTGTGAAACAGCCCAGGCGCGATGGTCACCACGCGCACACCGCTTCGCGCGAGTTCGCGCGCCACTGGCAGCGTCATGCCGACCACGCCGGCCTTCGATGCCGCATAGGCCGCCTGTCCGACCTGTCCTTCATATGCCGCGATCGAGGCAGTGTTGATGATGACGCCGCGCTCGCCTTCGTCCAACGGATCCAGCTTTGCCATGTCGGCTGCGGCAAGTCGCAGCAGATTGAAGCTGCCGATCAAGTTGATGCGGATCACTCGTTCGAACGCGGCAAGTGGCATCGGGCCGTCGCGTCCAACGATGCGGCCCGCGGTGCCGATGCCCGCACAATTCACTAGTAGTCGTGCCGGCCCGTGCGCCTCGCGTGCCTTCGCGACGGCGGCTTCCGCGGATGCGGCATCGGCGACATCGCAGACGATGCCGGCGCCGCCGATACGCTGCGCGCTCGCCTTGACCGCCGACTGGTTGATATCAAGCACCGTCACGCGGCAGCCGGCACTCGCCAGTCGCTGCGCGGTCGCGGCACCCAGCCCAGAGCCACCGCCGGTGACGATGGCGGCCTGTCCGTTAAGACGCATTGCGGATTTCCTCGCGAAATGGCAGGTCGTAGTTTGTCCCGGATAAGCCACGAAACGCCAGACAAAGCGAGGAAACGTCGTGTTCAACCGCATCGCCATCGCCATGGCGCTTATTCTGTGCATCACCGGCGCACAGGCACAGGACAAGACAGTGCAGCTCAAACTGTCGAGCTGGGTGCCGCCGGCCCATCCGCTCAACCCCGCGTTGCAGGCCTGGGCCGCCGACATCGACAAGGCATCCGGCGGCACGATCAAGTCCACGCTGTTTCCGTCGGAGCAGTTGGGCAAGGCGATGGATCACTACGACATGGCCCGCGACGGCATCGCCGACTTCGCCTATGTCAATCCGGGCTATCAGCCGGGTCGCTTCCCGATCATTGCTGCGGGTGAACTGCCGTTCCTGGTCTCAAACGCGAAGGGCGGGTCTGCAGCGCTCGATGCATGGTATCGCAAGTACGCGGCGGCCGAGATGAAGGACGTGCATTTCTGCTTCGCCTTTTCGCTGGATCCCGGCACGTTCCACTCGCGCACCAAGAAGATCCTGCTACCGGAGGATATTCGCGGCATGAAGGTGCGGCCGGCGGATGCGACGATGGCCGCGTTTGTCACATTGCTGGGCGGGACGAATGTGCAGGCATCCGCACCCGAGGCGCGCGAGGTACTGGAACGCGGCGTGGCAGATGCCATCACCTTCCCGTGGCACTCGATCATCCTGTTCGGCATCGACAAGGTCGTGAAATACGATATGGACATGCCGTTCTTCACCACGACGTTCGTGTGGGTGATGAACAAGTCGGAGTATGACGGCATGTCGGCGGCGCAGAAGACGGTGATCGATAGCCACTGCACAACCGAGTGGGCGGAGAAGGTCGCCAGCCCCTGGGCGGACTGGGAACATGCCGGCCGCGACCTGCTGGCAGCCGAGCCCGGGCATGATGTGTACAAGCTGACGCCTGAGCAGGTTGCCGCATGGCACAAGGCGGCGGAGCCGCTGAAGGCGAAGTGGGCGTCGCAGGTGAAGGACAGCGATGCGGTGTTCGGCGAATTGCAAGCCGAGCTGAAGCAGCGCGGCGCGCTGGCTGAATGAGCGGGGATGGCCGCGTCCTCCGCAACCGGATGGATCGCTTCATCGATGGCATCGAGCTGCTTGCTGCATGCTTCGTCGGCATCGTCGCGGCGGACATCTTCATCTCGGTGCTGCTGCGCTACTTCTTCGCCGTGTCGATTCCGGACAGCTATGATTTCGGCAAGTTGCTGCTGGGGATCCTGATCTTCTGGGGCATCGCCGCGACCAGCTATCGCGGCACGCATATCACGGTGGATCTGGTCTGGGCTGCGGCGGGACCCCGCGGCAAGCGGTTGATCGACATCTTCGCCACGCTGGTACTCCTGTTCGTGGTCAGCGTGCAGACCGCGATGCTGTTCGACAAGGTGCGGCTGACGCGGGACGACAACGTGCTGACATTCGATCTGCGGTTGCCGACATGGCCTTTCGCGCTGGTGGCGTGGCTCGGCGACGTGTCCGCCGTGCTGCTGATCGCGGTGCGAACGTATCGGCTGATCTTTCATCCAGACGAGGTCGCTGACGCCGGTGTCGTACAGGCCGGTCGAATGATGGAGCTGAGCAGCGACGCCGTCGCCGTCATCGGCTTCGTCGTTCTCTTCGCGCTGATGCTGCTGCGCGTGCCGGTCGGCATGGCGATGGGGCTCGTCGGTGTCAGTGGGTTCGGCTATCTGGTTGGCGGCACGCCGGCGCTGAAGATGGTCGGGCAGACCTCGATGCGCACGGTCACCGACTACACGTTCGGCGTGATTCCGATGTTCCTGCTGATGGGCGCGTTCGTCTCGCGCTCGGGCATGAGTCGCGAGCTGTTCCAGGCAGCCAACAGGTTCGTCGGCCATCTGCGAGGCGGTCTTGGCATCGCGACAATCGCCGCCTGCGCCGGCTTCGCCGCGATCAGCGGCTCGTCGGTAGCCACGGCCGCGACGTTCTCCACCGTTGCGTATCCCGAGATGCGACTTCACCACTATCCGCAATCCTTCTCGACCGGGGTGATCGCCGCGGGCGGCACACTCGGTGCGATGTTTCCGCCATCGATCGTTCTCGCCGTTTATGGCCTGATCACCCAGCAGGACATCGGCAAGCTGTTCATGGCGGGGATTTTGCCGGGACTGCTCGCTGTCTGCATGTACGTGGCGACGATCGCGGTGATCGGTGCGGTGCGGCCAAGCTACCTGCCGGCCGCGCCGCGCAGCTCGTGGCGCGAACGTCTCGAGGGCATGCGCCATGTGTGGGCGCCGCTGCTGCTGTTCGTGTTCGTCATCGGCGGACTCTATGGCGGTCTGTTCACACCGACCGAGGCCGGCGGCGTCGGTGCCGCCGGCGCCTTCCTCATCGGCGTCGCACGCGGCCGGCTGTCGCGGGCGGACATTCTGGCCTCGCTGCTGCAGGCCACACGCACCGCGGCCGCGGTGTTCACCATTCTGATCGGCGCCATCCTGTTCGGCTACTTCCTGACGGTGACGCAAACTCCGCAGAAGGTGACCGAGTTTATCACCGGCCTCGGCTTCGGCCGCTACGGCGTGCTGGTGCTGATCATGCTGATGTATCTCGTCCTCGGCTGCCTGATGGACGCGATGGCGATGATCATCCTGACGATACCGATCATCTTCCCGGTCATCACCACGCTGGGCTTCGATCCCGTCTGGTTCGGCGTGATCATCGTAATGACGGTGGAACTTGGCCTGATCCATCCGCCGGTCGGGATGAACGTCTTCGTCATCAAGACCGTGGTGCAGGATGTCGACTTCACCACAATCTTCTACGGCGTCATCCCGTTCGTCATCACCGACATCATACGGCTCGCGATACTTATCGCGTTCCCCGTGCTGGCACTGTACTTGCCAAGCCACATGTAGTGGCCCGCATGCGCACAAGGAACGCGATCGTCGCCACGACTGTGCAGCCCAGAGAGATCATCGCCGCCAGCAGCGCCCAGCGGTTGCCGTCAAGGCCCTGCACGGCAAAGTACACGCCACCCACCAGGACGACTCCCGTGCCGTTCGCCACCTGCTGCGTTGTGGTGAGGATGCCGGCTCCTGATCCCGCGTGAGCATGCCGCACCTGGGTCAGCACCGCGCTGAACAGTGGTGCCAGCACCATGCCCTGGCCGTACCCGAACACCGCAAGCGGCACCATCAACATTCCAATCGTAGGCTGTGCGACCGAGCCGACCAGGAGTGCCGTGGCGGCAAGGCCGATGCCTTGCACGACGCAGCCTTCAATCAGCCGGCCACCAACTCGTGAACCGAAAACGAACGCCAATGCCAGCGGCATCACCGTCAGCGCCGCGTCGAACGGCGAGAAGCCGAGACCGTTCTGGATGTAGAGGGTCAGCACGAAGTAGAACGACAGGTTGCCGAGAAAGAAGCAGAACGTCGCGCACATGCCGGCGATGAAGATGCGGTCCTCGAGCAGTGCCAGGTCGATCAGCGGCATGCCGCCACGGCGTTCCATCCGGCGCTGAAGTCGCACGAAGCCGGCCAGCACCATGACGCCGGCCGCCATGGCGAGCCACAGCCACCACGGCCAGCCGAGCTCTCCCCCGAACATCAGCGGCACGATCACGCCGAGCAATCCGGCGAACAGCACAACGGCGCATTGCAGATCGAGTTCTCGTGCCGATGCTGCGGGGCATCGCCGGCATGAGCCGTCCGGCGGCGAGCGCGATGCCGATGCCGACCGGCACATTGACGCAGAAGATGCTGCGCCAGCCGAGGCCTGCGAGGTTCAGCGTCACCAGCCAGCCGCCGAGCATGAAGCCGAAGGCGGCGCCAAGGCCGATCGCGACGGCGAAGATGGTGAAGGCGCGGGCGCGCGCGCCGTCCGGGAAGAGCGTGTGGATCGTCGCGAGCACCTGCGGCACCATCATCGCCGCGGCACCGCCCTGTGCGGCGCGGGCGAAGATAAGCATCGACGCCGATCCGGACAGCGCGCACCACAGCGAGGCCAGTGTGAAGCCGAGTATGCCGGTGATGAACACGCGCTTGCGCCCGACGATGTCGCCGAGACGGCCGCCGGTGATCACCAGTGCAGCGTAGGCGATCTGGTAGACAGCGATGACCGCCTGGATCTCGGCCGCGCCGGCGTGCAGGTCGGCGCGGATCGATGGTATCGCGACGTTGACAATGAACGCATCAGCCACGGCAAGAAACTGCGCCGCGGCGACGCTGGTCAATGCCCACCAGCGGCGGGCCGATGTTTTTGTTTCCACGATGGGAACTCCTACTTACGGTCCCCATCGTGACGAGCCGCCGCGCGCTAAGCGATTACGCGCGGGGTAATGTCGGCTACTTCTTCAGCGTCTCCTTCAAACCACGCAGTCCCAGGTAGTAGCCGACAATTCCGAAGCCGGTGACCATGCCCTGGCTGACGGTCGCGGTCTCAGAGACCGGGCCGCGGCGCACCGGGTTCGACATGTGCAGCTCGATGATGGGGAACTTTACCTGGTTGAGGGCGGCAACCAGTGCCGGATAGCCCCGCGAGAATCCCGCCGGATTGAATATGGCCGCGTCGAAGCCCTGGTCGTTCGCGGCGTAGAGCCTGTTGATGACTTCGCCCTCGACGTTGGAGTGGAAGATCTCGACCTCCACCCCGAGTTCCTTCGCGTAACCGCGGATACGCTCGTCGTACTCAGGGAGAGTCATTGGTCCGAAATATTTCGGTCTGCACCTTGCCGCGCATGTTCATGCCGGCGCCGTGGATGATGAGGATCTTCGCCATGGTGGTTTCCCTTCGGTGTCAGGCGACGCGGTATTCCGCCAGCGTGTCGTAGTTCGGGTCTGCGCCGATGCCGGGCACGTTCGGCGGACTGACCGTGCCGTCGTTGTTCAGCGTCAATGTATGACGGTAAACGCGGCCCCACATCGGATCGACGGTGTCGCGGTAGAACTCCAGGATCAGGCCGTTCGAGATCGCCGACACGAGATGCACGTGGATGTCCTGTGAACCATGCGGGGCGATGTCCAGATCGTTGGCCTGCGCCAGCGCCGCCACCTTCATGAATTCGGTGACACCACCGAGGACCTTGGCATCCGCATTCAGGATCGCCGCGCATTCGTGTTTGATCAGGTCGCGAAAGCCGTAGCGCGTATATTCGTTCTCTCCCGTGGCTATCGGAATGCTGGTGGCCTGCGCCAGTTTGCGGTGGCCGTCGTAATCGTCCGGCGCCACAGGTTCCTCGAACCAGAAGATGTCGTATTCCTCGATGCGCTTCGCGAGCTGGATCGCCTCGTAGTAGCGATACGCGCAGTTCGCATCGACCATGAGCTTCACGTTCGGCCCGACCGCCTCGCGCGCGACGCGTACCCGCGCCACGTCCTCCATGATCGGCACCGCGCCGATCTTCATCTTCACCGCCTTGGCGCCCATGTGAACATTGTCTTCCATCTCGCGCGCGAGTTCGCGCAGCCCCTTGCCCTCCTCGTAGTAACCACCGGCGATGTAGGTTGGCACGCGATCGCGGAAGCCACCGAGCAACTTGTACAGTGGCAGGTTGGCGAACTTCGCGCGGATGTCCCACAGCCCGATATCGATCGCCGAGATCGCGCGCGTGGTCAGGCCGCGGCGTCCGATCAGCTTCGGCTCCCACATCTTCTGCCACAGGCGCTCGACATCGATCGGGTCCTCGCCGATCAGCATCGGCGTAAGCCGTCCGATGGTGGCGCGTTCGATTTCGCCGCCGCCGCCCAGGCCGATACCGGTGATACCCTCGGTGGTCGCGATCTCCACCACGGCGAAGGTCACATGCGTGTAGGTGTGCTTGCCATTGGCGATCGGCTTGTGCCTGGGCCAGCGGAATTCCTTGGTGGTGATGCCGGTGATTTTCATGGCGCTGCCTTCACTATCCGCGCCGCATTCAACGTCCTCAGTCGGGTAGGCGCAAGCGCACCGACACTGGACAATGATCCGACAGGCGCAGCTGCCATTCCGCGCCGGTCTCGCGATAGGTGAGAACGCGCAGCGTATCGGGCTGTAACCAACCGCGCGCGGCGTTGCCCAGCACGATGTGGTCGATGAACGCTTCGCCGCCCCAGCATGGACTGGAGCGGCCCTCGGTGGCGCGCGTCAGCGGCGCGGCCTGGCGAAGCGCGGACCAGAGCTGATCCTGTCCATCCATGTGGCGATTGAAGTCGCCCATGATGGCGAACGCGATGCCTTCCGCCTGGCGCGCGCGAATCCATTCGACCAGTGGCGGCACTTGCTCGCGTAATTCGGTGCACGCGCGATGCGTGTGGCCGCTCAGGCGCTGGTCGAAGCAGCCGGTCTTCAGGTGAACGGCGAGCAGGCGCAACGGTGGCTGTAGTTGCAAGGTCACATCGACACCGCTGCGCAACTGGCGGTCGCGATCGACGTCGAGGCCGGTGAGATCGGGATTGACGCTGTAGTGGATGCCACGCCGCACCACGATGCCGACACGCTGCACGACATGGTCGCGGCTCATGTGTACCGAGTACTTCTCGGGCGTGAAAACGCGCGCAGCGACTGCGGAACCATCGACCTCTTGAATGGCAATTACGTCGGCATCGAGTTCGTCGGCGTAATGCCGCAGCAGATCGATGTCTTCCGGTTGCTTGGGTCGGGCGTCGGCAGGCAGATCACGATCACTCGTGGTGAGCCATTCGAGGTTCCAGGTCGCGAGCTTGAGTTCCGCCGCCGTCGCGCAGCATGGCAGAACCAGAGCGCAAAGCAGGGCAACAATGCAGCGGTTCAACGGTCAATCATCTGCTGCCAGGAACGCAGCGACGCGGGCGGCGAAAGCGACGGGCTGCTCGATCTCTGGGTGATGGCCTGCCTGTTCGATCAGTTCGAATCGCGAGCCGGGGATCAGCCTGGAGTATGAGCGCCCATATTCTGGCGTGACCACGCCATCGCTGGCACCCCACAGCAGCAGCGTCGGTACCGCGATGCGGCACAACCAGCGCGGGAGATTCGGATTGTACATGAACGGCTGCCAGCCGTACAAACACAGCGCGTCGCGATTGCGCGCATGCACCACGACCGCATCGTCCGACATCGCATTGAAGTCCAGCGCCCACTTCGCCGGATCGTACCACGTTTGTCGCTGCACCTCGGCTGGTGCGGTGTTGAACAGATCGAGGATGTCGCGGCTCTCGCGATCACCGAGCTTGATTCCGAGAGGATCGACCAGGATCAATCGCACCAGTCGATGACAGCATGCCGCCGCGATCTCCGCGGCGAGCCACCCGCCGAAGGAAAATCCGAGCAAGGTTACCTTCTCGTGGGGTAATGCCTCGAGCAGGTCGAGATAAAGATGCACCAGATCGTACACGGTGTCGAAGTCAGCGGGCCGCGGCGAGTGGCCAAATCCCGGATGCGACGGCGCGATGATCTCGGCGCGCGCGGCAAGCAAATTAAGGAACGGCGCCTCCTGGTCCACCGTGTGCAGACCATGCAGCAGCAGGATCGGCGAACCCGTGCCCTCGCGCAGGACCTCGAGGTCGATGCCACGTACTGAAAGACGCTCGATCGCCATCGCAACCCCTATATGCGTTCGCTGATCCGGATCGCCGTCTGGCAGCCAGCCTTGATCACGGCGGAAAGCAGCCGATAGCCAGGCGCCTGCTCAGCGCCGTGCTGCAACGCGACATCGCGATGCTGCAACTCCTCGTCACGGAACCTGCCGAGTGTATCGCGTAGTTCGCCTTCGCTGTCGTCCAGGGCGGCGATCTGAGCGGAATAGTGAGCATCGATGGCCTCCTCAACTGCTACCGTGCAGGCCATCGCCGCCCGTTCGCCCAGTACCGCCGTCGCAGCGCCGAGGGCGAAGCCGGCCAGGTTCCATAGCGGCAGCATCGCAGTAGGTCGAACGCGGCGGCGTATGATCAGTTCGGCAAACCGATCCAGATGCTGGCGCTCCTGGTCCTGCATCTCACGCAGCACTGGTGCCTTGTCGCTTCGTCGCAGCACCGCAAGCTGGCCGGCGTAGATGCGTGCGGCCCCATATTCCCCGGCGTGATCCACGCGAAGCATGCGCGCTACGCCCACCTCGGGCGGCGGATCCCCGGGTAGACGTCGTCGAGGCTCGCTCATGCAACGCTCCTGTCGCGCCAGAGGGCTATGGTGAGCAGCGCCGCGAACACCAGGGCATACAGCAGGTTCATCGCCGCCATGGAAATCGGCAGGCCCGGAAGCAGGTAGGTCGGATCCTCGCACGGCTTCGCCGGTCGCGTGGGCATGTGCGCGAGGCGCTCGGCAATCGAGCCGCCGGCGAAACGTGGCGCCGCGCATTCCGGCAACGGGCTTGCCCAGTAGTGCTGCTCGACACCCACATGGATGAGGGCGAGCGCCGCGCTGACGAGCATCGAGAGCACCACCAGCACCAGCAGCATGCGCGCCCAGCGAGGCGGTACTACCGAGGCGACCAGACCAAGCGCGATCGCCACGCGATACGGCCAGCGTTCCACCAGGCACAGTGCGCACGGCACCAGACCACCCCAGCGTTCCGAGGCGATTGCCAGCCCCAGCGCGAATGCCGCGGCGAGTGCGCTCAGCAGGGCGAGGCCGCGGATGCCAGGCAGCGTCATGGTGGCGATTTGCCCTGCTTCCACCGGGCTTGCAAGCGGCTTAGGGTTAACGGATCAGCGAAGGAGAATGGCAGATGCGCCGCATTCTGTGGGGCCGCGCCACGTCAAGCAACGTGATGAAGGCGATCTGGACGCTTGAGGAGTTGCAACTCCCCTATGAGCGCATCGATGTCGGCGGCTCGTTCGGCAAGACCGACACGACGGACTACCGCGCGATGAACCCCACGGGGCTGGTGCCGACATTGCAGGAAGACGACTTCACGCTGTGGGAGAGCAATGCGATCTGCCGCTATCTCTGCCACGCGCATTCGCCGCATTCCAAGCTGTGGCCGCAGGAGCCTCACGCCCGCGGCAACGTCGACCGCTGGATGGACGCGCAACAGACGCTGCTGGGCCGGCCTATCGGCGTCGTGTTCTGGGGCTTGGTGCGCACGCCGGCGGACAAGCGCGACATGGCGGCGATCAAGCAGGGGGTGGAGGATGCGGCACGCATCTGGGGCATGGTGTCGGCGGAGCTTGCCAAACACCCCTACCTCGCCGGCGACGATCTGACTCTGGCCGACATCCCGTGGGGACCGCACCTGCATCGCTGGTTCAACATGGACTTCGATCGCCCCGAGGTGCCCCACCTTCGCGCCTGGTACGACCGGCTGCTCCAGCGGCCGGCGTACAAGCAGCATCTGGCAGGGCCGGTGGTGTAGGTGGCGGCAGCGCCGTTCGACGCGGAGGCGGTCCGTGCCTTCGAGCATGCGAGCTGGCAGCGTGCCGCCGGCGTCTACGAAGCGACATTCGCTGACGCGACCCGTCCGTTCATCGAAGCGCTGCTCGATGCGGCGCAAGTTGCTCGCAGCACGCGTCTGCTCGACATCGCCTGCGGGCCAGGGATTCTCGTCTCCGCCGCGCGCCATCGCGGCGCGGTCGCGCTGGGCCTCGACTTTTCCCCGGCGATGCTGGCGGTGGCGAGGGCGCGCGACGCGGCGGTGCAGTTCGACGAAGGTGACGCCGAGGCGCTGCCTTATGCGGATGCGACATTCGACGCGGTGGTGTCGAACTTCGGCATTCACCACGTGCCGCGGCCGCTGTTCGCATTGCGCGAGGCTCATCGGGTGCTGCGTGCCGGCGGGCGTGTCGCCTTCAGCTTCTGGGCCGAGCCGCGCGAGAATATAGCCTGGAAGCTGGTGTTTGACGCGGTCGCGCGCCATGGCGATCGGGCCGCGGCCCGGACACCTTCGCCCGGTGGCGGCTTCTGCACCGCGGTGCAATGTGCCGATGTGTTGCGCGAGGCCGGTTTTGCCGATTGCACAACGCGACTGGTGCATGCGACCTGGCAGCATAGCGATGCACAGGCGCTGGTGACGGCGCTGCGGGCAGGAACGGCCCGCATGGCGGCGATGCTCGACGCACAGCGGCCGGGCTTAATGACCGCCATCATCGCCGACATCGCAGAGAACGCCGAGAACTATCGCGGTGCCGACGGCATTGCGGTACCGATCGCGGCGGTGATCGCGTCCGGGGCCAGGACCTGAAGGAGGCGAACCTGGATGTCTACCATGCCTGGTGCGACCTGAAGCCCGGCGTCAGTGACGCCACCTTCGCGGAGAATGTCGCGGCCTACATGGGCCAGTTGAAGGAGCAGGCACTGATCGAACCCTGGCGGCTGACGCGGCGAAAACTCGGCTTTGGCCTGCCGGGGCTGGGCGACTTCCACCTGATGATCGAGGTCAAGGATCTGGCACAGCTCGAACAGGCGTTCGAACGGGTCGCAAGACGGAGCGAGCCGGTGGAGAGCATGCACTTCGGCGTCAATTCACTGGCGCAGAATGCCGTGTTCGCGCTGTACCGCGACTTCCTGACCCATTCCGCCATCGTGGGGAGGAGCGATTTTAGCCCAACATATTGGGGAGTCTCGATCGGTTGCCACAAGATGTGCCGTAACCCCTTGCAATAACCAGCGTAATCGCGCTAACTGGGGCTCAGCCGATCTGGCCAATGATCCCTACGCGGAGACGCAGCATGGACGGAACGATCCGGTCCGCCGACGAACATCCTGTGCGGTTCGATCTGCTGACTGAGAACCCGGTCTATAAGCCGTTCCGTTACCCTTGGGCCTATGAGGCGTGGCTCACCCAGCAACGTGTCCATTGGCTGCCCGAGGAAGTGCCGCTGGCCGACGATGTCAAGGACTGGCACCGCAATCTGAGTGGCGCTGAACGGAACCTGCTGACACAGATCTTCAGGTTTTTCACCCAGGCCGATGTTGAGGTGAACAACTGCTACATGAAGCATTACTCGCAGGTATTCAAACCCACCGAGGTGCTGATGATGCTGTCGGCGTTCTCCAACATCGAGACGGTGCACATCGCCGCCTATAGCCATCTGCTCGACACCATCGGCATGCCGGAGCTCGAGTATCAGGCCTTCCTCAAATACAAGGAGATGAAGGACAAGTTCGACTACATGCAGACCTTCACGGTTGACTCGCGATTCGAGATCGCCAAGACGCTCGCTGCATTCGGCGCCTTCACCGAAGGCCTGCAACTGTTCGCGTCATTCGCCATTCTGCTGAACTTCCCTCGCTTCGGGAAGATGAAGGGGATGGGCCAGATCATCTCCTGGTCGGTGCGTGACGAGACGCTGCATTGCAACTCGATCATCCGGCTGTTCCGCACTTTCGTGCAGGAGAACCAGGAGATCTGGACCGAGGAACTGAAGCGCGACATCTATCTGACCTGTGCCACCATCATGGACCACGAGGACGCCTTTATCGATCTCGCGTTCGAGCAGGGCGCTGTGGAGGGACTGACCGCGCGCGAGGTGAAGGAGTACATCCGCTACATTGCGGATCGCCGGCTGCTGCAACTGGGCCTAAACCAACTCTATCACGTCTCGAAGAACCCGCTGCCGTGGCTCGATGAGATGCTGAACGCCGTGGAGCACACCAACTTCTTCGAGAACCGCGCCACTGAGTACAGCAAGGCATCGACAACCGGCACGTGGGAGGAGGCATTTGGCGACCCGATGCCTGCCGAGGCGACGGTTGTGGGCGCCTAGGCGTCGTCCCAAATTAGCGACGATCTCCTGCTCGCAAGACAAAGCTTGTCTATCGCCGGAAATTCGGCCATAATTTGAAAGCTAAAAGCGAAGCCGAGTCCAAATTCGGCAATGTTGAGCAAGTAACGAGAATATAACGCGCTAATGACGCGCTTTCGCGTGCGAGTGCCAACGTTGACCTATCGCGCGCCGGAGCCAGTAGACGGGACGGGCCACATGGCGACCACGACAGGGGACACCGCGAACCAGGTCGATGAAGGTGCGGGACGCGAGCCTGCCGCCGGCGCGGCGGCACCGCGCTATACGCGCCGGCTGTCGGACAAGATCCTGATCGCCTTCCACCACGCCTGCGACCAGTCCGATTTTGAGGTAGCCGAGCAGTTGCTGCATATCCTTGAGATGATGCTGACGCGTCGTCCATTGACGCCGGACGGGACGCGGCGGCGCAACATGGAAAGCCTGGTCGCCGCGCACGAGCGGCTTTGGCATCTCCGACATCCGCATATCGGGGACGACTTCTAGCTAAAGATCCAGCCCGCTTCCGCCGCGGAGGATTGCATCGGCTTCCGCCGTGAAAGAGCCGTCGGGCCGGTGGAGTACAAGCCCGGGCAGCATGCGGAACGCCGCTCGACTGCCCCTGATTCCACGCAGCAGCAGCAGTTTCGCTGGATGCCTGGCCTTCGGCCACATAGGCAGCATGGCGGTGGGAGGGCAGCCCGCATCAGTGAAGGCCGCGACGGCCTGCGGCAGCAATGTGGCCGGCAGGATGAAGGTCAGGGTGCCACCTGACCGCAAAGGCCGCGCGAGGGCTTCTGCCCAGACTGCCAATATCCCCGCCGCCCCGCGCTTTGCGGCTCGACGCGACGCGTCTGGTGACGGCGTTCCGGTCTCGCTGTGATATGGCGGATTGGCACAGGTGTGGTCGAACGTGCCGAGGGGCGGCAGCGACGCGATGTCGGCCGCCATGAAGCGGAGATTGGGCCAGTAGTTGGCGCTGGCGTTTTGGCTGGCGAGCGCAACCAGGGCCGGGTCCCGATCGATGCCAAGCCCCTCCACGCCCGCCATGCGGGCGGCCAGGCAAAGCAGTGCGGCGCCGGCCCCGCAGCCGCCCTCCAACACAAGCGATCCTCGCCGAGCCGGTATGGCCGCCGCCAGCAACACAGGCTCGATGCCGCTGCGGAAGCCGCGTCGGGGCTGGGCATACCGGACCCGGCCGTCGAAGAGATGGCCGTGGGTGATGTCACCTTGATCCATCGTGCCTGTCGGGTATTCAGTCATGCTCATCTTCAAATCTGCATTTTGGTTGGCACTTGGACGTGCATTGCCGCCACTCCTCCCCCGAGTTACGCTTCGCACGACTGCCATCGAATACTCTGCAGCGAATAGCAGAGAAACTTGGTCGCGCCGCCGTCAGGCGGACGCGCATAGGGAGGTGTCAATATGCTGGAGCTTCTCGATCGGCAACAGAAGCTGACCGCGAACCAGTGGAAGATCGCACTCGCCGCCACGATCGGCGACATGCTGGATTTCTTCGACTTCTTTCTGATCGGGTTTGTCCTGGCATTCATTGTCGCCGACTGGCATCTGACCTACGGACAGTCGGGGATGATCCTGCTCGCCTCTGGCATCAGCGCGCCCTTCGGGTCGCTGTTCTACGGCTGGCTGGCGGACAAGATCGGCCGCCGCAAGGTCATGATCCTGACCGTGCTCAATTTCTCGCTTGCCACTGGCGCAATGGCGATGACACCTCATGGTGCATGGATCTACCTCGTCGTCTGCCGTGTACTCGTCGGGCTCGGCGTGACCGGGCTTTACTCTGTCGATATCACGGTGGTGCAGGAATTCGTTCCCGCCTCGAAGCGCGGTTGGATAACCGGGCTGACCACGACGATGCTTCCGGTTGGCGTCCTGCTGGGCGCGGCTCTTGGTGCGTTCGCGACCCCGTACATCGGCTGGCGCGGTATGTTCGCGGTCGGGCTGCTGCCTGCACTGCTGACACTCTACGTCCGCGCCTGGGTGCCCGAATCGCCGCATTGGCTGATGCGAATGGGGCGGCCCGAAGAGGCGCGGCGCTCGATCGCCTGGGCGTTGCAGGTGGACCCCGCATCGATCGCGCTGCCGGCGACAATACCTCCTGTCGAGCACACACGCTGGCTCGAACTGTTCAGGTATCCGCGCAGCATCATCGTGGGCTGCCTGACCGGCCTGACGCAGACCGGTGGGGTTGGACTGACATTGTGGATGGTGACGCTGTTCGTCATGGTGCTCGGGATCACCGCACCCGAGGCCTCGCAACTGGCGATCTGGGTCAGCCTCGCGGCGGTGGCCGGCCGCTTCTTCTGCGCTTGGATCTCCGATGCAATGGGCCGACGCGCATCGGGCGTGTTGAGCTGCCTTGTGGCCGCGCTGTTCATGTCGCTCGCGGGCTATATGCACAGCGTGTTCGTCGGTGGCGTTTCCATGTTCTTCGTGATGATCGTGCTGCAGAACTTCTTCGGCAGCGGCAACTACTCGATCGTGGGACCGTACATGGGTGAGTTGTGGCCTTCGCGGTTGCGCGGTAGCGGCATGGGCCTGGTCTATGGGGTCGGCAATCTCGGCAAGTTCATCGGCCCGGCCGGCTTGGCGCTGATCGCCGGTTCGGCGAACTTCGTCGCGCCGAAGGCGACCCTCGATGCAGTGATCCCGGCCTTCAACTACTTCGCCTTCTGGTATGTCCTTGGCGCGGTTGCCTTCTGGTTCATCGGCTTCGAGACACGTGGCCGCACGATCGAGGAAATCGACGCCACATTGTCCGCGTCCGCCCCATCGTCCGCGCGCGTGCCGGTCGGTGAAACAAGATGAAGGAGGCAGCCATGTTGCAGATCAGGCAACTCGACCATGTGGTGCTGAGGGTCACCAACCTACAGGCGATGATGCACTTCTACGTCGACGTGCTGGGCTGCACGGTGGAGAAGGTGCAGGAGAAGATCGGCCTGTGGCAGCTCCGTGCCGGGGCCGCGTTGATCGATCTGGTGCCGATCGACGGGCCGGCTGGCCAGAAGGGTGGCGCGGCGCCGGGACGCGAGGGCCGCAACATGGACCATTTCTGCCTCCAGGTGGAGCCGTTTGATGGTGAGGCGATCATCGTGCATCTGAAGCAGCAGGGTTGTGAGCCGGGGCCGGTGGAATCGCGCTATGGCGCGAAAGGGCAGGGGCCGTCCATCTACGTGCCCGATCCCGAGGGCAACATGGTGGAGCTGAAAGGTCCGCCCTGGGAAGCATGAGCCGATCAGTCGGCGCGCTGAGCGCCGAATTCGGCACCGGTCACGTCGGTGGCAGGCCAGCCGGTCGAAAGCCGAGCAGCTCGGCGAAGCGGTCGGCGTAGCGCGGCCAAACTTCGGGATTGACCAGCCGCGGCGGCACGCCGCCATCGAAGATGGTCAGCCATTGCAACGCGGTCGCCTCGCACATCTCTACCATCGTCTCGACGGTCATGCCGGCGATGTGCGGACTGGCGATGACGTTGTCCATGTTCAGCAGCGGGTGCGCCGGATCGGGCGGCTCCTTCAGGAACACGTCGAGCCCCGCGCCAGCGATGCGCCCCTCACGCAATGCCGCTTCCAGCGCCACCTCGTCGTGGATGCCGCCGCGTGCGGTGTTGATGAAATACGCCGAGGGCTTCATCGCGGCGAACTGCGCTGCATTGAACATGCCGAAGGTCTCGGCGCTGCGCGGGCAATGCACGGTCACGTAGTCCGAGCGACGCAGCAGTTCGTCGAGCTCCACCTTGGTGGCGCCGTGCGCGGCAATCTGTTCGGTGTTCAGATAGGGGTCGTAGGCCAGCACCGTGTTGTTGAACAGCACGCCGCACAACTCGGCCACGCGTCGGCCGATATGACCGAGCCCCACGATGCCGACCGTCTTGTTACGCAGGTTATTGCCGGCGTAGGCGCGGCGGTCGAGGTCGGGCGTGCGCTTCATCGCCCGCTCTGACAGCGCGATCCGCTTCGACAACGACAGAATCATGCCGAGAGCATGTTCTGCAACGGGTTCCCAGTTTGTGCCCGATTGGTTGACCACGATCACGCCGGCCGCGGTGCAGGCGTCGACGTCAATCATGTCGTAGCCGGCACCGGTCGAGCTGAGCGCCAGCATGTGCGGGCAGCGCGCCAATAGCGTGGCATCGCCGAACCATGGTTCGCGCAGCTCGCCCCGCGGCTGCACCTGATAGCCGTGCGCCTGGCTGATCTGTTCCCAGTTGTCGGATGCAGGCGTGCCGTACTCGAGGCGCACCAGGTCGATGTCGTCGCGCTTGCCGATGATCGCGTTGGCGATCGGGTCCATGAAGCTGTCGAAATACACTAGCCGCTTCAGGTTAGCCGCCACTGTCGTTTCCTCCTGAGAAGAATAACACGGATTACGCAGATTTGCCCACGGATTACACGGAACGAGCAATCGCCGCACCCTCCGTGCCGTCCGTGGCTTAGTTCGTGTTATCTGTGTTACTCTTGCTGCTATGGACGAAGAACCCGTACCCAAACGCGGCCTGGCCCGCAACACCGCCAACTACGGTGACCGCGACTTCGCGTTGTACTTGCGCCGGTCGTTCGCCAAGTCGATGGGCTATTCGCAGGCGATGCTGGATCGACCCGTGGTGGGGATCGTCGATACCGGCTCCGGCTTCAATAACTGTCACCGCACGGTTCCCGAGCTGATCGAGGCGGTGAAGCGCGGTGTACTGGCCGCCGGTGGACTGCCGCTGGCATTCCCCACCGTGTCGCTGTGCGAGCCGTCGCTGTTTCCGACCTCGATGCACTATCGAAATCTTGCCGCGCTCGACACCGAGGCGATGCTGACCGCGCAGCCGATGGACGCGGCCGTGCTCATCGGCGGGTGCGACAAGACGGTGCCGGCGCAACTGATGGCGGCTGCTTCGGCCGACATTCCCGCGGTGCAGCTTGTCACCGGGCCGATGCTGGCCACGCCGTATCAAGGGGAGCGGCTGTCCGCCTGCACCGACTGCCGCCGATATTGGGCAGCATATCGCGCCGGACGCGTGACCGAGGGGAGGATTGCCGAGATCGAGGGCCGGCTCGCGACAACTGCCGGGACCTGCGGCGTGATGGGCACGGCGTCCACGATGGCCTGCATCGCCGAGACACTCGGCATGGTGCCGCTGGGCCATGGCTCGATCCCTGCGGTGCATGCGGATCGTCTGCGCGCAGCCGAGGAGGCCGGCACGCTGGCGGTGAAGCTGATCACGGCGCCGATCCGGCCATCTGAAATCATCACGGCTGCATCGGTGGAGAATGCGCTCCGCGTGCTGCTCGCGCTCGGCGGTTCAACGAACGCGCTGATCCATCTGACGGCGATAGCCGGACGGCGCGGCGTGCGCGTCGATCTGCACCGGCTGAACGAATTGTCCGACACGACGCCGGTGCTGGTAGATCTGAAGCCGACGGGTGAAGGCTACATGGAGGATTTCCATGCCGGCGGCGGCATGCCTGCCCTGCTATGGGAGTTGCGCGATCTGCTGCACCTGGAGACGCGCGATGTCACCGGTGCGACCCTGGAACAGCGGCTGAGTGAACCAGTGTTCATCGATCGCCGCTACATTCGCGCGCGCGACGAACCGGTGTCTCCGGTGGGGGGACTGGTGGCCTTGTTCGGTTCGCTGGCGCCACGTGGGGCGATCCTAAAACGCAGTGCCGCCACACCGGCGCTATTCGAGACCGAGGCGCGCGCCTTGGTGTTCGACGGACTGGAGGACCTCGCCAACCGCATCGACGAGCCGTCGCTGGACGTGACCGAAGGCGACATCCTGGTGCTGAAGAACGCCGGCTCACTGACACCGGCGGGGATGCCCGAGGCGGGCTATCTCCCGATCCCGCAGAAGCTGGCGCGTGCAGGAGTGAAGGACATGGTGCGCATGAGCGATTGCCGCATGTCCGGAACGGCATTTGGTACCATCGTGCTGCACATCACGCCCGAGGCAGCGGCGGGTGGCCCGCTTGGACTGGTCGAGAGCGGCGATCGCGTTCGGCTGTCGGTGAAGGAACGACGGCTCGAGTTGCTGGTGGCGGATGAAGTGCTGGCGCGCCGCCGCGCCACTTGGCGTGCGCCGGCCAGGCCAGTGCGCGGCTGGGATCGGATCGTTGCCGAGCAGGTGCTGCAGGCGGATGAGGGTTGCGATCTGGCAGTGCTTCGCGCTGGTGGCTAGGCTGACTTCGCACTCCAGCGTGTTTCGCGCTTTTGCGGCGATCTTATATTATTTGCCGCAACCGGTGCAGCTATGGGCCAACAGTACGATACCGGCGTGTCCCCCGCGGAGATCAAGCTCGGTCAAATCGTGCCGCTCAGCGGTCCGATTTCGGTCGCGGGTGTGGTGGGATATGCCTCTCGCGCTTACTTCGCCCACGAATGCGGCGGTGCAGAAATATCTCAACCTCAAGAAGGTGCCTCAACTGTTCATCACCACGGGCGCGAGCCGCTTCAGGGATCCCAAGGTGTTTCCCTGGACCATGGCGTTCATGCCGGGCTACGCGGCGGAGAGGGACGAGTTTGCCTGTCGGTGGATGGTGGACCGTGACAGGAAAATTACCTGCCGATAGTGCTGCCTGCCAATGGTTAGTTATGATGGCCAACCCATTCGGCCATCCAAGCCTGCGGCGGAGGCCTGCTGGCACCAACCGTCCTCGCTCAAGGACCATTGGTCTCCCAAAAGTTTCTTGACCGCAGCGTCCTCGAAGGTTTCGTCGGGCACACCGAACGGACCGATGAAGGGCACGAGGAGCGGCATGGCCACACTCCGATCCTGTGCGATCCTGCCCCACACCCCGGTCCGTCTCACATCGGCCGCCACGTCGAATTCGCATCGCAGTTTTGAGGTAAGGCGCGCAGTCAGCCGCAGTCTGCGCATGCGCTCTCGCCGTTCGCTCGCGTATTCGGCGAACAGCCCCTCATGCCAGTCGTCCGCGGTTGAGATCGCGTCGGATACCCGGTGCACGTCCCGCATCGTGATGCTGAGACCTTGACCAATCGTTGGGTCGTTGTGCCCGGAGGCGTCACCGATCAGCACCACCCCCGGCGCCATCGGCTCGTCAATCCAGGTGTCGGCATTTGGATAGCCCTGACACGGTCCCGCCGGTTGGCCGCCAGCGATGGCATCGGAAAACGGCAGTGATGGCACTCGAAACGCCTGGAGGAAGTTGTTCGCCGCTTGTGGGCCCGCGAAGCGCCCTCGTTCTTCGAGCGAATAGCACATATACAGTCGAATGCGCCCTTGCCCTTGCGGAAAAATGAGCAGGAGGCCCCCGTCGTGGACGCCCATGGCCTGCTCGTCTTCCGGCCACGCGTGAACGCCCTCGATCAACAGGCCCGCGATCAGGTGATGCACTGGTTCAGTTTGTACCTTGGCACCGATCTGACGCGCGACCGACGAACCGCGCCCATCCGCGCCGACCACCAAACGGGGCCTGATGGTGTATCGCTCGTTCTCATGCATGTAAGAGACTGTGGGCGGCAGACCCGGCTCCACCGAGACGGACTCAACGCCGCGCAGCAACGTCGCACCGGCGTCCTCGGCGGCCTGGTCCAAAGTGGCGCACATTCGAGGGTGTCCCAACATCATGGCCCCTGGAACATCTGGAACCAATGCTGTCGTTTCCATCGCGCCAGCGC
Organism: uncultured Alphaproteobacteria bacterium; assembly: GCA_963799415.1. GTDB lineage: Bacteria > Pseudomonadota > Alphaproteobacteria > Acetobacterales > Acetobacteraceae > JAMXLO01. Next base: position 215,033 of record CAWCXI010000034.1, on the reverse strand, counting down.
GCGCCTCTTCGATTGGAATTCCGCCCTCGTATCGTACTGTCCTGGAAACGAAGTGTCCGCCGGCGTCCAGAAGCGCGTCCAACAGGCCCAATTCCCTGGCCTCGCGGACGCCCCAGGGGGCCAGCCACTCGCCGCGAATGCGGTCAACGTGAACGCGCGTCCGTTCGAGCACCAGGACGGTAAGGCCATCTCGCGCCAAACGGGCGGCCAATGCTCCACCGGCGACGCCAGCACCGACGATCACAACATCATAGTCGTGGCGAACGGTCACTGGGGTCCTCCGGCTGATCCGATCGAAAGGCATGTCGGGGTGATTCGAAGACTATCCCGTGTCCTGATGCTCAGGGGAACAAAGGCTTGCGAAAGCTAGGGTAACCCAATGGACGGCACAATTGCCCTCTCTGCGATTTCTCATCCGCGATCTTGTCTTTGACAGACCGTTGAGCGTCGTCCAGGCATTGGATCGCACCAAAGGCCGGACGGGAAGTATTCGAATCATCCCTTGGCGCGCGATTGTTTCTTCCGTCGTGCTGACGCAGGTCGGCATCCGCGTCTTTGCCGCTCGCGCCACGAGAAGACGTGGATGCCGACCTGCGTCAGCATGACGTCGTGGGCTCGGATCGTGCGCTGCCTGGCGTCTCCGCCGGCTAGCCGAAATGCGGGCGCACCTTCTCGCACAGAAGTCGCAGCGACCGCATCATCATTTGCCACCGAATGTGGCTGCCGAAATTGAGTTCGGCGAGAATGCCGTCTATTCCCAGTTCGTCACGCAATTGCAGCAGCCGATCTGTCACCAGCTCCGGGCTGCCCACTACGACCTTGTCCCGCAGCACTTGGTCGTAGGTGATCGTGCGCACCGTCTCCAGCTCTGCGCGTCGCCGACTGTTCGGTGAGCCTTCCAGCCGTGTTGTCAGCGTTTTGTATCCCAGCATCATGCTCGGCTCGGCTTCCTCCCGCGCCTGCGCATCGGTATCGGCGAGATGCAGTGACAGGCGTAGATACACTTCGCCCTTCCCCGGATGGCCGGCCGCAGTATATGCATCGCGATAGGCCTTCAGATCCGGCGCAAGGCCGGATAGCGAGCCGCTGCGCACCGCGACGAACAGCGGATAGCCGAGAGCCCCGAGGTACAGGAAAGGTGTCCTCGCTGGCTCCGGCGATGCGGATTGGCGGATGCGGCCGCTGATATGGCCGCGGCACCGCACGCGCTTCGTCGAAGCTGTGGAACTGGCCTTGGAATGAAAACTTCGGATGTGTCCAGGCGAGCTTGAGGATGTCCAACGTCTCGAAGAACCGTTCGCGGCTCTCGCTGTAGGGCACGCCGTAGGCGGCATAGCCCCGGACGTTGCCGCTGCGCCCGGCCCCCAGCAACAGACGACCGTGGCTGATCTGGTCGATCGTTGCGGTCTCTTCAGCGAGGCGCAGCGGATGGCACAGCGGCAGCACCTGAACCGCGGTGCCGATCTTGATCCGACTGGTGCGTGTGGCGATCGCGGCGGCGACTGTCAGCGGCGCACTCAGCACCGAGCGCGTCGCCTGCTGGTGAATTTCGGCGAGCCAGATCGCGTCGAGCCCCCACCGTTCGGCATCGGCGACCTGCTCCAGCGCCTGCGCGAACGCGTCGGCGTCCGTTTGCTGATCCTCCTGGCGGTGGAATTCGTGGTACCAGCCAAACTCCATGAAGCCAGGGTGGCATTTGGAGGGCGGCGATGCAACGCGTAACCTTCCGCGCCTGGGCGACGGGAGGACTGCGCGATGCGGTTCGGATTGTTCGGCAGCGCCGCGGCGCGCCGTGGCAGCGGCGAGTTCGACAGTGCCGAGGGGTTTCGCGACTTCATCGACTACAACGTCGAGGCGGAGGCGCTGGGCTTTCACGGCACCTTTGTCGTGGAGCATCATTTCACCGGCTTCGGCCAGGTCTCGGCGACGCTGAACCTGCTGACCTGGCTTGGTGCGCGCACCCGGCGACTACGCCTTGGAACGGCAGTGATCGTGCTGCCATGGCACAATCCCGTTCTGCTGGCCGAGCAGGCTGCGACGCTGGATCTGCTGTCCGGCGGACGGCTGGATTTCGGCATCGGCAAGGGTTACCGCTACAATGAATTTGCCGGCTTTGACGTGCCGATGGAGGAGGCCGATGCGCGGTTCGACGAATCGCTTGAGGTGCTGCTGAAGGCGTGGACGTCGGCGGAGCGCTTCTCGCATCACGGCAAGTACTGGCGGTTCAACGACATCGTGGTCGAACCTCCGTCGGCGCAAAAACCGCATCCACAGGTCTGGATGGGCGCAGGCAGCGAGCGCTCAATCCGCAACGTTGCCGAACGCGGTTTCAATCTTTTGCTCGGACAGTATGCATCACCGGACGATGTGGCGCAGAGCATTGCCTGGTTCAGGTCGGCGGTCGAGGCGAGCGGACGGCGCTATGATCCGATGCAGGTCGGCGTGACGCGCGCCTTCTTCGTGACCGACAGTGTCGAGGAACGCGATGCCGCTCTCGATCGCCGACTGCAGAATCGGATGCGGCAGTTGAGGCTCGCCACTCGACCGGACGGGACGGTCCACGGCGGCCCTGATCGCGCGACAGGCGATCCGCAGGCGGTCAACGTCAACAGCGCGATCTATGGCAATCCTGACGAGATCGCCCGCAGGCTGCAAGTGTTGCAGCAGAGCGGTGTTGGCTATGTGCTGATCAATGGCGGCGGTTCAGGCGGTGGCGAGCGTGGGCGCAAGAGCATGCGCCGTTTCGCCCGCGAGGTGATGCCACTGTTCGTCGATCCGGCCGCGGCGCAGGCGGCAGATTGAGTCGGTTCCAGTAACCGAATCATCTCTCGGCGCATTCATTCCGTCATGCCGACGCAGGTCGGCATCCACGTCTTTGCTGCTCGCCACGAGAAGACGTGGATCCAAGCAAACCGTGGGGCAGCAGCACCAAAGTTACCAGCATACGTTACCGCCGATGCAGCCTCGGCTGACGCTTGGTGAAATCAGCAAGAACTGACCGTCAGTGGGTTTTTTTCTCCGTTTGGTCGGCCGCCGTCAACGATGCGGCGTGTTTGGCCAGCCGTTCATACCCCTTCGCGATGGTCAGCTTTATGCGCCTGGCTTCCTGGTCCTGCATGGTCTCCGCCTGCGACCATGCGTCCGCAGCTTTCATCAGCCAGTAGGCGGTCGAGAATGTTGGGCCCATGGCCAACGCATACTTTGACAATTGCGATTCTGTCCAGGTGTTGTGGGTGATCAGTCGCTCAACAAACTGCGCGCTGCCTGATCCTCATGCCACGCGTGGAACGACACTTCGTGATGCAGAATTCTGTGTTGGCGCCGGCGGGTCCTGCCGAGCGTCATGACGACGGCCGATACACACGTATCGCTGCAAATCCCTTCAGCAGGCCTGCTCGCTGGCCGACAAACAGACGGTCGATCTCTGGTACGAAGAGCGATGTCCGTGCGCCTGTTGCAGTTGCAACCATATCAAGCCTCCGCCACTCCGTGGCGTCGCGCTCGAGCACTGCCTCCACGCCAGCGCCGCAACTGATGTAGGCGCGCCCGCGCCGGGTGTCGAGAAACACATCATCCGCGTCAGCGCAGATTGCCAACGTTTGGCGCACCGCTCCTGTTGCGAGGTTCATCAATAGCAGTGTGGGCGGCGAACGGAACACGCTGGCAAGCAGCGATTGCGCCGGATCGAGCGCCATCGGAAAGTTGGCGCGCTCATTCAGCATCGGCCAGGTCGCCAGAACATGCCGCGCGTCCAGATCCACCACGGCGATCTGGCGTGCATCGGGGATGTTGACATAGGCGCGGCCGGTCGTCGGATCGATCTGGAAACTCTCGGGGTGCGCCGGCAAGTGAATTTCACCGACCTTCTCATGCGAGGCGGGATCGCGATGACTGCCAACCCACCGCCGCGCATCATGCGTGGGAGTTGGCTGTTCCAAGGACGCGGCCTGACCAGAGACGGCTTCATCTCGACTGTCATGGAATCTCCCCGGGTTCTGACGCTGATTTGATCGAGTGCCACGTGCGCGGCAGGTGGGGTCAAAGCAATGTCGCAACCTCCGCCGCGTCGTCCGGCGGAGCGACCATATCCTCCAAATGCGACGCGCCACATTCGAGAAGAAATTGTGCGATCGCATTGAATTCGGCAGGATTACGTGTTGCATCGTTGGCTTCGCCAGTTGGCACCCAGATCACCGTCTCATATCGCGCCCGCGTGAGCAGGACGCGGTAGGTGTTGATCTGATAGGCGATCGTGGCCTCGCCGCGGGGCTCCTGCCAACGTGTGCCGGCGAAGGAGCGCGCGATCCATTCGGTGTGGCGATCGCGGCGAATCAGGTCATTGCCCCAACACAGGCCGACCAGATCGAGCTCCAGTCCCTGGCATGCAAACTGTGTCGCAGGCGCTTCCAGCGCATCCGAGGCGCGAACATCCGGCCATCGGCGAAGAAACCAGTTGGCTACGGCGTCCGCGTCGAGATGCGGAAAGTTCGGCGACAATCCATCCGCCACCAGCCGCCGTGCGCCTGCGCTGCACACCAGGCCGGCGCGCCGTGTACCTCGTGCCAGCCGACGCAATGCCGCGCGCGCTGTCGAAAGCGACCGCGTCACCAGGAACGGCACACCATCTGCCGCATCGGCTATCCCGGATGCGCGCGATGCATCGCCGGCCAGCACAGCATCCACCCATGGTGCAGCTGCCGCGGAGCGAATGGAGCGAACCGGCACATCGAGATGCAGAGCAGCGTCCACCTGCATCGCCGCCGGCTTAGTCTCGAACAAACGCTGCCGCTGATCAGCACCGCCAAGCACGCCGGGCGCCGCGCGCACACGCCACTCAGAGCGCTCTGCCAACGCTTCGCCCCACGCGGCCAAACCGGCCTCTCCGGTATTGATCTCCTGGCCATTGCCGACCAACGCTACGATGACTGCCCAATCGCGATGACGTTGCATGATGTCGAGGAATAGTGCTGCCTCGCTGGCAGTGCGGCCAAACTTCCGACGGCCGAATGCGGCGTCCCACGCGCGCTGCGCCTCATCGAATACGATGACGTGCTCGTGCGGCGGCTCCGAGCGATCGATGTTGTCGCGCAGGAAACCCATGAGCGGCTGTATGGCGCTTTCGGTTTTCTGCCGTGCCATGCGGAGACTACCGCCCTGTCCGTGCGCATCGCGGGCGAGGGCCTCGCGCATGACATTTACCAGGGGCAGATTGCCGGTCAGAAACGCGGCACCGATTGTAGCGTGAAACACCGCATTCAACCCGCACAGTGTCTTGCCGGCACCCGGTATGCCGGTGACGAACAAAATCTCATGGAACAGATGAGAGCGTGCCGCTTCGACTGCGCGTCTGATCGCATCGGTGGTCCGCCCCAGATTGCCGACATCGGCGCGGGCCGCGGCAATGTCGGCAACGCTGTGTCGATTGTACAACATCGTGGCGGCTTCAACGATTGTCGGCACCGGTCGATACGCGGCCGTTTCCCATGCCCCCGCATCGAGCACCGGCATCGCTGTCGGGACACGCGCGTCGATATGTCGTAGCAGCGGCCCGAGGGTTGGCCCCGACACTGCGAACACCGGCGTCACACCATGCCAGAGCAGCGGCCACTCCAGGGCAGCCGGGTGAGCTGCGGTCGCCACCAGGATCGGCACAATGGGATGCATGCGGCTCTCCGCATGAAAGTCGAAGAGATCCAGTGCGTAATCTTCGGTCTGCTGGCGGTCGATCGTGGTGATCGATGTGGCGCCGACCTTGAATTCCAATGCCAGGATTGCGTGCGCCGTCAGCAGGACGACATCGATGCGCCGTCTCAGACGAAGCAGCGGATATTCAAACAGCACGCGCCACGTGCCTGGGCAATTCCGCAATGCTGTCCGCAACAGGATGATTTGCTGACGCCACGCATGAAGCTGCGTGTCACGATTCAGGTAGTGCGTCTCGACGAGACGCACGGCGAGGCGTTGAACGATTGTCTCCGGTTCGCTCGCCAGCAACTCGGCTGCATCGCCGGACCACCAGGCATTCGCCATGCTATCCCGGCGCCAAACGGAGAATTACAGCACCTGCGGCGATAACGACGGCACCACCCCAGCCACGCCGTCCCGGACGCTCGCCTAGACAGAGACGCGCCAGCGTTACGCCGATCAGGATGCTGGTCTCGCGCAGCGCCGCCACCGGGGCGACCGGTGCACGGGTGATTGCCCAAAGCACCAGCGAATAGGCGCCGATGCCGGCACCCGCACCACCGAGTCCCCGCGCGGCCTCTCTGAGACTTGGCGGATGCAGCGGAGTCTTGCGACGCAGCCACAACAGTGTGGGAATCGCTGACAGAGGGAACAGCCACAGCGTGTAGGCCAAGGGTGCCTGTGAAATGCGGACGCCGATGGCATCATTCAGTGTATAGGCGGCGATCACCACAGCGTTGGCCAATGCGAACTTGACCGAAGCTGCCTCGCCTGCATCGCCGCGGCGGCGCGCGAGCAGAAGGACACCGCAGCAAATGGTCGCAATCCCCACCCAGGCGACGGCAGGCAGCGCCTCGCCGATCAGCAACCACGCCGCCAACAGTGTGATCATCGGCGCGACGCCGCGCATCAGCGGGTAGGCGAGCGCCACGCCACCATGCGCGTAGGCCTCAGCGACGAGAATGAAATACCCGCCATTCAGCAATGACGATGCAAGCACGTACGGCCAGCAGAATATCGGAAGACCCGGCAGGAATGGCAGCACGACAACGGCGATCACTGCACCGCCGCCCAGCAGCAGTGCCGTCTCACGACGGCGATCGCTGCCGGCCCGGACAACAACATTCCATCCCGCATGCAGTGTCGCGGCCAACAGAACGGCGGCCACCACATGCGGGGACAGCACGGTCAGTCGGGCTCGGAATCCTTGCGGAACGGCGACTGCTCCGCCAGATGCGCCATCTCGGCGAGGATGCCGCGGCGTTCGTCGTCGAGGAAATTGCCGATCGCCCGTCGCAAACCGGAATGCGCGATCCAGTGCGCCGAATACGTCGGTTGCGGCAGATAGCCGCGCTGGATCTTGTGGCGTCCCTGCGCACCCGCCTCCACGCGCTGCAGGCCGTGCTCGATCGCCCAATCGATTGCGCGGTAATAGCAGAGCTCAAAGTGCAGAAACGGCCAGTCGCCCCGACAGCCCCAGTTGCGGCCGTACAGCGCCTCGCTGCCGGCAAGGTTCAGCGCACCGGCCACCGGCTTGCCGGCGTTCTCCGCCATCATCAGCACCACGCGTTCGCCGAGCCGCTGGCCGAGCAGCGAAAAGAACGAACGGGACAGATAGGCCGAACCCCATTTGCGATCCACCGTCGAGCGGTAGAAGCGATAGAACGCGTCCCAATGTGCCTCGGTTATGTCGGCACCGCTCAGTGCATGGAAGGTCAGGCCGGCGGCATTCGCGTCGCGCCGCTCCCGCCGCAGCACCTTGCGCTTGCGCGATGACAATGTGCCGAGGAAATCGTCGAAGCTCGCGTAGCCGGCGTTCTCCCAGTGGAACTGCATGCCGAGACGTTGCAGCCAGCCGGCCTCGCCGAGTTCCTGCCATTCAGGCTCGGTGCAAAACGTCACGTGCACCGACGACAGGTCGAGCGAGCGGCAGGCCTGTTCCAGCGCCGACGCCAGCGCGGCGACTGGAACGCCGGCCTCCGGATGACGCAGCAGTCGCGGCCCAGGCGCCGGGCTGAACGGCGCGGCGACCTGGAGCTTCGGGTAGTAATCGCCGCCGGCACGCTCCAGCGCATGCGCCCAGCCATGGTCGAAGACGTATTCGCCATAGCTATGCGACTTGGCGTACATCGGCGCCACCGCCACCACCTGCCCCGCCTCGCCACGCAGCACCGCATGCTGCGGCAGCCAGCCGGTGCGCGCGTTGGCCGAACCGCTGTCCTCCAGCGCGCTCAGGAAGGCGTGGCTGACGAACGGATTGCCGTTCCCGGCGCAGGCGTCCCACTCGGCTGCGGGAACGTCGGCGATCTTCTGGTGCAACGTGAGGGTCAGCGTGGCGGAACCGTCGGGCATGGCGTGAGTCTAACTGATCTCGAACATCCCCTCCACTTCTACTGCGGCATCGGCGGGCAGCGCCGGCACGCCGATCGTGGTGCGGGCATGGCGGCCGGCCTCGCCGAACACGGCAACGGCTAGATCCGAGGCGCCGTTCATCACCTGAGCGTGCTGGGAGAATTCCGGCGGTGAGGCGATGAAGCCGCCCAGTCGCACCACCCGCTTCACCCGATCCAGATCGCCGCCGCAGGCCGCCTTCAGATGCACCAGCACGTTGATGAAGCAGAGCCGCGCAGCCTCCTTGCCGCGGTCGATCGACAGACCGGCACTGACCTTTCCGGTGATCGCGATCTTGCCGTCCACCGCGGGTACCTGGCCGGAGACGACCACGAGACTGCCCGTGATGACGTATGGGACGTAATTGGCGATCGGCGGCATCGGGCTCGGCAAGGTGATGCCAAGTTCCGCCAGCTTCATTTCGATTTTGCCGGCCATTTCACGATTCCTTCGGTCTATGGGCCAATTGCAGCAGGCGACGCGTCGAGACGCAAACCTCCAGGCGCTCCTTCCGGTGGTTCAGCCGATGTTAACCCTGACCTGACCATCGTTCGGCGGCCCGTTTGGCGGCATCGCTGCGTCAGGCGACTGGGCGAACCGCATCCAAGGAGCCTGTTACGTGAGTCTGACATTGGACCTCTCGGAACGTCTGGCAGCCATGAACATCGACGACGGCGACCCGTGCTTGCCTGCGCGAGCTGCGGCCGCTGATCGCCGAACACATCGATGCCGCGATCGACAACGCATACGACCAGATACTGCGATTTCCCGAGGTCAAGCGGATTTACGGCGGCATCTCGCTGGATGAAGCCAAGCGGTCGCAGCGGCAGCACTGGCTGGACGATATCTTTGCAGCGACGTTTACTGAGGCGCAGCTCGCCCATTCCGTCGCAATGGTCGAAGCCCGCCAACGTTCCGGTCTGGCGATGCGCTGGTACTTCGTGTTCTGGGCTGTCATACTCGTCCACCTGCTCGAGGCGATAACCCGGGCCTCTCGCAGGCGTCCGGAACGCCTGCAGGCGCAGCTCGCGGCGACAGTCAGGGCCATCCTATTTGATATTGAGATATTCGCGGCGGTCTACACCCATGCCGCGGAGAATGCGGCAGCTGCCGATCTCGACGAACATGCCGTCGGCTTCGAGCGCGAAGTGTCGAATCTCGTCAAGTCGGTGGCAGCATCGGTGATGCAGTTGCACGAGACCGCCCAGTCGATGTCGTCGGCTGCCGCGCAGACGACAGGCCAGGCAAAGACGGCACTCGATGCCGGAGCGGAGACCGCCGGCAATGCCGAAGCGGTAGCTAACACGACCGAGCAGTTGACGGCGTCGATCCAGGAGATCGGCCATCGGGTCGCGCAGTCCACGAAGGTCGCTGGAACCGCGGTCGAGGAGGCGCAGCGGACCGACGCTCTGGTCCGTGGCCTCGTCGAAGCAGGGAGCCGCATCGGTGACGTCGTCAAACTGATCAAAAACATCGCCAGTCAGACCAACCTGCTCGCGTTGAATGCAACGATCGAGGCGGCCCGTGCCGGTGAGGCGGGCAAGGGATTTGCCGTCGTCGCAGGCGAGGTGAAGAATCTGGCCACCCAGACAGGCAAGGCGACCGACGAGATCGCCGCACAGATTGTCGCGGTGCAGAACGCCACCAGAGATGCTGTCAATGCCATTCAGGGAATCAGCGCCACCATCGGCCAGATCAGCGAGATCACCTCGGCTATCGCCGAAGCAATCGAGCAACAGCGTTCAGCGACCCAGGAAATCGTCCAGAGGGTTCACGAGGTCACCCGGAGCAGCGGCGTTGCCAACAGCAGCATGGCGGCGGTAACCGATTCGGCTGAGCAAACCGGGAGTGCGGCTGTTCAGGTGGCGACCGGAATGGAGGGGCTGACGCACGAAGCCGACCTGCTCAGCATTCAGGTGGATCAGTTCGTAACAAAGATCCGGCGCACCGGCTGACTGGCAGCCGCAGCAGGCTCTACCTGGAGACCACCTTGAACCCTCGCCTGCGCGCGCGCGGCGATCCTGCCGGCAGTTCGAGCGGCAGCAACGGCGCATGGTCGCGGCTGCCGTTCCCGACGGTGTCGGCCTCCTCGGGCTCCGCTTCGGGTATGTCGCGTCGACCCAGATAATTCGCGGCGAGGTGGCGGAACGTATAGTCGAGCAGTGATGTCGCATGTGCCACTGCGGGATCACCTTCCACCGCGCCGGCGGGACCGAACCGCGTGAAGGTGAACGCCTCGACATATGCCTCCAGCGGCACGCCATGCTGCAGCCCCAGACTGACGGCGATTGCGAAGGTGTCCATCAGCCCGCGGAACGCCGCGCCCTCCTTGTGGAGGGCGATGAAGACCTCGCCCAGGGTGCCGTCGTCGTACTCGCCGGTGCGCAGGTAAACGCGATGGCCGCCCACCACGGCCTTCTGCGTGTAGCCGGCTCTTCGCGCCGGCAGTTCCCACCGACGCGCCGCATGCGCAGGTTGGGGCACCAGTTCGGGTCGCGCCGGCATTGAATGGACGAACGGCGCCACCGCGTCGTGCATGGCCGCGTGTGCGGCGGCGTTTGGCACGGGAAGCGGATCGCCGCCGGCAAGCGCTTCGGCAAGCGCAGTCTCGGCAGTGATGCCATTTGCCGCCAACCAGGCTCGGGCGGTACGGCTGAGACCGCCCGCAGTGCCGAGCGGCGAAAAGGCTGGTGCGATGCCGCCGGTCTCGACGCCAAGCAACGCATCAGCGGAACCGGGGTCGGCAATCTCCGTCAGCGCGGTGTGCCGCAGGCCCTCCACGGCGGTGGCCGACTGGCGGGCGGCGAAGGCCGCTTCGGCCAGCCCAGGCAATGGTGTCTCGCCAGGCGGAGCTGGCCAGTCCAGCGTCGCCGGCGCCACGTTGCCGAACAGCCGCGCCAGCGCACCGGACGCTGCCTCGGCCCGGCCGCGCAGGATGGCGGCGAGAGCTCGGGCGATCGCCAGCGACGCATCCGAGCCGTATTCGACGCCGAGCAAGGCCAGCAGGCCCGCGAGATCGGTCACACCGACAGCAAGCCGGGACGCCGCGGGCGCTGCCAGCGTCAGGGTCGTCACCGCTGTCTCTATCGCCTCAACGAAGGCCGGGGTGTCGAAGCCAGCATCCGCGTCGTGGAACGAGGCGAGGTTCAGCTCGAAACCCGGCATCGTCCCGTCACGCCCTTGCCAGATTTCCGTGGACGGAGACCCATGGCGCAGCAGGAGCATGCGGTGCAGGCGCTCGGACAGCGGCATCTCCAGGCCGGCGCGCAGTGCCCTCTCGGCGATCGGGCGGATCCAGGCATCAGCGGCAGTTGCCAGCATCACCGGCTGCTCGCCAGGTACCAGCGCGGCCAACGCGGCCGCTGCCACGTCGTCCCAAGCGGCCGGCAGCGTCACCAGTCGTGGCGGGGCATCGGGATCGGCCCCCACCGTCACGCGACGCATTCGAACGCCCTGCCATGCCCGGGTTGCCTTCATGTCCGCATGCTAAGCGGGACTCCGCGACTCGGAAAGCGTATTTTGTGACTGTTGCGCCGACGGACCACAAAATCCTGTGGATTACCCGGTGGGTGGACCAGACTCCGCGAGCTTCGTATACCCTGCGGCATGAACCTCGGCACTTGGCTGTTCACCCTGCTGAAGGGCAGGCGCTTCGGCGTCGACGCCATTGGCAACGTCTACTACGAGGAGCGACGCCCTCGCGCTGGCTATCGCGTGCGGCGTTGGGTCGCCTATGCTGGCGCTCCCGAAGCATCGCTCGTCCCGCCGGAGTGGCACGCCTGGCTCCATTACACGACCGACGAGCCGTTGGTTGAGCGGATACGGCGGCCGTGGGAGAAGCCGCACATGCCGAACGCGACCGGGACGCCTGCCAGTTATCGGCCCCCGGGTCACGACTACCGGGGGGGCACGCGGGCACGCGCCACCGGGGACTACGAAGCCTGGACCCCGGACAACTGAGGCCTGGACAGGTGCATCGTCGCAGCATCGCCGAGGTGTTGACTGGAGCGGTGGTCCTGCTGGTGGCGGCCGGCTTTCTCGGCTACGCGGTCGCCCATTCCGGACGCACAACGACCTCCGGCTACACCCTCTACGCGAAGTTCGACCACATCGACGGCCTTGGCGTGGGCGCCGACGTGCGGATGGCCGGCGTCAAGGTCGGCAGTATCGAGCAGGCACGGATCGATCCGCAGAGCTTTCAGGCGGTGGTGTCGCTATCGGTGCGAAACGACATCAAGTTGCCAAAGGACAGCGCAGCGATCATCTCAAGCGAGAGCCTGCTCGGCGGCAAATATCTGTCGCTGCAGCCTGGCGGCGACGGGACCATATTGCAGCCAGGACAGACCATCACCATTACCCAGGGATCGATCAGCCTCGAGGACCTGCTGGGCAAGTTCATCTTCAGCATGACCAATGCGCCGAAGGGTGGCGAGACCCAGCCTGGAGCACAGAAGCCATGATCCCGCCGCCTCCCACCGTCTGGCCGCAATCCGACGGCGCCCCGGTTTCCTGTCGCGAGAAACTGCGCATGCTCGCCGAGAATCACGCCGAACTGGCGCAGGCGCTGCAGGACGCGTTCGAAGACGCGGTCCTGATGGGCGTGGACGAACAGGCGATGCGTCGGGTTCTGGCCGGCATGGTCGAGGGTCTGGAATCTCCGAAGCGCGGCGGTCGATGAGTTGGAGCTTTGCCTTGAACAGATGGATTGCAAAGGCTCCGCCTTTGCTGGGGGTCCAGGGGGCAAAGCCCCCTGTAGAAGCCCTGACCTTCCTCTTCCTCACGCTGTTCGGTGCTTCGGCGCTGGCGCAGCCAATGCCGCCGATCACCGCCACACCCCTGCTGGCCCCTTCGGTGCAACAGCAGCAATCGCCGACTGTAATGCAGCCGGCGCCCACTCAGCCGCAGGAGGCGTCGCCAACCGCACCGCAGGCGATGCACCTGACGTGGGTGCCCCAGGGGAGTGCGCAGTTGCAGGTGCTCGACAAGGTGAATGCGCAAAATTCGTTGCTGACCGTGAAGGTCGGTCAGGAGGCGCAGTTCGGCTCGCTCAATATCCAGGTTCAGGCCTGCGACACTCATCCGTCTGATCAGCCGCAGGACTTTGCGGCCTATCTGACGATCACCGACAGCCACGCCGACGCGCCCGGATTTCGCGGCTGGATGCTGGCGAACGACCCGTCGCTGTCGATGCTGGAGCACCCGGTCTACGATGTGCGCGTCGTAAGCTGCAAAGCGTAGTCGATGGGCGCGGTCCTGCCGCCGCTCGCTCGGGCGGCTCTGCTGCTTGACCTGGATGGAACCCTGTTGGACCTCGCGCCGCGGCCGGATGCCGTGGTGGTGCCAGCGGGATTACCGGAGGTATTGCGCGCCTTGCGGCGGCTGATGGGCGACGCCGTTGCCGTCGTAACCGGCCGGCCGGTCGAGACGGTCGATGCGCTGCTTGGTGATGCGGTATTCGCAGTGGCAGGAGAACATGGCGGTGCGATCCGCCACCGGCCCGGCCAGGCGATGGAACGCTCGCCACTACCGTCACCGCCGAGCGGCTGGCTTGTCGAGGCGGGACGCCTGGCCGAGCAGCATCCCGGCGTGCTGCTGGAGCACAAGGCGCGCGGTTTTGCGCTGCACTACCGGGCCGCACCCGCCGCGGGCCAGCCGCTTCGCGAGGCTCTCGAGCGTCTGCTGGCTGGTTCATCGGAATTTGAGCTGCTGACCGCGCACATGCTGTGGGAGGTGCGGCCGCGTGGCGCCGACAAGGGCAAGGCGTTGAACGGGCTGATGGATCGTCCGCCATTTCTCGGCCGCCTGCCGGTGTTTGTTGGCGACGATGTGACCGACGAGGACGCCATCGCTGCGGCTAAGGCGATGGGAGGCGCGGGGCTCCGCGTGCAGGACGCATTCGTCGATGCGGCCGGTGTGCGCACCTGGCTACAGGCGATTGCGTCGAGCGGAGATTGGCCCGAGGGCGTCGCTCCCGTCCGGTAGTCGGCGAGGCGGAAACCCGCCGGTCTATGACCTTCGTCACACCTTCGGCATCGCTGTGCGCATAAATCATATGCCGCAAAACCAGATTATCCCGTCGCGGCAAGGAGACTATCTCCTCGCCATCGCAAATGGTGCGATGCAACAGAAGACCTGCTCCCTTGATGGGGCGTTTATGAGGAGAGAGACCATGAAGATCATGCTGCGCGCCGCCATCGCGGCAGTGAGTATCGCCAGCATTGGTTCCGCCATCGCCGGCGAGGGTGAGGGCCCTGTCGCCAATACCCAGTTCACCGAGGTCCCTGGCGTCATCGCCCAGGCAACCGTCCAGAACGCCCCGTCGGTCGCGACGGCGCAGAACGGTCAGGCGGTACAGGCCTATGTCACCCAGTCGAGCCGAGGCACCTGGCTTTTCCCGCCCAACGCCAACCAGGGCGGCAACAGTTAGTTCTTACCCAAGGAGCGTGAGCGAAATGGGCCGGCACTAGTGCCGGCCCATTTCGTTTCAGCGTGCCTCAGACCGTTGCGTCACGGCTACGGCTGCCGAGCGGGGCCGCAACGAAAACCTGTCCGCAACGACCGCAAGCAGCCCGCGCAGGTCACGGCGCCGGTGCTCTGTCAGATAGCCGAGGCCGACGATGGACGCCGAAAGGGCTACGACACAGAACCAAGGCGGAGCGTGCAGCACGTCCCAGAACAGAATGAGCAATGGGAGGTGGAACAGGTAGATCGTCAGAGTGAATGAGGCGAGTAGCCGTATGGGTTTTTTGAACGGCAGCAGGAGACCTGCGAGACGATGCGCGTGTGCAGCGGCATAAAAGTTCACGGCTACCAGGATGGCCAGGGTGTAGTCGGTCAGCGGGTAGCCGGAGAATGCGAGTAGCGCGGCCGTCCGTGGCCAGCCAGCCTGGAATTCGTCATGCAGTGTGGTGCCAATAGCGCTCTTGACCAGGAGAATCGCCAAAACAAGGCTGCACGCCCACAAGGCTGTGGCGGCCTTTTCGGACAGCCTCCAGCGTCCGATGTTCCAATACACCTGTGCCCCGAGCAGCCAGCATGGCATCAGCAGCAGGATCTTCGGGCCGGCAAGGATCGCCAGTGCAGCCGCAACCGGGGATCGGAAGGGGCGCGCCAGGTACACCCAGGCGCCGAAGATCGCATAAAACCAAGCCTCATAGTTCAGAGACCAGAACGGACCGTTCAAGGGCGGCGCCACATTGAAGAACCAAGCCTGCCCGACGAACAGCGCGTTCACGCCAGTGCGCAACCACGTTCCGCCGTGGTCGGGTTCCGGCGAGAACACCGAACGGCCGGCGAAGTGGAAGAGTACCACGCCAAATACGAGAGCCGGCAGCGCGACCGACCACAGTCGTGAGAGCCGGTTGAGCGTGAAGTCCGCCAGCGTGCGGTCATGCCCATCGGTCACATATGCAATGACGAACCCCGACAGCACGAAGAACACGATGACCGCTGCCGGTCCGGGCCAGTGAAGCGGATGGGCTGGAAACAGGACCAGCCAGGCGTGACCCAAAACGACCAGGAGCGCGGCAGTGAATCGCGTCAGGTCGAGGTATAGCGACAGAGAGGGCGCTATTGGGCGTGCGTCCTTAAGGCCAGGCGCCCCCGGTGCGCCGTGCGCATGTGCCACCTTGCGCCTCCCAGCGGACGCGACGTTCGCGAATGCTACGCCGCGGCGCGTCCACTGAAATGCGCGTCCAGCGCGTCGAAACGGATCAGTCGCGTGTACTCCGCCAGCATGTCCGGTGTGGCGACCTCGACCATCAGGCGATTCTCCACCCAGAACTCGATGACGTGGAACGCTGGCGGCTGACCGGGTGCGCCGCGGCCGAAATACTCAGTGCGCCAACCCTCGCGGCGGCCGATCTGCTCTACCTTGGCACGGTCGACCGGCACCGACAGCAGCAGATGGAACGGTGCATACCCGCCTTTCGCGTCGTGCGCCGCATGAACCTGCTTGTCACCCGTACCCGGCACCAGCGCGACGTTCTCGGGATAAATCTCGATCATCGAGCCGTGCTCATCGCCGCTCACCGCCATGAACGAGTTGGCGACGCCGCCCGGAAATGGATACGCGCGGCCGTCCATCAGCTCGGCCAGCACATCCGCGACGTGATTCGGATCGCGCGCTGACATCGACACATGGTGGATCATCTCGTGGCCTCCTCAGTAGGTCCGGAAGATACGCGCGATCTGCTCAGGATCGCGGGTGACGGTCAATGCCAGTGATAGCAGGATGCGTGCCTTCTGCGGCAGCAGGTTGTCGGCGATCAGGAAGCCCGCATTGGCGAGCCGCGTGCCGCGAAACGTGCGGCCGCTGCCTGCGCGCGTGCATTGCACAACCACGACGCCCTGGGCAACCGCTTCCTTCAGTGCCTCGAAATCGCCTGGCGGCGCGAAGCCTGGGGCGAAGCCGGCCGAGACGATGCCCTTGGCGCCGGCGGCAGTGAATGCGCGCACTGCGGTGCCGTCGCCACCGGTATAGGCGTAGGCGATATCAACGCGCGGCAAGGCGTCGAGCGACCGGATGTCGAATTCGGTATCCGGGCAGCAGCGTCGCAGCGGTCTGCGATAGAACGCGACCGCGTCGCCGTCGGCATGGCCCAACACACCGAAATCCGCGGTGCGGAAAGTCTGCAGCCGGAGCGTTGCGGTCTTCGTCACCTCGCGCGCTGCCTGGATCTCGTCGTTCAGCACCACGAGCACGCCCATCCCGCGGGCCTCGGGGCTCGCCGCCACGCGGATCGCATTGACCAGATTGAGCCCGGCATCGGTCGAGAGCCCGCTGGACGGCCGCTGTGCGCCGACCAGCACCACCGGCACATCGACCTTCAGCGCGAGGTTGAGGACGTAGGCGGTCTCCTCCAGCGTCGCCGTACCGTGGCCGATGACAATGCCTGCGAGATCGGGGTGTTCGGCGACGAGCTGCTCGCATAACAGCGTCAGCGCCTTCCAGTCAGAGAAATCGATCGCAGTGCTGGGGATGTTGCGGTAGCGCACGGGCAGCACGTCAGCGATCAGCGCGGTCTCCGGCCAACGCGCGATGATCTTGTCGGCGTGCATCACATTGCCCGTGGCGCCGTAGTTCTGCAGGTCAAGCGGCCCGACGCCAACTGAGGCGATCGTGCCGCCGGTGCCGATGAACGCGACCTTCGACTTCATGCCACGGTGACGGCGCTGGCTTCGGCCGCGTCCAATATCGGCGGACGACGCGCGTGGAAATCGGTGTCGCGCTGGTACGCGTCCGCCACCTTCAGCACGCGCGCCTCGGCGAACGGCCGCGCGGCGATTTGCAGGCCAATCGGACAGCCGTTCGCATCGAAGCCGCAGTTCACGCTCACCGCAGGCAGACCCAGGTAATTGTATGGCCGCGTGTTGGACGAGACCGCCATGAACGTCACCTCGGTGCCAGGCGGGCCGTGGTCGATGTCGGTCTCAGCGAGTGTCGGGAGGCAGGTGCGAATCGTCGGCGAAATCAGCACATCGACCTTGGCGAACACTTCCTTCGCAAACGCCTTCAGGATCGGACCTCGGCGACTGAGCGCCTCGACGTAGTAGGTCGCCGGAATGCCATAACCGCCGTACATCCGGCCGCTGATATGGATGCCGTAGTCGCCGGGGCGCTCGCGCATCCACTGCGCATGGATGGTCGCCGCCTCGACGCGCGAGACGATGCTGCCATATGCGGTGACCGCATCCATCAGCGGCAGCGCGATCGGCTGCATTGTCGCGCCGCGCTCCACCAGCACCGCCACCGCACGCTCCATCGCCTCGAGCACCGGCGCGTCGACATCATCGAGGAACCAGGTGGAGGGCAGACCGATGCGCAGACCGCGGATATCGCCGTCGAGCGCCGCCTCATAGTCTGGCACCGGCTCGTGGGAACTGGTCGGGTCGCGCGGGTCACGGCCGGCGATCAGCGTCATGACACGCGCGCAGTCACGCGCGGTGCGCGTCAGCGGTCCGACATTGTCGGCACTGAACGACAGAGGCATCACGCCATGGCGCGACACGCGGGTCTGCGTCGGCTTGATACCGGTGACGCCACAGGCCGCCGCCGGCAGACGGATCGATCCGCCGGTATCGGAGCCCAAAGCCATATAGTTGAAACGTGCCGCCACCGATGCTCCGGAACCGGATGACGATCCGCCGGTGATGTAGGGCGGGTTCCACGGATTGTGGCAGTCGCCGAACGCGCGATTGTGACCGGTCGGGTTCTGTGCGAACTCGGCCATGTTCAGTCCGCCGAACGTGTAGGCGCCGGCCGCGCCCAGCCTCTCGATCACCGTGGCGGTGATCGCGGGCCGCCAGTCCTTGCGGATTGCCGAGCCGCAGGTGCTGAGCTTGCCCGCCTGGTAGTACATGTCCTTGTGCATCATCGGCACGCCGTGCAGCGGGCCGAGCCACGCCTTGTCGCGCATCGCGCGGTCAGCGGCGCGGGCCGCCTGCTCCGCGCCCTCGCGGTCCAGCCATATCGTCGCGTTCAGCCTGGGGTTTGCCATCTCCATGTTGCGCCAGCAGGCGTCCAGCAGCTCCATCGAGGTTGCATCGCCGTCGCGCACCGCGTCGGCCGCGTCGACCAGGGAGAGATCCGCCAGCTCGGTCATGGCACTCACTCCTTTGCCTCATGCAGCGCGGCCTCGAAGCTGGATGGTTCGTCCTCGAACACCAGCGTTCCGCGTAGGGCCTCGAAGGACCGGATGGTCGAGATCAGGTCGGCTGCCATGCGTCGCGCCGGATCATTCGGCGCCACAATGCCGTGCCATCGCGCAATCGTTGCCTCAATATCGGCGGCGAAGTCGTCCATGTTCTGTCTCCCCGTGATTGCCAGACAATATGCCAGGGAGGCGGATCGAGCGACATGCCGGATGAACTGCGGCCTGATATACCACCGGATGCGGTGTTTGCGACCGATGTGCCGGCGCGGCTCGACCGCCTGCCCTGGAGTCGATTTCACTGGCTGGTGATCATCGCACTCGGTATCGCCTGGGTGCTCGATGGGTTGGAAGTGACCATTGTCGGGTCGCTGTCTGGTGCGCTCACCGAAAGCCCGGTCCTGCACCTCACCGCGGAACAGGTGGGACTCGCCGCGAGCGCCTATCTGATCGGCGCGGTATTCGGCGCGCTGTTCTTTGGCTGGCTCACCGACCGGCTTGGGCGCAAGAAGCTCTTCAGCATCACCGTGCTGGTCTACCTGATTGCCACGGTCGCCTGCGGCCTGTCGTGGAACTTCTGGTCATTTGCGGTTTTCCGCATGCTGACCGGTGCAGGCATCGGCGGCGAGTATGCGGCGGTGAACGCGACGATACAGGAGCTGATCCCGGCGCGCCGCCGCGGCTTTACTGACTTGGTGGTGAACGGCAGCTTCTGGCTCGGCGCGGCGGTCGGAGCGATCGGCGCGCTCGTGGTGCTCGATCCGGCGGTGATGCCGGCCGAGTACGGCTGGCGCTTCGCCTTCATCCTCGGCGGTGCGTTGGGGTTGATCGTGCTGCTGCTGCGACGCTTCCTGCCGGAAAGCCCACGCTGGCTGATGACCCACGGTGATCCCGCGGAAGCCGAGAGGGTGGTGGCAGAAATCGAGCGGCGTGTGGAGCGGGAGACCGGGCGGCCGTTGCCGCCGGTGCCATACCAGAGACTGCTGCTGCGCACTGACATCCACGAATGGTTCGGTCCGGCGACGCGCGCGCTGTTCACCGACTACCGCCGTCGCGCAATACTTGGCATCGTGCTGATGGCGGCGCAGGCATTCTGCTACAACGCGGTATTCTTCACTTACGCGCTGATCCTCAAGCAGTTCTATGGTATCAGGTCGGGCGACATCGGCTGGTTCTTGTTGCCGTTCGCCGCAGGGAATTTTCTGGGTCCGCTGATCCTCGGGCGCCTGTTCGATACGCTTGGTCGACGGCTGATGATCACTTTGACCTATGCGCTCTCCGGCATCCTGATGGCACTGACTGGCTGGCTGTTTGTACTCGGTGTCCTGGATGCGGTGCAGCAGACCCTCGCTTGGACGGCGATCTTCTTCGTCGCCTCCGCCGCCGCAAGTTCGGCCTATCTGACGGTCGGCGAGAGCTTCCCGCTGGAGATGCGCGCCATCGCCATCGCGCTGTTCTATGCGTTCGGCACCGGCGTGGGCGGCGTGGCGGGTCCGGCTTTGTTCGGCGCGCTGATCGACACCGGCGAACGCATGTCGATCCTGTGGGGTTATCTGCTCGGCGGCGGACTGATGGTGATCGCCGCGGTGGTCGCCGCATTTCTCGCAGTGCCGGCGGAACGTCGCGCCTTGGAGGACATTGCCCCGCCCCTGTCCTCAGCGGCGCGATAGCGCCATATTGGCGGATAGCCAGGGATGGAGCAGACCGTGGCAGTGGAAAAGCAGGCCTACCGCGAAGCGATGGCGCGTCTCGGCGCCGCGGTGAATGTGATCACGACTGACGGTCCGGGCGGCCGCGCCGGCTTCACGGCGTCGGCCGTATGCAGCGTCACCGACACGCCGCCCACGCTGCTGGTGTGCGCCAATCGCACCAACGACTCGTATCCGGCGATGAAGGCAAATGCGGTACTGTGCGTCAACACACTGGCCAGTGCGCATGAGGAATTGTCGCCGGTGTTCGCGGGCATGACCGATCATACGATGGAGGCGCGCTTCGAGGGCGCCACCTGGCATCAGCTCATAACCAGCGCTCCGGTGCTGGACGGCGCGCTGGTCGCATTCGACTGCCGCATCGACCAGATCGTCGAAGTCGGCACCCACGACGTGTTCATCTGCTCGGTCGAGGCGGTCGAGGTCGGCACGGTGCACGAGGGCCTGATCTATTATGCCCGCGGCTACCATCGGATCGCATATCAGGGCTGACGACGCCCCTTCACGCGTTGGTAATGCCACCATCGACGGTGATCGTCTGACCATTCACATATGACGAATCCTGCGAACACAGGAAGCGGATCACCGACGCCACCTCCGCCGGATGGCCATACCGCTTCAGCGGGATCTCGTTCTTGTACGCCTCGCCGCGTTCGGCGATGGTTGGCGCTGCCATAGGCGTGTCGATCAGACCGGGGGCGACAGCGTTCACCAGCACATCGGGCGCCAGTCTGCGGGCGAGGGAACGCGTCAGTCCGACCAGGCCCGCCTTGGCGGCGGCATACGGCGGATAACCCGCGCTGCCGCGTCGATAGGCGACAGAGCTGGTCAGCACGATGCGCGCGGGGCCGTCGCGGCTGTCGTGGCGCGTGGCGAACGCTACCGCGAGATCGTACGCACTGGTCAGGTTTATCGCGATCGCGCGGTCCCATACGCTGTGATCGTTCGCCTCGAACGGATCACGTTCAAACAGGCCCGCCAGATGGATCAGCGCCGCGACCGGTGCGCCGGCGGAATCGAGTGCCGCGCCACACGCTGCCGGTGTGTCGATCGCCGACCGCCACGTCGCGATGCGCGCGGTGCCGAGAGTTCTCGCGGGCCTTGGCAAGGCGATCGTCATCGATGTCGACCAGCACGACGTGCGCGCCGTGATCGAGCATCGCGCGGGCGGTCTCGACGCCGATGCCGCCCGCACCCCCGGTGATCACGATGCGCTTGCCGACGAACTCGGCCATGTCAAACGACCAGACGCGGATGGTCGAGCGTGGCCATCACCTGCACGCGGCACGTGCTGCGGTTTGTCCCTGACATGCGCGCGCCCTCCTTGATCGGATCCAACACAAATACACCCTGACCCGGTTCGGCACACCGCAGCAAGGGTTGCAGGACAGCGGCCGCCGGAAGTCATCCGCGACAGGTCATTCCCGCAATTTAACCCGTCCGAACCAGCGCTTGCCTGCAACTGAGCGGCGACGCCCACGTTGAGTGTGTTCATCAGGAGGGAGCACGACATGGCAAAGGATAAGATGAAGTCCGAGGACGCCGTTCCACAGGCCGACAAGCAAGCGCACACCGAGATGGCGGAACGGGAGGGTCAGCAGGGCGAGCAGGCCCACGTGATCAACAAGGAACAGGTGGAGAAGAAAAAGGAGCCGTAAAGACCAGCTGGTGGTGGGGCGCGCAGATCGTCTGGTGCGATCTGTGCGCCCATATGGCTGGCTTACGGAAGCGGAGCCGGCGGAAGCAATCACTCCGCCGCCTTCGCCACCCCCGCTACTCGCGTGCGCGTGCGCAGCGTTACGAACTCCTCTGCCGCGGTCGGATGGATACCGATCGTGCGGTCGAAATCCGCCTTGGTGCCGCCCATCACGATGGCGATCGCGAGACCCTGCATGAGCTCCGGTGCATCCTCGCCCAGCATGTGCGCGCCCACGACCTTCTGGCTCACCTGATCGACCAGCAGCTTCAATGTGCTCCTGCGCGCGCGGCCAGATAGCGTATGGCGCATCGGCGTGAACTTGCTGACATAAACATCGACCGGGCCGTGTTCCGCTGCCTGCTCCTCGGTCAACCCGCACGTTGCGATCGGCGGCGTGGAGAACACCGCCGTCGGCACGTTGCGCAGCGACACCGCGCGCGGGTTGTGGCCAAATAGCGAGTTGGCCAGCGCATGACCCTCGGCTATTGCCACCGGCGTCAGGTTCAGCCGGTCGGTGACATCGCCCATGGCGTAGATGTGGTGCTGGCTGGTGCGGAGGTGCTGATCCACCACGACCGCACCCGCGTCGTTCAGCGTCACGCCGACCTTATCGAGGCCGAGCCCTTTGGTCGCCGGCGCGCGACCTGTGGCGAAGAACACAAGGTCGGTGCGCAGATCGTGTCCCTCGCCGAACGTCAGCACGCGTTCGTCGCCGTGCGCTGCGATCTTCTGCGGCCGGGACCCTGGATGCAGCGCAATGCCCTGCGCGCCAAGGGCCTCGACCAATGACTCGCGCAGGTCCATATCGAAGCCGCGCAGCGGCAACGGCTGGCGATATACCAGATCCACGTGCGCGCCGAGACCGGCGAAGATGCCGGCGAATTCCACCGCGATGTAGCCCGAGCCGATGATCGCCACGCGCTTCGGCATGCGCGGCAGGTAGAACGCATCGTCGGAGATGATGCCGAGTTCCGCACCAGATATCGGCAGGCGCACCGGATGTCCGCCTGTGGCAATCACGATGCGCTCGGCCGTCACATGCTTGCCACCGATATTGAGCGTGTGCGGATCGACGAAAGTGGCCCGCGCCTCGAAGATGGTCGCGCCGGCATTGTCGAGCAGCCGCTTGTAGATGCCGTTGAGCCGGCCGATCTCGCGGTCCTTCGCGGCGATCAGCTTTGCCCAGTCGTGTGGGCCCTTCTTGATGGTCCAGCCGAACCCGGCGGCGTCCTCGGCCCAGGCGCCGTATTCGCCGGCCTGCACCAGCAGCTTCTTCGGCACGCAGCCGACATTGACGCAAGTGCCGCCCCAGAAGCGTTCTTCGGCGACGCCGACGCGTGCACCATGGCCGGCGGCGATGCGCGCGCAACGCACACCGCCCGAGCCGCCACCGATGACGAAGAGGTCGAAGTCCATCACGTGCCTCTGCTTCAGCTTGCGGCGCGCAGAGTAGGGCGGGGGGCGGAGGGGTGACAACTCCGGGGTGAGTGCGTTTTGCGCGGCGCGCGCCGAGACTTGCGCTGTCTTGGCTCTCCGTTGCCTCCAGTTACGCTGCCGCCATCCCGGGACGCCCAGTCCGTGCCCATGCGCTCATCCACTTGCGTGAGCCCGTGAGATCAGCCAGCAGCGTTGGAAGATAGAGGTCGGCATCGAGCTTGGGAAAATGCACCCCCATTCCTGACGGGCTAATTTCGATTTGGTCGAGATCAGCCGGCTTTGCCAACTCCAAACCTCTGTGCGTCATGGGGAGAGAATGCAATCTCCAGACCGCTGCTGAGGCGAATGACTACCCGGCCAATGCGGCGGTCATACCTAGCGGTCACCGCCGTCGCGGTAGCGCCCCGCAATTTCGCCATTTCCGCCTCGGCTCGCGCCAAATCTTCCTCAGTCAAAGCCATGGAACTGGCTCCATACCTCGCAGATGCGTTCGATGACCTGTTGAAGGTTCGCCAACATATCGTTCAGTTCACACAAACTGAAGCCATAGTTGGCGCGAAGCTCGGGAGGCCCGCCGGGACAATTGAGAACGAAGACGGCCTCATGTCCACGGCCCAGAATATGGGCATGCGGTGGCCGGTGGTCGATCGGATAGACGACGACGCGAAGGCCGGCGAACCGTACCCCGTCGGCATACGTCTGATCCGTCTTTTTCAGGCCCAGAACACGCGGCGCCAGTCACGGCGCCGATGTGCTCCACGCCTTGTAGTCTGCCTCCGACACAGTCGGCAGCTTCTTGAGAAAGGCGACGATCGACCAGATTTCCTGGTCAGGCACGCCAATCGCGCCGAAACTCGGCATGCCCGTCATCTTGATGCCGTTCTTGACCACCCAAAACAGCTCGCGCGGCTCAAGACCGCCAACGACATCCTTCAGGTCAGGCGGACCAGGGTTCAGGCCCTCGGAGAACTTCGCCCAGCCGACGCCCGGTCCGCCGTGGCAATTGGCGCAGCCGCGGTCGGCGAAGGCGTGGGCGCCGGCCTTCACCGTGGCGGCATCATCGAGCGAGCCCGGCGGCTTGTCAGTGGCGTGCCGATCGATCGAGGCCTCCCGGACGTGGACCAGCGCCCAGGCGACGACGCCGGTGTCCTGTTCTGTGGCTGCGATGCTATAAAAGCCGCCGAAGAAGAAAGTCGCGGCGGCGACTGCGACGATGATCGCGAGGACGCCGATCAATGCCAGAAGTCTCACTCTGGTCCCTCCCGGTGTTGCCACTCGCATACAATGTGCCGAGACGCACTATTCCCCGCAAGCAGTAGCGCACAGTGGTTTGATTGCCGCTTCTTGGCTGATGCAGGGTCGCCCCCGGCCAAGCTGCGATGGCCTGACGCTTTGATCCAAATCAATGTTCGCGAGACTGTTGCGTGCGACAAGGGTAATTGTAGTTGAATTGGGCTGGGAGGGCTCGATGCAGACCCTTGTGCTCACCATGCCAGAACTGGAGCAGGCTGCGCGCCAGTGGGCCGTCGACTTCCTGTCCGAGAAATGGGAAGGGGTAGCCGTGGTGACAGATATCAGGCGAGTGCTTGACGCGCGATGTGAGAACAGGAACATCATCCTGTTCCAACGGGCACCCGCCGCCCTGTTGCGGCACGTCCTGCAAAGCGGCGCCCGTCCGTGGCTCGTGAGCGACATTGTCAGTCAGGGAGCGTCGGGGGTGCGTTACACGACCTGAACGCCAACGGGGGAACCGAGGTGGACAAGGACGAACTGACCGGTTGGGCGCTGGCGAACGGCTGGCAGATGATTGCCGGCTGCCCGAGCCTGACCAAGCCGTCCTCCCCGAAGGAGGCGATCGTTCGCATGGTCTTCAAGGCGACCGTCGTGAACCTCGAGGTGAAGAAGCCGGCTGGGAAATGGGAGAAGGTCGCAGGCCAGAGCTACGCCAGGGTCCAGCCGGACCCCGACACGGCGCTGCCCCTTGGTCTTGGCCTCGATACCATACCCAGCTTCACCGCGCTGATGCGCGAGAACAAGGACCGCATGGCATTTGCCCGGATGACGGGCACACCGAAAAACTAGCGGATCACTTGCGACGAGAGCGACGAGCCGCGTAACGCGCGTCGCGGGCCGCCTTTTGCTCCCGCGCCTCGGCCGCGGCGCGCGCCTTCTCCTGCGCCACGCGTTCTGCCTCCTCGGCCGCACGGGCCCTCTCCTCGGCGGCCTGCTTCGCCGCTTCGGCCGCGCGGGCGGCCCAGCGTTCGGCGTTACGCGCTTCACGGGCGTCGGCAATGGCCTGAAGCTCCGCCTGGCGTTCGAGAACCTCCGGGCTGTCGGGCGCCGGCCTGGCGCGGAACTTTGCCAACTGGGCGGCCTTCGCGTCTGCCGCCGTACTCAGCCGTTCATCGAACGTATCGCGTCTAGGTGACTTCATCCGCCTGATTTAGCAGAACCGCGGCGCGCGGGAAAACAGGCTGCGGAGCGGTGTCATCCACACGTTGCAGGCTTGATACCTATCCGCGATAAGCGTAGATGATACAGATGTGGCGGCGGTCGGAGATCCGTTTCGTCCTCGAAGCCGGCCTCTCTGAGGGAGCGGTTGCGACGATGCGGATTGAGACGCCGGCTGGTGCCCTTCTGGTCATGGGTGAGCCTGAGCAGGACATCTCCGGCAACGTGTTGCGCGTAGCGGGGGTCAATACAAATGGCCGGGTCGGCAAACTGCTGGCCGCCAATTCGATCGGCTTGGCAAACCTCCTGGCGATCGGACAGGCATTTTTGGTGGAGTTTGGCTATGAGCAACTTGTCATGGAAGGAGCGGTTCGCACGTCGGGCAGGCGGAAAGGGACGCGACCTCGTGCCATCCGGTTCACCCGTGGTCCTGAACCTGCGGGCCAATCCTGACGCGCGCGAGGTCAACAGCATCGCGGCGATCGACGCGTTGGCGCGACGGCACATGCCACTCCTGAAGGCTAAGCGTGCGGTCGAGGCAGCGCTGAACGAAGGCAGCAACTATCTCCAGGTACCGCAGGTTGAGGATTCGGGCGCGTTGCGGTTCGACCTGGAGGCTGCGGGGCTGACGGCGCGTGTGGCGCCGCTCCGCGGGCGCGCGATCGATGTGAAGGCGCTGCGCAAACGGCTTGGCAAGAGCCAGGAACAGTTTGCCGCGCGCTATCGAAATCAGCCTCGATGTGCTGCAGAACTGGGAGCAGCACCGGAACGAGCCTGATCCGATCGCCCGGAATGTATTGGAGATGATCGAGCGCGATCCGGTTGAAGCGGAGCGAGCGCTGTGGGGTGCGGAATGACGCCGCTCACCGCTACGTCCCGATGCCGCCGAGCGCCAGGTATTTGATCTCCAGGTAATCCTCGATCCCGTACTTGGAACCCTCGCGCCCCAGGCCCGACGACTTCATGCCGCCGAACGGCGCCACCTCGGTCGAGATGATCCCCTCGTTGATGCCGATGATGCCGTATTCCAGCGCCTCGGCCACGCGGAAGATCCGCCCCACATCGCGCGCGTAGAAATACGAGGCCAGGCCAAACTCGGTGTCGTTGGCGAGTTTGATCGCCTCTTCTTCAGTCTTGAAGCGGAACAGCGGCGCCACCGGGCCGAAGGTCTCCTCGCGGAAGATCATCGCGTCGTTCGGCACGTTGGCGAGGATCGTTGGTTCGAAGAATGTGCCGCCCAGCTTGTGACGATGCCCGCCGGTCACCACCGAGGCGCCGCGCTTCAGCGCGTCAGCGATGTGCTCCTCCACTTTCTTCACCGCATCGGCGTTGATCAGTGGCCCTTGGCTCACGCCAGGTTCCATGCCGTTGCCGACTTTCATCGCCTCCACGGCCGCCTTCAGCTTGGCGGAGAACGCGTCATACACGCCGTCCTGCACCAAAATGCGGTTGGCGCAGACGCAGGTCTGGCCGGTGTTGCGGTACTTGCTCGCCATCGCGCCCGTCACCGCCGCATCGAGATCCGCATCGTCGAACACGATGAACGGCGCGTTGCCGCCCAGTTCCATGCTGGTCTTCTTGATTGTGGGCGCACATTGCGCGAGCAGTTTGGCGCCAACCTCGGTGGAGCCGGTAAAGGTCAGCTTGCGCACCAGCGGATTGGAGGTCAGCTCCGCCCCGGTCTCGCCCGAAGGCCCGGTGATGACGTTGCACACGCCCGCCGGCATCCCCGCGCGCTCGGCCAGAACGGCGAGCGCAAGCGCGGAGAACGGCGTCTGGCTCGCCGGGCGGATCACGCCGGTACAGCCCGCTGCCCATCCCGGACCCGCCTTGCGCGTGATCATCGCGGCCGGAAAATTCCACGGCGTGATCGCGGCGAACACGCCGATCGGCTCCTTCAGCACCAGGATGCGTCGGCCCTTGGCGTTCTGCGGGATCGTGTCACCGTAGATGCGCTTGCCCTCTTCGGCGAACCACTCGATGAAGCTGGCGGCATAGGCGATTTCGCCCTTGCTCTCTGCCAGCGGCTTGCCTTGCTCGGCGGTCATGATCACCGCGAGGTCATCGGCATTCGCCAGCATGAGGTCGTTGATTTTGCGCAGGATCGCCGCGCGGTCCTTCGCCAGCATCGCTCGCCAGGCGCCCTGCGCGCGATGTGCCGCCTCGATGGCGCGGCGCGTCTCGGCGGCGCCCAGTGCCGGAACCTCGCCGATCGCCTCGCCGGTCGCGGGGTTCTTCACCACGAGCGTCCGCTCGCTATCGGCCTGCACCCATTTTCCGTCGATGTAATTGGCCTGACGGAAGAGCGTCGGGTCCTTCAACGGCAGCGGAGAGGTCGGGTTCAGCATGGCGGGTCCTCCTTGCCCTGGCCCCCGCCTGCGCGGGAGCGATGTGTGCAAGATAGGACCGCCGGGGCGGAGTGTCAGGACCCCGCTGAAGGAGGCTCCGCGTTGGGCAGAGCCTCCTGATCGGTCACCACCGCCCGGTTGGTGCGATCTCGGGACGCAGGCGGTAGCCGCCGCCTTCGGTCACCAGCAATGACGGGTGCGCCGGATCGGGCTCGATCTTCTGGCGCAGCCGGTAAATGTGCGTCTCCAGCGTATGGGTTGTGACGGTGGCATTGTACCCCCACACCTCATGCATCAGGATCTGCCGATTCACCGCCGCTTCCGAGCGATAAAGGAACTTTAGTACCGCCGTCTCCTTGTCGGTCAGGCGGATTCGCTTGTTGTTCGCAACATCCTGCAGCAGCTTCTTCGCAGGGCGGAAGGTATATGGCCCGACCGGGAACACTGCCTGCTCGCTGCGGTCGAATATCCGCATCTGTGCACGCAGGCGCGCCAAAAGCTCGCTGGCACGGAACGGCTTGGCGACGTAGTCGCTGGCGCCGGAATCCAGCCCGCGCACCACATCCGTCTCCTCGTTGGCGCCAGTCAGCATGATGATCGGCATGCTGTGTCCCTGCCGCCGCAACCTCGCGCAATAGTCGCGCCCGTCGCCATCAGGCAGGCCAATATCGAGGATCACAGCATCGAAATGCGTGTCTTCGTGGCCAAGAATCTTCTCGGCTGCCTCGATGCTCGCCGCCGCGCTTACAGTAAATTCCAGCGTTTCGTCGAGGCATTCACTAAGCATATCCGATAGCGTTTCGTCGTCCTCGACGATCAGTATTGGTCTCCGGTTCGGCATGATGCTCACTCCCCCGCGAACAATGGTGCATGACTTTGTCGAAGGACGTTTCGACATTTGCAGAAGGGCCAGAGTTCGTGGCGAAATTCGGTCCGCGAGCGTTCGCTTTGCCGTGAGCGCGCTAACAGCGATCAAGTCAGCGCGATCAGGCGCGGATAGCGCCGGCGACCTCGTGCGCGCCAGCCCAGATCATAACCGCCGCGATATAGAGCACGATTGCGAGACCGATCCAGGAGATCCATCGCAGGCGTTCGAGCATGCTCGCGATCAGGTTGGCGGCGACGCCCATCAGCACAACCGACAGCAGCAGCCCGACAGCGAGCACCCAGGTGCTGCCCTGCGCGGCACCGGCCACCGCGAGCACGTTGTCCAGGCTCATCGAGACATCGGCCAGGATAATCTGGGTCATCGCCTGGCCGAGCGTCTTGTGCCCAGCGGTCTCGGAGGTCTCATGATCGCGCTGGCGGCGCAGTTCGCGGAACATCTTCCAGCACACCCAGAGCAGCAGCAGACCACCGGCGAGCAGCAATCCGATGACTGCCAGCAGCTTGAGTGCGATGGCGCCCAGAGCGATGCGAATCGCCGTGGCGCCGAGAATGCCGAGCAGAATTGCCGGGCGTTTCTGCTGCGCGCGCAGGCCGGCAACCGCCATGCCGACCACGATGGCGTTGTCGCCGGCCAGCGTGACATCAATCACGATGACTTGCGCCAAGGCGGCGAGGTCGGCGGTCAGTGCAATCTGGTCCAAGCGGTTCGCCCTTGTCAGCCACCGGCGCAACGGTCTAGCTGGCCTCCCACCAGCACGGGACGGGCAGCGATGGTTCCGCGTTACACCAGACCCGAGATGGCGGCCATCTGGGCGCCTGCCAACCGCTATCGCATCTGGTTCGAGATCGAGGCGCTGGCCGCCGAAGGGATGGCCGAATGTGGTCTGATCCCGGCGAGCGCCGCGCGGACGATCCGCGAGAAGGGGGGCGCGCAGGTCGCGGCGATCAGCGAGGCCGATATCGAGCGAATCGATGCGATCGAGCGCGAGACCCGGCACGACGTGATCGCCTTCCTCACCTGGCTGGCCGAGGCGATCGGCGAGGACAGTCGGTTCGTGCATCAGGGCATGACAAGTTCGGATGTGCTGGACACCTGTCTGTCGGTGCAACTCACCGAGGCGGCGGATTTGCTGCTGCAGGACATCGATGCGGTATTGGCGGCGCTGAAGGCCCGCGCGGTCGAGCACAAGTACACGCTGACCATCGGGCGCAGCCACGGCATCCATGCAGAACCGACGACGTTCGGATTGAAGCTCGCGGGGCACTATGCGGAGTTCGCCCGCGACCGCGCGCGCCTGGTGGCGGCGCGTGCCGAGGTGGCGGTGGCGGCGATTTCCGGTGCCGTAGGCACCTTTGCGCATATCGATCCGCGTGTGGAGGCGTATGTCGCCCGGAAGCTGAGCCTGACGCCGGAGCCGGTCTCCACTCAGGTCATTCCGCGCGACCGGCATGCGACGTTCTTCGCCACCCTGGCGGTGATCGCCAGCGGTATCGAACGGCTGGCGACCGAGGTGCGGCACCTGCAGCGCAGCGAGGTGCGCGAGGCCGAGGAATTCTTTCATCCTGGCCAGAAGGGCTCCTCGGCCATGCCACACAAGCGGAACCCCGTGCTGAGCGAGAACCTGACGGGCCTGGCGCGTGTGGTGCGTGCCACGGTGGTGCCAGCGCTCGAGAACGTTGCGTTGTGGCATGAGCGTGACATCAGCCACTCAAGCGTCGAGCGCGTGATCGGGCCGGATGCGACAATCGCGCTGGACTTCTCGCTCGTGCGTCTGGCAGCGATGATTTAACGGCTGGTGGTTCACCCGGAACGGATGGCAGCTAATCTGGAAAGCCTCGGCGGCGTGGTGCATTCCGGCGAGGTTCTGTTGGCACTGACGCGCGCCGGAATCTCCCGCGAAGACGCCTACGCCGTCGTGCAGCGCAATGCGATGGCGACATGGGAGAAGCTGGGCACGCCGGAGGGACGCAGCTTCCGCGACAATCTGCTGGACGATCCGGACGTGGCGCGGCGCGTGTCGGCGGCGGAACTGGATGCGGCGCTGGATGGGAAGGCTCACCTGGCGCAGGTGGACCACATCTTCGCCCGTGTATTCGGTTAGGTTTTCAGATCTGTTGCCCGCCTAGCGGCAGCTCGCCTGGCGTGGTGCGGCGTCGCGAACAGAATTCCACGCGCATCGTGTTCTTTGTCGCGGGCTTCAGCACGGCTGCGTGGGCGCCGCTGGTGCCGTTCGCCAAGGCGCGCGCCGGGATCGATGTCGGAACGCTCGGGCTGCTGCTGCTTTGCCTCGGTCTCGGATCAATTGCCGCCATGTCACCGGCAGGCGCACTTGCCGCACGATTTGGCTGTCGTCGCGTCATTACGGCGTGGGCGGTACCGCTTTGTCTCACCCTGCCCGTGCTGGCCTCCGCCTCCAACCCTGGGTTGCTCGCTGCTGCGCTGTTTTTCTTTGGAGCGGCCATCGGCTCGATCGATGTCACCATGAACATCCAGGCCATCATCGTCGAACGGATCAGTGGTCGATCGATGATGTCCGGATTCCACGGCATGTTCAGTCTCGGCGGCATCGCAGGACCGGCCTGCGTTGCCGCAGTGCTGGCGGCCGGGGGGTCGCCGCTGGCTGCCACCGTGTGTGTAGTGACAATTGTCATCATGGCGCTTGCGGTGGCCGCGCCGCATCTGCTGCCCTACGGCAGCAAGAGCGACGGGCCGATGTTCGCTTTGCCGCACGGTATCGTGCTGTTCATCGGCATTCTCTGTTTCATTGCGTTCCTGGCGGAAGGCGCGATGATCGACTGGAGTGCCGTCTTCCTCACCTCGGTCCGTGGTATGCGGGCCGCCTACGCCGGCCTGGGCTACGCCACCTTTTCGCTGGCCATGACTGTCGGTCGTCTCACCGGCGACCGGATCGTGCGGCGGTTTGGCGGCGGGAACGTCATCGTCCTGGGGGGCCTTTGCGCGACCACCGGGTTCGCAATGGCGACCGTGGTGCCGTTCTGGGAAACAACACTCGTCGCCTACGCCCTGGTCGGCATCGGCTGCTCCAATATCGTGCCGATCCTGTTCACGAGCGTCGGTCGCCAGAAGGCCATGCCGGAGCATGTTGCAGTGCCCGCGATAACCACGCTCGGTTACGCCGGCATCCTCATCGGGCCGGCCGCGATAGGGTTCGTGGCGCACGTCGCCAACCTGTCGGCGGCGTTCCTGATGTTGACCATCCTGCAATTCAGCGTCGCGTTGTGCGGTCGCAAGGTGGCGCGCGACCCGGTCTGACTTCCTGATGCGGCCGTGCGTGGTATGGTGACCGAATGAAAGCCGCTTCGCTGTCGGCAGCACTGACGGCCATCGAGGCGTTTGCCCGAGCGTTCGTTCAGGAACATCCGCGGTAAAGGAGAGGAAGCAATGCCGGACCTCGTCGGCACCTGGCGTCTGGTCGCAGCGAAGTCGCTCGATACCGAGGGGCGGCCATTGCCGCTGCCGTACGGACCTCAGGCAATCGGTCGTATCGTGTTCACTGCTGACAAGCGGATGATGGCCGCGCTCTCGGACGGACGCGCGGAGCTGCCGGCCGGCACCAGACGCGAGTATGGTGGCTATTGTGGTGACTACACGTTCGACGGGGCGAGCTTGACCACGCATGTCGATGCCGCGCCCAACCCGGCACTGATCGGTACCGCACAGGTCCGTGGCGTGCGGTTCGATGGCGCACGGATGGTGCTGAAGCCGCCACCGCGCGAGATCGATGGCGTGCTGCATCATCGCGAGCTGACCTGGGAACGGATCAGCTCAGTCTAGCGGTCAAGCTGCTCCACCAGCGCAAGACCATCCATTGCCAGGCTGTAGCCCAGCAGATTCTGCATGCACTTCTTCAGATGCTCGGTGCGGCACAACTCTCCACTGCAGGAAATTGACGGGCATTGCCAGTTGTGACGTATGGCCCGGACCAACACCGCCACCGGCAGTATGTGCACCGTCGTCGTCCTGATCCGTCCCGCCCATGCCTGGCCGCTGGTGCTTGCCGCCAATCGCGACGAGATGCTGGACCGCGCGTGGGACCCTCCCACCAAACACTGGCCTGATCGGCCGGGCGTCATCGCGGGGCGCGACCGCTCAGGGGGCGGCACGTGGATGGGCGTGAACCGCTACGGCGTGCTCGCTGCGGTGCTGAACCGGCCCGGCAGCCTCGGGCAGGCTGCCGGCAAGCGAAGCCGCGGCGAACTGCCGCTTCTGGCGCTGGAGCACCGGTCCGCCGATGCGGCCGCCGCAGCTATCGCCAGGCTCGATGCCGGCGCATGGCGCGGTTTCAACCTGGTCCTGGCCGATCGGGCCGGCGCGATTTTCGTCCGCGGGCTCGGCCACGGCCATCCGGAGGACCGGCGTCTGGCCGCCGGCCTCCACATGGTCACCGCGCACGATCCGGACGACCCGGAAAGCCCCCGGGTTGCCCGCCACCTGGCTCGGTTCCAGGCGGCCGAGGCGCCGAAGCCGGCCCCTGACCCGATCCGGGGCTGGCAGGGTTGGCAGGAAATCCTGGCCGACCGAAGCGGGGACGCGGGCGAGCAGATGAACGTGGTGCCGCGTGCCGGGTTCGGCACGATCTGTTCCTCGCTGCTGGCGATTCCTGAGGCCGGTCCCCCGGTCTGGCTGTTCGCCGCCGGCGCACCGGATGAGGCGCCGTTCAGCCTTGTCTGATGACCACCGGCATGGCGGCCGGGGCCATGCGCTGCTATATCCAACCCAGCCATCCCGGCCACGCCGGGCGGGACGGCGTACTGCCCAAAAGGGGATTGCGATGGCCCGCCGCCGCCAGCTCTACGAAGGGAAGGCCAAAATCCTGTTCGAGGGGCCGGAGCCGGGCACCCTCGTGCAGTACTTCAAGGACGACGCGACCGCCTTCAACGCACAGAAGAAGGGCGTGATCACCGGCAAGGGAGTGCTGAACAACCGCATCAGCGAGTATCTGATGATGCGGTTGGCGGAGATCGGCATCCCCACCCACTTCGTCCGCCGGCTGAACATGCGCGAGCAGCTTATCCGCGAGGTGGAGATCATTCCGCTTGAGGTGGTGGTCCGCAATGTCGCTGCCGGTAGCCTCTCCAAACGGCTGGGGATACCGGAAGGCACGCGGCTGCCGCGCTCGATCATCGAATATTATTACAAGAACGATGCGCTTGAGGACCCGATCGTGTCGGAGGAGCACATCACCTGCTTCGGCTGGGCCAACGCCGCCGATATCGACGATATCGTGGCCCTGACGCTGCGCATCAACGACTTCCTCGCCGGCCTGTTCCTCGGCGTCGGCATCACTCTGGTGGATTTCAAGCTCGAGTTCGGCCGGCTGTGGGAGAACGAGGAGATGCGTATCGTTCTGGCCGACGAGATCAGCCCGGACAATTGCCGGCTGTGGGACTCGAAGACCAATGAGAAGATGGACAAGGACCGCTTCCGCCGCGACCTCGGCAAGGTCGAGGAGGCATACCAGGAGGTGGCCAAACGCCTCGGCATCCTGCCGGAGGCCGGCGTGCGCGACATGAAGGGCCCGGAGCTCATGCAGTGAAGGCTACCGTGACCGTGATGCTGAAGCCGGGCGTGCTGGACCCGCAGGGCAAGGCGATCGGTCACGCACTGCACACGTTGGGCTTTGGCAATGTCGGCGAAGTGCGGGCAGGTAAGGTGATCGAGCTGGAATTGGCGGAGAGCGATCCGGAACGCGCTCGTGTCGCCGCCGAAGAAATGGCGCGGAAGCTGCTGGCGAACACGGTCATCGAGAGCTTCCGGGTGTTGGTGGATGCATAACGCAACCTCTACCCCCTCCCGCAAGGGAAGGGGGAGGTCTGCCGGCCGCGAGCAGTGCCCATGAAGGTTGGCATTGCTGTCTTCCCCGGCATCAACCGCGAGCGCGACATGGCGATCGCTTTGCGCCGCTCCGGGGCAAAGCCGCGCATGATCTGGCACAAGGAGACCGATCTCGCGGGCCTCGACCTGATCGTGATTCCTGGTGGTTTCTCGCATGGCGACTACCTGCGCTGCGGTGCCATGGCGGCGCACTCGCCGGTGATGACCGCGGTGCGCGAACACGTCGCGCGTGGTGGCTACCTGCTGGGCGTGTGCAACGGCTTCCAGATCCTTACCGAGGCCGGCCTGCTGCCTGGTGCACTGCTGCGCAATGCCTCGCTGCGCTTCCTGTCGATGGACTGCCATCTGCGTGTCGAACGCACCGACACCGTGTTCACCAGCCATTATCAGCGCGGGCAGGTGTTTCGTGCCGTGATGGCACATGGTGATGGCAACTACTTCGCCGATGATGCAACATTGGACCGCCTGGAAGGCGACGGCCTGGTGGCGCTGCGCTACGCGACGCCATTCGGTGAAACCATCCCGGAGGCTAACCGCAACGGCAGTGCGCGTTCCATCGCCGGCATTCTGTCGCCCAACCTGCGCGTGCTCGGCCTGATGCCTCACCCGGAGGATCTGGTGGACCCGCTGATGGGCGGCACCGACGGCAAGCCCTTGTTCGACGCCCTTGCCGCAGCGTGACGTCAACCAGGAGCTGGCGCGAGAATTCGGTCTGAGCGCCGACGAGTACGCCAAGGTCCTGGAGATCATGGCGCGCACGCCGACACTGACCGAGCTCGGCGTGTTCAGCGTCATGTGGTCCGAGCACTGTAGCTACAAGTCCTCACGCGTCTGGTTGCGGCAGCTTCCGACCAAGGCGCCGTGGGTCATCCATGGTCCGGGCGAGAACGCCGGTGTCGTAGACATCGGCGACGGACTTGCTGCTGTGTTCAAAATGGAGAGCCACAACCACCCGAGCTTCATCGAACCCTACCAGGGTGCGGCTACCGGCGTCGGCGGCATCCTGCGGGATGTGTTCACCATGGGTGCTCGTCCGATTGCCAACCTCAACGCGCTGCGCTTCGGGTCCCCAAGCAATCCGGTGACAAAACGCATCGTCGATGGCGTGGTGCGTGGCATCGGCGGCTATGGCAACTGCGTCGGCGTCCCCACGGTGGGCGGCGAGATCAACTTCCATCCGGCCTATGACGGCAATCCTCTGGTCAACGCGATGACAGTCGGCATCGCGCCGAAGGATCGCATCTTTCTCAGCGCCGCGGCCGGCGTTGGCAACCCGGTCGTCTATGTCGGGTCGAAGACCGGCCGCGACGGCATTCACGGCGCCACCATGGCCTCGGCCGAGTTCGCTGCCGACGCGGAGGAGAAGCGGCCGACTGTGCAGGTCGGCGATCCGTTCACCGAGAAGCTGCTGATCGAGGCCTGCCTGGAGCTGATGGAGACCGACGCCATCGTGGCCATCCAGGATATGGGCGCCGCGGGCCTCACCAGTTCTTCCGTCGAGATGGCGGGCAAGGGCGGTGTCGGCATCGATCTAGATCTGGATCAGGTACCGGCGCGTGAGACCGGTATGACTGCCTACGAATTCATGCTGTCGGAGAGCCAGGAGCGCATGCTGATGGTGCTGCGCCCCGACCGCGAGGCTGAGGCGCGCGCGATCTTCGAAAAGTGGGAACTGGACTTCGCAGTGATCGGCCGCCTGACGGACACCGGCCGCATCGTTGTGCGCCACCACGGCGCCGTCGAGGCCGACATTCCCCTGGCACCACTCAACGACGCGGCGCCGCTGTATCATCGCCCGACAGCGGAGACCGCGAAGCAGCAGCAGATCAACCCCGCAAAGGTCGAGGATCGTGCCGGCCTGACCGCGGCGCTGCGGAAGCTGGTCGCCTGTCCCGATCTCGCCTCGCGTGCCTGGGTGTGGGACCAGTACGACAGGTACCCGTCGGCGGCCAGACGGTGAAGCGGCCAGGGGCCGCGGATGCCGCGGTGGTCAATCTGGAGGGGCACAGCCGCGCGCTCGCACTGACCACCGACTGCACGCCGCGCTACTGCCTTGCCGATCCCGAGGCTGGCGGGGCGCAGGCGGTGGCCGAGGCCTGGCGCAACCTGACCGCGGTCGGTGCGCGTCCATTGGCGCTGACCGACAACATGAACTTCGGGAACCCCGAACGGCCGGAGATCATGGGCCAGTTCGCGGCCGCCATCCGCGGCATGGCCGCTGCCTGCGACGCGCTCGACTTCCCTGTCGTGTCCGGCAATGTGAGCCTCTACAATGAAACCCGTGATCCGTCGGGTTCGGTGCGCGCCATCCTGCCGACGCCGGCAATCGGCGGTCTCGGTGTGCTGGACGATGCTTCGAAGGCAGTCGGACTGGCACTGGCACCGTGGCTCGACGTTGTGTTGGTCGGTGCCACCAGGGGCTGGCTCGGCCAATCGCTCTGGCTGCGCGAGATCGCTGGCAGGGAGGAGGGTGCTCCCCCGCCGGTGGACCTGCCAGCGGAGCGGGCGACGGGCGATTTCGTTCGCGCGCAAATCCTCGCCGGCCATGTCCGGGCCTGCCACGACGTGTCCGATGGGGGGCTTCTGGTCGCGCTGGCGGAGATGGCGATGGCGGGGCTGACGGGTGTGCGGCTCTTCACCGGCCCGCGGGAGATCCCTGGTCATGCCTACTGGTTCGGTGAAGACCAGGGTCGCTACCTGCTGGCCGTGCCGGACGCCGGCCTGCTGATCCGTGCCGCCGAGGCAGCCGGGTTGCCGGCGGTGCGGATCGGCACATCCGGTGGACAGGATTTGACACTGCCCGATGGGGGCACAATATCCGTGCATGCGTTGCGCGCGGAGCACGAACGCTTCTTCCCGTCCTGGATGGACGGCACCGGCTGACCGGGGAGGGAATGGCATGGCGATGGCGGCGAACGAGATCGAGGCGCTGATCAAGGCGGCGCTCCCTGATGCGCGTATCACCGTCGAAGACCTTGCCGGCGACGGCGACCACTACGCCGCCACGGTGGTATCGGAGCAGTTCCGTGGCATACCGCGCGTCAAGCAGCACCAGATCGTTTATGCCGCGCTGCGCGGCAGAATGGGGGGCGAACTGCACGCCCTCGCGTTGCAGACCTCGGCCCCAGATCAATAGTTTTCTCCAGGAGTCCTCGGTTATGGCCAACGAAGTGTTCGAACGCATTCAGAGTGAAGTCGGCGAAGCGCCGGTGATGCTCTACATGAAGGGCACCGCGATGTTCCCGCAGTGCGGGTTCTCGGCGCGCGTGGTCCAGATCCTCACGCACATGGGCGTGCCGTTCAAGACGGCCAACGTGCTGGAGGATGAGGAACTGCGTGAGGGGATCAAGCAGTTCTCGCAGTGGCCGACTGTGCCGCAGCTCTACGTGAAGGGCGAGTTCGTTGGCGGCTGCGATATCGTCACCGAAATGTTCCAGTCGGGCGAGCTGGAGACGCTGCTCGCCGAGAAGGGCATCGAGCACAAGACCGAGGCGTGATCCTCGCCGCACTCCGTTAAGGCTTTGTTTGTGAGCCGATGCGCACGCTGATGGCGTGCGTGTCGGCGTCGTTGTTCCTGCCTACAATGCTGCGCCCTGGATAGGCGGCGCGATCGCCTCAGTGCTCGCACAGACGCACGAGGACTGGACGCTGGTGGTGGTCGATGATGGATCGACTGACGGGACCAGCGAGGTCGTTACTGGATTTTCTGATCCACGCATCCGCCTGATCCGGCAGGTCAATGCCGGTGTCTCCTCGGCGCGGAATTGTGGAGCGGACGAAGTATACCGCACCGCCCCCTCCCCCCAACCCCCTCCCGCAAGGGGAGGGGAAGAACACGCGCCGAGACTTCCCCTCCCCTTGCGGGAGGGGGCTGGGGGGAGGGGGGACGCGGTCCTGTACCTGGACGCCGATGACCTCCTCGCACCCAATGCGCTGTCGCGGCTCGTCGCGGCCCTCGACACCTCACCAAACGCCGTTGCCGCCGTCGGCCCCTATGCGTTCGTCGATACCGGCACCGTCCGCTGTCCGCCCTCCGGCGGCATCCTGCGCCGCCTGCTGGTAGGCAATGTGTTCGTCAACGGTGGCCACCTCCTCGTGCGCAGTGAAGCAATACGCTCGGTCGGCGGCTTCCTCCCGGGCATTGCCTACGGCGAGGATTGGGAATTCTGGATCCGCATCGCTCTGCGCGGCCCATTCGTCGCGGCGCCGAGCCGCGCACCCGTGCTGTTCGTCCGCCCGCAGGCCGGCGGCGCGTATCATCGCCTGGCGGCCGATCCGGCCGCCTTCACACCCTGTATGGACGCGATCTTCAGCAACCCGGCTCTGCTTGCCCGCTTTGGTCCGCGGCGCCTGGCCGTATTCCGCCGACGCACCGAGGCCGAGAACGACTGGATCATCGGCCGCGAACTGATCCGCCATGGCCGCGGGCACGAAGGCCTCGTCCGGCTGCGCTGTTCTGTCCGTGCAGCGTTCAGCGTCAAGCGTGCGGCGCTATTCGCCGCCGCCCATGCACTGCCGCTGCTGCCGCCCGCATGGCGCGGCCCATTCCGTCCCTATCCGCGGGCGGGCGAGACGCGCGCGAACTTCGCCTGCAGCGTGCCGACCAGTCCCTGTGGCAGGAAGATGATGAACATCACCAGCAGGCTGCCGTAGATGATGTTGTCCCATCCGACCGCACCGGTGCCGAACCCGATGCGTAGGACCTCCGCGAGCAGAATGGTGATGAACGCGCCGATCGTCGGACCGAGCAGCACATAGATCCCGCCGACCACCGAAGCGAACACCATCTGCAAAGACACCGAGATGCCGCTCACCGTATCGGGCGAGATGAACATCTGGTACTGGCAATACAATGCTCCGGCCAGCGCGGTCATTGCCGCGCTGAGCAAGGTGATCTTCAGTTTCTCCCACGTCACATGCACGCCTGCCGCCGCCGCAGCGTCCTCATCCTCGGCGATCGCCTCCAGCGCGTAGCGCAGCATGCTGCGATCGACGCGGTAGCGGACTAACAGTCCCACGCCCCACACACCGAGTGCGATCAGGTACCAGGTCGTCTTGTTGGTGAACTGCAAAGCGAGCACCGAATTGCCGCCGTTGTAGCGTTGCGGCGTGTAGCCGAGTGATCCTCCGGTGAGATCGCGCGCAGCGGTGATCACCTGCAGCACGATCGCGCTGAGTGCCAGCGTCACCAGTGCGAAGTAGTGGCCGACAATGCGGAAGCGAAAGCAAGGCCACGCGATTACCAGAGCGACGAATGCGACGACGAGCATGGCGATCGGAATGCCGATCCAGGGAGTGAGATGGAAGTCGTTCCACAGCAGCGCGGTGACATAGGCGCCGATCCCCATGAATCCGCCATGACCGAGCGACACCAGGCCGAACCGCCCCATCACCGACCACGATGTGTACATGAAGGACCAGATCAGCACGATCACCAGCAAATGCAGCGGATAGGGCTGGTGGTACACGAAGGGCAGTGCAACCAACGCCGCACCGATCACCCATGGCAGCGCGCGGCTCACGACCGGCGTGCCATGAGTCCCTGGGGCCTCGCGAACATCATGGCGATGAAGAAGCCGAAGGCAAAAACGTAGCCCCACTCAAGGTCCAGATAGAGGCCACTGACCGAGATGATTTCGGCGAAGATGAACGACGCGACGAAGCCACCAACCATGTTCCCCAGGCCACCGAGCACGCAGATCATGAAAGTGGTCGGCCCGAAGGTGAGGCCGATGAACGGATGCACATCGTATTGCAGCACCAGCAGAGTGGCGGCGAGGCCTGCGAGCGCGCCACCGATCGCCGAGGTGATGACATAAATGCGCCGCGCATCGACGCCCATCAGTGGCATGATCTGCCGGTCCTGGGCGATGGCGCGGATCGCCGTGCCGGTATAGGTCCGCGCCAAAAACAGGTACAGCACCACCATGCCGGCGAGGGCGGCGCCGAACGCGAGCAGGCGTGCGTAGCTGATATACATGTCGGCGACCGCCAGCACCGGCAGGCGGATGCCAAGATTGCGGAAGTCGATGCCGAACATGACGGTCGCGGCGCTTTGCAGGAAGAACAGCACGCCGCCGGTCGCGAGCAACTGATTGATTGGTGCGGCCCCGAGCAGTGGGGCAATGACCAGCAGGTGAAGGACAACGCCCAATACCCCGACCCCGGCAATGCATAGCACCGCCGCGACCAAGAACGGCAGGTGGTAGACCTTGAACAGGAAGAACATGCCGTACATGCCGAGCATGATCAGCTCGGCATAGCAGATCCACACGACGTCGATCACGCCGAAGATCAGGTTCAACCCGAGTGCCAGAAGCGCCAGCACACCGCCTAGCAGGACGCCGTTGATCAGTGCCTCGAGCAGGTAGATGTCGAAGATGTCGGGCACTGCGTGGCGGTCTATTGCGTCGTCGTGTGACTTGTCGCCGACGAATTTCTTCCGGCTGCATAGCCCTGATTGAATGAGGCCTGCTCGTTCTTCTTCACCGAGTCAAAAATCAGGCCTCCCGCCAGGCCCGCCGCCGCGCCGGCCACTGCACCGAGGGCTGCATTGCCGCCAATGGCACCCAGCACCGCGCCGCCGGCGGCGCCGATACCCGTTCCGGTCACCGCGCGTTGCTGCGTGTCGGTAAGACCCGAACAGCCTGCCAGGGCAACGCAGGCCACCAGCAGCATGACAATCGTCGATTTCATGGGTTCTGCTCCTCTGCGATCATTTGCCGCGCTTGCACGGGAACTTGCTGATGAGATAGCTGGTCAGTCCGTCGGCAGGAGCCTGCGATAGGACATTCGGGGTTGCCTTCGCCCATTGCACGAAGTCGGCGATTGCCTGGTTGCGGGTCGTGGTTAACGCATCCGGCACGCAGAACAGCTTGCCCGTACGTTGCGCGGCGGTTTCCTGTGTCAGCACCCGATAAACGCCGAGGGTGAAGCCGTGACAGAAATTCAGCGCCGCGGTGCCCATCGGATCCGACGGCGCAGTGGAACAGAGCTCGACGAGATCGCCCGTCGTGCGCAGTTGGAACGTATCCTCGGTGACGGCGGCGTTGCCGGTGGCGGGTAACACGGCCGCGCAAAAGGCAAGCCCGGCCAGCCAATGCCTCCACAGCATGCTCGATTCTCCTTCGCTGGAAACAGCTTCTTGTAGCCTGACTTCAAACTCCAAGGTAGGCCTCGCGGATCTGCTCGCTCTGCAACAGCGCATCGGCGGTGCCGGAGGCGCGCAGTGTGCCGGCCTCCAGCAGATACGCCCGATCGACCACGCGCAGCACCTGACGGACATTCTGCTCGACGATCAGCACTGTGAGGCCGCTGGCACGGATGCGTTCAACCAGACCGAACACCTGCTGCACGACGACCGGCGCCAGGCCGGCTGACGGTTCGTCGAGCAGCAGCAGCCTGGGTTCCGACATCAGCGCGCGACCGATCGCGCACATCTGCTGTTCGCCACCTGACATGGTGCCGGCGAACTGATGCCGACGTTCATGCAGGCGCGGAAAGAGCTGGTAGACGAAGTCGAGGCGCTCGCGGAACTTTGCGCGGGCCGCCCGGATGTAGCCACCCATGCAGAGGTTGTCCTCCACCGTCATGCGCGGAAACAGGCGACGGTTCTCTGGCACATGCGCTATGCCCAACTCGACGATGCGGTGATTGGGTGTTGCGGTGAGATCGGTGCCCTCCATCCGCATGCTGCCGCGCATCGGGCGGATCAGGCCGGAGATCACGCGCATCAGCGTGGTCTTGCCGGCGCCGTTGGGGCCGATCACTGCGACAGCTTCGCCGGCGTTGACTTCGAGCGATACATCGAACAGTGCCTGGAAACTACCGTAGCCAGCGTTGATGGCGCGGAGTTGCAGCATCTAGGCGCGTTCCGCAGCGTAGGCCTGCGTGGCCGCGGCGTCGGTGCCGAGATACACCTCGATCACCCGCGGGTCCGCCGCGACTTCGTGCGGCAGGCCCTCGGCGATCTTCTCGCCATGGTCAAGGACCATCACGCGATCGACGACGCGCATCAGCACGCCCATGATGTGCTCGACCCAGATGATGGTGATGCCGAGTTCGCTGCGGATGTTGCGAAGCATGTCGGCCGCCTGCTCCATCTCCGTCTCATCCAGTCCGCCGAGGCTCTCATCCGCCAGCAGCAACTTCGGTGCACTCGCCAGGGCTTTCGCCAACTCCAGCTTCTTGAGTCCGGCGGCGCCTAGCCCGCTGACTGGCGCAGTGCGATCGGACGGCAGGCCCACAATGCTCAGCGCGTGCTCGGCCGCTGCGAATGCACCAGACTTCGTGGTGCCCTCGCTGCCATAGAACCCTGCAAGCACGACATTCTCGAAGATTGACAGCCGTCGGAATGGCCGTGGAATTTGGAACGTGCGCCCGATGCCACGGTGGATGATGCGGTGTGGTGGAGCGCCGGCAATTTCGCGGCCGTCGAACCGGATCGAACCTGCGGTCGGCGCGAACGTGCCGGAGAGCATGTTGAAGATTGTGCTCTTGCCCGAGCCGTTCGGGCCGATCAGACCGAGTATCTCGCCCTGTTTGACCTTGAACGACACATTGCTGACGGCGGTGAAGCCGCCGAAGCGCTTGATCAGGCCAGCGACTTCCAGCATGACGGCTGCGCCGTCACTGTGCGGCGTAGGGCGAACTGGATGGCAGCTTCAGCACCGGTTCGCGCTGTTGCTGCGACTTCGGCCACACCACATAGGCCTTGTCGTCGATGTACTGGATCACGACCGGGAAGGCGCGGGTGTTCTGCCCGGCCATCGACTGCTCCACACCCTCAAACTTGGCACCGAAGCCGAGCATTGTGCCGCCGGCCGGTATATCGGTGTCTCGCGCAGCCTTGGCGAGCGCATCAGCGCTGACGCCACCGTATTTCGTGATGGCACGTGGCAGCACATCCGACAGGAAAAGGTAGGTGTTGGAGGCTGCCATCCCGACATGCGGCGACTTGATGACGGTGTCGGGTATCGCCTTCACGTACGCATCGCCTACCATCTGAATAATTGGCGGCAGTTCCGGCTTGAGCGCCTTCGGATTGGTGTCCCAGATCGAGATCGGATCGACGTCGAAGAAGTCGTTGGCGTCGGTGCCGACCGCCTGCTTGATGCGCGTATAGTCTGTGTAGCCGGCACCATGGCCGACCAACGCACTGAAGCGCAGCCCAAGCTCGCGCGCCTGACGCAGGAACAGGCTGATGTCCGGGTTATAGCCAGTGTGGAGGATCACGTCCGGCCGCGCCCGCTTCAGCTTGGTGACCAGTGACGACAGGTCGGGCGCGTTGGCCGAATATCCCTCATCCAGCACAACGTTCAGGCCGCCCTCTTTCGCACCCTCCTCGTTGCCTTTGGAGACATCGACGCCGTAAGGGCCGTCTTCATGGATGATGGCAACGCGCGTATCCTTAGGATCCTTGCCAAGCTGCGCCTTCGAGTACGCGGCCACCATCTCGGTGGAGGCGAGGCCCCACTGCTTCCCATAGGGCTGCGGCCGGAACACGTAATTCAGGTGGCGGTCGAGCAGCACCGGCGAGGCGATACAGGTTGTGATCCACATGAACTTCTTGAATTCCTCAATGCGTGCCGCGGCCGGTACGCACTCGGCTGAGGAGTAGAAGCCCAGCAGCATGTCCACCTTTTCCTGTTCGATCAGGCGGACCGCCTCGTTGAT
Organism: uncultured Alphaproteobacteria bacterium; assembly: GCA_963799415.1. Lineage (GTDB taxonomy): Bacteria > Pseudomonadota > Alphaproteobacteria > Acetobacterales > Acetobacteraceae > JAMXLO01. Next base: position 170,241 of record CAWCXI010000034.1, on the reverse strand, counting down.
CGCGACATCGGGTTTGCTCTGTGCATCGGCGTAGACCGCCTCGATCTTGTAGCCGTCGATCGGGCCCTTCTGGATAAACCAGTCGATCATGGTCTTGGCGCCGAGATAGTGCAGCGCCGCCCCGCCGCCCGCGAACGGGCCGGTCAGATCATAGATCACACCGATCTTCAGCGTCTTGTCGGCATCATTTGCCTGCGCGGTTGCTGCCGCGGCCAACAGCAGCACACCAGTCACCAGCCCGCGCGCCATGCGCGACAGTACGTCTCGGAGCATTTGCGTCCCCCGTTTTGATCTTTGCGTTTGAAGCACTACCCAGTCCACATCTTATGGAGTCGGAACGGTGGGCGTCAATCTATTGCGCGAACGGACCTCGCGCGCCGCCGGGATTGGGCTAGTATCTGTCCGCACTTCTGTGGCGGGCCTGCCGGCCAGCCGTTGGGACGAGCCGCCGCAGGTGGCCTCGGCACAGGCTTCGGCCTGTGAAGACCCGGAACAGCAAAAGACGGCCGCGGTCGTCGCCGTGGCCGCACAGGGAGTGCACGCCATGAACAAATCGCGCCACGTGACGCGTCGCAGTGCTTTGCAGTTGGGGGTGGCGGCGGCCGCATTGCCGCTCGTCCACATCCGCAGTGCCGGTGCGGCCGGCAAGTTGACCGTTGGCTTCTGGGATCACTGGGTACCGGCCACGAACGACGTGATGCGGAAGCAGGTCGCTGGCTGGGCCGGGAAGAACAAGGTGGACGTGACGATCGATTTTATCACCTCGAACGGCAACAAGATCCAAATAACGCAGGCAGCCGAGGCGCAGGCGCGCACCGGCCACGACTTCCTGCCGTTCTACAACTGGGAGGTGAACACGTACGCAGAACGGCTGGAACCGATGGACGATGTGGTGAAGGCGATGACCGCCCTGTACGGTCAGTACAGCCAGATCCATGAGTATTTGTCGAAGATCAAGGGACATTGGCGTGCGCTGCCTTCCAGCACGGGCACGCTCAACCTGAACTGCTGCGGGCGCATCAGCTTGTTGAAGCAGCATGCCGGCATCGATGTGCTGGCAATGTATCCGTCGCACAAATCGGACCCCAAGGCCGCGGCCAATTGGACATACGACACGTTCCTCAAGGCCGCCGAAGCTTGTCAGAAGGCGGGATTTGCCTTCGGGCTCGGGCTTGGCCAGACCGGTGATTCGGTCAACAACACCGGCATCATCTATTCGGCTTTCGGTGCTGAACTGATCAATGCAAAGGGCGAGATCACCGTCGATTCCAATGCGGTGAATGAGGTGCTCGACTACGCGCGCAAGCTGGGGAAGTTCTTGCCGCCTGACGCCGTGAGCTATGACGATGCATCGAACAACCGCGCGCTGATTTCCGGACAGAGCGCGCTGATCATGAACCCGCCTTCGGCCTGGTCGGTGGCGAAGCGCGATGCGCCGAAGGTGGCAGAGGACTGCTGGACGTTCCCATGCCCGGCCGGCCCGAAGGGGCGGTTCAATCCTTACAATTATTGCTTCTTCGGCGTTTGGGAGTTCGGCCAGAACAAGATGGCGGCGAAAGAGCTTGCACAGTTCCTGCAGGAACGCGCGCAGGTTGAGGAACGTGACACTGCCGCAAATGGCTACGACCTGCCGCCGTTAATCAGCATGTCGGACTTCGCGATCTGGTCCGAGGTCGAACCGCCAAAGGGCACGGTGTATAATTACCCAATGCGGCCGTGGCACGATGCGCATGAGAACATCACCGCATATCCGGCGCCGCCGGACATTGCGGCTCAGATGTATTCGCGCGCGATTCACCCGACGATGATGGCCAAGGTGTATTCTGGCCAGTCCAACAAGGAAGTCATCGCCTGGGCGAAGAACGAACTGGAAGGCTTCATGCGCTGAAGCTCTTCTGATGCCGCCGGTCCGGCGCTGTCGGACCGGCGAGCAGTTCCCCGACGGGCGGTCAACAGTTGGTGATCCTGTCGATCGTCAGTGCAGGCGCGCGCCGCAATCCGCACTGGGGGATTGGTGCCAAAAAGATCGATCACCGCAATTTTTCTGGCATAGATGCGCCGTTGCCTGATCTTACCATGGCTCGCTTGTCCGAAATTCCCCGGTCGACACCACCGGATTACCCGCTCCGCCAAGCGGGAAGTTGAATGGACCGCAGGCGTTCACGCAAAATACAACCAACGAAATGCAATGAGCCTGAAGCGGAATGAATTGCTGCCAGCCGCAATTTGTCGAGTGCCCGCCGGCCAGGAGTTAGTCATGGACCTGAATGACCATAGCAACCTCGGCACCCCTCCAGTCGATCAGACCGAAATGGCGATCGCGGGCACCGTCCTCGAGGGAGGCAACGGCGGCCTGAACGGGCATTCCTTCGGCATGCATGAGCTGCTGCATGCGTTGCAGGCCATGCGGATCGGCGATTTCTCGGTGCGCCTGCCGAGCGACCGGACAGGTCTGGAGGGCAAGATTGCCGACACATTCAACGAGATTGTAGCGGCGAATGAGCGCATGGCCTCTGAACTCGCGCATGTCGGGCAGGTGGTTGGTCGCGAGGGGAAGACGCGCACACGGGTGAAGTTCGGGCTGCAAGGCGGCGCCTGGGCGGCGATGGAGACCTCGGTCAACGATCTGGTCGATGACCTGCTATGGCCGACCACGGCGGTGACGCACGCCATCACCGCGGTGGCGCAGGGCGATCTGCTGCAGACTGTTCGGCTCGACGTGGATGGCCGCCCGTTGCAAGGCGAATTCCTGAGGCTGGCGACCATCGTCAACACGATGATCAAGCAGTTGTCGGTGTTCACCTCGGAGGTGACCCGCGTGGCTCGTGAGGTCGGTACCGACGGCAAGCTGGGCGGTCAGGCACAGGTGCGCGAGGTGACAGGCGTTTGGAAGGACCTGACAAAGTCAGTGAATTCCATGGCGTCGAACCTGACGGCGCAGGTGCGCAATATCGCTGACGTGACGATCGCGGTGGCTAACGGCGACCTGTCCAAGAAGATCACCGTGGACGTCCGCGGCGAGATTTTGCAACTCAAGGAAGCCATCAACACGATGGTCGATCAGTTGCGGTCGTTCGCTTCGGAAGTGACTCGCGTAGCGCGCGAGGTAGGCACCGAGGGCAAACTGGGTGGGCAGGCGGTGGTGCCTGGCGTTGCCGGGACATGGAAGGATCTGACCGACAGTGTGAACGCGATGTGCGGCAACCTGACGGATCAGGTGCGCAACATCGCGCAGGTGACCACGGCGGTGGCGCGCGGCGATCTGTCGCGCAAGATCACCGTCGATGTGCGCGGCGAGATCCTGGAGCTGAAAGACACCATCAACACGATGGTCGATCAGCTCAACGCATTTGCCAGCGAAGTGACGCGCGTGGCGCGCGAGGTGGGCACTGACGGCAAGTTGGGCGGCCAGGCGATGGTGCCCGGTGTCGGCGGGACGTGGAAGGATCTGACAGACAACGTCAACTCGATGGCGTCGAACCTGACCGCGCAGGTGCGCAACATTGCCGAGGTGGCGACAGCAATTGCCGGCGGTGATCTGTCGAAGAAGATCACGGTGAACGTGTCGGGCGAAATTCTGCAGTTGAAGGAGACCATCAACACGATGGTCGATCAGCTCAACGCGTTCGCGGGCGAAGTTACGCGTGTGGCGCGCGAGGTTGGCACTGACGGTCGGCTGGGCGGTCAGGCGAACGTACTCGGCGTCGCGGGAACCTGGAAGGACCTGACAGAGTCGGTGAATTCCATGGCATCGAACCTGACGGCGCAGGTGCGCAACATTGCCGAGGTGTCCACCGCGATCGCCAATGGCGATCTGTCGAAGAAGATCACGGTGAACGTGTCGGGAGAAATCCTGCAGTTGAAAGAGACCATCAACACGATGGTCGATCAGCTCAACCGCTTCGCCGGCGAAGTGACGCGTGTGGCGCGCGAGGTCGGCACCGAAGGGCGGCTTGGCGGTCAGGCGCAGGTGTCGGGTGTGGGCGGCACGTGGAAGGATCTGACCGACGGTGTGAACTCGATGGCGTCGAACCTGACGGGCCAGGTGCGCAACATCGCCGAGGTGGCGACTGCGGTGGCACAGGGCGATCTCTCCAAGAAGATCACGGTGAACGTGTCGGGCGAGATCCTTCAGTTGAAGGAGACCATCAACACGATGGTCGATCAGCTCAACGGGTTCGCCGGCGAGGTGACGCGCGTGGCGCGCGAAGTTGGCACCGAAGGGCGGCTCGGCGGGCAGGCGAACGTGCCTGGTGTGGCCGGTACGTGGAAGGATCTGACCGACAACGTGAACTCGATGGCGTCGAACCTGACGGGTCAGGTGCGCAACATCGCCGAAGTGGCAACCGCAATTGCCAACGGCGATCTGTCGCGCAAGATCACGGTCGATGTGCGCGGCGAGATCCTTCAATTGAAGGAAACGCTGAACACGATGGTCGATCAGCTCAACCGCTTCGCGGGCGAGGTCACTCGCGTGGCGCGCGAAGTCGGTACAGAAGGGCGACTGGGTGGCCAGGCGCAGGTGCCGGGCGTGGCTGGCACGTGGAAGGACCTGACCGACAACGTAAATTCGATGGCGTCGAACCTGACGGGTCAGGTGCGCAACATCGCCGAGGTCACGACGGCGGTTGCGCGTGGCGATCTGGGCCGCAAGATCACTGTGGACGTGAAGGGCGAAATCCTCGAGCTGAAGAACACCATCAACACGATGGTCGACCAGCTGAACGCATTTGCGTCGGAAGTGACGCGCGTTGCACGCGAGGTTGGTACCGAAGGCAAGCTGGGCGGGCAGGCGGCGGTGCCGGGCGTGGCGGGCACGTGGAAGGACCTGACCGACAACGTCAATTTCATGGCGTCGAACCTGACGGGCCAGGTGCGCAACATCGCCGAGGTGGCAACAGCGATTGCGAGCGGTGACCTGTCGAAGAAGATCACCGTTGATGTGCGCGGTGAAATCCTGCTGCTGAAGGAGACGCTGAACACGATGGTGGATCAGCTGCGTTCGTTCGCCGGCGAGGTGACGCGCGTGGCGCGCGAGGTTGGCACGGAAGGGCGGTTGGGCGGTCAGGCTGTCGTGCCGGGCGTCGGCGGTACGTGGAAGGATCTGACAGACAACGTAAACCTGCTGGCGGCGAACCTCAGCACCCAGGTGCGCAACATTGCCGAAGTCACCACGGCAGTGGCGCGCGGCGACCTGTCTCGCAAGATCACCGTCGATGTGTCGGGCGAGATTCTACAGTTGAAGAACACCATCAACACGATGGTCGATCAGCTCAATGGTTTCGCGTCGGAAGTGACACGCGTTGCGCGCGAGGTCGGCACTGACGGCAAGTTGGGCGGCCAGGCACAGGTGCCAGGTGTGGCCGGCACGTGGAAGGACCTCACCGACACGGTCAACGTGATGGCGGCCAATCTAACCGAGCAGGTGCGCGGCATCGTCAAGGTTGTGACTGCGGTCGCCAACGGCGACCTGAAGCAGAACCTGACGATGGCGTCCAAAGGTGAGGTTGCGGCACTCGCCGAGACCATCAACAACATGACCAACACGCTGGCGACGTTCGCCGATCAGGTGACCACTGTCGCGCGCGAGGTGGGCGTTGAAGGCCGCCTTGGCGGTCAGGCCAACGTGCCTGGTGCTGCGGGCACATGGAAGGACCTGACCGGCAACGTGAACCTGCTGGCGGCGAATTTGACCACGCAGGTGCGCGCGATCGCCGAAGTGGCCACTGCGGTCACCAAGGGTGACCTGACGCGGTCCATCCAGGTCGAAGCGCGCGGCGAAGTCGCGGAGCTAAAAGACAACATCAACACGATGATCGACAATCTGCGCCTAACCACCGACCGCAACACGGAACAGGACTGGCTGAAAACCAATCTGGCGCGGTTCACCAACATGCTGCAGGGCCAGCGCGATCTGGCGACTGTCGGCCGCATGCTGCTTTCTGATCTTGCGCCACTTGTTAAGTCGCAGAACGGCGTGATCTACCGTGTGGATCAAGAGACCAATCCTCATCTGCGATTGCTCGCTGCCTACGCGGACGATGGAATTGCAGGTCATCCCCAGGATCTTCGAATGGGGCAGGGGTTGCTCGGCCAGTGCGCAGTCGACGGCAGGCGCTTGCTGGTTACCAGCCTGCCGGCTGACGCGGTGCCGATCCGCTCCGGCCTGTTCAAGGCGACGCCAAACAACGTCGTCGTGCTTCCGGTATTGTACGAAGGCCAGGTGAAGGCGGTGATCGAACTGGGATCGGTCGGTTCGTTCACCGATCTGCAGATTTCCTTCCTCGAGCAGCTGACCGCCGGCATCGGCATCGTGCTGAACTCGATCGAGGCCACCATGCAGACCGAGGGCCTGCTGGAACAGTCGCAGCAACTCGCCACCGAATTGCAGACGCGCCAGCGCGAGCTGCAGCAGACGAACGAGCAGCTTGAGCAGAAGGCGCAGCAGCTCGCTGAACAGAATGTCGAAGTGGAGCGCAAGAATCAGGAGATCGAACAGGCGCGCCGCGCACTGGAAGAGCAGGCCACGGAGCTAGCGCTCACCTCGAAGTACAAGTCGGAATTCCTTGCCAACATGTCGCACGAGCTGCGCACGCCGCTGAACTCGATCCTGATCCTGGGTCAGCAGCTTGGTGACAATCCAGACGGCAACCTGACGGCTCGTCAAGTGGAGTTCGCGCGCACCATCCACGGCGCCGGTACCGATCTGCTCAATCTGATCAGCGACATTCTCGATCTGTCGAAGATCGAATCCGGCACTATGTCGGTCGATGCCGAAGAGATCCTGGTGTCAAACCTGCAGGAGACAGTGACGCGGCCGTTCCGCCACGAAGCGGAAAGCCGCGGTCTGTCGTTCAACGTGCAGGTTGATCCGACGCTGCGCAGTATCACGACAGACAACAAGCGTTTGCAGCAGGTGCTGAAGAATCTGCTGTCCAATGCGTTCAAGTTCACCGAGCATGGCGGCGTGCAGCTCAGCATCAACGCGGTCGCCGGTGGCTGGACCGCCGGTCATCCGAACCTCGACCACGCGCCAACCGTCGTGGCGTTCGAGGTCAGCGATACCGGCATCGGTATCCAGCCCGAGAAGCAGCGCATCATCTTCGAGGCATTCCAGCAGGCCGATGCATCCACCAGCCGCAAATATGGCGGCACCGGCCTCGGCCTTGCGATCAGCCGCGAGCTATCGAACCTGCTCGGTGGCGAGATCCAGTTGCGCAGCAAGCCCAATGTCGGCAGCACGTTCACGCTGTATCTGCCGCTCGCCTATAGTGGCCCGGCAACCGCCAACCGAGCCATCGGCATCGAAGCGGCGACACGGATCGCAGTTGCGTTGCCTACCCCGGTGCGGCTGACCGAGCGACCGCTGGAGGCGGTGGCCGACGACCGCCACAGCATAGAGCAAGGCGACACCGTGCTGCTGATCGTGGAGGACGATCCGCATTATGCGCGCGTTCTCGTTGATCTGGCGCATGACCACGGATTGAAAGTACTCGTCGCCATGCGCGGCGAGGACGCGCTGACGTTGGCACGTGAGTATCAGCCCAGTGCAGTTTCGCTGGATGTCTTCCTGCCCGACATGCTGGGTTGGACGGTACTGAGCCAGCTCAAGCAAAATCCTGCGACACGGCATATCCCCGTGCAGATCGTCACCCTGGATGAAGATCGGCAGCACGGCCTGGCGCGCGGTGCCTTTTCGTTCATGACCAAGCCGACCACGACCGAGGGGTTGCTGGAAGCACTCGGCAAGATCACCGACTACGTCAAGCCGCGCCGCAAGAAGCTTCTGGTTGTGGAAGACAACGCGGCTGAACGTCTCTCGATCACCGAGCTCCTCGGCCACGACGACATCGACATCGTCACGGTGGAAACCGGTGGCGAGGCAATCGCGACGCTGCGTGAGATGCCGGCCGATTGCGTCGTGCTCGATCTGCGTCTGCCCGACATGTCAGGCTTCGAGGTGCTTGAGCGCATCCGCGACGACGACGACCTCGCCAACGTGCCGGTCGTCGTGTTCACCGGCCGTGAGCTATCACCCGAGGAAGATGCGCAGCTCCACACCATGGCCCGCAGCGTCGTGGTCAAGGGTGTCGAATCGCCTGAGCGTCTGCTGGACGAGACCGCGCTGTTCCTGCATCGCGTCGTGTCCGACCTGCCAGCAGAGAAGCAGCGTATGCTGGAGAAGCTGCACAGCTCCGACGAGAGCCTGATCGGACGGAAGGCGCTGCTGGTGGATGACGATGCCCGCAACATTTTCGCGCTAAGCTCGGTGCTGGAACGGCGTGGCATGGAAGTACTCACCGCGACCACCGGCAGCGAGGCGATCGATATGCTGGAAGCCACGCCAGGTGTCGCGATCGTGCTGATGGATATCATGATGCCGGAGATGGACGGCTACCAGACGATGGAGGTGATTCGCGCGAACCCTGACTTCCGCCGCCTGCCGATCATCGCGCTGACCGCCAAGGCTATGAAGGGCGACCGGGAAAAATGTCTGGAGGCCGGCGCTTCGGACTATCTCGCCAAGCCGGTCAACACCGAGCAGCTGCTGTCGGCACTGCGCATCTGGCTGCATCGCTGAGGCATGGCCATGAGTCCGGGGGACAAGGTCAACATCCTGCTGGTCGATGACCAGCCGGCGAAGCTGATGAGCTACGAAGTGGTGCTCTCCGAACTCGGGGAGAACCTGATCAAGGCGAACTCAGCCAACGAGGCATTGCAGCACCTGCTGCGGCATGAGGTCGCGGTCGTGCTGATCGATGTCGTCATGCCAGATCTCAATGGCTTCGAACTGGCGGCAATGATCCGCGAACATCCACGCTGCCGGCGCACGGCCATTATCTTCGTCTCCGCCATCCAGATGAGCGAGCTGGACCTGCTTCGCGGCTATCAGGCAGGCGCGGTGGACTACGTGCCTGTCCCCGTAGTGCCGGAATTGCTGCGCGCCAAGGTGCGGGTGTTCGCCGATCTGTATCGGAAGACCCGCCAGCTTGAACAGCTCAACAGCGAACTGGAACGCCGCGTCGAGGAGCGTACGACAGAACTGGCGCAGGCCAACGCGGAGCTTGAACAGCGCGTGGAGGAGCGCACGCGTGAACGCGAGGCCGCGCTGATGCAGGTGCAGGAGATGCAGAAGCTGGAGAGTATCGGCCAGCTCACCGGCGGCGTCGCACACGACTTCAACAACTTGCTGATGGTAATCCTCGGCAACTTGCAGCTGCTGCGCAAACGCCTGCCAGACGATCCTCGCCTGGCGCGACTGGTGGACGGTGCGATGCAGGGTGCCGACCGCGGTGCCACACTGACCAAGCGCATGCTCGCCTTCGCGCGTCGTCAGGAGCTGCGACCGGAGACGGTGGATGTACCGCGGCTGATCGATGGCATGGAGGAGATGTTGCGGCGGACGCTTGGTCCCGGCATTCAGATCATTACGACGTATCGACCCGATCTGCCGCCGATCCGGGTCGATCCGAATCAGCTCGAACTCGCACTGCTGAACCTTGCGCTGAATGCGCGCGACGCGATGCCGTATGGCGGGCGGCTGGTCATTGGCGGAACCCGTATCACGAGCGAGACAGGTGTTCCAAAGGAGTTGGAAGCGGGAAGTTACGTATGCCTGACGGTGTCCGACTCCGGCGCGGGGATGGATGAGGCGACGTTGAAGCGGGCCACGGAACCGTTCTTCACCACCAAAGGGGCGGGCAAGGGTACCGGGCTCGGTTTGTCCATGGTGCATGGTGTGGCGGCACAATCGGGAGGTGCGATGCGTATCACCAGCCGGTCTGGCGACGGCACCACGGTTGAGTTGTGGCTGCCATTGTCCGAGACAGCCCTGGTTGCAAGTTCAACACCCGCGACAGCATTGTTCGGCAGTATTGGTCGACCATGTCGCGTGATGGTGGTGGACGATGATCCGCTTGTTGTCGCGAGCACTGCGGCTATGCTGGAGGATATCGGTCACACGGTGACTGAAGCGCTTTCAGGGGCACGTGCTCTCGACATGCTGCGGCTTGGCACGAAGGTCGACGTGGTGGTGACTGACCACGCGATGCCAGGCATGACGGGCGCTGAACTCGCGCGGCAGATCAAACAGCGCTGGCCGGAGTTGCCGGTCATTCTGGCGACGGGCTACGCCGAACTGCCGAACGGGGAGGATCCGGGCCTGCCACGTTTGTCCAAACCCTATCTGCAGGACGAGTTGGCGGCACAGATCGCCAGGGTGATGAACGCGGCGCCGACCAACGTTATTCCGCTGGACTCAGTCCGCCGCGCCTGAGGATAGCCACTGCCACATCGGAATGTGGGCTAGCCAAGACGTGGCGCTTTGGCCAGACTGGCCCGCATAATGGAAATGTCCTTCGATCTCCTTGGCAATGCCGTGGTGTCCGGCTTATTGCTCGGTGGCTTCTACGCCGCCGTCACGATTGGCGTGTCCATCTCATTCGGCATGCTGGACATAGTCAACATTGCCCACCCGGCCTTCATCATCCTGGGCTCATACATTGCCTACATCGGCAACACGACGTTTGGCATTGATCCAATCCTGGCGAGCGTGATCGCGCTGCCGGCATTCTATCTGCTCGGCGCGGCAGTCTATCAGGTGTACTACGTTGCCTTCGAGCGACGCGGCGAGGAGGCATTGCGTGGCCTCGCCTTCTTCTTCGGCCTTCTGTTCATCACCGAGGTCACGCTCGTGCTGGTGTTCGGCGTGGACTATCGCCTGGTCGAGGCACCCTATATCGGCCCAAGCCTGCATGTCGGCGTGATCGATCTGCCGCTGCGGTTGCTTGTGCCCTGTCTGGTCGGGTTGGTGATGGTCGGTGGGCTGCAACTGTTCATGTCGAATACCTTCCTGGGGCGCGCAATTCTCGCTGTGGCACAGGACCAGTTGGCGCTGCGGCTGATGGCGGCAAACCCGACGCGGATCAAGCGCATTGCATTCGGGCTGTCGATCGCCACCGCGTCGCTGGCCGGCGCGGTTCTGATCGTGATCCAGCCGGTCGAGCCGTCGATCGGCCGCGACTACATCGGCCGTGTGTTTGCGATCTGCGTGTTGGGCGGCATGGGTAGCTTTGCAGGGACTCTGGTCGCGGCGTTAGCCTTGGGCGTTGTCGAAAATCTGACATCGACCTTCTACGGCCCCTCCTGGGCACCAGCGGTAGCCTTCGGCTTTCTGCTGATCACGCTGGCGGTGCGACCCGCTGGTATCTTCGGGCGCTAGCGCGTGAGTGGAGCCAAGTTTGTCGTAGCACTGCTGATCGCTGCCGGGTTGGTCTTCGGTGCCGCCTGGCTGATCGGCAATGCCTACGTGTTCTTTGCCGGCTATGTCGTGCTGCAGTACATCGCGCTGGCAACCGCGTGGAATATTCTCGGCGGCTACACGGGCTATGTGAACTTCGGCACGGCCGCATTCTTTGCGCTGGGCGCCTACACCACCGTGGTGTTGCACAAGCTGACGTCTCTGCCACTGCCCATCATGATGCCTATAGGCGGTATCGTCTCCGGCATCGTCGGGCTCGGCACCGGCTACCTGACGCTGCGGCTGCGCGGCGCATTCTTCTCGATCGCAACACTGGCGCTGGCAGTCGTGGCGCAAACGCTGATCACCAACTGGGATTTCGTCGGTGGTTCGCGGGGCGCCTACATCGTGCGCCCGCTGACCGTGCCGCTGCTGGGCATGGACTATATCCAGTATCTGTTTCTGGTAATGCTGGGGCTCGTGGTGATCGTGCTCGCAACCGCGCGGGCAATCGAACGGTCGCGTCTTGGCTATGGGCTGGCGACGATCCGTGACGACGAAGTCGCGGCAGAGGCATCGGGTGTGCCGACGCTGCGATTGAAGCTGGTAGCAACGACTTTGTCCGGTGCGTTCATGGGCATGGCCGGCGCACCATTGCCTTACTACGTGACATATCTTGACCCTGCGTCCGGATTCAACCTGGCCTATGCCGTGAACGGAGTGGCGATGCCGCTGGTGGGCGGCACTTCAAGCTGGCTAGGGCCGGTGATCGGCGCGGTTCTCCTGGGCACTTTGCAGCAGGTGGTGACGGTTACGATATCATCTGCGGTAAATTTATTGGTCGTCGGCCTGGTGTTGGTGGCATTCGTGATCGTGGCCCCGAACGGGGTTTTGGGACTGCTGCGGTTGCGCGGCGGCAGGCACGGCCATGACTGACGCTGCACTGCTCGAGGTCACCAATCTCGGCAAGCGGTTTGGCGGCTTCATCGCATTGCAGGCGATCGAACTCGCAGTTCGCAACGGCGAGCGCGTCGGTCTGATCGGTCCCAATGGCTCCGGCAAGAGCACGCTGGTGAATTGCATGTGCGGCACGCTGCGCAACGAGACGGGCAGCGTACGATTTGCCGGGCACGCGCTCGACGGTCTGTCCGCGCATGAGCGCACGCGTCTGGGCCTCGCCCGCAGCTTCCAACTGCCGCGCCCGTTCAACACGCTGACGCTGGCCGAGAATCTGCGCATCCCGCTGCTCTATACGGTCAACGCCCGACCGGGAACGGCGCTTTCCGCGCCCGCGATCGACGAACGCTGCACCGATCTGCTCGATATGGTAGGCCTCGCCGAAAAGGCCAGGCGAATGCCGCGTGATCTCACGCAGATCGAAATGCGCAAGCTGGAACTGGCGCGTGCGATGGCTGCGTCGCCGCGCCTGTTGATCGCGGACGAGGCGATGGCCGGCCTGTCGCATGGCGAGGTGGATGACATCCTCACGCTGCTGATCAGGCTGAACGAGCAGGGCGTCACGGTCATTCTGATCGAGCACATCATGCGCGCCGTGATGCACTTCTCGCAGCGCCTGGTCGTGCTGGTTGCAGGTCGCAAGATAGCGGATGGCGATCCAGGCGACGTGGTGCGGGATCCCGACGTCGTGCGGGCGTACCTTGGCGAGTAGCCTTGCCATCTCCGGCGTCGATGCCGGCTACGGCGCCGTGCGCGTGTTGCACGACGTATCGTTGACGGTCGCTGCCGGCGAGACAGTGGCGCTGCTGGGCACCAACGGCAACGGCAAGAGCACGTTGCTGAAATGCGTGATGGGCATTGTGCGGCCATCGGCTGGCAGCATTGTTGCCGATATCGACGGCACACGTCACGAATTGATAGGCCATTCAACCGAAGCGATCGTCGAACTTGGCGTTGCGTTCGTTCCCGAGGGACGCAGGCTGTTTCCTCGACTATCGGTGACGGAAAACCTGCTGCTCGGTGCGTTCCGCCGCTCCGCGCGTGCCGCGATCGCACGCAATCTGGAGTTCTGCTTCGAAACCTTCCCCCGACTGCGGGAGCGCAGCCGGCAACTGGCGGGCAGCATGAGCGGTGGCGAGCAGCAGATGCTGGCACTGGCGCGCGCACTCATGTCGGCGCCGCGCATTCTGCTGATCGATGAGCCATCGGTGGGGCTGGCACCGTTGCTCGTCGCGCGCACGATCGACAAGATCAAGGAGCTGAAGGAAGGCTATCAGCTCACCGTGCTGATGGCAGAGCAGAATTTTACCCAGGCCATCCGGATCGCCGACCGAGGCTATGTGATCGTCCATGGCCGCATCGAATTTTCTGGAAATTCAGCGGCTGAATTGAACAACAACGAACTCATCCGGCAGTTCTACCTGGGCGTCTGACGGCGCTACACAACCGGCTTCAGCGTCCAACTGGTTGCATTGGGGCCGGGTGGCTCACAGAAGATCGGCACAGCGTTCTGCGTTCGCATGTTGGGCTCGATCCCCATCGCAGCGCGCAGTGAGCGGAACAGGGCGCCGTGCGCCACAACAAGCACCGCCGGCGGCTGTTCGGTCGCGCGATTGGCCGCAGCGACCGCACGCCGGCGCAACGCTGCGAACGTCTCTGCCCCTTCAGGCGTGAACGTCCCGCTCACCCAATCGGCGAACCAGCCGCTCATGCTCTGACCTTCCTGCACGCCGAAGGATACCTCGCGCAGGTCGGGATCGAGCGCGACCGGTAATCCCAACGCTTCGCCCGCGAACTCCGCGGTCACCCGTGCGCGTGAGAGCGGCGATGCAATGATTGTGGCAATGCCGCGGTTGCGTAATTTTTCCGCCGCCGCGCGCGCCTGCGCCACACCGACCGCGTTCAACGGAATATCGACATTGCCTTGCGAAATGCCCTGGGCGTTCCAGTCGGTCTCGCCATGCCGAAGGAACCAGAATGCAATCGGCGAAAGCGTGGCCTCCTGGAACGCCCCGTGCACCTCAGTTCAGGCCTTCCTGCTGCATCACGCGCTGCACCGCGGGCCGCGCCAGCATCCGATTGAGATGCGCGTCGCAGTTTGAGGGCAGCTTCATGTTCATGCGCTTGCCACCCCAGAACTCGACATAGAACAGCGCCGAGTCAGCGATCGAGAATGCCCCGGCCACGTAGTCCTTGCCCGCCAACGCCTTGTCGAGCACCGCGAAACCCTTCTCCACCATCTCCTTCCCGCGCTCCTTCACCTTATCCTCGTCCGCCGGGTTCGGCGTGTAGTTGGACGCGCGGAACAGTCGCGAGAATCCCTGCATGTGGATCGTGGCAACCGCATAGTCCAACACCTCGAGCGCGCGGGTCTGCGCCTCGACATCCTCCGGCAGCAGCTTCTTTCCCGGATTTGTGCGAGCCAGCCAATAGGCGATCGCAGGATACTCGGTCAGCACGGAGCCGTCGTCGCGCACCAGTGCCGGCACCTTCGACTTCGGATTGACCGAGGTGTACTCGGGCTTGAACTGTCCGCCTTCGCGCAGGTTCACCAGTTGCGCCTCGTACGGCTTGCCGATTTCCTCCAGCAGCACATGGATGCCGATGGAGCAGGCCCCCGGCGAGTACATCAGCTTCATGAGTTCTCTCCTCGTTGGTGACGAACCTCGCGTCACGCGCTGATGCGCGGGCGCTCGAGACCAAGGTTCTCGCGCAATGTGGTGCCGCTGTAGTCGTTGTGAAGGACTCCGCGGCGTTGCAGTTCAGGGACGACGTGGCGGACGAACTCCTCGTAGCCGCCGGGCACGTGCGAGGCAGCAACCACGTAGCCGTCGCAGGCACGTGTGGCAAACCATTCCTCCATGCCGTCGGCGACGTCCTTGGGGCTGCCGACAAAGCGCGGATGATCGCGGAACGTGCCGCGGTGACTGACCTCCATGAAGTCGCGTGTCGTCGGGTTGCGCTTGCCAAGAATGCGATACACCCGGTCGCGCAGGCCCTGCGCACCGGTCCAGCTCAGGATCTCTTCTTCGCTCCACGGCTCGTCGAGCGGCTTCTTCGCCAGATCTACGTTCAGCACTTCGCACAGCAAGGACAGCTGATCGATCTCCTTCGGCAGACTGTCGATAAGTGCCACCTTGTCCTCGGCTTCGGCGCGCGTCTCGGCGACCACCGTGTATACGCCGGCAGCGACCGCCACCTTCTCCGGATCGCGCCCCGTTTCGGCGATCTGCTGCTTGAACGCAGCATAATCGGCGCGCGCCTGCTCCAGCGAGTGGTAGTTGACGAACACCAGTTCGGCCCAGCGCGCCGCAAACCGACGGCCACGTCCGCTCTGTCCTGCCTGGATCAGCACCGGATGCCCCTGCGCAGAGCGCGGCACGGTGAACGGACCGCGCGAACGGAAGAATTCACCGGTGTGGTCCAACCGTCGCACCTTGTCGGGATGCGCGAAGAGACCGGTGCGCTTGTCGAGCACGATGGCGTCGTCGTCCCAGGAATCCCAGTGCCCGACAACGACTTCCAGGAATTCATCGGCGCGATCATAGCGCTGGTCGTGCTCGCCGTGCGCGGCATGACCCATGTTCAGCGCCTCGCCGTCGTTCATCGATGTCACGATGTTCCAGGCCGCGCGGCCGTTGGTCATCAGGTCCAATGTCTGGAACACGCGCGCGACGTGGAACGGCTCGTAGTAGGTGGTGGAACAGGTCGAGCCAAGACCGAGCCGTTCGGTCGCCATGCCCATCACCGTGAGAATAGTGATCGGGTCCATCTTCACGCAGCGGATGCCGTTGGCGACGGTGTGGGCATGATCGCCGCCGTAGCGATCCGGCATCGCCAGGCGATCGTCGAAGAAGCCGACATGAAACTTCCCGGCCTCCAGTACGCGGGCGATGTGACGATAGTAGTCGGCGGTCATGAAGTCAGGCGAGGCTTCCGGATGGCGCCAGGAGCCGACGAAGTTCGTGCAGTTCTGGGCCTGCAGGAAGGCCACGAGTGTCATCTGGCGCATCAGGTTCTCCTGGCGACACAGTGCGTCGCCGCGGTCCTTCCTATCATGGCTCGACCCGGTTGCCCACGTCAGCAGGGCGGTCGCGGTGTCCGATGGCGCGGCATCACGTGCGTGAGTCAGGGTGTTTGATGGTAGCGAAATAGTCCTCGACCGTATCTCTCACCGCCTGGACGACAACGCGTTGATGCGCTGCCTGCCTCAGCAACGCTTCATCCCGCCGGTTCGACAGAAAGCCAATTTCGAGCAGCACGCTTGGGATTGTCCGGGAGCCGAGTACGTAATGCTGCGCATGACGCGCCGGTGTCTCGACCATCCGTACGTCGTCGTCAAGCTGATCGATCATGCTGTATTGCAGTAGTGCCGAGCCTGGTTCGGGGCTGCGAGGGCGTTGGCAATGTCCCTTGAATTGCCTTGATTGGCGGGGAAGTGCAGTCGTCACCCCGCGCGTCATGGTCGGGTGAGGCATCTGCGGGAACCGCGATCAGCAGGTCAGCGTCGTGCGTTCGAGCGAATGCCACGCGCGCCCCGAGCGTGCATGCCCCGTAGATCGCCGTTGCGCATGCGCGCGGGTTTTCTCCTTCGTCGCGTGGCGATGCGTGGTCTGTGCGGTCCGCGTCATGCTGGCATGAGAGGGCAGGATCGCCCCAGATAACGCAGCGCCCAACAGGCAGGATGGAAGGCTGATCCACCGATTGCGCAGCCAGCGCATCAGGAGTTTCCCCCTGGCTCGTTCAATCGAACAGCGAACTGACCGAACTCTCGTCGGATATCCTTCGCATCGCCTCGGCGATCAGCGGCGCGATGGTGATCTGCCGGACGTTGGGTGCCAACCGCATGGCCTCGGTTGCCAGGATCGAATCGGTGGTCACCATCATCTCGATCGGTGACGAAGCAATGCGTGCCACCGCGCCCCCCGACAACACGCCATGCGTGACATACGCACTGGTGGAGCGCGCGCCCGCATTGATCAGCGCCTCAGCCGCGTTGCAGTGAGTTCCCCCGGAGTCGACCAGATCATCCACCAATATGCAGTCGCGTCCCTCGACATCGCCGATCACGTTCATCACCTCGGAATGCCCGGCGCGCTCGCGGCGCTTGTCGATGATGGCCAGATCGCAGTTCAGCCGCGTCGCCAGCAGCCGCGCGCGCAACACGCCGCCGACATCGGGCGACACGATCATCAGATCGCGGCCCTTATAGCGCTCCTGGATGTCGCGGTTGAACAAGGGTGCCGCATACAGGTTGTCCACCGGAATGTCGAAGAACCCCTGGATCTGCGCGGCATGCAGATCCATCGTCAGCACTCGGTTCGCGCCGGCCTCGGTAATCAGGTTGGCCACGAGCTTGGCGCTGATCGGCGAACGCGAGGCTGTCTTCCGATCCTGTCGCGCATAACCGAAATACGGGATCACCGCCGTCACCCGCCGCGCCGAGGACCGGCGCAGCGCGTCAAGCGTGATCAGCAGCTCCATCAGGTTGTCGTTTGCCGGATACGATGTCGGCTGGATCACGAACACGTCTTCGCCGCGTACATTCTCCTGGATCTCGACGAACACCTCCATGTCGGCAAAGCGTCGGATCGAGGCGCGGGTCAGCGGCAACTGCAACGTGGCGGCGACCGCCTCGGCGAGCGGACGGTTGGCGTTGCAGGCAACGATTTTCATGCTGGTCCGCCGAAAATTGGGATCATCGGACCGGCTCCACACCGGTTGTGCGGCCTTCTACCAACGGCTTTACCCCCTGTCCATGAACTGGCTCGCCGGGTTGTCGCCCGGACTGACGCGTGATGACGTCGTTTACACCCCCTGCCGCCTCGGTCGCCACCACGACGGCGACGTCAGCCCAGTAATGGTTGAGCGAGCCGGACGGGATATTGTTGAGCTGCACGACCTTGCCCCGTTCGTCGCCGTTTGCGGCCTTCACCACCCACTGGATCTCCACTCGCTGCTGACCGCCGGGGATCGGCACCAAACGCACGTTGCCCTGCACGATGAAGTCGGCACCGTTGGCATCGTCCTGCACCATGGGGCCGAGAGCGGCGAGGTGGCTCCTCATCTGAGTGGTCAGAGATTCGTTGCCGTCGCCAGGCGCGCCGGTAACCGGTGCGACCGTAACCTTGGCTATGCGGTTGTACAGGCTGTTCGGGTCGGCGTGCTGGATACCGGTGAGCAGCTTGGTGATCTTCGGTGCGGCATCAATCGCGGTCGCACCGAGGGTGGCAGGCGTTGCGGCGGCCCAGGCCGCAGTCGGCACCGGGCTTCCCTCGGCGTGGCCCTTGTCCTCGCCCTTCGGATTGAGCACGCGGAACATCGGCACTACGGTCCCGTCATGCTGTTCCGCGGTGGTCACAAGCTGCCAGTCATTGGTATGCACCCGATCGGCGACCGCTGGCACCTCTTGTGCCTGGAGGCCGCCTGCCAGCGCGTCAGCGAATTGCCGGCTCGCCGCGTCGGGCAGCAGCGCGTTGGTCGGTGGAGGAACCGCCAGCCGCGGCGTGGGCGGCTGAGCGAGCTGTCGGCCGACGACGCCGGGATTGCCCAGGAACGGCTCCGGCAGGTCACCGCAGGATGCGAGCAACAGCAGGAGCAGCAGGCTGAGGCGCGACACCATGGCTATCGCGGATCGAGCGAAATGATGGAGATCTGGTGCCCGATCGGTCCACCACTGCCCAGAGTGCGACGGCGGTAGGAGAAGAACCGCGGCTCGTCGGCGGCCGTGTCGGCGTCGATGACCGTGACGCAACGGATGCCGGTGTCAGCCAGTCGTATCGCACAGTACCCTGAGAGGTCGAACTGCCAATGCGCCTCTCGGCAACCTAGGCCGAGGAAGCGCTCGTGTGCCGGATTGCGCTCGACGACGGCGTCACGAACATCCCGGCTGACCTCGTAGGAGGCCTGGCCGATGCACGGTCCGATCGCAGCAACGATCGTGGCGGGATCCGCACCCAGACCGATCATGGCGGAAACAGTAGATTCGATCACGCCGGCCACCGCGCCGCGCCAGCCGGCATGTGCAGCTCCCGCGACGCCGGCCACGGGGTCAGCAAGCAGAATGGGCGCGCAGTCAGCGGTGATGATGCCGAGTGCGATGTCGGGGCGGGCCGTCACCATTGCGTCGGCGCGCGGGCCGTTGCCGGCGGCCCACGGTGTCGCCACCCGGACAACCTCGGCGCCATGCACCTGCATGAGGCCAACCAGGCGATCCGGGTCTGCGCCGATTGCGCGTGCGGCGCGGGCGCGGTTCTCCAGCACCGCGTCGCGGGCATCTCCTCCCGAAAGGCTGCAATTGAGGCTGGTGTAAGGACCGCTGGAAACGCCGCCTTGGCGAGTGAAGAAGCCATGTGGTACGCGGAGCGATTCGGCGGTCAACGGCATGGCGCCTTTTTACGGCGGGCCTGGAGGTTGTCCAGGGTGTCAGCCTTCGAACCCAGGGGGGGTCGGACAGGTCGGGCTGCAAAGCGCCAGAGCCTTGAACAATCGGCCCATTCTGTTCGGCTCGGCGAGGCGGCGTGCCGCCTCGATCAAGGCGGATGCGCGTGCGGGTGGCTGGGTCCGTGCCAGACGGTCGGTGCGCTGAAACAGACCGAGGCGAGCGAGAAAGAGGCCTTGAGGAACCGGCCCGTGGATCGCCGCGCCGGCGTCACGAGCGGCGGCCGCGAACGCGGCGAAATCGACATGGGCCGTCAGATCGGCGGTGCCTGGCGGGGCGAGCGGATCGGTGGGGTGACCATCGCCGACCGCCTGGAGGCTGTCGCCATTAGCGCTGTGCTCAGGGCCGTAGTCGAGGAAGAGTGCAGCGCCTGCATGGGTGGACAGGCGCGAGCCCAATGACCGCGCCATGGCCAGAGCCGGTTCATTCAGTTCGAAGGTCGTCCGGCCCGCTGCCCCCTCCCCCCAATCCCCTCCCGCAAGGAGAGGGGGAGGAAACATCTGCTCCCCCTCCCCTTGCGGGAGGGGGGCGGGGGGAGGGGGCCGAGCGGGGCATTCCACAAAGCGCCCACCGTCCACGAACCTCTCCACCCACATCCCCTCGCGCCGTGCAAATTGCCGGATCGGCAGCGCATCGAGAAATTCGTTGCCCACCAACAGCAACGGCCCATCCGGCAGCGTGCCCAGATCGTCATGCCAGGTCGCGTCAGGCAGCCGTTCCGCCTGGACCGC
Organism: uncultured Alphaproteobacteria bacterium; assembly: GCA_963799415.1. GTDB lineage: Bacteria > Pseudomonadota > Alphaproteobacteria > Acetobacterales > Acetobacteraceae > JAMXLO01. The sequence continues at coordinate 149,873 of CAWCXI010000034.1, read as the reverse complement.
CCGCAGCCGGGGCGAAGTCTCGATCAGGTGCAAACGCAGCGCTGCTTGAAACCCCGTGGCCACCTCGCGGATCGCCCGCAACGCGTCGGCCATCAGTGTGCCTCGCCCAGGTCCCGCCTCCACCAGCAGCACAGGATCCGGCCGGCCCATCAGCTCCCACGTGACCGCCGCCCAAAGCCCAAGGATCTCGCCGAACACCTGGCTTATCTCGGGCGAGGTGGTGAAATCGCGATAGGGATCGTGTGTCGCGTAATACGCGGCGTTGGCGCGTGCCATGAAGTGATCGAGGCGCTCCATCACCGGCTGCGCAGGATCAGCCACGCCCCCGCGATCAGCATCGGTATGCACAGCAACTGACCCATGGTCACGCCGCCGATCAGGTATCCCAGAAACACGTCGGGCTCGCGGAAGAATTCGCCGGTGATGCGTGCAATCCCGTAGCCGATCAGGAATGCGCCACTCAGCCAGCCCAACCGCGCGCGCAAGCGCTCCTGGCGAGACAGCGCGAACATCACCACGAACAGCACCGCTCCTTCCAGCAGCAACTCGTAAAGCTGGCTGGGATGGCGAGGGACTGGCCCGCCATTGGGGAAGATCATCGCCCAGGGCAGCCAGTCCGGTGCCGGCCGTCCCCATAGCTCGCCGTTGATGAAGTTGGCGATCCGCCCGAAGCACAGCCCGATTGGCACGGCCACCACTACGCGATCGGCGAAGCCGAGCAGCGGGATGGCGTTGCGTCGACAGAACCAGATGATCGCCACGATCATGCCGAGGGTGCCGCCGTGGAAGCTCATGCCGCCTTCCCAGACGGCGAAGATCATGCCGGGATGCGCCAGATACACGCTCGGCTGGTAGAACAGCACGTAGCCCAGCCGCCCGCCGAGTACGACGCCGAGAGTGGCCCAGGTGAGGAAATCGTCGGCTTGAACGGCGGTTGCCACCGCGGGCGGTTGCCGCACCAGATAGCGCAACAGTCGCCATCCCAGGACCAGTCCAGCGATGTAGGCCAGCGCGTACCAGCGGATGCCGAACGGCCCGATATGGACAATGACCGGGTCGAACTGCGGGAACAGCAGTGCCGGGATCATACGTAAGGGTCGGGCTGCGCCAGATGATCCTGCACGTAGCGCCTCACGCCTTCCTCGAGGGGAGTGAACTGGCCGCCATAGCCTGCCGCACGCAGCCGGGTCATGGAGGCTTCGGTGAAGGACTGGTACTGCCCGCGCAGCGCATCCGGCATGTCGATGTACTCGATCTTTCGCGGCACACCGGCCGTGTCGCACACCGCATTGGCCAAATCGAGATAACTGCGCGCCTGGCCGGTGCCAACGTTGAACAGGCCGCAGACGTCGGGCGAATCGTGCAGCCACAGCAGGATATCGACCACGTCGCCGACCCAGATGAAGTCCCGCCTCTGTGCACCATCGGCCAGGCCCGGCTCGGTGGAACGGAACAGACGCGCCGCTCCACCGCCCGCCACTTCATCGTGCTTGACCTTGACCACGGATATCATGCGGCCCTTGTGGTACTCGTTCGGGCCATAGACGTTGAAGAACTTGAGCCCGACCCATTGCGGTGGATGCGGCTGGCGTGTCGCAAGGGCGCGCGCGACGCGGAGGTCGAAGGCATGCTTGGTCCAGCCATAGAGATTGAGTGGACGCAGCATTTGCAGCGCGGCGAGCGATGCATCGTCGTCGAAACCGGCCGAACCGTCGCCATAGGTGGCCGCCGACGACGCATAGACCAAACGGACGCCGTGGTTGGCGCACCAGTGCCAGATGCTCCGCGACAGCTCGACGTTGGTGGCCCAGACGGCATCACCGTCGGTCGCCGTCGTGTCGGAGACGGCGCCCAGGTGAAATATCATTTCGAGCGGAGGACGGCTCTCGAGGAACGCGTCGATATCGCCTGGTGGAAGCAGCCGCGCCGGCGCATGCTTGGCCAGGTTGCGCCATTTCCCCGCGCTGCCCAGATTATCGATGATGACGGTCTCGATGCCGCGGCGCACCAGGGCCGCTTGCAAGTTCGAGCCGATGAAGCCGGCGCCACCGGTGACCAGGATCATGGCGCGCGTTATACGAGGCGGGGCGAGTCCGCGGAAAGGGGCTGGCAGCGATGAGCGACCGACCGCGTTTTTTCGATGATCTCGCCGGCGTGGCCGGCGGGGCGATTTCCGCCCTGGCAGGACTCCGCGAGGAGGTCGAGGCCCTGGCGCGCGCACGAATCGACGAGGCGATCCGGCGGCTGGACCTGGTGAAGCGTGAGGAGCTGGATGCGATGGCGGAGTTGGCCGCCAATGCCCGGACCGGCCAGGAGGCGGCGGAGGCGCAATTGCATGATGTCGAACAGCGTCTGGCAGCATTGGAAGCGCGCGTCGCTGCCCTCGAGATGCAGAAAGATACTTAGTGAGACTTGCGGCGCGGCGTGTCCGCTCGGTAGGCTGGGATTCGTGGTTAACTTGGTCCCGTAACCCATAGAAACGGGAACCTTGAAACCGTCCGGCCTTCCTGCACGATGGGAGACCAAGCATGTCTATGACGGCTCTCAGCCACGATGCCGCCGCCAATCCGCTCGACATCATGGAGCAGATCATCAGCGCCAACGATTGGGCGTTCGACCGGCGCAGCGATTCGGAAATGGCGGCGGAGGCACCCGGTCGCTGGTGTGACTACGGATTGTGGTTCTCCTGGTCGCACGAGATCAGCGCGATGCACTTCACCTGTGCGTTCGACCTCAAGGTGCCGGAGAAGCGCCGCTCCGCATTATACGAGCTGCTGGCGCTGGCCAACGAGCGGCTGTGGATCGGCCATTTCGGCCTGGAGAGCGAGGAAGGCATCCCGGTATTTCGTCACGCCGTCCTGCTGCGCGGCGCACCGGGCGCCTCGGCCGAGAGTTCTGGAGGACATGGTCGATATCGCCATCACCGAGTGCGAGCGGTTCTTCCCCGCCTTTCAGTTCGTGCTGTGGGGCGGCAAGTCGCCGCAGGACGCTCTGGCGGCGGCGATGCTGGAGTGTGTCGGCGAGGCATGAGTATTCCGCCGGTCCTGCTGGTCGGCTGCGGGCGCATGGGCAGTGCCATGCTGTCCGGGTGGCGCGAGCAGGGGTTGGCGCCGTCGGTTGCGGTGGATCCGTCGCCGGCCGCGGCCGAGTGGGCGGGATCTGACCTGACGGTGGTGCCGGATTTCGCGGCGATACCGCAGGAGTTCGCGCCGGCAGCCGTGGTGTTCGCAGTGAAACCGCAGAACGCTGCCGAGACACTGCCGCTGTACCGGCAGTTCGTTGGCGACGCGGTGTTCCTGTCGATCATGGCAGGCCGCACAATCGCCGGCATGCTGGGGCTGCTCGGCGGTGAGGCGGCAATCGTGCGGGCGATGCCGAACACGCCGGCGGCGGTTCGTCAGGGCGTCACCGTCGCCTGCCCAGGTCTCGGCGTCGAGACGCCGCAGCGCGTGCTGTGCGAGCGGCTGCTGCAGGCGATCGGCGTGGTGGCCTGGGTTGAGGATGAAGGGCTGCTCGATGCGGTCACGGCGGTGTCGGGCAGCGGACCGGCGTATGTCTTCCTACTGGCCGAACTGATGGAGCAGGCGGCGCGCGAGCAGGGGATCCCGCCGGATCTCGCGCGGTTGCTGGCCCGACAGACGGTATCCGGATCCGGAGCGCTGCTGGCCGCGAGCTCCGAGGACGCCGCGGCCCTGCGCGTGGCGGTCACCAGTCCAGGCGGGACCACGGAGCGTGCGTTGGCGGTGCTGATGGCATCGGAGGCCTGGCCGGCGGCGCTCAGTAAAGCCATTGCCGAGGCGACGGTTCGCTCGCGCGAGCTGGCAGGATAACGATGCGGGTTATTCGGTGCCCGCAGGCGTTACCGCCTACGGGCACCGCGTCTACACAACCAGTCGGATCGCCCTCGCTCTCTCATGGGGTGTCGGCCACAGGACGAAGGCCTCCACAGGCTGAGCGATGTTCTTCAGCGCCAATGGGCCAAGGGCTTCGAATGGCAATCCAAGCCGATCGCCTCCCCGGTCGTGCACCGCGCGCGAGACGCACACTGCCCCCGGAGGGCACACCTCTTGCAACCGCGCAGCGATGATGACGCCATCGCCATGAAAGTCACCTCCGTCCGCAAAGACGTCACCCACATCAACGCCCATGCGCAAGCGCATTGCATGGTCGTGGGGCCAGCGATCGTTCTCGACGGCGAGGTCATGCTGGATCGCCACCGCGCATTGGACGGCTTCGGTGATGCTGTCGAACGTGATCAGCATCGAATTGCCGGCGGTTTGCACGAGGCGACCATGATGCCGCCGGATAGTGGGCGTGATCAGGCTCCGCCGCATGTTGCGCAGGCGGGCTATCGTTCCGGTATCGTCCAGGCGGAACAGCCGGCTATAGCCCACCATGTCCGCGTGGACGGCGGCCATCAGGCGACCGACATGGCCGGCCCGCCTCGCGATGCGATCGGCCAGGAGGCTCGACCAGGCACGTCTGGGTGCCGGACCGTCCATGCCGGAAGACGCGTTCCCGAAAGATAACGCGGGCACCGGCTTCTGTTGGTAAGGGATTAGGAACCGCCGCAGCATTGGAAGCCTCGCCGAAACGAGGTGGGGGGCGGACGGAGATCATGGTGACATGAAAAAGCCCCGTCCGACGATCGGCGGGGCTACGAGCGCTGCCGACTATCGCCAGCTACAACGCGCGCGACCCCGAGCCCTCCATAATGAGGGCCGTGAGCCTGTCGCAGCCTGCGATCGATTGCATCCGGTACATGCGGCGGCGCATAGCATGGGGCTATTCGCGGCACCAAACGCATTCGGAGCGCACTCCATCACAGAGTTGCGATGATCTGCTCTTTGGCTACGAGGCGGCTACGCTACGATTGTAGTTACGAAGCCATACCCCAGGCGATGGTGTTCCGCAGCACCGCAACGAAACCGTCGCTGTCCCACGCGCCGTGAAAGGTGGCCGGCGTCGTATCGGTGGAATCAGCGGCTCGGCCCGCGCGGATCTCGGGGTTGTGGCAGTGGCCGAGTGCAAAATAGGTGGCGCCGCCCGCGCCGACCTCACGCGTATAGCCAAGCACGCGGGTCCTGCCGTCAGATTGCAGCGACGTGTCCGAGGGATACAGGGTTCCAATGCTCGGCGACACGGCGCCAGGGCCGTAGTCCGCCGTCAGCAGGATCCGGGTCGACCCCGGCTCTTGCAGTTCGATGAAGTAAGGCTCGTCCTCGACGTCGAACGACGCGCCTAGCCCACGGGTGATCGGGTGATCGGTGTCGCGCACATCGACATGAATCTTGCAGATTGGAGGATGGGTCAGGAAACGGCTGCCGAGCAGAGCATGGTGCTCGGTCTTCACGGTGCGACGCTGGCGCGTGCCCTCCACCCGTTCGGCGCGGCCACCGCTCGTCCCGTGCAGGCCCAGCCATTGGCCGCCCGCCTCCATCCACTGCCGGATGGCGCGGCACTGCGCGGTGTCGGGGTAGGGACCGGCCACATAGGTGATCAGCAATCGGCTGACCGGCAGCCACTTCTCGATATCGGCAAAATCGTTGGCGACCGAGGCTGGAACATCCTTCTCGGCCAACAGACCCAGCAGTCGCAGGCGGGCATAGTCGTGATCGTGCCCGGCCGCCGAACCGGGCGGAAAGCCACCGGTTATGAGATGCGCTCGGCCGGATATGTTCTCACTCATGGATCACCTCGCTCCGCGTTTCTGCACCTGCGTTGTAAGCCTCCCCGCAAGCACACATCAAATCGCTGCCGCCTCACTTAACCCGCGCTGCGATTGTCCATGAACAGCAGTGGCGTCGCTCGCATATCCGAACCCAACAGCGCCTGACCGGCCATCTGATAATTCGACTGCGCCACGGTGAGGTGCTGGCCTGCCGCGAGGATATCGCGCATGCAGCGTTCGAGCCCTGCGCTCGTGTAGGGAGAGGACGCGCCGCCCGCATTGAACATCAACTCGGTCGCTTCCTTGGCTGCGATTGCTGCGTGCGTCGACGCCAGCCATGGCATCGCGCGCTGCGCGACACTGAGCGTTTGCCCGGAGCTGACCAACTGCCATGCTTCGTCGAGCGTTTCGTACAGAAAGGCACGCCCTGAGCGCAGCAGAGCTTCCGCGCGTCCCAGCCCAGCCTGCATCGTGACGTCCTCGCGCAACGACTGGCGTGAACGGCTGGCAATCTTGGTTCCTGCAAGCCCCAGAAGAATGTCGATTGCGTGACGGGCGATGCCGAGTGGGACTGCCGCCAGGATCGCGCCGAGCAGCGTCATCGACGGCATCGCATAAAGTGGCCCTGGCTCCACAGGTGGATCCCGGAACGAGAATGAGCGATTGGCCGGAACAAAAATATCCGCGACGACAATGTCATGGCTGCCAGTCCCGCGCAGCCCAATGCTGTGCCAGGTGTCGAGGATTTCGCAGTCCCCAACCGGGAACAATAGGGTACGCGTGGCAGGCGTGCCATCTGCCAGCAGGCGCGGTCCGGCACTGTCAAAGATCCGGCAACTACCAACTATCCAGGGGGAATGCTGGCAACCGCTTCCCAGCGGCCACCGGCCGGTGACCCGGTAGCCCCCATCGACAACCACAGCCTCCCCGAACGGCCGAAGTGCCCCGGCCATTCTGACATTCGGATCGCTGCCGTAGATTTCCCGCGCGGCGTCCGACGGGAGATACCCGCCGAATACACCGGACCCGCCGCCGATCGCCACGCACCAGCCGACGGAGCCGTCGGCTCGCGAGATCTCCTCGACGACGCGAACGAGAAGTCATCGGATCGGTCTCTTCGCCGCCCAGTGCTCGCGGAACCCACAGGCGGAAAAGCCCCGCCTGCGCCACTGCCTCGACCAGCGGCAGCGGAAGTCGCCGGGACCGCTCGATTTCCTCCGCGAACCCTTGGATCTGTGGCGCCAGTGCCCTGGCCGCATCGATAGCGGCTGATGGTGCAATACCAGACATGAACCCCCCCGCATCATTCCGGAAAAGTTGAACCACACTCGGTCAGGTGCAAAGAGGATCGAGCCGAATTTCTCGGCCACCACATCCGCAGTTCTTCGGCGGCTCGTAGCGGTCCGAGGCATGCATGGGTGGTCAAGCCGGCAATCAGCCACCATGATACAGCCATGGACAATGCTGCATTCGATCGCGCCCTGATCGCCGCCGCATTCCAGATTGCGGCAGACAGCGGTTGGCGCGCGGTCAACGTTGCCGCAGCGGCGCGCGCCGCGGGCCTGCCGCTGGCGCGTGCCCGAGAACGCTTCCCCGGCCGGGTCGCAATCCTCCTGCGCTTCGGCCGTATGGCCGACCAGGCTGGCCTGGCCGAGGCGCCGTCGGATGGACCGGTCCGCGACAGGCTGTTCGATCTGCTGATGCGGCGCATCGATGCACACCAGGCGCATCGCCCCGGTGTGCTGGCGCTGCTCCGAGCCTTGCCGGCCGAACCGCCCATAGCGCTGATGCTCGCTCTGGCGACGCGGCGCAGCATGCGGTGGTTGCTGCACGCGGCCGGCATCCCCACGAGCGGGGTTCGTGGCGAACTGCGTGTAAAGGGTCTGGTGGCAGTCTGGCTGTGGACGATCCGCGCCTGGCGGAGCGACGATAGCGAGGATCTGTCGACAACGATGGCGGCGCTCGATGCGGCGCTGCGCCGGGCCGAAAGCGCAGCCGAGTGGCTCGGCTGGCGTCCAAGACCGGCGGAACCCGCGCCCGACACCACCGCCACCGAGGACCCCACGCCGGACGCGCCGGCTTGAGCGTCGTTGCGCTGCCGCCTATCAAGGGCGTGCAGCCGGAGGTTCGATGATGGCGACGCGAAGCGTGGCAACGGTATTCGGCGGGTCAGGCTTCATCGGCCGCTACATCGTGAGCCGTCTGGCCAAGAAGGGCTTCGTCGTGCGGGTGGCCGTGCGCGACACCGAGCGCGCGCTGTTCCTCAAGCCGATGGGCGCCGTCGGGCAGATTGTGCCGCTGTACCTCATCGCTCACTCACGAACCCACTGTGCATCGCGCGGTGGAGGGTGCCGATCTCGTCGTCAATGCGGTGGGCATTCTGAGCGAGCAGCGATCGGGGGATTTCCAGCGTATCCAGGCCGAAGGCGCTGGGCTCGTCGCACGTCTCGCGGCAGAAGCGGGCGTCGCGCGCCTCGTGCACATCTCGGCGATCGGCGCGGACCCACACGCCGCCAGCCGATACGCCGCCACCAAAGGCATCGGCGAGGCAATGCTGCGCGAGGCCTTCGCCGGCGCCACGATCTTGCGGCCCTCGCTCGTGTTCGGCCCAGAGGACATGCTGTTCAACCGCTTCGCCGCAATGGCGCGGATCCTGCCCATGATGCCGGTGATCTGCGGCGATACGCTGTTCCAGCCGGTCTATGTCGGCGATGTCGCTGACGCAGTGATGGCGGCGCTGGCGCGTCCGGATGCCGCCGGAGCAGTCTACGAACTCGGCGGCCCGCGCGTGTGGCAGTTCCGCGAGTTGCTTGCCTATGTCCTGCAGGAAACCGGGCGGAAACGCCGGATGGTCGATGTGCCGATGGGGCTGGCGCGATTGCAGGCGCGCATCATGGAACTCCTGCCAGGCAAACCGCTGACCCAGGATCAATTGCTGATGCTGCAGCATGACAACGTGGCGAGCGCCGACTTTCCTGGACTGCAGGAACTCGGCATCGTGCCGACTCCCGTAGAGCTGGTTGTTCCCATCTATCTGCGGCGATTCCAACCGGGCGGCGGCAGGCGCAGGGTGCTGCCGGAGGAACAGGTCGGCGGCGCAACCGATTTGTCATTTCAAACCAAAGACTGACGTCGCAAGCCGCTTGGCGCGACGCGGCGCGCGGTGTCATAAGCACCGGCGATGCGAACGCTGTATCATCTGCCTCTGTCGCCATACTCCCGCAAGGTGCGCCTGGTTCTCGCGGAGAAACGCTTGCCGTTCGATCTGCGAACGGAAAAGGCCTGGGAACGGCGCGCTGAATATCTGGAACTCAATCCGGCCGGCACCGTGCCGACGCTGGTCGAGGACAACGGGCTTGCGATCCCCGATTCCGGTGTGATCTGCGAGTACCTTGAGGAGGCCTATCCGGACACCCCGCTGCTTGGCCACACGCTGGCCGAGCGCGTCGAGGCACGGCGGCTCGTTGCATGGTTCGATGGGAAGTTTGCCGCCGAGGCGACGCGGAATCTGCTCGGCGAGAAGGTGTTGAAGCGAATGACGGGGCGCGGCAATCCGGATGCGTCAGCGATGCGCACCGGCTATCTCGCCGTGCGCTATCACCTGGAATATCTCGGCTGGCTCGCGGAGACGCGGAAGTGGCTGGCCGGGAGCGCCATGACATTGGCCGACTTCACCGCGGCGGCGCACTTGTCGTGCCTCGACTTCATTGGCGATGTGGACTGGACGGTTTCCCAGGCGGCAAGGGATTGGTATGCGCGGATGAAGTCGCGCCCGAGCTTTCGCGGCGTGTTGGCGGATCGCGTACCGGGCATGACGCCGCCGGGGCATTACGCTGACCTGGATTTCTGAGCCGGCCGCCCACCGTCTCGCGCTCGATATTGTTCTAAGAATCCCGCTTTTTGGAGGATTGTGCCGATGACTGAACGTGTCCCAAATTGGGGCAGGAGACGCTTGCTCGCCACCGTGAGCACGGCAGCTTTTGCGCTACCGGCGCTGGCGCAAGATGTGCTGCCACGCCCCGAGGCACCCTTCAGAGGACACGTCGGCCGCACGGTCGAAGAATCCACCAAGGATTTCCCACAGGAGGTCAAGGCACCCAACGGTGCCCCGAACATTCTGCTCATCCTGACTGACGACGTGGGATTTGGCGCAAGCAGCACATTTGGCGGCCCGGTTCCGACGCCGACCATGGATCGGCTCGCCAACGAGGGTCTCCGCTACACGGAATTCCACACCACAGCGCTTTGCTCGCCCACCCGTGCGGCGTTGCTGACCGGACGTAATCACCACTCTGCCGCGACCGGTGTCATCATGGAGGGTGGTACTGGCTTCCCCGGTTACAACACGCTCATGCCGAAAAGCGTCGGAACCTTCGCCGAGGTGCTCAGGCAAAGCGGCTACAACACCGCCTGGTATGGCAAGAACCACAACATACCCGACTGGCACAACAGCCAGGCCGGGCCCTTCGACCTGTGGCCGACCGGATTGGGATTTGAGTATTTCTATGGCTTTATCGGCGGCGACACCAGCCAGTGGGCGCCGGCCATCTTCGAGAACATCAAGCCGATTGAGCCACCCCACGATGACAAGAACTATTTCTTCGAGAAAGACATGGCGGACAAGGCCATCGACCGGATTCGCTTGCTCCATTCGATTGCGCCAGACAAGCCGTGGGTGACCTACTATGCCCCAGGCACGGCGCACGCCCCGCACCATGCGCCGAAGGATTGGATCGCCAAATTCAAGGGTCAGTTTGATCAGGGTTGGGATAAGGTCCGCGAGGAAACGCTTGCTCGCCAGAAGCGGCTGGGCGTCGTGCCGGAGAATACCAAACTGACCGAGCGCTCTGCGGGCATTCCCGCGTGGGACTCGCTTGACGCCGACCACAAGAAGGTCGCAGCCCACATGATGGAGGTCTACGCGGCTGCGCTGAGCTATTGCGACACCCAGATGGGTCGCATTATCGATGCGCTGGCGGACCTGGGCGAACTCGACAACACGCTGGTCATCTACATCCAGGGAGATAACGGCGCGAGCGCCGAAGGTGGCCCACAGGGCTTGCTCAACGAGATGGCGTTTTTCAACGCCATCCCAGAGGATTTCAACGAAGTTTTGCGCCGCATGGACGAACTCGGTGGCCCGACGACGTTCAATCACTACCCGATCGGTTGGGCGCACGCGATGGACACGCCGTTCCAGTGGACCAAACAGATTGCCTCGCACTTCGGCGGCACTCGCAACGGCATGGTCATGTCCTGGCCCGCGCGCATCAAGGACAAAGGTGGCATCCGCACGCAGTTCCACCATGTCATCGACATTGCGCCGACCATCCTTGAGGCGATCGGCGTACAAATGCCTGCGGTGCTCAACGGCGTGCCGCAGAAGCCCATCGAGGGCGTGAGCATGGTCTATTCGTTTGATGATGCGAAGGCGGCCTCGACCCACCGCACTCAATACTTCGAGATGTTCGCCAATCGTGCAATCTACAATGACGGTTGGATCGCCGCGACGACGCCACCGCTGGCACCATGGGCCGTTGGTAAGACGATCGGCGTGGACGACTACAAATGGGAATTGTACGACATCACAAAGGATTTCAGCGAGGCCACTGACCTCGCGGCCCAGGAACCTAAGAAGCTCCGGGAATTGCAGGAATTGTTCTGGATCGAAGCGGCCAAGTACAACGTATTGCCATTGGACAACAGCAAAATCGAACGGATGAATGTTGACAACCGCCCCAGTCTGACCCGTGGCCGCTCCGTGTTCGCTTACTACCCGGGGATGACGCGCATTCCAGAAGGCAGCGCGCCGAGCATTTTGAACAAGTCGTTCAAAATCGGTGCCGATTTGACGATACCGGACACCGGCGCGGAAGGCGTGCTGGTGACGCAGGGTGGGCGCTTCAACGGATGGGGGTTGTACCTGCTCGCGGGAAAGCCCGTGTTCCACTACAACACGGTGGGCGTCTATCGCTACACAGTCGCCGGATCCGACCGGCTTTCCCCCGGCAATCACACCATCCTGGTCGATTTCAAGTATGACGGTGGTGGCCTCGGCAAAGGTGGCAGCGCGACGCTGACGGTGGACGGACGGCACGTGGCCCAAGGCAGGATTGAGCGAACAATCCCATTCCGCATCTCTGCGGATGAAACACTGGACATTGGCGAAGACACTGGCACCCCGGTCAGCGAGGATTATCGGGTGCCGTTCAAGTTCACCGGCAACCTCAAGAAAGTCGGCATCCAGCTAACCGATGCCGTGCTCAGCGCAGCCGACGAAGCCGAAATCGAGAAGATGAAGGCCGCAATAGCAGTGAGTGAATAATACGAGCTAGCTGGCACGATCAGTCGTCACTGAGCAAGGCCGCTCAGCGGCAGGGCATTACCGCTACCCCCTCCCGCAAGGGAGGGGGCAGGTGCGCAACCCTACGGCAACGGCGTAGTGTTCAGCACCTGATCAATCGAGTGGCCGAGATCGTCCAGCTTCGGCGAAGTATTCGGCGGCCAATCGCGGGTGTTGATGACATAGGCGCAGTCCACGCCGTCGCCGCGCGACCATGCCAGAGTAGACGAGCCGGGCGTGCTCCCCGACCGTGCCGAATTCGGTGCCCGTCCGCCATTGCCCCACACCGCATGCAGGTGGATGAACTGCGTCAGCGCCTCGGCCGAAGCCGACGTGCCAGCGCACGCGGCCGCGACCTCCTTCACCTGGCCGTCGCCGCCGAATATCGCCGGTACCAGCAACGGCGACAGCGGATCGAGCGCGGAATTTCCAAGGCCTTCATCCTCGATCATCGCCTCGGTTGGCGGCTGTTGGTTCGCCGCGGTGGGACGAACCTCCACCTCGGTGATCCCCGCTGGCTCCAGCAGCGTGTTCTTCACATACGCGAAGTAGTCCATGCCGGTGACCTTCTCGACAACGGCGCTGGCGAGCAGATAGCCGAAGTTGGAGTACCGGCTCCGCGCGCCAGGCGCGAAGTCGAGCATCCTCGCATACATGTAGCGGCACACGTCGAGCTTGCTCACCTTGTGCCCGAGCACTTCGTCCAACGCGATCTTGCGCATCTGATAAGTGGGATCGAACCCCGAGCCGGTCGCCGTGTCGTCATAGCCGCCCATGTGGTCGAGCAACTGCTGGATGGTGATGTCGTCGCTGCGCGGATCGGCGGGATGCGAGAAGCCGAGCAGCGGATACACCTTGGTGGCTGGCGCAAGCTTGGCGGGCTTCGCATCGTAGAGCGACTGCACCGCCGCCTCGAGGAACATCTTGCTGCAGCTTGCCAGCAGGAAGCGGTCAGACGGTTGCGTTATGCGATAGCCATCCTCGGCCCACGTGTACCCGCGCGTCAGTTTGCTCACGCCGTTCTTGGCGATCGCAAGCTGCGCGGCCCGCACCCCATTGGCCTGCATGAAGCTCTGCATGATGTGGTCCAGACCGGCGAGCTGAGGCACCTCGGTCCCAGTCGCGTGCCAATTCCGCGGCAACGGAATATCGCGTTGCGCGAAGATCGCAGCATAACGCGTGCCACTGCCGCTGCCACCGCCCTGCACCGAGATCGGATAGAAGCCGCGTGCATTCTCATGGTCGAACTCTGTCTGATAATCCGCCGACGTCATCCCGTGCCGCGCCACCCATGGTCCGACCATGTCGTCCTTGAACAGCGAGCAGTAGAGCAGGTCACTGGAGACCGCGACCTCGGTCGGGCGATAGAACGGATTGGACGTCTCGGCATTGAACACGCTCTGATAGCCCGATGCATCGTCAGCGTAATGGACATGCCACTTGGTGTAGCCCGTATTCGCATGCCAGACGCCGATGAAGCGGCGATCGCTCGGCGTGCCGTAGATTGCCATCGAACGCAGGATCATCTTGCCGTCGTGTGCAGCCTTGTTCTGTTGCTGAAAGGTGCCGACATTCGCCTCGGGCCCGGACGTCATGCCGTGACGCGCGAACCACGGACCGGCGACCCCCTGCTCGAATACGGCGGCGAACACGGCGTCGCTGGCGGTTCCCGTGGCGGAAACGAGCACAGGCACGTAGCCGTGGGCAGTCTGGTTATTGAAGAAGCTCTGATAGCCGGCTGCATTGACGCCGTGTACCGCTACCCAGGCCGGACCGCCGCGCTGGACCCAGACCGCGGCATAGCGCGCATCGCCTGGGTCGCCATACACGCTGAGAGAGATCATGCGGCAACCCTCAGCGGACAGGTGATCGAAGTTCGACTGGTGCTGGCCTGCCGTGACGCCGTGATAGGCTTGGAACATCCTCGCGCTTCCTTTGGTTTTGGGGTGACGCAGGACGATAAATAATCGCAATGGAGCCGCCTGTGACGAAGGCTGTACGTTTCGCGTTAATAACAGATTGCTCACGGAACCGTGAGTGCATTAGCTATGGCTGATGCGCGCCTGCTGATCTCCGGCCTGGGCTACACGGGAACGGCAGTTATGCGCGCCGCCATTCGTGCTGGCTTCGCCGCCACAGGAACTGTGCGCGCGGCTGGCGCGGGGATCTCCTTCGATGACGCGGCCGCGTCGATAGCGCAGTCAACGCACCTGCTCTCCACAGTGCCCCCCGACGCGTCGGGCGACCCGGTGCTGTCGCGCTATGCCGACGCGATCGCTCAGGCACCGCGGCTGCGTTGGATCGGCTACCTGTCCACAACCGGCGTCTACGGCGATCGAAAAGGTGATTGGGTCGATGAGGGCACCGAGCCCGCCCCGATGTCCGATCGCAGTCGTCGGCGGTTCGCGGCAGAGCAGGGCTGGGGTCGCATCGCAGATCGGTGCGCGGTCGATGTGTTCCGACTGGCAGGCATCTACGGGCCGGCGCGTTCAGTGTTCGATGATCTGCGCGCCGGAACGTCGCGGCGGGTCGCCAAGCCTGGACATACCTTCGGGCGCATCCATCGCGACGACATCGTGTCAGCCGTGATATCGGCGATGCAGCAGACACGCGAGAGCGGTGTCCGCGTCCTCAACTTGGTGGATGACGAGCCCGCGGAAAGCGCGGAGGTGATAGCCGAAGCGGCACGATTGCTCGGTGTTGCTATGCCCGAATCCGTGCCGTTCGAGTTGGCATGGACCACGATGAGCCCGATGGCGCGCAGCTTCTGGGCAGAGCATCGCAAGGTGTCCGGTCGGCGAACGCAGCAGATGCTCGGCCTGCGCTGGCGCTATCCGAGCTATCGCGAGGGACTACGCGCCATCCTGGCCGAGGAGAGCGGCGAGCGTCCGGCATAGGAGAGAAAGGTCCTGCGGGCGCGAGAGGCGGTGGTCGCCGTCCTTCACCAGGATCACCTGCACGTCGTTGCTGCTGACCCGCTCGGCGATACGCAGCGCCAATCTCCAGGGCACGTCTCGGTCGTGCTGCCCATGCAGCAGGCGCACTGGACGGTCGAGCTCTATTGGCGCGTTCAGCAGCAGCCTGGTGCGTCCGTCCTCGATCAGCGCCCGGGTGATCGGGGTGGGCTCACCGTACCTGACTGGGTCTGTGGACGACGCCGTCCCGCTCCAGGGTGGCCCGCTGCTCGGTGGTCATTGCCGGCCATATCAACGCCTGGGTGAAGTCAGGCGCCGCCGCGATGCCGATCAGCGCGGCAACGCGATCCGGGCGGGCGAGGGCGGCGAGCAGTGCGATCCAACCACCCATCGAGGACCCAACAAGGACCAGCGGACCGTCGGTCTGGCGATCGATCATCGTCACGGCGTCCGCAGTCCAGCGGCTGATGGTACCATCCTCGAACCGACCGCCGCTTGCGCCGTGGCCCGAGTAGTCGAAGCGCAGCATGGCCTGGCCGCGCCCCGCACAGAACGCGGCAAGCGCCGTCGCCTTCTCCCCGGCCATGTCGCTGCGGAACCCGGGCAGAAACACCACCGTCGGACCCGTTCCATCCTGTCGCGCCCAGGCCAGTTCCACGCCGTCGCCGCGATCGAGCCGTCCGCTGGTTTGCACGGCATCAGATCCCGAAGAACAGCCAGTCGAGCGCACGGGAAATGTCATCGCGATGCTGAGCGATGGAGCCGATCGATGAGCCAAGCTGGCGTGCCGGTAGAAATCCCAGAAGACGCATCATCACCACATAGCCCTGACCGTCATGCATCACCCGCGGCAAGACCCGCGTCGGCGGATTCGGCACGATGGCCGTCGTGGTCAGTGGTGCGACAATTCGGCTCTCACCACCGACGATATCCGCTTGCAGATCGACCAAGAGCGGATAGATGGCTCTGCCACGGCGACTGGGATTGACGAATAGATCATGCTGCATCGTCACTCGCGGAATCGGGGTCGAACAGCCCGAACTCGGGGAACGGCAGGCCATGCCTGGCGACCAGATCGTCCGTGATCCTCACAGCTTCACGGATTTCTTCGCGTATCTTTGCCACCTCCGCTGCCTCAAATGCCTTTATCAGGGCGGCCTCTGCCGTGCGGGATATGTTGATGCCCAGGGCAGACGCCTTGCTCACGAGGTCGGCGTTCAGCGTCACGCTGACCGTCTTGCGGCGTGCATTGACGTCGTATAGAGGCGTGCGCATGGAAGAAATGCCACCTGTTAAAAGACCCGTGTTGGTATAGGCATTGGGTACGACGGCTGGCAATATCACCGTGCTCCAGGTGCTGCCTTCACTCGTTACGGGCGGCGTCGAGCGCGGCACCATCGAGATAACCCAGGCGATAGCGGCAGCCGGGTATACTGCTCTCGTGGCGAGTGCCGGAGGGCGCCTGGTTCCGGCGATCGAGCACGCCGGCGGTCGTCACTTCACTCTGCCGCTGCACAGCCGCAATCCGATGACGATCTGGTCAAATGCAGCGCGGCTGGAGGGACTTATCCGTACAGAGGGCGCGACAATCGTCCACGCCCGGTCGCGCGCGCCGGCCTGGTCCGCGAGCCTGGCCTGCAGGCGCACCGGCGCGCACTTCGTCACCACGTATCATGGCACCTACAACGAGGACCTGCCGTTCAAGCGCCGCTATAACTCGGTCATGGCGCACGGTGAGCGGGTGATCGTGGCCAGCCGCTTCATCGCTGACCTGATCAACCGGCAACATGGCACTGACCCCTCGCGGGTCCGGATCATTCCACGCGGCGTTGACCCCACGGTGTTCGATCCAGGCGCGGTCGCGGGTCATCGGGTGGCGCGGCTGGCACTGGATTGGCGGTTGCCCGACAGGGCTTCGGTCGTGCTGCTGCCCGGGCGGTTGACGAGTTGGAAGGGACAGGCGGTGCTGATCGAGGCGCTGACGCGCCTGTCCGGCCGCAATGTGTGTTGCGTGCTGGTGGGATCGGACCAGGGGCGACAGCGCTATTCCGCCGGCCTGATCCGCCAGGCGGAAGCGTTGGGCGTTGCCGACCGGCTGCGTTTGGTGGGTGAGTGCCATGATATGCCAGCGGCGTTGCTGCTGGCCGACGTGGTCGTCCATGCCTCGACGCAGCCGGAAGCGTTCGGCCGCGTGGTGATCGAGGCACAGGCCATGGGCCGGCCCGTGGTCGCGTCCGACCTGGGCGCCCCGATCGAGACGGTCGAGCATGGCGTCACCGGCTGGCGCACGCCGCCCGGCGACGCCGGCGCTCTCGCCGCTGCCATCGAGATGGCGCTGGCACTGCCGCCCGAGGAGCGACAGGCTCTCGGCTGCCGGGCGCGGGCCGCGGTGCTGCGCGGCTACACGGTGGGCGCCATGCAGGCGGCGACATTGGGCGTTTACCGAGAGGTTATGGGACTTGCGTAGCAGTTGCCCCGACGCCATAGACAGGCGTTTCCGCTGTGGAAGGAGCCGAAACGCCCATGCCCGCCATTACCCTGCCCGACAAATCCGTGCGCCGCTTCGACGGGCCGGTGACGGGCACGACGGTGGCGGAAGCGATCGGCCCTGGCCTCGCCCGCGCCGCGCTGGCCATGAAGCTCGACGGCAAGCTGGTCGATCTGGCCACCGAGATCGAACACGACGCCGATGTTGTGTTCGTCACCCGCCGCGATCCCGAGGCCCTGGAGCTGATCCGCCACGACGCGGCGCACGTGCTGGCCGAGGCGGTGCAGGAGCTGTATCCCGGCACCCAGGTGACCATCGGGCCGGCGATAGATGACGGGTTCTATTACGACTTCGCCCGCAACGAGCCGTTCACGCCGGAGGATTTCGGTCCGATCGAGGCGAAGATGCGCGAGATCGTGGCGCGCGGCGAAAAATTCGCCCGCCAGGTGATCGACCGCGACGACGCGATCCGGTTCTTCCAGGACAAGGGCGAGAAGTACAAGGCCGAGATCATCCAGGACCTGCCGCGCGACGAGACCATCACGCTCTACCGCCAGGGCGACTGGGTCGATCTGTGCCGCGGCCCGCACATGCGCTCCACCGCCGATGTCGGTCCGGCGTTCAAGCTGATGAAGGTCGCCGGCGCGTATTGGCGCGGCGATCACCGCAACGCCATGCTGTCGCGCATCTACGGCACCGCGTGGCGCGACCAGAAGGAACTCGACGCCTACCTCCATATGCTGGAGGAGGCGGAACGCCGCGACCACCGCCGCATCGGCAAGGAGATGGACCTGTTCCACCTCCAGGAAGAGGCGGTCGGCAGCGTGTTCTGGCACCCCAAGGGCTGGAAGCTTTACCTCACGGCCGAGGCCTACATGCGCCGCCGTCTGGACGCGGCAGGCTACCAGGAGGTCAAGACCCCGCAGCTGGTGGACCGCTCGCTGTGGGAACGCTCCGGCCACTGGGAAAAGTTCCGCCAGAACATGTTCATCGCCCACGTGGAGGACGAGGACAAGATCCTCGCGCTGAAGCCGATGAACTGCCCGTGCCACATCCTGATCTTCCGCCAGGGCCTCCGCTCCTACCGCGAACTGCCGCTGCGGCTGGCGGAGTTCGGCTCCTGCCACCGCTACGAGCCGTCCGGCGCGCTGCACGGCATCATGCGGGTGCGCGCAGTTCACCCAGGACGACGCGCACATCTTCTGCACCGAGCAGCAGATCGCGGCCGAGACGGTGCGGTTCGTCGAGCTGCTGTCCTCGATCTACCGCGACTTCGGCTTCCCGGAGTTCCGCGTGAAGTTCTCCGACCGCCCGGCGCTGCGCGTCGGCTCCGACGCGGTCTGGGACCACGCGGAGACCGCGCTGAAGGAGGCCTGCGCCACCGCCGGCGTCGAATACACGCTGAACCCCGGCGAGGGCGCGTTCTACGGCCCCAAGCTGGAGTTCGTGCTGCGCGACGCGATCGGGCGCGACTGGCAGTGCGGCACGCTGCAGGTGGACTTCATCATGCCGGAACGGCTCGACGCCGAATACGTCGGCGAGGACGGCGCCCGCCACACTCCGGTGATGCTGCACCGCGCCATCATGGGCAGCTTCGAGCGCTTCCTCGGCATCCTGATCGAGCACTATGCCGGCCGCTTCCCGCTCTGGCTGGCGCCGGTGCAGGCGGTGGTCGCGACCATCGTCTCCGACGCCGACGCCTATGCCGGCGAAGTGGCGGCGGCGCTGCGGCAGGCGGGGCTGGCGGTGGAGCTCGACCTCTCCAACCAGAAGATCAACGCCAAGGTGCGCGAGCACAGCCTGGCCCACGTGCCGGTGCTGGCGGTGGTCGGGCGGCAAGGAGGCGGAGAGCCGGACCGTGGCGCTGCGCCGGCTGGGCGGGGCGGCGCAGGAGGTGGTGCCGCTGGACGAGGCGGTGCGGCGTCTTGCGCTCGAGGCCACGCCACCCGATCTCAGGGCGTGAGGAAAGGCGCCTCATGCGGAGAATCGCCCCGGGGCAGTCCTCGGTGACGACCGCGTGAAACTTTTCCTTTAGCTTGATCAGCTACCGATGGATCGGCCAGACTTGTGGCTGGCTTAGGTTAACCAAGACAGGAGAAGACCATACCAAGAGGACCAATGACCGCTCCGCCAACCCGCGACGGGCCACGCGTGAACGATGAGATCCGGGCGCCGCAGGTGCGGCTGATCGACCAGGACGGAGAGATGCAGGGGGTGATGAGCGCCCGCGACGCCTGGCTGCGGGCGCAGTCGGTCGGCCTCGACCTGCTGGAGATCAGCCCCAACGCCGACCCGCCCGTGGTGAAGATCCTCGACTTCGGCAAGTTCAAATACGAACAGCAGAAGAAGAAGAACGAGGCCAAGAAAAAGCAGAAGGTCATCGAGATCAAGGAGATCAAGGTCCGCCCGAACATCGACGAGAACGACTATCAGGTGAAGATGCGCGCCATGAAGTCGTTCATCGACGAGGGCGACAAGGTGAAGGTGACGCTGCGCTTCCGCGGCCGCGAGATGGCGCACCAGGAGATCGGCATTCGCGTGCTGGAGCGGATCAAGAACGAGATGGACCCGACGTCCAAGGTCGAGCAGATGCCGCGGATGGAGAACCGGCAGATGGTGATGGTGCTGACGCCGAGATAGACTGAGGCGGCCGCGGGTTACCAGCCTGCACTTGGGGGAAATATGAACCGCACGCCGTTGAACCGGATCACGGCGGATGATCGCCGGCAGTTTCATGCCGATGGCGCGATCTGCCTTCGCGGCATGTTCGACGGCGAGTGGCTCGAGCGGATGCGTCGGGCGGTGGACCGCGTGATGGACGCCCACGACCCACAAAGTCGCGCGCGTGAGGTAACCAAGGCACTCGGCGGCAAGAGCGGCCGTTTCCTCATCAATTCCTTCATCTGGCGGTGGGACGACGATTTCCGCGATTGGGCCATGCATAGCCCGTGCGCCGAGATCGCCGCGACACTGATGGAGGCCGACGAGGTGCGGCTGTTCTATGACCAGCTGTTCGTCAAGGAGCCGGACACGCACGAGATGACCGACTGGCATCAGGACCTGCCGTTCTGGCCACTGCGCGGCAACGACGTGCTGTCTGTCTGGGTGGCGCTGGTGGATGTCGATCATGACAACAGCGCCCTGGAGTACATCGCCGGTTCGCACAACTGGGGCAAGTTCTACGCCGCCGCGATCCCCGACAAGGATCCGAACTTCAGCTCGGAGCTCGAGCCGTGTCCGAATTTTTCCCAGCGGCGCGGTGACGCGGACCTTCGGTTCCTGTCCTGGGACATGCAGGCTGGCGACTGCATCGTGCACCATCCGCTGACGGTGCATGGCGCCGAGGGCAACTTCTCGCCGAAACGACGGCGTATGGCCATATCGACCCGCTACATGGCGCGCGACGTTGTCTGGGACCCACGCTCGGCGACGATGACAATTCCGCAAAATCCGCAGTTGCCGCGAGGCAAGTTCCCTGCGGACGACGAGTTGTTCCCGGTCGTCTGGACGCGCACCCCGACCGTGCCTCCGATCGGCGGCCCAAGCTTCGGCAGCGCCTCGCGCCCGTAGACCTTCAGTCAGTCCAATTCCGCGGCCCAGAGATCCAGCAACAGCTCACCCAATGGCGCTGTTAATGGCTGCTCAGGGCGCACCCCGAACATGAATGCGCCACTGCTTCCGTCTGCCGCCGCTTTGCCACGGGTGTCAATGCGGATGGCGACGGCCACTGCGCCATCTTCCTTGATCCCAAGAATCGCTTCATCCAGTGCGTAGCCTGAGCCACGACTAGTCCCATCCGCCAGATCAAAAGTGCCGAACATGAACACAGGGCCGGTATCGAGCAGGTCGGGGTAGCAAAACACACTGGACTTTTCGCCCGACAGACCCGTCAGACGCTTGACGTACATAGCGACCTTATCCTCTCGCAGACTTTGCACTGCAGCAGTGTAACGCGCGTTTGTAAGGAGGCGGTTAACCGGCCGCAGCACTGGCTCGCCGACGAGATGCCGCCGAAGCCATTCGCCAGGATCGCTCCCCTGCTTGGACAGGGCGTCAACCCGAGTCACACTTAAGGCAATCAACGAGCGATGGGAGCCTCGTACAAACCATGAAAGACAACAGCATAAGGCGGGCGGTGCGCGAGGGGCGCGCCGCGCTTGGCACCGGCCTCAAGGAGTTCGCCTCGCGCGGCGTCCCGTGGATCATCGAGGCCTCCGGCTTCGACTACTGCATGATCGACCACGAACATGGCGCCTTCGACCTCGAGACGATCGCCGATCTCGCCGGGTGGTTTCAGGCCACCAACGTCTCCGCGATCGTGCGTATCCACAAATCCTTCACGTATCTGATCCCTGCGATCCTCGATCAGGGGATCATGGGCATCCAGGTCTCGGACGTCGATAACGCCGAGGAGGCGCGCGCGATTGCGCAGGTCGCAAAATATCCGCCGATCGGCAATCGCGGCATCTCGGGGCAGGGGATGCACACCGGATACCGCAGCCATGGCGCCCGTCACGCGTCCGACTACGCGCCATGGGCCAATGCCAACATCATCGTCTGCGTGTCGATCGAGTCGCTCGAGGGCCTGGAAAATGTCGAGGCGATCGCGGCCGTCGACGGCATCGACATGATCGCCTACGGCCACTCGGACCTCAGTGCGCGCTTGGGCGTTCATCTCCAGCTTGAGCACCCGACGTTCAAGGCAGCCGTGCGCCGCATCGCGGAGGCCAGCAACGCGCACGGGAAACTCGCCCGCGGCTCTGCGGAAACCGAGGCGCAGATCGAGGAGTACTGGCGACTTGGGTGCAAGGTGCTGAACCTGCCCGGCAACGACGTCAGCACCTGGCTCGATGGCCTGAAGGCGCGTGCCGACCGCGCGCATGCACGGCTCAAATCCATCGGCGTTCCGACGCCTTGAGAAGCGGGCCCCTCAGGACGGGGGTCTGCTAACGCCGCCGGGTCAGCTTTGCC
Source organism: uncultured Alphaproteobacteria bacterium (assembly GCA_963799415.1). Taxonomy (GTDB): domain Bacteria; phylum Pseudomonadota; class Alphaproteobacteria; order Acetobacterales; family Acetobacteraceae; genus JAMXLO01. The sequence continues at coordinate 127,485 of CAWCXI010000034.1, read as the reverse complement.
ACGGGTCGACAACCCGGATCCCGCCGGCCTCGTAGGGCGACGTGCCACGTGACGCGACGATGAAGCCGCGCGCGCCGGCGATGGCAGCGATGTATCCATCCGGCGTCGGAAACCCGCGACCGGCGTCACGCGCAGTGACAGCGAGCGCGGTGTATTGGCGCGCAGCACCGGTGTCGAACGGCAGCACGCGATCGCCGAACAGCTCGAGCAAGCCATCGAGTTCCGCGCGTCAAGCTGTTCCTGCACCTGCCCGCCGGCAGCACGGCGATCCCGATCAGCATCTCCGCCAGGGTGACGCTGGTGAGGTAGAGCGAGGTTGCAGCATCGCCGCAATCGGGGGCACTCGCGCCCCGAAATTGACAGCAATGCAATCATTGATTACAATGCAACCATAATCCGCAAGCGATACCATTCCAATGAGCAGTATCACCATCCGCAACCTCGACCCGGCGGTGAAGGAGCGGCTGCGCGTCCGCGCCGCCCAGCATGGCCATTCGATGGAGTCCGAGGCCCGTGACATCATCAGCAGCGCTGTCGGTGCTGAACGTCCGCGCGAGGTCAATCTGGCTGAAGCTATCCGCCGGCGCTTCGCTCCCTTGGGCGGTGCCGATGACCTGGAGATCCCGCCACGCGAACCGGCCCGCGATCCACCCCGGTTCGACTGATGTTCGTGCTCGATACCAATGTGATTTCCGAGCTGATGCGGCCCGCGCCGCACCCCGCGGTGTTCGCCTGGGTCGCAGCGCAGCCGCGAGCCTCGCTCTACACCACCAGCGTCACCCGCGCGGAAATCCTGTCAGGTATCGGCATCATGCCGCAGGGCCACCGCCGCACCGCGCTTAGCGATGCCGCGGCGGCGATGTTCGATGAGGATCTGCGCGGTCGCATTCTTGCCTTCGATGCCGCAGCAGCCGACCGCTATGCCGAAATCGTCGTCAGCCGCCGTCAGGCCGGGACACCGATCCATACGTTCGATGCATTGATAGCGGCCACCGCCTTGGTCGCCCGTGCTGCTGTGGTGACGCGTGATACCGACGGCTTTGCAGGCTGTGGCCTCACCCTCATCAATCCGTGGGAAGCAACTGGCTGACGGCACGCGTCCGAGCATGCGCCATGGGTCAATGCCAACGTCATCGTCTGCGTCTCACAATCATGCGGCCCGTCGATACGGCGTGATCCGCGCCAGGTCAGCATCAATCTCCCGTCGCCGCTGCAGCAGGTCGTGGTCGGCCTGGAGGCCACGCCAGAACCCCTCCGAGACGCCGAAATACCGTGCCAGCCGCAAGTCGGTATCGGCCGTGATCGATCGTTTGCCGAGCACGATCTCGTTGATCCGTCGTCGCGGCACCCCGATCGCACGCGCAAGGCCATTCTGCGTCAGATCCATCGGCTCGATGAACTCCAGCAGCAGAACCTCTCCCGGCGTGGGGTTGGGAATTTGCCTGGTGGTGGTCGACGATTTCGACACGGTCGGGACCTCCTGTCTCGATGCGCCTGCAGTGACGGCGGCGCACGGACAGCTCGACATTCTATTCAACAATGCCGCTGTCTCCTTCCCGGCAAGGTCGAGGACACCACGGTGGGCATCTGGGATCGCGAGCTGGGCGTGCATGCCAACAGATTCTCGTAGATCGTCGCGCCTCACGTCTTCGGAATCATACATGAAGTCCGCCCTCTCAATTCGGAGCGGTCAGCAGGGCGATACCAACAAGGGCACGGAACCTCTTTGCGTTATTTGCGGCCCTTTGCGTTATTCGCGTCAAATCCTTGCTTCGACCCAACAAGCAAGAAAGTCATCACGCAAATAACGCAAAGGGCCGCAAATAACGCAAACAGTCAGACACTGTCGGCGGTCACGGCGCGAATATCACAGATCGAAGACGATCCGACGCACCTCCAGGCGCGGGCGGCCAAAGTTCATGAGAAGACACAAGTGCATGCCTGTCGCGCGCAAATAGTTGAGGCATTGCGCGCGATGCGTGCTGCTCAGCTCTGCCACCGTTTTCAGCTCGACCAATAGCGATGCTTCGACCAGCAGGTCGATGAAGTACTCGCCGACCACGACCCCATCATACATCACGGTGATCCCGCGCTGCTGTTCGACGATCAGCCCAGCCTTCCGCAGTTCATGCGCCAGTGCGTTCTCATAAACCTTTTCCAGGAATCCGTTGCCGAGGGTGCCGGCCACTCTCAGGCCGCAACCGATGATCCGCTTCGACAGTGGGTTCAGCACGGCGCCATGTGCGTCCATTTCCGTTCCTTCGCGCCATGCAACCTTTTTTCACCCTGTCGTCGAAAGTTTGCCAAAGCATTGACGATCATTGTGCGGTGGGGGGGCTTGGGTGAGAGGCAGGCGCGCACTGGTTCGCGCCACGCGCTGCCGCGATGGAGGCGGCGCAGCGAAATGGCGCATCCTCCCGCCGACCAACGGCGAAGCGGGGGAAAGAACATGCGGCTCCAGGGCAAAATAGCGCTGCTGACCGGCGCGGCGGCTGCGATCAAGGGCGAGTTGATGGGCTTCGGCGGCGCGGCGGCGCATCTGTTCGTGCGCGAGGGCGCCAAGGTGGTGCTGACCGACATCCGCGACGACCTGGGCGAGCGCGCGGCGGCCGCCCTGCGCGCCGAGGGCCATGACGCGCGCTACCTGCACCTCGACGTGACATCGGAACAGAACTGGGCTCAGGTGGTAGACGCGGTGATGGCGGCGCACGGACGGCTGGACATTCTGTTCAACAATGCCGGTGTCTCCTTTCCCGCCAAGGTCGAGGACACCACCGTGGAAATCTGGGACCGCGAGCTTGGCGTGCATGCCAAGGGGGTCTTCCTCGGCACCCGTACGGCGATCCCGGCCATGCGCAAAGGCGGTGGCGGGTCGATCATCAATACGTCCTCGGTCATGGGCATCGTCGGCAGTCCCACCTCGCCGGCCTATTCGGCCGCCAAGGGTGCCATCACGACCTTCACCAAGTCGGCGGCGCTGCAATATGCGCGGGAAAACATCCGCATCAATTCAGTGCATCCGGGCTATGCGGATACGCCGCTGACCGACAAGCGCTTCAGCGATCCGGCCGTGCGCCAGGTGCTGCTCGATCGCACGCCGATGGGTCGGCTCGGCACCGCCGTGGATATCGCCAATGGCGTGCTGTTCCTGGCGTCCGACGAATCGTCCTGGGTCACCGGCTCGGAACTGGTGATCGATGGCGGCATGACGGCGCAGTAAGCGCCGATCGCTCCACGGCTCGGCCGCACGCCTCAGCCCGCGCTCATTCGTCATGGCGATCGACAGGCGCACTGGTCCCTCATTCGTCATGGCCGAGCTTGGCTCGGCCATCCACGGCTTCGTCTGATGCGCAATACCAAGGCCCGTTGCCTGGAACCGATGGTGGCTCTCGTCATCATGTCGGGCGAAGGCCCAACATCCATGTCTTTCATGAGGCTTGGCCCCGTCATCCAAGTCTTTATTGACAGCATCATTCCACTGCCCCGTTCCATAACATTGAAAGACACTATATCTAACACCACATGCCCGGCATGGAAACCCAGAACCAGCCACCCGACCTCGCCCTGCAACTCCCCCGCGACATCTACTACCTTGTCGTCTACACCCTCCGCGGCATGCTCCCGCCGCCGGAGACCGACACGCCCGAGGCCGAAGCCCGCCGCGACCGCGCCGCCATCGCCCTTGTCGCCTCGATGCTGCCGGCCAACGGCGAGGAGGCCCACCTCGCCGCCCGCAGCGTCGGTTTCGCCATTTATGCGATGGACTGCCTCCGCCAGGCCCGCGATTTTCGCGGCGATCCGCCGTTCTTCCTGAAATGCAACGCTCAGGCCGTCAGCACCGAGCGCAAGGCACAGAGCGCCCGCTCGCTGCTGCTGCGCCTTCAGGCCGAGCGCCGCAAGCGCGAGGCGGATAACGCCACCGCCGACAAGGCCGCCTGGTCCGAGCACTGCGCCATCGGGTTGATGGCCGATGCACTGGGGCACGCCTCGCCCGCGGCGACGCCCGAGCCACCGCCGCCGCCGCCCGATCCGCAACCGCCCGAGGAGCCCGTGTCCGACCCGGTCGCCGAGGCCGATCAGTATGCGGTCATCTACCCGCAGCGTGCCGCGCGCATCCGCGCCCTCGGCGGCCTGCCGCAGCCGTGCGATTTCGGCCCACCCCCGCCCGAGCTGGTCGACGCCATCGTCACCGGCACCAGCCCAACCCTCTGCGCCTTGCTTGTCTCACCCACAGGGACACGAGACATCGATGAGATTCCTGCCGCCGAGCCAAGTTCGCGCTCCGAACATCGTGTTGGCGTGTCGTGAAGTTCTGCCGAACCGCGCGCGCCGCGAGGCGCTTAGGCCCCATGCCCAGCAACAGCCAGCCGCCTCAGCCACCCGGACCTGACATCGTCCCTCCGACGACGCCGGGTCCCGATATCCAGCCCCCGATCGGACCAGATGCGCCACCTCCGGCGCCCGGCCCGGACATCCCGCCAGTCGCACCACCTGGTCCGCGCGACATGCCGCCCCCCGTGGCCTGACAATCCGGCGCGCCGCAGCGCCCCCGTCGTCACGGCCGACGCGCCGCCGTGCCCGCGTCGTTACGGCCGGTGCGCCGCGGCCCCTCCATCGTCATGGCCGGCCTTGTGCCGGCCATCCACGTCTTTACTTTGCGTAAAGCCGTGGACAACGCCAAGCCCTTAAGGGAACAACTGCTCCCCGGTCTCCGCATCCTCCACGAAGATCGCGCTCACCGGGCAGTTCTCCGCCGCCTCCAGGATCTTCTCCTCGCTGTCCGCCGCGGCATCGACCACCTCGGACTGACGATCATCGTTGAGCTTGAACACCTTCGGAGCGATCGACTCGCACATCGCATTCCCGACACATGCCTGGTGGTCCACCCAGACCTTCAGCTTTCGCGCCACTGCGGTTCTCCTAGTGCCAGGTGACCGGTAGCGACTTCAGCGACCGGAACGTGATGCTCGGCTGATACTCCAGCCCCTCGGTCTTCACCCTTAGATTGGGGAAGCGCTCGGCCAGAGCCTTGAAGACCTCCTGCCCCTCCACCCGCGCCAGAGTCGCGCCGAGACAGTGATGCGTGCCCGACCCGAACGCGACATGCTGGTTGGGGTGGCGGGAGATGTCGAACGTATCCGGGCTGGGAAACGCGTCAGGGTCGCGATTGGCCGACGAAATGAACCACCGGATGCGGTCATCCTTGCGCAGCACCTTGTCCCGCATCTCCACGTCCTGCGTCGCGATCCGCTGGATGGATACGACCGGCGAGTTATAGCGCAGGCATTCCTCGGTCGCCTGCTTGGCACGGCCGGCGGGGTCCTCCTTGAGCAGTGCCCACTGATCGGGATGCCGGGTGAACGACAGTGTCCCGTTGCACAGCAGGTTGATGGTCGTCTCGTGCCCGGCCAGCAGCAGCAGCGACGTGTTGACCAGCACCTGATGGCGGGTGAAAACCCCCGCCTTCTCGCCACGCGCCAACACCGAGATGAAGTCATCGCCAGGATCGACGATGCGCCTGTCGACCAGCGGCGAGACGTAGTCGATCATCCCCCGCATGCCTTCGGTGAGCGGCTTCATCCGGTCATACTCGCCGCGGCCGATATACAGCAGCTTCTCGGCCAGTTGTCTGACAAAGGGTCGATCCGATGCCGGAACGCCCATCATCTGGGCAATCACCAGGACCGGCAGCGGGGTCGCGAGATCCCGCATGACGTCCATTTCGCCCTTCTCTTCGGCCGCGTCGAGCAGTTCCTTGACCGCCTCCCGGACGAACGGCCGCCAGGCCTCCATCGACTTGGGGGTGAAGTAGCCATGCATCACCCGGCGCATCTCCAGGTGGTCCGGACGATCGTGCTGGATGAACTGGTCGCCCTGGTAGTTCTTCACGTATTCGTAGAGCCCGAGGTCCGACTCATCGATCGCGGGATACGCGGGCCGCGGGTCGTTCCTGAACACAGCGGACGAAAACAGCTCGTGATGCCGCGTCAACCAGACCAGATCGTCGTGACGCGTGATGACCCACAATGCGTAGGTCTCGTTCCAATGCACCGGATCTTCGTCGCGCAGGCGACCGTAGTAGGAGTAGGGATCCGCGATCACATTCGGGGTGAACAGGTCATCCTGAATTGCGGTCATCATTGGCGTCCCTCCTGATGCGGATGCAATCAGCCCGGCCGGCGGGACAAGTCTCCCCGCCGGAACCGCCCGAGCGCGCTTCCTGGTGTTATCTTCGATCGCATTGCAAGCACGGCACACGACCGTTCTCTGTCCAATGGATACGAGCCTCGAAACGCTACGCAACGCAATCTGCCATGTCAAACCAGAGGCCCGGGACGCAATGCTTCGTGTAATGGCTTGCTGTGCCTTGCTCATCGCCAACGGGTGCAGCCCGGCGCCGGGGTCGTTGCCGTGCACACGGCTCGGCGGAGCACCGATGCTGGAGTATCACCTGTTCTTTGGCCGCGCATCCGTGACCGATCCGGCGTGGGCCGAGTTCACTGCGCACGTGATCACGCCGCAACTGCCCGACGGGTTCACCGTTCTCGACGCGACTGGGCAATGGATGAATCCCCTAACTCATCGGATCGTCGGTGAGCACACCATGATGCTCGTCGTGGCGCTGCCTGATTCAGCAGAGAACAACGCCGCGATCACCGCGATCAAGGACGCCTATCGCGCACAGTTTCACCAGCAATCAGTCGGCACCACGGTCCATGCAGTCTGCGGCGCATTCTGATCCCGCTACGCCGGCAGTTCGTAGCCGATCGCAGCCTCTATCTCGATGGTCTTCCGCACCGCCGGCCGTGCCATCATGCGCTCGTAATGCGCAGACAGATGCGGGTACTCGCCGGGCTCCACACCGAGCATGCCGCGGAACCGCCAGAACAGCCGGAACAGATGGATGTCAGCGATCGAGTAGCGCCCCACGGCCCAGTCCTGCCCGCCCAACCGCTGCTCGGCGATCGCAAACACCCTGCGCGAGTGCTCCAACCCCTGTCGCCGCGCCGGATGGACGGTAGCTGCGATGAACGACATCCACGAAACCACCCGCGCCTCACTCTCGACATCGTCTGTTGGCAGCAGCCCTGCTTGCGGGAAGCGACGAGCGAGATAGAACAGTATGCCCGCGACCTCCGTCAGCGGCCGGCCATCGATCACAAGCGTTGGCACCTTGCCTTCCGGATTGATCGCCAGGAATGCCGGATCGCGGTTCTCTTTCTTGTGGAACGACAGCGGTCGACTCTCGAACGGCGCACTGACCTCGTGCAGCGCAATGTGCGGCGCCATCGAGCTTGCGCCAGGCGCGAAATACAGCGTCAGCATCGGCGTAACTCCCCGTTCGTGGCAATCATGCAAACCCACACGCCCGGGCTGCCGTGGCGATCACGTCGAGCGAGTTGCGTGCGCCAGCCGTCTCACCCTTCTCGAAATCCCCCTCGGCGACAGCCATCTGGTTTGTGACGTGCGCGAAACACAGCACGTCGCGCTTACGTGCCCGCGCGAACGCGTAGAGCGCCGCAGCCTCCATTTCGACCGCAAGTGCGCCATGCTTGCGCGCTGCGCCGATCGCTTCCTCTGTTTCGCGGTACGGCGCATCCGTGGTCCACGCCGCGCCACGGTGCACTGGCAGCGGCAGCGTTGCGAGGGCGGCCCAGGCCCGATCCGCCAATGCCCGATCCGCTTCTGCGAACAATGAAGGCGGCAGGTAATGATGACTGGTTCCCTCGTCACGCAGCGCACGGTCGATCAGCACGAAATAGGGCGTCGGTCCCATGGGCACGATCTGCCCGGCCGATGTCATGCTGAGCAGCAGCCGGCAGCCCGACACGAATACCTGCTCCGCGACCAACACGGCGAACGGCGCACCTACCGCCAGCCCCACTATACCCATCGTGATCCCGGCTTGTTCGGTCACGTCCATCTCCGTGTGGTAGCAGGCCCATCCTGCCGCACGGCGAGACCGACCTGCCGCGCGCAGTGCCCGCACGAGGTCGCCGTCGGGATCGAGCACGCAAACCGCTGGCACCGCCGCATCCGGCAGCCCGCGTTGGCGACGCGCCTCTCGCAACAGGTTCTCCGGCTGGAACACCGACGGCGCTTCGTGCGTCTTTGCTGCCAGGATGCTCGGTGGGTCGATCAGTTCGGCCATGTTGCCTCCGCACGGGTTGTAACGTCTGGATGGCTCGCGAGACCACTGTCCAGGCGGCGACCTGGCCGGCGCCGAGATGGGGAGACATGTCATGCGGCCCAATCCACTGGACGACGCCGTCACATTCCTGACGCGGCCCAGCTGGTTCACCTCGGTGTTTTGGCTGCTGCTGCTGGCCGCCATTGCCATCGCCGTGCTGGCCTGGCGTCACGACCCCGCACAGCGCACCCCGCGCAACCTCGGTATCTTGGGGCTTCGCATTCTGATGGGCACGATGTGGTGGCAGCAGACGTTATGGAAGATCCCGCCCAACTTCGGCGGCCTGCAATACTGGATGCAGCAGGAGGCGGACCACGCTGCCATCGCACTGCAGGGCGCACTGGTGCGCGACATTGTCCTGCCCAACCTTTCGGTATTCGGTCCGCTGGTCTACCTCGTTGAGCTGATCATCGGCGTGACGTTGCTGCTCGGCCTGTTCTCGCGTGCCGGCGCCATGCTGGGCCTGCTGATGGGGCTGAACCTCTGGCTCGGCCTGTATTCCGCAAGCGGCGAATGGCCATGGACCTATATGTTCCTGGTCATGATCCAGGCGTGGTTCGTCATCGATCCGCCGGGCCGCGTGTTGGGTGCCGACGCGCTGCTGCGTCATCGTGGTGTCGCACGTTCGTCCGCCGTCTTGTCCTGGATCAACTGAATGACCGCTGCAATCAAAATCCGACGCCGCGCGCTGCCGTTACTGGCGCTGGCCGCCGTCAGTGGGCCAGTGCTGGCGGACACGGTGGACCTCTCCGTTGCCTGCGACACCACACTTGCGCCGGCGCTGCGCAAGGTGGCCGCCGCCTACAGGGCACAATCCGGCGTGCGGGTGTTCGTGTTCCCCACCGGCCCCGGTCTGATCCTGCCGCAGCTTGTCCGCGACATTCAGAACGACATCGTGGTTACCCAGACCGCGATTCTCGATCAGGCAGTGCAGGCTGGTGTAGTCGCCGTTGCCGTCCGTGCGCAGTGGCGCAATGCGCTGGTGATCGCCGGACTGCAAGGTGCAACGGCGCTGACAGGTACTTTCGCCGCACCCGATCCAACCCCTGCGTCGGACATCGATGGCCCCGCGGTGTTGCAACGCCTGGACCTCAAGCCAACCCGCACTCTCGGCGCCGTCGATACCGATGAGGTGGCGTTCCTGCTGACCACCGGCGCGGCGCAAAGCGGGCTGCTGCACATGACCGATGTTCGCGCCAACGCGCGTCTCGCGGTCATTCGTCTGGTGCCGACCGAGGTGCGATCGCCTCTGCTCTATGCGGCATCCGTCACGCGGCTGGCCAGGCGACCGAACCCCGATGGCTTTGTCGCATTCCTCGCCACAAAGGATGCCGCGGACACGCTTGCCGCTGCCGGTCTGGAGCCGACGACATGACCCCGATCTACGACGAACAGCGCCATCCACTGTCGCGCCGCATCCTGCATTGGGTGATGGCGCTCTCGATCCTGGTCATGATCGGCAGCGGCTGGCGTATCTACAACGCGAGTCCCATCTTCGGTTTCACGTTCCCTGACTGGGCGACACTCGGTGGCGACGTCGAAGCCTCGCTGGCGCGCCACGGCGACCCCGGCGTCGCCTCGGCGATCGAGTGGCACTTCGCCGCCATGTGGACACTGGTTGTCGCCTATTTGTTGTTTGTGCTCTGGGGTATCGTGACCGGACATTTCTGGCGCGACTTCCTGCCCGTCAGCCCACGCTCCGTCATACGCGACATGGTCGACGCACTGCGGTTCCGGCTTGTGCATCGGCTGGGCGAGTACAACGCCGTGCAAAAGGTGGCGTATTGGGGAGCGCTCGCCGCGGTGGCAGTGATGATCCTGTCGGGCATCGCGATCTGGAAGCCGGTGCAGAGCTATCCGCTGGAGTTGCTGTTCGGCGGATTCCAGGGCGCACGACTGGTGCACTTCCTCGTGATGGCCGGCATCGTGTTGTTTCTGCTGGTGCATGTCGCGCTTACCCTGCTGGTGCCACGCACACTTCTCGCCATGGTGGTCGGTCGCGCCACCGAGTTACGCCATTCTGTCACATCGGAGGACGCGCGATGACGCTCGTCAGACGCCGGGCGCTGCAGGGCGGGCTGTCGCTCGGTGCCTTGACGCTGCTCACCGGCTGCGATCTGAGCGACCATGACGCGGTGCAGCGCGTATTGGCGCGCTTCTCGCAGTGGAACGACAAGGTGCAGGCGGCGATCTTTGGTCCGAGCCGCCTTGCGCCGACGTTCCCTGAAGCTCAGGCGGTAAAGGAGTTTCGTTACAATGCATGGTACGGGCCGGACAAGGCACCGCGCCTTAATCCTGCCGATTATCGCTTGCAACTTGCGGGGCGGATCGACAACAAGCGAGCGTGGACCGTCGATGAACTCTATGCATTGCCGCAGATCAGCCAGGTCACGCGCCACGTCTGCGTCGAGGGCTGGAGCATGATCGGCAAGTGGAGCGGCACGCCATTGCGCACGTTTTTGGAGCGGATCGGTGCAGATACCACCGCGCGCTATGTCGGCTTCGAGTGTGCCGACGGCTACTACGAGGGCATCGACATGCCGACGGCGCTGCATCCGCAGACCCTGATGGCATTCCGCCTGTCCGACGAGATCCTGCCGATGAAATACGGCTATCCATTCAAGATCCGCATTCCCACCAAACTCGGCTTCAAGAACCCGAAATTCGTCACCGCGATCTATGTCACCGACAAGCAGCCGCGAGGCTACTGGACGGATCGCGGCTACAACTGGTTCAGCGGCATCTGACGATGGATCGCGTGAGCACGTGTGCGATCGGCGTCATGGCGAAGGCGCCGCAACCAGGGCGTGCGAAGACCCGTCTTTGTCCGCCGCTGCAGCCGACGCAGGCTGCCGAACTCAGCGCGGCCTTCCTGCGCGACATCACCGAGAACATCGCGTTGGCGTCGCGCTCCGCCCCAATCCATGGCTGCATCGCCTATGCGCCGAAAGGTGACGAAGGGTGGTTTCACGGACATCTTGCCGATGGGACGGGCCTCGTCCTGGCCGACGGATCGCCGACGATGCCAAACGACGTGCAGGGCTTCGGCCGATGCCTGCTTCACGCGGCGCAGACACTGTTCGATATGGGATTCGCGGCTGTCTGCCTGGTGAACTCCGACAGTCCGACGCTGCCGACGGCATTTTTGTTACTGGCCACGCACGCGCTGTTATCGCCGGGCGAGCGGGTGGTTCTTGGACCGGCGGACGACGGCGGCTATTACCTTCTGGGCATGAAACGGCCTCACGCGCCCCTGTTTGCCGACATCGCCTGGAGCACGGACAGCGTCGCTGCAACGACACGTGAGCGCGCGGTGGCGCTTGGTCTCGATGTGGTCACATTGCCGACCTGGTACGACGTGGATGATTCCGCATCATTGAACCGCCTTGTCACTGAAGCCGCGGACAGTGGCCTGGCGGTGCAGCCCTACACAGCGCCGGCAACGAATGCCTGGATCGAACGCAGCGGATTGCGCGGGCGCCTGAGTTTCGCCGCGCAATGACCAATCCTGTGCGTCGCCTAACGATGTTGGCCGCCATCGGCGTGCTGCTCGTTTGTCTGGTGGCGTGCGGCCTATGGTTGCTGGACTGGCAGCCGGTCGGCATGGCTGATGCGACCCGGTTGGCCTTGTTCGTAACCAGTGTCTGTCTCGCCGGCGCGCTGTGGCTGCTCGCGGTGGCGATTGTGCGCAGCGGACGACTGCCGCGGCCCACGATCTGGCTTGTGCTTGGCGTCGCTGCGGCGATGCGGGTGTTGACGCTGACCGCGCCGCCGATCCTGTCATCCGATATGTATCGCTACGTATGGGACGGCCGCGTGCAGCTTGCAGGCATCAATCCGTATCGGTACGTGCCGGCCGCCGATCAGCTCGTGTATCTGCGCGATGCGGCGGTGTATCCGAACATCAACCGCGCCGAATATGCCCACACCGTCTATCCGCCCGCGGCACAGGCGATCTTCGCGTTGGCGGCCATCGCGACGCCGGGCGTGTTCGGCATGAAGCTGATGATCGCGGCGTTCGACGCACTTGCCATCGTTGCGCTGATCCTTTTGCTGCGTGTCGTCGGACGCGATCCGGCGGAGCTGCTGATCTACGCGTGGCTGCCGCTCCCGGTCTGGGAGTTCGCCGGCAACGCGCATATCGATGGCGCGGCCGCCGGCCTGCTGGCTTTGGCGTTGCTGATCGCGGTGCGCGGACGTTCGATCTGGACAGGCATCGTGCTGGCCCTGGCGACACTGACGAAGCTCCTTCCGGTGGTCGTGCTGCCGGCATTCTCTCGACCACGTGACTGGCGGTTGCCGATCGCCTTTGTGGCGACGCTGGTGGTCTGTTATCTGGCCTATGGCTCGGTCGGATGGCGGGTAATTGGTTTCCTCCCCGGCTATGTTTCCGAGGAAGGTATTGCCAGCGGCCACGGTATCTTTCTGCTGGGTCTGCTCGGCCAGGTTGTGACACTGCCGGCGTGGGCGCCCAAGCTCTACATCGTGCTTGTGCTGGCCGTGCTCGGTTATCTCGCAGTACGCTTCGCCTTCACAACCGAACTTCCCGCGGCACCCGGTCCACGCGTCCTGATGCAGGCGCGCCAGGCCGTCATCCTGGGTGGCGTACTCCTGGTCGCGTTGTCGCCGCATTATCCGTGGTATCTCGGCTGGCTCGCGCCGCTGGCGTGTCTTGCACCGTTGCCGAGTGTGCTATGGATGCTGGGTGCCGCGCCATTGCTGGCGCATGGCTCCTTCGAGTATCTCGCGGTGCCGGGCGCGGTCTACCTGCCGGCCGTGATCCTCGCGGCAATCGATCTGTGCCGTCGCCTGCCAGTGCCACCGCAAGCCCTACGGAGCGTGCAATGACCGAGGTCAAGGATCCACGGCGCTACTTCGAGGCAGTGCAGACGCGCGCGACGCAGGCCGAGGCACCGCCCGTGTGCCTGTATCTTGAGGTGACCAACCGCTGCAATCTGCTTTGCGAGACCTGTCCGCGAACGTTCGAGACGCTCGAGCCGCCTGCGGACATGAGCTGGGAGCTGTTCACCTCCATCGTCGATCAGGTGCCTGATGTGGCGCGTGTCGTGCTGCACGGTGTCGGCGAGCCAATGCTGGTGAAGGCGCTGCCACGCATGATCCGTTACCTGAAGGATCGCGGCGTGTACGTGCTGTTCAATACCAACGGCACGCTGCTGTCGCCGAAGAAGCATCAGGCGATGATCGATACTGGCTTGGACGAGCTGCGGGTGTCGTTGGACGCGGCTGACGCGAAGACGTTTCTGGCAGTCCGGGGCAAGAACTTCTTTGAACGCATCGTGCGCAATGTGCGCGGCTTCACCGAGCTGCAGCGTGCGACCGGTGCCGTATCGCCGCGCGTGTCGTTGTGGCTCACCGGACTGAAGGAGACGGTCGAGCAGCTCCCGGCTTTTATTCGCCTCGCGGAATCGATGGGCGTGCGGGAGGTATATCTGCAGCGGCTGGTTTATGACGAGACGGGCTATGGCCTGGCGCGTTCGCAGTCGTCGCTGTTCGAGACGCTGCGTGCCGAGGAAACGCGAACGATCGAGGCGGCGGCGGAGTTGGCGCGCGAACTCGGCATCGCACTGGATGCCTCTGGCGCAACTGAGCCGGGCCTCAGTCTGAAGCGTCAGGATGAGACGCAGCCGTGGTCGGCATGCAGGCGGCCGTGGTCGTTGATGTATTTCACCGCGCACGGCCGCGCGCTGCCGTGCTGCATGGCGCCGTTCTCCGCGCGCGGCTACGACAGCTACACGCTGGGCGACGCGACACAGCAGACGTTGCGCGAGATCTGGAATGGTGCGGCATACCAGGATTTCCGTGCGGCACTGCTTAGCGACGTGCCGCCTCGGCCGTGCGCCGGGTGTGGGATGCGGTGGAGCCTGTAGCTCCCTGCCACCGTTGACTCGCGTCGCCGCCGTCATCCCGACGCTCAACGAGGCCGCAACGATCGCCGGCACGATAGCGATGTTGCCGCGCGATGTGGTGGACGAGATCATTGTCGCCGACAGTTCCAGCAGGGACGGCACTGCCGCGATTGCGCAGGCGGCCGGCGCACGTGTCGTGACACTAGACGACCGCGGTTACGGTCGTGCCTGTGCAGCCGGAGTGGCAGCGGCGGGCGAGGGATGCGGCATCATTCTGTTCCTCGACGGTGACGGCGCCGATCGTGCTGATCTTGCCGATATGCTGGTGGCTCCGATCCGCGCCGGCACGCATGATTTCGTCATCGGTTCAAGGGTGCGCGGCGTGCGCGAGCCGGGATCGATGAGCTGGCATCAGGTGTTGGCAGGGCGGCTCGCCGGCGGGCTGATGTCACTGTTGTACGGCGTTCGCTACACCGACATGTGCGCTTTCCGCGCGATCAGCCGCGAAGGGTTGGCGCGCCTTGACATGCGCGAGACGACGTATGGCTGGAACATCGAGATGCAGATGAAGGCCGCTCGTGCCGGACTGCGCATTCTGGAACTGCCAGTGCCGTATCGCTGCCGTGCGGGTGGCAGTTCCAAAGTGGCCGGTACGCTGGGGGGCAGCATCCGCGCCGGTTGGCGAATTCTGTTGACCATCGCGCACATCGCTCTAGCCGGCTCCGAAAAGAGGTGGTGACGTAGATGCATGACTAGCATACATTGAACGCAAGGCTCCCAAACAAGGGGCCAACAGGGAGGCGACATGGGATCTTCAGGACCCACGTTCGGCGGTAACAACCAGGTTTCCCGTCGCGACGTGCTGGGACTAGCCGCAACGGCGGCGATCGGCAGTGGCACCCGCATGGCCCAGGCGGCTGGTGCGGCGGGGCAACTCGTCTATGGCGTGCATATCTCGCTGGCGCCGACCTGGTTCGACCCAGCGGAGACGCCGTCGCTCGTCACGCCATACATGATCTACTACGCGCTGCACGACGGGATGCTGAAGGCGATGCCGGGCGAGCTGATGGCGCACAGCCTGGCGGAGTCCTGGTCGGCGACCGAAGACGGCATGAGCTACAGCTTCGTGCTGCGCGATGGGGTGACGTTCCACAACGGCGAGAAGCTGACGGCGGAGGATGTGAAGTTCTCCTTCGAGCGTTATCGTGGTGCCGCCAAGGGACCGCTGCATGACCGGGTTGCCTCGGTGGAGGTTGCCGATCCGCGACACCTCACGTTCAGGTTGAAGAATCCCTGGCCGGATTTCCTGACCTTCTACTCCGCCGCCACCGGTGCGGGGTGGGTCGTGCCGAAGAAGTACGTCGAGCGCGTCGGTGACGACGGCTTCAAGAAGGCGCCGATCGGTGCGGGGCCTTACCGGTTCGTCTCGTTCAACCCTGGCGTCGAACTGGTGCTGGAGGCATACGAGGGTTATTGGCGGAAGCCGGTCAGCGTGAAGCGGCTGGTGATGCAAGGTGATCCCCGAAGAGGCGACACGGCTTGCCGCATTGAAGCGCGGCGAGATCGACATCGCCTACTCAATCCGCGGCGAGCTGGCCGCGGAGCTGCAGGCCACGCCGGGGCTGACCCTGAAGCCGACGGTCATCCAATCGCCGTTCTGGCTGTACTTCCCGGAACAATGGGATGCGAAGTCGCCCTGGCACGACGTGCGCGTGCGCCAGGCCGCGCGTCTGGCGATCGACAACAAGACGATCAATCAGGCGCTGACGCTGGGCTTCTCGCATGTCCACGGCAGCATGATTCCCGACAATTTCGAATTCTTCTGGAAGCCGCCGGAGCCGGTCTACGATCCCCAGGGAGCGAAGCAGCTTCTCGCGGAGGCCGGATACCCCAATGGCTTCGATGCCGGCTTTTACAATTGCGACGGCTCGTACGCGAACCTCGCGGAGGCAACGAACAATTACCTGGGTGCGGTCGGCATCCGGGCGAAGCTGCGGCCGCTGGAGCGTGTCTCGTTCGACCAGCAATACCGCGACAAGAAGCTGAAAGACATCATCCAGGGTGGCAGTGGTTCGTTCGGCAACGCCGCGACACGCTTCGAGACCTTCGTGGTAAAAGGTGGTGCATACGCCTATGGCAGCTATCCGGATATCGATGCGATGTTCGAGCAGCAGGCTGTCGAGCTGGATCATGGCAAGCGCGCCGACATCCTAACCAAGATGCAGCAGATCCTCTATGAGCGGGTGATCACGACGCATCTCTGGCAGCTTGCATTCATCAATGGCGTGGGGTCGCGCGTGGGGGAGTCGAACTTCGGGCGGATTGCCGGCTTCCCCTACACAGCCCCGTACGAAGACCTGACGCTGAAGAACACTTGACGACGGAGCACCATAGATGACGACACGACGCGATGTGCTTGCGCTCGCCGCACTTGGTATGGCGGCGAGCACGGTTCGCCCGGTGAAGGCGGCTGCGCCCTCCGGCCAGCTGACGGTCGGTGTACACATTACGCTGGCGCCGACGTGGCTCGATCCGGCGGAGACGGCAGGCATCATTACGCCGTTCATGGTGATGTACGCGTTGCATGACGCGGTCGCGAAGCCCATGCCGCAGGGGAACCCGACGCCGTCGCTGGCTAAATCCTGGTCGGCCGGCGAGGACGGACTGAGCTATGAGTTCGTGCTGCGCAAGGATGCGAAGTTCCACAACGGCGATCCGGTCACCGCCGATGACGTAAAGTTCTCCTTTGAGCGTTATCGTGGGGCGGCGCACGGATTGCTGAAGGAGCGGGTGGCCTCTGTGGAAGCGCCCGATCCGCAGCGCGTCGTCTTCAAGTTGAAGAACCCGTGGCCGGACTTCATTACGTTCTACACCGTTGCTTCCGGTGCGGGCTGGGTTGTTCCGCGCAAATATGTGGAGAAGGTTGGCGAGGACGGGTTCAAGAAGGCTCCGGTCGGCGCCGGGCCGTACAAGTTTGTTTCGTTCTCGCCGGGCATCGAGCTCGTGCTGGAGGCGTTCGACCAGTACTGGCGCAAGACGCCCAGTGTGAAGCGGATCGTGATGAAGGTCATTCCCGACGAGTCGACGCGGCTTGCCGCGTTGAAGAACGGCGAAGTGGACATCGCATATTCGATCCGCGCAGAGTTGGCCGAGGAACTGCAACGCACACCGGGGCTGACATTGCGGCCGACGGTCGGATCGGCGCCTTACTATCTGTACTTTCCAGAGCAATGGGATCCGAAGTCGCCCTGGTACGACAAACGGGTAAGGCTCGCCACGAAGTATGCGCTCGACTACAACACGATCAACAAGGCGCTGACGTTGGGCCATTCGCACATAACCGGCAGCGTCATTCCGGAGAACTTCGAGTTCTACGAGAAGCTGGCGCCACCGGTGTACGATCCGGAGAAGGCGAGGCAGCTTCTGGCGGAGGCGGGCCATCCCGGCGGCTTCGATGCCGGCTTCTACACCTGCGATGTCGCCTATGCGAACCTCGGCGAGGCGGCGCTCAACTATCTGGGCGAGGTCGGCATTCGTGCCAAGCTGCGGCCGTTGGAACGAGCTGCATTCTTCAGAGGGTATGCGGACAAGAAATACAAAAACATTATCCAGGGCGCATCGGGTGCCTTCGGCAACGCCGCCACACGATTGGAGGAGTTCGTGGTCAAGGGCGGCAACTACGCGTATGGCAGCTATCCGGAAATCGACGAATTGTTCCCGTTGCAGGCGGTCGAGCTGGATCGCACGAAACGCGCGGCGATCCTGACAAAAATGCAGCATCTGCTTGACGACCGCACTATGTACGTGCCGATTTGGCAGCTCGCGTTCATCAGCGGCGTTGGGCCGCGGGTGGCGGAACCGGGTTTCGGTCTGATCAAGGGCTTCGTCTACACCGCGCCATACGAGGAAATCACGCTGAAAAGCGCGTAGAGGGCTTTCTCATGAGGCAGTTCGTCACCCGGCGGCTTGGCTATTCCTTGCTGTCGCTGTTGGTGCTGTCGTTGACCATATTCTTTTTCGTGCGCGTCACGGGCGATCCGGCGTCGCTGCTGGTGGAGCCTGGCGCCAGCGACGACGATATCGCGGCGCTGCATCAGAAGTTCGGTCTCGATCGGCCACTTTGGGTGCAGTACGGGTTGTTCATGCTGAGCCTGGCCCGCGGCGATTTTGGACAGTCATTCTACTATCAGACGCCGGTATTGGACCTGTACCTTGACCGGCTGCCGAATTCGCTGCTGCTGGCGACCGTGGCAATGGCGTTTTCACTGCTGGTGGGTATTCCAAGCGGCATCCTCGCCGCGGTGCGGGTCGGCCGCTTCTGGGACAGCGCGGGCAAGCTGTTCGCGCTGCTTGGCCTTTCGCTGCCATCGTTCTTTGTCGGCCTCGTGCTCATCCTGGTGTTCTCGGTCTATCTGGGCTGGCTGCCGTCGTCCGGATCGGGCGGCGTCCTGCACATCCTGATGCCGGCCTTCGCGCTCGGCTGGTACTTCGCCGCCGCGCATATGCGCCTGACACGCTCGTCCATGCTGGAGGTACTGGGCTCGGAGTATATCAAGCTGGCGCGACTGAAGGGCCTGCCGCAATCGCTGGTCATCGCCAAGCATGCATTCAAGAACGCACTGATCCCGGTATTGACGCTGGCCGGTATCAACCTGGTGCTGATGATCAACGTCGCCGTTGTCGTGGAGACCGTGTTCGCCTGGCCTGGCGTTGGGCGGCTGCTGTACGAGGGCATCAGCTTCCGCGACTTCCCCGTGGTCCAGGGCGTCGTGATCATGGGTGGCACCATGATCGTCGTGGTTAACCTGCTGGTCGATGTCGCCTATGGCGTGATCGATCCTCGCATTCGACTGGAGAAGTGACGGCCATGAGCATAACGACCGAGAGCATTGGCCTTCCGTCGCGCGTACCGCCACGCGCCAAGGGTGTTGGGCGGGGCGACCTCCCGATGATACCGATCACCATTCTCGTGGTCATTGCCCTGACGGCGATCTTCGCCAATGTGCTGGCACCGCACAATCCGGAGATCGGCAGCCTCACTGCGCGCTTCCACCCGCCGTTCTGGCAGGCCGGCGGCAGCACCGATCATCTCCTCGGCACCGACCAGTTGGGACGCGACGTGCTGTCACGGCTTATCTTCGGTGCAAGGGTATCAATGGTTGTCGGCTTCACAGCGGTGATCTTCGCCGGCGTCATCGGCACCGTTCTTGGTATTCTTGCGGGCTACATCGGAGGATGGGTGGACCAGGTGGTCATGCGTATCACCGACGCCTGGCTTGCACTGCCGGCGCTGACCTTCGCCATTTTCCTCGCCGCCATCGTCGGGCCGAGCATGTGGAACATCGTGATCATTCTTGGCGCGGTCTATTGGACCCGCTACGCACGTGTCGTGCGCGGTGAAGTGCTGTCGCTGAAGGAACGCGAATTCGTCCGCCTCGCTGTCGTGGCGGGCTGCTCGAAGCTGACGATCATGCGGCGGCATATCCTGCCCAACGTGGTCAACTCGGCGATCGTGCTGGCGACGCTTATGCTTGGGGTGGTCATCGTGACCGAGGCGTCGCTATCCTTCCTCGGCGTCGGCGTTCCGCCGCCACAGCCCGCATGGGGTCTCATGCTGTCCGATGGCAAGCAGGGGCTGATGGTTGGCTATTGGTGGCTTACCGTGCTGCCCGGCTGCTGCATCATGCTGATGGTGCTTTCCGCAAACCTCCTGGGGGACTGGCTCCGTGTCAAACTCGACCCTCAGCTCCGTCAGCTCTGATCCGAGGCGCGGCGTGGCGACCATGCCGGGCCGCCCTCTGCTGGAACTCGACAATCTCTCCACCCATTACGTCTCCGCGGGAGGCTCCCGCGTCGTGCGAGCGGTGGATGATGTGTCGCTGCGCGTTCAGCCCGGCGAGACGGTCGGCATCGTCGGTGAATCAGGTTCCGGCAAGAGCACACTGGCACTCAGCATTTTGCGCGTGCTGCCGACCGCGGCACGGATTGTCGGCGGGCAGATGTGGTTCGAGGGCGAGGACCTGGTACGCAAATCCGATGCCGAGATGCGTCGCGTGCGCGGCAAGCGGATCGCGATGATCCTGCAGGATCCGATGGCCTCGTTGAACCCGCTGTTCACCATCGGCAATCAGGTAGCCGAGCCGATCCGCGTGCATGAGGGAGTGCGCCGCGCCGCGGCCTGGCAGCGGGCACGCGATCTTCTGAAGGCCGTACGCATTCCGTCGCCCGAGACGCGTGTGAAGCAATTTCCACACGAGATGTCCGGAGGCATGCGCCAGCGCATCGTTGGAGCCATCGGCATCTCGTGTGAACCTCGCCTGCTGATTGCCGACGAACCGACGACCAGCCTCGACCTGACGATCCAGGCGCAGTACCTCAACCTGCTGCGCGAATTGCAGCGCGAGCATGGGCTGGCACTGATCTTCATCACGCACAATCTCGGCATCGTGGCCAAGATGTGCGACCAGCTCGTGGTGATGTATGCCGGCCGCGTCGTTGAGTCTGGTCCGGTGTCGCGCATCTTCAACGCGCCTGTGCATCCGTATACGCAGGCGCTGCTCAACTCGATTCCACGCATGAGTGACAGCCGCCAGCGCCTGACCGCGATTGAGGGCCAGCCGCCGGATCTGTCCGCGCTGCCGCGTGGCTGCGCTTTCGCCGCGCGCTGTCCGGCCGCGTTCGATCGCTGCCGCAAGGAGGCGCCACCCGAGTTGAACCTCGACAATGGACGAACGGCGCGCTGCTGGCTGGCCGGTGCCGCGATGCAGAGTGGAGCGGCGTGATGGTCGTGCTGGAGGCTGCAGGTCTCACCAAGCACTTTCAGGCGCGGCAGGGACTGTTCGGCGGCAGTCGCGGCGTGGTGCGCGCGGTGGACCACATTTCGTTCGCGATCGAGAGCGGACGCACGCTCGGTGTCGTCGGCGAGTCGGGCTGCGGCAAGACAACGACGGCAAGGCTTGTGCTTGGCCTGGAGGACCCTACAGGCGGCTGCATCCGGTTCGAGGGACGTGATTTGCAGGAACTCGATACTGCCGGCCGTCGGCACTATCGGAAGTCAGTGCAGGCAGTGTTCCAGGACCCGTACGCGTCGCTCAGCCCTCGCATGCGCATCTGTGACATCATCGCCGAGCCGCTGGTGACCAACGAAACTCTCACGACTAGCGACGTACGTAAACGCGTGCTCAACCTGCTCGATCTGGTGGGGTTGCCGGAAAGATCCGCCGATCTGTTCCCTCACGAGTTCTCCGGCGGTCAACGACAGCGCATCGCCATCGCGCGGGCCCTTGCGCTGTCGCCGAAGCTGGTGGTGCTGGACGAGCCGGTCTCGGCGCTCGATGTGTCGATCCGCGCGCAGATCCTGAATTTGCTGTGCGATCTGCAGGAGCAGTTGGGTCTGTCGTACCTGTTCATCGCGCACGATCTCGCCGCGGTCGCGCACATGAGCCACACGATCGTGGTGATGTATCTGGGCAAGATCGTCGAAACCGGTGACGCACGGACGATTGCACAGACGCCGAAGCATCCCTACACAGCGGCGCTGTTTTCCGCCGCGCTGCCGAGCCATCCGGACGAGCGGCGCGAGGAGATCATTCTGCCGGGAGAGGTGCCAAGTCCGCTGAACCCGCCGTCAGGCTGTCGGTTTCATCCGCGCTGCCCGCAAGCCATGCCGATCTGTGGCCAGCAGGAGCCGGCGCTGTCACCGGTGGAAGATCGGTTCGTCGCCTGCCATCTGTACGATCAGCCCCGGCATTAGGCGATGACCGTGGCAGGCATCCAGTTGGTCGCACGGCGATCCAAGCGCGCGTCTGTGGCTTCGCCGTCGTAGTCGGGGGCGGCCGGCGTCTGGCTAAACACCGCGCGGTCATCCAGGCAGTTCACGTTGACGACCGCGCGCAGGCCGCTGCTGGTCTCGCACACTGCGCCGACGTAGACGCCGCAGCGGCGGCAGAGCAGGTAGTCGGCGGTGCGCGAGCCGAACTGATATCGCTCAACCAGCGACCGGTCGGTTGCGGTGATCTCCACGCTGCCGTCGCGGTCCGAGACCGTGCGCGTGCCGTGCGAGCGGCAGAAGGAGCAGGCGCACGAGCGAAGCGGCATAAGTTCAGGTGCGCGCGACAGCTCAAGCCGGACGCCGATGACACCGCAGTGACAGCCGCCGGAGTGGAGCATGGCGCACCTCGCGTGTTGGAGGCTGCACGCTAGGCGGTCGCGACGGCTGGGGCTAGCCTTGGTCGGTCGACCGCGAAGGAGGCTGCCATGCTTCGCAAGGAACAGAACGAACTGCTCACGCTCACTGGTGCGGGAACGCCGATGGGCGAGATGTTCCGCCGCTATTGGATCCCAGCGCTGCTGGCGGAGGAACTGCCCGAAAACGACGGCCCGCCGGTGCGCGTGCAGCTGCTGTCAGAGAAGCTGATCGCGTTCCGCGATACGCACGGCCGTTACGGGCTGATGGACGAATTCTGCGCGCATCGCGGCGTGTCGCTGTGGTTCGGTCGCAACGAGGAATGCGGGCTGCGCTGTCCGTATCATGGCTGGAAATACGACGTGACCGGGCAGTGCGTGGAGATCCCATCGGAGCCGGAGAAAAGCGGCTTCCGCGCGATGATCAAGCTGCGCTCCTATCCGCTGGTGGAGCGGGGCGGGGTGTTGTGGACCTATATGGGGCCGCCCGACCACCAGCCGGGACTGCCGGAATTCGAGTTCGCGACGGTGCCGCCGGAGCAGACCTACACGTCGAAGCGGCTGCAATACTCCAACTGGCTGCAGGCGATGGAGGGCGGCATCGATTCCAGCCATGTGTCGTGGCTGCACCGCGATGCGTTCCGCTCCGATCCGCTGATGGTGGGCTCGCGCGGCAACCAGTACAACCTGGGCGACGCGATGCCGGTGTTCGAGGTGGTCGATCAGCCCGCCGGTCTGTTCATCGGCGCGCGACGCAATGCTGAGGACGGCTACTACTGGCGGATCACGCCGTGGTGCATGCCGTCGTTCACCATGATCCCGCCACGCGGTAACCATCCGGTGCACGGGCATTTCTGGATCCCGATCGACGACGAGAACTGCTGGGCGTGGAGTTTCGACTATCACCCGACGCGTGCGCTGACCGCTGCCGAGGTGCAGGCGATGCGCGACGGCCGCGGCATCCACACGCGCACCATTCCCGGCACGTATATACCGGTGGCCAACCGCGACAACGACTACCTGATCGATCGAGCGGCGCAGAAGGCGGGGACGACCTATAGCGGTGTTGCCGGCATCGCCATGCAAGACGCGTCGCTACAGGAGAGCATGGGTCCGATCATGGACCGGTCGCGCGAGCATCTGCTCTCCACCGACAACGGCATCATCATGGCGCGGCAGCGTCTGATGCGGGCGGTGCGTGCGTTGGAGAAGGGCGAGCCGCCACCGGGCATCGATCCCGCGACGCATCGCGTGCGCTCGGCTGCCGTGGTGCTGCCGCGCGATGCGGCGTTCGCAGATGCGGCACGCGAGGCCTTGACGGCGCGGCCTGGTGTGGCGCCAACGTCGGTGTGAGTGGGGAGGAAGATCATGGCCTGGAAACGCATGGTGCTGCAGATCGGCATGGGGACCGACATCCGCGGCGCGGACTACACAAAGGCGGCGGTGCGAGCGCTGCGCGATGCGCTGTGGCACAACTCGCTGAGCGTGGCCGATGCGGCGGGACTGCATGTCGATTCGATGCGCGTGGAGGTGACGATCGGCGTGCCGAAGCCGGACCTGGTGGACAAGGCGCAGGTGCTGGCGGTGCTGCCGCACGGCACCGGCACGGTGAACGTCGTCGAGGGTGGGCTGGAAATTCCCAACGACGCCGGCACCAATTCCACGGTGATCGCCAATGCGGCTGCCGTCGTGCGGCTGGACGTATAGGAGGCCGGCCATGGCAAAACGCATCATCCTCGAGATGGGCAGTGGCAATGACCTGCATGGCGGCGACTACACCAAGGCCGCGTTGCGCGCGGTGCAGGATGCCCTGCACCACAGCTCGCTCAGCTTCATTCGCAGCTTCGGCCTGGATTCACGCCGCATGCAGGTGGAGGTCACGATCGGCGTGCAGCAGCCGGACAAGGTGGACACCGCGTCGGTGAAGGCTTCGCTGCCGCATGGCGAGGTGACGGTGAAGGTAGTGAAAGGTGGGCTCGACGTTCCGGACGAGACGTCGAGCGACGTGGCGGTGATCGCGTCGGCCGCCGTTGCGGTCCGGCTCGATCTGCCGCAGGCTAGCAGCAGGTAGATGGCCGGGTCGAGCCCGGCCACAGGAGGAGTAAAGTCCAATGCCGACCTTCGAATATACCACGCAGGACGTCGAATACCTCCGGCACGGAGACCGGAAATTCATGGCGCGGCTGTTCAAGCCGCAGGGCAAGGGGCCGTTTCCGGCGATCATCGAGGTGCATGGCGGCGCCTGGTGCAACGGCGACCTGAACGAGTGCCAGATCTACGCCGAGGGTTTTGCGCGCGCCGGACTGGCGGTGATGGCGATCGATTTCCGCCATGCGGAAGACGGCTATCCGACGTCGCTTGCCGACATCAACTATGCGATCCGCTGGGCCAAGGCACACGCGTCCGATCTGAACACGCGCGCCGACCTGATCGGCATCGCGGGCCAGTCGAGCGGTGGGCATCTCGGCATGCTGGCGGCGATGCGGCCGAGCGATCCGCGCTATGCGGCGATCCAGTTGCCGTCATCGGCACCGTCGGTGGATGCGACGGTGCGCGCGGTGGCCATGCTGTGGCCGGTGATCAGCCCGCTGTCACGCTATCGCCATGCGTTGAAGGCGCGCAATTCCGCCAATCCACCGGCATGGGTCGGCAGCATACCGCAACGGCACGAGACGTATTGGAAGAACGAAGCGGCGATGGCCGAGGGCAACCCGATCCTGCTCCTGGAGCGGGGCGAGAAGGTGCAGATGCCGCCGGCGCTGTGGCTCCAGGGCCAGCCCGACATCGTGCACGACTATCACGATCCGGACTATGCGGGCCCGGAACATGAGCCGCAGCGGTTTGTGAACAACTATCGCAAGGCGGGCGGCGAGATAGATCTGCTGTATGTCGACAATGCGAAGAAGGCGGGCGCCGGTTCATTTGCCCCGGCGGCAGCGTTCTTCCATCGCTACATCACGGTCTGACCTCCCTCTCCCGCGAAGCGGGGGAGGGTTGGGGAGGGGGTGCCTCGGTTATCCCGCCGGCATCTCCTCCAGCAGCCGTCCCAATCCGGGCAACGGTTCGCTCACGCCCATGATCCCCATCATCGCCCACAGTGCGGCCTGATTTGTGGTGATCACGGGCTTACCGAACTCCTGCTCCCATGCCGGCACGAACGACATCGTCGGAAAGTTGCCGCCTGGGACTACGAAAACCTCGATCTCCGGCCGATCGATCCGCGCGAACGCGTCGCGAGCATTCTCCGGCCCGAGCGTGCCGATCATGTAGGAGTCGGTCGCCGCGAAGCCTTCCAGCGCGACGACGTGCAGCCCGTATTTGCTCTCATAGTAGTGCTTCGCCCGCTCGATCACCGGCGGCGAATAGGGCGACACCAGAGCAATGCCTCGCGCGCCCAGCGCACGCACCGCCTGGCCGATCGCCTGCGCCGAGGTGATTGCTGGGACACCCGCCGCTGCACTCATGCGCTGCGTGGTGACTGCATCGTAGTCGTCGGCGAACAGGCTGGCGGAGGTCTGCGCCAGGCTGATCGCCTCCACCTTCGCGGTGCCAAGCAGTCGCGCCTGATAGTCCACGTCTGCATCTTTGCTCGGCGCGAACGGACCGGTGCCGCTGGTCAGCAACCTGCCGACATGCGCCTGCAAAGTTGCTGGCAGCAGCCGGCTGTACTCGATCTCCACCGTGGTGTTGGTGGACGGTATCAGCACGCCGAAATGGTGGTTCATGATATGCTCCAATTGATCCAGTCCTTGATCACGTGCTGATCCCAGATGCGCTCGAACGGGGTGTTGGTCATCCGACAGTCTCCTACAGTGCGGCCTCATCGCGGATCGTCACGCGCGCGGTTCCCGACGGCGGCTCCGCGTCTGGCGCCAGCGATTCAAGCGATCGCTGGTTGGTCTCGATGCCGGCCAGCGCGATGATCACGACGAGCGTCAGATACATGGCGGCGATGGTGCCGACCACGCCGGCGATACCATAGGTGTTGAACAGCGGCACGACGGCGTACGGCGTGGCGATCAGCGCGGCGCGACCGGTCATCTGCGCGATGCCGCTGCCGCGGAAGCGATATGCGGTGGGGAACAGCTCCGGCGTATAGCCGCCCAGGCCGAGCGCCAGAAACAGCGACATCGAAGACACGAGCAGGAAGCCACACAACATGATCGGCACCGGCAGGATGAGGAACGGGTACACAGAGCCGATCACCGCGCAGCCTATCCCGGCCAGCATGATGCCGCGTCGTCGGCCGATCCGATCCGCGAGGAGCACGGCGAGCGCAGGTCCGGCCAGCGTGCCGGCTGTCATCGCGGCGGTGAAGCCGAGTGAGCGCGTCACACTGAAGCCCTGCCTGACGAAGAACGACGGTATCCAGGCGGTAAAGCTGTACGAGCCGACGAGACATGTGACGTTCACCGCCATCGCCAGCAGCGTCCGTCGCACAACCGGGCGCGAGAACAGCACCGAGATGGGCACATGGCGCGGCGACGATGGAACCAGGACGACGACGGGCGGCGGCAATACGCCATCCGGCGCCACCTCGTGTTCGATGCGCCGCAGCACGCCGTCGGCTTCGTCGGAGCGGCCGACAGCTTCCAGCCAGCGGGGCGATTCCGGCAGGCTGCGGCGTAGCCACCACACCCATAGGGCGCCGACGCCGCCGATCACGAACATCGCGCGCCAGCCGAGCCAGGGGATCACCGCGAAACCGGTGAGCGATACCGCGAACACGCCGGAACTGGAGATCAGATTGAGCAGTGCAGTGTAGCGTCCTCGGCTTCGTGGCGGCACGAATTCGGAGATCATGCCGTAACCGACGACGAACTCGGCGCCGAGACCGATGCCCATGATGCAGCGGATGACGACCAGCCAGTCCATCGACGGAGCGACACTGGCGACGAGGGACGCGCCGCCGAAGATGAGCAGATTGAACTGATAGGCGAAGCGGCGGCCAAGCCGGTCGCCGAGCAGGCCCGCGGTCGCCGCGCCGATCGTCAGGCCGAGGAAGGTGACTGAGATGAAGGTGGCATTCAGCGCCATGGTGGACATGCCGCCGGCGACTAGCGCGGCGAGAACGCCCGCCATCATCGAGTTGTCGAAGGAGTTCGAAGAACATGCCCAAACCGACGAGCCTCAGTACGCGCCGGTGGAATGAGCCGAGCGGCAGACGATCGAGCCGCGCCGCTGCATTGACGTGTGTGGCCATCGTTGAACCCTTCCTCTGCGCTGACGTTAGGCAGCACGGGGCGGACGGGCAAACTCAGGCCGCTTGCTGCCTGCTCAGTTCGTCGGCCAGCCGATCGGTACCAGGCCGTCTGATCGGCGCGCGTGAAGTGCGCGTTCGCGCCGCTTGGATTGGGAACCACGAAACAGAGCGTCAGACCGATACACAGTGGCTGCGGACCGAGCCGCGGTTCGCAACCGGTGGGGGCAAGTTCGCGCAGGACGTAACGGTAACCGGTCAAGCCATGGAAGCAGGCGATGCGCGGCCTATAACGTTCCAGCTTGGATGTCAGGATCGCGACACCGGATGCGAACTCCTGTGGCTGCAGATCGCCGGCGCGCGCGGTGGGTCGCTTGACGAGGTCGGTAAAGCCGAAGCCGTGAGCCGGCAGAACGCGATCATGCTCCGGTTCCAGCCTGGTGACGCCGAGGGCGCTCCGAGCTGCCTCGCTCAGGGCGGATCGCGAGAAGCAAGGCCAGAAGCGATTGGAGCGCCTGGCGAAATAGTGGCCCTGTGCCGCCGAGAAGATGGACGGATTGATGCCGATGAACACCACGTCCAAAGCATCCTGCAGCAGGTCGGGAAGCGTGTCGTCTGCGGCCGGCAAGGCAACCTCTCGACCTTGGTGCAGCATCCTGACAGACTTGAAGCAATCGTGCAGGAGGCGGCCATGAAGGTCGGTGTATCGCTCAGCATCCTGGCGCAGGCGGGACGGTCCGACGTCGCCGTCTACAAGGAGCATCTGGAACTTGGCGACCTTGCGGAACCTCTCGGTTTCGATTCCATTTTCGCGTTGGAGCACCACTTCACCGGCTACTCGATGTCGCCGGCGCCGGTGCAACTGCTGAGCTACTTCGCCGGTCGGACGAAGCGCGTGCAGCTCGGCACAGCCGTCATCGTGCTGCCGTGGCACGATCCGATCCGCGTCGCCGAGAGCATCGCGCTGCTCGACGTTCTGTGCGGCGGGCGCTGCCTGTTCGGCTTCGGCCGCGGCGCGGCGAGCGTGGAGTACGCAGGCTTCCGCATCCCTATGGAGGAGGCGCGCGCGCGGTTTGCCGAGTCAGCACAGCTTATTCGCCTGGCGCTCAGCCAGCCCGAGTTCGAATGGCAGGGCGAATACTATCAGATACCGCTCACCTCGATACGCCCGCGACCACTGTCCAATCCCGAGCGGCGCTTCTTCGTTTCCGCCGTCACGCCCGAGTCAGCCGAGGTCATGGCGAAACTCGGCTTCGGCATGATGGTGATCATGCAGAACGAGTGGCCGAAGGCCGCGGCCGACATCGACAGGTTCCGCGAGATCGCCGCCGCTGTCGGACACGTAGCGCCACCGCCGCTCATTCTCACCAATGTCTCCTGCGCCGAAAGCCGTGACGAGGCGCGCGAACGCGCCATGCGGTATCTCGGACGGAAGTGGGATTCGATCGACAGTCACTACCATTTCTCAGATGGCCATCTGGCGACAGTGAAGGGCTACGAGGCGTACGGTAAGATGACCAAGACCTATGCGAAGATGAAGGAGGACGCTGCGCGGGAGAAGGCGACAGAGTTCTACGTGAAGATCCAGATTGTTGGAACGCCGGATGACTGCATCCAGCAGATTGCCGAGCTGCGCGCGCTCACAGGCACCGAACATGTGATCGCCGACTTCTCCTATGGCGGCATGCCGCACGAGGAAGGTGAGCTGAACATGCGCCTGTTCGCGGATCAGGTGGTGCCGGTGCTGCAACGCGACGCGCTGTTCGCTGTGCCGACCAAAGGGCAGGGTGCTGCGTCACACGAGGATGTCTTCGCACCGGCCTGACGTGCGTGGCAACCACGCAGCAAAACTAGGGAGAGGAGCAATGGAAACGATCGTAGGCAGCGGTAAGTACACCTACAAGAAGCACGAGGACTGGGCGCGGGTGCCGGCCGGTGTCGAGATGAAGCCGGCGGCGGTGGCGGTAGATCCCCACGACCGTATCTACTGCTTTAATCGAAGCAGCGAACATCCCGTCGTCGTGTTCGATCGCGATGGCGAGTTCCTGTTCTCCTGGGGCGCGGGCATGTTCCGTTTCCCCCACGCCATCCGGTTCGATGATCAGGGCTTCGCCTGGCTCACCGACGGGCACACCATGCAGTTTATGAAATTCACCCCCGAGGGTGAGCTGCTGCAGACCATCGGGCTGCCGGAGGGGCGGCGCGCGGATACCGGTGTGCCGGACGACGACTACAGTTCGACCGCGTGGAAGAAGGTGACCCATGGTGGGGGGCCGTTCAACATCCCGACCGACATCGCCTTCGCGCCGGACGGCTCGATGTTCATGAGCGACGGCTACGGCAATGCGCGTGTCCACAAGTACTCGGCGGATGCGAAGTACCTGTTCTCGTGGGGTGAGCCTGGCAAGGCACCGGGGCAATTCAACCTGCCGCACGGGGTGTGGATCGATCGGCGCGGTCGGCTGCTGGTGGCCGATCGGGAGAATGACCGTGTGCAGGTGTTCGATCAGGCGGGGAAGCTGCTTGAGGTGTGGCCGACTGAGCTGATCGGGCCGGCGTTCTTCTACGTCGATCCGGACGACATCGTTTACGTGGCCGAGCACAACGGCGGGATGATCAGCATCCTGACGCTCGACGGCGAGCGGCTGGCGCGGTGGGGGGATCCGATCCATCGCTCGTGTCACGGCATCTGGGGCGATACACACGGCGACTTCTACGTCGTGCAGCCGGGCGAGTGGGGGCGCGTTCGGAGGGTCGTGAAGTTCGAGCGACAGTAGGGCACCGGCCAGTGGATCCCGGTTCGCTCTGGCTTCACGGACGGTTCCCGCGTTAGAAGCGGAGGACAGGCGGCGCCCGGGCGCGGCCGGGACGAGGGTTGATGTTGAGACGAATTCCCGCTGTCGCCCTGCTGCTGGCGCTTGGCGCCTGCACTGTGGGTCCTAACTACGCGTCGCCCGAGTGGCTTTCGCCTGCCTCCTGGTTCGCGAAGAAGGCCGAAGCTATACCGCGTGAACCCAGCGTCGCGGTGGCTGGGGCCATCGATCCGAACTGGTGGAAGCTGTTCAAGGATCCGATTCTGACCAAACTGGAGCGCCGCGTTGCCAGCGAGAACCTCGACGTGCAGGTCGCCACGGTGCGCATCGCCGAGTCCCGCGCCCAATTGGCTGTGGTAGGTGCGGCACAGTTTCCGACACTCAACGCCAACGGTTCTTATGCGCGGCAGAAGACGAGCGATGTGGGCGTGTTCTCAAACGCGCCCAACGCGCTCGGCGCCAATGGCGCCTTCGGCAACACAACGGGCGGTCTCAAGAGCTCGCATCTCAACCCGTTCGACGTCTATCAGGTTGGCTTCGACGCATCGTGGGAACTCGATCTGTGGGGCGGGGTGCGGCGTTCGGTGGAGTCCGCGGGTGCCTCGGTGGAAGCGTCAGCCGAGGCGCGACGGGCCACGCTGCTCAGCAGCCTGGCGGAGCTTGCGCGCGACTACATGCAATTGCGTGGCACGCAGTCGCAGTTGCGCATCGCGCGCGACAACCTGAGGACGTCACAGCAGAGCCTGCAACTCACGCAGCAACGCGCGTCGGGTGGTGTGACCACTGATCTCGACGTGGCCAATGCCGCTGCTCAGGTGCGCACGACGGCGGCCCAGATCCCGCCGCTCGAGCAGCAGGAGTTCGAGCTGATCAACGCGATCAGTTTGCTGCTGGGCCAGCCGCCCAACGCGTTGCAGGCGGAACTGATCCGCGCGCAGCGCGTACCGCCGGTGCCGCCGAAGGTTCCGGTGGGCCTGCCGTCTGAGCTGGCGCGGCGGCGCCCCGACATCCGCCAGGCGGAGGCGCAATTGCACGCGGCGACCGCCGACATCGGCGTGGCCGTGGCGAGCTTCTATCCGTCGGTGACGCTGTCGGGCAGTGTGGGACTGCAGGCGCTGCAGCCTTGGAAGATGTTCAACATCGATGCGCGGCAATACGCGATGGGGCCGGGGATCACCATTCCGATCTTCCAGGGCGGTCAGCTCAGGGGGACTCTTGAACTGCGCAAGGCGCAACAGCAGGAAGCCGCGATCAACTACCAGAAGACCGTGCTGTCCGCGTGGCATGATGTGGACAATGCGCTGACCGCGTATCGGACCGAGCAGGCGCGGCGCGACCAGTTGGCGCAGGCCGTGGTGCAGAACCAGCGTGCGCTTGGGTTGGCACAGAGCCGCTATCAGGAGGGCGTCGCCGACTTCCTGCAAGTGCTGACGGCGCAGCAGAACCTGCTGTCCACGCAGCAGCAGCTTGCGATTGCGACCACCAACGTGTCGGCGAACCTGGTAGCGCTCTACAAGGCGCTGGGTGGCGGATGGGAGACGCAGTTGCCGCGGGCGAACGACGATCTGCGGCCGTTGGGCGCGCCGCATCTGTAGTCGCGTATTAACGTAATGGTAGGTCGTGCCGGTCATGGTCGCGCGCCATGGCGGGCTGGCGCGGATGGTTGCGGCGTCTGAGCTTCGGCGCGGCACTAGGCGGCGTGGCTTTCTGCGGCGGCGTGCGGGCGGAGCTGCTGTCGACCTATTTTCCAACCGGCGTGCCGGGTTACGGCGAGGCGCCGGGTGTGACCGTCGCCTCACGGGCGCGGCCGGATTATGACCCTCCCGGTGTGCGGGTGGGCGATTTCCTGTTTTACCCACAATGGGTGGAAGGGCTGGGCTACGACGACAACGTGCTTGGCAGTGGCGACACCAAGCATGGAAGCTGGTTGATCGGCACGCATCCGTCGCTGCTGATCGGCTCCGACTGGTCGCGTGACAGGCTGGGTGGCTATGTCGGCGTCGACGACCAGCGTTACCTGGATCAACCGCAGCAGAGCTATACCAACTGGACTGCATCGTTGGGTGGTGCGGTGTCGATCGGCCATGATGAGCTAACTGTGGCGGTGGCGCATTTCGACCTGCATCAGGCGCGCACCGAGCTCGACGCGCTGCCGTCGGACGCGCCTGTCGCCTATAGCGTGAATGACGTGCGCATCGGCTACACGATTGCAATGAACCGCTTCTCGGTGACCCCGAGCGTTGCGTTCTCAACGTATCACTATGAGGCGACAACGATCTTGGGCGTGCCGAGGTCGCAGGCGTATCGGGATCGGAATGTGCTGCAAGGCGCGGTAACCACACGGTACGAGATGTCGCCGCAGCGTAATCTGCTGCTGGTGACGCGGGTGCTGGGTCAGAACTATTTGGCGCCGCAGCCGGGTGTGCCGACGCTCGATTCAACCGGGTATCAGGTGTTGGCGGGACTCGACGATGATACAGATGCGGTATGGCGCTATCGCGTGCTGGTTGGATGGGAAGTGCGGTCATTCCATGCGCCGCAGTACCCGGCGCATCAGGCACCGATCGCAGAGGCTGTGCTGATCTGGAGCCCGGGCGGGCTGACCACCCTCACTGCCACTGCGAGCCGCAGCATCGAGGACGCCGCACAGGAAGGCAATGTCGGCTACACCTACACCAGTGCGCGGCTGGTGCTGGATCACGAGTATCTGCGCAATGTGCTGTTGCAGGTGTCGGCTGGTGCACAGCGTGCGAACTTCTTGCAGGGCGGTGGGCAGGCGAGCGATTATTCGGTTGGCGCGGGTGTGACCTGGCTGGTGAACCGCAACATGCGGCTGTCGGCGACATATGATTTCACCGATCAGAGGGGCAGCAGTTCACCAACACTGCTGACCACGGGCAATTATACGCGCAGCATCGGGCTGCTGACGCTGCGGTTCGGCATGTGATCCGTCCGGTCTTGTCTCACGCGGCGTGCTGAGACGACGGCTCAGGCGGTGTGTGGCCAGGCGCAAAACCACCCGCAGCGCACCTTCTCCGCAGTGAGCACCGCGGCATACTCACCACCCGGCGAAGATGCGCTATTCAGGGCACTTGCTGCCAGCCAGGTGCAGTTGCCGGCTAGGGTGGACGTCTCTCACCCGGTTCCGTGATCGCAGTACGGTTTCTCCTGTCGGCAACTGTAACCATCAGCATCAGAAGCATACTGGAAGTGCCTGCAGCCGCAGAGAACAGAATGAGAGCCACGCTGCTGCTATGCAGAAGAGCCCCGACGCAGATTCCAATCGCCCGCACACCGAGCATCACCAGTTCCAGGAGAAAATAGGAACGCTGAAGACCCAGAATAACTGCACCGATCGACGCCGGCACGGAAACGTTGCCAAGCATCCAGGATAAGGCGAGTATCTGCGCATCGGTCCCCGCACGTGCCCAGTTCGGGCCGAAGACCCATGCAAACAAGTATGGTCCGAAGGCGAGCAGAACCAGCGCAATTGGCCCGCAGAGCATAGCAAGCTGGAGGGCCGCCTTTCGCATCAATGGCTGCATGAATTCGCCGGATAGATGAACCTCGTTCAGTTTCTGGAACAGAACGCTGCGCATGCTCTCCACGAGGACCTGATTCGGCAAGATCAGTATCCGGTAGGCCAACCAGAACAGTCCCGTCTCGTTCGCGCCGAAAAACCCAGTCAACAACAAGGTCGGGACATTCCCGGAAAGCGAGTTGAGCACGGACTGTGGAGCCCCGTAGATTGCGAAATGAGAATAGCGCACGGCAACGTGTCGCATAGCCGCCAAATGACGCGTTGCGGACAGTGCCTCCAGAAGGAATGGCCAGACCCGCGCCAATACGAACAATGCAAGGATTTGGCCAAGGAGCTGGCCAACAATCAAACCATATAGGTTGGGCCAAAATATCCAGAGGGATAGCTGGAATATGACAACCAGAGCCGATCTGACAACCTGATAGAAGGCCAGGGGCTTAAACCATTGGCGTCTGATGCAAACAGATTGGAGAGTAACGAACAGAGCAGCCGCAAAAATCGAGATTGGACCGAGCCAACATAGGCTGACGGCCACGGCCGGACCAAATACTCGTGCCAGCCAGCCATAGAGAAGCAGCGCGCCTCCTGCCGAGCCCAGAGCGAAAGAGGTTGCCACGCTCAGGCACAGGGCCGTTGAGGTCACGGAGTCCCTATCGGCCTCCTCAATCACGATCGCTTGGTGAAACATCAGCGTGGAGGCAGCGATGATTGTGGTCACAATCGCATTGAAGGATCCGAACAGGCCAAAATCGTGCGGATCATAGAAGCGGGTAAGGATGGGTGAGGCGGCGACAACCAATCCCTGTCCAACGGCGCTTCCCAGGCCGAGCGCTGCGACGTTGCCAAGCGAACGGCGAGAGGCGGCTTGTCGAAGACGCAGCCAGACGCGGTCGAAGAACGGCGCTTCGTCGGCGTCAGGGGTCAATTTGTGAACCGACGGTAAAACAGTTGCCCGAGCGACGCTTCAGCGACTGCCGGGCAGCATTCAGGAGGGACTGAGGTATCGAACCAAGTTGTTTTGCCAGGAGCAACATTAGGGTCAGTAACTTTGGCAAGTAATTGCGGTACAGGTTTGACGAGTACTTGGGCGATATTCGACGCGGTCTGGGCGAGGCAGCTTCGATTGTGCGCGGGTTGCAACCAGGGGTCACGATCGAGATTTCAGGCATTGTCACCCTGGTTCGCCAGATAGTCGGCCGTTCCGACCATCTGGCGGGCAGGGTTACCGCGCTTCGACGCGTTTTGCAAAGTTGGGATCGTCATGACGACACTAAATGCCTGACCGGCCTGTCGGTGTTGCTGTCGGGTTACGCCATAGGTCCGGCCTGGTTCGGCGGACCGCGAGGTGAACGGGTAGCGCCTGGAGAATTCGCAGCGGCTGCTCGGATGCAACGCTATCATTTGGCTAAGGGCAAGTCGATCATGGAGATCGCGCGTGATCTGAAGGTGTCGCGCAATACGGTCCGGAAGGACGCGTGACCGGTCGCGTGCGACACCAGACGATCGACATGCTCCGGTCAACTCGGTGAAGGGATGTCCTTTTGCATTGCTTTACCGCATTGGCATCGCCGGATAGATTGGCCAAATGGTGACAGTCAGCAAGGCGGAACGACCCGTTGCGGCAGCGCGGGCACGCGATCGGCTTCCCTGCCACCTCGCAATCGTGCCCGCATCGGGGCGACACCAACCTGCACTCAGTTTGGTGACCCGGACCACACTGACCGTTCTCGTCCTGCTGCTGGTATCCTCGGTAGCCTCCTGGGCCACCTCCAACGATAACGCGCTGCCGCCGCCTTCACTCGACGATGAATTCAACTCGCTGTCGCTGCATTACCGGCCAACCGGCCGCGATATCTGGGGATTGATTGCGCCGCGTACCCCGAACGGACGAGGCGGTCCGAACTGGTTCGAAGGCGACACGCACATGTGGTGGACGAACCCGTTCAATTCGAAGACGCCGGTCAAGGGCCTCTACACTGCATCCAACGGTCAGTTGCATCTGGGCCTAATGCCAACACCGCCAGCCTACCAATCGTGGATCGACTTATCAGCCGGGATCCATATGCCGTTTGTCGGCACACTGCTCTACTCGGTTCAGAAGCAGCTATACGGCTACTTCGAGATCAGGGCGTCTGTTGACGCAGTGTCCGGGCTTACGTTCCAGGCATGCCTGGAAACCGGCGACGTGGCCTTCCCATTTGAGATTGACATCGTACTCTACACCAATGGCGACGGCTCGCAGCACGTGAAATTCAATCTAGCGACCCGCAATGGATGGCCATCGACAGAGGTTCGCGGCATTGATATCACCCAAATGCACACGTACGCCATTGAGTGGACCCGGACCACGATCATGTGGTACATTGACGGGATTGAGCGGTGGTCGCGACCAAGCCCTGGAGGGAATTACGATATCTATCCAGCCCTCTGGTACGTCCTGACGGGGGCGGACTACGGCGGCAGCGATACCGAGCCCAATCGGGCCCAGTTGCCCGCCTACGCGCATGTCGATTGGGTGCACAACTGGCCATCCAACCCATACGCGGATGCCGTCCGGCCCAAGGTCAGTCGCAACCCGCGACGCGACTGAAGGCACTGCGGATATGGACCTGGCGCCAAGCCGATTTGCGCGTTCGGCTCACTCGTCAACTTTGTCCTGGTGCACGATCCTGCGGCTCGCCTCCACAACACCACGCTGGCGCTTTCGAGGGAAACATCCGATCTCGGGATACTCCTCATGGTTGCCTCCGCGCTGAGGCCTGGAGCACGACAAACCCTGACCCGGTCAAGGAAACTTTCGCAAAGCATATCTCACCCCCGACTTACACGAAGTTTAGTGGTCGTTACGGTGATGTCCCAGCTAAGTCTTCCAGTCTGACCTCGTTCCGAGGGGCCGGGCCGGTCAGTCAGCATCAAGCAAGCAGGAGGCAAGTCGATGGGGGTGTTGGACGTGGTCAAGGCTTACACGCCGTGGCCAATCAGACGCGCGTCGCGTCGCATCAAGCGGGAGATGCGGTGGGCGCGCAACGCCCGTCACCCGGTGAGCGAGGTGTTCGAGAGCGTTTACAATCAAAGCTTGTGGGGCGGCGAACAAGGCGAATTCTATTCGGGGCCGGGTTCGGACGGCAACGCCGCTTGCATCTATGCACAGGGTATCGGGGCTTTCATAGCTGAACGGAACATAAGCTCTGTCGTCGATCTTGGTTGCGGGGATTTTCGAGTCGCCCGCCAGTTTCTCAACGACGAAATCTCATATGTGGGCATCGATATCGTCAAATCGCTGGTGCGCGAGAACGTAGCCAAGCACCGCAGCGACAAGGTCACCTTTGCATGCCTTGATATCATCAAGGATCAATTGCCGGAAGGCGAGCTCTGCCTCATCCGCGAAGTATTTCAGCACCTGTCCAACGGCGAGATACTCGAGGTCATGCCGAAGCTTCGGCAATTCCGGTACGTGGTTTACACGGATCATCAACCAGGTCCGGCAGCTAGGTGCATACCGAATCGCGATATCTCTCATGGCGTGGACACCCGCATATGGCTGGACTCAGCACTGTTCCTCGATCAGCCTCCTTTCAATGCGGATATGAAACTGCTGTTTGAGACTCCTGCAGCCGTGGATTTGCGCAATCCTGGTGAGCAAATTCGCACTTATCTTCTGTGGCCGTAGGGACGCAGGCGGAGCCCGCCGGCGTCATGGCTTCGTCGTGGGCTCGGGATCCCGCAGCACGTCGAGCGGCATCAGTCGTCCGTCCCGTTCGAAGTGCCAGAAAGTCCAGCCATTGCAGGCCGGAGCGTTCTGGACCGTTGCCCCCACCTTGTGGATCGAGCCTCGTACCGCACCAGCCACCACCGACCCGTCGGCAGCCACAACGGCACTGATCCGGCGCATTCGATCGAACAATTTGGTTCCAGGCGGCAGCAGTCCCCGCTCAACCAAACTGCCAAACGGCACCCGCGGCACATCACGCTTCGATATGGCGCCCGACAATCCTTCCTCCGGCACGGGCCGCGTTGCCCGGACCCTGCCAATCGCGGCCTCTGCGTAGGCGGGATGCCGCTCGATGCCGATGAAGTGTCGATGCAGCCGCTTCGCAACCACACCCGTCGTGCCGGTGCCGATGAACGGATCGAGCACTATGTCGCCGGGTGCTGTGCTGGCCAGGAGCACGCGGTGCAGCAGCGCCTCGGGTTTCTGGGTCGGATGCAGCTTCAGCCCGTGCTGGTTGCGCAGACGTTCCGGCCCGGTGCATAGCGGCAGAAACCAGTCGCTGCGCATCTGGATGTCGTCGTTCAGCGCCTTCATCGCCGCGTAGTTGAACCGGTGGCGCGAGTTCTCGGCCGCGAGCCGCCCAAATCAGTGTCTCGTGGGCATTGGTGAAACGCCGGCCACGGAAATTCGGCATCGGATTGGCCTTGCGCCAGATCACGTCGTTCAGCACCCAGAACCCCAGGTCCTGCAACGCGGCGCCGATGCGGAAGATGTTGTGATAGGCGCCGATCACCCACAGCGTGCCGTCCTTGCGCAGCAGCCGGCGGCATTCGGTGAGCCACTCAAGGGTGAACGCGTCATAGGTGGCGAAGTCGGCGAACCGGTCCCATTCCTCGTCCACACCGTCGACCAGGCTATCGTCCGGCCGGCGCAGTTCACCCCGGAGCTGTAGGTTGTAGGGCGGATCGGCGAACACGCAATGCACCGAGGCCGGCGGCAGCATGCGCATGAGCTGCACGCAGTCTCCAAGCATGACCTGATCGAGCGGCAATTCGCGGACGACTTCCACGGTGCTTCCGTGTGACGGGGTTGCGGCGGGGCCGCGAGACTGAGCGGCGGTTACATCGTGGCGGCCTGCCCGCAGCCGCGTCAATCGGTCAGATCGAGAGGGTGCGCTGAGCAGAGGCTTCGGACATGCCGAGTTCCAGCGCGAGCTGGCTCACCGTGCCAAAGCTCGGCCGATGATGACGGGTCGGCCCCAGCCGGCGCAGCGCCGCCACATGGAATTCGGTCGCGTAGCCGACGTTGCTGCCCCAGCCATAGTCCGGGAAGCGCACCGCCAGCCGGGACATCGCCCGGTCGCGCAGAACTTTGGCAACGATCGAGGCGGCGGCGATCGACAGCGAAC
Organism: uncultured Alphaproteobacteria bacterium; assembly: GCA_963799415.1. GTDB lineage: Bacteria > Pseudomonadota > Alphaproteobacteria > Acetobacterales > Acetobacteraceae > JAMXLO01. Next base: position 88,569 of record CAWCXI010000034.1, on the reverse strand, counting down.
GCCCGTCACCGCCGACAACGCATTGCACGGCGCAGGGCAGCGGGGGAGGCTGGTTACCATCAACCAGGACAAGATCAGGCGCAGATGGGAGGCGGGCGACTGCGCGGCACATCGCCAGCAATGCGGCACGCAGGATGTTCAGACGCTCGATTTCCGCCACGGACGCTGCCCCGACGGCGATTTCGGCACGGCCAGACAAACGCAGCGCCTGGAATGCAGTCAGCCGCTGTTCGGGTGTCAGCTTCTTCGAATCATCGAGCAGCGCGGCCAGCCGGCGCGGCACGCCGGTCGGAAATACTACTGCGGCGGCGACGACCGGGCCGGCGAGCGGGCCGCGCCCTACCTCGTCCACTCCCGCGACCCGCCCACCGGCACGCTTTTCCAGCAAAAAGTTCGGCACGCACCCTGATTAACAAGCGCCAGGGAGTTGAGCCAATCGTTATCCGGCAGCGTTGAGCTGATTTGTGAGATGGCTGACCAGACTGCGGACCTTGGGCGAACCGGCGCGGTAGGCTGGGCTGACGGCATGCAACGTGCCGCCCGCCGGCTTGTGGTTCGGCAGCAGCCTGACGAGCCGGTCGTTGGCGAAATCATTTTCTACCAGATACTGCGCGCAAAGCAGGATCCCTGCACCAGCGCGCGCGACATCGCATCGCATCATGGCGTTGTTGACCTGCAACCTGCCATAGATCGGCACCTCGGTTTGCCCGTCCGGTCCATCGAAACTCCAGCTCACGCCGGCTGAGTTGTTGCCGGTGATGCAGTGATGCGTGCTGAGTTCCGTGGGCGTGGAGGGCACGCCATGGCGGGCGAGATAGGACGGCGCCGCACAGAGCACATAGGCGAGTGGCATCAGCGGCCAGGCGATGAGGCCGGTGCCGGTGGTCGGGCTGGTGCGAATTGCGAGATCGTAGCCTTCCTCGATCAAATCGACTGAGCGATCTGACAACTCGACGTTCAGCGACAGGTCCGGATGCCGGTGCATGAAATCGACGACGAGAGGACCGAGCCGCGTGCTGCCGAATACAACCGGCGCGGTTATGCGCATGTTGCCACGCACCGGAGCTTCCGGCTTGGCCGAGGAGCGTGCCGTCTCCATTTCCTCGAGGATCCGCGTGCACTGGACGAAGAAGCTGTCACCGACATCGGTCAGTGCAACGCGCCGTGTCGTGCGGTGCAACAGCCGAACGCCAAGCCAGTCCTCCAGGGTCTGCACATGCTTGCTGGCAGTCGCCTGGGAAATCCCGAGTTCGCGGGCCGCCCCCGAGAAACTACGGGTGCTCGCTACCCTGGCGAATACGGTCATACTCGTAAGCCGGTCCACTATTACCACCCACCGGGGGCACGTATCCCCGTTGTCCCATTGGCGAGCAATTCGATCCTTTGTACCCCTAACAAATGGTTCAAGACCTCACGACAAGTGATCTTCTGTCGTCATTTTAGCGCCAGCAAGGCGCGGTGTGGTAACAGGGCACCGTCAACCAAAGGTTGACGTTGTTGGCTATAAGGTCCCGTCAGGCAAACGTAAAGTCTCCGTTAGAGCCATGCGCGCCAACCGAACCTACGGGTCCGTACGCCTGTGAGGGCTCGTCAGAGCCGTCGAAGCAAAGCCGGCTGCTCGACCAGGCCGGACGGGTGCTCGACCCGTTCGAGGGGCTCGCTCCAGCGCCATGCCGGCGTAGCGAACAGCCGGCGCATGGCGTCGACATCGCAATGGAACGGCGGCCCATTCGGCCGGTCGCTTTGCATAAACAGGATGAACAGCGATCCGTCCAGACGCAGCCAACGGTGCAGCCGCCGAGTGTAGCCAGGCCATAGACCCGGCGAAAGTGCGCAAAGACAGGTCTGGTCATAGATGGCATCGAATGGCCGGTCCGGCTCCCAGTCGAACAGGTTGGCGTGCTCAGCCCGCGCCGGAAGTGTCAGCCTTTCGAAAAGCGAGCGCTGCGCTGCGACCGCGCTTGGCGCTGCGTCCACCACCGTGACGTCGAAGCCAGCCTCGGCAAGCGCCAGCGGCTCCAGACTGCGCCCGCCACCGGGGATCAGGATGCGGCACGGCGCGAGAATGCCCGAAATCGCGCCAAGCGAGGAATGCGGGATTCAGGCCATGCCGTTCCCAACCGGTGTTGCCGTCCCGATAGCGGCTTTCCCAGTCGATCGCCTGCGTTTCGCTCATCTGGTCACCTCAGGCGGTTGCGCCGATCTCGTCAGCGGTCAGCAATGGCATGCCCTGCACGACGCGACGCACCGCAACGTCGAGTTCGAGCTCCGACACAGGGCATATCGAATGTCTCTCTGGCGTGCCGGTAGGCGTCTGCCCCGAGCAGGGCCGCGCGTTCCGGGTCAGCGATCAACCCACCGAGCACCTGCGCCAACCGCTCGACGTTGCCGCGCGGAACCAACATGCCGTCGGATCCATCGCGCAGGATCTCTGACGGGCCTTCGCTGTCGGTCGAGACGATCGGCATCGCCTGCGCCATTGCCTCAATCAGGACGATACCGAACGGCTCGTGATGTGAAGGCAGGCAGAACACGTCGACACCGGCAAAGAACGTCCGCTTGTCGTTCACCCAGCCTGGAAAGGTCAATGCTTCGGCAAGACCATGTCGCGCCGAAAGTTGTTCAAGCGCCGCCCGTTCCGGGCCATCACCGGCAAGGACGGCACGAAACGGGACGCCATGCGATCGCAACTGGCCGAGCGCGGCAATGAAGATGTCGAAGCCCTTCTTCGGGACGAAGCGTCCCATCGCGCCGATGACCGGTGGCTGCCGCCAAAAGCGTGATGGCGGTGTCGGGGGCACATCGACCATGCTCGGGATGTGGTACAGGCAGGTATCCAGCACGCCCTGACTTTGGGCATGGCGCTTCAGGTCAAGGGTTGGGTGGAACACCGCGGCAGCGCCACGGCACCTCATCTTGTAGTTTGGCAGAACGGCGATCAGCGGGTTTGCCCCGGCCTGCCGCAGCAGGCTCATGGCGCGATTGCCGTGGGCGATGCACACGTTGGCGTGCAATCGCCGGAGCAGCAGGCGGAGCCGTATCGCCGCGATCAGGTCCCATGAGCCGTGATGCAGCAGTCCGTGCCATATCGCTCCGCGCGCCACGAGTGCGGGGCGGATCGCCGCGTCGGGATGGATCACTGCGTGGACTTCGTGGCCGAATTCGGCTCAGCGCATCGCCATAGTCGAGCAAGGCCTGCTCAAGCCCACCGAGCCCGCGACCCAGCATGGCATTCACGATGCGCAAGGGTGATGCGGCGATGGGCACGTGGCGTCAGTGCGACTGCATCCAGGCGGGCATCCGCGGCACCAGCGTGGCGGGGCCGCACTTCAGGGCGCTGTCGAGAGCATCGAGCCGCAACACCGCGAGGCCGGTCTGATCCCGCCCGGATCGCATGGTCCCCACCTCTGCGCCGTCCCGCGTCACCGGCGTCCCGGGCGCCGGGAGTGGCCCTTCGATGGCAACCGGGATGAGACGGCGCTTCACCAGTCCGCGGTATTTCGTGCGTGCGGTCAGCTCCTGGCCCATGTAGCAGCCTTTGGTCCAGGACACGCCGTGCAGTTCGTCGAACCCCGCCTCCAACAGGACCGTCTTCTCGACCTCCAGGTCCCGTGAGCCGTCCGGGAGACCCAGAGCAAGCCTGTGGCGATCCCAATCGACTTCGAGTGCGGTCGTTGGAAGCAGCACCGGGGACAATAGGCGCCAGCCCGCCTCAGGGAGGCGCGGGTCAGCGGAGGCGATCGCCTGGGCGGTCGGTGCGCTGCCCCAGGCCACATAAACGGACAGTTCATCGGCTGCCCGGAGTGTCACCCTGGACCGGAGGCGATAGCGCGACAGGCGCTGCAGCGTCGCTGGCGCCTGGTCACCCTCACAGTCGAGCAACAATCGGTCGCCATCCGCAAACACGAAGAAGTCCGCCAGCCACTTGCCTTGCGGTGTCAAAAGCGCTGCCCACACTGCGTGACCTGGCCGTGCTTCGGTCACGTCGTTGGAGACCAGCCCTTGGAGAAAGGACACGCGATCGTCCCCCTTGATCTCCAGGACGGCGCGACGCGGCAGTGCGGCCAGACGAGTTATACGGCAAGAATTGGTGTTTCGGCGACCCACGGCAATGGCTCAGCCTAGAGGACTCTCCCGAGGGCCCGTCCCCCGGGGGCGAAGGTCTCTTAGGCCGCATCTGGCGTGACGATCAGGCTTCCCTCATATGGGGCGCGAAGCGGCGAACTGATCGAAGGGACATTTCCGTCCGATGAGCGGCATTGCTGGATTGATTTGTCGAGCGGTGCGCCGCCCCCTGATCCCGCGACGCTGTCGCGACTGATCGACAGCCTGCGGCATCGCGGCCCAGACGGCACCGGGCACGCAGTCGTCGGCCGCATCGCGCTGGTGCACAACCGGCTATCGATCATCGATATTGCCACCGGAGATCAGCCGCTGTTCGCTGGCCCAGCGACGTTGGTTTGCGACGGCGCGATCTGCAACTACCGCGAACTGCGCGCAGCGATGCCGGGGGTGAACTTCGCCACCAACAGCGACTGCGAGCAACCATTGCACCTGTGGTTGCGCGACGGCGGCGATTACGCACGGCATCTGCGTGGCATGTATGCGATCGCCATCCATGAGCGCATGCAGCGCACGGTCACGCTGACCCGCGATCCATTCGGCATCAAGCCGCTGTACATCGCCCAGGTGGCAGGCGGGTTGGCGTTCGCCTCCGAGGCCCAGGCATTGCTGGAGGCCGGACTTGTGTCACGTGCGGTGCGGCCTGCGGCGCGCGAGGAGCTGCTGCAATTGCAGTTCACCACCGGCACAGACACCATCTTCGAGGGCATCCAGCGACTGCTGCCAGGCGAGACGCTGACGTGCGCCGATGGCCACGTGCTGGACCGCCAACGGATATCGCACATGCCCGAGGGCGGGCCGGAAGACATCGATGAGGACGCAGCCCTGCTGCGTCTGGATCATGCGCTCGAGGAGAGTGTCGATCTGCACCAGCGCAGCGACGTGCCGTACGGCATGTTTCTCTCCGGCGGCATCGACAGCTCGACGCTGCTTGCGCTGATGGCGCGGCTGAGCAACCAGCCAGTGCTGGCCTTCACCGCGGGCTTCGATGCGCCGGGCGCGGCGGATTGTCGCGAACATGCCGCCACTGTGGCAAAAGCGCTTGGCGCCAGGCACGAAACGATCGAGATCAGCGAGCAGATGGTCTGGCGTCATCTGCCGGAAATCGTCGGCTGCATGGACGATCCTGTGGCTGACCACGCGATCATCCCGACCTGGTTCCTGGCGCAGCGCGCGCAACAGGATGTGAAGGTGGTGCTGAGCGGCGAGGGAGGTGACGAAATCTTTGCCGGTTATCCTCGCTACCAAAGCGCAATGAGGCCGTGGTGGCGGGGCGGGCGCGCGATGTGGGCGCGCGGCAGCTTTGACCGCGTAGATGTGCTGCGCACGCGCCCGTCGTCCTGGCGCGACGGTATCGTTGCTGCGGAGGCCGAGGCATCAGACGGCGGCCGTTCGCGACTGGCAGCCGCACAGGCCACGGACATGGCAGATTGGATGCCACACGGAGTGTTGTTGAAGCTGGATCGCTGCCTGATGGCGCATACGGTGGAGGGACGCACGCCGTTCCTTGATCCGGGCGTGGCGAAGGCAGCGTTTCGGCTGCCGGATGGGATGAAGCTGCGCGATGGGTTGAGCAAATGGATACTGCGCAAATGGCTGGAGAAATACCTGCCGGTGGCACAGCCGTTCGCTCCAAGGCAGCGCTTTGCCATGCCAATCGGCGATTGGATCAAGGGGCAGGGGTCACGGCTTGGGCCTCTGGTTGCGGCCCAGCCCGGCGTGGCGGAAATCGCTGACCCCGCAAAGGTGCGGTTGCTGTTCAACCACATCAGGCGTCGGCGGCAAAGCGTCGCATGCTGGAAGCTGCTGTTCTACGCGCTATGGCATCGGCGACACATTCTCGCCTTGCGCCCGGCGGGCGATGTCTTCGAGACGCTCGCGACGGTTTGATCAGTCCACGCTGATCGTTCCGGCTTCCGGCCCCTTTGCGCCCTGCACGACGCCCATCCGCACCGATTGGCCCTCCTGCAACGGAGCAAGGCCGGCGCGCTCCAACACCGTCGCGTGGACGAACACGTCCTTGCCACCCGACTGCGGAGTGATGAAGCCGAACCCCTTGTCGGGGTTGTACCACTTCACCGTGCCCATCATCTCGACGGCGGTGCTGAGATCGACCTGCCGTCGCGGGCCTCCCTCAAAGCTGCGCTGCGGGCGCTGCTGGAAGCCGCCCGGCCGGCGCGCGGGAGTCGCGGCCGCGGTGCTCTCATCGACCGACACCACCTGATCGACCTGTTTCCCTTTCTGCCCCTGACCGACGCGGATCCGGAGCGTGGCTCCAGGGCTGACGGTTTGGACGCCGGCGGCCTGCAACGTGTTGACGTGCAGGAAAACGTCGCCTGACCCGTCGCTCAATGCCACAAAACCGTAACCCTTCTCGGCGTTGAACCACTTGACCGTCGCCTCCGACTCCGGTCCTGCCGCGCTGGAGGCAAACGAGGGAAACGGCATTGGCGGCGGCGCGCTGCCGTAAAAGTTGTCGTCATCAAAACCGCGGCGGCGTGGTGGCCGTTGGCGGTCGTTCCTGGGCGGTCGCAAGGCTTTAGTATCCCCTCTGATCGGCTTGTTCCTGGACCTAAGATACGCCTGATTGAGGCCGCTGGGTAGCGTCACCCGTAAGACGCGAAAATCTCAATCTAATCAGTCGAATGCACGCTTGACCCGGGCCCAGTCCTCGAGCGCGCCTTCCTCTCCGGGCGTGATCGGGATGACGAGCTGGCTCCAACCTGCGCTGCGCAGGGCCTCGACGCGCTGCTTCAGTTCCTGCTCGGTGGCGGTGAAGGTTGTGTGCCGGATCAATTCGGCGGTGATGAACTTCCGCTCCTCCGGCTTGACGAACACGAAATGGCCGCGGTGGTTGTTGAGATAGCGCGCATCCTGCGGTTCGAAGCCGCGCGCCATGTCGATGTAGCCGGTCACCTGTTCCTGCACCGATGGCGGCACCGGCGATGTGTTCTGCCAACCCTCCATATCGAGATCCGCAGCGCGATGCAGCAACACCGCTGCGCGCGGTCCGGCCTGCGCGACTGCGCGTGGACTGTCGGCGGGTTCGCCGTCTGCGAGAACGCAGCCGCACGCCCAGGCGGTCGCGTAAAGGTCCCCAGCGTTGTGACCTGCGGCTTTCCAGCTCTGCTGCATGCTCTCCAATGCGGTCATGGCACCTGGCACGTCGGACACGAAGCTCTTCCACCCGGCATGTAGCTTTGCCGTCAGCGCCTGCGACTTGGGGCCATAGGCCGAGACGTGCAGCCGTATTGGATCGCGTGTGTTGATCAGGCCGAAGTCGGGATTGAGGAAGCGAATCTTCTTGCGCCTGCCTTCGATGTTTGTCTCCAGCGTTTCGCCGTTCAGCAGGCCGTAGACGACGCGGATGTACTCTTCCATGTCGGCGAGTTTCATGGCGCCGAGGCCCATGGCGCGACGCGCCGAGAAGCCTGTACCAACGCCGAAGTCAATCCGGCCAGGTGCCATGCCGTTCAGCGTGGCGAAGGCATTGGCCGTCACCGCGGCGATGCGATTGGACGGCACAAGCACGCCGGTACCGAGACGGATACGCGAGGTCTTCATCGCCGCGGCACCCATGGCGACGAAGCAGTCGGCGGTGATCATCTGCGTGTCGAAGAACCAGGCGTTTGTGAAGCCGAGTTCCTCGGCGCGCTGCGCGAGCTTCCATGAATCGTGCGAAGTTGCGATGCCGATGCCGAAGTCCATACCAGCCTCCTTGGCCCGTGTTCGTATTGACGGTTTGGTCGTTATCCCGCCTGCACATCGCCTGCAACGATGCGGGTGCGACCGTCCGGCGCATCGAGCAGGAGCGCGCCGTCATCATCGATGCCAGCGAAGCTGCCGATCACGAATCGGTCCGCGAGCCGCACGCGCAGTGTGGCGCCGAGCGGATGCGCACGTGCGAGCCAGTTCGCACGGATCGGCGGAAAGCCTTCCTGCTGCCAGATACCGAACCAGTTAGCCAGCGCTGACAGGAGTTTTTCCCGTGCTCCATCGACGGTGGCCAATCCGCCGCAGCCAACGATGGTTGAAACCTGGTACGAGACGCCGCTCGGCGCCTGGAGGATGTTCAGACCAATACCGAGAATCAGCGTGTCGTCCGCCTGCTCCAGCAAGATGCCGGCGATCTTGCCGTTGCGCGCCAGCACGTCGTTCGGCCATTTCAACGTAGCGCGCACGTGCTGCGGCAGCAGCGCGTCCACTGCATCCGCGACCGCCAGCGCGGCGACAAGTCCTATCTCGACGGAGCGCGCTGCCGGCACATCCGGGCGCAGCACGATCGACAGATAGAGGTTGCCGGGCGGGCTGAGCCAGCGCCTCGACAGCCTGCCGCGGCCGACGGTCTGCTCGTCCGCATGAACGACGGTGCCGTGCGCCGCGCCCTCGCGTGCCAACCGCATCGCCTCGTCGTTGGTCGAGCCGATGCTGTCGTAGTGCCGGACGTCGAAGGCGATCACGGCATACGATTCACGTGAGCCACCCCTGCAAGCGCGCGGCCTCATCACGGCAATGCTCAGGGCTACCCAGCATTTGGCGATTGAAGCTGATGCGTTTGAACCAGTAGTGGAGACCAAGCAGGTCGGTGAACCCCATGCCCCCGTGCGCCTCCGTCGCCATGCGTGCGATGTCGCGGCCGACATCGCCGAGATGCGCCTTCGTTTGCAGCGCCGTAAGTCGGGCCTCGCCCGGCAGCGCATCCTGTGCGTAGGCCGCGTACCACACCATGGCGCGACAGGGTTCCAGCATCGTCACCATGTCGGCGAATTGGTGTTTGACAGCCTGGAAGCTGCCGATAACACGGCCGAACTGCGTGCGCTGCTTCACGAAGGCGAGTGCCTGATCAAACATATGTTGGGCGGCGCCCAACGTGTCGGCGGCGAGTACAATGCGCCCGGCATCCAGCACGCGCTGTGCCGCCGCGATTGGTTGGTTCGCCGCATCGAGCAACACCGAGCGCGCATTGTCGAAGGTGAGGTCGGTCACTGGCCGCGTGCGATCGATGCTGCGGTGCATTTGCCGTGCGACACCTTCGTCATCAGCCGCGATGATGGCGGCATTGCCGTCGGACAGATAGACCAACAGATGCGTCGGCGAGCCGGCATCGATTGCCGCTGCGACACGCCCGGAGAGACGCCCGGCAGTCAGGGTCACAGCGTTACCGAATCCCACGCCAAAGCGCACCTCGCCGGCGGCGATGCGCGGCAGCCATGCGTCCTGCAATTCCTCCGTCGCGCCGTGTACGAACGCGAGGCGTTGCCATGACGACGCTGCCGGCGAATGGCGCGAATGCTGCGGCACCGCCCAGAGCCTCGGCTGCAACTGCGGCGTCCAGCACGCCGAGCCCCGCGCCGCCGAAGCGTTCGGGTACCAGCAGGCCGGGGAGGCCGAGTTCGGTCAGACTTTCCCATAATGCGGCATCGAAGCCACTGCCGATTTCCGCATGGCGGCGAAGCGCTTCGATCGGCAGGCGATCTGCCAGGAGACTGCGCAGCGAATCGGCGAACAGGCGTTGTTCCTCGCTGAGGGCGAATTCCATCAGGTCCTCGCGATCTTTGGCTCGCGCGGCAGATCGAGCCCGCGTTCCGCAGATGATGTTCTTCTGGATGTTGTTGGAGCCGCCGCCGATCATCAGGCCGACATCGTACAGATAGTCGATGTTCCATGTCGTCGCGTCATCGTCCTCGGCATCCTCGCCGGCGCTTTCGAACGGCAGGCCGTCAGTGCCGAGGGCGTCGACTGCGAGCGAGGCGAGGCGGAAGCCGAGCATTGTGCCGCCATACTTGATGATCATGCGCCTGACGCCGGAATCGACGCCCTGCGCGGTCTCGGTCAGCAGGCGCAGGTTGTGCGCCTTCCAGGCTAATCACCTCGCCTTGAAGCTTCAGCAACCTGTCGCGGTATTCCGCCATGCCGAGCAGGCCATTCGACTTCAGCAGCGCGATGAGCTGTTCCAGCCGCGTCGTCATCTTCTCGGCGTTGCCGATCATCGAGCGCTCGTGCTTCAGCGTCACGTTGGCGACATACCAGCCCTTGCCGCGGCCGAGCACGATCTGGTCTTCGGGCACGTGCACGTCGGTGAAGAACACCTCGTTGAACTCGGCGCGGCCGGTCATGGTGCGCAACGGTCGCACCTCGATGCCAGGCGTCTTCATCGACAGCAGCAGATAGGAAATGCCGTCGTGCTTCGGCTTGTCCGGTTCGGTGCGGCAGAGCAGGAACATCATGTCGGCGTAGTGCGCCGAGCTGGTCCAGATCTTCTGGCCGTTGACGACGAAATGCCCGTCCTGCAGCACGCCGCGGGTCTGCAATGACGCGAGGTCGCTGCCGGCGCCTGGCTCCGAATAACCCTGGCACCAGATCGACATCGCCGCGGATGGTCTTCTCGATCCACTGCTTCTTCTGCTCGTCGGTGCCGACCTCCAGCAGTGTCGGCACCAGCATGCTGATGCCCTGGTTGGTCAGGCCCGGCATAGATGCCGGCGGCGGCGAATTCCGATGCGATCACCGCCGCTTCCAGCACGTCCGGTTCCGCGCCGAAGCCGCCGTATTCGCGCGGGATGGTGCGCGCGACGTAGCCGTGGTCGACCAGCAGCTTCTGCCAGTCCAGCGCCTTCTGGTCAGGCCGCTTGCGTCCGCCGCCGAGCTTCGGCGACTTGTGGCCGTGTTCGCGGATGAAGGCGCGCACTTCGTCCTGCAAGGCTCGATGCTTGTCGGACAGGCTCAGGTCCATCGCACGTTCCTCCCCCTCGCCGAGGTTGCGTTGCCGGGCTTCCCCCGACTCCCCTCGCCGGCGAAGGGGATGGGGGAGAATGGGCTCTCCCAAGTCCGCCATACCGCCAACGCATCCAGCGCCTCGACATCGCCGCCACGCACCCACAGCGGATTGACCTCCAGCGCCTCGAGGTCCGGCCCGAGCGCCACCGCCGCATCGCCGATGCGCGCGATCACCGCGGCGACCGCATCGAGATCGGCGGCCGGCATGCCACGCACGCCGTGCAGCAGCTTGGCACCGCGCAGTTCGGCGAGCATGCGCTTCACCTCCGTCGCGTCGATCGGCAGCGGGCGCAGCGCAACATCCTGCAGCACCTCCACCCACACGCCGCCGAGACCGACCGCGATGACCGGCCCCCATTGCGGATCGCGCGTGCAGCCGACGAACAGCTCCAACCCGCCGCTGCGCATCGGTGCCACCAGCACACCATCGACGCGCGCACCGGCGGGTGCCACCGCCATGATGCGCCGGAACGCCTCGGCGACCGCGGCATCGCCTTCGAGGTTCAGCACGACACCGCCGATATCGCTCTTGTGCGCGATGTCGTCGGAGGCGATCTTCAGCACCACGCGGCCACCGATCGCACGCGCCGCCGCCGACCGCCTGATCCGCGTCGCGCGCCAATGTCGTCGGCACCACCGGCACGTTGCACCGCGCGAGGAAATCGCAGCGTCGCGCGTTCGGAGCGCGGCCGCTCGCTTGCGTCAGCGATCGTCGCAATCGACGCCGATGCACCGGCGAGCCGGCGATACTGCTCCGACCACCAGAATGCATTGCCGAGTGCATTCATGCCGTGATGCAGACCGGAGCTGACGTAGGGCAGACCGATCTCCTCGATGATGCGCGTGGAAGTTGCGGTCACCGGCTTCACCGTGTGGCTGAGCATCAGAGCGGGCACGTTGGCAGCATTCAGGCCCGCCGCGATGTGGCGCAATGCGGCAAGCACGAATTCGGTCGCATGCTCGTCGGCGACCGGCACGTCGAACAGGCAGGCGAGGGCGGAGAACTCCGGCTGCCTGCCCAGGATGCGCAGGCCCTGCTCGAACAGATCGGGCTGCAATACCGCGCCGCCCGTGATGTCCAGCGGATTGTTGCGGCGTGCCGAAACTCGGCAGCGCGGTGCGCAGTTCGGCGACCGCCGTCGTCCGACAGGGCAGGCATCGGCAAATGCAGCACCTGCGCGCGATCCGCGGCGATTTCGCACGCACCGCCGGAGATCGATACCACGCCGAGCCCCTGCGGCCGCAGCACGCCGGTGCGGGTGATCACATCGGCAGTGAACAGCAGGTCCTCGATCAACTCCACGCGCACGATGCCGTATTGGCGGCATACGCCGTCGAAAACGCGGTCATCGCCGACCAGCGCGCCGGTGTGCGCCTGTGCGGACCGTGCGGTAACTTCGGACAGGCCGATCTTCAGCACGACGATCGGCTTGGCTGCAGCGATCGCGCGCCGTGCTGCGGCGGCGAAGCTTGGCGCATGGCGGATCGTCTCGGCGAACAGCGCTATCGCGCGCACGTCAGGCTGGTCGATCAGATGATCGATGAAGTGCGCGCAATCGAGGTCGGCCTCATTGCCGGTCGAGATCATGTGCGACAGACCGATCTCGTGTTGCGCCGCCAGGCTGGAGATGAAGCTGCCGTTCGCGCCGCTCTGGGTGACGACTGCGATCGAACCGGGCTTGGAGGGTGCACGAAAACCGCCGGTCCACAGCGGCACGTTGTCGATGAAGTTCACGAAACCCAGGCAGTTAGGGCCGAGCAGCGATACATTGTGCTGGCGTGCCAGTGACGCGAGCCGTGCCTGATGATCGGCGCCATCGTGGCCGGTCTCGGCAAAACCCGAGGTCAGGATCACCGCGTTGTGCACCTTGGCTGCCGCGAGATCCGCCAACGCCTCATCGATCGCCTGCATCGGGACCATCAGCAGCGCAAGGTCGATCAGCGCGCCGATTGCGGCACACGACGTGGCTGCACTGCGGCCGTGCACTGTGCCGCCGCGGCGATTCACCAGGTGGATTTCACCCGCATATTTCCGGTTGATCAGATTGTCGAACGTGTTCTGCGACCAGCGCGAGCGATCGGTGGCGCCGACCAGCGCAATCGAGCGCGGTCGCAGCATGGCGGTCAGATCGCGACGAGCCGAACTCATGACGCTTCTCTCAGTGACAGATCACGCAGGAGCGGCATCGCTTCGGTGGCGAAGCGCGTTATCTGATCATGCCGCTGTTCGTAGGGCCCGAGCAGATCGAGCATGATGTGCCGGACGCCCGCTGCATGGAATTCGCGGATGCGCTCGGCCACCTGATCAGGACGCCCCAGCGCGCAATAGCGCTGAGCGGCACGGCGGAAATCCATCGCGTAGCGAACGCTGAGGGTTTCCGTCGCGGCGTCGAGCGCCTTGTCGTAGCTGTCGTCGATGCGGGTGAACAGCAGATGCCCGGTGCCGAAGCGGGTCACGCTGCCGCCCTGCCTCGCGCGCCGCGGTCATCGATCGTCTCCAGCGAAGCGCGGTACATTTCTGGTGTCACAACATAGGATAACCAGCCATCGGCCAAGCGGCCCGTACGTCGTAGCGCGCCGTCGGAACGACCACCGCACCAGATCGGTGGCCCACCGCGTTGCCGCGCCGGCGGCTGCATCGGGATTTCGGTGAAAGGGCCATAGAACCGGCCTTCGTGGCTCACCGGCGCGCCGCTCCAGAATTGTCGCAGCAGCGCGATGCCTTCGCTCAGCCGCGGGCCACGTTCGTTGCGCGGTATGCCGCACGCCTCGTATTCACGTGGAAACTCGCCGCCGACGCCGACGCCGAAGATCAGACGACCCTCGGTGAGATGATCCAGAGTGGCGACCTGCTTCGCCACCGGCGCGGGATGACGCAACGGCAGCAGATAGACCGACGTGCCGAGTGTCAGCCGCCGGCTCGCCATCGCCGCTTGCGCGAGCTGCAGCAACGGGTCGAGAACCGGGACGGCAAACGAGATGTGGTCGCCGACCCAGAGAGAATCGTAGCCACTGCTGTCCACGAGCTCGACGAGTTCGACCAACTCGTCGATGCTTGGCAGCCATGGACCGGACGCCGGCTCGGTGCGGCGGTGGATGGTCTGGATGCCGAAGCGCAGCCTGTCGTCGAGTGGCAGCATGTTGTCCTGCTCGCTTTCTGATATCGTTGCCTCCTCCCACCGACCCCCTCCCGCAAGGGGAGGGGGAGAAATGATGGCACTTCCCCGCCCTTGCGGGACGGGTTTGGGGGCGTTGCCTACTTTGGCTCGTACCGGCGCCACGCACTCATTTGAATCGCCGACGTGTGGCAGTGCACCACCACGGGCTTGGTTTTCACGGCGAAAGCGCGCGCGATGCCGTCGGCCACCTCCAATTCGTCGCGTATGGTGATCCCCTCGGCGCCGAATGAACGTCCCCATGCGGCGAAGTCAGGATTGGTGAGCTTCATCAATTCCTGGAACGGCCGCCCCGGATAGCGCACGTGGTGATGCATGCCGATCGTGCCGTACATCCGGTTGTCCGAGATCACGATGATCGGCGCGCCGCCATACTGAGCCGCGGTGGCGATCTCGTTGCCGGCCATCAGCGCGCCGCCGTCGCCCATGAATGCGATCACCTGCTTGCCCGGCCGACGCAAGGTGGCGGCAACCGCCATCGGCATGCCGGAGCCCATCGCGCCCACCACCGACGACAGGAAGATCTGTCCTGGCTTGAAGCCGATATAGCGGTGAATGAAGCTGCCGAAGTTGCCGGCATCTGACGTTACCGTGGCATCCGGCGCCAGATGCTTGTCCACCTCGCAAACAATGGCAGCGAAATTCACACCATCCGGCGTCGGATCCCACTCCTTCGCAAGCAGCTTGCGGTGGATTGCGTGCAGTCCGCTGACCCAGCCGCGACGCTTCTCAGCGCCCGCCGGCGCGCCGCGCTTCAGCAGCGCCTTCACAACCTCATGCGGAGAGGCGGCGATGCCGAGTTCGGGACGCCATACGCGACCAATTTCGTTCGCGTCCGGCCAGATGTGCACCAGCGGCAGTTGCGGCTGCGGCGCGGCGGGGAAGGTGTAGGACTGGCTCACGCTGTCGGTCAGCCGCTCGCCGATCGCCACCATCAGGTCGGCGCGCTTCATCTCCGTGATCAGCGCAGGTGGCACGCGGATGCCCATGTAGCCGCCGTAGTGCGGATGTGTCGCGTCGAACAGTTGCGGGCGGCGATGCGTGGGCGAGATCGGCAGCATCCAATCCTCCGCCAATCGCCGCAGATCGCCGAATACCGCCTCGTCATACAGAGCATCGCCGAGCAGCGCGCCGCCCACCAGAATCAGTGGCCGCTCAGACTTCGCCAGCATGTCCGCGAGGCGATCCAGGTCGTCGCTCCGTGGTCCGGACAGAACGCGCGGACGCGGCTGATCGACCTCGACATCGGTGGTCGCGTCGAACAGGTCCTCTGGCAGGATCACCGCAACCGGACCGGGCGTGCCGCTCTCCGCCAGATGGAACGCACGCGCGATCGCCTCGGAGGCCTGCTCCGGCTCGATCACCTCGATCACCGACTTGGTCACGTCCGACAACAGCCGCGCGTAGTTCTGCTCCTGCAGCGCCATGCGGCCGAAATCCTTACGCTCAACCTGGCCGACCAGCATCACCATCGGCGTCGCGTCGTGATAAGCGGAATGCAACGACACCATGGCATTCGACAGGCCCGGCCCCCGCGACACGATGCAGCAGCCGGCGCGGTTGCGCAGACGGCCGTCGGCCACGGCCATGTAGCCGGCGCCACCCTCGTGCCGGCACACGATCAGCCGCAGTGAGTTCATATCGGTCAGCGCATTGATCAGCCCGACGTAGCTCTCGCCGGGCACGCAGAAGATCTGATCGACGTCGTGCGCCTCCAGGCTTTCGGCGAGCAGGCGTGCAACGGAACGGGTCATGTCAATGACGTCTCCTGATGGTCTCAGCGCGCCGAACAGCGCACGAGCGGGTAGGGGAAATCAGTGCAGCCGGGGAAGGTGATCTCGTTCTCACCGTGGCGCTGCACGCGCAGGTAATCGGGACTGGAGCAGCCGAAGCCGACATCGTTGCTGGCGCCGCCGGGTGACAGGTTGAACGGGCCGGCCGGGGCCTCCGCCACCGGGCGGGTGAAGCGGAACTCCGCTCCTTCCGGCGTGACCCGCGCGGTTTCCACCAGGCGCTGAGCGTAGAGCTGGTCGGTGATCACCGCTCGCATCACGATATCGCGGGTGAAGATCACGACCGGCAGCGCGAGGCACTCTTGGGCGCTGAGCGTGCTGGGAGGCGGGAACAGGCCGCCGGTCCAGGCGCCGAACAGCCACGCATGCGGCGGCAGGTTGCCTTGTGCGCGAGCCGGCGCGATGTGCAGCGTCGCCAAAGCGAGGATCGTAATCAGACAGGCAATGCGGCGCATGCAGGATCCTCGGATGGTTGCGGCGGCACGATAGGGCGGGTGCGAATCAGTGACCAGGGGCTGCGATCGGTGGTAGGAGACCGCCATGCTGCATCGCCTGTACATGCGCACTCTTGCGCTGGCCGCCTCGCCGCGCGCGCTCTGGTGGCTTGCCGCCGTGGCGTTTGCCGAGAGCAGCTTCTTTCCGATCCCGCCGGACGCGCTGCTGATCCCGATGATTCTGGCACGTCCGGATCGGGCATGGCGCTTCGCCGCGATCTGCATGGTCGGCAGCGTGGTGGGCGGCGCACTTGGTTATGCGATCGGCTACTTCGTGTTCGACCAGGTCATGCGCCTGCCGCTCGCACACGCACTGTTCGGCGCCGACCCATTGGGATCGTTTCAGGCCTGGTATGCGCGGTGGGGCCTCGCGGTGATCCTGATCAAGGGGTTGACGCCAATTCCATACAAACTGGTCACAATCGCCTCAGGTGCTGCGAAATTCAGCTTTCCCGTATTCATGGCCGCCAGCATCGTGACCCGGGGCGGGAGGTTCTTTCTGGTGGCCGCCTTGCTGCGCTGCTTTGGCACGCCAGTGCGCGACTTTATCGAGCAGCGATTGACATTGGTGACGAGCCTGCTTGCCGCCGGTATCGTCGGCGGCTTCCTGGCGCTGAAGCTGCTTTAGCGCTTCAACTCGGCTTGAATGGCATGATCTCGCCCCAATCCGGCGCTGAAACCACCCGCGATTCTGGTCCAGGGGAGACGTGATGCATCGCCGCGATATTCTGCTGCAGGGCGCGGTTCTGCCGATCATGGCTGCGCTGGGTCGTGGCGCGCGGGCCCAGGAGTCGATGCCCTTCGATGATGCGACCGTGCGCAACCTGGCGCGGGATTTGGCGCAGCAAGCATGGCAGGCGCCGGACGCCTCACTACCCGATGAACTGAAGAACCTCGACTATCAGCAGTATCGCTCGATCCGCTTCGATCCCGGCCACGCGCTGTGGCGCGGCCAGAAACTGCGTTTCACTGCCGAGTTCTTCCATCGCGGCTTCCTCTACAAGGAGGCTGTCAGGATCTATCAGGTCGCCGATGGCCGCGCCGAGCTGATCCGCTACAGTCCGGATCTGTTCACCTTCGACAAGGTGAAGCAACCCTCTGGCGACATCGGCTTCGCGGGCTTCCGTCTGCATTACCCGCTCAACCGTCCGAACTACTTCGACGAGATCTGCGCCTTCCTCGGCGCCAGCTACTTTCGTGCGGTGGCTAAGGGCCAGGGCTACGGCCTGTCGGCACGCGGCCTCGCGATCAAGACTGCCGATCCCACGGGGGAGGAGTTCCCGCGGTTCACCACATTCTGGCTGGAGCGGCCGAGCAAGGGCAGCGATGCGATCGTGGTGCGCGCACTGCTGGACAGCCAGAGCGCTGCTGCGGCGTTCCGCTTCACCATCCGGCCAGGCAAGCAGACCATCTTCGATACCGAAATGGCGCTGTATCCGCGTGCTGACCTCGCCACCGTGGGCATCGCACCGCTTACCTCGATGTTCCTGTTCGATGCCAATGATCGCACACGGATTGATGACTATCGCGAGGCAGTGCACGATTCGAATGGACTGCTGCTGTGGACCGGGAAGGGTGAACGGGTCTGGCGTCCGCTTGCCAATCCGCGGGCACTGCAGATCAGCGCCTTCACCGACAGAGGCCCGCGTGGCTTCGGCCTGATGCAGCGTGACCGGTCGTTGAGCGATTACCAGGACCTCGAGGCACACTACGAGAACCGTCCCTCGCTGTGGGTCGAGCCGATCGGCGATTGGGGTGACGGCATCGTGGAGCTGGTCGAAATTCCCACTGATCGCGAGGTCAACGACAACATCGTCGCGTTCTGGCGGCCGCGCGATCCGTTGAAGGCGAAGGGTGAATACATTCTCAATTACCGGCTGCATTGGTGCTGGTCGGTACCGGCCGCGACGACGGTGGCCGAGGTGACCGGGACGCGCTCCGGCCTGGCGGGAGATCAGAAGAACCGGCTGTTCATCATCGACTTTGCCGGCGGCGCATTGAAGGGTCGCCGTGCGGCTGCGCCGCCGACGATCGATATCGGCGCCAGCAAGGGCAAGATCGAGAACCCGGTCGCGGAACAGAATCCGGCGACCGGCGGGTGGCGACTCAGTTTTCAGCTCGACCAGGGGAGTGAGAAGCTGGTCGAGATGCACGCGCGTCTGATGGACGGCGAAACGCCGCTGACCGAGACCTGGATTTACCGATGGACAACCTGACGGCAGCTTCATTTCGTGCGCTGCCCGATGAGGCGCCGCTCGCCATGCCGACGCAGTCGCTCCGCACGGCGCCACTACGCACGCCGCGGCCGGCGAGTTCGCCGCGTGCCATGTGGCTGCGGCGGTCTCTGGTGATCGGCGGCGCTGTCGTGCTGACCATCGCCGGCGCGCACGAGATGTATCTGGTGTTTGCGGTGAACGGCGTGACGACTTTGGCAGTCTTCATGATGGCGCTGTTCCTCGCTTTGTTCGCCTGGATTGCGCTGTCGTTCACCAGCGGGCTTGCCGGCTTCTGCTCGCAACTCGCGGGGGGCGGCTGTCGGCTGGAGACAGGTGCCAATGCGCCGGTGCCGCATCTCGCGTCCCGTACCGCATTGCTGATGCCGACCTACAACGAGCAGCCCGCGCGTGTCATGGCGGGGCTGCAGGCGATCTGGGAGTCGCTGCGCGACACCGGTGCCGCCGATGCGTTCGACCTGTTCATCCTCAGCGACACCACCAATGCTGAGATCTGGATTGCCGAGGAGGCAGGCTTCCTGGCGTTGCGCGACAACACAGCAAGCCACGCGCAAATCTTTTACCGGCGGCGTCCGAGGAATGTCGCACGCAAGTCAGGCAACATTGCGGAGTGGGTGACGCGCTTCGGGGGCGCATACGCGCAGTTCCTGATCCTCGACGCGGACAGTCTGATGAGCGGCGAGACGCTGGTGCGGCTGGCCGGTGCAATGGAGCGGCATCCCGATGTCGGACTGATCCAGACCTTGCCGATCATCATCGGTGCGACGACCCTGTTCGCCCGCGTGCAGCAGTTTGCCGGGCGCGTTTATGGACCGCTGATCGCGCACGGCATTGCGTGGTGGCATGGCTCCGAAGGCAATTACTGGGGCCATAATGCGATAATCCGCACGCGCGCCTTCGCCGAGTGTGCGGGGCTTCCCGAGCTTGCCGGCCGCAAGCCGTTCGGTGGGCCGATCATGAGCCACGATTTCGTCGAGGCGGCACTGATGCGTCGCGGTGGATGGGCAGTGCACATGGTGCCCGGCGTGCGCGGCAGCTACGAGGAGGCGCCGCCGACACTGACCGATCTCGCCGTGCGCGACCGGCGCTGGTGTCAGGGCAATCTTCAGCATCTCGCGGTGCTGCCGTCGCGCGGGCTCGCCGCGATCAGTCGACTGCATCTGCTGACCGGCGTAGGCTCCTACATCACAGCGCCGCTGTGGCTGCTGTTCATTCTCACCGGCATCCTGATCGCGGTGCAGGCGCGCTTCGTGCTGCCGGACTACTTCCCCCAGGGCAAGTCGCTGTTTCCGCAATGGCCGGTGGTCGATCCGGTGCGCGCCATGTGGATGTTCGTCGGCACCATGGGCTTGCTGCTGGTGCCGAAGCTGCTGGGCTGCATTGTGATCCTGCTGCATGCTCGGGAGCGGCGCGGCTTCGGCGCCCTGCGTCTGCTGGCTGGCATCCTGTTCGAGACGCTGATCGCCGGGCTGATCGCACCGGTTGTGATGCTCACCCAGACGATCGATGTGGCGGCAATTCTCGTTGGACGCGATTCAGGATGGGTTGCGCAGCGGCGTGGCGACGGCGCAATTCCGGCAGGGGAGACGCGGCGGCTTTATCAGCGGCATACCGTGCTCGGTTTGCTGCTTGGGGGAGTGGCCTGGGCAGTCTCGCTCTCTCTGGCACTGTGGATGCTGCCGGTCGTGCTCGGGCTTGCACTGGCGATCCCTCTGGCGTTGCTGACCGGCGCGCGAAGGGCAGCGGGTCTGCTACGCACGCCGGAGGATGTTGTTCCGCCCGCCGTAGTAGCGCGTGCGCTGGCGCTGCAACACGAGTGGCAGAAGCTGGGTGCGCCAAGCGTGGCGCAACTGTTGCGGGACCAGTCGCTGCTGGAGGTCCACAAGGCGATGCTGCCGCCGCCGCGTCGGCCGCGGTTCGACCCGATCGACCCCGTCCTGGTTCAGGCACGCGCGAAGCTCGACGAGGCCGAAACGCTACAGGATGCGCTCAACGCGCTGCAGGCGCCGGAGCTGACGGCGATACTGAGCAACGCTGCCGCAGTCGAAACGCTGTGCGCACTGGCAGCCGCTCGCCCTGCGTAGGGCCGGTCAGCGCGGCTCAGTTGTAGCTGACGAACCGCATGTTCTCGCAGCGGAACACGTTCTTGGTATCACATAGCTCATTGGCGGCGCTTATCACCGGCACCACAGTGATGACGACCTCCTTGTGGCTCCTGGCGAGCTCTCGCAGCGTGTCCGTCACCGTCACCCGTTTCGATGCCAGCGTCAGCGGATGCGGCGCGCGGAAATCGTACGCCTCGCGTCCCTCTTCGTTGACCTCGCAGTGACCAGGATCGCCAAGACAGCCGCCGTGTCCGAAGATGTAGAACGAACCGGCATAGCCGTTCTCGCGGGTGCGCGGCGTGGTGTGGTCGGCGTTGGGATTGTTGAAGAAGACGCGGCCCTCGTACGACGCCTCGCCGTGATAGATGCCATCAATCTCCAGATCGGCGCGTGTCAGTCGATGCTCTGGTGAGGCGAAATCGATCTGCACGGGCTTGGAGGTGAACGTCTGTGCGCCGCCGCCGATGCGCTTCGGTGCGCCGAGGCGTCGCGGCGCCGGCGGAGCTTCCTTGCGTGCCGGGGCCTTCCTGGATGCTCGAGCCATCAGCTTGTCCCTCCAATCGGAACCACGCTCTGCGCGGCGCCGTAATCATAGCCAAGGTCATGCACGTTGAGCACGTCGTGTACCTGCACGTTGAACGGCGGCAGCACCTGGGCGACCAAGTCAGATGGGATGTTGCCGTTGCCGTTGCGTGCCTGCCAGATCCACCATATGCGGTCGATCATCGCATGATGCGACCAGAAGATCGGGTCGAACGCGGCGGTGCCGATGACCCCCATATCGCCTGATACCCAGCCATGAATCTGGTCGTGGATATCCTCGAGGGCGTCGCTGAAGTCCGACCAGTCCGTGCGCGAAAGGCAGTTGTCGACGTCGTCCTGCGTCGGAAGTCCATCGGGTGGTCCGGGCGATCGGCTGGTGGTCCGGACGATCGAAGGTCTGGCCTGCGGTAGGTTGACACGAAAGCCGAGCAGCGGGTTCGGCTGGCCATCAGCCCCGGTGCGGTCGGTGAAGATGCCCGGCAGCCCGCTCTGTCGCGGCGGTCCGAGTGTCCAATCCCACCAGGGCAACGTCACTCCCGGAACCTGGTCTCGCATCGCCATTTCCCAGTTGTAGAGATAGGCGCGGTGCCAGGGCAGGAACAGCCGCATGTTCTGCGCGATGCGGGCGTTCTGCTGGTGGTGCCAGCAATACCAGTCCGGTGTTCCATGGCGGCCGGCGAGGACCTGATAGCCACGGTTGTCGCTGATCCCCATCATCTGGCCATAGGATTTGCGGAAGTCGGCCACCTGTGTCGCGTCAAGGTTATGGACGCCGAGCCTCATGCGGATATCGGCCATGCGCAGCGTTTCCCCAGTGTTGTTATTGCGTGCCGCAGGTTAACAGCGGGTGCCTGCGCCTGCCACTACAACCTGGCGCGAGACATCAGTGGCGCAAAGCCTGTGCGACTTCGTCCAACGCCGCTGGGTCCTCGATGGTCGGCGGAGCCGGCGCTGTTTCGCCATCTGCGATCCGGCGGATCGAGGCGCGGAGTATCTTGCCGGACCGCGTCTTGGGTAGCCGCGGCACCACTCGGGCGTCCTTGAACGCGGCGACCGGCCCGATTCGCTCACGTACCAATGCCACCAGCTCCGCGACGATTTCGGCTTCCGGACGGTTCACGCCCGCCTTCAGCACCACGAGTCCGATTGGCGTTTGACCCTTCACATCGTCCTTGGCACCGACTACCGCGCATTCGGCGACTGCTGCATGCGATGCCAGCACCTCTTCCATCTGGCCCGTCGACAGCCGGTGCCCTGCGACGTTGATGATGTCGTCGGTCCGACCCATCACCCAGACGTCACCCTCCGCGTCGATCATCCCGGCGTCGCCGGTGCGATACCAGCCGGGAAAATCCGACAGATATGCGGTGTGGTAGCCCTCGTCGTTCTGCCAGAGGGTCGGCGCGCAGCCTGGGGGCAGCGGCAGTCTGGCGCACAGATTGCCAGTGTGACCGGCGCCAACTGCATTCCCCTCGTCGTCCAGTGTGTGCAGGTCGATGCCCGGGCTCGGGCGTCCACCCGAGCCAGGCTTGAACGGAAACAGCCCTAACTCGCGGAACCCGGCGGTGATCGCCCAACCGGTCTCGGTCTGCCACCAATGATCGACCACCGGCTTGCCCAGCAACTCGGCCGCCCACACTGCGGTCGGGGGATCGCATCGCTCGCCGGCGAGGAACAGCGCCTCCAGATTCGACAGATCGTGGGCGTGAAGCAGCTTGCCGTCAGGATCCTGCTGCTTGATCGCACGCATCGCAGTTGGCGCGGTGAACAGCACCTTCACGCCGTGCTGCGCGCACACTCGCCAGAACGCACCGGCGTCCGGCGTGCCGACCGGCTTGCCCTCGTACATCACGGTGGTGCAGCCGCGCAGCAACGGCGCATAGACGATGTAGGAGTGGCCGACCACCCAGCCGACATCCGACGCCGCCCAATAGACGTCACCGGCATCGACGCCATACAGCATGCGCATCGAATTCCACAGCGCCACGGCATGGCCGCCATTATCGCGCACCACACCTTTCGGCCGACCTGTCGTGCCGGAAGTGTAGAGGATGTAGAGCGGATCAGTGGCAGCGACGGGAACCGGATCGTGCGGCGTTGCCGCAGCCTCGGCTTCGACCAGATCATGGTCGCGCCCGGCGATCAGTGTGGCGCGCTCGGCATCGCGTTGCAGGATCAGGCAAGCGTCCGGCTTGTGCGGCGACAGTGCGATCGCTGCATCGAGCAGCGGCTTGTATTTAACCACCCGCCCGGGTTCGAGGCCGCATGACGCGGACACGATGACCTTCGGCTTGGCGTCGGCGATACGCGATGCAAGCTCGGCCGCGGCAAAGCCGCCGAACACCACGGAATGGATGGCGCCCAACCGCGCGCAGGCGAGCATTGCGATCGCTGCCTCCGGCACCATCGGCAGGTAGATCACCACCCGATCGCCGCGCGTCACGCCGAGTGCCGCCAACGCACCGGCAAGCTTCGCCGTGCGCGTCTGCATCTGGCCATAGGTAAAAGTTTCGATCCGGCCCGTCATCGGGCTGTCCCAGATCAGCGCTGCCTGCTCGCCACGGCCCGCGAGCACGTGGCGGTCGATGCAGTTGAAGCAGGTGTTCAACATCGCGCCGGGAAACCATCTGCCGTATGGCCCCATCGAGGGATCGAAGACGCGGTCCCAGCGCCGATCCCACGTGACGCCGTCTGCGACCGCGGACCACCAGGCTTCTGGGTCGCCGCGCCATGCGGCGTAGGTCTCGGCGTATCCCGACACGGGCGCGGCATCGTTCATGACGGCCTCCCTGAATATCGCTGGTAGCATGCGGTCACGGGCTGTGGCTCGGCAAACGCCGTGATCAAGGCCCTGACGAGCGAGCGGTCTGGGTGCATCGATTGTTGCTTCCCGAGGCGTTGAGGTAAGGACCTAAAACCCGCTCGATCTGACAGGTGGATAGCCTGCGATGTGAACGCGCAGCGGGCTGCCGGTTCACGTTGATCGGCGTCGATTTTCCGGCGCCCAGCGGCAGGCGAAGTGTTCCCTGTCGGATGGCACGCACGTATAGCGGCACAGGTTCGAGCACGCCATGCAAGATACGCACGCCGACCATCGCTATCCGATCCCGATAGTCCGCTGCGAGGCTTGCAGTGTGAGAATGGTAAAGACCGACCGCAATGTCCCAATTGTGCCCGGCCTCGTCGCGATAAAGGGCAGAAAGATACCGCGCCGCATAGTCGGCGTTCGCCACCGGATCGAAAGCCTGATCGAGCGAGGCAAATGCGTGGGGATGCAGCGTCAGGTCAACCTGCAGGCAGCCGACATCGATATATCTGTGATGCGATGTCTGCTGCGCTACCCAGGCCACAGCCGCCGCCTTGCTGTCGAGGAACAGGCCATTACCATCAGCATCGATCGTCCAAGGCCAGGGACGCACGTCGTTCATCGTCGTCACAGGCCGGCCGCTTTCGACCCGCGCGATCGAGGCCAGTAAGCCCGACGGCAATTGGTGCTGTTGCTCCGCCTCGTGGATTGCGGAACTGCATTGGGCGCTTTGCTGAATTTCCCAGCTTTCCGGCGTGAAGGCGTCCGGCTCCGCAGCCCTGGCGCGAACTGACACACTCTGGATCGCGAGTGCCGCCGCAATCAGACGTAGCCAAACGCAAGCACGACTTCTTTGAGATCCATCCATCCCACCGGAATGTAGCGGCGTCCGTGTGCCTCTGCCATCTTTCTCGCTGGTTTGGTATGGCTTACGGGGCACATTGTCGTCCGAGGGAGGTTAACGATGAAAGCGAGCATCAATCATATTGCCACCAGCCATGTCGGCAGCCTGCCGCGTCCGGACGGGCTGATAGGGGCGAACCGCGCCCTTGAAGCCGGCGAGGCTTTCGATGAACAGGCGTTTCGGCAGACGCTGCGGGACGCAGTATCCGAGGTCGTGCGTCGTCAGCACGACCTCGGCATCGACATCCCGGGTGACGGCGAGTTCGGCAAACCGATGGGCCAGAGCGTTAATTACGGCTCGTGGTGGCGATATTCCTGGCAGCGCCTCGGCGGGCTCAAACTCGGCGAGTCCAGTCTGTACGAGATGGCGCCGCGGCGGTCTCAACCCGGTGAGGTGGTGCTGACCAGCTTCGGCGATCGTCGGGACCGTACCCAGTTTGCCACGGCCTACGCCGATCCCGAGTCAGGCATTACCACTGGGCCGCGGCCGCCGGCGCCGGTCTGCGTCGCGCCGATCACCTATACCGGCCACGACGCAATCAAGGCTGACATCGCCAATTTCAAGGAGGCGATGCAGGCTGCCGGGGTTGAGGAAGGCTTCATGAGCTCGGTCGCTCCGGGCAGCGCCTCGCGCATCGGCAATGCCTACTACAAGACTGAGGAAGAACTGCTTTACGCCTGCGCCGATGCGATGCGCGAGGAATACAAGGCAATCGTCGATGCGGGGCTCATCCTTCAGCTGGACGATCCGGCGATTGCCGAGAATTGGGACATGATCAACCCTGAGCCGACGGTGGATGAGTACAAGAAGTTCTCGATGGTCCGCGTCGAGGCGCTCAACCACGCGATCAAGGGTCTGCCCCATGATCGCATCCGGTTTCATCTGTGTTGGGGTAGCTGGCACGGCCCGCACATTACGGACATTCCGATGCGGGACATCGTCGAGGTCATGCTGGCGATCGACGCCCACGCGTACTCGTTTGAAGCTGGCAATGTGCGCCATGAGCATGAATGGAAAATCTGGCAGGAAGTCAAACTGCCCGACAACAAGCTGATCCTGCCAGGCATTGTCAGCCATGCGACCAACGTGGTCGAGCATCCGGAGCTTGTCGCCGAGCGCATTCTGCAATTCACGAATCTAGTCGGGAGGGAGCGGGTCATCGCCTCCACTGACTGCGGATTGGGCGGTCGCGTTCATCCGCAGATCGCCTGGGCAAAGCTTGAGGCACTGGCACAAGGGGCCGCGCTGGCCAGCCGCCAACTCTGGGGCTGAGTCGCAACCTTGCGATGAGAGGACAGCCATGAAAGCCAGCTCCAATCGTATCCTCACCACTCATGTCGGGAGCCTGCCACGTCCGGACGACCTGATAGCAGCCAATCAGTCGCGCGAAGCCGGCGAGGCGTTCGACGAGACGAGCTTTCAGGAAAGCCTTCGCGCAGCGGTCGACGATGTCGTCCAGCATCAAAGATGCCTCGGCATCGACATCCCGGGCGACGGCGAGTTCGGCAAGTCAATGGGGCACCGCGTCAACTTCGGTGCATGGATGAGCTACGCGTATCATCGCCTGGGCGGTCTCGATCTGGCTGGGCCGGACATGCACGATGTGGCGCCACGGCGGTCAAGCCCGGGCCAGCCTGTGCTGACGAGTTTTGCTGATCGGCGCGATCGCACGCGGTTTGCGGCTGCGTATGCTGACCCCGAGTCAGGCGTGTCGACGGGCCCTCGGCCAGCGACAGGGCCAGTATGCGTTGCTCCGCTGAGCTATATCGGCGGCGACGCGATCAAGGCAGACATTGCCAACTTCAAGGCCGCGCTCGATGCCGCCGGCGTGGACGAAGGCTTCATGACTTCGATCGCCCCCGGCAGTACCACGCGGATGGCCAACATCTACTACAAGACTTACGAGGAGTTTCTGTTCGCCGCCGCTGACGCGATGCGCGAGGAGTACACGGCGATCGTCGAGGCCGGACTCGTCTTGCAGCTCGATGACCCGGCGCTCGCCACGAACTGGGACATGATCAATCCTGAACCCACGGTGGAAGACTATCGAAAGTTCGCGATGCTTCAGGTCGCGGCGCTCAATCACGCGCTTCGCGGGCTGCCGCAGGAGCGCATTCGGTTTCACTTGTGCTGGGGTAGCTGGCACGGCCCACATACGACAGACATCCCGATGCGGGACATCGTCGAGGTCATGCTGGCGGTCAACGCCCACGCCTATTCGTTCGAGGCCGGCAATGTCCGTCATGAACACGAATGGAAGGTCTGGCAGGACGTGAAGCTGCCTGACGACAAGCTGATTTTGCCCGGCGTCGTCAGCCACGCCACCAACGTGGTCGAGCACCCGGAGCTTGTCGCCGAGCGTATCCTCCGCTTTGCGGAACTCGTCGGCAGGGAACGCGTCATGGCGTGCACGGATTGCGGTCTCGGCGGCCGCGTTCATCCGCAGATCGCCTGGGCCAAGCTCGAAGCACTTGCCCAAGGGGCAGTTTTGGCCAGCCGCCAACTCTGGCGCTGAGCCGCTTTCGTCTGACCGGACGAGGCTTCCCGTTCGTCGCGGACTGAGCCTATGCTGGATTTCGGGAGACGTTGACGCGAACCGCAAAGACGGCGCGGTGTCAGCAACAAACAGAAGGCTTCGTGCAATGGCAACTCCGGGCGAGCACCCATACCTGCCGAACCTGCGCAGTGAACTGCGGCGCGGCAAAATCGATCGGCGCGAATTCCTGAGAACTGCGACGTTGCTCGGCGTTTCCGTGGGCGCGGCGTATGCGATGGCCGGACAGCCAAAGCCGGCAGAAGCGCAGTCGGAACTGCCGAAGGGCGGCAAGATCCGCATCGGCATGCGCGTGCAGGAAATCAAGGATCCGCAAACGATTTCGTGGGTCGAGCCGAGCAACGTGCTGCGCAATACCGTCCAGTATCTTACCCGCACCGATGCCAACAATATCACCCATCCGGAGCTGCTGGAAAAATGGGAGGCGAGTGAGGACCTGAAGACCTGGACTCTGACCATTCGCCAGGCAGCGAAATGGCGGTCCGGCCGGCCATTCACGTCGGATGACGCGATCTGGAACATCAGGCGCGTGCTGGATCCGAAGACCGGCTCGTCTGTGCTCGGGTTGATGAAGGGCTACATGCTTGAGTCTTACAACACGGGGGAAACCAAGGACGGCAAGCCGGTCACGTCGGTGCGGCTGTGGAGCGAGAAGGCGATCGAGAAGATCGACGACAAGACCTTCCGCCTGAACTGCAAGCAAGCGCAGCTCGCGGTTCCCGAGCACCTGTTCCACTATCCGTTCTTCATGCTCGATCCGGCCGAAAACGCTGCCGTCAAGCCGGGCATGAACGGCACCGGCCCGTTCGAACTGGCGGCGTACAACGTCGGGCAGAGTGCTGTGCTGAAGGCGAGCGCCAAGTATTGGGGACCGCCAGTTCACTTGGACGAAGTGGAATTCATCGATCTCGGCGATGATGCGGGTGCCGCGATCGCCGCGATGGCCTCGAAGCAGGTGGACGGCCTTTACGAGGTTGACGTCTCGCAGCTCGATGCGGTCAAGGCATTGCCCGACGTCGTGATGTACCAGGTGACGACGGCGCAGACCGCGGTGGTTCGCGGCAAATACGACCAGAAGCCGTTCAATGATGTCCGGGTCCGTCAGGCGTTGAAGCTCGCGATCGATCAGCAGAAGGTGATCGACATCGTGTTCCGTGGCAGGGCTTCGATCGGCGAACATCACCACGTTGCCCCAGTGCATCCGGAATACGCCAAGCTACCGATGGTGACGCAGGACGTGGCCAAGGCGAAGCAGCTTGTGGCCGAGGCGGGTTATCCCGATGGCCTCGCGCTCGAGATCGCCTGCAAGGGTGATCCGGCCTGGGAACTCGCGTCCGTTCAGGTCATGGTGGAGATGTGGAAGGCGGCAGGCATCAACGTGAAGATCAACCTGATGCCGTCTGCCAGTTTCTGGGCAGTTTGGGAGAAGGTGCCGTTTGGCTATACAGGTTGGACTCACCGTCCGCTTGGCGTAATGGTACTTGGCCTCGCCTATCGCACCGGCGTGCCATGGAACGAATCGAGCTATTCCAACCCCGAATTCGATCGGCTGCTGACAGAGGCTGAGGGGATTCTTGAAGTCGACAAACGTCGCGAAGTCATGGCCAAGCTGGAGCAGATCCTTCAGTCGGATGGTCCGATCGTCCAGCCGCTTTGGCGCATCGTGCAGACTGGTTTCGACCGGAAGGTGAAGGGGTTCCGGATGCACCCGACGCAGTACATCTTCCTCGACGAACTGGCGGTAGAGAAGGTCTGAAACCTGCCGCATGGCGCGCCAGATCATTCGACGATTTGGCTGGATGCTGGCGACCATGCTGGCCGCCTCGCTGCTGCTGTTTATGCTTTTCGAGCTGCTGCCCGGTGATGTCGCGCTGGCCGAGCTTGGTCCGTATTCAACGCCAGAGCAGCGGCATCTCTGGCTGGCTGCCAACGGTTACGACCAGCCGATTGCGATACGCTATCTCGACTGGCTCGGGCACTTCGTCATTGGCCAGTGGGGACAGTCGAGGATTTTCCTTGCCCCGGTGTCGCGTATCGTCTGGTCACGGCTGGAAAACACCGCGATCCTCGGCTTCTGGTTCTTCGTGTGCCTGATCCCGCTATCGCTTGGTCTCGGTGTTCTGGCCGGAATGCGCGAGGGATCATGGCTCGATCGAGCGGTCTCCGCGATCTGCGTGCTGACGACCTCGATTCCGCCATTCGCCAGCACCGTGCTGATCTCGGCCGTCTTCGTGTTCAGCCTGCATTGGCTGCCCGGCACCAGTACGATGCTGGACGGATTCTCCTATCGGCAGCTCGTCATGCCGGTTATGGTGCTGGTGCTCTACGATTTCGGCTACATCGCTCGCATCACCCGCGCGGCGATGGCTGAGGTGATGGGCATGCCGTATATCCGGGCCGCGATCCTGCGCGGTCTGCCATATCACCGCGTTGTATTGCGCCACGCGCTGCGCAATGCGCTGATCGCACCGTTCACGCTGCTCATGCTGCACGTGAACTGGCTGATCGCTGGGGTTATCGTCGTCGAGTATTTCTTTGCCTTCAAAGGATTTGGCTCGCTGATCCTCGAGGCGTCTCTCGGCAAGGATCTTTATCTTCTCGAGGCGTGCACGATGGTCGCCGTCGCGATGGCGACGATCACGCAGACGCTTTCCGATCTTGGCTACCTGGCGCTCAATCCCAGGATGCGTGCGGCATGAGTGACGCCGAGATCGTCTCGATTCCCGCCGCGCAATTCAACACGCCGCGCTTCGCATGGGTGAGGCAGATCGGGCACAGCAGGTTGGCAGTGTGCGGGCTTGCCATTATCGCGTTCTGGATATTCGTGGCGGTGGCAGCGCCTTGGATCGCTCCGTTCCCGCCGAACCAGACGATCCTGCCGATGCAGTCACCTGGCGCGGTCGCACCGAACGGAGCCGTGTTCTGGTTCGGGACCGATCATCTTGGGCGCGATATTCTGTCGCGCGTGATCTGGGGCACGCGCACCGTGCTGGTCTATGCCCCGTTCGCAACCGCGTTGGCATTTGCGATTGGCATCACGGCTGGATTGCTCGCCGGATACCGGCGCGGATGGCTGGATGAGGTGCTGTCCCGCGTCTCCGACCTCGTGCTCGCGTTTCCGGCGCTGGTTCTCTACATCGTTATCGTTTCGAAGTTCGGTGCATCGGGTCTGAACATCGTGCTAGCAGTGACGCTGGCGTCCAGTCCGGCCATCATGCGATTGACACGAGGCCTGACACTCGCACTGCGGGACCGCGCGTTCATCGCAGCCGCACAATTGCGCGGTGAACCCTCGTGGCGAATCATGTTCGTCGAGATCCTGCCAAATGCCGCGGGCCCGCTCATCGTCGATGCCTGTCTGCGTCTTGGCTATGTCGTGATCACCATCGGCACTCTCGGCTTTCTTGGGCTGGGCCTGCCGCCGCCCAATCCGGATTGGGGCAGCATGGTGAACGAATCGCGCAGCTTCGCGCTGGTGTTTCCGCACATGGTGCTGTTCCCGTGCATCGCCGTTTCTTCGCTTGTGCTCGGACTGAATCTGCTGGCCGATGGACTGCGCGAACTGGTGACGCAGGAATGAAGCCAACGCGTGCGCCGCTGCTCGAGATGACGGACGTCTCGATTGTTTATCATACCCGCGCGGGGTCGGTGCCGGCTGTGAGCAGCGTGTCTCTCTCGATCGATGAGGGTGAGGCTGTGGCACTGGTCGGTGAATCAGGCTGTGGGAAATCGACCTTGGCGCTCGCGAGCCTTGGGCATTTTGGGCGCACCGGGCGGATCACTGAGGGCAGCATCAGTTTCGCCGGTGAGAACATCGCCAGCATGTCGGGCAGAGCACTGCAACGGCTGCGCGGTCCCGGCATCGGTATGGTTTACCAGGAGGCTATGTCGGTCCTGAACCCAAGTCTGCGTGTCGGCTCGCAACTCATCGAGACGGCCGTCGTTCATCGCGGGCTGCCGCGTCACGAGGCGCGCATCGCCGCCCAGGACGTGCTCGCGGAGATGCAGATACCGGACCCGGAACGCATCATGGCGGCGTATCCACATCAGCTCTCCGGTGGGCAGCAGCAGCGTGCGGTCATCGCGATGGCGCTGTTGCCACAGCCGCGTCTGCTGTTGTTGGACGAGCCGACGACGGCGCTCGACGTGACGGTCGAGGCTGGCATTGTCGATCTGCTTGGCGAGCTGCGGCGAACACGCCGGACGGCGATGCTGTTCATCTCGCACAATCTCGGCCTGGTCGCGCGCATTTGCGACCGCGCCGCGGTGATGTATGCCGGCGAAATCGTCGAGACCGGCGAAGTGCACCGGATCTTCGCGCAGCCGCGGCATCCCTACACGGCGGGTCTGCTGCGTTGCATCCCGCGTCCCGATCTGCCGCGCGGCATGCAGAAGCTGGTGCCGATCCCGGGCCAGATGCAATCGCACCAGGAACATCACGCCGGCTGCCGCTTCGGTCCGCGCTGCGCGCACTTTCGCCGCGAGCTATGCGAACTGGCGCCGATCCCGCTGAAGGCTCTGGAAACTGGCGGGGAGGCGTCAGCGCGCTGTGCACGCACCGAGGAGATCGCATCGCAACCGATGGAAGGGGCTATCGAGCAAACCGGACAGCATCACGACGAGACGCTGCTCGCGGTCAAAGCGCTCGACAAGTTCTACCCGGTGCGCGTGCGACGCCAACTCCGTACGCTGCGCGCGAACCATGATCTGACTTTCGAAGTCGCACGTGGCCAAAGCATAGCCATCGTCGGGGAATCGGGCTGCGGCAAATCGACCTTCGCCAGAATTGTCATGGGGCTGACAGCGGCCAGCGGCGGCCGCGCGATGTTCGAGACGGTCGATCTTGCGCGGTTTCCGGTCGAGCGGCGACCCGCGGAGCTGCTGCGTGCCCTGCAGATGGTGTTTCAGAATCCCGACGAGACGCTCAACCCGTGCTACGCCGTCGGGACGCAGATTGCCCGCGCTGTTCGCAAACTTGGCGTCGCGCGCGGTCGGGCGGCGGTTCGGGATCGGGTCCGCGAACTGCTGAGCATGACCCGTCTGCCCGCGGCCTATGCCGGAAGGCGGCCTCGCCAGTTGTCCGGCGGACAGAAGCAGCGCGTCGGTATCGCCCGGGCCTTCGCTGGCGCGCCGACATTGGTCGTGGCCGACGAACCGGTATCTGCCCTGGACGTGTCGGTGCAGGCCGCGATCATCGAGTTGCTGATGGACATCCAGCGCACGCAGCACACTACATTCATTATCATCAGCCACGATCTAGGCTTTGTGCGATACATCGCGGACAACGTGGTGGTGATGTATCTCGGCGAGATCATGGAAGCAGGGACGGTGGAGCAGATTTTCGAACCACCCTGGCATCCCTACACCGAGGCGCTGCTCGCGGCCGCTCCGACGATCGATCCGTCGAGATCCGAGCGTCGCGTTGTGCTGACGGGTGAACTGCCGAACGCTGTGTTGCCGCCCTCCGGCTGTCCGTTCCATACGCGCTGTCAGCACAAGGTCGGCCGGATCTGCGAGACTGTACCTCCGCCCGAGCGTCTGGCTCAGGCTGGTCACCGCATCCGCTGCCACATCCCCGTGTCCGGTCTAACGAAGAGAGCCTCCCCCTCCCCTTGCGGGAGGGGGGCGGGGGGAGGGGGAGATCGGGCTTACGATGCGACCGGTGGCCGCCAGCCCTGAAGGTCGATCCAATCCGGCTCCAGTTGGTCGAAGCGCGACAGGCTTAAGCTGCTGAGGTCGGCGAACCCGCAGGACGCGTCCATAACAAGATTGCGCACCGCATGCCCGGTAGCCGGTGACAGGCCGAACCCGATGCTCGACAGCGTCGCGATTATCAGGTTGTTCGGTGAGGCCATACGCTCGATCACCGGACGACCATCCGGCGTGTTCTCGACGATGCCGGCCCAGCTTCGGATCAAGCGTGCATGTGCAGCGCGCGGAAATAACTCGGCGACGCGTGCGGCGATGTTACGCATGAGCGGCGTGCTCGACCGATGCGGCACTGTGTTGTCGTTGATTTCAAGCCACTCATGCGGACCGCCGCCGTAGGCAAGATTGCCGCGAAGGGTCTGCCGTCCGTACAGGCCGTTGCCATCCACGCCGCCGATCGGCATCAGCGGCAGGGGCTCCGTGACAATCATCTCGGCGCGCGCCGCGACCATCGGCACACTCACGCCGAGCGAAGCCGGCGAGGTGGCTGATCTGCGGACCGGCCGCGATCACCAGCGTGTCGCAGCCGATCGTGCCGCGATCTGTTTGCACTGCGGTCACTTTGCCGCCCGTGGTCTGGAACCCCTGCACGGTGGTCTGTTGCAGCACGCGTCCGCCGTGGTCCTGCAAGGCCCAGGCGTATGCTTGCACTGTACGCTGCGGATTTGCGTGGCCGCCGAAGTGATGCAGATACCCGCCCGCAATATCTTCGCCTGCCAGCGGCACCAGGTCGCGGACCTGCCGCGCGTCGAGCTTCTCGGACACGAACCCCTGCCGCACCGCATGCTGCCGCGCGTGCCCGTAGCGCTGCATCTGTTCCTCGTCCATCGCGATGCGAATGCGCTTGCCACGGAACTCCGTCGGATAGCCAAGCAACTCGTCCATCATCGGCCACAGGCGCTGCTCCTCGCGAAACAGCGGACTGAATGGGTGCGTGCATCCGCCGCCGTTGCGACCCGATGCCTCCCAGCCGACGATTCCCTTGTCGATCACCAGGACATCGATGCCCTCGCGCGCGAGCCACCATCCCGCGGACAGGCCGGTTGCGCCGCCGCCAACGATGACCACGGCCGCACCGTTCGGCTCACTCATTTGCCGTCCGCCGGTTCGTCGTCGGTCGGGCGTCCGGCAGACGTGTAAAAGCGCGGCGCATCCCAGTAGGGGACATATTGCGACGGCATGCCGAACCAGGTGTCCCAATGCTCGCGTCATCCCCGCGTGCTCCTGCGTCTCGGCAACCACGGAAAGCGGCAGCGGGCGTACCGGCGCGCGATGCGACGCGAGCGGGATGTCGCGCAGCCGCGCGTCCGAGGCGAGTGCCAGCAGGGCAGCGACCTGCTCACGACAGCGGCGGCCCTGGCAAAGCCCCATGCCGGCCCGTGTCAGGCGCTTCACCTGGTCGGGATTCGGCGGCGCGTCGCCCAGCATCTGACCGAGTGAGCGCGCATTGCGACGATCGTCCGGCCACGCAAGATAGCGCGGTGGGCGAAGCTCCATGATCTCGCGTGCCGTGACCTCCTCGCACTGGCAGACGAAAGGTTCGCCGGGGGCGTCAACGACAGTCGCGCGCACCCAGTCGAGCCGATAGGTGTCCATGTCGTACGCGGACGTGTTGGGCGGCGATGGGGGCTCAGGTAATCCGCTGGTCAGGCCGAGTGAAGTCGCAACCGCCGCGGCGGCGCGCCGGCCCTCCGCCCTGGCGATATCGGCATCCAATGTCTTCTCGGCCCAGATGCCCGCGCAATCGCCAGCGGCATAGAGCCACGACAATGTCGTTCGCTGCATGGTGTCGAGGATCGGAATGTGCCCACCTCGCTCGGCAACGTAGCTCATGCGGCAGCCAAGCGCGTCGAGCAGCTCGATCACCGGAACCGTGCCGACGCCCAATCAGAACCGCATCGCAGGCGACTGACTGTTCCGGACCGTGCGATGCGACGGGTGTAACTACGATCGCCTGTACGCCGTCGCTGCCCCCTATGGCGCGGCGCACCGTACGCCCGCATAGCACCGGCACGCCGGCGAGTTCCTGCAGCAACGATTTCGGCCCGATCGGTGCCGGTGCAACCTCGACCAGGGCAGCAATCTCGACACCGGCGTTTCGTAATGATCGCGCCGCGACCAATGCCTCAGCCGACGTGCCAAGCACGACCACGCGCCGCGCATCCAGGATGCCGAAACGCTCCGACAAACGCTGCGCGCCGGTGATGCCCAGCACGCCAGGGAGATCCCAACCCGGAAAAGCGAGCCCCATGTCGCGCCGGCCTGCCGCCACGATCGCGCGCTCGCAGCCAAGCATGGAGCAGTTTCCATCGTGGTCATGCAGGCCGGCGACCGGGCCGGGCAGCCATCCAATGCTCGGACCGTTGGCATAGAGGCCCCAGACCAAGGTGCCCAGTCGCACGTCCACGCCCGCGTCGAACAGCTCGGCGATCGCCGGCTCGCGCGCGCTGAATGATTCCAGCATGGCGGTGCGATTGCGCGCCGCGGCACTGAAGCGCTGGCCGAAGTGCAGTGGAATGTCATCGCTCATGACCGTGGCCGGCACCGGATTTTCATCCACGAGCACGACCTTGAGGCCAAGCTGCGCAGCATGGGCAGCCGCGGCTAAGCCGGCCGGGCCGGCGCCGATCACCAGAAGCTGGCAGCTCTCCTGAACCGGCAGCGATTTCCCCGCGACGGATTTGGGGTCATGAGGTGTCGCCATACAGGTCACGAACCGCCCGCAACCGCGGCAAGACGCGGTCCAACGCGCACGTGCCGATCGATGTAGCGCGTAGTCTCATCGCAGTACCAGTCGACAAAGCGCATCACCAGCGCCTCCGCCTCCTCGCTGTAGGGACCTGGAAGATAGCCCAGCGAGTTGACGCCGCGCTGGTTGGTCTCGCACAGGTCGCGGTCCTGGAGGTTGGTCCTGGTCCATAACTCGGTGAGTTCATCAACGCGGTAGTCAACGCCCTCGACCGCGTCCTTGTGGACCAGCCATTTCGACGTCACCACCGTCTCCTGCGGCCCCGTGGGCATTGCACTGAACATGAAGGTGACATCGCTCGTGGCGTGCGCGAAGCAGTGCGGCTCCAGCGACCAGCGCATCGAGCCAATGTCGCCGCTCGCCACGTCGCACATCAATTTGCTGCACGCCAGCTTGCCATCCATCGACAGCGTGACTGTGTCATCGTTGAGAGGGAACCGCATGGCCTGCCACCATTCACCTTCCACCGGCCCGGTTTCCAGCCCGGCTTCCGCCATCCTCGCGCGAAAGCGCTCGAAGCGCTGGACATCGGCGAACTGCACGGGCCGGCGACCTCTGACCGGGAAGGTCAACGCGAGTTCGGGATGGCGCGCCGCGCAGTGGTAGCACTCGCGCGCATTTTCCATCACCAGCTTCCAGTTCGCCCGCTCCACCAGCGTACTCTCGAAGGCAAGCTTGGCGTTCGCCAGATTGTGCGGTGCCAGCAAAGGCGCGACGTGTTCGCGGAATTCCGTGAAGCGCGGCGGCTGCTCCGCCAGGCACACATAGATCGAGCCGGCGACCGTCTCGACATGGATCGGCCGCAGTCCATGCGCGTCAACGTCGAGATCGGCTGCCATACGAGGGGCGTTGGCGAGCTTCCCGTCCAGGCCGTAGGTCCATTGGTGATAGCGACAGGTCAGCCAGGATCCAGAGCCGTGACCATGCTCGCAAATCTGCGCACCGCGATGGCGGCAGGAATTGTAGAATCCGCGCAGGGCACCGTCCTGCCCGCGCACGACGATCACCGGCGATTGCCCGACCGGGAACGCGAGGTAAGAGCCGGGTTCGGGAACCTCTACCTCGAACCCCGCCAGGATCCAGTTCTGGCCGTAGATCGCCGCCAGGTCGAACGCGAACACGTCGGGATCGACATAGAAGTCTTGCGGCAGTGTGTGCTTCGGTTGGCGTGCAGCAATCAGCGCGCGTATTCTTGCCAGATCGAGCATGGGTGCTTCCCGGTTGCCTGTCGGTCGTCGGTGCGTATCCTGGCAGAGGCGCAGCGGTTTCGCGAGTGGTTTGGGGGGTGTGGACGATGAACGATGGGGTCGTCGGGCTGCCGACAGGCGATGCCAGACTGCAAGGAGCCATCCGGGCATTGCAGGCACTGAGCGATACCGC
Source organism: uncultured Alphaproteobacteria bacterium (assembly GCA_963799415.1). Lineage (GTDB taxonomy): Bacteria > Pseudomonadota > Alphaproteobacteria > Acetobacterales > Acetobacteraceae > JAMXLO01. The sequence goes on along the minus strand of CAWCXI010000034.1, from coordinate 51,223 downwards.
TGCGCGGCCGTTCTCCAACGCTCGCGCCATGCCGCCGGAAATCTATACGTCTGCCGACATGCTGGCGGTCGAGCAGGAGCGCCTGTTCCGCAAGGAATGGATTTGCGTTGGTCGGGCGAGCGCAATCGCCGAACCGGGCGCATATTTGACCTATGAGATCGCCGGTCAGCCGGTCATCATCGTGCGTGACCGGGCTGGCAACGTGCGTGCGTTTTCCAATGTCTGTCTGCATCGGATGTCGGTTCTGCTGGAAGGGCGCGGCCGCACCACCGCGATCGTCTGCCCGTACCATGCATGGAGCTATGGCCTCGACGGTGCGCTGCTGGCGGCGCCGCATATGGAACGCACAACCGGCTTCTGCAAAGCGGATTATCGCCTGCCGGAGCTGCGCGCCGAGATCTGGCTCGGCTGGATCTATGTCACGCTCAATCCCGATATCGCGCCCGTCGCTGAGCGAATGGCACAGCTCACCGAGCTGATCGGGCGTTATCACATGGAGGGCTATGTCGAGACATTCCGTGAGGAGCTTGTCTGGAACACGAACTGGAAAATTCTCGCCGAAAACTTCATGGAGAGCTACCACCTGCCGACCTTGCACCGGGCGACGATCGGACCCGCGTCGAAGATGGAGGAAATGGACTGCCCTCCGGGCTTCGATACGTTCAACTATCACTGGATCACCAAGGACGCCTCGCTCGCGATCGGCAACGCTCACCCGGGCAACACCGCGCTCGAGGGACACTGGCGCAAGACGGTGGCCTTGATGTCGATCTATCCGACGCAGCTCGTCTCGCTGACGCCCGGCTATTTCTGGTACCTGCTGCTCTCACCGCGCGGTGTCGGTCAGGTGCATATCGTGTTCGCTGGCGGGCTCGCACCGGAATTCATCCGCGATCCGCACGGGCCACAGCATATGGACACCCTGAAGACGCTGTTGGACAAGGTAAATGCCGAGGACAAAAACGGCGTGGAGGCCGTGTTCCGTAATGCCCATGCGCCGTTGGCGAAGCCGGGCCATCTGAGCTGGCTGGAGCGGCCGAATTACGACTTCGCGCGCTACCTTGCACGACAGCTCACCGGTGGTGCGGTCTGATTCAGATATCCTTGGCCAGCCGCAGCGCATCGTAAATGGCGGCGTGGATGTTGCGGCTCGCCACAGCGTCGCCGATACGGAAGAGCTGGAATGCGGCATCCGGGTTGCGCACCACATTCTGTGGCCGGTTCGCGATCAGTGCGTCGTAATCGATCTCCCCGAGATTGCGCGAAAGCGGCCGCAGCGCGTCGTACAGGTCGGTGACCGGCAACGTGCCGTTCTCGACCACCACCTGGTCGACCACGCGATCGAACTTCTCCGGACCGTGATCCGAGCCGATGCTGGCGTGCAATGCATTGCCGTCGCGCCGTACCGACATCAGTCGCGCATTGATCGTCACCCGCACGCCGTGGCGATGAAACACCTCGGCGTACGCCGCATGATTGAGGCCGCCGATCTCGGGAGCGAAATACCGCTCCGGCGTCACGATTTCCACCGCGCTGCCTGCTTCCGCCAGCAGTTGGGCTGCCTGCATCGCGGGGTGGGCACCATTGTCGTCGTAGACCAGCACGCGCTGCGCCGGCTTCGCGGTGCCTGACAGGATGTCCCAGGTGGACACGACAAGCTCGCCGCCGTGCTCCAACACATCGGTGTTCGGCACGCCGCCGGTGGCAAGAAACACGATGTCGGGATTCTGGCCCAGAACATCGCCGGAGTGCGCATAGGTGGAAAAATGCAGCGCGGCGCCATCGGCCGCCAAGCGTTGCATCCGCCAGTCGATGATGCCGATAAGCTCCTTCCTGCGCGGTGCTCGGCTGGCAAGCAGTACCTGGCCGCCCGGTCGCTCGGCTGCCTCGAACAGGACAACATCATGCCCGCGCGCGGCGGCGACGCGTGCCGCTTCCAGCCCGCCAGGTCCGCCGCCGACCACGACCACCTTGCGGCGTTGGCCGCTGCTGCGAGCGATCACGTGCGGCATCGTCGCCTCACGTCCTGTGGCAGGATTGTGCACGCACACCGCGTCGTTGCCTTCGTAGATACGGTCGAGGCAATAGGTGGCGCCGACGCAGGGACGAATTTCGTCCTCCCGCCCCGCCATGAGCCGGCGCCCGATATGCGGGTCAGCGATATGCGCGCGCGTCATCCCCACCATATCGAGCTTGCCCGCGGCAATCGCGTATCGTGCCGTCGCCACATCTTGAATACGCGCCGCGTGAAACACCGGAAATCGCGTCGCATCGCGCACCTCGCCGGCAAAATCGAGATGCGGCGCTGCCGCCATGCCATGGATCGGGATTACCCGTCGCAGGGCGGCATCGGTATCCATATGACCACGGATGACGTTGAGGAAGTCAACCGTCCCCGAAGCGACGATGCGGCGCGCGATCTCGATGCCCTCCGCGCGGGACAATCCGATATCCCAGGCCTCATCGGCCACCATGCGGATGCCGACTATGAATCTGGGGCCGGTCGCGGCACGCACCGCATCGAGCACGCGACGGGTGAAGCGCAAGCGGTTGTCCAGGCTGCCGCCGTACTCGTCCGTGCGGTAATTCGTCGCCGGTGACCAGAACTGGTCCGGCAGATGGCCGTAGGCTTCTATCTCGATGCCATCCAGTCCGGCAGCCTCCATGCGCTGCGCCGCCGCAGCATAGTCGGCGACGATGCGCTCGATATCCCAGTCCTCGATCACCTTGGGAAACGCCCGGTGCGCGGGTTCGCGTACCGGCGATGGCGCCAGCACAGGCAGCCAATCGGACTTGTTCCAGGTGGTGCGTCGGCCGAGATGTGTGAGCTGTATCATCACCGCCGTGCCATGCGCTTGGCAGTCGTCCGACAGCCGGCGCATCCAGGTCACGATCTCGTCCTTGTAGGCCAGAAGATTGCCGAAAACCGCCGGCGAGTCAGGCGAAACAACCGCTGATCCTGCCGTCATGGTCAGCGCGATGCCGCCCTTTGCCTTCTCGACATGATAAAGCCGGTAGCGATCCTTCGGCATGCCGTCCTCCGAGAAGGACGGCTCATGCGCCGTGCTCATCAGCCGGTTGCGCAGCGTCAGGTGCTTAAGCTGGAACGGGCGCAGCAATGGGTCCCGGGCAGGATCGAGTGCCATGCGCGTCTAGCTTTCGCTCGTAACGACAGTGTGCACTACCGCGCGGCTTTCTGGAGGATCTCATCCGGCGTTGACGACACGACCTCCACATATTTTGGCACGAAGCGGCCGCCCTCGATCAGCTTGATGAAGGAGGGCCTGATCTCATCGGCAAGGATGCGGCGGATGCGCGCGTGCTCCTCGATGTCCGCCCATTCGGCGATCAGGAAGAAGCGCTGCGGGTCTTCGGTGTCGCGGCAGAGCACGCCGTCCTTCACCTGGGCGGACGACTTGTGCATCGGGTTGCCGTCCGAGTAGTCGAACTCCTCGAACAGCCGGATGAACTCCTCCTCGTGTCCGGCCTGCACGCGGAAGTCGTAGATGTGCAGAAAATTGCCTCGTGTCGCCAACGGTTCCTGTGCCATCGCGGCCTCCTTGGAGCGGCGTCTGCCATCGGCCTATAGTCTGGACGCAACCCGAAACCGTCAACGCCGCGAGGATCGGAATGACAGACGGCCTGGTCTTCTCCGCTACCACGGACCATGAGTGGCCAACCGAGGGGCTCAGCCGCATTCCCGACTGGGTCTACACCGACGAGACGATCTATCAGCGAGAAGTCGAACGGATCTTCCACGGCCGCACCTGGAACTATGTCGCGCTGGAAGCCGAGATCCCGAACCCGGGCGATTTCATCCGCTCCAATATCGGTCCGACCCCGGTCGTGGTCGCTCGCGATCAGGATGGCACGATCCATGTGGTGGAGAACCGCTGCGCGCATCGCGCCGCGGAATTCTGCCGCGAACTTTCCGGCAACGTGAAAGAATTCGTCTGCCCCTATCACCAATGGACCTATGAACTGAATGGCCGCCTGCGCAGCGTGCCGTTCCGTCGCGGCGTTGCCGGCAAGGGCGGCATGCCGGCCGACTTCGATCCTGGCACGGCACGGTCTGCGGCGGCTCAACGTCACCACGCATCGAGGGGTCGTGTTTGCGTCGTATGCCGACGATATGGAGCCGCTCGCGGACTATCTCGGCCCGGATATCCTGCGCGAATTCGAGGCGACGTTCGACGGCAGGCCGCTGCGCGTACTGGGCCACTATCGCCACACGCTGCCGGGCAACTGGAAGCTGTATCACGAGAACCTGAAGGATCCGTACCACGCCACGCTGCTGCACACGTTCCTGGTCACGTTCGGACTGCTGGTCGCTGGAAACCGTTCGCTGATGCTCGCGGATGCATCGGGGCGCCACGGCGTGATGTGTTCGGCCAAGTCCGAGGCGACGTCGGTTGCGCAGGAGCATCGCGCCGAGATGCGCGCCTACAAGGAGGGCATGGCGCTTGCGGACCCACGGCTTCATGGACTTCATCGACGAGTTCGACAGCCCGTGGTCGGTCACGATGGCGACGATATGGCCGAACCTGATCGTGCAGCGCGAGATGAACACGCTCGGCATTCGCCAGATCGTGCCGACCGGGCCGCACGAGTTCATCATGAAATGGACGATGTTCGGCTTCGCAGGCGATGACGATGCGATGACGCGCCATCGGTTGCGTCAGGGCAATCTGATGGGACCGGCGGGTTTCCTCGGGCTGGAGGACAACGAGGCGATCAAGTTCGTGCAGGACGGCATGCAGCACGTGCCGGACGGCCGGCATCTTGTCGAGCTCGATCCGGCCACCGAGACAGGCACCACCGATACGCTGATTTCCGAGGCGGCCATTCGCGGCATGTATCGGCATTGGCGCGCCGTCATGGGCCTGTGAACCAGATGCGGGCCATGCAGTCGTCGGACACCGATGCGCGCCTCGCGGCGTTGTTGCTGCATCATGAGATTGAGCAGTTCAACGCCCGCTACGCCGCCGCGCTCGACGAACAGCGGTTGCAGGACTGGGTGGAGTTGTTCGTCGACGACGCGTTCTACCTTGTCACGTCGCGCGAGAATGCAGACCAGCAATATCCTGTCGGGCTGATCTACTGCGAAGGCAAGGCGATGATTCGGGATCGAGTTTTCGCGTTGGAGAAGACGGCAATGTTCGCGCCGCGCTACCTGCGGCACGTCATTGGCAATCTTCTGGTGCTAAGCGAGGAGGCCAACGGCGATATACACGCCCAGGCCAATTACGTGGTTCTGCAAGTGCTGTTCGACCGGCCGGATGCCACGCTGCACCAGGTCGGCAGCTACCGTGACGTGTTCTGCCGCACCGCGGACGGCCTCAGGCTCAGGGAGCGGCGATGCGTCTACGATAACCTTCTGGTCCCGAACGCCCTGTGCATTCCCGTCTGAAGCTGGACCGCCGGCCTCGTCTGGGTATGCTGTGTCGCTGAGTCTTCGTCGCGGAGGTGAATTCCGATGCCCGCTACCGATGCAAATGTCATGACGCCAACGCGAGACGTGCCGTTGCGGCAACCGGTAGACGGGCCTGCTGCCTGGGTCGGCGCGGATATGCGCGCGCGTGAGACGGAGTGGAGCTATCGCCTGTCGCCCTCGGAAATCGCCGAGATCGAAGCTGCGCTGAAGGCGGTGCAGGCACGCGGTATCGATACCGCCGAAATCCGCCGCGAGAATTTCCCGCTTCCTACGCTCGGTCCGGTGCTGGACCGGCTGCGAGCCGAAGTGCTGGAGGGGCGCGGCTTCGTGCTGCTGCGTGGCGTGCCGGTCGAGGATCGGCCCGTCGCGGAGAGCGCCGCCGCATATTGGGGCATAGGAAGTTATTTCGGCAGTGCCCGTTCGCAGAACTCGAAGGGGCATCTGCTCGGCCACATCTACGATCTCGGTGGCAGCAGCGCAGCCAACCCGAACATTCGCAGTTACGCGACATCTGAACGGCAGAACTTCCACATCGATCGCTGCGATGTCGTGGCACTCCTGTGCCTGCGGCGCGCGAAATCTGGCGGCCTTTCGGCGATCGCAAGTTCGATGGCTGTGCATAATGTCATGCTGGAGCGTCGGCCAGATCTGCTGGAACGGCTGTATCAGCCGTTCCCCGTTGATCGGCGCGGTGAGGTGCCGGAGGGCAAGGCGCCTTTCTACAATGCGCCGGTGTTTAATGAACATGCGGGCAGGCTGTCCGTGCTGTATTCGCGGCTGCATATCGGTTCATCGCAGCGCTTTCCCGATGCGCGGCGGCTTACCACCGAGGATATCGAGGCGCTCGACATGCTTGGCGAATTGGCGGGCGATCCCGAGTTGCGGCTCGACATGAGCTTTATGCCGGGCGACATCCAGTTCCTGCACAACCATACGATCCTGCACGCACGCACGGCTTACGAGGATTGGCCTGAGGCCGACCGCAAGCGCCATCTGCTGCGCCTGTGGCTCGCCCCGCCGGATGCCCGGCCGCTGCCGCAGGTTTTTTCGGAATGCTACGGCGACATCACGATCGGCGATCGCGGCGGAATCATTTGCGAGGGAACCCGTCTGCACGCGCCGCTGGTGCCAGCCTGACAGGGCGCTTGAATTGACCCGGCTCCGCGTCGCCCTGCGCGTTCCGGTCGGCCGGCCGTTGCCTGAAATGGCTGCATTCGTCGCCCGCTGCGAGGACGCTGGCTTCGACGGTGTGGGCGTTCACGACCATCCGTCCAGCGGCCGGGATGTCCATCTGGCGCTGGCCATGGCCGCTCAGGCGACACACCGGCTGCAACTCTTCCCGGCCACGTCCAGCCCCGTGGTTCGGCATCCGTTGGTTCTTGCCTCGCTCGCCCACAGTCTGGATGAAATCGCGCCTGGGCGGACATATCTCACTGTCGCTCCGGGCTTCATCTCAACGCGGAGCATCGGGCAGCCGCGTGCGGGGGTCGCCTTCATGCGTGACGCGATCCGCGATCTTCGTCGACTGCTTGCCGGAGAAGAGGTAGGGTTCGGTCCCACGTCCATCCGTCTCCGCAACCGCAGCGCGACACCGACGCCGGTGTATCTGCTCGCGGCAGGCCCGCGCATGATCGAACTTGCGGGCGAAGTGGCCGATGGCGCTTTTCTCATGGTTGGTCTCCATCCGAATTCCGTTCGCGCCGCACTGCGTCACCTGGAGGCGGGGGCCAGGCGCGCCGGCCGTTCACTGACCGGTTTCCCGGTGAAATTCGTGGTTACGCTCGGTCTCGGACCCGATGTCGAGGTGGGAGCGCGATGGGTGCGTAGCTGGTTCGCTCCAGGGCAACCATTCCTCAACTATCCAAGCGCCTCGAATCTGCGCTGGCTCAGTGAAGCCGGCATTGCATTGGCGGAGGTGCACGATCCCGCTGCCATCCCCGAAAGTCAGGCGCAGGATATCGCCGATGCATTCGGGCTGTTCGGCTCACCGGAGCGTTGTGCGGAGCGACTTCTGCGTGCGCGCGAGGAAGCCGGTATTGACGATGTATTCCTGTTCCCGGCGCACGACCTTGCCGGCGGCTACAATATGCCGGAGGCCGAGGTCGTCGCCTTCGAACAGGTCATCCGTCCACGGCTTGCCGGATGCTGAGAACATCGTCGCCGCGCTCCTCGCACTGACAGTGGCACGGTTGAATAGGAGGAAACGCACATGGCAGACAACCAACGTTGGACCCGTCGCCCCGCCGGCTCAACCTGGGGCGATTTCGGCGCCGATGATGAACGCGGCCGGCTCAATCTCCTCACGTCGCAAAAGGTCCTGCAAGGGATCGCCGAGGTGAAGGTCGGCAAGACGTTCTGCCTGTCGCTGCCGCTGGACTATCCCGGCGGCGCCATCCTCTCGCCGCGCCGCTTTCCGCCGGTACTGAAACCCACCATGCGCGGCGACAAGCCCAACATGAACTACCCGTTGCGCTGCGATGATCCGACCGCCACGGATATCGTCTGCGACGACCAGGTCATCCTGACCCTGCAGTACTCGACGCAGTGGGACAGCCTCGCGCATGTCGGGCAGATGTTCGATGCCGATGGCGATGGCCGTGCGGAGGACGTGTTCTACAATGGCTACCGCGCCGGACGCGACATCATCGGTCCCGCCTATTACGACGCGCAAGGCAACATGACGCCGTGTGACGAACCGCAGGGCGCGCGGCATCTCGGTGTGCAGAACATGGCGGAGTCCTGCATGCAGGGTCGCGGCGTGCTGATCGACCTCGAGGCGCATTTCGGCCGCACCGGCCACATCGTCAGCTACGACGAGCTGATGGAAGTGATGCGCAAGGACAACGTCATCGTGGAGAAAGGTGACTTCGTGTTGTTCCGCACCGGCTTCGCCGAGATGCTGCTGGAGATGAACAAGCAGCCCGACCGCGAGAAGCTGATGGCCGGCACCGTGGGTCTCGACGGTCGTGATCCGAAGCTGCAGCAATGGGTGACTGACTGCGGCGCCGTCGCGCTGATCTCAGACAACTTTGCGGTCGAGAGCATGCCTGCGCGGCCCTGTATGGACGATGTCTGCGCCACTCTGCCGCTGCACGCGCACTGCCTGTTCAAGCTCGGCTGCTACCTCGGCGAGATGTTCTACCTCACCGAGCTCGCCGACTGGCTGCGTGCCAATAACCGCAGCCGCTTCCTGTTCACCGGCCCGCCGCTGCGCCTGCCTGGCGCGGTCGGCTCGCCGGCGACGCCGGTGGCCACGGTATGATGGAACCAGGCCGCAGGAGCGGCCCGCGGAGCCCGCTGGGTTAAGTCAGAGCACCGCCGGAAAGATCCGCGGTCTTGTGGTTCAGGCTTTCGATCAGCGCCTGGGCACCGCCACGCGAGACCAGCCGGCGGAAGTCGGAGCGCTGCACCGCGACACGACTGATCGAGCCGTCCGCCAGTACATCGACCGCCCTCCAGGCATTGCCCCCCCGACGCATGACGTAATCCAGTTCATGGAAGTCGCCGGATGACGAGATGATCTTCGTCTGCGCCAGCTGCTCGCCATTCGGCAGGCTCTTGGTGTCCGGCGACACGTCGAAGTGCTGGCCATTGTAGTTGTCGAAGCTGTTGACGTAGTTGGCCACCGTGTAGCGGCGGAACGCGGTCAGCAGGCCTGTTTGCTGATCGGAGGCCAAGCCGGACCAGGACGGACCGATCGACAGTTGCAGGATGGCAGGCAGATCGAAGGCGCGGTCAATCACCGGGGCCAGCGTTGCGAACCGCTGTGGGAACGGCGTGGCCTGGCCGGCTCGCATGATCTCAAGCAGGTGGTCGCAGAGTTCCCGGATCGGCGCGACCGCCGCGGGGTCGGCGTTCGCTCGCGGTAATGCGACCGCTATGCCGGCCAGGGCCAGGGTCCCCCGCAACCAGCGCCGGCGGCCAATCAAGGCAAACGACATGGTATGTTCCTCATACGATCGATGTGCGAAGAATACCCGTAGCGCCGGATTTGGGAGCAATTGTCGTGCTCCCCGCGCCGACACCGCGGTCAGTCTAGCCGCATAGATGGTTCAAATGGGTTACCGCCGCCGGCGGATTTACAGGGGTCGGCCCTTCACCGGGTCACGATCTTGTGCCCTGGCTTGTGCTCCGGTCGTGCCGCAAGGAGAGACTGCGTTTGTTGCTGCAAGAATTGGTTCTTAGGCTCGCTGACGGTGTGGCGGATACGCTCGGTCTGCTACGGCGACCGCTCGAGGCGGAGCCGCTGCTGGCGGCCGCTCGCCGTCGCAGCGGGCTCAGCGAGTTTGGCGACGCCTCGTTCATCGACCCGCTGCGCCGCCTGCTGTCCGCGAGCGTGGATGAGGCTTCGCTCAGCCTGGTCGGACGCATGGCGACGCGCTGGGATATCCTTCGCTTCCTGACCAATTTGCTGCGCTTCCAGGATGCCGAAGCGCGTGATGCCGGTATTCAGCGGGAGCAGATTGAACGGCCGATCTTCATCACCGGCCTGCCGCGCAGCGGTACCACCTTCCTGCACCGGCTGTTGCTGAACGATCCCGAGAACCGGGCGCCGCTTGTCTGGCAGACGATCTATCCATATCCGCCGGCCCAGGGACGCGACGCCCGGCCGGCGCGCGTGGCCCGGCAGTTGCGTGCCTTCGAACGGCTGGCCCCGGAGTTCCGCGCGCTGCATCCGCTCGATGCAACCTCCCCGCAGGAGTGCAGCGAGATCACCGCGCATGTCTTCCGTAGCCTGCGGTTCGACACGACGCACCGGATCCCGACCTACCGGCATTGGCTGGATCGGGCCAGCCACGCGCCGGCCTATCGGTTCCACCGCCGTTTTTTGCAGCATTTACAGCACCAGGCGCCTGGCGGGCGCTGGGTGGTAAAATGCCCCGACCATCTGTTCGCGTTGGATGCGATCCGAACCGAGTATCCCGACGCGCGGCTCGTGTTCGTGCATCGCGATCCTGTGAAGGTGCTGCTGTCGGTGGCGAAGCTCACCGAGGTGTTACGGCGGCCGTTCACCCGCCGGCTGGACCCGCGCGAGATCGGCAGGCAGGAGAGCGCCCGCTGGCTGCAGGGCACACAGCAGATGGTGGCGGTCGGCGACGATGCTGGCCTCCCGGAGCCGATCCATCACGTCCATCACAACGCGCTCGTGGCGGACCCGGTGGGCACTGTGGCCGCGCTATACCGCCATTTTGGGCTGCCGCTGGCGCCTGGCGTGGCCGATGCGGTGGGGCAATACGCCAGCGAGCGGCCGCGCGGCGGCTATGGCCCGCGCGACTACCGATTTGAGGATCATGGCCTCGACGCCGCCACCGAGCGGGAGAAGTTCCGCGGCTATACTGAGCGGTTCGAGATCGCGACCTGACCGCGGTCACTGTCGCTCCGGCCGATGCCGCACAAGAAAAAGGCGGTGCCCGAAGGCACCGCCAAGTTTAGGGAGGAAACGTCCAAGAAAGCAGACAGCGCAACTCGCGTTGCATTGCTGCGATGCACAACGTAGCAAGCCGATCGTTCGTGTGCAAGTGGGATTTCGCAGTGCAGCATCGTATTGGCTGGACAGCCCCGCCTGGGGCGATTACCAGATGCCCAGGAAGCCAAGTTTAGCGAGAAATGTCCGCACCCCGCCAATAAGAGCGGGGTGTTTTTTTGGGCCGTTCGTGGTGCACCTTGGCAATCGCGCAGTCGAGCAGTTTCAGCTTGCACGCAATGCGCGCCGGGTCACCATGCGCCTCAATCGCCTGCCCGATCGTCTCGAAGGGAATCTTGTGGTTGAACACGCCCTGAGCGACGTCCGTCAGATAATGCTGGGGCGCCGCCAGCACGGTGGCGAATTCCTGCCAGCACCCGGCGACCACGCCGGCCTGTCCTCGAATGCGATGGCGCTCCGGTTGGGACCGAGTGAATGCAGCGCCAGCTTTGGTCTCTATGAAGAGTGCCCTGCTTCCCGTGGCGATAGCGTGCACAACCAGTAGGACAGCCGAGCCATGCAGAAGGCGGAGTAGCTCGAGCGTTCCAGCCCCCGTATGCCCGGTCTGTCCCAAGAACCACCGCGCGAAGGGTGGCGAGCACGCCAACTCCTCCAGGATCATGAAATCTATTTGTCGCTCGTCCACGAGGCGCTTGTCGTCGAGCAGTTGCATCCGAGTAGCATGGAACGTCGACGTTTCAACACGGTGTCAGAACGTCATGCCGGGCTCAGTGGACGCGGCTTACGACCTATTCCCGCCAGAACGGCCGGTTGGCCTCGGCCTCCGCTTCGGCGAAGCTGACGCCGATGTCCTTCAGCAGGTGGCTGTCGAGATCCGCGATGCGCTGGCGCGACCGGTAGCGCCGCCACGCCGCACGGATCGCCGCCCAGGCGGGCAGGGTCGGCGAAGCCAACAGTGCGTGCGGCCGCGCCAGAGCGGGCTGGCGAAAAAGCAGTCGATTGGACATCGTGACCTCCTGCAATCCGCGGCATGCTGACTCAACCGACGCAATCAGCAAAACGAATTGCCTTGATAGGTCTGATGAATTAGGCTGATGAGTGTGACGTTGCCCCACGCCCTGGACACCGACCTGCTGCGTGCCTTCGTGCTGATCGCCGAGGGCCATAGCTTCACCCAGGCCGCGGTCAGGGTGGGGCGAACGCAATCGGCCATCTCCATGCAGGTCAAGCGGTTGGAGGACGCGCTCGGTCAGCCGGTGCTCAGCCGCAGCAAGGGTGGCACCGTGGAGTTGACACCGCACGGTCACTACCTGCTGACCCGTGCCCGCCAGATTCTGGCGCTGAATGACGAAGTGCTGACCACCTTTCGAACGCCGGAGATCGCCGGCACCGTGCGGCTGGGTTCGCCGGACGACTATGCGTTCGCCTATCTGCCGCCGATCCTGAAGCGCTTCGCCGAGACGCATCCAGCGGTGCAGGTGGACGTGGTCTGCTCGCCATCCACCGAGTTGATGCATCGGATCAAGGCGAACGAACTGGACCTGACGCTGATCTCCAACGGGCATCACCCACCGGACTGGCAGACGGTGCCGCTGTGGCGGGGTCCGCTCGTCTGGGTGACCTCGACCCGCTACGCGCCACATCGGCAGGATCCGCTGCCACTGGCGCTTGCCGACCGCAAACCGTTTCTCGCGCGCGGACAGGATTGCGAGTGGGCCGGCGCCGCGGTTCGTGCGTTGGAGCAGGCGGGACGGCGCTACCGTATCGCCTACACATCGGCGTCGCATATCGGCACGCACGCACCTGTGCTGGCGGGTCTTGCGGTCACCGTCTCGACGCTGTCCTGGCTGCCGGACGGGCTGCGCGCGATGCGGCCCGAGGAGGGCCTGCCGCGGCTGCCGGACTTCGGCATCCTGCTGCTGAAGGCAAAGCGTCCGCTCCAGCCGGTGACCGACGCGCTGGCAGCGCATATCGAGGAGAGCTTCGCGGCCGACGCGGGCCGGGTGGCGGCAGCCGAGTAACTACCTCGCCGTCAGCCGGAATATCGGGGGATGGTTCGGCTGCGTCGTCACGATCGCCACAGGCAGTACCGGCGCCAGGTCTTCCAGGCTCACCTCGAATTCCTGGATCATCATCGCCAAAACCAGCGTTGCCTCTGCCAGCGCGAACTGCGCGCCGACGCACACGCGCGGGCCGGCGCCAAACGGCAGATAGGCGAAGCGTGGTGGTGGCGGCATGTCCGGCAGGAAGCGCGACGGATCGAATGCGTCCGGATCGCGCCACAGACGACGATGACGGTGCAGCACCCAAGGTGCGATCATCAGCACCGAACCGCGCGGGATGTCGATCGTGCCGGCCCGATCCGGCCCGATCGCCTCGCGTACCAGCGTGAACCCTGGCGGATACAGCCGCAGCGCCTCGCTGATCACCGCGCGCGTGCGGACCAGACGCGGCATCACATCCATCGCATTGTCCGGCGTGATCTCGATGCCGTGAACCTCCTCGGCAACGCGCTGCTGCTCGTCGGGCGCGCCGGCCAGCAGCACCAGTGACCAGAACAGCGTCACCGCCGTCGTCTCATGCCCCGCCAGGATCATCGTGGCGATCTGATCGCGCAGTTGGTCGTGCGAGAAACCCTCGCCGGTTTCCGGATCGCGCGCGGCGAGCAGCAGATCGAACAGATCGCGCGGCGCGTCGGTTGCCGGCGCTGACATGCGTTCGCGCATGATCTCGTCGATCAGCGCCATCCAGCGCCGCTGGAACCGGCGGCGCCCGAGATCGCGCAGAGTCGGGATCGACGGCGGCAATACCATGTCGAGCAGATGCGGGCGCGCATACCGCATGCCGAATTCCGTCAGCAGGCGGCGCATCGCTGGGCCGAACTGCCGCGTCTCCAGCGAGAACATCGAGCGTCCGGCAATCTCGAGCGCCAGGTTCTGCATCGCCGCCAGCAGATTGAGCGGCTCGCTGGTCTGAGCGGCCAGTAGCGCAATGGCCTCGTCGGCGCACGCCACGATATGGCGTGCCAGCAGCGGCAAGGTCCGTGGCGCCAGCGCCGGAGCAATGGTGCGTCGCTGGAGCCGCCAGTCATCGCCCGCGCTGAGCAGCAGGCCATTGCCCATGATCGGCCGCAGGATACGGATTGAAGCCGGCGATCGGCGGTAGTTCGCGGCATTCTCCACCAGCACGCGGTGGATCGCGTCCGGTGCATTGATCAACATGGTGCTGCGTCCGAGCAGCCGGCGGACCAGCACGTCCTCCTGATACGCGGCCTCGGTCCACATGCCGAGAGCATTGGTACGAATGGCACGCAGGAACTGAAGGAATGAGAGTTCCTGCGCCGGCATCGCCGGACGCGGCGGAATGAACACGTTGGGCTGCACGGCGTCCATGGCATGAACCTAGTGCGGCGACCGCCCGTATGAAAGCGCCGCGGACCCGCACGCGTGGCAGACGCGCGTCGTTATTTGGTAATCGGGACGTCGTCCACCGGCTCTGCTTCAGGCATCAGAAGCGAAATCTGCGTCACCGAATCAGGAGGGGCGGTGAATTTGGCCCACAGTATGCGCTTGCCAGGCTCGGATGAATTGAACGGGTTCAGTGAAGTGCAGAGACACGCACCGTCGGACGTGCGCAGGACGCTGTATTTCCGCTTGTTCGGGAAGTCGACCAACTGGAAATTCTCAACGTTCCCGCTGCCTGGGAGCGCCTTGTTCTTGACCTCTCCGCCGGATGCGTTTTCATAGACTATCCGCAACGTGAGCAAACCACCCTCAGTACGCCTCAGGCTCAAAATCTCGGCACGAACGCCGGACTCGCTGCCCTCAATTGTCATTGCTGCCGCATTGGCCTCTTGCGCATGCCCGCCCCCATTCGGGATTCCTGACAGAAGCAAGGCTGTGAGTGCGATGCCGCTGCGCAATCCACCACGTTCCGACATATTCTTCCTCCCGTTCTTGCGGGCGACGAATGCCGCCGGCTCTCCCGAACAGGAAGCCAAAGCAGGAGAATCAAGTCTGTGATTTACGTCACAACCAGAGCGTGAGCGAGATGCCGATCACCAAGTGCGCGCGCCGCACGATCCATCCTCGTCAGGGAGCGAAGATCAGGAAGATATAGCTCGCCAGCAGGACCAGGTGGACGAACCCGGACAGCAGGTTGGTGCGCCCCTGACCGTAGGTGAGCATGGCCACCAGAAATGACAGCACCAACAGCACGGTCAATTCGTTGTCGATGCCAAGGGCAAGCGGCTGGCCCAGCCATAGCGCGATGATCGTCACCGCCGGAACGGTGAGCCCGATGCACGCGACCGCGCTTCCCAGTGCCAGGTTGATGCTGGTCTGCAGTTGATTGCGCCGCGCCGCCTTCAGTGCGGCGAAGAACTCCGGCATCAGCACGATCGCCGCGACCAGAACGCCCGCGAGCTTGAAGGGAGCACCGGCCGCCACAATTCCCCGCTCGATGAACGGTGCAAGCAACTTGGCCAGCAAGATGACCGCGGCCAGCGACAACACCAGCAATCCCGCGCTGATAGCACCGATCCGTGCCTGAGGCGCGGCATGATGCGCCACCTCCATCGCGCTCGACGGCACGAAGTAGTTCTTGTGACGCACGGTCTGCACGAACAGAAACACCAGGTAGAGCGAAAGGCAGGCTGTTCCGACAAAGATCAGCTGCCATTTGGAGTAGTAGGGGCCTGGCGTGGTCAGCGTGTAGTTGGGCATGACCAGAACCAGCACCGCCATCGGCATCAGCACCGCGAGGAAGGCGTTCGCCCCAAGCGTCTGGAATTCCTGCTCCCGGTGACGCAGCGTTCCTGCCACGATGCAAATCCCGGCGAGGCCGTTGATCACGAGCATGACCACCGCATGAACCGCGTCGCGGGCGAGCCCGGGATCGGATTTTCCGGTCAGCATCAGAGAGACGATCAGCGACAGTTCGATAACCGTCACCGCCAGCGTCAGCACCAGGGTGCCGTAAGGTTCCCGCAGCCACAGTGCGACCAGCTCGGCATGGTGGACCGCGACCATCACCGACCCGATCAGCAGCACGGCAAGTCCTACGCCGGCGATCCAGTCGCCATTCTTCCCCAGCAGCAGGCCGGCGGCGAGCGCGACAATCGGCAGAAGCCAGCCCTTGATCGGAATGCGGTGCTCGTTCGTTGCCGCCATGTCTGCTCCTCTGATGCCGTCTGGCCCCCGGGCTACCGATCAGTATAATCGCGCGGTGAACGGATCGGTTGTGGTCGCGAAGGGAGTGAAGCGTATGAGTTTGAAGGGGGCAGGCTACATTGTCGGGGCATATGAGCACCCGACACGCAAGGCAACCGACAAGTCGGTGGCATTGCTGCACGCTGAATGCGCCAAGGGTGCGCTGGAGGATGCCGGTCTGAGCAAGGATGACGTCGATGGCTACTTTTGCGCCGGCGACGCTCCAGGCCTCGGACCGCTGTCCATGGTCGATTACATGAACCTGAAATGCCGCCACGTGGATTCCACCGATGTAGGCGGCTCGTCGTACCAGGTGGCGGTCGGCCACGCGCTGGAATCGATCGCCGCCGGACGTTGCAGCATCGCGCTGATCACGCTGGCCGGCCGGCCGCGCAGCGAGGGCATGGCGACGGGAACCGCGCCGCGCGCGGGCAGTCCGGCACAGCCCGAGATGCAGTTCGAGTTTCCCTACGGGCCCGCCACCGCGAACATGTACGCGATGTGCGCCACTCGCCACATGTATCAATACGGCACCACCAGCGAACAGCTTGCGTGGATCAAGGTGGCCGCCTCGCACCACGCCCAGCACAACCCGAACGCTATGCTGCGTGACGTCGTGACGGTCGAGGACGTGGTGAAGTCGCCGATGGTCGCGTCCCCGCTGCACCGGCTGGATTGCTGCGTGATCAGCGACGGCGGCGGCGCGCTGATCGTGACCAGGCCGGAGATCGCCAAGAGTCTGAAGCGGCCGAAGGTGAAAGTGACTGGCATCGGCGAATCGCCAAAGCACCAGGCAGGCGGTGAGATCGACCTGACCTACTCGGCGGCGCGCTGGTCGGGACCGCCGGCGTGGGAGATGGCGGGGATCAAGCCGTCCGACATCAAATACGCCTCGATCTACGACAGCTTCACCATCACCGTTCTGATGCAGCTTGAGGACCTCGGCTTCTGCGAGAAGGGGCAGGGCGGCAAGTTCGTCTCCGACGGCAACCTGATCTCCGGTGTCGGCAAGCTGCCGTTCAACACCGACGGCGGCGGATTGTGCAGCAACCATCCGGCCAACCGCGGCGGCATCACCAAGATCATCGAGGCGGTGCGTCAGCTACGCGGCGAAGCGCATCCCGCGGTGCAGGTGAAGAACTGCGACCTCGCGATCGCCCATGGGACGGGCGGTTCGCTCGGCACGCGGCATTGCGGCAGCACCGTCATCCTGGAGCGGGAGTAATCGACATGGCCTATGTTCAGCGCAAGATCTCATTCGTCGGCACGCCCGACACCAACCCCGAGACGAAGTCCTTTTGGGACGGCTGCGCCGCCGGCAAGTTCCTGATCCGCCGCTGCACCGCGTGCAGGAAGGCGCACTGGTATCCGCGCGCGCTCTGCCCGTTCTGCTTCGGCGAATGCGAATGGGTGGAAGGCTCCGGTAAGGGCACGCTCTACACGTACAGCGTGATGACGCGCGCCGAGACACCGTATGCGATCGGCTATGTCACACTTGAGGAAGGCCCAACGATGATGACCAACATCGTTGACTGCGACTTCGCCGCGCTGAAGATCGGCCAGGCGGTGAAGCTGAAATTTGTGCCGAGCGAAGGCGGGCCGCCGATCCCGATGTTCGCCCTGGCGTAAGCCGGGCTTGGGTTGTTCGTCATGGCTGAGCCTTGGCTCAGCCATGACGACTTTGCGTGATGCTCGCAGGGAAGACTCTGCTCACTCAGATCGGGTTACCCCTCGTGATTGACCGGCGTCGCGCCAAATCGCTCGACCCACTGCCGCCCAAGATCGGCCGCTTCATCGGTGGTGAGGTATGACCATTCGGCACCGCGAGCGCGGATGGCTATCCACCGCGTCTCGCCTTCCACCAGGCGCTCCTCCACCTGGTACGGTGCAACGCCATCAGACATGGTGGGACAGCGCCTGCAGGAGGAAGCCGGCGCTGTAGAGCACCGTGGAGAGACCAGCGCAAGCAATACCGAAGGTCGCAAACAGGATGCCGATGCGGTCCCAGTCGAGGTGCAGAGCGAGTGTAATTGTTCCGATGGTTGGCGTTTCCACGGTCACTTCTCCTGACCTGGGGTAACGGGACGAGTTATGCTGCTTCCAATAGCGGTTTCGAATAGGTCGGAGCTATGAAGTCCCGCACACCCATTAACGCCCAATTTTGGCCACAATGCAAGCACAATTTTCACACTTTGGTCCAAATTATGAGAAATCTACCAGCGCTCGATGGGCTGACGGCAGGCTGCCAGGCGGTATAATCGGGCTGTTTGATCGACGTCAGGAGGTAGAAAGTCAGAAATCATGCTGACAATTGATGCCCAAGTGCACGCCTACGAACGCAATCATCCGGGCAGACCGTGGGCCGGCGTGCTTCACGGACCGCCGGAGGTGACAGGCAAAGACATGGTGGCCGCGATGGACGCCGTCGGCGTCGACGGTGCGGTGCTGGTCTCGCCATTCTCGATGTACCGCTACGACGCCAGCTATGCCCTCGAGGTTTACGCCGCGCATCCCGGCCGCTTCGGGCTGGTCAAGCCAGTCAACTCGGCCGACCTCGCGGTGGCCGACACGATCGCCGACTGGGCCGCCATCGACGGCACCGTCGGTATCCGGATCATGCTGAATCGGGAAGGCGTCTCGACGGACCCTGCCGACCCTGGCCTCAATCGCGTGCTGGCCGCGGCCGCGCGCCACGCCCTGCCGGTCAATCTCATGTCTACCGGCCGGCTGGAACAGGCCGGACAACTGGCGGCGCGCAACCCCAATACGTCGCTGGTGATCGATCATCTCGGGCTGCAACAGCCGTTTCAGCCGCCGGCTCCCGCGGCGCCATTCGCCGATCTGCCCAAGCTGCTGGCGCTGGCGCCGCACGGCAACATCGCGGTGAAGATCAGCGGCGCGTGCACGTTGTCGCACGAACCATTCCCCTACAACGACATCTGGGATCCGCTCTGGCGGATCTTCGACGCCTTCGGCCTCAATCGCTGTATGTGGGGCACCGACTGGACCCGCGCGGTCGGCGTGTTGACCTACCAGCAGGGGGTCGAGCCGTTTCGCCTCACCGACCGTCTGTCCGACAGCGATCGGGTGGCGCTCATGGGAGAGACGCTGCGGCGGGTCTACGATTGGACGCCGTCAAAAGCCTGATCAGGACGCGTCGCGAAAGAACTTCGGCCGCGCGGACAGGGTCGAGCAACCACCAGTCGTCTTGCGCGTATCAATCGAACAAGGTGGCGAGGCGCTGCTTGATGCTGTCCGCGACGTAGAGCGCCAGTGCCTGGATCGTTCGCGTGGGGTTCACGCCGGCTGAGGTGACGAAGATGCTGCCGTCGACGATGAACAGGTTCTTCACGTCGTGGCTGCGCCCCCATTCGTTCACCACCGACCGCGCCGGGTCGATGCCCATGCGCGCGGTTCCCATCAGATGCCAACCGCCGTCGGTGAGGGGTGCCTCGGACCAGACGTCGTACGCGCCGGCGGCACGCAGGATTTCGCTGGCCCGCGCCACCGCGTGATCCAGCATGCGGCGGCTGTTCTCGCTCAGTGTGTAGCTGATCTTCGGCGCGGGAATGCCGTTGGAATCCTGCAGCACCGGATCGAGCGTCACCGTGTTGTGCTCTTCCGGCAGGTCCTCGCAGATCGCCACCATGCCGGTGCGGTGGCAGAACAGACTGCGATAGGCGCGATGGTGATCCGCGCCCCAGGGCAGCCGCCCGATCTGCATGCCGTGCACCGCGGCCATCACCGGTCCCTGGCCGCGCGAGAACTCGAACGTATAGCCGCGCATGAATCCACGCGCGCGATCCGTCTCGTAGAATTCCTGGCTCCAGATGCAATTGCCAGGGCCGCGATAACCATCCAGCGTCTCTTCGAAATACCCGGCGATCCGTGCATATGGGTGGAACATCAGGTTCTTGCCGACCAGGCCGCTGGTATTGGCGAGGCCGTTGGAGTTCAGCAGCACGCGTGCCGTGCCGATTGCGTTGCAGGCGAGGATCACCACCTCGGCCGGCTGGAAATGCTCGACCCCGTCGGCGTCGTAATACACCACGCCGGACGCCATGCCGTGCTCGTTCCTGGTGATCTCGCGCACTCGGCAACGCGTGCGCAGCTCGACGCCGGCGCGGATGGCGGCAGGCCAGTAGGTGATGTCGGTGCTCGCCTTGGCGCCCTGTGCGCACCCCGAGGTGCAGTGCGCGAGGTTAATGCACTTGGCGCGGCCTTCGTAATCCTCCGAGGCGATCGCACTGTCAGACGGCCACCAGTGCCAGCCAAGCTTGTTCAGTCCGCGCGCCAGCGTGGCACCCGATTTGCCCAGAGGAAGCGGCGGCATCATGGGTTCATGGGGTGGATACGCCGGATCGCCCGCCAGCCCGGACACGCCCATCACCCGGTCATTCTCGGCGTAGAACGGCTCGAGCGTCGCATAGTCGATCGGCCAGTCATCAGCGACGCCATCCAGCGTGCGCACACGGAAGTCCGACGGATGAAAGCGCGGGAAGTGACCTGCATATAATACAGTCCCGCCGCCGACGCCGTTGAAGTTGGCGATCTTGATCGGCGAGTTGTCCTCGTTGATCGGATAGTCGGTGTCGCGCGCGCGGCGGTTCGGGCTGTAGTGGAAGTCGCTGAGCTGACGTGCCTCCCAGTCGCGACCTGCGCTGGGGTATTCGGATGGCTTCATCCAATCGCCCTGCTCGAGACACAGGATGTGCATCTTCGTCTCGGCCAGACTCCACGCGACGGCCGCGCCCGAGGCGCCGGCACCAATGATCAGTACGTCAACCGGTGTCGTCATTGTCGGAAGTCCCGTCAGGAGTGAGCCATTGCCAGTCCATGGGGTCGCAGTGGGGTTGTCAACCATCTCGTAGGCGGCGTCTGGAGAGCAGGCGACGCGGTGAAGGCATGCCTCGCCTTATACCATTCTGAAAGGAATCCCCTCGTAGAGGGACGGCCGGCCGAGGCTGATGGTTCGGCCGCCGCTCACTGGCATCGGTCATGAGCGTCGGATCGTTACTCAGCCGCCAAAGCCACGTCATTGCAAGAACTCATAGGTTCGATGCTCAGATTCTCGTCATCCCACACTTCTGCCCGGACCGGCATGGCAGCATCGTGCCGCTTCACTCGGCCATGTCCGGCATCATGAGAATTCTCTCCGTCTTCGGCACGCGGCCTGAGGCCATCAAGATGGCGCCGCTGGTCAAGGCCATGCAACGTAATGCGGCGATGCAGTCCATCGTGTGCGTCACAGGTCAACATCGGCAGATGCTCGACCAGGTGCTCAGGCTGTTCGATATCGTCCCGGACTACGATCTGGGCCTGATGACGCAGGACCAGACGTTGAATGCCCTGGCGGGACGCGCGCTTATGGCGCTCGACGATGTACTGGACAAGGTCAAACCCGATCGCGTGCTGGTGCATGGCGACACGACCACGGCGATGGCGGCGGCAATCGCCGCCTTTCACCGTCGCATCCCGATCGGCCATGTCGAGGCAGGCCTCCGAACCCGTGATCTGTCGCGGCCTTGGCCGGAGGAAATGAACCGACGCGTCGTCGATGTCGTGAGTGATCTGCTGTTCGCGCCCACATCTGGTGCGAAGGCGAACCTGACAGCGGAGCGGCTCGGCGGTCGTATCGTCGTCACCGGCAACACGGTGATTGACGCGCTTCTGACGACAGCTGCACGCATAAAGGATGATCCCGGCCTCCAGGCGCAGCTGGCCGCGCAGTTCTCCTACCTTGAGGCCGACCGCAAGATTCTGCTCGTGACCGGACATCGCCGCGAAAGTTTTGGAGCTGGGTTCAACAAGATCTGCGTCGCGCTTCGCCGGCTGTCAGGACGGCCGGATATCGAGATGGTGTATCCGGTTCATCTCAATCCGAATGTCCGCGGCCCTGTGCTGGGCACACTCTCGGGGCGGCCAAATATCCATCTTGTCGAACCCCTCGAATACGTGCCGTTCGTATATCTGATGCAGCGGGCCCACGTTGTGCTCACTGATTCGGGTGGTGTGCAGGAAGAGGCGCCCTCATTGGGCAAGCCTGTCCTGGTGATGCGTGGGGTTACCGAGCGACCGGAGGCCGTCGAGGCAGGAACCGTCCACCTTGTCGGCACCGATCCGAGCCTCATCATCACGGCCGTCAATAAGCTGTTCAACGACGACGATGCATATCATCGCTTTGCGCGCCGGTTAAATCCCTATGGCGACGGTGCGGCCTCTGATCGGATCGTTGCGGCGCTGACCGGCGGCGCAGTGCATGAGTTCACCAACCAGACGGCGTCCAGCGACATTTCGCCGGATCGAATCGGATCCGAACATGTTACTGTGGCATGAGGTGCAAGTGGCTTCGCATAACTGTTGAAGTGCGTTGACGCAAGAAACCGTAACGAAGTTTGCCAGACATGTCGCCTGACCCGTCGCAGCTCCTAGTCGGCTATCAGGACACGTTGGCATTCCTTACGGCGGTTGTCGCCTTCGTAATGCTCCTTCTCGGCCTGGACGACCTGTTCATTGATATCTGGTACTGGTGCCGAGAGCTCTATCGGACGCTGACGGTGCGGCGTCACCATAAGCCACTGACCATCGACCAATTGCTCGAACGCGACGAGCAACCCATTGCAATCATGATTCCGGCGTGGCTGGAACACGATGTGATTGCACCAATGCTCGAGAACATGGTTGTCACGCTTGACTATCGAGAATACGTGATTTTTGTCGGAACCTACATCAATGATCAGGCGACGATCGACGAAGTGGAAAGGATGCGGCGCCGGTTCCGGCAACTGGTCCGGGTCGAGGTGCCGCATGATGGGCCAACCTGCAAGGCAGACTGCCTGAACTGGATAGTGCAGGCCATCTTCTCGCATGAACGGGCGCATGGCGTCGAATTCGCCGGTGTTGTCCTGCATGACTGTGAAGACGTGCTGCATCCCATGGAACTCAAGCTGTTCAATTACATTTTGCCGAGGAAGGACCTGATTCAAATACCGGTCGCCTCGCTGGAGCGCAATTGGCACGAGTTTGTCGCAGGGACCTACATGGATGAATTTGCCGAGTGGCACGCTCGTGACCTGGTCGTCCGCGAGAGTTTGTCCGGCATGGTGCCGTCGGCAGGCGTTGGCACTTGTTTTTCGCGCCACGCGCTGATGATCCTTGGTGCGGAGACGCACGATCAACCGTTCAACACGGACACCTTGACGGAAGACTACGATATAGGTACTCGGCTGGCGCAACACGGGATGAAGCTGATCTTTTGTCTCTTCCCTGTGGATTTCATCGTGCAGCGCAAATCGTGGTTCGGACTGGGCGATCTCCGCGAGGTCCGCGTGAGAATGCCGCTCTGTGTGCGTGAGTACTTTCCCAGTACTTTCAAGACGGCGTACCGGCAAAAGGCCCGTTGGACTCTCGGCATTTGTTTTCAGGGTTGGCAACAGGTCGGTTGGTCAGGTTCGCTTGCGACCAAGTATCTGCTGTTCCGCGATCGCAAGGGGGCGGTCACACCGTTCATCAACATCTTTGGATACTTGCTCACCGCGCAGCTGCTGCCGCTCTACATACTGACGATCGGCGGATTCTGGGCGAACCAACTTTCTGCGTCCGTCTGGCGCAATTGGATCATCTGGCTGCTCTACGCCAACGGCGCCCTGCTGCTCTGGCGTGCATCCCAACGCGTCTACTTCGTGCGGCGAATCTACGGCTGGGAGCACGCCCTGTTGTCGTTGCCACGATTGGTGGTGGCGAACTTCGTCAACTTTGCCGCTGTCATTCGCGCCTGGAAGCTATTCCTGGTCCACCTGATGTTCCAGACGCGGATTACCTGGGACAAGACTGCGCACGACTTCCCTTCGAGTGCTACTCTCGCCCGACGGCGCCAGAGGCTCGGTGAATTGCTCCTCGCGTGGCGTGCCGTCGATGATGCGAAACTTTCCGGCGCTTTGGATCTGCAGCGCGACCGGGGAACGCCACTCGGCCGAATTCTCGTCTCTGAGGGCTTGCTGGACGAGGAGACAGTCGCCGAGGCGATTGCCTTTCAAGCCGGTTGGCCAAGGGCGCACCCGAGTGCCGATCAGATAGCGCAGTCGGCAGGAATGCTGCCGATCAATCTTTGTGTGCGGTGGCGGATCGTGCCTCTTGGTGTCGATGCCGGCGGGAGGATCATGCTGGCAACAGCGGGCCCGGTTGCCGAGGAAGCGCGACAGGCGATTGCGGCGCTGCTGCCGCAGCAGCCCAGCTGGCACATCGTGCGGGAGGGCGAGATTGCCGCCGCGATGCGGCTCATGCGGCGTCATGCCGTGGCAGCCGATGTCTTCACCGTCGAGGTGCCGTTGCTGGGCGACATTCTGCTCGAAATGGATCTCGTTCACCGCGACGCCCTTGCGACAGTGCTCGCGCGATATCATCCAGACCGAGACGGTCGCATTGGCGACTTCCTGGTCGCACATGGCGTGGTGACGCAGGAGGCTGTCCAAACGGCCGCTGATGTGCAGCAGCGGCTGGCAACCGCTGCCGAAGCCTCGGCTGACCGCGGTCGATGATCTGGCGATGCGCATCTGGATTGCTGCCTCGCGGCAGGTCGGTCATGACCTTTGCAATCTGTTCCGCCGCTCTGTTGGCCCTTAGCCCCGGACCTCACTCCTCCGCCGCTGAAACGGCGCCCACCACGACGACGCCGTCCGTCGTCGTGCATGCATCAAACCCCGCTCGGGCTTATGTTGCGGCCGATGCAGCGTACAAGGCTTATGCCCGAGGTGACTATGAGGAAGCCGTGCAGCGGGCGAAGGAGGCGGTAACTTTTGCACCAGACAATGCTGAATATCGTCGGCTGCTGGAGACGGCCGAGGTTGGCGTGCGCAACATCGAGCGTGAGCGGGCATTCAGCGCAGCTGACGCGGCCTACAAGGCCTACGGCCGCGGCGATTACGCAGAGGCTGTTCGACAGGCGCGTATGGCGATCGCTCTCACGCCGGATAATGCGGATTATCAAAAGCTTCTATACACTGCCGAAGCTGCGGTTGCCTCGTCAATCCGCGAGCGGGCGTATCGAGCAGCCGACAGCGCCTATAAGGCAGAGGCGCGCGGTGACTACGTTCGTGGCGTGCCGGACGCGCAGGAGGCCGTCAGGCTGGCACCGCAAAATCCTGACTACAGGCGGTTGCTGGTCGATGCGATGGCGAACGCTGGGCATCTGTCCGAGGCGGATCAGCTCGCAACCGACGCACTCGCGCAGTCCCCAAGAGACGCGGCGATGCTGGCGCAGCGTGGCTACGTGCGCCAGCGACTGGGGAGATTTGCTGCTGCGGCAGACGATTTCACGGCCGCCCTGCAGGCTGATGAGACCAAGACACTTGACCGTCGGAACATAGCGCTCGGGCTGGCGGATGCCGCGCTCGCCGCCAAGCAGGATCAGCGTGCGTTTGACGCTTTGCAGCCCTACGTCAGCGAACGGAGCTATGCGATCGCCTCTCGCCGAGCGTTTGCATTGCTTGCGCTTGACCGAAAAAGCGAGGCGCTTGCCACCTTCAGCCTTGCCGCGCAGCTCGCAAAAACCCCGCAGGAGCGGGCAACGATGGTGAAGGCCGAGATCAGTCTCCTCGCTGAGCTGGGACGCTCGAGTGAGGCTAAGACACGTTTCGCGCAGGCTCTGTCGGATGGCTCGCTCGACGCGGCATCAAATCTCGACGTGGCCTATCTCGGGACGCGTCTTGGCGACAATACGGCGGCGACTGCCCGGTTTGAGCGCGCGAGGCAGAGGGGGGAGCTTACCGGGTCTGCGATCCTCGACGCCGCGTACGCCGAAAAGCGCTCGGCACACAACGCAGAAGCGATCGACTTCTTCAAGACCGCCATTGACGAAAACGCCGCCGGCAGGCTGCCGCTGCAGCCGCAAGCTCTGTATGACGCGCGTCGCGAAGTGGCTGAGCTCCAGCGGAACTGGGGAGCCTTCGTGACCTTGTCCTACGGGGCCATTGGTGTAATGCCGAGTTCGCCTCTCGCTCCACCACTTGTGGGGGGTGACCTGCTTCAGGCCGGCAGCGAAATCTATTGGCGGCCACCAGTCATAGGCAACCACAATGGCAGTATCTTCGAAGTCTTCGAAAGGACTTTCGAGACATTGTCGGACGCGACAGGAGGCCCCACAGGCGCACCTACGCTGCAAGGCGCCATTGGTGCGCGCTGGAAACCATTCTCAGCAATCAACCTGGTGTTCGAGGGTGCACGCCTATTTGCCATCGGCAACGACGCGCGTAACGACTGGCTGGGGCGTGTGGCATTTTCCGATGGGCAAGGCACGGACCTGCGTGTCGATACCGATAATTGGACGATGTGGCAGATCTACGCGGAATACGACAAGTTCTTCGTGATCCCGCAGACGGTCGTGTCGTTTGAGGGGCGGCTAGGCCGAAGTTTTCGGCTCGATCCAATCAGCGATCGCGTTGTCGTCACACCTTTCCTGGCGCTGGGTGGCGGCTACAATAACCTGCTTGCCACGCCGAATGCACTTGGCGCCGGCCCAGGTGTTGCACTCCGATGGTGGTTTCGTGAAAGCACCTACGCGGCGCCGAAATCATATGTGGATCTGAACCTCCAGTACCGCATCAAGCTCGCAGGTGACGATCGTGCCCGAGGCATATTCGTCGGCCTCACTTTTGCCTATTAGTAGCCGCTATCGCCGGAGCGTGCGTCACGCCGGCATTGTCGTTGCGCTCCTAATAAGAAACCATGAGTAGACAGTGCCGCGCGCATCAAGGGCAGCCGTGGATGGCCGGCCTTCGCCAGCCATGACGAATACCGGTTTCATCCAGCGCGGGTCCGCCTCCATGCGGGTGTGGAACTCGCAATGACAGCACACATTACCCGGAGGAACGCTACGCATCCAAACCATCTGCGTGCTGCGCGTGCATCTGCCTTCATCCGCGATAGATGCTTTCTTGACTCGCAGTCCGGCTGCGGACCTGCCCGCGAGAACTGACCGCCCTCGATCCTGCAATGCTGCGTTGCAGCATACAACGCGCGCCAACCGCTCCGTTCATGCATAATCCTGTTGTCGACATGCACAGCTGGAATGAGCGATGGCCCAGTCGGATACGGAACTCACGATCATCGGCGACCCCACGGGGGCGGGATCACGCAGGCAACCGACAGTGCGCTCCGGCGCAAATGACCGCGCCGCGCACTGGGGCGCGATCGATCTCAATTTGTTGATCGTCTTCGACGCGCTCATGCAGGAGCATAATCTGACGCGCGCAGGACGGCGGCTCGGTCTAAGCCAGCCGGCGACCAGCCACGCCCTCGCGCGTCTCCGTCACATGCTGAACGACGAGTTGTTCGTTCGCGCACCTGACGGCATGCAGCCCACGCCGCGGGCGCAGCAGATGGCAGAACCCATCCGCGACGCGCTGCGCGTGCTGCGTCTCGCGCTGGAACCCGAGAACTTCGATCCGACGCAATCGTCGCGCGGCTTCACACTCACCGTGAACAACTACGCGGCGCGTGCGGTGGTGCCGACACTGGCCCGCAAGGTCGCCGAGGCTGCGCCCAATGTGACATTGGACATCAAGCCAGTCGGCCTGATCGACGTCCTCGACCAATTGGATTCTGGCGGCGCCGACGTCGCGCTCAGCCGGCTTGTCGATGGCGGCGAACGCTTCAAGTGTGTGCGGATCACTGATGACGATTATGTTGCACTGCTCGACCGCCAGCATCCCGCCGCTCGCGAGAGCGCACTCTCCGCGGAGATACTGGCGAGTATCCCGCATGTCGTCATCACCTCCAGCGGCGACGACACGAGTTTCGTGGATGCGGCACTGGAAGAGCGTGGCATGGCGCGCCGAATTGCGACGCGCGTGCCGTTCCTGTCGATCGTGCTGATGCTGGTCGGATCGGACCGGCTGGCGATCGTGCCGCGGCGCGCCGCCGATGATCTGGCACTGATCTGTCCGCTTGTGGTGAAGGAGCTGCCGTTCGCTTCGCCGCGCATCGGGTTGTCGATGATCTGGCACCGGAGACTCGACAGTCATCCGGCCCAGCGCTGGCTGCGCAGTATGATCCGGGCGTCGGTGGAGGCCTGAACCGCAACCGCTAACGCGGCGGCATTCCCGTCCTGCATGTGCCCATGCGCCCCGTCGGGCCTTCAGCCCTGCGCAACCGCGTCGATATTGCGGTGCAGCATGACGAAGAAGGACCGGAACAATGCACGGACGAAGCAGGCGAGTCGCTCTGCGGCTGGGGGCTGTTGCGGTTTGCGCGGCGGCGGCAGTCGCCTTTGAGATGCGGAGTTCGTCCGCTCAGCATGCAGCAACGCAACAGGATGTAACGGAGCCCGCCAGCGTCCCCGCAGTGGTAGCGAAGGCTACCCGACAGGATGTTCCGATCTATGTGACCGGCGTAGGCTCCGTCGAAGCCTATCAGTCGGTGCTGATCCGAGCCCGCGTCGATGGAACGCTGACGAGCGTTCCCGTCACCGAAGGGCAGGAGGTCAAGCAGGGCGATCTCATCGCCGTGATCGATCCGCGCCCTTATCAGGCCGCGCTCGATCAGGCCACGGCGAAGAAGGCGCAGGACGAAGCGCAACTCGTCAATGCCCGACTCGACCTGGCGCGCTTCCAGTCGCTGTCGACCCAGGACTTCGCGTCGCGCCAACAAGTGGACACGCAACAGGCGTTGGTCGGAACGGACACCGCCGCCGTGGCGGGTGATCAGGCTGCGATCGAGGCGGCGCAGCTCAACCTGGCCTATTGCTACATCACATCGCCGGTGAACGGCCGCGTCGGGCTGCGAATGGTTGATCCCGGCAATCTGATCCAGGCCGCCAATGCGACCGGCATCATCACCATCACCCAGATCCATCCGATCTCGGCCACGTTCACCTTGCCCCAGGATGAGTTGCCTGGCGTTCAGGCAGACATGCGTCGCGGGCCGCTGCCAGTATTGGCATATTCCAGCGACGACAGCACCGAGCTCGATCAGGGAACTCTGCTGACACCGGACAACACGATCGACGCCACCACCGGGACGATCCGACTGAAGGCAACCTTCCCAAACTCGCAGGACAAACTCTGGCCCGGCCAGTTCATCAACGCTCATTTACAGACCGGCACCGAGCATGGTGCCGTCACCGTCCCGCCCAGCGCAATCCAGCACGGCCCTGACGGACTCTACGTTTATGCCGTCGGTGCCAGCTCCACGGTGACGCGCGACCCGGTCGCGGTCGGATATCAAACCGCGCAACTCGCCATAGTCACGAAAGGCCTCAGCGTCGGTGAAGAAATTGTGGTCAGCGGTCAGTCGCGTCTCCAATCGGGTACACGGATCGCAGTGCGATGAGCTTCTCAGCGCCATTCATCCGTCGTCCCATCGCCACATCACTGCTGATGGCGGCGATCCTCCTCGTCGGTCTCGCCGCATATCCATTGCTGCCGGTGGCACCCCTGCCGCAGGTCGATTTTCCAACCATCACGGTCACCGCACAGGACCCCGGCGCAAGCCCCGACACCATGGCGTCCAGTGTGGCGCAACCGCTCGAGACGCAGTTCAGTCAGATCAACGGACTGGCACAGATGACCTCGATGAACGTGCTTGGCACCAGCACGATCACCCTGCAGTTCGACCTGGACCGCAATATCGACGCCGCGCAGACTGATGTGCTGGCGGCGATCAATGCCGCGCAAGGTCAGTTGCCAAAAGACCTGCCCAATCAGCCAACCACCCGCAAAATCAATCCGGCGGATGCGCCGATCTTCGTGTTGGCCGTGCAATCGGACGCATTGCCGCTGACGGCGGTGGATGACTACGCCGAGAACGTTCTGGCGCAGCATCTGTCGAAGATCTCTGGCGTCTCGCAGGTGTTGGTTGGCGGTCAGCAGAAGCCGGCCATCCGCGTCCAGATCGATCCTGCCAAACTTGCAGCCATGGGCCTGACGCTGGAAGACGTGCGCAGTGCGCTGACCAACGCCACCGTCAACAGCCCGAAGGGCAGTATCGACGGTCCTGACACATCCTACACGGTGCTGGACAACGACCAGCTCATTCATGCAGCGCCCTATAACGATATCGTCATAGCTTGGCACAATGGCGCGCCGGTGCATATCGGCGATGTCGGCCAAGCGATACGCGGACCGCAGAACCGCGAGCTGGCGGCCTGGCAGAACGGCAAGCGCGGCATCCTGCTGCTTGCCTTCAAGCAGCCGGGTGCCAACGTCATCGACACGGTCGAGCGCATCAAGGCGGCGCTGCCAGCGCTCGAGGCGTCGATTCCGCCGGCCGTGCATGTCAGCACGATCGTCGACCGCACCCAGACCATCCGGGCTTCGGTCAACGACGTCGAATTGACGCTGGCCCTGTCTATCGGGCTGGTGGTCATGGTGATCTTCCTGTTCCTGCGCAACGTGTGGGCCACCATCATCCCCAGCGTAACCGTGCCATTGGCGTTGGTCGGCACACTCGGCGCCACGTACCTGCTGGGTTTCAGCCTCGACAATCTGTCATTGATGGGCCTGACGATCGCGGTAGGGTTCGTCGTGGATGACGCGATCGTCATGCTGGAGAACATTTACCGGCACATCGAAGATGGCGTGTCGCCACTTGACGCTGCGATCAAGGGCGCCGCCGAAATTGGCTTCACTATCGTCTCGATCAGTCTGTCACTCGTGGCCGTGTTCATCCCGCTGCTGCTTATGGGCGGCATCGTCGGCCGTCTGTTCCGCGAATTCGCGATGACCGTGTCGATCACGGTCTTGGTATCCGCGGTGGTCTCGCTGACCTTGACGCCGATGATGTGCTCGCGGTTCCTAACAAACCACCACACGCAACACGGCCGGCTCTATCGCCTTGTAGAGGCCATGTTCGACGGCATGCTGGCATTCTATCGTGCCACCCTCGACGTGGCACTCCGCTTTCGCTTCTGCACTTTGCTGGTGTTTCTCGCCACCGTCTGTCTCACCGCGGCGCTGTTCGTAGCGATCCCCAAGGGCTTCTTTCCCACGCAGGATGTCGGACTGATCATCGGCATTTCCGAGGGCGCGCAGGACGCCTCGTTCGCACAAATGGTCAGGCTTCAGGAGCAGCTTAACGACATCGTTGGGCATGACCCGGCGGTCGCTTCATTCGCGTCGCAGGTTGGTGCGGGAACCGCAGGTCAGCAGGGCAATGACGGTCGGATGTTCATCAACCTGAAGCCCTGGAACCAACGCCCGAATGATGGAGTGATGCAGGTGATCGCCCGCCTCTCGGCGAAGGCGCAGACGATCCCGGGCGTGCAACTCTATATGCAGCCGGCGCAGGACATCACCGTGGGCGGCCGGCTGACGCGCACCCTGTATCAATACACGCTGGAGGATTCGGACCCTGCCGAGCTGAACAGTTGGGCGCCGAAAGTGTTGCAGCAGATGAAGGCGCTGCCCATGCTGCGCGATGTTGCCACGGATCAGCAGATCGCCGGCACCACTGCGACACTGAGCATAGACCGCAATGCGGCCCAGCGCTTCGGTATCCAGCCACAGCAGATCGACGACACCCTGTACGACGCCTTCGGCCAGCGCGAGGTGACGCAGTATTTCACGCAGCTCAACTCATACTTCGTCATCCTGGAGGTGCCGCCGCAACTGGAAGGCGACGTTGCGACATTGCGCAAGCTGTACGTGCATGCTCCCAGTGGCCTGGCGGTTCCACTCGCCACTGTGGTCCGCGTGGATACCAGCCCGGTCACGCCACTCGCGATCAATCACGAGAGCCAGTTTCCGGCCGTGACGATCTCGTTCAACCTCGCACCCAGTGCCGCACTCGGCGATGCGGTCACAGCGATCAGCCACATTCGCGAAACACTGCACGCGCCACTGTCGCTGCAAGGCAGCTTCGAGGGTTCGGCTCAGGCGTTCCAAACCTCGCTCAGCACGGAGCCCTACCTGATCGCGGCCGCCCTGGCCTCCGTCTACATCATTCTCGGCGTGCTCTATGAAAGCTACATACTGCCGTTGACAATTCTTTCCACGCTGCCGTCGGCCGGCGTTGGTGCTCTGCTGATGCTCATGCTGGCGCACACGGATCTTTCGGTCATTGCCATGATTGGCATCATCCTGCTGATCGGCATTGTGAAGAAGAACGGCATCATGATGGTGGACTTCGCCATCCACGCCGAGAGACAGAATGGTGCGTCCCCTGCTGATGCGATCCGTCAGGCGTGTCTTCTGCGCTTCCGCCCCATTCTGATGACGACGATGGCGGCCTTGTTGTCTGGCTTGCCACTGATGCTGGAAAATGGTGCCGGATCCGAGCTGCGCAAACCTCTGGGGTACGCCATGGTGGGCGGGCTGCTGTTGAGCCAGGTCCTCACGCTCTACACGACGCCGGTGATCTACCTCTATCTCGACCGGCTGCAGCATTTGCTGGCGCCGCGCCGCCGTCTGCGCCTGTCGAGACTGGCGACCAAACTCGGCGAAGCCCGCGCGAGCTGACGACATGTCTCGATGTGGAGTATGCATGAACATGGGTGTTGGCCTCACGTGCAGATCGTCCATCTGACCTGCATTGCAGCATCACTCTTCTCGATATCCTCAAATTAGGAGGCGGTTGCCTGCCGATTGCGCAAGCGACAGACGGCAAGGAGCGCGGACCATGAAGGTTTGCTTCATTCAACTAGGGACGTGCGTGCCGGGTTGACGTACCGCAGCAATGTCGGTCTCACATCTGGCCGCCTGACCGATCAGGTCGCCGACATGTCGCAGCGGGCTTCCCAGGCGTCCGGCTGATGTCCAGCTTGCGTCCGTACGCTCGAAACGCTAGGAAATCTGGTAGCCGTCGGCGCGGTGCTGCTGTAGCTCAGTGGTAGAGCACCCCCTTGGTAAGGGGGAGGTCGAGAGTTCAATCCCCTCCAGCAGCATCAGATAACTCATTGATAAATCACTATATCTGAGCTGCTCCGTGCGTCCGGATTGGGACGGAAATCCAAGAAAGTGTGACTGTATCCGTGCCAGCTCCGTGCCGCTGTGGCCGTAACGTTCCCATTTGGTCGATTGTAGACCTTGAGCTGCACAGGAAAGGGATGCCGGTTCCGCCATGGGCGACCGAGAACCGCGCCGTGTCGCTGAAGCGGTATGGTACGCCCCGCACGCCTCGGCGACCTGGGCCAGGGCGCGAACGGTGTGTGCACCAAGTCCGGCACCAGTAGCCGCGACGTCGGCAACGAGAGCAAACTACGTGCAATCGGAACACACAGCGTGGCACGTTCAACGGGCTTGGGCGAAGTTCATGTCCTCTGGCTTGATGACGAGCACCGGCTCGATTGCGTTGTCGCCAGGTAGTTGTCGACGGCTCTGCGGGCCTGCACCCAATCGAAACCGCAGCCCGTCAACGAGGCCAGAGGCAAAGGCACGCACGGTTTTCCACCGGAGCCCCCGACACATCGCGAAGTAGATCAGGCCTTGGAACATCAAATACGGTACGATGCGTAGCCGCCATGAAACAGGTATATGAGGCAACCGCAACATTGCAACCTGATTGCGGACGTAGGTGTGGAGCCGAGACGGTGGCTGGCGGACAAGATGCATACCAAGGAGCGGTAGACGGATCGTGCCCTGACCTAGGCGATGTGGCATCCGCACCGCGCTGTCGATCCAACAGGAAAAGCCTCGTGACCAGGAGCGAAAGCACCACTCAATATCGATTGCGTCAATGAAGAAGTCCTCCCGAAAGGGACCGATCTCCGCGCAGGCGTCCAGGTCAAGCAGAGATCCCGACGAGATCACGAACGTCGCCGGCCAGGCGCTGCCGCACTGCTGCTCCGTTCTATTGCGAAATATGCGCGGTGGCTTGAATTGCTCGCCGCCGTCCGACACAGCAAGGGGACCAACCACAGCCGGTCGCTCACCTGTCGAGCGGAGCAGCTCGTAGGTGCTGCACAGCTCCGCCGCGATGCCGACCCGAGGTGAGGAGTCCTGATCGAGAATCATAAGCTGCCGCGATCCAGCAGCGCGAGCCGCTTCGACAATTTGATTGTATGCCACACCCAGTCCAAGATTCCTGCCGTCGTTGAGGAATTGCAGGCCGGATGGAGCGGCGGCGCGCAGCCGCGCTTTCTGATCGGGTGACAATGGTGAATTCAAGAAGAGCCAGATCTTGCTTCCACCCTGCGAGATGACCGTCAACAGGCTCACGAGGGCGTCCAGATTGGGGCGGTAAGCCGTTACGCCGACGCAGACAGGGGCAGGTTTCTCCGCTGGGGCGGGCCTGGTGCGGTCAGGTGCGCGACTCATGGTGCCAGCCTGCCCGAGAAACTCAATCGAGGGTAGCTCCAAGTCACCTCTCCCACGCGCTACGTGCGTTGTTCCACATGTTGGCGGCTTGTCAGGCTGCAAATCGACGGCTCCGCTCGATGACCTGGCGCACCTCCACGAACCTCGGTCATCCATAACCGCCGTTCCCCGCTGCTCCGCTTCGCGGCAGCAACGGATAACTGTGTCCATGGCCGCCGCCCACCGCACAGCGTGCGGACGGCGCGTCACCACCCTTGGCTTCCCTCCGACGGTCCGAGGACTGAACTGAGCGTCTTCCGGCCAGGATATCGGCGCTCAGAAGGCCGTTGTGACGTGCCGGTATCAAATAATGGACAGAAGGTTCAGGATCATTCGATGCATTACGCTTGACTTTTCTCTAAATTTAAACGATATGGTATCGAAACCTGCCCAGCGAGGACCCGACCGTGGCGACCATTTCCAATGCATCCACGATTACAGTCGACGGGAGCCTGTCCGACTGGACGGCAGCCGAGATCATCGATAATCCGGCCAACGTCGCCCCAGGGTATTCCCTGTACGGCACGGTCCAGAACGACACCTACTTCATCGCTATACAGGGCACTGGCACGACAGTTCCGGTGATCGGATCCGGCACCACCATTTGGCTCAACACTGACCAGAACACGGCGACGGGCTACAGCCCATTCGACAGCATTGGCGCCGATTACAACATCACCTATGTCGGTGGCGCCTTCTACCTCTACACCGGCGCCGCGGGGCAAAACCTCGTCAGTGCCACACCGCTCACCGCCGCATTGTCACCCGATGGCAAGAGCCTCGAAATCGCCATACCGCGCGGTCTGGTAACGCCGACGGGCGGACTGGCCCCGGCCTCCATCAACATCGCGGCCGAAATCGGTGGGGGCCCAGCGATCATTTTTGCCCCGGGCGACTACACAAGCCCGGAATACACGATCACCGACCCCGCGACCCTGGCGGCGCAGACGCCCACTCATAAGGTCGCCATCGTCTATTCGGACACCAGCGCCAATCTTTATTTCAGTCAGACCGCCTACTCCGACCTGTTCATGGCGGCGCAGAACCAGGCCCGCATGGCCGGCGTATCGTATGACGTCATCGATGAATCCAAACTGACTGATATCAACAACCTTATTGGTTACGATGCAATAATCTTCCCGTCGATGGCCGACGTGAACACGGCGCAATTGCCGGCAATCATGTCGACACTCACCAGCGCGGTCTACAACTACCACATCGGGATCATTACCGCCGGCGACTTCCTGACCAACGATCAGACGGGTGCAGCGCTTGCCAACCCATACGCCAACATGGAGACGCTGTTGGGTCTGGCCAGGGTGTCGGGCGGCAATAGCGGAGCCGTGACGGTCACCGCGAACGACGTCACCAATCCGATCATGAAGGGCTACACCGCCGGCCAGGTCATCCAGACTTACCCCAGTGAAGGCTATGCGGCTTATCAAGCCGTCGGCGGCACTGCTACGGATGTACTCGTCAACCAGAATGTCACTGATCCAACGCTTACCGGCGGTGCCGAAACAATCCCTGGTGTCGTTCAAACCACGACCGGTGGCACCAACGTGCATTTCGCCACCACGGATCTGCTCGGCGACAGCAACCTGTTGTCGAACGCCATCCAGACCGTCGCGCTCGGCACGCAGCCGGGCGTCGCACTGCACATGTCGCGTGACGCCGGCGTCGTGGCCGTGCGCATGGACATGGACCAGTCGCAGTTCCCGGCTGACGTGTTGCCGACCGCGGGCGGGCCCGGCATCTACGATACGCTGATCCCGATCCTGCAGCAGTGGAACCAGCAATACGATTTCGTTGGATCCTATTACATCAACATTGGCGATAACTCAGCGAACGCCACCGATCCATCGACCACCGACTGGGCGAAGAGCCTGCCCTATTACAAAGCCCTCCTGGCACTGGGAAGCGAGATCGGCAACCATTCCTACACCCACCTTATCAATCCTCCCACCACGACGATCACGGAAACCACCGTCGGCGATACGCCGGCCGGCTCCACTCAGATAACTCTGTCCGCTCTGCCATCCTTCGCCGGCGTCACGGTCGGCATGTTTGTCACGGGCGGGGGGCTTGGTACGAACACGGTGGTGTCCGGGGCCGCCGGAGAGGGTGGCGCGGTCGCCAACACGCAGGTCACCGCGGTGTCTGGCAACACCATCACCATCAGCTACGTGCCAGGCGGCTTCGGTACTGCAAATGATGGCACCCTTGCCGACATACCGGCCGGCACGACACTGACCTTCTCAGTCCCGGCAGAAAACACCAACTTCCTGCAGACTGCGACGACCGGCGCGGTCAATAGCGCGACTGGCTTTCCCTTCACCTACGACTACGAGTTCAATCAGTCGAAGCTACTGGAGCAACAGCAACTTGGCACGACGATCGAGGGTGCCGCCATTCCCGGCGCCAACGAGACGTTCGCCACCGATCAGAACATCCTGCCCTATTACCAATCTGTCGCCGCGACCACGACAACACCGGGATACACCGGATATCTCACTGGCGGCTGGACCGGCGTCGGTTCAGGCTACCCAAGCGCGATCGGCTACATGAGCCCAAGTGCGACCGACACGGGTGCCCTCTACATCGCGCCAAACATGACGTTCGATTTCACCGAGGTTCAGTACGAAGGCAAGACCGTGGCGCAAGCCGAGGCGGACTGGGCGGCGCAATTCAACGCGCTCGCGGCCAATGCCGCTGGCACGCCCGTCGTTGTGTTGCCGGTGCACGATTACGGTGTCGCGGCGTGGAACACGACCACCGATACGGGCACGGGCTCGCCCTACACAACGGCAATGTACACGCAATTCATCGCGCAAGCCTATGCCGACAACTACGAGTTCCTGACGCTCGAGGAGCTTGCCGCGCGCACCGAGGCGCAGCAGAAGGCGGCGATCAACTACACCACCGTTGGCAACACGATCACCGCAACGATTACCCCCGACCCCACAGCGCCGGATGTCGGCGGGATGGCGCTCGAC
The DNA here is from genome assembly GCA_963799415.1 of uncultured Alphaproteobacteria bacterium. Lineage (GTDB taxonomy): Bacteria > Pseudomonadota > Alphaproteobacteria > Acetobacterales > Acetobacteraceae > JAMXLO01. The sequence goes on along the minus strand of CAWCXI010000034.1, from coordinate 13,871 downwards.
GTCATCAACGGTGGCACGAACGTCATTCAGAGCGTCACCAACTATTACGCCTATAACGCGCAGGAGCTGTTCCTGCCGACCCACGGCGGCTCGTTCACGATCAATCTTGGCGCTACGCAGGACAACGTCACCCACATCGAATTGCTGCCGATGCGCGGGGACCTGCTCTCGGTCACCGGCAACGGTCGCGATCTTAGCTTTGCCATGGACGGCACTGGTCAGGTCGTTATCGACCTCGAGACCGGCACCTCTGCGCCCATCGTCACCGGAGCCACAGTCGTCAGCGATGTGGGGAGTTACCTGACACTCTCCCTGACTTCGACAGGCGAAAATGACGTCGCCGTATACATTGCTCCGACCGAGTTTGTCACCACAGTGTCGCTCTCAACCGACACAGGATCGAGCGCCACCGATTTCATCACCAACACTGCCGCGCAGACCATTTCTGGCACTCTGAGCTCCGCGCTCTTGGCAGGAGACGTGGTGAAGGTGTCGCTTGACGGCGGCACGACGTGGCAGACTGCGACTGTTGCAGCAGGGGCTACCACGTTCTCACTCGCAGGAGTCACTCTGCTCGGTAGTGGTACGTTGAAGGTCCAGGTTGAAAATTCCTACGGCATGGCCAGCACGGCGTTGGTGCAGGCGTATGTGCTGGATCAAACCCCGCCCGCGGCTCCGACAACTCCGGACCTGACTGCCGCTTCAGACAGCGGTGTGTCGAGCACGGACAACGTCACCAACGACACCACGCCGACCTTCACCGGCACGGCCGAGGCTGGAAGTGCGGTGACCTTGTTCGACGGCGCGACCGCTGTCGGCAGTGCGGTCGCCACGGCAACCGGGAGTTGGTCAATCACCACGGCGGCCCTGGCGAGCGGGGTCCAGAACTTCACCGCGGAGGCGACAGATGTGGCTGGCAATGTCAGCCCCATGTCGGGAGCTTTGCCGGTCACTATCGATACCACCACGCCGGTGGTCACCGCGCTCACCGCGCAGCCGTCCGACGGGGTTCTTGGCCGTGATGCACTGGTAACATTGTCATTGGGGATGAACGAGCCGGTGACGGTTGACACCGCGGGCGGGACGCCAACTCTTTCGTTGGATAACGGCCGAATTGCCACGTACGAGTCAGGTTCTGGAACCAGTTCGCTAACCTTCGGCTATACTGTTGGCGTCGGCGAGCATGTTCCAGACCTGGCTGTCACGGCTGCCAATCTGAACGGCGCCATGCTGACCGATCTGGCGGGCAATCTGGTAAATCTGAGCGGAGCGATAGTAAATCCATCCGGCACCCTGGACGTGGAAGGGTTTGCTGTGTTCGATGTCACAAGAGGTCAATCTATTCCCGCCATCGGCGAGGCATATAATGGACCGGTTGCCGGCCTTAAGAACGAATACATCAATGTCACCAGTGACAATCTGAACGTCAGTGCCTTTACGCCCAACTGGTTCATTCACACCGGCAGCGGGACCGACGCGATCGCTGTCAACAGTGGCACCAATGTGCTGGATGGCGGCACTGGCTCCAACTTCCTGACCGGCGGCAGTGGGACCGACACCTTCTTTGTGGATGATCGCGGACCGACGGCCGACATCTGGAGCACGGTCAATGGGTTCCACGCCGGTGATGCCGCCACAATTTGGGGGGTGACGCCACAGGACTTCAACTTGACTTGGGTTTCTGGCCAAGGAGCGGCGGGCTATACTGGGTTGACACTGCATGCAACCGCGGCGGGTAGACCGACCGCGTCGCTGACTTTAGCCGGCTACACTCAGGCTGACTTGGGCAACGGACGCCTTTCCGTCCAGTTTGGCACCGATCCCGCCAGCGGCAGTGCTTACATGTATGTGCACGGTAACAGCTGATGCGAGTGTCTGTCCGAACGTTCCGGTTATTCGGATTGGCCACCGGTTGACGCCGATTGGCAAATTGAGGACTTGATGCGTGCATCCGCACGCGCCGAGCTTCCAAAGTCTATTGGACCTCCACCCGTCGGTTGGCCAATTCCGGCTCGTTGATGCGCAGCCCCAACCCCGGTCCCTCGGGCAAATGGAACAGTCCGTTGACAGGCTTCGGCGGGTTCTCGAACACCGAATGCGTACGCGTTGACGGGTCATTCCATTCGATCGGCTTGCTCGCCTGCAATTGTGCTGCGACGACATGCATGTTGGCCATATGGCCGATCATCGGCTGCGTCTGGTGCGACACCAGTTCGACGCCATGCGCGTGTGCGAGTGCCGCACAGCGCACGAGGCCGGTGATGCCGCCCATCTTTACGATGTCGGGCTGCACCATTCGAACACCGGCGTCGATCAGGTCGGCCAGTGCTGGCAGCGTGTAGGTCTGCTCGCCGGCTGACACGGTGATGTCGAGCGCACGCGCGACCTCGCCCATCGCCTTGACGTAATAGTGCTGCACAGGTTCCTCGAACCACCAGTAGCCAAGTTCCTCCAGCGCGCGACCGACACGGATGGCGCCCCCGGTGGTAAAGCCGTTGTTGGCATCGAACGCGAGCGGGAAGCCATCGCCGACCAGCTTGCGCACCGCCCGCGCCTTGGCGATGTCGGCTGGAATATCGCGATCCAGCAGCGTGCGAGGATTGTCAAAGCGGATCTTGATCGCCGCCGGCTTGTCCTTCAGCCGCGCCTCCACGACGCGCAGTACCTCGTCCAGGCTGCGATCGCCGTTGCCACCGATCGAGGCATAAAATGGCAGCGCCGTGCGCCAGGCCCCGCCAAGCAGCTTGTAGATCGGCAGGCCGGTCAATTTGCCCTTGATGTCCCACATCGCGATGTCGAGCGCGGCCAACGCGCTGGTCAATGCGCCCTCGGGCCCCAGCTTCACGCAGGTGTGGAGCAGTGTGTCCAGCAGCACGGCATGATCCAGCGGGTCCTTGCCGATCAGCGCGGGTGCCAAGTCGCTGCGAATGATGCCGAGCGAGGCGAGGCCGCCCTGCATCGGGGATGCCTCACCGATGCCGTCGATGCCATCATCGGTGTGGATGCGCACGAAGGCGCTGTGCTGCGTCGGCTTCTCGTCCGGGGTCCAGCGCACCTGGAATGCATCGATGTGGGTGATTTTCATACCTCACGCTCCTCCGGTCAGCCTTCAATCAACACCGGCACCGGCGAGGCGACAAGCAGAGGTGCCATGGTGATGTTGAAGGCGTAACAGCCGCGCAGGCTAGCGCAGCAGCCGGGCGGCGAAGCTGCCGAGGAGAGCCTACAAGATCAGCGAAAGCAGCGCGCTATCCATCTCTATATGGCAGCATAGCTGACCTTGTCCTCATTCCTATAACCCGTCACGTTCGCGTGCCGCACCTTTTGAGCGAACGACCGCAACGGTATCTTGGGACAAAGAGCGGCAGCGAGGTTTGGCGATGGCGGGCGAGGCGTTGCACGAGGATCGTGATGTGCTTGGACAGGAAATTCTGGACCGACACCGCGCGATATCCACCATCATGGAAGAGCTGGAAGCGATCGATTGGTACGATCAACGTATCAAGGCAAGTGCAAATGCCGAGCTGCAGGCGGTTCTCGCGCATAATCGCAACGAGGAGAAGGAGCACGCGTCGATGCTGCTGGAATGGCTGCGGCGGAATGACGCGGAATTCGACGGGCACATGCGCACCTATCTGTTCAGTCAGGGCCCGATCCGTGAGGTGGGCGCAGGCGGTGCCGGTGCCGCCGACGGTCTGTCGATTGGCAGCCTGAAGAGCTGATCGATGAATTATCTTTTCCGTGAACTGGCGCCGATCTCCGAAGCCGGATGGCAGGAGATCGAGAACGAAGCGAAGCGGACGCTGAAGACAACCCTGGCCGCACGAAAGCTGGTGGATTTCGTGGGGCCATTGGGGTGGCAGACATCAGCGGTCGGCACTGGTCGCAGCAAGACAGCGGACCCTCCTGCTCGCACGAGCGTCGAGACGCGGCTGCGCGAAGTGCTGCCGCTGGTCGAGCTGCGCGTGCCGTTCGAAATGCGGCGCGCGGAGCTGAATGCGCTCGATCGCGGAGCAAAGGACTTCGACACCGACCCGATTATTGAGGCTGCGCGCGAAATCGCGATCGCTGAGGACCGGGCGGTTTTCCATGGCTATCCGGCTGCCGGAATCCGCGGCATATGCGAAAGTGCGGACGCATCGGTGGAGATCAGCGGCACCACGACCGACTATCCATCGCTGGTGACGAACGCGCTGAACCGGCTGCGCGATGCGGGTGTTGGTGGGCCGTTTGCCATCGCTCTCAGCGAGCGCTGCTACGCGGAGCTTACCGAGGCGACCGACGATGGTTATCCTGTGCTGCAGCACGTACGGCGGCTGATCGATGGGCCGATCGTCTGGGCTCCCGGGCTGGAGGGCGCTCTGGTACTATCGATGCGCGGTGAGGATTTTGAGATGACAGTCGGGCAGGATTTCTCGATCGGCTATCTCGATCATGATTTCGAGTCCGTGCGTCTCTACATCGAGGAGAGCTTCACGTTCTGGTTGCTGTCACCGCAGGCCGCGGTGCCGCTGGTGTTCCCGGACGGCGCGGCGCAAGGCTGATACGCGACGATCAAGAATTCACCCTTATTGTGACCGAGATTGCTTCGTCGCTTTGCGCCTCGCAATGACAGTGGCGGCGGCGTCAAGCGTGCCGTCGCCTGTGACAACGACTTTGTAGAGCGCGCGGACGGTCTCCACTGAAACCAGCCCGTCGCGCACGTCCCGCGCAACCAACGCGGGATCGCGCGTGGTTGGATCGCCCATGCCGGCGCCGCCCGGCAGTTTCAGGATCAGTCGGTCGCCGTCTGGTATCACCTGGAAGCCCTTGGTGCGCAGCTTCGCGCCGGACTTCAGCGCAACCACGCCGGCGGCCCCATCTGTGCCGCCTTCGCGGCCTCTCGGCGCGTTGGCGACGCGATCGAACGTGGCGTTGACCGCGAATTCGAGATCGCCCTTGGCGGCAACCTCCATGGTCTGCCCGGTGCCTCCGCGAGTACGACCGGCCCCGCCGGAATCGGGGCGCAGCTCCTTCACCCAGAAAACGACGGGGGCGACGTTCTCGGTAGACTCCACCGGCATGGTGCGCACGCCGGAGGGAAAGGCCGTTGCGTTCAGCCCGTCCTGCGTCGGACGCCCGCCGGTGCCGCCGGAGTTGAAGGTGATGATCTCGAAATCCGGTATCACCGGGCGATTACCGCGCGCCTGGCCCGTCACCGACGAACCACCGCGCAACGGCATGTTCCACAGCGCCGATGCGCCCTCTGCCATGACGCGTTCAGGTACCGCCTGATGCAGGCAGCCCATCATCAGGTCGGGCAGCAGGTGACCGATCACGTGGCGTACCGACACTGGATAGGGATGCGGCGCATTGAGGATGCAGCCCTCGGGGATCTTCATGCGGAATGGCGCGAGGCTTGCCCAATTGTTGGGAATTTCCGGCGCGACAACGCACTTGATGCCGAAGCAGGAATAGGCGCGGCAATAGGCGGGCGGCACGTTGATGCCGCGCGAGGCGAGACCGGAAGTCCCGGCGTAGTCCACCTCGATGCCGTCATCTAGGATAGTCATCTCGGCCTTCAGCGTGACCTGCTCCTCATAGCCATCGGAGCGGATCTCGGCGCGATACGTGCCGCGCGGCAGGCGGGCTATCTCGGCGAGCGTGGCGCGATGTGAGCTGTCGAAGATGAACTGGGCGAGCGGATCTAGACTGTCCATCTCGAATTCGTCCATCATCTCGACCAGGCGATGCACGCCGGCGTCGTTGCATGCGCACAGCGAGTAGATATCGCCTTCCAGTTCGACAGGCAGGCGCGAGCCGGCGCGAACGAAGTCGAAGAAGGTCTCGTTGCGGTGGCCCTGATCGAAGCACTTGATGATCGGGATGTACATGCCTTCCTCGAACACCGAGCGGCCGTCGGGGCCCATTCCGAGACCGCCGACATCGATCACGTGGGCGGTGTTGGCGAACAGCCCGACGATGCGACCATTGTGAAAGGCCGGGGTGACGACGGTGAGGTCGTGCAGATGGCCGGTGCCGAGCCAGGGGTCATTGGTGATGTAGTGATCGCCCGCGCGCATGGTGTCGGCTGGGTATTTGCGCAGGAAGTGGCCGACGCTCTCGGCCATGGAGTTGACGTGACCTGGGGTGCCGGTGACCGCCTGTGCCATCATGCGACCGTGCAGATCGAAGATGCCGGCGGACAGGTCGCCTGCCTCGCGCACCGTGGTGGAGAACGCGGTGCGGATCATGGTCTGGGCCTGTTCCTCCACCACGGCGATCAGCCGGTTCCACATGATCTGGCGATGGATCTGCGCAAGCGCGTTGGTTTCGTGCGCCATCAGGCGTTCTCCTGCGTCAGTTCGATGTAGCCGAGGCCGTTGACGATGGCGCTCCACCCACGGCTGACCAGTGTCGAGGTTTCGTCCTCGGCGATGATTGCCGGGCCGGCGATGTGCACTCCCGGTGCGAGCGACGCCCGGTCATGCACCCGCCATGGCGATACTTCGCCGGTCGTCGTGTCGCGCACGAGCTGCGTCCGCGAGGGGCCTGTGTCCAGTCCGGACACGGCGCCGTCGGGGATCGGCGTGCCAAAATCGTCCTGCGGCACTGTCGCCACGACCACCGCGTAGCTCATGATCTCGACGTCAGAACCGGGCACCGGGCGATCGTAGAAGCGCGTATATTCGACGTCATAGGCAGCGCGTATCTGCGGTACGTCATCTGCGCCTAATGGACGCGCGGGAAGCGGGACGGGAATTTCGTGACCCTGGCCGACGTAGCGCATATAGGCAATGCGGCTCTGCGTGACCGGCGCGCCGAAGCTGCCTTCTGCGACGACCTCGATCGCCTCAGCTGCCATGTCGGCGAGGAGCGCGTTCACCGCGACAACGTCGAAGCTGGAAAATCGCTGGTAAAGACTGCGAACAACTTCGTAACCCACGGGTGCACGCAGGAAACCGATGGCACTCCCAACGCCTGCACCCAACGGCACCAGCACATGCCTGATGCCGACCTTCTCTGCGACTCGACACGCGTGCACCGGGCCGGCGCCACCGAAGGCGATCAGCGTGCGCCCCTCATAAGTCTTGCCTGACTCGATGGCATGGACGCGCGCGGCGTTGGCCATGTTCTCGTCCACCATCTCGATGACGCCGAGTGCTGCCATCTCCGCAGTGAGCCCGAGCTTGCTGGCGACGTGCGAAGTCAGTACATCATGTGCCGCCGCGGCATCCAGACGCATCGTGCCGCCGGCGAAGCGCGCGGCGTCGTAGCGGCCGAGTGCGAGGTTGGCGTCGGTCACCGCGGGCTCCGTACCGCCGCGACCATAGCAGGCGGGACCGGGATCGGCGCCGGCACTCTCCGGTCCCACCGCGATGCGACCCATCGTGTCGACATGCGCGATCGAACCACCGCCGGCGCCGATCTCTACCATCTCGATCACCGGAATCCGCAGCGGCAGACCGGAACCTTTGCGAAACCGCCCGACGCGCGCGATCTCGAATGCGCGTGACGTCTGCGGCTTGCCATCATCGATGAGGCAGATCTTCGCGGTGGTTCCGCCCATGTCGAACGACAGCACGTTGGCGATACCGCATTGCCGCGCGATGGTGGCGGAGAAGATAGCGCCGCCAGCGGGACCGCTCTCCACAAGGCGGATAGGGAAACGGCACGCGGTTTCGATCGTGGTCAGGCCGCCACCGGACAGCATGAGGAATACCGGACCGGTTACGCCAATACCGCGCAGTCCGTCCGCCAGTTCGCGCAGATAGCGCGCCATAAGAGGCTGCACGTAGGCGTTGGCGACGGTCGTGGAGAAGCGTTCCCACTCGCGCATCTCCGGCGAGACCTCGCTGGACAGCGATATCGGAATGTCCGGCAATGCCTCGGTCAGGATGTCGCGCGCGCGTCGCTCGTGTGTCGGATTGACGAAGGCGTGCAAAAAACCGATGGCGACGCTTTCGACGCGCTCTCGTTGCAGGGATGGCACCAGCGCACGGACCGCATCGGCATCGAGTGGCAGGAGCACGTTGCCTTCGTTGTCCAGCCGCTCGGGAACCGGAAGGCGCAGATAACGTGGCACTAGCGGTTCGGGGAGCACGATGTTGAGGTCATACTGGTCGTAGCGGCTTTCATTGCCCATCGCTATCACGTCGCGAAAGCCCCGGGTGGTGATCAGCGCAGTGCGTGCGCCCTTGCGCTCGATTACCGCATTGGTGGCGAGCGTGGTGCCGTGGATCACGATGCCGATGTCCGCGGGCGAAACGCCGGAGGTCAGCAGGATGTCGCGCACCCCGGCCAATACGCCCTGTTCCGGCGCAACTTGTGTGGTGAGGACCTTGATGGTGGAGCGCCTGCCGTCATGCTCGAGCGCAAGGTCGGTGAAGGTGCCGCCGATATCGACGGCCAGTCGAGCAGAAGGCATCCAGTCCTCTGACTGATTTCGAATGAGGCAGTGAACCCGTTCGGCCGTGCCGTGGCAAGCGCTGGATTGCGCCACATGTCTGTGCTCTGCTATCATGATATCAGGAGAGTGGGATGGCTCAACTTGTGGTGCGCAATCTGGACGACGAGGTGAAGGCAAAGCTGCGCCGTCGTGCCGAGGCGCACGGCCACAGTATGGAGGAAGAGGTGCGTGCCATCCTGCGTGACGCGGTGAAGGAGGAAATTCGTCCGAGAAGCGGGCTTGGAACCCGCATTGCGGCTCGTTTCGCCGGTATCGGGCTACGTGAGGGTGAGGAGATACCGGAGCTCCGGGGGTACGCTATCGAGCCCCCCACCTTTGACTGAATGGTCATTCTCGATACCAACGTGATTTCGGCGCTGATGTATCAGCGGCCCCCGGCTTCCGTCAGGCAGTGGCTGGATCGTCAGGCCGAGCCGTCAGTTTGGACGACATCGATCACTGTTTTCGAGATACGCGCTGGCATCGAGGTATTGCCGCAGAGCCGCCGTCGTCGATCACTGGAGATCGAGTTTGAGCGATTGGTCGAGGACGACATCCAGGGGCGTGTCGTGCCCTTCGACACCTCTGCGGCAAATGCCGCGGCGCTGTTGATGGCGGAACGGAGGCGTGCCGGCCGCACCGGTGACCTGCGTGACACGATGATCGCTGGCATCGTAATCGCCGGTCACGCGACTCTCGCAACGCACAACACGCGCCACTTTGCCGACTTGCCAATTCCAGTTGTCGACCCCTGGAGCGCGTGACCCCTCAATACACCACGCTCTCCCACATCGGGCGATTGTCGCGCACGCGCTCATAGCCAAGAGGGGAGAGATCGAGGGTGCGGTAGCTGCCGAAGCGGATCAGTTCGGCGACGGCGCGGCCGGTCGCCGGTCCGTGCTGCACGCCATGGCCAGAGAAACCCGATGCGACGATAAGATTGGGAATGTCGGGAAACGCGCCGATCACCGCGTTGTGGTCGAGCAGGCACATGTCGTAATGGCCCGCCCAGGCGCGCTGCAATCGCAACTGCTCCAATGCAGGGATGCGCTGCGCCAGTAACGGCCAGAGTGGGTCTTCCAGCAGTTCAACATCCGGATCAAAATTGCCGCCGGGATCGTGATCGGAACCGGTCGGGGGCGAGATACCGCAGATGAAACCGTCGCCCTCGGGACGTATCCACATGCCGGATGTATCAAACACCAGCGGCATGCCGGAGCCGTCCAGCGGTGCGCGGATCATGAAGACGGTGCGCTTGCGGGGCTCGACCGGCAGAGCAATGCCGGCCAGCGCGGCGATGCGTCCGGAGGCGGGGCCGGCGGCGATCACCACATGGTCCGCCATCATGCGCTCACCGCTCGCAATCCGCACAGCGGTGGCGCGGCCGGTAACGACATCGAGTGCCACTGCCTCGTCATGGCTGTAGCGTGCGCCACGCTCGATTGCGTCGGCGCGGACTGCGCGCAGCAGACTGTAGGCGTCGAACCAGCCCTCGTGCTTCAGGCCCAGCGTGGCACAGGCCAGGCCCTCCGCGTTCAGCCACGGGAAATGCGCAGCGAGCCTGTCGGCATCGAACAGCGCGACTTCGGCACCTTCGGCCAGTTGCATTTCTCGGTTGGCGCGCAGCGTGGCCTCGCCGTCCGGGCCGGCCAGAACGAGATAGGCACGGCGGACGAGGCCGACACGCTCTGCCATTGCTTCGAGAAATGCAGCGCCGAACAGCGACATCCGCACGTTGAGCGGTAACGAGAACTGAGTGCGGATCGAGGCGGCGGATAGCGTTGTGGACGCGAACTGATAGGTCGGGTCCTTCTCCAGCACGATGACCTCGCCGTGGCCGGCAAGGAAATACGCCGTAGAGGAGCCGACGATGCCGCCGCCGATGATGATGGTGCGAGACATGGTCCCACCCTGACGCGGGGCTGGCCCATTCGCAACCCATCGGCCTGGCGATAAGATGCGGCGAAATGGGGAGCCGCTGATGCCATCACGCCTGATACTTGCAGCTCTGATGCCGCACGATGTCGTGGTGCGGGCGCGGGACGAATTCGACGCGCTCGTGGTGGACGGACAAGACGACATGACGGCAGAGCAGGTGATAGAGGCGGCCACTGCACACCGTGCCGACGCCATCATGTTCACCAATACGCTGCCGTTGACCGCGGACGCGATCGCACGGCTGCCGGCGAGTGTTCGTGTGGGCGCCACAAGTAGCGTCGGCTATGACCATATTGACGTGGCGGCTGCGAAGGCGCGTGGCCTGGCTGTGACCAACACGCCCGGCGTGCTGACCGAGTGCACCGCGGATTTCGCCTTCATGATGCTGCTGGCGGCGGCGCGACGGGCGTACGAGTACGACAAGATCATGCGCGTCGGATGGCGTTATCGCATCGGTCAGGGCGATCTACTCGGGGTACGTGTGACCGGCAAGGCGCTTGGCATTCTTGGGATGGGCCGCATCGGTCAGGCGATGGCGCAACGGGCGCGCGGCTTCGACATGAAGGTGCTGTATCATTCGCGCAACCGGTTGCCGCCGGAGCTGGAGCAAGGGGCGCAGTATTTCGCCTCGTTCAACGAGATGCTGCCGTACTGCGATTTCCTGTCGCTGCACGCGCCAGCCGGCCCGGCGACCGACAAGATTGTGAACGCGGAGGCATTGGCGAAGCTGAAGCGCGGGGCGGTGCTGGTGAATGTGTCGCGCGGTGGGCTCGTGGATGAGGATGCGCTGCTCGATGCGCTGACGTCAGGTCAGTTGTTTGCTGCGGGACTCGACGTGTTCCGTTCTGAACCCGACTTCGACATGCGCTTTGCCGCGTTGGACAACGTGATCCTGTCGCCGCATATCGGCAGTGGTTCGGTGGAGACGCGCAACGCCATGGGCTTTCGGGCACTGGACAACATAGCGGCGGTGCTGGCGGGGAGGGGGCCGATCGATCCGCTGTGGACGTGAGTCCACAGCGGTTTCGCAGCTCTATTGCAGTGCTGTTATCTGTCGGGCCGACATCGACTGGATTGCCGAAAGCCGTTTGAATAACACGTCGGCCGGAATGTCAGAGGTACCAACATCAAGGCAATCGGCAAATTTTTCGTAGATCTGCGCCTCGGTCAGAGGACGCGATGCGTGACCGGTGGCGCGCGACACCGGCTCGCCGGCGATTGTGCTGCCGTCAGCGAGTTCGACTGTCACCTGATCTTGAGGTGCGGCGCCGGGTAGTTCGGCATCGTATTCGCTGGTGGTGACGATTTCGACCTTGCGCATCAGCGCCTGTATGTCGGGGCGCTGGACAAATTCGTCGGTCAGCTCGCGCAAACCGACACGCTTCGCGACAATGCCGCTTGCCATGGCGAACTCCATGCTGAACTTGGCGGCGAGTCCGGTCTCCGGCCGGTGATTGCGCAGGATCGTGGCGAAATAATCACTGATGTTGACGGTGACCTTCTGGACGTCATTCGCATTGATCGGCGTCGCGTTCACCAGGTCGATCATGCAGTCGATCGCACGATGCGTGCAGTAGCAGGTGGGGTATTTCTTTATGCCCAATCCCTGGGTCAGAATGGCCCAGGTCTCGCCGGGCTTCGCCTCGCTGGTGCGGTCCTCGGTGCCGGTGGGCGAGATCGCGTGTAGGAAGCCTTGCGGGTGTTCCAGCGCATCGGTGCTGGCGGTGAAGCCGGCCTCGGCCAGGCGCGCCGCCATGATGCCGGCATGGGCAGCCTTGCCGGCGTGGAACGGCTTGGTCATCGTGCCGAAATTGGCCATCAGGCCTGAGCTTTGCGAGGCGCCGAGGGCGATTGCCTGCGCTGCCTTGTCGGCATCGAGGCGACGCAAAGATGCGCAGGCAGCGGCGGCACCGACCGCACCGTAGAGGCCCGTCGGGTGCCAGCCTTTCTCATGCAGCAGGCCGGAATCGCGGCGGAACAGCTCTGCCCAAGTTTCGTAGCCGGCAACGTACGCGACGATCATGTCGGCGCCGGTTGACCCCATAGTCTCGGCTTCGGCGAGGATCGCCGGAACGAGCACCGTGCTGGGGTGGCCGCGCAGACCGACATCATCGTAGTCGAGCGCGTGCGCCGCAGTGCCGTTGATCCAGGCGGCTTCCGGTGCGGTGCTCTTCTCTTTGCCAAAGGTCAGCGTGGCAGGCCCGTCGGCTGGCGCAAGCACCTGCTTCATGATGCGCACACAATCCTCGCGGCGGCCGGCGATCATGGTGCCGATGCAGTCGATGAAGCCGAGACGCGCGATGCGAACCGCATCTTCCGGCAGCCGGTTGGGCGACAGGTCGGCGACAAACTGGCCGAGGGTCTTGGTCAGGGACATGATGTGATGCTCCTCGGGGTGTGTGTCAGTGCAGCTTCTCGCGCAGTGTCTTCAGACTGCCGCCCATTTTCACCGAGCCCGGCAGTGGATGGCCCACAATGTCCTCGGCGAGACGCGCGACTTCGATCAGCTTGTCGAGGTCGATGCCGGTTTCGATGCCCATTTCATCCAGCATGAACACCAGGTCCTCGGTGCAGACGTTGCCAGCGGCACCCTTGTGTGCGGCGAACGGGCAGCCACCCAGGCCGGCGACAGTTGAGTCGAAAATCGCAACACCCATCTCAAGACCGGCATACGCGTTGGCGACGCCCATGCCGCGCGTGTCGTGCAGATGCAATGACAGCGTCAGTTCGGGGAAGCGCTCGCGCACCTTGCCAACCAGTTGTTTGATCGACTTCGGCGTCGCCCAGGCCATTGTGTCGGCGAGCGAGAACACCTGCGGCTGCACGCCATGTTCGGCTGCGATGTCGAGCAGTTGCTGCATCAGGTCGAGCACGCGCTGGTGCGGGATCTCGCCTTCGAAGTTGCAGCCGAACGCCGCCATGATACTGGCCCGCTTCAGCGGGATGTTGTGGTGCTTGTACATCTTGATCGTCTCGTGCGCCTGCTGGATGTTGTCCTCCATCGAGCGCTGCTGGTTGCGGGCGAGGAAGGTCGGCGACGCGGTCAGCGAGAACGAGCCTTCGATGTCGAGCCGGTGGGTCGCCATCGCACGCTGCAACCCCTTCAGGTTGAGCCACAGTGCGGTGTAGTGGATGCCGGGCTTGCGCGCGTAGCGCTGCACGACCTCGTCGGCGTCGGCCCAGCCTGGCACGCGGTTTGGGTTGACGAAGGACGCCACCTGGATGTGATTCAGGCCGGTTTCCGATAGCGCATCGATCAGCTCGATCTTGCGGTCGGTGGTGATCGGGCCCTTTTCGAACTGGAAACCCTCGCGCGGACCTTCCTCGTTGATCTGCACATGGTTGGGGAAATCGGACATCCGGGCGCTCCTCTCACGGTGAATGCCATTCAAGACCTGCGCGGGCCGAATGCCAAGGTCACTGCCCTGGACCGGTCAGGTGAAGCGCCTCTACCATCGTGCCGAGCGATGCGATGGAGGAACCGATGAACAGTGCCAGCCGGCTG
>CAWCXI010000033.1:0-26038 GCA_963799415.1 uncultured Alphaproteobacteria bacterium | reverse complement strand
GCCGGTCGAAATCTGATTGCCATTGATCCGGCGACTACCTTTACCGCCAGCCGCCTGGCGATCGACCACCAGGAAGATCTGGCGGTGCCTCCCCTTGCAGGTCGCGCAGCTTCGCCGACGTTGCGGTGAGCTGTGTGCGCAGCGCGTCCTTCTCGTCGGTGTTCGCGGGATCCTCGATCCTGGTGCGCGTATCGAGTGATCTCCGCAGCCAGCGCCTTCTCTTCTCTCCCAGCGTACCTAGGTCGGTCAGTTCCTGCGCAAGCTCATCGCTCCGCCAACAGGTCCTCGCGGCGCGCGGCGTGCGGTTCGCCGGCGGCGATCTCGCGATCCAGGATCGCCCACCCTCATGCTCGATCAGTGCGGTGCGCCGTTGACGATCCTCGATCGGTGGCGGCACCGCCTAGCTACGTGCAACGCACCAACACGCCGTGTCGATCAAGCTCACGGCCTTGTCGGGCAACTGGCGGGACGGAATATAGCGCGCCGACAGCAACGCACGGCCTCGCTCACCGCCTCATCCAGAATACGAACGTTGTGGTGCTTCTCCAGCGTATCGACCAAGCCGCGAACCATGGCGACCGCCATCGGCTCCGGCGGCTCGTCCACCTTCACCACCTGGAAGCGCCGCGTCAGCGCAGCGTCCTTCTCGAAGTATTTCTTGTATTCCGCCCAGGTGGTGGCGGCGATCGTGCGCAGTTCGCCGCGTGCCAGCGCCGGCTTGAGCAGATTGGCTGCATCGCCCTGCCCCGCCGAACCGCCGGCGCCGATGAGCTGTGTGCGCCTCGTCGATGAACACGATGATCGGCTTCGGCGAAGCCTTCACCTCATCGATCACGCCGCGCAGCCGGTTCTCGAATTCACCCTTGACGCCGGCGCCGGCCTGCAGCAGGCCGAGATCGAGCGTGCGCAGCGAAACGCCTTGCAGAGCGGGCGGCACATCGCCCGACGCGATGCGCAATGCGAAGCCCTCCACCACGGCGGTCTTCCCGACGCCGGCCTCGCCGGTGAGGATCGGATTGTTCTGTCGCCGCCGCGTCAGGATGTCGATGATCTGCCTGATCTCGGTGTCGCGCCCCAGGATCGGATCGATCTTTCCGGCTTTCGCCTGCGCGGTGAGGTCCGTGGTGAACTGGTCGAGCGCACCGCGTTCCGCGCGGTGCCGGCGGCGCGCCATCGCCCGCCGCCTCGCCAGATGCATCAGCCGGTGCCGCTTCCGCCGCCTCTGCGCTGTTCGCGGTGATCGCGGCGAAGTCGCGCTTCAGCAGATCGCGGATTGATCTTCAGCAGTTGGCTCGACGCCTCGCGCGCGCGGCGCGCCAGTGTCTCGTCGGCGAGCAGCGCCCACAGCAGATGGCCGGAGCGAATGCGCGTCGCATTTTGCTCAAGCGACGCCAGCAGCCACGCTTGCTTGCCCAGCTCGACAATGTCCGGCGCCAGCGAGGGTGCGCGTGAGTTGCCGGTCTTCAGCTTCTCCAGCGCGCGGTTGAGATCGGTGACGAAGCGTCCCATATCGATTTCGTAATGGCGTAATATCGCGGCAATATCGGCGTCGGCACGGTCGGAGAGCGCAAGCAGCCAGTGCTCGATCTCGACATTGTAGTGCGTGCGCGACAGCGTCATCCCAGCCGCTGCTTCGAGCGCCCGTCGGCATATCTCGTTCAGCCTGCCAACAAGCTGCTTGAGATCGATCGCGGCCATCCAGTTTCCCCCGGGGGAAACTCCCCCTTTTCCTGCCTTGAGACTATGTGTTACGCGGAACCATTGTCCAGCAATTGAGAGGCGTATGCATGGCGGACCTGCCGGAAGGTTTCGACCTCGAGGCTCTGCTGGCGCCGATACCTGGCGATGCGCCGCAAGGCATCGACATCCGCGAGGATTTCTCTGCGACCTCTCCGTACAACCGGCTGCGCGATGCGCGGTCCGAGGCGCGCGATGCCGAGCGTCTGCGCGACGCCCGACCTGATTCGGGCGAAGGTGGCCAGAGCGCTGGTGACCCGAACATCCGCGACCCTGGTCCGCTGTGGCGTACGGTGCGTGAGGTTGGGATCAAGACACTGGCAGAGACCACCAAGGACCTGGAGGTTGCCGCCTGGATGACCGAGGCTCTGGTGCGCAGCCATGGCCTTGCCGGCCTCACCTTCGGGGCACGACTCATGGCGGGTTTGGCGGAGAGCTACTGGGATGGGCTGTTCCCGCTGCCGGACGACTATGGAATGGAAACGCGTGTCGCGCCGGTGACCGGGCTGAATGGACGTGACGGCAACGGTTCGCTGATCCAGCCGCTCTACATGACCGTGCTGTTCGAAACGTCGGACCACACACCGATCGCCTATTACAACTATAAGTCGTCGGCTGACCTGATGAAGCTTGACGCCGAAATGCGGACCAGGCGTCTCGAGGCCGGGCGGATCATGCCATTCGATGACATGGAGAAGGAGGCGCGAAACCGCGGCACGGAACTGGCCAAGGTACGCGAGGACGCCATGGCGGCACGTGACGCCTGGCAGGCGATGGCCGACGCACTGGACGGAAAGGCCGGCGCCGACGGTCCTCCGACGACGGCGGTGCGTGAACTGTTGGACGAGATCATCCACATCGCCGCGATCTACGCGCCGCGCTCCGCTGGAGGAGCTGAGGCGGTGCCGGAGGGATCCGACGGCGCGGCGGACAGCGGCGCCGGGCCGGGTGCCGGCGGTTTTGGCCGCATCGCGGTGTCGCCTGGACAGCTTGCCTCGCGCGAGGACGCGCTGCGCGCCCTGGGCGAGATCGCCAATTTCTTCCGCCGTTCCGAGCCTCACTCGCCGCTCTCCTACACGCTGGACGAGGCGGTGCGCCGCGGCCGCATGACATGGCCCGAGCTGCTGGCGGAGGTGGTCGCCGACACCGACACCCGCAACACGATCCTGAATACTCTTGGCATCCGACCGCCACCGCCGCCCGAGGCCACGGAATGAGGCACGAGCCAACGATGGCGGTGTGTGAAGAAGTTCACAGACTCAAGGAATTATTGACCATACTCATCTCGCCTGTCTAATCTTTGGGAAGCAGGGCACGTGCGCCTATGCGCCGACGCCGCGAGCCGGCCCACGCCGACCACAGGGATGGGGAAGCCAGACCATGAGTGCAAGCATCCACGACAAGCTCAAGCGCGTCCGCAAGCCGCGAGTGCATATCACCTACGAAGTCGAGACCGAAGGCGCCGAAATACTGCGGGAGCTGCCATTCATCGTCGGCATCATGGGTGATTTCTCTGGCGATCCGACACAACCTCTGCGTCCGCTGACGGATCGCAAATTCATCCAGATAGACCGCGACAATTTCAACGATGTCATGGCCGGAATGAACCCTGGGTTGAAGATGCGGGTCGACAACAAGCTCTCGGAAGAGGGGGGCGAAATGGCGGTCGACCTCAAGTTCAACTCGATCGAGGATTTCGAACCCGCGCGCGTTGCACAGCAGGTGCCGGCATTGCGTGCACTGCTCGAGACACGCGCCAAGCTGCGCGACCTGATGAGCAAGGTGGACCGGTCGGAAGAGCTGGAGGGTCTGCTGGAACAGGTGCTGAAGAACGAGAATGATCTGAAATCGCTGTCCAGCCAGTTGGGGCTGGACAAGAAGGAGGCCTGATCGATGTCTGGCGCCAAAACCGCACCGCAGCAGGCAGCGGCGGAAGCCACTGAAGTTTCCGTCCTCGATCAGGTTGTCGCCGCCACCCGGCAGACCGCACCCGACCAGGCGCAGGACCTGGTGAAGAACCTGGTCGAGCAGGCGCTCGCCGGTACCGTCACGTTCGACAAGAACCTGACGCGCACCATCGACAGCGCCATCGCCGCGATTGATCGCAAGCTGTCCGATCAGCTCAACGCGATCATGCATCACCCGAAGTTCTCCGCGCTCGAAGGTTCCTGGCGCGGACTGCACTATCTGGTGATGAACAGCGAGACCAGCACGAGCCTGAAGCTGCGTGTGCTCAACCTGCCGAAGCGCGAGTTGTCACGCGATCTGCAGCGCGCGGTTGAATTCGATCAGAGTCAGCTTTTCAAGAAGATCTATGAGAACGAATTCGGCACGCCGGGCGGCGAACCGTATGGCTCGCTGATCGGCGACTATGAGTGGACACAGCATCCGGACGATGTCGAGACACTGCGCCTGGTATCCAACGTTGCCGCGGCGGCGTTCGCACCGTTCGTCTCGGCCGCCGGCGCCGGCATGTTCGGCTTCGACAGCTGGCCTGACCTGGTCAAGCCGCGCGATCTGGCCAAGATCTTCGAGGCACAGGAATATACCAAGTGGCGCAGCTTCCGTGACAGCGAGGACGCGCGCTTCGTCAATCTGGTGATGCCGCGCACGCTCGCGCGCCTGCCGTACGGCGCCGCGACGAAGGCGATCGACGAGTTCAACTTCGAGGAGGCGCCATACGACGAGGCTGGCGCCGCGAAGTCCATGCAGCATGGCGAGTACTGCTGGATGAACGCCGCCTACGTGATGGGCTCTCGACTGACGAACGCGTTTGCACAGTACGGTTTCTGCACCGCCATCCGTGGCGCCGAAGGTGGCGGCAAAGTGGAGAACCTGCCGTACCATGTGTTCACCTCCGACGATGGCGATCAGGACGCGAAATGCCCGACCGAGATCGCCATCACCGACCGGCGCGAGTTCGAGCTGTCCAATCTCGGCTTCCTGCCACTCTGCCATTACAAGAACACCGACTACTCGGTCTTCTTCGGCGCACAGTCGGTGCAGAAGCCGAAGAAGTACGACCGCCCGGAGGCGACGGCGAACGCCGCGATCTCGGCGCGTCTGCCCTACATCATGGCCTCCAGCCGCTTCGCGCACTATCTGAAGGTCATGGCGCGCGACAAGATCGGCAGCTTCATGGAGGCCGGCGACGTCGAGCGCTGGCTGAACCGCTGGATCAACAACTACGTCAACGGCAACGAGAACGCTGGCCAAGAGATGAAGGCCCGCTTCCCGCTGCGCGAGGCACGCGTCGAGGTGCGCGAGATCCCCGGCAAGCCTGGCTCGTACAACGCGGTGGCGTATCTACGTCCGTGGCTGCAGATGGAAGAGCTGACGACGAGCCTGCGCATGGTGGCCCGCATCCCGGCCCCGGCAGCCTGATCGCCGGCTGGCTCTGAAGCAGCAAAGCATGTCCGGGCACGGCCCGCGCCGCATCGTCATGGCGGGGCTTGGCCCCATAGGCGGAAACTTAAGCGCGCGGGCCTACCTCCGATCGTCATGGCCGGCCTGGTGCCGGCCATCCACGTCTTCAACTCAACAGCGACGCAAGGCCGGCCATGACGGTGAACCGATTGGCCGGCGCCTTAAGTTAGCGCCTATGGGGTTTGGCCCAGTCATCCACGTCTTTGTTGCCCACATGAGGCAAAGACGTGGATGGCCGGCCTGCGTCGGCCATGATGACGTAGCGCGTGCGGCGCACCGCTGCATTGCCGTCATGCGGGCACCACGGTGAACGAGCTCAACCTCGCCGCAGACGTGCCCGCCCCAGCGGCGTCCTCCGTGGAGGTGGCGGCCCCCGTAGTGCGCGATGCGATGCTGTCGGGACACTTCGTCGGCAGTCGCGACGCTGCACTGGCGGACCGCGTCACTGATTTCCTCGGCGCGCCATCCGGCGATGCCATCGACCTGTGGTTTGGCGCTGAACGGGGCGCGCGTCTGCGCATTGACACGCAGGCGTTGCGCGACGCGGTTGATCGCGACATCGCCGCGATCGACGCTATGTTGTCCGAGCAACTCGACGCGATCCTGCACCACACCCGCCTGCGCAAGCTGGAAGGCACGTGGCGTGGCATCGCCTGGCTGGTCGACGGCGTGGAGCTGTCCAACCGGTTGAAGGTCAAGATCCTCAACGTCGGTTGGCCGGAAATCTGCCGCGACCTGGAACGCGCCATCGAATTCGACCAGAGCCTGCTGTTCCGCAAGATTTACGAGGAGGAGTTCGGCACGCCAGGCGGCAATCCGTATGGCCTGCTGGTCGTCGATCACGAGGTCCGTCACCGCTCCAGCGCCGGCTTCCGCACCGATGACATAAGCGCGCTGATGGCATTGTCGGGCGTCGCCGCCGCAGCCTTCTCACCGGTCATCATCGGCGCGTCACCTGCACTGCTGGAAGTGGACAGCTTCGCCGACCTCGCCACCTCGACCGACCTCGCCGCACCGTTGCGCAACACGGAACACGACCGCTGGCGCAGCCTCGCGTCGCGCGCCGATATGCGCTTTGTCGGGGTGGCGCTGCCGCACATGCTGGCGCGCCAGCCCTGGCAGGACGACGGCACGCGCGCCGACGGATTCCGCTACAGCGAATATGCGCCCACCAACGAACAGCGCGTGTGGATGGGCGCCGGCTTCGCCTTCGCCTCGGTGGTCGCGCGTGCCTTCGCGCAATACGCGTGGCCCGGCGATGTGCGCGGCGTGGAGACCGATCGGATCGGCGGCGGTCTCGTCACCGGCGTGCCGCTGGAACCATTCAGCACCGACCCTGACCACGTCTGGGTCCGCAACCCGGTCGAGATCGTGCTGACCGATCGGCAGGAGCGTTCGCTGCTCGATGTCGGACTGATGCCGCTTTCCTCTGTTCCGAACAGCGAGGAGCTGGTGTTCGGTGCCGTGCGCAGCCTGCAGGTGCCGCAGCGCTATCAGGGTGCCAACGCCAATGCCGCGGACGCCAGTGCGCGCCTTTCGACTCAGATCAACTCGATCCTGTGCGCGTCGCGCTTCGCGCATTCGCTGAAGATGATGGGCCGTCACATGACCGGCTCGTTCAAGACCGCGGACGAGATCGAGCGCTTCCTGCAGGCCTGGCTGACGCAATACGTCAATGGCAACCTGGCCGCGAGCGGCGACAGTCGGGCGCGCTTTCCGCTGGTCGGCGGCAGGGTCACCGTCAACGAGATGCCCGGCAGGCCGGGCAGCTTCGGTTGCGTGATTCAACTGCAGCCGCACTATCAGCTCGACGACATTTCCGCCGGCTTCCAACTCGTCACCGATCTCACCGGTCGATGAGCGCGAAGCGGCACACTCGGGGGTCCCATGAGCGGAACTGATCAGACCGCGTCCGCGCTGTTTCGCGCCGGTAGGCTCGACGATGCCGTGGCTGCCGGGCAGGCCGCGCTGCGTAAGGCGCCCACCGATCTCAATGCACGCGTGCTGCTCGGCGAGCTGCTGGCCTTCACCGGGAATCTCGAGCGCGCCGACGTCGTGCTCGACGCAGCCTCGGCAATCGATCCCACCACCGCGATGGTGGTGGCGGAATTCCGTCAGCTCATCCGCGCTGACATGGCGCGGCGGCAGTTGTTCCGCGACGGCAGAGTGCCCGAATTCCTCGCCGATCCTACCGAAACGCAGCGGCTGCAGCTCGCGGCGCTGGTCGCGCTGCGCTCCGGCGATCTTGCCGAGGCGTCGCGCCAGGCCGAAGCGGCGGAAGCCGTGCGCCCGCGCGCACCGGGCAAGCAAAGCGACACGGCATTCGACGATCTGCGCGATGCGGACGATCTGCTCGCCGGCAGCTTCGAGGTGCTGACGACAACAGGCAAGTATTTCTGGATCCCCACCGAGCGCGTGCAGACCTTGGAATTCCACCCGCCGAAGCGCCCGCGTGATCTGTTGTGGCGACGCGCGTCGATGACAGTCGCCGACGGACCGGATGGCGAGGTCTATCTGCCCGCAATCTACGCCGCCGACGATGTCACGACGGATGCGTTGCGCCTCGGCCGGGAGACCGATTGGCGCGAGACCGAAGGCGGTCCGGTGCGCGGCGTCGGACAGCGTCTCTTCATCGTCGGCGAGGATGCGTTGCCGATGATGGAACTCGGCAATTTCCGGTTCGATATCGCGTGAGCGGTCGCGCGTCCAACCGGCAGCCAGTACGCGTCCAGTCACCGCTGCTGGATCGCCTGATCGACGATCCGGAGCGCGACACGGCGCTATCGGCCGCCGACTTCATGGTCGCATTGCGCAATTCGGTTCGGCGCGATCTTGAGGCTTTGCTGAACGCGAGGCGGCGGTGGCGATCGTGGCCGGCGCACATGACGCAGCTTGCCACTTCGCCGATCGGCTATGGCATCCCTGACTTTGCCTCGGGCGCGTTCAGCGACGCGCACCGTCGCGAGGAACTGCGGCTGGAGATCGAGGCCACGATCCGTCGGTTCGAACCGCGCTTCCTGTCCGTACGGGTAAACCTGATCGACACACAGGACCGACTGGAGACCACGCTGCGCCTGCGCATCGAGGCGGTGCTGCACGCGGAACCGGCGCCAGAGTCGGTGACGTACGATACGCTCGTTGATCCGATGACAGACAATGTCGTGGTACGGCCCGGCAATGTGGTGTGAGCACCCCGCGCCACCGTCATGCCGACGAAGGTGGGCATCCACGTCTTTGGTGATGCCGGAATTGGAAGCCATGGATAGCCGGCACAAAGCCGGCCATGACGGAGAAGACGCTACGCGAACCATGTACGATGTCTGACTCCCTGCTGCCCTACTACGAGCGCGAACTCGACGCGATCAAGCGGCTTGCCGCGGAGTTCGGCGATACGCATCCGAGGATCGCCGGCCGTCTGCGGCTTACCGCCGACGCGGTGGACGATCCGCATGTCGCCCGCCTGCTGGAAGGCGTGGCATTCCTCGCTGCACGCGTGCATCACCGGCTGGACGACGAATTCCCGGAACTGACCGACGCTTTGCTCGGTCTGCTGTACCCGCACTACCTGTCGCCCATGCCGTCCTGCATGGTGGTGAAGTTCGACTGCCAACCCGACATGATGAATCCGGCCCGCCTCCCCGCCGGCATTGCGATCGACACCGAACCGGTGCACGGCGAGGAACTGCGCTACCGCACCACGGCACCTGTCACACTTTGGCCGGTCGAGGTGGAGAATGTCCGCCTTTCCGGTCAGCCGATCGTTGCCCCTGCCAATCCGTTCGCCGCCGGCGCAACCGGCGTGCTGCGCATCACCCTGAAATGCGCCTCGCCCGAGGCCACGTTTGCCCAACTCGGAGTCGACAGGCTGCGGTTCTTCCTGCGCGGCCCGACCAATCAGGCGCTCGCGCTTTACGAGCTGCTGGGCGCACACGCCATCTCGATTGCCTACGCCGACAGCGCGGTAGATCCCGCGCCGGTCATCGTTCCTGGCAGCGCGATCGAGCCGGTCGGCTTCTCGCCCGACGAGGCCCTGCTGCCCTGGTCGGCACGTGGCTTCTCCGGCTTTCGGCTGCTCACCGAGTATTTCGCGTTTCCCGAGAAGTTCTTGTTCTTCGATCTCGCGCGCATCGATACCAAGACCATGGTGTCCGGTGGCAACCGGTTGGAGGTCTTCGTCTACCTGGACCGCTCGCTGGCCGAACTGGAACGCACCGTCGGCCAACAATCGCTCGCCCTTGGCTGCACGCCGCTGGTCAACCTGTTTCCGCAGCGTTGCGAGCCGGTAACGCTGAGCCACCAAAGCACCGAGTACCGCATCGTAGCGGACGCTCGTCGGCCGCGCGCCGCGGAGATCTGGAGCGTAGCGCGGGTGCGCGAGACATTGCCCGATGGCTCGTTCCGCCCGTGGCGTCCGTTCCACAGGCTGACGGAGGGCGATCCCGAGCCAGGCGTTCCAGGCGGTTTTTACCATGTGGCGCGCCGCGCGGGTGCCCCGGGCGTGCCGGGCACCGAAGTGTTCCTGGCACCGCACGACCCTGACTTCGATCCGGACAAGCCAGTCGAGGCCGTGCTGTCGGTCGAT
The DNA here is from genome assembly GCA_963799415.1 of uncultured Alphaproteobacteria bacterium. Lineage (GTDB taxonomy): Bacteria > Pseudomonadota > Alphaproteobacteria > Acetobacterales > Acetobacteraceae > JAMXLO01. Next base: position 16,293 of record CAWCXI010000033.1, on the reverse strand, counting down.
GCACTGTGCGTCAATCGAGACCTGCCAAGTGAGTTGCCGTTTGGTGGCGGCCATCCTCGCCTTCGCCTGGTCGAGGGCGCTGCGGCGATCGCCTCGTTGAATGCCGTGACCGCTGCCACGCCCACCCTACGGCCGCCAATACGCGAGAGCGGCTTCTGGCGCCTGGTGTCGCATCTGTCGCTCGGGCATCTCTCGGTCACCGGCGGTCCTGAGGGCGCCGCCGCGTTGAAGGAGGTGCTGCGCCTCTACGATCTGCGCGACTCCGCGGAGACCCGCGCAGCGATCGAGGCGCTGATCGGCATCACTGCCGGACCCGGCACCGCGCGCGCTCCCGGCCGTGCGGGAGGCTTTTGCCGCGGCCTCGACGTCACCCTGGAATTCGACCCACGTGCCTGGCAGGCAGCCGGTCTCTATCTGCTCGCCGCGGTGCTGGAGCACTTCCTTGCGCTGCACGGCACCGTCAACAGCTTCACCCGCACCCGCGTCGTCCTGCGCGGGCGCTCCGGCACCGCCGCCGCCTGGCCGGCCCGCAGCGGCACCCGGGTGCTCGCGTGATGCGGGGGAGGAAGACCAGGGGGACGCTGTCCCTCTTGACCCCCTGCCAAGGGCCGGCGGCCCTTGGATCCCTATCAGTTTGGTTTGTTGAAGGGGGGGCCTTCGTCGGCCCCCCATTCAACAAACCAGTCCGAGGGGTCCAGGGGACGACTGTCCCTTGGCAGGGGTTCCAAGGGGGCGGCGCCCTCTTGGCCTTCTCCCCCAGACCACAAACATGAAGCCCAGATCCGCACTGGGTGCGCTCGGCGCTGAACCGCGGCGTTTTCGCTTCGATGCGGCCGTACGTGTCCTGACCAGGGCACGACAGGCGCCGGACCCTGCCGATGCCGTGCGGTTCCGTGCGCCGCCCGGACTGATCTATCCGCCGGCCGACGTCATCGAGGTCCGCCAACAGGGCGATGGCCTGCCCGAGGTAACGGTCGGACTGATGGGCCTGACCGGACCATCCGGAGTGCTGCCGCGCTACTATTCAGAACTCGTCACCCAGGCGCTGCGGGACCGCTCGACGGCGCTGCGGGACTTTCTGGATCTGCTGGCGCACCGGTTCGTGGCGTTCTTCGCCAGAGGCGGCATCAAGTATCGGCCGGCGCGAGCCGCCGAGGTTACGCGGCAGACTGGGGTCTCCACCCGCGATCCGGTGGCTCAGGTGCTGCTGGCGCTCACCGGCTACGGGACGGCGCATCTCACTGACCGGCTCGCGGCCGGCACGGAGCCACTGCTGCACTACGCCGGACTGTTCGCTTTGCGTCCACGCTCGGCCGAGCGATTGGGCGCGCTCGTCTCTGACTGGCTCGGCATGCGTGTGGAAGTGGTGGAATTCGCAGGGGCCTGGCTGCCGCTCCCGCCGGATCAGCGCACCAGGCTGTCGGCAAACGGAAGATGGTGCTTGCTGGGGGTCGAGGCCGCGGCCGGCGTGCGGGCCTGGGACCCACAGGCGCGCATCATCCTGCGCGTCGGTCCGCTCGACCTGAAGGGCTTCCAGCGGCTGTTGCCGGATCGCGTGGCGCTGCACAGACTGGTATCGCTGGTGCGCGCCTATTTGGGCTACGAGCTAGGGTTCGCCGTCAATCCGGTGCTGGCCGCGCGCGAGGTGCCGGGGTTGCGGCTCGACGCAACGTCCGATCCGCCGCCGCGCCTGGGCTGGAACACCTGGATACCAGGGCCTGCCGGCGGCTTCACCACCCGCGCGGACGCGGCCGACGCGGTGTTCGAGGCCGAGGTGATAGAGGCGCAGCAGGTGAATTGGCGTGGCGGGGAGAAGGCGGCATGACTGGCTGGGGCGGCGGCTACGTGACCGACATCACCTACATGACGGGATACTACCGCCAGCAGTCACCCTCGGTGATCGCATTGGGGTGCCTGCTGGGTGGGGTCGCCTCGCCGCTGCCTGGCCCCGACGATCCGCTGTCCTACCTGGAACTCGGCTGCGGCCAGGGTTTTGGCGCACTGGTCCTGGCGGCGAGCAATCCGCACTGGAAGGTCACTGCAATCGACTTCAACCCCGCACATGTCGCGGCGGCACGCGCCTGGGCGGCACAGGCGGGGCTGAACAACGTCAGCTTCATCGAGGCTGATCTGGCCACGCTGGCCGAGGACCCCGCCGCGACGCAGGTGCCCGAAGCGGACTTCGTCAGCATGCACGGCCTGTGGAGCTGGGTGCCTCCGGCTGTCCAGTCCGGCATCGTCCGACTGCTGCGCGCCAAGGTGAAGCCGGGCGGTGCGGTGCACGTCAGCTACAATGCGCTGCCGGCCTGGGGCGGCGCTCTCGGCATGCAGCGTGTGATGCGCGATTGCGGCAGGCGTCTCGGTTCGCGCAGCGATCGTCAGGCCGAGGAGGGCCTGAAACTGGTGCAGGAGTTGCAGAAGGCGGATGCGCTGCAGATCATCCGCCTGCCCTGGGTGAATTCGCTGGTCGAGCGGATGGCCACGCTGCCGGTGCAGTATCTGGCGCACGAGTACATGAATGACGCCTGGACGCCGTGCTTCCACGGCGACGTCACGTCTGCGTTCGCCGCAGCCAAGCTGGAATGGGTCGGCTCGGTCAACCTGGTCGAGAACTTCCCTGAGCTGACGCTCACCGAGGAGCAGCGCGCCGTGGCGCAGCGCTTCGACGACCCGCTGCTGCGCGAACTGGTGAAGGACATGTGCCTGGATCGCTCGCTGCGCCACGACGTCTACGTACGCGGCGCGCGGCGCATGAACCCGGCCGCGCGCGACACAGCACTCAAGGATGTCCGCCTTGCGCTCAACATCAGCCCGGAGGAGATGCCGTTCGAGGCTGACATGCCGGCCGGCCGCGCCGCGCTCAATCGCGACTTCTATGGTCCCATCACGGAGGCAATGGCCGTCGGTCCCCAGCGCGTCGGCGACCTTCTGGAGCTGCCCAATCTGGAGGGCCAGCGCAACAATCCAGGTGAGCTGATCGGCATCCTGGTGGGGCTCGATGTCGCCGAACCAGCGGCACGGCCAGGCGCGGAGCCGACGCCTCAGGCGCTGCGCTTCAACCGCGTCACCACCATGAACCTGAGCCGCACCGAAAACCTGGGACGCCCGGTCGCCGCAGCAAGCTACGCGCTGGGCACGGGCGCGCCGTGCACCCTGTTCGATCTGTATGTGATCGATCGGCTGCAGGCAGGCGAGCGCGAGGACCGAAAGGAAGACTGGGTGCGCGACCTCGGTGGCAACCTGGACGACGAGGAGCGCGACAAGCTGCGCCAGGTCCTCGACAAGGCGCTCCGCGTTCGCGTGCCGATTCTGCGCGCGCAGGGCGTGTTCTGATCGCGGCGTGACCGCGCAAATTCTGGTCTGTCCTGCCGTCCGTGCTATATTTGGCCGGACTCGGGAGGAGTGGACCGGTGCGTTCCCCTATAGCCGCGATCGTCGTCGCTCCGCTGATCCTTGGTAATCTGCCGGCTTTCGCGCAAGGCAGTCCGTCAGCGGATCAGATCATCAATTCGCTGAAGCCCAGCGGCAATCTGGTGACGGGCGGTACGCGTGGGATCCGGCTTGCCTCGCCGAGCACCGAGGGGACCCCGCAGCAGCCGGCGGCTCCGGCAACCTCGCCGTCCCAGCAGCCACGCGTGGCTGCCAGCAAGCCAGTGACGGCCCCCGCCACGCGGACGTCGACAGCGGGGCCGGCCGTGAACTTGACGGTAAACTTTGCCAGCGGCTCCGACGAACTGACGCCTGACGCGATCCGCACGCTCGATGCACTAGGTAGCGCACTGGCGAGCAAGGATCTTGCAGCGTACCGGTTCCGCATCGAGGGGCACACCGACACGGTTGGCTCACGCGACTACAACCGCGCCCTTTCCGAGCGTCGCGCCAAAGCCGTCGTGGATTACGTGGCGAAGAAGTTCGGCGTCGAGCCCAGCCGTTTGGAGGCGGTCGGCATGGGCGAGGAAGGCCTGCTGGTAGCGACGCCTCAGCAGACGCCGGAACCGCGCAATCGCCGCGTGCAGGTCGTCAACATCGGCGCCTGACGATTTGAGCGACACCGCACGCCATAACCAAGGACCTGACGGGAAATAGCCGCATCATCTCTCGGCGCGCGATTGTTTCCGAAGCAGGCCGCCTCTTTGCCCGGATCAGCACGGAGCTTGAGCGGGCGATGGCGTATCGTCGCCCAGCGCTGAACGTCGAGGCGCTGAGGGCATGAACGGAGACAATTCATGGAGAGAAAGGCGCAGTGTCAGTGTGGTTCCTTGCTGGCAATCACGTCAGGTGAGCCGATCCGCGTGAGCGTATGCCATTGCATCACGTGTCAACAACGCACAGGCTCCGTGTTTGCTGCAAACTGCTATTTTGAAAAGTCCTTCGTTCGAATTGAAGGCGGAGCTAAATCATATGCGCGCAGTGCTGAGTCCGGTCGAGAGGTGCGGAATTTCTTTTGCCCTGACTGTGGCACAACATTGTACTGGGAGGCTGATGCCGCGCCTGATGTTTATGGAATGGCCGTCGGTGCGTTCAATAATCCCGGATTGCCACCGCCGGCATTCTCCTCCTGGGAGCAATCCAAGCACAGTTGGGTCAACGTGCCGGATGTGCAACATGATCCGAAAGGGAGCGGCACAGCGCCGCGATGACTGTTCGTCGGACTCTCCATTGGCGTGCTTTGCACAAATCGTGTGGTGACCCCAACCTCAGCGCCTGATCCACTTCCGCGCCGTCGTTTCGGCATGAGACCGGCAAAGCCAGGCGCCGACGACACAATCCGCATCCTGCCGGAGCCGCGCCGTAAACGCGCAAAGTGGCCGCTCGCCATCGTGGCCGGCGCTTGTGTCGCGGTTGCGGGGTCGGCAGCGTTCTGGCTGTTGCACCCGCATCCCGCCGGGCCGCCGCCTCTCGCGACAACGCAGGTCCCCGCTGCCAGTTCACCGGCGTTGCAGATCGGAGTGGCGACTGAGGCGGAAATTGCCCGACATGTCGCAACCTCGCTGACCGTGTTCCGCCTCGCCGACAATCCGCGCATCCTGGTGCTGGACTTCGCCTCGCTGCGCGAGCAGGGGAAGATGCTCAACCGGGTGGCTGCATTCGTCGAGAAGGCGGGGCTGCCGCATGACCGCGTGCTGACCGACGGCGAACTGGACGCGGCCATCCTCGCGCGCGGCGACACGGTTGAGACGTTCTATTTCGGTCACGACTACGCCGCGTCCGCGCTGGCGCGCTTCTTCGAACGCGCCGACAGCCAGCGGATCGAGCTGGACCCGCAGGAGGAGCAGCTTCGCGCGCTGCTGCGGGAGGAAGGCTGGTTCGCCCCCGATATCGCGGCGGGCCTGATCTCATTGCCCACTGTCGGCTCCGACCCGCGGATCACAGCGTCGGCGCGCGCCGCGATCCTGCGGCATGAGCTGTCGCACGGCGAGTTCTTCAGCAATCCGGCCTACGCCGACTACGTCCACGACTTCTGGACGCAGCAACTGACCGAGGAGGAGCGGGCCGGGGTACGCGCCTTCCTCGGACGGGAAGAATACGACGTCCGCGATGAAGGGCTGATGCTCAACGAGATGCAGGCGTATCTGATATTCACCCGCGATCCGGTGTTCTTCATGCCCGAAAAGGCGGGGCTGATGGCGGCGAGGCTCGCTGAGCTGCAGACCCGTTTCCTCGCCGGCATGCCCGCAGGATGGCTGCATAATGTGCTCGCCAGCTATCCGGGCGCTGCTTCACCCCCATAGCAGGCGCCGTCCTCAGTCCCGGGCCACCGCATTCGTTGCGATATCAATCGTAAAAGTTGATCGCGATTTCGTGAATAAATGTTGCCTGATCACGATTTCGTGATTACCAAGGGGGCGTTCTCTCCTCTTCCAAACTGGGCCGTGGGAGGTCGGGCCTCCCACGGCAGTTCTTTCCGGCGCGGATCGAGGATCCCTCTGAGCAGCACGGTGGAACAATGCCTTCTACTGCCCCACAACGCCCTTCCCGATCCAGCAAAGCGGGCATTGTCCCGTTCCTGACCACGCTGGGGATTGCCACCGCATTGCTGTCTGTTTGGGCCGGACTATGCGCGATCTGACGAAGCATGGCGGCGCGCGCAAGCCAGCCCATCCGCCAAAAGGTCTCGCTTTCGAGATAGCCGACCATGCTCTCATTAGTCGCTGGACTGACGTCCATGACTGCCGGATTGCGGTTCGTCTCGACCACGGCACAGACGGCGAAGAGTATGAGGAGGTGATCGCCATCCATACGGGGACGAGCTCCCACTGCCAGTTGATCATGTGGCGCAACTCTGCGGCGGTCTTCGTCCAACCCATCATCGGTCGCATGCAACGGTACTGCTCCGTCGCAGAGGCTCTCAAGAACCTCGACGTGAAGCCACGCATCGTATTGACGGATATAGTACCGACATCGTGGATCTACTGATCGGCCGCTCGGCTGGATAGCTTTGGCGGCCGCGCACGTCTGGTTATTGCTGCCTGACCTTACAGCGCCCAGCTATTCGCCCCCATCGCTGTCGACTGGAACCGGCTCAGCCAACGACCTGCGTTCGCGGCCGGCCACGGCCGCGATCTTATTTCGCTCATCCCCTCCGATCACCGGTCCCGAAAAGCCGCCCGGCGGGACCAGTTGCTGCGTCGCGTTCAATCGCGCGACGATCCGCTCGATCATGTCGGCAATTCGCGACGCCAACCGCTGGACCGCCGGGTCGGCATTTCCACGGAGACCTTCAGCGACAAGCGCGGCGGGTGTGATGATGCCCCGTATGTCATGACGCAGATTCGACACCAGTCGTTCGAGTTGAGCGATTCTCTCCTGCGACGACTGATCCATCCGTGCTTTTCCAATCAACTACCGGCCGGATATTACGATGGATAACACAATCAATCGTGATTGACCCGTTACGGTGTCGGTGCAACGCGAGCCGCGTTGCAGGCGAAGAATTCGTTGAGTGTACGAATTGAAAAGTTGATCACGGTTTCGTGATATGAAGCTTGTCCGATCACGGTTTCGTGAGTTATCAACTGCAGGTCAGCTTCCTTTGGACACACAAAAGGACATAGCCATGCAGCAGTTCGGCTCTCGGTTCGGCAGATCATCGGAGCAGGCCCGGGAGCATTGGCAGCGGTGCAAGAAACTGCCGCCCCTTCAGACTGGAGAAGCCGAAAGTCTGACGACAGAATTTTTAGCCACCAGAAGCATTACAGTTTGCCCGGCACGCTACGCTGTACCGCTTCAGCAGCGGTACGAGCGTGGTTGGAACGGTTGAGCAGGCCGATTATTCCGATCCGAATACATTACCTTTCGAGCGATCAGCAGCATGGTGGGCCTCTGGCTCGCCATGCTGCACGCGCCTACAAATATCCAAATGCAAAATGCAGCAGTATTGGCACGATGGTAGTGCCGACGCCGCAACCCGTGACAAAGCCACTGACGATGAGAGGCAGTCCAATTGGTAATGCCGGTATAGTGGCAATTCTTGGCGGTCTTTGACTGGCGGGTACTGCCAATATATTGGCCGCTGACCTGGCCCCGGTCCGCGAGCGGACTCCGGTTTGCGCAGCATGTCGCTCGCCGGCCCCTCTGATCCAGCGGCCCAATTGTCCCGCGGCGGGAGGGTCTCAGCGAACCGCCTGATCCTGTTATCCGCCCTGGCCTCCCTATATGACACACGCGGCGCCGGCGGATACCTCCCCGGTGCCTTCGCATGGGGACCCGATGACCGACGCCGCCACCGAAATCGCCCGACGCCGCACTTTCGCGATCATTTCCCACCCCGACGCCGGCAAGACCACGCTGACCGAGCACCTGTTGCGTGCCGGCGGTGCCATCCAGCTCGCCGGGAACGTCCGCGCCAAGGGCGAGCGGCGCCGCACGCGCTCCGACTGGATGGGCATCGAGCGCGAGCGCGGCATCTCCGTGGTCACCTCCGTGATGACCTTCGAGCACGCCGGCTGCGTGTTCAATCTGCTCGACACACCTGGCCACGAGGATTTTTCCGAGGACACCTACCGCACGCTCACCGCGGTCGATTCGGCGGTGATGGTGATCGACGCCGCCAAGGGCATCGAGGCGCGCACCCGCAAGCTGTTCGAGATCTGCCGACTGCGAGACATTCCCATCGTCACGTTCATCAACAAGATGGACCGCGAGAGCCGCGATCCGATCGAACTGCTGGACGAGATCGCCTCGACGCTGGCGCTCGACACCGCGCCGGTGACCTGGCCGGTAGGCCGTGCCGCCGATTTCGCCGGCACCTATGATCTGCGCGCGCGCGCGCTAAATCTCAACGCCGATCTGCCACAGTCCGATCCGCGTCTGCAGGCGTTGGGCGAAGAAGTGGACCTGATCCGCGCGGCACTTCCCGAGTTCGAAGGCGGCGCATTCAATGCCGGCCATCTGACGCCGGTGTATTTCGGCAGTGCCATCAAGGGCATCGGCGTCGGCGATCTGCTCGACGGTCTGGCCGCGTACGGCCCGCCTCCGCGCGCTCAGCAGGCGGACACGCGCACGGTCGAGGCGAGCGAGGCTGGCCTGACCGCGCTGGTGTTCAAAATCCAGGCGAACATGGACCCCAACCACCGCGACCGCATCGCGTTCGCGCGTGTCTGCTCGGGACGGCTTGTGCGTGGCATGCGGCTGAAGCAGGCACGCACAGGCAAGCTGATTCCGTTGCATGCGCCGCAGTTCTTCTTCGCCCGCGAGCGCGAGATCGCCGACGAGGCGTTCGCCGGTGACGTGGTTGGCATCCCCAATCACGGCACTCTGCGCATCGGCGACACATTGACCGATGGCGAAGATCTGAATTTCATCGGTGTGCCGTATTTCGCACCGGAGATCCTGCGCCGCGTGCGGCTCGATGATGCGATGAAGGCGAAGAAGCTGCGCCAGGCGCTTAGCGAGCTGGCGGAAGAAGGCGTAGTCCAGTTGTTCCGCCCGCAGGACGGCGCGTCACCCCTGGTGGGTGTGGTCGGCACCTTGCAGCTCGACGTGTTGGCGGCGCGTCTCGCGGCGGAGTACGGCGTTGCGATCGGCTTCGAGCAGACGCCCTATGCGCTGGCCCGTTGGGTGTCATCCACCGACAGAATTGCGTTGCAGAAATTCATCGCCGAGAACCGCAGTGCCTTGGCTGACGATGTGGACGGTGACCCGGTGTTTCTCGCTACCTCGGCGTTCATGATGCGCCGTGCCGCCGAGCTTGCGCCGACACTGACGTTCCGCGACATCAAGGATGTGCGGGCGGAGAAGGTGGCAGCCTGATTCCATCGCCGTCGCCGAATGCGGGAATCAAACCGTGCATGGCCGGCACAAGGCCGGCCATGCACGGTTGGTGGTTGGTGTTGCCTACTTTAGGTCATATTCGCCCCATTAGCAGCAGCACGACGACGATCAGTAGAACGAGTTCGAGGCCGCCGCTCGGGAAATAGCCCCAACCGGCGCTATACGGCCACGTCGGCAATGCGCCGAGCAGCAGAATGATCAGGATGATCAGAAGCAGCGTTGGCACTGCGGATCACTCCTTGCCGGTGACCTTGTCCCGAGCGTCGCGAGCGGCATCCTTCATCCCGCCCACCGCGTTCTGAGCCCGACCTTCCGCCTTGTCAGCCTGGCCCTCGGCTTCGGTCTTGGCGTCGCCGGTCACCTTGCCCCAGGTCTCCTTGATCTTGCCCTTCGCCTGTTTGCCGGCGCCTTCGATGCGATCCTTGTCCATGTCGATCTCCTATTGGCGATGATTACTGTTGATGGGGGATTACGGTTGATAGGGGGTGTGCCGCTCCGCCGAGTGCTCCAGTCCATGCCCTGCGGCCTGCAGATCTTCGCCAGCGCCTTGGGTCGTGTAGCAGGCCGTCAGCAGCGGCGCGGTACCAGCGAGCGCCAGCAGCGCCGCGATGATGGCGAGCTTCCTTCGCATGCTTGCATCCCTTCCTTCGTGCGCCCCATGAAACGGCCGCCCTTCCACTCGGATGCATGCAATGCTGGTCAAGGTTCGGTGAATATTGTCGGTAGCGAAGGATGGTGATCTATCGAGGCAGCGAATTTTTTCATTGCCTCTTAAAATTGTTGGCACGATCTGGATTGTTCACTACGATTTGAGCCGCTCTGAAGCGACCGGAGATCGGGGGGACCATGGCCGGTTATCGCTGCTATATTCTCGACGCGGGTGATCACATCGTGCAGGCGCACGACCTCGATTGTGAGAGCGACGCTCAAGCTGAAGCAACCGCCGAGAACATGCTCGTGCTGGACCCCTATCACCGCTCGGTCGAAGTCTGGCATGCGGCGAGGCGGGTCGTGAAAGTCCAGCGCGCTCTCGGCATGGAGGTCTAACAGCCCAGCAGTCCTGATCGGCCGGCGTTGACTTGAACCGCCGCCGCCGATACCAAGTCCAGGAACAGAAACCCAACAAACGCTGGTCACAGGGCTGCGTCGGGGGAGGGTATTGCCGCCACTCCTGGAAGTGAACGATCTGCACACCGAGTTCCGCACCGGTGCCGGAGTCGTGCGCGCTGTTGACGGCATCTCCTATACTGTCGAACCAGGCGAAACCGTGGCTATCGTCGGCGAAAGCGGCTCGGGCAAATCGGTAAGCGCACTGTCGATCCTGCGCCTCATTCCCGATCCGCCCGGTCGCATCACACGGGGTGAGATTCGCTTTGCCGGCCGCGATATCATGCAACTCTCGGATGCAGAGATGCGCGAAATCCGCGGCGGAGACATCGGCATGGTGTTTCAGGAGCCGATGACTTCACTGAACCCTGTACTCACCATAGGCCGGCAAATCACTGAGACAGTCGAACAGCACCGCGGAATGGATCGGCCGGCGGCGCACAAGCGAGCGGTCGAATTGCTTGGTCTGGTCGGGATCTCCGATGCGCAGCGACGATTGAAGCAGTATCCACATCAGCTCTCGGGCGGCATGCGTCAACGCGTCATGATCGCGATGGCGCTGGCATGCGACCCGAAGCTGATCATCGCCGACGAGCCGACCACCGCGTTGGATGTCACCATTCAGGCACAGATACTCGAGCTGATGAAGGACCTCACGCGACGTCTCAATGTCGCATTGATCATCATCACGCATAACCTGGGCGTGGTCGCGCGCTACGCCAATCGGGTGAACGTGATGTATGCTGGCCGCCTGGTGGAGAGTGGCCCGGCAGCCGAGGTGTACCACAACCCGCGCCATCCCTATACGATTGCGCTGCTGCGCTCGGTTCCGCGGCTGGATCGTCCGCGGCAGGAACGGCTCGATCCAGTGGAAGGCCAGCCGCCCGATCTGACACGGCTTGACGCCGGCTGCGCGTTCCGGCCGCGCTGTCGCTTCGCAGTGGCGATGTGTGCCGAGGCGCGACCACCGCTCGAAGCTGCAGGCGGTGCCGGACACCTGGCGGCATGCTTTCGCAGCCGCGAGGTCACACCTGAGACCGGGGCCGCGGCATGAGTGCGATTGGCCGACCACTGCTCGAGGTCAAGGGTTTGCGCATGCACTTCCCGATCACCGAGGGCGTTGTTGCGCATCGGCTGGTCGGCGAGGTGAAGGCGATTGATGGCATCGACTTCACCGTGCACCGTGGCGAGACGCTAGGGCTGGTCGGCGAAAGCGGTTGCGGCAAGACCACCACCGGCCGCTGCATTCTGCGGCTGGAGCGTCCGACGTCGGGCGAGATCCTGTATGACGGTGTCGACATCGCGCAGATGGAGCGGAAGGCGCTGCTTGCGCTGCGCCGTCGCATCCAGGTGATCTTCCAGGATCCGTACAGTTCGCTGAATCCGCGCATGAAGGTGGGTGACATCATCAGCGAGCCGATCAAGGTGCACGGTATCGAGCCCGATGCGACGAAGCGCGCGGCGCGGGTGCGCGAGCTGCTGTCGGTGTGTGGGCTAAGCTCGCGCTTTGCTGACCGTTATCCGCATGAAATGTCCGGCGGACAGCGCCAGCGCGTCGGCATCGCGCGCGCACTGGCGCTGGAGCCCGAGTTCATCGTCTGCGACGAGGCCGTGTCGGCGCTGGATGTGTCGATCCAGGCGCAGGTGGTGAACCTGCTCGAGGACCTGCGCGAACAGTTCGGGCTGACCTATCTGTTCATCGCGCACGACCTGTCGGTGGTACGGCATCTCTGCCAGCGCGTCGCGGTGATGTATCTCGGCCGCATCGTCGAGCTGGCCGACAGCGACGAGCTGTTCGGCAATCCGCTACATCCGTATACACAAGCGCTGCTGGCGGCGGTGCCGGTACCCGATCCGTCCGTTGAGGCGCATCGCTCGTTCCGTCCGGTGCAGGGCGAAGTACCGAGCCCGATCAATCCGCCATCAGGATGCGTGTTCCATCCGCGCTGTCCGATCGCCGTGCAGAGCTGCAAGCAGGCGCGGCCGGAGCTGCGCGAGATACGGCCTGGGCATTTCGCTGCGTGCAGCGAGGTGCGGTGATCGGGTGACGTCCGCCGATGACTGCGAAAAGCAGCAGTCACGGCCAATAACAACAGAACGAACTCAGGAGGTACGGACACCAAAGGGAGGCAGCAACATGCGATCAGCTTTACTCGCGACGTGGCTCGGAGCGATCATAGCGGCCGGACCAGCCATGGCAGCCAACACCGGCGAGGTGACGCCAAAGCGCGGCGGCACTCTCACCTACATGATTCCGGCGGATGCACCGCCGAGCCTGGATGGGCACCGCGAAGCGACCTATGCGTTGGTGCACGCGGTCGCGCCGTTCTACAGCGTGCTGATGCGGGTCAATCCGGAGAACCCGTCCGATACGACTCAGTTCGTCTGCGATCTCTGCACCGCGATCCCGAAGCCAACGGATGACGGCAAGACCTACACCTTCAAGATCCGCACAGACGTGAAGTTCCACGATGGCTCGCCGCTCACCGCGGCCGACGTGGCGGCAAGCTGGCACGAGATCATCTTCCCCAGAAAAGGCGTGCTGAGCGCGCGGCAGAACTGGTACTCGGTGGTCGATTCGGTCGACGCACCGGATGCCACCACGGTGGTGTTCCGCCTGAAATATGCGGCCAGCACTTTTCTGCCGTCGCTCGCGGATCCCTATGGTTTCATCTACCCGAAGGCGATCCTCGACAAGGATCCACACTGGTTCGAACAGCATGTGCTGGGCTCGGGACCATTCAAGTTCGTCGCCTATGACATCGGCCAGGACATCAAGGGCGAACGCAATCCAGACTACTATCACAAGGGTCTGCCGTATCTCGACGGCTTCGTCGGCATCTTCAGCGAGAAGCAGGTGGTGCGGGTCGAGGCAATCCGCTCCGGCCGCGCCGCGATGGAATTCCGCGGCCTGCCGCCGTCCGCAATCAACGACCTCAAGCGGGAACTCGGCGACAAAGTGAAGGTACAGACCAGCGACTGGAACTGCGGCAATCTGATCACGCCGAATGAACGGCGCAAGCCATTCGACGATGTGCGCGTGCGCAAGGCACTGCTGCTCGCGGTTGACCAGTGGAACGGTGCGCCGGCGCTGTCGAAGATCGCCAACGTGCATACTGTCGGTGGCATCGTGTTCCCGGGCTCGCCGCTGGCCGCGACCAAGGAGGAACTCCAGAAGATGGCAGGGTTCTGGCCCGACATCGAAAAGTCGCGCGCGGAGGCACGGCGCCTGCTGAAGGAGGCGGGCCAGGAGAACCTGCATGTCGAGCTGCTCAACCGCAACGTCGACCAGCCGTACAAGTACGTGGGAACCTGGCTCGTCGATCAATGGAGCAAGATCGGCGTGACCGCCACGCAGCGTGTGGTGCCGACCGGGCCCTGGTTCCAGGCGATGCGCACCGGCGACTTCGACGTCGTCGTCGAGGCCAACTGCAACAGCGTCGTCAATCCGGTGCTGGATACCCAGAAGTACCTGCCGCACGACGTGTTCGTCGAGAACTACGGTGGCTACAGCGATCCGGAAGAGGCCGACATCTATGACCGCATGCTGCGCGAGACCGACTTCACCAAACAGCGGGCGCTGATGCGGCAATACGAGACACGCATCGTCGATACCGAGGCGCGGGAGTTTCCAATGCTGTGGTGGTACCGTATGGTGCCGGAACGGTCCTACGTGCACGGCTGGAAGATCGGTCCGAGCCACTATATCAACCAGGATCTGTCGGACATCTGGCTGGACCAGACGCCGAACGGGTGACCGGAAGCGAGTGACGCGGGTCCCGTCGCAAGACCGGGTCCCGCGGCGCCCGAACGACAAGCAGACCATGGGACGAGGGAATGTACCAATACGTCGCCAAGCGCGTGCTGCTGGTGATCCCGACGCTGATCGGCGCCGCGGCGCTCGTGTTCATCCTGATGCGGCTGATACCAGGCGATATCTGTGTGGTACGTCTGGGCTCCGGCGGCAGCAGCTTCGATCCGCGCGCGGTCACCGAGTGCCATCTGGAACTCGGCCTCGACCGCCCGCTGATCGTGCAGTTTCTCAGCTTCGTCTGGGGATTCTTCCACTTCGACTTCGGCATCTCCATGTGGTCCGGCAAGCCGGTGTCGGAGGAGATCCTCACGCGGCTGCCAATCTCGCTGGAGATCGCGCTGCTCGCCACCGTCATCGCCATCCTGATCGCCGTTCCCCTCGGCACCATCTCGGCGCTGAAGCAGAACACCTGGATCGACGTCGTGGTGCGCACACTCGCCATCGGCGGCATAGCCACACCGTCATTCTGGCTTGGCATCATCTCCATCCTGTTCGTGCTCGATATCAGCAACGCGATCACCGGCACGCCATGGATGCCGCCGATCGACTATGTGCCGCTGTGGAGGGATCCGATCCGCAACCTGGAGATGGCGTTCCTGCCGGCGATCACCGTCGGCTATCGCTACGCCGCAGTCAGCATGCGCATGACGCGATCGGCGATGCTTGAAGTGCTGCGCGAGGACTACATCCGCACCGCACGCGCCAAGGGCCTGATCGAGAAGATCGTCATCAACCGCCATGCCTTGAAGAATGCGCTGCTGCCGGTCGTCACGGTGATAGGCATCGAGTTCGCCTTCCTGATCGGCGGCCTTGTCGTCACCGAGCAGGTGTTCAATCTGAACGGCATCGGCCGACTGTTCGTGCAGGCGGTGCAGAACCAGGACTATACGCTGACGCAGGCGCTGGTAATGCTCACCGTCGCCGTCTTCGTGTTCAGCAATCTGATTGTCGATCTGATGTATGCGTGGCTCGATCCGCGTATCCGGTTCGCCTGAGGGAGACCGCATCATGTCCACTACGGTGCACGCCCCGACGATCGTCTCCGACATCACGCCAGATGAAATTGAGCTGCGACGCTCGTTCTGGCAGGCCACATTGCATTTCTGCCGCCGCGAACCGTTGGGCGCCTTCGGGGCGCTGCTTGTGCTGATCATCGCGGTGACCGGCCTCTCCGCCGAACTGATCGCGCCGTACAGCCCGACGGCGAACGACTTCGCGTCGATGACCGAGGCGCCAAGCTGGACACACTGGCTCGGAACCGATCAGTTCGGCCGCGACCTGCTGTCGCGCATCATCTACGGCGCGCGTACTGCGCTGATCGTCGGGCTGACATCGGCGATCGTGGGTGGCTTTGCCGGCCTGGTGCTTGGCGTCGCCAGCGCCTATTTCGGCGGCCGGCTGGACCTGATCTTCCAGCGCATCTTCGACGTCGTCATGGCGTTCCCGCTGATCATCATGGCACTCGCGGTGGTGGCGATCTTCGGCACCGGCGTGCACAACGTCATCGTGGCGATCACCATTCCGCTGATCCCGCGTTGTGCACGCGTCGTACGCTCCAGCGCACTGGCGATCCGCGAGATCCCCTATGTCGATGCCGCGCGTGCCTGCGGCTACAGCCATTCGCGCATCATCCTGCGCCACATGGTGCCGAACGTGATGGCGCCATTCCTGATAATGCTCACCGCATTCGTGGGGCAGGCAATCCTCGCGGAGGCATCGCTGTCCTATCTCGGCCTCGGCGTGCAGGAGCCGACACCGGCCTGGGGCCTGATGCTGCAAGGCGGCGCAGAGGAATACGCATCGACTGCACCCTGGATTGCGGTCTTCCCCGGCCTGGCAATCGCGCTGACGGTGTTCGGCGTCAGCCTGTTCGGCGACGCGCTGCGCGATGTGCTGGATCCGAAGCTGCGAGAACGGTGAGGAGAACCAAGGGGCTCCGCCCCTTGCATCCCCGCTAAGGGCGTAGCCCTTAGAAACCGCTTGTTTGGTGTTGGAGGGGCCTATCACGGTGTCTCCAGCACCAGCGACAACAAATGGATTTCCAAAGGCACCGCCTTTGGTGGGGGTCCAGGGGGCAAAGCCCCCTTGGCCTTCCCTCA
>CAWCXI010000032.1:0-112350 GCA_963799415.1 uncultured Alphaproteobacteria bacterium | reverse complement strand
CCATCCGAGGCCGCATCGGCCGAGGAGGTGGCATTGCTGGGCGGGCGGCTGCGCGAGGCGCTGCAAGCGCTGAAGCGCGCGAAGCTGGGCGCGCGTTCGGGGCGCTATCTGTATCAGCTTCCCTGGTACCTGTTCATCGGGCCGCCGGGCGCGGGCAAGACCACGGCGCTGATCAATTGCGGCCTGCGCTTTCCGCTGGCCGACACGTTCGGCCCGGGCGCGATGCGCGGCGTGGGCGGCACCCGCAACTGCGACTGGTGGTTCACCGACCAGGCGGTGCTGATCGACACGGCCGGGCGCTACACCACGCAGGACAGCGACGCCCGCGTGGACGGCGCGGCTGGCTGGGCTTCCTGCGCCTGCTGAAGCAGCACCGCCGCCGCCAGCCGCTCAACGGCGTGGTCGTCGCGATCGGCCTGTCTGATCTCGCCGCTCTCGACGACGACGCACGGCATGCGCATGCCCGCACCATCCGCCGCCGCGTGCGTGAGCTGCACGACCAGCTTGGCGTGCGGGTGCCGATCTATGCCGTCTTCACCAAGACCGACCTGATCGCCGGCTTCGTCGAGTTCTTCGACAATCTCGGCAAGGAGGAGCGCGAGCAGGTCTGGGGCATGACCTTCTCGCTGGACGAGGCTGCCGACGAAGCGGGGGCGGTCGCGCAGTTCGGCCCAGAGTTCGACCGGCTGCTGATGCGCCTCAACGACCGCATGCTGGAGCGCGTGCATCAGGAGCCAGACGTCGAGCGCCGCCGGCTGATCTACGGGTTCCCGCAGCAGATGGCGTCGCTGCGCGAGGTCGCGCGGGAGTTCCTGGACGAGATCTTCCGCCCGAGCAGGCTGGAGGTGCGACCGCTGCTGCGTGGCGTCTACTTCACCAGCGGCACGCAGGACGGCACGCCGATCGATCGCCTGCTGGGCGTCATGGCCGGACGGTTCGGCCTGTCGCGCCAGGCGGTGACGGCGTTCAGCGACGCCGGCCGCAGCTATTTCCTGACCCGCCTGGTGCGCGAGGTGATGTTCGGTGAGGCGGCGCTGGTCGGGCTCGACCGCAAGGTGGAGCGGCGGCAGCGCTGGACCTGGATCGGCGCCTACGCCACCGCGGCCGCCGTGCTGCTGAGCCTGACCGGGGTGTGGACCGCGAGCTACTTCGGCAATCGCCTGATGATCGCCGAGGCGCATGAGACAGCCGTGCGCTACCAGGGGGAGTACGGCGAGCTGACCAAGCGCGGTGCACAGGACACCGATCTGACCGCCATCCTGCCCGCCCTGGAGACCTTGCGGACGGCGCGCGGCGGCTATGCCGATCGGGCGGAGGCGACACCGGTCGCGCTGACCTTCGGCCTCTACCAGGGCGCGAAGCTGGGCGCGGCGTCGATCGATGCGTATGACCGCGCGCTGAACGGGCTGCTGCTGCCGCGGCTGTTGGCGCGGCTGGAAGAGCAGATGCGCACGCATCTCCAGCAGCCGGATTTCCTTTACCAGGCGCTGAAGGTCTACCTGATCCTTGGCCGGCAGGGCCCGCTCGACTCCGCTCTGGTCGAGCAGTGGATGGGCGCCGATTTCGCAGCGAGCTTCCCGGGCGACGAAGCCGCCGAGACGCGCGAGGCGCTGGGGCGGCATGTGCAGGCGATGCTGGAATACAAGCTGGAGCCGGTGGCGCTGGATGGGCCGCTGGTCGCTCAGGTGCGCGGCATCCTGACGCGCCAGCCGCTCGCCGAGTACACCTACAACCGGCTGGTGCGCAGCTCCGTCGTGCAATCGCTGCCGGAGTGGACGGTGTTGGACAATGCGGGGCCGGCCGGTGCGCGCGTCTTCGAGCTGCGTGACGGCAAGGCGCTCAACACCGGCGTGCCCGGCATCTTCACCTGGAACGGCTACCACACGGTACTGCTGCCGCTGCTGCCTCAGGTGACCAAGGACGCCAGCGAGGACGGCTGGGTGCTGGGACGCCCGCCGGTCAAGCTCAGCGAGAGCATCAGCCAGCTCAACCAGCTTCGCCGCGACATCCTGGGGCTTTACCTCGATGACTATGCGCGGCGCTGGGATGCACTGCTGGCCAACGTCGCGCTGAAGTCGTTCGGCGAGATCGCGCAGGGGCTGGACGAGCTCTATCTGCTGTCGGCGCCGGAATCGCCGCTGCGCGACCTGCTGCAGGCGGTTGATACCCAGACCCAGCTCAGCCGGCCGGCGGCGACCGAGAAGGCGACCAGCGAGGTGGAGGCCAAGGCTGCCAAGGTGGGCAAGAGCGTGGGCGGGTTCGCCGGCTACCTGGCGCGCTCCGGCCTGACCTTCCAGCAGAACGAGGCGGTGTCAATCATCGCCCAGTCGTTCGGCACCACGCCGGGCGGCAAGCCGGTCGATCCGGCCCAGCGGGTGGACCAGCATTTCCAGGCGCTGCACGACTTCGTCGCAGGCGCCGAGGGCAAGCCGGCGCAGCTCGAGGCGGCGATCGGCAAGATCGCGCAGGTCTATCAAGGGCTGAGCCAGGCCGCGAACGCGCCGAACCAGGGGGCGGCACTGCTCGGAATGGTGGCCGGTCAGGGCAATGGCGGTGGCGCCGCCGGCGCTGCGTCGCAGCTTCAGGAGCTGTCGCAGAGCCTGCCGAAGCCGGTTGCGGCCATGCTGCAGACCGTGTCGCAGAGCAGCGCCGCGGTGACCGCGAACGGGGCCAGCACGGAGCTGTCCGACGCGTGGCGGTCGAAGGTGCTGCCGCTGTGCCGCGCCGCGTTCGACCGCTACCCGTTCGTCGCCAAGAGCACGCAGGACGTGCCGCTCGACGACTTCGTGCGCCTGCTTGGCCCAAGCGGACTGACCGACCAGTTCTTCGACCAGTACCTGAAGCCGTTCGTGGACACCTCGCAGACGCCGTGGCAGTGGCAGTCCGCCGACCATACGCGCCTCAACCTGTCACCGGCGACGCTCGTGACCTTCCAGCACGCCGCCGATATCCGCGATGCGCTGTTCGCCGCGGGCGGGCAGATCGGCACGAAGTTCCAGTTGGTGCCGGAGACGCTCGATCCGGGCCTCGCCTCGGTCAGCCTCGAGGTCGGCGGTCGCAGGGTGAGCTATGCGCATGGCCCGACCGAGGCCACCAGCCTGCAATGGCCGGCGGCCGACGGGAACACGCTGGTGCGGCTCACCATGACGCCGGCGGACGGCAAGCCGGCGACGATCGTCGAGAACAACGGCCCCTGGTCGCTGCTGCATGTGCTGGACAACGCGCATGTGACGCCGAGTGATCAGCCGGACAAGTTCCGCGTGACGTTCACCGCGCCCGCCGGCACGGCGAGCTTCGCGCTGAATGCCAGCAGCGTGCGCAACCCGTTCACCCTGGCGGCGCTGCGCACGTTCCGCTGTCCCTCCAACCTGTAAGGCGAGCCGTGTGATGTCGGACAGCGATGCAAAGCCGCATGTCGATGTGACGATCAATCCGGACCCCGGCTTTGAGTTCGGTTTCACCGCTCTGCGCGCGAGCGAGGAGTTGGGCCGGCCTTTCCTGTTCGAGCTGGATGTCTCCAGCGGCACGGTGAAGGGCGATCTCACGTCCCTGCTCGGCAGCTCGGCCACGGTCACCATCTCCGTGGACGACAAGACCAAGCGGTATTTCAACGGCATCATCGCACGCGCCTCCTATGAGGGACTTGCCGCCGGCGCGCATCGCTACCGGCTGGAGCTGCGGCCATGGATCTGGCTGCTGTCGCGCATCCGCACCAGCCGCATCTTTCAGAACCAGTCGGTATGGGATGTCATCACCACCGTGTTCCGCGACGCCAACTTCACCGATTACGCGGATAAGCGGCAGAACGGCACCGGCGACATCATGCTGGACTACTGCGTGCAGTACGAGGAGACCACGCTCGACTTCGTCACTCGGCTGATGGAGACGTACGGGCTCTACTATTTCTTCACGCACAGCGACAGCAAGCACACGCTGGTGATGGCGGACGACCCGAATTCCCACGCCGCCCTGGGCAAGGCGGTTCCGTTCAATACCGATGAAACGGAATATCGGGGCATCGACGATCATATCTGGCAATGGTCCTCGGCGCTGCATCTGCAGTCCGGCGGCGTGGCGCTGAACGACTACAATTTCACCACGCCGTCGGCCGACCTCACGGCAAAGTCGCTCGATGCGGGGGGCCATAGCTACGGCTCTTACGAGATGTTCGACTATCCCGGGCCACACGGCACGACGGGAGATGGCCAGAAGCTCGCCGCTGTGCGCATGCAGGACATCGCCGCCCGGCGGCAGGTGCTGAACGGGACCAGCAATTGCCGCGGATTGCACGCGGGCGGCAAGTTCACCCTGTCCGGTTTCACCGACGAGGCGCAGAACCGCGAATACCTGGTGACCCAGGCGACCTGTTCGGTGGAGTTCGCCGAAGGTCAGTCGGATGACCGCGGCGAGTTGACCGACACGTTCCGCTGTGTCTTCGCCGCGATGAAGGGCGACATTCCGTTCCGCCTTGACCGGCGCACGCCACGGCCGGTGATGCGGGGGCCGCAGACCGCCAAGGTCACCGGCGCGCCGGGCGACGAGATCACCAGCGATCAGTACGGGCGGATCAAGGTCAAGTTCTTCTGGGACCGCAGTGCGGTGCAGGACGACAACAGCTCCTGCTGGATTCGCGTGGCGCAGATCTGGGCCGGCGCGAACTGGGGCAGCATGTTCATCCCGCGCGTCGGGCAGGAGGTGGTGGTCGAATTCCTCGACGGCGACCCCGATCGGCCGATCATCACCGGCTGCGTCTACAACGCCAACCAGGGCGTGCCGTATCCGCTGCCCGACAACAAGACGCGCTCGGGGATCAAAACCCATTCGAGCACCGGCAGCGGCAACAACGAACTGCGCTTCGAGGACAAGGCGGGATCGGAGGAGATCTTCCTGCAGGCGCAGAAGGACTACAACAAGGTGGTGCTGAACAACGAGACGGTGAAAGTCACCCAGGACACCACGACGACGGTGGAAAAGGGCAACCGATCGGTCACCGTCTCGCAAGGCAACGATGGTCTGACAGTCTCGACCGGTGATCACACGATCACGGTCTCCGGCGGCAACAGCACGATCAAAGCGGGCCAGTCGATCCTGCTGCAGGTCGGCGGAAACTCCGTGCGGATCGATACCGACGGCATCACGCTGGTCGGTTCCAAGATCTCCATCATGGCACAGGAATTGATGTCCGCGGATGGCGGGATGTCGATGACGCTGCAGGCCGCGCAGATCGCGATCAACTGAGCAGCGCCATGATGGACACCGCCACCGAATTCACCGAACTGCTCGAACGCGATGTCGGTTCGCTGAGCGAGACCGCGTACCATGTGCTGGCCGAACATGTTCCAGGGCGCGGCGACGTTTCAGGTCGCGTGATCGAGGCAGCGATTGCGGCGATCGATCGCAAGTTGAGTGAGCAGTTGAATCTGATCCTGCATCATGTGGACTTCCAGCGGATGGAAGCGACATGGCGCGGTATGAGCTTCCTGGTCGGCGGCATCGAGAACAGCTTCATGCAGAAGATCAAGGTGCTGGACATCTCGAAGCAGGAGCTTGGTCGCACGCTGCGCAAGTTCCGCGGCACCGCATGGGACCAGAGCCCGATCTTCAAGAAGATATACGAAGAGGAATACGGCCAGTTCGGTGGCGAGCCGTTCGGCGTGGTGATCGGCGACTACGCGTTCGACCACAGCCCGCAGGATGTGCAGTTGCTGGGCGACATGGCACAGATCGCCGCGGCGGCGCATGCGCCGTTCATCGCCGCGGCCGCGCCGGCGGTGATGCAGATGGAGAGCTGGGGAGAACTCGCCAACCCGCGCGATCTCACCAGGATATTCCAGACGCCCGAATACGCCGCCTGGCGCAGCCTGCGCGAGAGCGAGGACGCGCGCTATCTCGGCTTGTGCATGCCACGCTTCCTGGCCCGCCTGCCGTACGGTGCGCGAACCGATCCGGTGGAGGTGTTCGACTTCGAAGAGCAGACGGATGGTCCCGACGCCAGCAGGCACCTGTGGACCAACGCGGCCTATGCCATGGCGGCGAACATCGCGCGCGCCTTCGAACATTACGGCTGGTGCGTGCGCATCCGGGGCGTCGACACCGGCGGGATCGTCGAGGGACTTCCGGTGCTGAGTTTCCCCACTGCCGACGGCGCGGTGGATGTGAAATGCTCAACCGAGATCGCGCTGAGTGAACGGCGCGAGGCGGAACTGGCGCAGGCCGGGCTGATCCCAATGGTCCACCGCAAGCATACCGGCACAGCGGCGTTCATCAGCGCTCAGTCACTGCAGATGCCGCGGCAGTACGACGACCCGGCAGCGACGGCGAGCGCCAACCTCTCGGCGCGGCTGCCCTATCTGTTCGCCTGCTGCCGCTTCGCGCACTACCTGAAATGCATGGTGCGCGACAAGGTCGGCTCGTCGATGGACAAGGTGCAACTGTCGAAGTGGCTGCAGGAGTGGCTGCTGGGTTACGTCGACGGCGCGCCGGACCGATCGAGCGAAGAATGGAAGGCCGCCCATCCGCTGGTGAATGCCCGCGTCACTCTGCTGGAGAAACCCGACTCGCCGGGCCATTACGAGGCACGGTTTTTCCTGCGCCCGCACTACCAACTCGAAGGCCTGACGGCGGTGCTGCGCATCGTCTCGCGCCTGCCCACCGCATAACCAACACGAGGAGGACACCGTGTCGATCGATCTGCTGATGAAGTTCGTCAAGGGCAGTGATGCCATTGACGCGGAGTGCCAGACGACCGTCGATTCGAAGGACGATTTTCTGCATGACTTCAAGACGGGCAAGTTCTTCGAGATCGATGAGTTCAGTTTCGGCGTCGGCCTGGAAGATGACGACTCGGCCGGAGAAAAGCACGTTGAAAAGTTGAAGCCTGCCCTGAATCCAAATGTGCATGCACCCCCGCGCACGCGGTTCACCAACTGGCTCCGCGGCGAGCAGAAGGCATACCCGGTCGATCTTGAGCCGTTCACCTTCAGCAGACAGATGGACCAGGCGTCGCCTCTGTTGTTCGAAATGTGCTGCAATTCTCAATCCTTCGCCTCGGCGACGCTGATCAAGCGCAAGGCTGCCGGCACCGACGTCAGCGGCCGGGCATTCCTGCGGATCGACTTCAAGGATGTGCTGGTGATCGGCGTCGATTGGGACAGCGGCGATGTCGTCAAGGAGAAGTGCAAGTTCATCTGCCGCGGCGTGGAGGTCCAATACAAGCCGCAGACATCGGACGGTACGCTGGGCGCTGCGGTTCCCGGGAACTGGAAGCGGATGATGTCGAAGAAGGGGGGATGATGGATCGAGGCGGCTCCCACCGTCATGGCCGGGACAAACCCAGCCATGGCAGTGAGGAATTTGGTAATCAGTCCGGCATGGCCTTCAATCTGGTGCCGAAGTCACGCAGATCCTTGATCGCCTGGCCGTAGATTGGACGTAGCTTCACAAGCTGCTTGTCCATATCGTCCTTCATCGTGTCTATCTTGTCGCAGGCGGCAATCGTGCCCGGCTCGAAGGCATCTTTGCGCCGTTTCAGCATGGTGGCGGCTGAGTTGATGAATGTTTCACCCTTCGTGATCTCTTCACCTACCTCGTGCATGTCCGTACCAACCTGCATAAAGGCCTTCTGGATGGCCTGCTTTGGCCAGCTCTTGTCGAAGCCCTCCTGCACCGATTGAGGTTGAACCTGCACTGTGATGACGGAGTCCGTCAGCGACTGAAGGGTCGGCTCGCCGAGCTTGAGCAACACCGAGGCGATCTGGTCGAGCTTCGCGTCGTCCTTCTCTGCCGTGTCGGCGAACTTGTCGTACACTGTCAGGTTGGTACCCAGCTCCTTCAGTGCTGACGAGGCACTCTTGATCGCTGACTCAAGCTTCTTCGCTGTCGCCGGCTCGATCTTGGCCTTTTCGAGCCCGGCAAGGGTCTTTTCTGCATCCGCGACCTGCCCCTCGTAGCCCGCGAGGGTATTGTTGCCATCCTTGATGTCCTTGGTCACGACCTTCAGCGCGACATTCTTGTCACGGAAGTATTTTTGCAGCTTCTCGGTCAGCTCCTTTGCTGCCTTGGGGTACATGTCGAGGATCTTTGTCGACTTCAGAGCCTCGTTGATCAGGGTCTTGTTGTCCTTGTCCGGCATGGTTGTCTCCTTGAGGTTGGTGGACACCTCGCATCATGGAGACTCACGCGGCAGACCCCGGTGACTGCAGTCACCGGGCATCATGGTGACGGCCCGCGTGCGCCCAACGTTAGCCGTTATCAAAGTCGCCAGCTCGCGCCGCCTCCACCGCTACGCCGCCGTGGCCGTCGCCAGAGAGCGCATCACCTGCCCCGCATCGCAGCCCAGCACGCACGGCGCGGACAGCACCGCCTGAAGCCCCAGCGTGGCACTCAGCGAGGCGGCAAACGCACAGGTTGGCAGGCCGATCCCGATCACCGGCAGCGACAGCGGCACCTGCCAGTTCAGCGAGGCGAAGGCGCTCATCTGCAATGCCGCCTGCACCGATGCACTGGTGGCAAAACTCGTCGGCACGAACGGCAGGTTCGGCAGCAGCGCCAGCAGTGCCGCGAGCAGACTGCCGCCGCCGCCGCTCAAATTCAGTCCGAACCGCGCGGACAGCGTCGCCAGCAGCGCGCTCAGCTTGAGCGAAACGCGTAGCTGTATCGCCAGAAAGCCAAGCTGCAGCGGACTGACGCCAAGACTTGCCTGCAAACTGGCGACGGCGTTCAGCGCGGCGGTCAGGCTCGCCATCAGTTGCGGCGCCACCAGACCCGGCAGCGAGAGCCTCGCCAGTATCCGGAGCGCGGCCGAGAACTGCGCCGTCTCGGTCAGGCTCACGTTCAGGTTCGCCGCCGCGGCGATCATCGGCAGCAGCGCGCGCAGCAGGGCGAGAAAGCCCGCCCATTGCGGCATCGGAATGCCGCCAGGCAGCGTCAGCGACAGCATCAGGCTGGGCGACGGCAGCAGCAGGCCAAGCCGCAGTGCGAGATTGATCTGATCGATCGCCGCGTTCAGCCCGGCCAGCCGCAGCCAGGCCAGCGGGTTGAAGTTGAGATGCACCAGCGCCGACAGCCGCGCATTCATCGTGGCGACGATGCGGACGAACATCAACGCCTGTCCGGGGATCAGCAGGTCGAGGCCGAACTGCGCCAGGACCTGCGCGCGAAGCTGCGCCAGCGCCGAAATCGTCGCCACGGCGCGGAGGTTCAGTTGCAGGCTGGGCAGCGGCAGGACGAGCCAGTTGGGCAGCGGCTCCCAGGGCAACGCCGGTAGTCCGCGCAGATTGAGCCACGCCGACAGCGACAGCGGGATGTCCGCGCCAGGCAGCGCGACGCTCGCCGACAGGTTCAGCGACGCGAGCAGCCCGGCGGGCGGAAAGCTATGGCAGAAGCAGCCCATGTGAGATCCCCTTCAGCGAGTGAGTCCGCGCATAGCCGGCGCGGCGTGGTTCCTGTATCGGCAGCACTGTCGATCTGTTCGGGAAAGGACGCAGACCATGGGCCCACCTGCCGCGCGCATCGGCGATCTGGTTCTGCAGGACGGACCGCACTGCCACGCGCCCATGCATCCGGCCGCGCCGGTGCCCACCCCCATGCCGCATCCTCCGATGCCGCTGCCGATCATCAGCGGCTCGGTCGACGTCACGATCGGCGGCGCACCAGCGGCGCGCCTCTCCGACAACACCGACCCCTGCGACATCCCCGTCTGCATCCCCGGCGGCCCCGGCATCATCGGCAAGGGCTCGGCCACGGTGACGATCAACAAGCTCGCCGCCGCGCGCGTCGGTGACATGACCCAGCATCCGGCATGTGTCGGTCCGATCCCGGGCCTCAGCGGATCCATCACCGGCCCTGGCTGCCCGACCGTGACCATCGGCGGCTGAGGCGCCAGCGTGCGCCGCCGCCACTTCGAGGCCTTCGCTCCGCATTGCCCACGCTGCGCCCGCGACGGCGCAGGCCGCCATCAACTGACCCTCGACGCCGTCCTGGAGGAGCGGGACGACGATGTGCTGAGCGGGATCCTGCACTGCCCGAACCCGGCGTGCCGCCACGAATATCCGATCATCGACGGCATTCCCGTGATCGTCCCCGCTCTCGGCGCGCTGCTGGCAGAGCGCGGCGTCGAGTTGCTGCTGCGCGAGGACCTCGACCCGTTGCTGGAGAGCCTGATCGGCGACGCGATCGGTCCCGGCACCTGGCTCGATACGCTGCGCCAGACCGTCTCCACCTATGCCTGGGACGGCTGGGCCGATCTGGACCCCGACGAGGCCGCGGCCGATCCCGCCGATGGCGTGCAGCCCGGCGCCGTTCGACGCTGCCTGGCCCGGCTGCTCGACATGGCGGGGCAGCCCGGCGCGGGCGAGCCCAGCATAGCCCGCGTGCTCGATATCGGCTGCGGTGCCGGACGCACCGCCTTCGACCTGGCCGAACGCTGCGGGGACGCCCTGGTGCTGGGCGTCGATATCCATCTCGCCCTGCTGCGCCTGGCCCGCCGCGCCGCCGCCGGTACGCTGTCCTACCCGCGACGGCGCATCGGCATCGTGCATGACCGCCGCCGCTTCCCGGTCGCTCTGCGGGGCGCCGATAGGGTGGATTTCTGGGCCTGTGACGCGCTCGCTCTGCCCTTCGCACCCGGCGCTGTGGACCTTGCCGTTGCGCTCAACCTGCTCGACTGCGTGAGCGAGCCGCGCCGGCTGCTGGTGGGTCTCGCCGAAGTGGTGCGGCCGGACGGGCGGGTGCTGCTCGCGACGCCCTACGACTGGTCGATCCGCGCGACCCAGGTGGAGACCTGGATCGGCGGGCACTCCCAGCGCGCAGCACATGGCGGCGCTGCCGAGCCTTTCCTGCGCGCGTTGCTGACCGAGGGCGCGCATCCGCAGTCGGTCGCCGGCCTGCACGTGCTGGCGGAGGAGCCCGCCTGGCCGTGGCAGACCCGGCTGCACGACCGCAGTGCTGTTTTGTATCGCGCTCATTTGCTGGCGCTCGCCCGTACCGCCACATAGGCCCTAGAAGGCTCCGAGCGAGGGCGCGACGGCTCCAAGCACGCTCAGCGCCACACCGGCCGTCCCCAGCGCGCCGGCAAACCGGATCAGCGGGCGCGACAGGGTGACCACCGAGGCAGTCGCGAGCACGATGCCGAGTTCCAGCGCGGCGGCGGCGTTGTCAAAGCTATGGGCGCGCTCGAGGGCGTGTTCACGCGCGGCCTCGAAGGCCTCGGCACGCGCCACGATCGCGGCCTTGCCGTCCTTGTCGTCGGTCTCGTAGCGGACACGGTCGGCCTCGAACTGGCGCAGGACGCCCTGCCGCGCGGCAACAAGTTCCGCCTGCGTTGGCTGTTCCAGCGTTCCACCGAGGCGCTCCAGGTCCTGTGCCAAGGCCGAGCGGATCGATTTCGCCTGATACTGGCCCCAGGTATCGGCGGCTAGGATCGAGTTCTCCTGCACCGCGATCTCCGCCTTCTTTGCCTGCTGTTCGGAGAGCGCCAGCGCGGCGGCCAGCAGGGCGATAAGCAACGCGGCCCGTTTGCTGCCATGTGCCGCGGCATGCGCGGCATGTTCGGCATTCTCGTGATGTACGATGGTGTCGTTCATGGCTGCCTCGGGTATTTCGTCGTCGGCCGCGATACTGCCCGCGGTTCCGAACGGGACGAGTGACCCGACGCACATGCGCCTCAGGCGGAGCTATTCGATGTCGTGTGCAACCAACAGGGCGCGCAGTGCACCGATGTTGCACAGGGTGATCGTGCCTTCGGTCAGACCGATCCAACCGGCATCACGCCACGTGCCGAGATGGCGGTTGATGCTTTCGCGGATCAGTCCGGTCATTGCGCCGAGTTCGCGCTGCGAGAGCGGCAGCCCGATCTGCGGCCCTTGCGGGGTTGGACGCGAGTGCAGCGCAGCAAGTTCGATCAGCGCCTTGGCGAGGCGAACCGGCGCGGGCAGCTCCAGATTTTCGGTGACTTGCGCCGTCGTCTTGCGCAGCCGCTGGCTGAGCAGGCGAATGATGGCCAGCATCGCCTGCGGTGCGCCGAGCAGTTCACGGGTGAACGAGCGTCCGTCGATCGCCAGCAGGGTGCAGGCGGAGAGCGCCGTCGCGGTGGCGGCACGCGGCCACTCGTTCAGCACCGCGATCTCGCCAATCACGTTGCCGGGTTCGGCGAGATCGAGCACCACCTCGCGGCCGCTCAGCATCGTCACCGACAGTTTCACATATCCCTCGACGACCACCAGGACGGTGCGGCCGGGATCGCCCTGGCCAAAAATCTCGTCACGCTCGGGATAGGTGAGCAGGCCGGCACGCCGGATCAGCGTGCGAAGGGACTCGATGGGAATGAGGCGCATGATCTCGTGCGCCTCGAGTAACCGCAGAAGCTCGGCTTCCTGTGGGGTACCTGGCATGGCGTCACAATACCGGCGATTCCGCACTTCCGACAGTGCCGGAATGTTTCATCGCGATGAAGCGCAGCGCTGTTTCCAATCTCATGCTGGCGACGCAGGATGGGAGTGGCTGGAACAGCGCGCGCATCGCCGCGGTCGGGGTATGATTTGATCACCATCGGTGCGAACCGGCTCTGGATACGCAAACTGCGGCTCTTCACCGGCCTGACGCTGTTCGCCTATGTCACGACCCACCTGCTGAACCACTCCCTGGGCAACATTTCCATTCCAGCGATGGAAGCCGGCATGGTTGTGCAGAAGTGGATCTGGCAGGGCGTGGCGGGCACCGCGGCGTTGTATTTCGCTCTTTCCACCCATTACCTGCTGGGACTGTGGGCGTTCTATGAGCGCCGGCACTTCGGCTGGACCCGGCCCGAAGTGGTGCAGGTCGTGCTGGGACTGAGCATCCCGCTGCTCTTGATGAACCACCTGTTCGTCACGCGGATTTCGTTGGCCGTGTACGGCACCGAGAAAGGCTATGCCCAGGAGCTGTATTCCTTCTGGGTCGCGGCGCCATACCTCGGCGTGCTGCAGGTATCGGTGCTGATCGTCGCCTGGATTCACGGCTGCATCGGCTTGTACCAATGGCTGCGGTTGAAGCCGATGTTCGGCCGGTGGATGCCATACCTGTTCTGCGGCGCAGTGCTGCTGCCGGTGCTCGCGCTGATGGGCTTCTGCCAGGGCGGACGGATGGTGCCCGGCTTGGCTCACGACCCGGCCTGGCGCGCGGCTAATCTGAATCCGTGGCAGGTCGGGACGCCTCAGGACAATCACCAGCTCCTCGTCTGGCGCAACTGGAGCCTCGGCGCCGCGATTGCTCTGCCTGCGCTGGTTCTCCTGGCCAGACTGGTGCGGGCCTGGCGCGAACGACACGGTGCCGCGATCCGCGTCACCTATCCGGAGGGACAATCGGTGAGGGTGCCGCTCGGCTTCAGCGTGTTGGATGCGAGCCGAAGCGCCGGCATTCCACATGCCAGCATCTGTGGCGGTCGCGGCCGCTGCTCCACCTGCCGGATCCGTGTGACCGGCGGCGCGGACAAGGTGCCGGCGCCGTCCGACGTAGAGCGCGTGATACTCGAACGGGTTGCCGCCGCCCCGTTGGTTCGGCTGGCCTGCCAGGTACGACCCCAAGGAGATGTCTGCGTAGTGCCGCTGCTGCCCGCGAACTGGCCGGAGGCAGCCCTCCGTCGCAGGGAGTGGCCGCTGCCGGGAGAGGAGCGGTTCATCGTGGTGCTGGTAGTGGACATGCGGGATTCGACCCGGCTCGCCGAAACCCGTCTGCCATTCGATGCGGTGTTCGTCGTGGACCGTTTTGTCACCGCGGCAGGCAGCGCGGTGCAGGCAAACGGCGGACGCGTCAGCCACTTCCTGGGGGACGGATTGATGGCGACGTTCGGGCTGGGATGCGGCGCCAAAGATGCCTGCCTCCAGGCGATGAGGGCGCTGGCCGCGCTCGGACGCAATGTCGCAGCGCTCAACCGGGTACTGGTTGCTGAAACCGGCGAGGCAATCCGGTTTGGCGTCGGCATGCACTGTGGTTCGGCTGTGGTAGGGGAAATCGGTCACGGAGAGGTTCGCGTTTTCACAACCCTGGGCGACGTCGTGAATGTCGCGGCACGGCTGGAGGGATTGTGCAAGGAGTTTGGTTGTGAGGCCGTGATCTCGCACGAGATCTGTGCCGTGGCAGGGGTCGCCGCGGACAGCCTGTCAGGCCGGGAAACCATGGTGCGAGGGCGCAGCACGCCGTTGCATGTGCACCCGATCGAGCAGGTGGACCAGATCGCGCTGCTTGGTGTGGTTGCAGAAAATGCCTGAGATCAGACCAACACCGAGGTAGTGGCCAAAACTCAGTCTGTCCTGTGACTCTGCGCACGGTGCTGCCGGTGGAAAGCGCCGATATTTCCTCCCACCGATGTTCAGTGTGGAGGAACCGAAAATGAATGCCTTCCCGCCGGAGTTCATTGCGCGTCAAGCCAGGAGCGGCGGCAATGTTGCAGCGGCAGCTTGACGAATTGGGTGCCGATGAGGGCATTCGAATGCTTGTGTACGACGATGCGACGGGACGACCGATTGGTCCCGGCACCCTCGTGCGCGGGCATCCGACGATCGGCATCGGCCGCGCGCTTGATGTGCACGGCATCAGCGCCGATGAAGCACGCTACCTCCTGGCGAATGACATTGCGGCAGTGGAAGCGGCGCTGTCGCGCTTGGAGTGGTATCAACAGCTCGACCAGGTGCGCAGAGGCGTTTGCGCCAACCTGGCTTTCAACATGGGAGTACGCGGGCTACAGAACTTCGTCGGCATGATATCCGACATCGAAGCGGCTGAGCACGATCTGACCGCGTCCATGCAGCAGCTTTCACAGGCGCAGTTCGACGCCGCGGCAGACGAATTGGCCCGTTCGAATTGGGCCAAACAGGTGCAGCCGTCACGCCGCGATCGACTGCTCATGCAATTGCGCACCGGCCGACTCGATGCAGAGGTCGCGCCGCAGAAAAGCCCAGCGATAGCGTCCACATGAGCTGGACCTACACTTGACCAGGTGTGATCGGTCAGGCACGACTCCGATCATCACGATCCGTGCGTACGCCTACTGCCGTGACATCGTGCTCGGCTCGGGCGAGTACAGGCTGGCTGGACACCAGCGACGGAATGTTGCTCCGTGTGCATGATGCGAGCCATACATTGCAAGAGTGCGAAGGAGGCTCGATTTCCCTACGTTCCCTGCGCTCGGTTAAACGTGGACAGCGCACCTCACTTCGCCAATCGAGGCGACCACGGGGCCCGGACATGAAAAGCCGTTCAATACGCCTCTGGCTCATGGCCATGGCTGCGTTGGCGCCGCTGCCGGCAGTCTCGCAGCAAACTCTGTCGCCGCCCGATGTCACTCTGGTCGATCAGGACGGCGTCCGGCACCGCCTCGTCAGCGATCTGATCGAGCGCAGGATCGCCGTGGTCAGCTTTGTGTTCACCGGGTGCACGACGATCTGCTCGCCGGTTGGCGCGAACATGGGCGCGCTCGATGCGCTGCTCGGCGGGCAGGTTGGCAGCCGGGTCAGCCTGCTCTCCGTCACGCTCGATCCGTTCAATGATACGCCGGAGCGTCTCGCGAAGTGGCGGCGGCAGTTCGACGACAAACCCGGCTGGCGCCTGCTGACAGGGCCTCCGGAGCAGGTGGATCGCGTGCTGTACGCGATGCGGCAGAGCGAGACTGACATCGCGCAGCACGATGCCTTTCTGTGGGTCGGCGATCCCCGTACGAAGACCTGGACGCGGGTCTCCTCGCTTGCCGCGCCGGAGACGCTTGCGAATTTGATCAGGCGCATGGAGGACGAATGATCGGGCGCTGCTTTGTCGCTGTCCTGGCACTTCTGCTGATGGCTGCCGATGCACCGTCGCCGCAGGCAATGCACCAGTCCGGCGCCGAAAAGTGGTTTGGCGGCCTGACGCTCGTCGACCAGGACAGCCTGCGCGTCCGCCTTTATGAGGACCTGATGGCGGGGCATGTCGTCGTCGTGAACGCATTCTATACCGGCTGCCGCGCTGCCTGCCCGCAGGTGATGGGAACGCTGGCGGACCTGCGCGCACAGCTTGCGATCGACGGTCTTGCGGCGCGCTTCATCTCCATTACCGTCGATCCCGAACACGACACGCCGGACCGGCTCGCCCTTTATGCCCGCGCGATGCACGCCGATGCTGAGTGGCGCATGTTGAGTGGCGATCCGGCTACCGTTCGCGCGGCGCTGCACAAATTCGGCCTGGACACCAACCCGGACGATCCGGCTGACCACCTGAATGTGCTTTATATGGCCAATTTGCGCACCGGGTTGTGGGAGAAGGCGTACAGCCTGGCACCACTCGAAAGCCTGACGCAGCTCCTGCGCCGTGTTGATAGCGACCGCGGCCCGTGAGGGGTGGTTCATCTGTTCTACCAGAATCTTTGCCCCCAATATTCGCACAACCTGTTCACTACATCACAGAGTGACACGCTCGCACGCAATATATCAGCGGCAGCAAGTTAGGAACCTACGCGGCACATCTGTCCTTACCATTGGGAAGCCCGTTATCGCGCGGCGGTATGAGCTGTCCGCACGACAGAGGTTGCCAGTTCGTGTCTGATCAGGTTGCTCCGATGACTGTCACTCGCTCCACAGGGAACCACAGTCATGCCGTCGAAGTTCTCGCAGACCACGCTATCGCTGGCAAATGACCGATCATCCGCGCCGATTCTCGCCTGGCTCCTTGCAACTGTCTTGCTCTGCGTCTGGTCGATCTGGTTCTTCTTTGCCGACGTGACAGTCTGCGAGACCTCCAGAAAGGCTCGTCTTGAGGTCATACAGCTACCGCACCACGTGGCCTCTTCCCTTTCGGGGCGCATCGTATCGACATCGGTAGCCATCGGACAAGCGGTGCTCAAGAACCAGGAGCTGATCGAACTCGATGCGAGCGCGGACAAGCTCCGGCTCACCGAAGAGGAGACTAGACTGACGGCTTTGCCCCCACAAATCGCAGCGATGCGGGCAGAACTTGCCTCCTTGGAGCAGGCCAGGGATGACGACATTCACGCGACCCAGGCTGCACTTGATGCAGCAGGCGCCCGGCTCAAGGAAGCCGATGCGACAATCAGATTCGCAAGGAGCAACGCAAGCCGGCTGAAAAAGCAAAGCGCCGTGGGTGGTGTCGCGGAAATAGACGCGCTGCGGGCGGCGTCGGAAGCCGACAAGCAGAGTGCCGCAAAAGACGCGCTGACAGCGGATCAGAAGAGCCTGGAACAGAACCGGCAGATGCGCGCCGATGAGGCTCAGGCACGCATCGAGAATTTGCAACGCTCGATCGTCTCGCTGGAGGGCGAGATTGCGACGAGGCGCGCCGCCATCGCGCGGATCGAGCAGACGATCGACCAGCACGTCATCCGCGCACCGGTCACGGGCCGGGTCGGCGATGCCATTCCTCTGTATACGGGCGCGTATATCACCGAAGGGCAGCGGCTCTTCTCTGTGGTGCCGCCGGGCGAACTCATGATCGTCGGTGATTTCGATCCCGCCTCGGCGATCGGTCGTGTGCGCCCAGGTCAGCCTGCGACGCTGCGTCTCGACGGGTTTCCCTGGGCGCAATTCGGCAGCATCGCCGCGACCGTCAGCGAGGTCGCGACAGAGCGGCGCGACGGTACGATCCGGGTCGAGTTCCGCCCTGCTTCTTCCGGCAATCCTGCCAGCATCATGCAGCACGGCGCCTCCGGCGTGATTGAGGTCGCCGTGGAGCAGACTGCGCCTGCCTTCCTCGTTTTCCGCGCCGCCGGCCTGCTCCTGTCGGGAACCGGGCGGCCGGCGACGGCCAATCTCGCCGATCTTGCAAAGTGAAGGCCAGCCGCGTGTCACGCAGATTTCTTGTGCCCGAGGTCGTCCAGATCTCGGCGATGGACTGCGGACCCGCAGCGTTGAAATGCATGCTGGAAGGATTTCGGCATTCCGGTCAGCTATGGAAGGTTGCGCGAAGCCTGCCAGACCGACGTCGATGGTACTTCGATCGACACGATCGAGACAGTCGCCAATCAGCTCGGAGTTGACGCGGAGCAGATGATGCTGCCCGCGGAGCATCTGTTCCAGCCCGGTGCAGCTGCACTGCCCGCGTTGATCGTCGTTCGCCATCCTAGCGGCGGCACGCATTTCGTTGTGATCTGGCGTCAGTTGGGTGGTTGGCTGCAGCTTATGGACCCCGCAATTGGGCGTCGCTGGGTCCGACGGTCCCGCTTCATCAAGGACCTTTACAGCCACGAGACGAATGTGCCGGCAGATGAGTGGCGAAGCTGGGCCGGTTCCGACGAATTCCTGCAGCCGTTGCGGCAGCGGCTCGCGCAGATCGGCGCAGTTGGCAGCATGGGG
Organism: uncultured Alphaproteobacteria bacterium; assembly: GCA_963799415.1. GTDB lineage: Bacteria > Pseudomonadota > Alphaproteobacteria > Acetobacterales > Acetobacteraceae > JAMXLO01. Next base: position 94,039 of record CAWCXI010000032.1, on the reverse strand, counting down.
ACCGAGCTGTCCGACAAGGCCTTGGCCGACCCTGGCTGGCTGAGCCTTGGCGCGCTCGATGCAAGCGTGCGCCTGGTGCAGTCCGTGATCGATGCCGAAGGGCTATCCGCCGGCCCATCGGCCACCCGCCTGCTCAACGTGCTGTTCAATACCACGCGGTCCAGCACGTTCGACATCTTCGACCTCATTCCGCCGCCTTACTGGGCAATCAGGCCGGACCTGAACAGCGCTGACCCCGTCGAGCTGCGCCTGACCTTGCGCGGCGCGGTGCTCATTCGAATAGCCGGTCGTCACACGCACGGCATGGCTCAGCCCGTCGAACCAAAAGCACCGCTGTCGGCTGAACTCGAAGCAGCGTTGCGAGAATCGCCGACCCGACCGCTGAGGGATCTGGGAAAACTCATCAGCGATGAAGGCGCGATCAGGCCGCTGGTCCTGATTGCGGCACTCGTCGGCGCGGTTGCGACCGTGCTGGTCGAGACGCTGCTGTTCCGTGCGATGTTGGATGTCTCGAGCCAGCTAAACCTCGGCGGCCAGCGGCTGGCAGCAGTCGCGGCGCTGGTCATCTTCGCGGCGCTGGTGCTTTTGATTCAGGTGCCCATCGTCACCGAATCACTGCGGCTCGGGCGACAGACAGAAATCCGCTTGCGCATGGCGCTACTTCGCAAGATGCCGCGACTGGTGGATCGCTATTTTCAGAGCCGGCCGATCTCCGATATGGCCGATCGCAGTCACGGCATTCATGTCGCGCGCCAATTGCCTGGCCTGGCCGTCCATCTGCTGCAGGGTCTGTTCGAATTGCTGGCGACGCTTGCCGGAACAATTCTGATCGATCCGCAAGGCGCACTCCTGGCGATCACTCTCGTCGTCGTGGCACTCGGCATCCCGGTCGCGGCACAATCGATGGTAGGGGAACGTGATCTGCGCGTACGCAATCACAGCGCGGCGCTAGGCGGATTCTATCTGGACACGCTGCTCGGCCTGGTTCCGGTGCGCGCACATCGCGCCGAGCGAGCGGTGCGACGCCTGCATGAAAGCCTGCTTGTCGAATGGGCGCGCGCCGGCCGTCGTCGGCTCACTGCGACGACATGCCTCGATGGCGCGCAGTCGCTGGTCTGCGTGGTTCTGGCGGGCGCATTGTTGTTCACCCATTTCATGCGGACCAGGTCTGTCAGCGGCGGTGATCTGCTGCTGGTCTACTGGATCCTGAAGCTACCCTCCATCGCCCACTCCCTGGCGATACTCGCGCAGCAGGTGCCGATACAACGCAATGTGCTGGCGCGATTGATGGAGCCTCTGTCCGCACCCGAAGAGGAATTGCACAGCGCGTCACCGCCCTCCGCCGCCGCAGCGTCCGCTCCCGTTTCGATTGCGATCAGGGATGGCACCGTCGTAGCGGCAGGGCATCGGATCCTGCGCGACATCAACCTGACGATCGGCCCTGGTGAGCACGTCGCCATCGTTGGTGCATCCGGCGCAGGGAAGTCCTCGCTGATCGGTCTGCTCTTGGGCTGGCACCGGCTCATCTCCGGGACGCTCGAAGTGGATGGCATGCCGATCACGGCCGCAACGCTCGAGCAGTTGCGGCGAAACGCGGCGTGGGTCGATCCCGCGATCCAGATCTGGAACCGGAGCTTCGTCGACAATCTCGGCTACAGTTCGGCAGACGCAGCGCTGGACCGTATCGGCGAGGCGCTCGATACCGCGTCGCTCAAGGACGTGCTGCGCAACCTTCCCGATGGGCTGCAGACCAGGCTCGGCGAGGGCGGCGCGCTGATCTCGGGCGGTGAGGGGCAGCGTGTGCGACTTGGCCGCGCATTCGCGCAGCGGGATGTGCGGCTTGCACTGCTCGATGAACCCTTCCGCGGCATGGACCGTGACCGCAGACATGACCTGCTCGTTGATATTCGGCGGCGATGGCACGACGTAACTCTGCTCTGCGTGACCCATGACGTCGGCGAGACGCGACTGTTCGATCGGGTTCTGGTGATCGACGACGGGCGGATCGTCGAGGACGACCATCCGGACCGGCTGGCCGCGGCGCCGTCGCGATATCGGCAATTGCTGGACGCGGAGGGCGATGTCCTCGGCCAGCTTTGGGAAAGCGGCTACTGGCGCCGCGTGGCAATCCGCAACGGCCGGGTACACGGGGCCGCATGATGGACGGACCGGATCTCAGGCCTGTCACGCATATTGCCCAGTCGAGGGCCGGCTATGATGAGGACCTCATCAGCCTGAGTTGGCCACGTGAGCAGTTGGCGCAGGCGCTGGAGGCGTTGGCATCGCGCACTGGGTTGCGGGCCGCGGCGGGAGGCACGATCGGCGCGCCCGATATTCCGCAGCCGGGCACGTCGGTTTACGCAGGCAACTGGATCGAATGGGCGGCAGGATGCCTCGGACTCGAGGCGGAGCCGGTGGAGTTTCCGGTTCCCGACCTCGATCAGGGCCTGTTGCAGGCATGTCCGTTGGTGCTCGCGCTCCCCGTCACAGACGAAGGACGGTTTCTGCTGCTGCTCAAGTCGAAAGGCAATTCGGTCGCGCTGATCGGTCCCGATCTGCGGCTTCACTGGCGTCGCGTGCGCACAATCTCGGCCGCCGCCACCGCTCAGTTCGGGGCGCCGATTGTCCGTGACCTCGACCAACTGCTGGAGAACGCCGGTGTCCGTCCCGCTCGACGAGAGCAGGTCCGGTCGGTGATGTTGCGCGAACGGCTGGCTGCCCAGGCGTTCACGGAATGCTGGATGCTCCGTTTGCCGGCGACGGCACCATTCAAGGCGCAGCTGTCGCAGGCTGGTCTTATCCGTCGTCTTGGTTGGGTCGTCGTGCTGCTGATCGGCATGTATCTGGTGGAGATCAGCGGCTGGGCTCTCATCGGCGCCGCAGTTCTGGACGGCAGGCTGGACCTCGCCTGGCTGGTCGCGTGGCAGTTGATGTTGCTATCGGGCATCCCGCTGCGGCTTTCCGCTGGCTGGATCGAGGCGACCTTCGCGCTCGATCTGGGACGTATCCTGAAGCGGCGTCTGCTGGCCGGTGCGCTGCGCATCGACATCGACGCAGTGAGGCATCAGGGCGCCGGCCAGATCATCGGTCGCGTGATGGAATCGCAGGCGCTGGAGTCGCTCGTGCTCGGCGGCGGCATGGCGGTCATCGTCGCCGTCGTGGAACTGGTGTTCGCCGGCTGGATCCTGTCGGCGGGTGCCGGCGGATACCTGCATCTGCTGGCGCTGCTGATCTGGCTGGGCGCGATGGCGGCCAGTTGCTGTCGCTACTATCGGCGCCTGCGCGTCTGGTCCACGACGCGTCTCGATATGACGCATGAGCTGATCGAGCACATGATCGGTCATCGCACGCGGCTCGCGCAGGAACCGCCGCATCGGCGTGGCGTCGCAGAGGACCGGATCCTGCGGGACTATCTCGATCTTTCGCGCGGACTGGACAACGCGATCGTGCCGGTCACGGCGGGCGCCTCTGGCGGTTGGACCATCGTGGCAATCCTGGCCCTGGCGCCTGCGTTCATTGCGGGCAGCGCCAGCCCGGCTGCGCTTGCGATCAGTCTGGGCGGCATTCTGATGGCGAGCCGGGCATTCGCCAGCATCTCCAGCGGCATCACATCTCTCTCGCAGGCCTGTGTCGCCTGGAGCCTGGTGTCCGATCTGTTCCGGGCCGGCGGCGCGCCTGTCGAACCGGCGGCCGTTCCACCGCCTGCGCAGGCGGGGAACGAGCATGCGCGGCAAAAGGTGCTCGATGTCAGCGATCTGGTCTTCCGCTACCGGCGCAGCGGGCGGCCGATCCTCGACCGGCTCGATCTGACAATCTATCAGGGTGAGCGCATCCTGCTGGAAGGACCCTCCGGCGGAGGCAAGTCCACGCTCGCCGCGCTGATGACCGGCCTGCGTCTGCCAGATTCGGGTTTGCTGCTGCTGAACGGACTGGACAGGCCGACGCTCGGGCTGGGCTGGCATCAACTGGCGACCGAGGCCCCGCAATTCCACGAGAACCATATTCTGTCAGGTTCGCTGGCGTTCAACCTGTTGATGGGCCGCAATTGGCCACCGACGGCGGAGGACCTGGGGCTCGCACAGGCGTTGTGCGTCGAACTTGGCCTCGGTGGCCTGTTGAGCCGCATGCCGGGCGGCCTGATGCAGCATGTCGGCGAAACCGGTTGGCAGTTGTCGCATGGCGAGCGCAGCCGTGTCTTTCTTGCGCGCGCCCTGCTGCAGGACGCGTCGCTGACGATCCTGGACGAAAGTTTCGCAGCGTTGGACCCAGCCACATTGAAGACCTGTCTGCAAAGTGCGGTGGCCCATGCGCGCACGCTGGTGGTCATCGCGCATCCTTAGCGTGACGGGGTCTTCTTGTGCTTATGCCTATGCCCAAGCCCGTGCTTGGCCACCGGCGCTGCAGCGGTCGGCGCCGAGGCGTCCCACCCGCCGCCGAGCGCCTTGATGAGACCAACGGTGGCTTGGAAGCGGGCAGCCTGGACCACCAGCGCCTCGCGGCGGATGCGCAGCTCGTTCCTCTGCGCATCCAGCAGTTCGAACTGGCTCGCCAGACCATCCCCATAGTTCGAGGTGACCAGGGTCGTCGTGCGGATGGCCGCCTCGGTCGCACGTTTCAGCACCACTTCCTGTCTGGCCAGCAGGCGCAGCGCGGACAGCTGATCTTCAACATCCTTGAACGCATTGAGGATCTGCTGGCCATAGTCCGCGGCGGCCGCATCAAGGTCAGCATTCGCCTTCGCAACGCCCGCCAGATACCGGCCACCATCGAATATCGGCATCGACAGCAGGGCCGCGAGCGTTGAGGTTGCCGCCCCTGCTGAAAACAACGACCCCAGTGTAGGCGAGGCATATCCGCCGAACGCCGTGAGCGACAGGGTCGGCAGCCAGCGGTCCTGCGCCACGCCGCTGCGTATCTGTGCGGCGATCATCGCTCTTCGGGCTGCCTCGACATCCGGGCGGCGAACGAGAACTGCCCCTGGAATCCCTGGCGGAATGTTCGGGAGCAGATCGGAGCGGCTCCTCGGAGTAATGTGGAATGTGGACGGGGCTTCGCCGACCAATACGGCCAACGCGTGTTCAACTTCGGCGCGGCGCTGGTCCAGCGTCAGCGCTTCTGCCGAGAGCGATTCCGCCTCGGTGCGCAGGCGCACAAGTGACAGTTCCGAGGCCAGGCCGGAGCCGACCATTCCCTCGGTCAGCCGAACGGTCTTTTGGTACGCCGTCGCCGTGCCTCGAACCAGTGCACGCTCGGCATCGAGCGCGCGCAAGGTGAAATATGTCTGCGCGGCATCAGCCTGAACCAGAAGCCTCGCCGCCCTCAACAGTTCCTCGCTCTCGGCGGTGCTCATGGCAGCCGCCTTTGATTCATTTGCCAGGCGGCCGAACAGGTCAGCTTCATATGAAAGATTGGCGCCTACGACATAGAGCGGACCGCTGCTGCTCGCCGCGTTGGTCAGCGTCCCTTCTTCACGCGAGACGTTCGTGCTGAGCCCAATCATGGGCCATTGCGCGGCAATCGTCGCGCGTTGGAGCGCGCGCGCCTCATCGAGTTTTGCCACCGCCTGGCCGATGGTGAAGCTGCCATGGTTGGCGCGTCGGATCAGGTCATCCAGCGGCGGGTCGGCGAACACCAGCCACCATGCGCCGTTGTCGGGCATCGTGGCTGCCGAGTGATGACGTGTTCCGGGACCCGCTTCGCGAAACGCATCGGGCGCTACGGGAAGCCCGCCCGGCTCGGGCGCTCGATGTCCGCACGCTGTCAAGGTGAGGGTGAACAGCAAGGCGGGACGCAGCAGCGCGTGAATACATTCGATCATTCCAAATGCGAGGTAGTGGCATTCGACATAACGTCGCAGAGGCGTGGCGACTGCCATGCGCCATTGTTGAATAGCCACTTTATAATCCACCCCCCGACAGGTTTGAGGATGATCCTAGTTCAAACAGAGCGACCATCCCAATGCCGCTGCAGCGGTTTATCCTGAGCGCGTGGCACTCCTGACACGCATGCTTGCTTGACGTGATGCGTGCCGGTCAGCAGCATCTGGGCTCGAGACAGCATCACCACCTGTTTAGTCTGCCTGCGCTTGCGGTGCGCAACGCGACCGAGGTCGTCGGAAAGCCCGATCATTGAAGATATTCATCCTCGTTCGCCTGATGGCCGTCGTCGCTCTTTGCATGCCTGCGCTTGCTGCCAGGGCGAGTGTGACCGGACTGGAACGTGGCCAGAAACTGTTTCTGACCGGAGATGCCGGTGGGTCGGCCGCGAAGGCCATGGTCGGCCCAGGCAATGTAAGCTTACCGGCCTCTTCCATCCCCTGCGCATCCTGTCACGGACGCGATGGACGTGGACGGCAGGAGGGTGGGGTGGTGGCACCTGACATCACCGGGGATTCGCTGATGCGGCCGGTTCGTCGCGATGGCCCGGCGCGGAGATCACGACCCGCCTACACCGAACCATTGTTGGTCCGTGCCATTACGATGGGTCTCGATTCCGGCGATAACCGGCTTGATCCGGTGATGCCGCGCTTTGTGCTGTCGACATCGGATGCTGCCGATCTGGTCGCCTATCTGAAGCAACTCGGCACTGCTCCCGAACCGGGGCTGGATAATGGCTCGCTGGTGCTGGGTACGGTCCTGCGCCCCGGCGGGTCGGCAATCCAGACAGTGCTTGCGGCATCTTTCGATGAGATCAACCGGCGCGGCGGTCTGTTCGGCCGTCAGCTCGTCCTGCAAGTGACAGAGCCGTATGATGGCGAGGCATTCGGCGCTGCCGTCGCGCGGCTTGCTGACGCCGGCACCGTCTTCGCCCTGCTTGCGCCGATGATCGCAGGCGAGGAAGTCGCTGCTGTGGCAGCGGTGAATGCTGCCGGCGTGCCCACCATCGGACCGCTCACGCCGCGTGTGCGCGCTGCACCCAGCAGCCGCTACGTATTCTACCTCAACGGCGGCCTGGAGGCGGAGGCCAGTGCGCTTGCCGGTTTCGCCGCGAGCACATTCGGATCGCCGGAAATCGTCGATGACGGAACGCCTCTCTGGCGATCGGTGGCCGATATCGCAGCGACGACTCTTGCTGACGCTCGACAGCCGCCGAAACTGATGCAGCCAGGCAGTGCGGAACTGGCGCAGGCACTTGCTGCCGGTGGCGCGGTGCTGTGGTTCGCCGACAGTGCAATGGTCCGCCCAGCCGTCGCCAACCTGTCGGGCAGACGGCCCACGCTGCTGCTGCCCAGCGCACTGGCCGGTGATCTGCTCGCGAATGGTGCACCCGTGCCGACCTTTGTTGCGTTCGCCACCGGCCCACTCGACATGACACCGGAGGCGGCAACCGAATTCCGTGCCCTCACACAGCGCGAGGACCTGCCCGCACGGGATCGTTCAGTGCAGCGCCAAGCTCTGGCGGCAGCAAAAATCCTTGTCGAGGCGCTCCAGCGCGCAGGCCGCGACGTGACACGCGAGCGGCTCATCGACGCGCTGGAAACATTGCAGAGCTATCGAACGGGACTAATGCCACCGGTGACTTTCTCGCCCTCGCGCCGTATCGGCACCGATGGAGCGTGGATCGTCCCGCTCGATGGTGGCGCGCCGACCTGGTGGAACAGGTGACACCGAGAGCTCCGCAACAGACGAGACGGCTATTCACGCGGCGCCTGGAGTGCGCCCGGATCCTTGGCCTCGATGGCGAAATGCTGGCTGGTATTGACACTCACCCCGAGCGAGGGGGCCTCGAACGCCAGCAGATAGACGCCGGCGCGCGGTGGGGTGAATTCCAGCCGCCAACTGCCGTCAGTCGCCTGCGTCATCGGTACGCGCTCGAACCACGAACCGGGTGCAAGGACAGCGAGTGCGGTGACCGCGACAGGTTGCGGCGCTGGCTGCGCGGGGCGCTGCATCATGCGGAAACTGAGTGTGACCGGACTGCCGGCCGGTATCACGCGAGGCATGACGATAGGCTGGAAAACCAATGTGCCCACCGCATCGCCAGGGCGCGCCGCAACATCCATTGCAAAGCAATGTGCGATGCGTGGTCGGTCCAGCAAGACGATCACATCATAGGTCCCGGGGCGCGGCAGCCGTGCCGCCGCACTGTAGGTGCCCGGGGCGGTCTGGCGCAGACTGCGATCGACGATCGTGACAGCCAGCGGCTGATGACCGAAAGCGTCGAAACTGTCTGCAGGTGCCGCCATCCCCTCGTGGTAGTAGTGCACGGCATGTTCGGTGGCACTCGCCAGCAGCATCGCTGGCTCGCCCGGCGAGCTGACCATGCTGGCGGCCAGCGGCGTTGTAACGCTGCCCTCATCACTGGGCTTCTTGCCCGCTGGAAATTCGGCGAGACCCGCGGTCTTGCCGTCGGCGCGCAGTGGCGCCAGCGGAATCAGCGTCACGCTTTCACTGCCGCGACGGCGGATATAGGCCTGCGTATCGGTGAAACCGATCTCGTAAGGCGAGTCGGCCACCGTGATTGTCTGCGCCACGCGGTTGGTGACGGTGTCGAAGATAGTCAAGTGGTTCTGCGTTGAACTGGCGGCGAATCCCGATCTGCCATCAGGCGCGATGCCGAGCGCGGTCACGCCGGACACATCCTCGATGCGCGCCAGTGGCGTGTCGCGCGCCGGATCGATGGCGACGATGGCGTCGGAGGTCGCCACATAGATGGCGCCGGCCAGGTCGGAGACCGCCACCGGACCCGCGATGGAGCCGACCTTGATATCCCGCGCCCTGGTCAGGCTACGACCGTCGATGATCGTGACCGTGCCATCGCGGCTGTTCGTTACCAGCAGATAGCGGCCATTGCCGGTGCTGGCGAGCCGGTGCGCGCCGAGTCCGAGCGGCAGGCGAGCCACCTCCTGCAGACTGCTGGTATCAATTGCAACGAGGTCGCCGTCGGTTGCCGCCGCGATCCAGAGCGTGCGGCCATCACCAAGCAGCCGTACCGCACCCGGAGGCTCCGGCGTCGCAATGCTGCTGCCGCGTCGCCAGCGGTCGGTATCGATCACCGCGATATGTCGTGCAGCAGTCTCGGCAACATAGAGCCGTGGCGGATCAATCCCGACCGCCCAGTCCACCCCGGGTGAATCCAACGCAAGCTCGGTGACCGTGCGCGAGCCGTTGTAACCGCTCTGGGGATCGATCACGGTGATGCTGGGGTCACGGTTCATCGTCAGCAGACTGAACCCTGTCAAATCGACGTCCGGCTTGGCCAACGGGTTGCTGCCGAGGAACGCCGCGACCTTGCGGGTGCACACAGCTTCGTCGGTCGCGATGCCTCGCCGGTTCAGCGACAGCCATGCCGCCGGTTGAGCCGCGACAAGCGGTGTGCCCGCGACCGCATCGGAAAGATGCAGCGACAGTCGAATATCCGTGCCTGCAACCATGCCGTCAGGCGCCGCGAGGTCCAGGTCGATGGCGATGCCCTGGCTGACATAGCGCTGTGCAGTGTAACCAACACTGGTCTGCACCAGCAGCGCTGTAACCACAGCAAGCGCCGCGCGCCGCCTTCCCAACACCCTGCGACACGTCATCGTGCAGGCGGTCGTTGATTCACCGGGCGGGGAAAATACTTCGCGGTCTGGTTGGCAATCTGCTCGAGACGTGCCGATCGCGCTGGGGCAGGCGCCGCAGGGGGCCGCGCGATGCGTGCAGTTGCCAATGGCGTTGCCGCCGCCGCCACAGGTGCGACCGGGGGCAGCGCTGTGGTCGCCTCGCCGCCATTGGCGGATCGTACGGTCACACTTTGGGGTTGGTCTGCCAATGCCAGCTGGAATGCACCCGTCGCCTGATCCACCGATGCATGATCGGAGCGGCCGACGAGTTGCACGCCCATCGCATAATGCCGGGTCCGCAGGTCCGGTGTGACATAGCCGCTCACCATGGCACCACCCGAGGATGTCGGCTGGTAAGCTGTCACGACCACCACATCGGTCGCCGCCGGCCCGACCTGGAACAACCCCCACATGGCATAGTTGAAAGTCGGCGACGCAATGAAGTTGCGATACAGATGATCGCCCGGCGCACCCGCATGATCGATCACCAGATTGAGCGCATGGCTGGAGCCCAGGATCGCTCCGCCCATCGACTGAGAATCCCTGTTCCGTCCTATCAACGTGCTGCGATCCCGCCAGGGCTCCTCCTGCCAGTGGTGGCCGAATATTTCGGCCAGCGTGATGGAGACGTTGCCGTTTGGACTGGTTCCGCCCGGGTTCACAAAGCGGAACCGCACCGGCATGCCGGATGAGGCAGAAAAGACCGGCGTTTGCGGTGGGCCGGGCGGGGTGACCGCCGTGTTCGACCACACGTTCGATATGTCGGCGGTGGCGATGCGCAGCGGGAACGGCTCCGTCCGGTAGTTCAGTCCTTCGCCGATCGGAAACACGTTGCTCCCCGACTGCCACACACCGAGGCCGTTGATCCCCGGCTGCCACACGCCGACGAACTCACGGAACGCGGGACCGTGCGGCGGGAATACTGTAGCCGCGGCCGCGGTGCCAAAATCGGCGCTCCAGGTCGCCGTCGGCGGCTCGATCACCAGCGCACCTACTGCACCAAAGAGCGTCTGCTCGATGGGGTCTGCCGACTGAAGATTGACAACGCCAAGCTCGGCCGGAACGAACCGGTTGCCGTCACGTTTGCCAGCGTACCACGTATACTGCACGGTGCCACCTTTCGGCGCCGCGGTCTGATCGGGGTTCATGCCGATCCGCGTTCCATCGCTGGTCGTCACATCGGCATCCAGCAGTTGCGCATGCAGCCCGGCACGAGCCGACGGAAAGATTGCGATCGGCGGCATTCCGGTGGCGGGGTACTGATCCGGCGTCGGACTATTGAAAATCGGCTGATTGTTGCTGTCCATTTCGGACGGATCGAGCAGGTTGGTCAATGTCACATCGATGCAGTCGCCGGCCGCGGCACGCAGGATCAGCGGCTCGATGGGCGTACCCGACAGAAGCTTGCCGCTCGCATCGAGATTGCCCGACGAAACATAGAGGATCGCATCTGGCTGCGTCAGCGCCAATCCGGCGATGCGATCGTTGTAGGTCACCGCACCAGCAGGAAGGGCGCGCGCAGCGGTGACGGCGCTGATGCTGAAGCGCACGTGGTGCGCATTATCGGGACACGCCTTCGCCGTTGCAGTGGCGCGTGGCGGATTGTTCGGCAACGGCGGCAGGTCGGGGCGCGATGTGTTGTAGGCGCGCAGCAGGCCCCACAGACCATCCTCCTGGGCGACCAGATTTGCGTCGGTCTGATAGAGATAGTCACTCTGATCACCGCGACCGGCCGGCGGCAAGGTGAACAGCATCTCGAAATGCTCGGAAATCCCCATCGGCTGCGCCGCGACGAGCCCCGAATTGGCGTCCGATGGCTCGACCAACCACTTCGCGCCATGCATGGCGAATGTGTGGTTGAGCTCATGGGCGCCGACCAAAACCCGGACCTGCACGCGGTCATTGGCATAGGCACGCAGCAGCGGCGTGTAAGGATCGAGACTCTCGGCCCCGACAAAGCCGCCAGGATATTTCACATCCGAGGTCGGATCTGTGGGAAACAATTTCTGTGTATTCGGCGGCTGCGTGTTGAGCGACGCCAACTCGCGGGGAATAGACGCGTAGCCAAATGCGAGGTCCTGCGCCGGCACGTTGGGATCGTGGCTGGAGGTCGAAGCGACGCGCAGTGGTAGCGGTTCGCTCCGGTAGTTCATGCTGGAGACACCGACGCCGACGCTGATGATCGTCGGCACCAGCTGCGCTGCCGGCACCGGCGTGGAACCGGGACCCGGAGCATTCAACGCGGCTGACTGGCTTGCCCAGCCCCAGACCGGTGTGTTCGGTCCCGGCGCAACATTGTGGTCGCAGACATAGGGCGTGGTGCCGGATGTGGGCGGCGGCGGCGGACACGGGTAAGGCACGTTGTGATGGACACTTTGATCGGTGTAGGCGAGCTGCAGGTCCTGAAACTCGAGTGCGAACTCCCGGTAGCTCTCTCGCGGATCCGCCGTGAGCACATCGGCCGACCAACTGGTTGGGCCGCCATCGGGCCGCGTGGACATCGGCGTTGCGATCTGCGGAGGCCCGTTGCCCGGATCGGGCAGTGCCGGGATTCGCCAAGCCGAATTTTTGGGTTCAACCAACAATCCGCTGTAAAGGCCTGCCTGCTGGTGGGTCGACGGGCTGAAATGGTCGTGGGTGAACACCGTGCGCAACGTCCGGTCGTTGCCGCGGTTGTCGACGACGGGATCGGCCCACCAGCGCTCGACCGTGGTCTGCGCGCCGATCCAGTCCTGACCGGCCGGGGGCGCCCCGAACACCGTGGGCGCTGGCTTGGCGGTGGGACACGAGAAGGAGATCGGCGCATCGGCGGCACAGTTGCTCGCCTTGCGGATGCCGGCGATTTTCGCGCGCACCGAATCCGGGCTCAGCGAACCTGATTCGTAATTGTAGCCGTTCGCGGAGCCATCTGAGGCCGTGACATCGAACTTCACGAGATGAATGTGCTGTCCGATGACGTCCGTGGGCGTGCGCACCTGGAAGTCATCCAGTTCGTAATACGCCGGCACCAGATTGGTCTGCCAGAACTCGATCGTTTCACCCGAGTTTGCGCGGACGAACAGGGGCTCCGGTGCGCGTCGGCCGGCAAAGGTAGGCTGCACGTCCTGCCACAGCGTTTCGAACCGCTGTTGCGGAAAATGCCAGCCGGCCTTGTTGAAGACGACGTCCATCTGGATGTCTGCCGCCTTGTAGACACGGCTCGGTTTTGTCGGGTCGTTCAGAGGAGGTGGAGGATCCGCCAGATCGACGCAGCGTCTCGCGCCGCTGGTGCCCCATGAGGGATTGGCGTACGGCGCGCCCGGCACGCTGGGACCGCCATTGAGCACATATTGGCCGGCGTGTCCTTCCGGCGTGACACTGTTGCGGGTACAGGTGCTGTGGACCTGCATCGCCAACCGCTCGAGCGGCGTTCCCGCCTCAGCCAATGGAATTGCCCAGACCCGGTCGAGATCCTTGCTGAAATCCCAGGCGTTGTAGTGGTCGTTGATGACCTCACCGGCCAACGTGATGTTGCGCGCGAGCCCGCCGTCCATAAACGCGGTCTGGCCCGGCGGCTGGGTGGTGGTATCGCGCGCATAACCAAGCGGTGGATGCGGCGCACGCTGGCCGGCGATGCCGGGGATGTAGAATGGGAAGCCAGGATCTCGGCCAGCGTCGAAATCGTTCCTGGCAACATACGCCAATTCCCCAACCAGTGTGGCCGGATCAGCGGCAGGACAATTGCCGCTTGCGTCCAGCACCTGGTTGCCGTCCCACCTGCGGTCGATCGGGCAGATCTTGGTGCGCGCCGGCATCGGCGCCATCGCCAGAGTGGGCAAGGGCACCACTGCAGGGATCGGCGTGCCTTTTAGGAATTCACCGTCCGGCAGTGCCCGGTTCCACTGCGTCGTCGGGTCCAGCGTGAGGTCGGTGCCGCCCTCGAAGACGTCATGATTGCGCCACAGCCCCCACATGCCCGCGGCGAAGTGGGGATAGAAATGACAGTGGAAGATGGCGTCGCCCGGCGTGCGGTTCCTGTTGCCGCTACCGTCGTAGTCGATCTCCTGGGTAAAGGCCGAGCCGGGACTGATGAGCTGGCTGTCGAGATAGGTGCTCGTGTCGCTGTTGGGCGTGTGCAGCCATTGATGTGCGTGCAGATGATGCAGATGTGTGACGAGCTGACCCGCATGCACAATGCGGAAGATCACCCGGTCGCCGATGTAGCTGTGATAGACGTTAGACGGGTCGTCCGGGTATTTCGCCTCGTCGTCGGTACGCAGCACCGTCTTCGGCTGATATGGCACCTGTTGCGGCGGGGTGTTGTTCGCCAACCCGTCGGGATGGCCTACCAGCATGGCCGGATCGCCAACCGCCCAGGAGCTCAGGAAGAATTCCTCGAACCGACACTCGACGCAGCCCCCCTCCGGCCCAACCCCGAGCCGGTTGGCAAGAATTTCGCTACCGATACCTGCGGAGCCGTAGTTGATGGCGAACGCCTCGCCGCCATTGCCGAGTACGTAGACAGTGTCGGCACCGCTGTAGAGACCAGGGAACGCGTTGTTGCACGAAAGTGAAGGCGACGATGGTGTCGGCGTACAGTCTGTCGAGACGGTCAGCACGTCATGGTAATGCAGTACGAATTCGCGGTACGGCTCGTGCCGGTTTGGCGCGGCCGGATTCGGATTGAAGGGGGGCTCGTTGTCTGTCGCCAGGAAGGCACCAGCATTTGGTCCGGTCACCAGCGCAGTCAGATCGCCGTAATAGGTGACAAGGTCATTGCCAGCCGCGGCGCAGTTGCCTTGGGCGTTCACCCGATACCGCACGTCGACCATGCGCAAGACCGGCGTGCAAGTGCCATCCGCCTCCTTGCGCAGGGCACCGTAATTCAGCTTGGGGTGGCCGTCGGCACTCCGCCCGACTGTCGCTGCATCCAACTCAACCTTGGTAATCTGGCTCCGATACCATTCGGAAGAGCGTGGCTGCACCACGACGCTGCCAAACAGACCCGCAGATAATTGGCCGCCAATCCCGCCGCCCGAGGTGCCGCCATCCGCAGTACCGGCCAACGCGTCGGCAGCCGCGCTGTACATCAGGAACACACCCTCGGCCGGCGCTCTCAGCGTATATTCGATCCGTTGGGAGGGCGCGGCCAGGCTGGAGTTGTTGGCGCCGACGAACGAGCCATCCATCAGTGTGCCGGCGACGACGCTTTCGTCCATGCCCATGACATGCACGCCCGCTTCGCGGGTACAGGTCTGCTCGGGATAGATATTGATGCCGTCACATGGAGTGGTGAGCGGTGACGGACCCAGTGCTGTCGGTGACAGCAGATTCTGAAACTTGATGTGCAGGCAGTCACGAACCCGCATACGAAGAACCAACGGGCGCGGACGCCGATCAGGAGCAAGCTGGGCATTGCCCGCGACGATCTCGGAGCCGTGGGGGCCCGCAACGATGTCGCGTCGCAGCGCATAGATCATGCCGCCGGGCAGGCTGGCACCAAGCCGATTGAGAAAGAGCGGCTGATCGATAGCGACGATGTCCGCTTCAATCGTGCGTTGGCACGCCGGTAGTGGTGATCCGACGGGTTGCGCCGCTGCGTTGCTGGGTACGGACCAGGAGAAGATAAGCAGAATAAGCGCAGCGAAGCTGGACATCTTCATCAGCGCGTTCTCCCCCGAGCAGTCCCACTGGTCCATCGCCAGCATAAACGCTTACATCGATCAATACGCAAAACCTGCGGGGCGGGCAAGAAGCCGGTCAGGGCAGTCCCGGAAGAGCCGCTCCAACGAAGCCCCGAGCCCGCCATTTTGTAAGGCCGAAGAGAGCGCCACGTGGCGCCAGCGGTTGCCGGCATCCACGTGCCACCCTCGTCGTTGCATCCCAAACAACCGGGTCGGTGTCACCAAGCGGTGACATTGCAGCACCACGGATGTTTGGCTCCATTCGTAGGTAGGCTTACGCCACCTTGAGCACGGGGTGCGGCAGCGGAATAGGGCCAACGCCACCGCACCTGCCGGAGTTGCGGCTTCCGAGACCGGCGCGGACGTTCGTCTTGATCTTCATGAGACTTTCCTCTCCATAAACGCGTGCAGGATTGCACGCCATTCCATCGGCACCATGCCGAGGGAATTCCTGATGCCCACGTTCACGCGGCCACGTCCCGTTTGGCGATCGCGAGCCGATTCACATCCAGTTCGATGTGCAGTCCGAGCAGCTTCTCCAGCTCGCTCGTCAGGTTCGGCAGGTGATCCGAGTCGTAGTCCAGGGTGAAACTGTGGACATTGAGATCCGCCGCGGAGAGCACCCGGTCGGGCTGCTCGCGGCCAAGATGGCTATTGACGATACGCTGAGCGGCCACAGTGGCGCGCAGCATGGCCTGCTCACGCAGCAGGAAGTCCATTACCCGGGCAGACAGCTCCCGGACAAAAGCCTCGGACGCTGCGTCCCTGGGCACGCTTTGCGCCCGCAGCATGTTCTGAAGCTCGGTTTCGGTCTGCCGATCAGCGTCGGTCCAGACCGGGGCCAGCAGAGAGTCCAGACCTGGCCCTTCGTCACAATGGGTAACGCCGCGCCCGCATTGCCGGTATATCTCGGCGTATGTGGCCTCGCGGCTGATGCGCCAGTTTTCGTGCGCCAGATATGTCATCTTCAGCTGGCTTCGATGTGCCTGCATGCGATCACGGAATGCCGCCAACCGAGGCCCGTTGTTCATTGGCAGATGATCGACCAGCCCGGCTATATCCTCATACGCGCGACCCATCGTGGGGAAACGCGAGAACGCGACGGCATGGACCCGAAGTCCGAGCAGCCCATAGTCGATGGCGGCATCCAGATCATCGAACGCGTTCTGGGCTGCAGGATCCAGCACCACGGACGAATAATCTGCGTTGCCGCGACCCTCCAGCAGTACCTGGATCAGCTCGCGCACCATAGCGCCGGGGCCGGCGCAGACACCATGTTCCGAATGGAAGGAGTAGTTCCGCTCGGCGTAGTCGATGATCTCATCCACGGTTACGGCTTCGTTCGGCGACCGCGTGGGCTCGACTCCTGGCAGGAACAACATCTGGTGCATTGTCATCCGAACGCCGTCCGTGACCCGGAACAGCGACGACAAGGCTGGATGCAGTTTGCTGTTCGCGACACGATTGTTTTTGCGCATGAGCTGATAGGTGGGCACGGCAAGCACCGCGACAGACAGGCGCTCCAGATGACCTATGGTGAATGCGCAGTCGGCCTCAGGAAATCGCCGCAGATAGGCCTCGCGTATTTGGATCACCGCTGCCATCATCTGCGACCAGTGCGCGCGCATGACCCGCATCGCGGTCACGTTCATCGGTTTTTTGTTGAGGTAGCGGGTACCAGGCAGGTTACAGGTCCGCCATTCCGTCGGTACATCCAGCCGCAGGCCTGGGGGAAATACATTGGCCTCGCCGACCTGACGGTGGTCGGCATCCAACGCGGCGTGCGCGACGCGGAAGATCGGAAGGATCACTTCCAGATAACCGAGCTCCACTGAACGGCCCGCGAGGTCTTGGGTGATCGCCTCACAATCATCCCAGAATCGCGTGACCGGACAGGTCGTCGGCGGGAGCGGCGAGGGTTGGATTGTGCTGGTCGGTGAACTCGCGGCCGCGCTGGCGACATCGGCATGCACCAGCACGCCTTCATCGATCAGTTGCTGCAGTAGGTCTTGAACTCTGGACCACGCGTACCCGTCACCCCAGGCCATCGCGTCGCCGGCGGCGAAACGAGCTTGGCTCGCAAGCGTTTCACCGAACACAAACAGGTCAGGATCATCAAACGAAATCTCTTTGTCGCCATAGTAGAGATGCAGCGCGGCTGCGCCGGTTTCGCCTACCAGGAATTGCACAACTGTCTGCCGATGTTTCGGAAACACCAGTTCATCCGACTGGGATACGACCGACGGTGTCGCCTCGGCCGCTGCCATTGGGCAGACATTGCCTTCGGTTCGGAGGTCGCAGAATGTCGGCTGAGTGTCGGGCATCGCTGACTTCATGGTTGGAGTTTCGTACGAAACTTCTGTACGGGTGTGGTTCGGTGCTGCGGCAAGATAGCGAAAGTGGGACGACATCAGCCTGCGCCTGCATCCCTATAGAACTGCGTTGCGACTGTGGCCAATGAAGGCGGTTGCATATGCGACGTCTCCTCAATGGGTCAGTGTGCTGCTCATTTCCGGTGAGCTGCCGATACCGTGCATGAAGCCGCGCCCGAACAGGTGTGAAGGTTGTCACATTTCATAAAAAAAGGTCGCGGCATGGATTGAGCCTGGTGGGCTCAGCCCAAATTGCAAGTTCCAACGCTGGATGCACCTGTGCGGCGATCACAGAAATCCGATCGGCACTACGGGATGGCAGCCGCAACGCAGCCGGCAATCTCAGCTGGACTTTGGCCTTTCTCGACTGGCGAGCGTCGAATCCAATGAGATCGAATAGCGGATTCGCGGCTGATCTCCTACGGGCGAGTCTTTTCCGAACATCGCAATTTTGGGAGTGATGCAGGACGGGAGTTCAAGCCGGCTTGTGCCGGCAAGGCTGGCCCTGTGGATGCAGCCATTCAGCGAGAGTTTTTACGCACCGACGTGGGCGCATGTTCTGGTGCTGATCGTGGGAACCATATCAGGTCGTTGGGGTGCGTAACCCACTGGGAGGCGCCGGCAGGTCATGCTGCAGGTGGCACACTGGCTTCCCGAGCGGTAGACCGTCTCGGTGACCGATAGCGGTTTCGCTGCCATCGAACTGCTCAATGCCGTTCGGCATCGCATCTGCATGATCAGCCGCCTGCGTCTCGATGCCCGGCTGTTCGACCCGCCGGCGCTGGTTCGCGACGTTGCCGATGAGTTCAAACCGCGGGTCTTCCTGTGCACCGATCTTGATGCCGATCCGCTCGACATCCTTCGCTGGTTTGTCCGTCGTTGGTCTATCGAGTTCACTCTCGCCAAAGTCCGGCGTCACCTTGGCGTCCAGACCCAACGGCAATGGTCTGACCCTGCGATCGCACGCACCACACGGGTTCTTCTCGGCTTGTTCTATCTGATCGCGTTGTGGGCCAACGATCTCTATGCCGCTCACCCACCGACAGCGCGCACGGCTGGTATCCAAAGCCGTTGCCCACATTCAGCGACGTCTTGGCCGCAGTTCGTCGCGATATCACAGAGTTCTCGAAACATCGCGACAACGCAAACTTCGGGCTAGGGTAGCTGCGCGCCTTGCACGTCAACATACAGGGAGTAGATCGACGTGCTCGCGCACATGAACAGACGGTTGCGCTTCTTGCCGCCGAAGCAGAGGTTCGCACAGGTCTCTGGCAGGTGGATCTTGCCGATGAGGTCGCCATCCGGCGCGTAGCAACGCACGCCATCTTCACCTGGGTCGGCCCAGCCCATGCTGCACCACACATTCCCCTCGACATCGACGCGCAGGCCGTCGGTGAAGCCGGGCGCGAAATCTTCGGCAAAGACCCGGCCGCCGCGGCACTTGCCGTTCTCCACGGCAAAGACACGTATGTGGGCAGGACCACCGTGTGTGACGCCACTGTCCACCACGTAGAGCAGGCTTCTCGTCCGGCGATAACGCAAGGCCGTTCGGGCGAACGAAATCATCAAGGACAACAGTTGCGGTCCCCTTTGCCGGATCCAGGCGATAGACGTGGCCTGGTAGTTCGGCCTCGTCCTTGTGGCCTTCGTACTCGCCGTCGATGCCGTAGCCGGGATCGGTGAACCAGATGGCGCCTCTGGAATCCACGATGACATCGTTCGGTGCGTTCAGTCTCTTGCCATCGTAGCGGTCGATCAGCACGGTTATGCGCCCGTCGTGTTCGGTGCGCGTCAGTCGGCGGGTATCGTGCTCGCAGGTCACCAGTCGACCTTCACGGTCGCGCGTGTTGCCATTCGAGTAATTGGAATTGGCGCGGAATACGCTGACACGGCCGTCGTCTTCCAGCCAGCGCATTATTCGATTGTTCGGGATGTCGCTCCAGAGCAGGTACCCGCCGTCACGGACATAGACGGGGCCCTCCGCCCAGCGGAAGCCGTGCGCGATCCGCTCGATCGCCGCGTTGCCCTGGCGTCTGAAGCGCTTGTCCAGTTGCTCGACACGCGGATCCGGGTAGCGGGTGTCGGGGAGATGGCCGAGCGGCAGGTGTACCGGGTCGATTGGCATCGGAATGGTTTCTCCTGCTCGGGTGCCGAGATTGCATGCGAGATTAGGTGGCGTCGGCGGTTGACGCTACGGGTAGGCTCGGTGGATGCTTGGCTGAAGCCTTGGTCGTGCGAACAGAATTACTCAAGAGGGACGTTCATGAACCGGACCATCACGCGCCGCGGCCTGGTCGCGACGGCCGGAGTATCCGTCGCTGCGTTCGCCACAGGCCCGTCGCCGGCACGCGCGGCGGCCAAACAGCTCGCCTACCTGACGCCAGGGCTCGATCTGCCGTTCTGGCGCATCCTGGCCAAGGGAATCGACGATCAGGCGAAGGCAGCCGGCGGCGGATCGACCGCCTATGACAGCCACAACAATGCGCAGACGCAATTGCAAAACGCGCAGGACGCGATCGCGCGCAAGGTCGATGGCATTCTGATCTCACCTACCGACAGTTCCACCTGCCCTGCTGTGCTCAACCTCGCCAAGCGTGCCGGCATCCCGGCTGTGATCGCCGATATCGGCACGACCGGCGGCGACTATGTCTCGTTCATCATCTCCGACAACTATCAGGGCGCGTACGGCATCGGGAAGGTGCTGGCGCAGAAGATGACGGCGAAGGGCGGGACCAAGGGCACGGTCGGGCTGGTGACGATCAGCCTCGCGCGCAACAACGGCAAGGCACGGACAAACGGCTTCATGAAGGCGATGGAGGAGGCCGGGATCAAACAGGCCGCACTGTCGCAGATGCAGACCTACACGGCAGACGAGACGCTGCACTTCGTGCAGGATATGCTGACTGCGCATCCTGATCTCGGCGGACTGTTCATCGAGACCGATCAGCCGACGCTCGGTGCATTGCGTGCGCTCAGCGCCGCGCGGAAGGAGGGCCAGGTGCTGGTCGCGGCGTTCGACGGCATTCCGGAATTCGTCGATCTGATCAAGAAGGGCACTATCGTCGGATCGGGGATGCAGCAGCCCTATCTCATGGGACAGCGTTCTGCGCAGGCGATCCTGGACCATTTGGCCGGCAAGAAGACCGAGAAGGAGATCCTGGTGCCGATCCAGGTGGTGACGCAGGAGAACATCGCGCAGGTTGAGCCCACCATCCGCAAGACGGTCTTCGGCGAATAGACTCTGCTCGCGCTCGCTGACATCTGGAAGCGCTTCGGCGCCACGGCCGCGCTGGCGGGCGCAAGCTTCTCGCTGCAGGCAGGCGAGGTCCACGCGCTGGTCGGAGCCAATGGCGCCGGCAAATCGACGCTGTCGCGCATCATCTCGGGTCACCTCCAGCCGGACCGTGGCGAGATCCGGATCGACGCGCACCTCGTGCATTTCGCTGGCGCGCGCGATGCGATCCGCAACGGCGTCGCGATGGTGATGCAGGAGACCTCGCTCGCGCCGGATCTTTCGGTCCTGGAGAACATCATTCTGCCGCGCATCGGCATGCGCGGGCCACTGCGGTGGGGTCGGATGCGCGCACAGGCCCACGCGCTGCTGGCGGAGTTCGGCGAGGGCATCGGGCTTACGCCCGATACGCTGGTGCGCGATCTCTCCATCGCGCAGCGGCAGTTGGTTGAGATTGCCAAAGCGCTGGCACTCGACAGCCGCATTCTGATCTTCGACGAGCCGACTGCCGCGCTCTCGCCGCATGAGAGCGAGCGTCTGTTCGACATCATCCGAGGCCTGGCGGCGCGCGGCCGCGGCGTGGTCTTCGTCTCGCACCGGCTGGAGGAGATCTTCTCGATTACCGATCGGGTGACCGTGCTGCGCGAAGGGCATGTGGTGGCTGGCGGCGTGCCCACGCCATCGCTGACGCAGCCGGAGTTGGTTCGGCTCATGGTCGGGCGCGAGGTTTCCGACATCTACGCACGGCAGAGCGCAGCGAGCACCGCCGAATCCGAGGACATTGTGCTGCGCGTGCGCGGTTTGGCGTCTCCGTCGCGGGTGCGTGACGTGTCGTTCGATGTGCGGCGCGGCGAGATCGTGGGACTCGCAGGTCTTGTCGGTGCCGGGCGGTCGGAGACGCTGGAGACGATCTTTGGCCTGCGACGACCGAGTGCCGGCACGATTGAACTGAATGGCCGACCGTTCCGCGCGCATAGCCCGCGCGAGGCGATCCGCGCCGGAATTGGTTTCGTGCCGGAGGATCGGCGTGGACAAGGGATCGTGCCCGACTTCACGGTGCGCGAGAACCTGATGCTCGCGCATCTGGGCGAACACGTCGGACCGGGGCTGGGTTACGGCGCGCGCGACGCGTCGGTGCGGCGCTTGCTCGATCTCCTGGAGTTGCCGCAGCAACGACTGCTGGATGCCAGCATGCTGAACTTCAGCGGCGGGATGCAGCAGAAGGTGATTCTGGCACGCTGGCTGTTGCTGGAACCGCGGCTGTTGCTGCTGGACGAGCCGACGCGCGGCGTGGATATCGGCACGCGGAGCAGCATCTATGCGCTGCTGCGCCGCGCGGCCGCGGATGGCGTCGCGTGCGTTGTCGTGTCGTCCGATTTCGAGGAGGTGATCGGCATTGCCGATCGCATCGTGGTGCTGAGCGATGGCGTGAGCGTCACCGATATTCCGAGCCGACTGGTCGACATCGAACGGCTGGCGATGTTCGCTGCCCCTCGAAGCTCAGCAGAGCGCACTCACACCGTGCTTGAGGCGCTGGCAGCGACGCATGGGGGAACGGCCTACTGGATCGACATCGACGGGTCGCGTCTGTTCTGTTTCGATCGAGTGAATGGCGCGCAGGCCGCTGACCCGGGGTTTGTCGGTGGCGGTTTTCCGGAGATCGAAGAAACGTGCATTCCTCGTGCGCTGTCCGCGACGGCGGAAGGGCTGGTCGCAGAGGTTGACGGACGGCTGCACTCGCTGCTGGTGCCGGTGCATGGCCGGCGCAACCATCGGCTCGGGCTGGTCGGCATGACGTTCGCCGAGGTGCCGTTCGGTTTTGATGAGGTGGCGGTACGGCAGCGCGTGATGAGCGAACTCGGCGTCCAAAGCGAAATGGCATGAAGCGCGTGCTGCACGTGCTCGCCACCCAGATCGAGCTCCGCATGCTGCTGGTGGTGATCGTGGTGATGGTCGCGCTGTCGCTGAGCTCACCCTACTTCTTCACCGCCAGCAACCTTTACAACGTGATGGACCAGTCCGTGGTGACCGGGATGGTCGCCCTGGGCCAGACGCTGGTGATCCTGATCGGCGGGATCGATCTTTCGGTGGGCGCGCTTGCGGGCGTGACTGGCATTGTACTGGGGCTTGCCTGCCACGCCGTGGGGCTGTTCGGTGGCATCGCCGCGTGTCTCGGCGCGGGCGCGCTTGCGGGCTTGATCAACGGCGTGATCATCACCTATGGCGGTGTCGCCGCCTTTGTCGTGACACTGGGCATGATGGCGATCGGACGCAGCATGGCCTATGTGCTGAGCGGCGCGAATTCGATCAGCGATCTGCCGCCGGGACTTTCCGACATCTCCACCGGCACGGTCGCTGGTCTGCCGGTGGATTTTGCCTGCCTGCTGGCGGCATATGCGCTGTGCTGGCTGTTCCTGACCTACGCCAAAGGCGGCCGCACGCTGTATGCGATCGGGTCGAACGTCGAGGCAGCGCGGGTCGCCGGACTTTCGATCGCGCTGTGGAGCGTGCTCGCGTACGTCGTCTCAGGCGTGATGAGCGGCGTCGCAGCCATCTTCCTGGCATCGCGCATCCTGTCCATTGACCCGATCGGCGGCTCAGGGCTGGAACTGGACGCGATCGCTGCCGTGGTGATCGGCGGTGCGAGTCTGTTCGGCGGCCGTGGCTCGATCATCGGCACGCTGCTGGGCGGATTTATCATGGTGTTCATCCGCAACGGGCTTAACCTGCTGAACGTGTCGCCGTACTGGCAGGGCACCGCGATCGGCGCCATCATCGTCGCCGCAGTCTTGGCGGAGCGGCTGTTGAGCGGTGGACGCACGAGCGGCTAATGGCAGCGCGGGAAGTTCAACCTATCCGGGCGTTACGCACCCGGATGCACGCCACGTTGGTTCCCTGACCATCGCTTCAACTTATTGTTAATTGCCGATCTTAATGAGGAGTGCAGCGAGGTCCAAGATCGCCAGCCAGCCAATTATACCAATTAGCATTCCACAACCAATTCCCTTGTAGGCGTGCATTGGCTGTCGTGCTGATCACGAGATGTTGCGCTGTTGCACGTACGTGCAGGCTCGACTTTTGGCAGCGAAAAATGGGATAGGTTCGGCAGCGCGTCAGACGAGGCACAATAATCCACTAGCACCGACCTAGGACGATGTCAAAATAGCCCGTCAGTGACGTGGAGACTCAGGAGAAAGAAGGCCAACATTAATGCCCGTAGCCGTGTCTGCACGTCTGGCCGAAGCGCTGGCCGTTATCGCGATCTTCTTTGCGTCACTTGCAATACCCAAGGCATTTGTCCCCGGCTTTCATCCTCCCCACCCATGGCTCGGCATATGCGTCTGCTCATTGATGGTAGCGCACGTTGCGTTACGTGGCCAACAGGGCGCGCTGTTCGATAGGGGCGTGCGGCCATGGACCCTCGCGTCAGCTTGGCTGCAGTCGGTCGGCGCCGCGGTCTTCCTGGTGCTGGCCTCAATCGTACCCGCCGGATCCATGCTGCCGCACCAGTCGCTTGAGCGGCTCAGGTTTGTCGGGACGGATGCGGCCGGGTTGATCGTATGGGTGTTTGTTTTCCCAGTCGTCAGTTATTTGGCGGTGATCTGCGTGCGCCTTCTAGGTCGGCCGATCTTTGCCGCCTGCGCAGACCCACGCCGCGTCGTGATAGTGGGCCGGGCCGAACGCTGTTCAGGGCTCGTTCAGAGCCTGCACCAGAGGCTGCCTCCATCAACGCAGATCGTTGGCGTCGTCGACTGCGAAAACACATATCCTGCGAACGGCGTTGGGACGCCAAGAACGATCTGCGGCTTACCCGTCCTGGGACAGCACGACGAACTCGTTGGCATGGTCCGCAAAGGCGAAGTCGACGTGGTTATTCTCACCGAGCCGTCGTTGGAGGCCGCCGAGGCACGGAGCGTCACTAAGTTGGCGCAGAGCGCCCGGGTGGACGTGCTTTATGCGCCATCCCTGGACAATCTGGAATTGCCGCTGACGATTACCGTCGAATTGGGAGGCATCCCGTTCATGCGGGCCAGCTACCCGTCGCTGCTCGGTTGGCAGGCTCCCCTGAAGCGCGCGCAGGATATCTTCTTCGCCGGTCTCTTGCTCGTGCTGGCAGCGCCCGCAATGATAGCGATCTCGGTGCTTATCAAGCTGACCTCGCCCGGCCCGATTCTCTTTCGGCAGTTGCGGGTAGGCTATAACGGCCAGGCCTTCGAGGCGCTGAAGTTTCGAACGATGTTTACGCATCTTTCGGATGCGGCGGGGGCCGCACAGACGCGACGGGGCGATCACCGGATCACCACGGTGGGAGCGTGGCTGAGGCGCAGGAGCCTCGATGAACTGCCCCAGCTGCTGAATGTCCTGCGTGGCGACATGTCCTTGGTCGGGCCCCGGCCGCACGCTGTCGGCACGACGGTCGAGGGCCTATCGTTGGATCAGGCAGCGCCGGCATACCGGATACGACAACGAGTGAAGCCGGGACTGACAGGGTGGGCGCAGATAAACGGCAGCCGGGGAGCACTCCACACCGCGGAGGATGTACGCGACCGGGTCAAGCTTGACCTCCATTACATACGCAACTGGTCCCTCGCATTCGACTTGCGAATCATATGGCGCACGGTTCGGGTCTTGTTGCATGATAAGAACGCCTACTGATGAGCGGCGTTTCGCGGTCGGATTACCATCGATGAACTCGGCCCCTTTTGCCTTCTGAGCCAACAGGCTCAAGGCCGACACCTTCGACCTCATTGTTGCAAAAGGTCTCGGGATATTCGCCCGGTCAAGTCCGGTTGACAGTTTTCCCATGTGTTCTAATGGGAGCCGTCGCTGCTACAGCACAACGACGGGGTGTGACCGGATGAGCCTACCTTCCGAACCAGTTGACTTTCTCATCGTCGGTGGCGGCTCGGCTGGTTGCGTCCTCGCCTCGCGGCTAAGCGAAGACCCTGCGACACGCGTGCTGCTGGTAGAGGCCGGACGCGACCTTACGGCAACCGAAATTCCACCCGAGCTCGAGTCGGCCTACCCGGGACGCACCCATTTTGAGCCCGATTGGCTATGGCCGTCCTTGCTCGCATCTCGCGGCGACAGTGGAGGGAACCGACCCGGTCAATCATGGCTCTATGAGCAGGCGCGAATCCTGGGTGGCGGGTCGTCGATCAATGGGATCTGCGCCAACCGTGGGTCGCCTTACGACTACGACGAATGGGCAGCGAAGGGCGCGGTTGGATGGAGTTGGTCCGACGTGCTGCCCTACTTCAAGAAGCTGGAAACCGATGCCGATTTTGGTGAGCCATTCCACGGAGTGGAGGGGCCGATGCCGATACAGCGGCATCGGCGCGCCGGCTGGAGTGGATTCACACGCACCGTCGTGAAGATCTTCGCCGACATGGGCTATGCAGAGCAGGACGACCAGAACGGCCCCTGGGCGGACGGCGTATTCCCGACCTCGGTCAACCTGGATCAGCACGGCCGCCGTGCCAGTACCGCCGTGGCGTATCTTTCACCCGAGGTTCGTCGTCGGCCAAATCTGGCCATTCTCACCGATACGCTGTTCGAAGGACTGATCATCTTGGACGGACGGGTCGACGGTGGCCGTCTGATACGAAACAATGAGCGCGTATCGATCACGGCACGCGAGGTCATTGTTTCCGCGGGCGCACTCCAGAGCCCGGTGATCCTCATGAGGAGCGGCATCGGGCCAGGCGTGCATCTTGCCGAACATGGCATTCCGGTTGCGGTGCACCGACCGGACGTGGGTGAGAATCTGCAGGAACATCCAGCGGCCCGCATCGCTGGTTATCTGCATCCGTCAGCGCGCCTGTTTGATCGTAAGGGGCATCATCTCCAGGCGGCTGTCCGATACTCGTCCGGGATAGAGGGGGCCCCGCCTGGCGACATGCATATCGAGATCCTGGCACGCACCGGTTGGCACTCGGTGGGATGGCGGATCGGAGCGGTCGGGTGCTGGGTGAACAAGTCCTATTCCACCGGACGGGTGCGTCTGGGCGCCTCGCAGGCTGCGCGTCCCGAGATTGATTTCCGTATGCTTTCGGATCCACGTGACATGGTGCGTTTGAAGGACGGGTTTCTGTTGATGGTGCGTGCGATGGCTGCGGCGCAACAGGCAGGTGCGGTGACCAATCTGTTCCCTGTCGGATATTCGCCCCGCATTCGCGAATTGAACTCGGCCCAGTCGTCGCAATGCCGCGCTGACCGCCTTAGGCGGGCCCATCATGGATCATAGCTCAGACATCAGGCGGATGATCATGAACTATGTTTCTGGGACAAATAAATCCCCGGCGGATCTGGCCGCAGATGAATGCTTGCTGGAGGACTATTTGCGGCAACGTATCAATGGCAACTGGCATGCTTGCGGCTCATGCCGCATGGGCGATCCTGCAGACCCGACAGCGGTCACGGATGCCAACGCGCGGGTGATAGGCATTGAAGGCTTGCGTGTATGTGACGCATCGCTGATGCCCACCATCCCATGCGCGAACATCAACGTTCCGGTGATGATGATTGCCGAGAAGGTTGCTGCGACGATACGCGCCGGAGGCTGATCCTCCGACCCGGTTGTCATATTACCCACCCAATTCGACTGCTGGACCCAGATTGCGTCGCCCGCGGCGGCGATCGCGACATTGCCCGCATGATCGAATGCCGCGTTTCGCCCCATGCGCTGCGCCAGCGCCGCGCGAGCGTCGACGCCAAGCGTCAGAGCGGCGACGGCGGGGCCGAACACGTCCCGACGACTCGTCACCACGCCGACGCCCGACTGGCTCCAGTGCTGTCGAGTGATCAGGGAAAGCAGCCAAAGCCACAAAAGCCTGACGCGCGACGAATGCACTGCGGCGCCATATCCTCTTGGCGATCCAACAGCCAACGGCGCCTACGCCTTGCTGCGCCTCTCCACGCCGCTGTCGCCAGGCATCAGACCTTCACGGTCGAGGCCCGATAGATCTCGTCGATTGATCTGGCCAGCGCCGCGTCGAACTCGCCATCACTCATAGAATGTGTCAGCCCCTCGGTCAGGGCACGCGAGAAGCTCGCGATCATGCCGTGATTGGCGGCGAGGCGTTTGCAGGCGTCGTCCCGCGTGTAGCCGCCGGAAAGTGCGACAACCCTGGCGACGCGCTCATGCTTGATCAGTGCCGAATAGAAATCCGGAACGTTCGGAATCGTGAGCTTGAGCATCACCCGACCGTCGCCGCCCAACGCATCGAGCTTCTGCTTCAGCTCGGCAAGCAGGATGGCCTCCGCGCCGGCCTTGTCCGGGCTCTTGATCAGGACTTCTGGCTCGATGATGGGCATGAGGCCGTGCGCGGCGATCTGCGCGGCCACTTCGAACTGTTGCGCTACCACGGCGGCGATTCCGTTTTTCGACGGCAGGTTGATGACGGAACGCATCTTGGTGCCAAAGACGCCACGCTTCACCGCCCGGGCGAGCAGCGCGTCGAGCGAGGGCATCGGCTTCATCAGACTGACGCCGTCGCTCTCAGGCTCGAGACCCTTGTCGACCTTCACGAAGGGCACGACTCCCCGATCCTCCCACAGGAACGCGGGTACGGGCTTTCCCTGTGCCTCGCCATCCATCGTCGCCTCGAACAGGATGGCGGCGATGACCTTGGCACCCGTGAAGGCCGGCGCCGTCATGATGCGCACGCGCATGGCATGCATGAGGCTGAACATCTCGGCGTCACCGCTGTAGGCGCTGTCCGGAATGCCGTAGAGGCGCAGCGCACCGGGTGTCGATCCGCCGCTCTGGTCAAGCGCGGCGATGAAGCCACCCTTGCCGGACATCTGTGCTGTCATCGTGTCAGAGGCCATGATCGCTACCCCGCTTTAGGGCTCCAGCACTCTCAGAGACTTCGTTGAGCCGCGTCACCCGCGGCCCAGCCATCATATCGGTGCCAATTCGGGATTTTCGGTCCGGACGACGATCATGTCAAAAGAATCTCTTGTTGACGCTGACGACGGCACCCGGAATACCGCCAGCCACCGGAGGAAGATGTCGCCTATTCTGATCGGCAATTGGTCCGGTGACACGCCGGAGCGTGTCACCGGACCGGAGCGAACTACTCTGCCGCCATCTGGTTCGGCACGAGTGCAGCCCGAACCCCGGCAGCATACGCCGGATCGACCCGGGCAAAGTGCATCAACTGGCGCTCAACGATTTGCGTCGGGACGCCCTGCATCAGCGCGGCGATGTTGCTGAACAGACGCTGCCGTTGCCCGGCGTCGAACAGGCGGAACAGCGCGGCAACCTGGCCATAGTCGTCATTGCCGATGCGGTGGTCGTAGCGGTCGGCATCGCCGGAGATCCGCAGCGGTGGCTCTTTCACCGCCGGATCCTGCTGCGGGCCGTTGAACGAATTCGGCTCGTAGTAGGCGTCGGGGTTGCCATTGTCGTTGCGGGTGAACCGCATCGCGCCGTCCTTATTGTAATTGTGGACCGGCACGTGCGGCGCATTCACCGGCAATGCTTCGTAGTGCGTGCCGATCCGGTGGCGATGCGCGTCGGCGTAGGAGAAGATGCGCGCCTGCAGCATCTTGTCCGGGCTGAAGCCGATGCCCGGCACGACATTGGATGGGCTCAGCGCCAGTTGCTCGATTTCGGCAAAGTAGTTGTCGGGGTTCCGGTTCAGCTCGACGATGCCAACCTCGATCAGCGGAAAGCTCTTGTGCGGCCAAACCTTGGTGAGGTCGAACGGGTTGAACGGCTGCTTCTCGGCGTCCAGTTCCGGCATGATCTGCACGCAGAGGCGCCACTTCGGGAATTCACCCCGCTCGATCGAGCCGAACAGGTCCTCCTGGTATGACTCGCGGGTCTGCCCGATGACCTGAGCAGCCTGCGCATTGGTCAGGAAGCGGTGGCCCTGAAGGGTCTTGTAGTGGAACTTCACCCAGAACCGCTCGCCACTGTCATTCCAGAAGCTGAACGTGTGGCTGCCGTAGCCGTTCATGAAACGGGGGCTGGGCGGCAGGCCACGGTCGGACATCAGAATGGTGACCTGATGCAGGCTCTCCGGGCTGAGCGACCAGAAATCCCACATCGCGGTCGGCGAGCGCAGGTTGGTTTTCGGGTGACGCTTCTGGGTGTGGATGAAGTCCGGGAATTTCAGCGGATCACGCACGAAGAATACCGGCGTATTATTCCCCACCAGGTCCCAGTTGCCTTCCTCGGTGTAGTATTTCACCGCGAAGCCACGCACGTCGCGCTCGGCGTCGGCGGCACCCGCCTCGCCCGCAACCGTAGAGAACCGGGCGATCAGCGGGGTCGTCTTGCCGACCGCCGAGAACAGCTTCGCCCGCGTATATCTGGTGATGTCGTTGGTCACGGTCAGAGTGCCGTGCGCGCCCCAGCCCTTCGCGTGCACGACCCGCTCGGGGATGCGCTCACGGTTCTGATGCGCCAGCTTCTCGAGCAACTGCCAATCCTGCAGCAGAACGGGTCCGCGCGCGCCGGCAGTGATCGAATTCTGGTTGTCCGGGACTGGTGCGCCCCCCGCTGTCGTCAGCGTGGTCGTCTCTTTAGCCATAACAATGTCTCCCGGTTGGATGAGCCCGCGCGGCTTCGAAGGAACAGCCGGCCACGGTGCGCACGCAACATTGTGCTTCCGGATGCTATAGTCCAATGAATTATTCTGGCTGGTTTAATCGGGCCGATCGATGGCGCTCTTCCCCGGAAAGCGGCGATCGCCTCGCCCGGAGGGTCGCCTTAGGTTGCATCGACCTCCGCATCGAGCAGCGCGCGCACGCGAATAGCCAGCCCTTCGCTGCGAAATGGCTTTTCGAGCAGCTCGATGTCGGGGTCGAGCCGGCCCTGATGGACGATGGCGTCCTGCGAGTATCCGGTCATGAACAGGATCCGGATGTTTGGCATAGCCCGCCTCGCCCGGTCGGCCAATTCGCGGCCATTCATTCCGGGCATCACGACATCGGTCAGCAGCAGATCGATCCGCGCATCAGCCTGAGCGATGATCGCCAGCGCGGCGGCGGCATCGTCTGCCTCCATGACGGCGTAGTTCAGCTCTCGCAGGGCTTCCACAACATAGCCACGCACACCCGCATCATCCTCGGTGACCAGGATCGTCTCGCCTGCTCCGCGCGTGTTGGCGCCAACCGGCGCGCTCTCGGTCCCATGCGTCCTCGCTGTTTCGCCAGCCGCCAGGGCCGGCAGGAAGATCCGCAGCGTCGTGCCGGACCCGGGCTCGCTTTCGATCTCGGTATGACCGTTTGACTGCTTGACGAAACCATACACCATGCTGAGGCCAAGGCCGGTCCCTTTGCCTGCACCTTTCGTGGTGAAGAACGGCTCGAATGCACGTTCGACCGTTTCGCGCGACATGCCGACGCCGGTATCGCTGACCGCGAGCATCACGTAAGAGCCCGCGGCAATGCGGCGGAGGGCTGCGCGCACCTCGTCAAAAGCGACATTGGCAGTCGCGACCGTCAACCGTCCGCCCCGCGGCATCGCATCACGCGCGTTGATTACCAGGTTGAGCAGTGCCGTCTCGAGCTGGTTGGCGTCGCAGACACAAAATGGCGGCTGTGCGCCAAGCGAGAACTCATAGCGGATTATCTCGCCCTGCGTACGGCTGATCAGATCGCCCATGCCGGCAACCAGCTCGTTCACATCCACCGTGCGCGGCCGCAATGGCTGACGTTGCGCGTAGGCAAGCAAACGCTGCGTCAACGTCACCGCCCGCGTCGCGCCGGTCATCGCCGCCTTGACAGCCTTGAGCGCTCTGCTCGATGCGGCATCGAGCGAGCGTTCAAGAAGCTCGAGATTGCCGAGGATAACGGTGAGGAGGTTATTGAAGTCGTGCGCGATGCCGCCGGTGAGCTGTCCGACGAACTCCATCTTTTGTAGCTGGCGTAACTGGTCTTCGGTCTGCCGATGCGCCTGAGCCGCTTCCTTGTCGGCAGTGACATTGCGTCCGATCAAGTAGATCAGGCCTTGCTGGGCGGTCATCGTCCAGTAGATCCAGCGATATGATCCATCCTGATGGCGGAAGCGGTTCTCGATCCGCACGGTGCCAGCACCCTCAGCGAGCCGTCGTCGGCCTTCGGTACCGATCAGCAGATCGTCTGGATGGCGCAATTCGTTGACGTGCAGCGCCTTGATCTCGTCCTCACTCCAGCCGAGCGTTTTCGTCCAGGCAGGATTCACGCTCGTGAAGTAGCCATCGAAATTACTCACGCCGAGCAAGTCCTCGGATACCTGCCAGATACGGTCGCGTTCCCGCGTCCTTTCCGATAGCAGGCGGGCGAAGCGCTGGCGTTCGCCGGTGCTCAACAAAAGAAATGCGCCAAGCAGGCTGGTGCTCAAAATCCCGGCGACCAATACGGCCCAACTCTGCCATCCCTGGTGTGCTGCGGCGTAATGCGGCGTCGGCGCTGTCCTGATGGAGTAACTTCTTCCGCCGAAATTGATCGCATGATCATACGCCGTTATCGAAAAGCCGTCCGCGAGGGTGTCGAACAACGTCTGGCCTGCCGCCTGATCGACAAACTCGGCGGCGAGATTCTGGTTTGCCGGACCGAGCGTGGCCGCGATGAACCTGTCCATGTGAAGGACGACCAGCAACACGCCAGGCCCGTTCGGGCCGTGGGGAACAGACAAAGTCAACAGAATGCCACTGAGATCCTCGGGCTGCTGCACCAGCCTGATTGGAGCCGTGGCAGCCACGGTTCCGGTTGAGATCGTGCGACGTATCGTGGCACGTCGCTCGGGATCAGAGGCGAGATCGAAGCCAACCGCGGCTTCATTGCCGTGCAGGGGCTCAACATAGGTGACGGGATAGAATTCGGATCGATCGTCGGCTTGCCGGATTCCCGTGGCGTTATCGCGCTCGCGGATGGCGAAACTGGGGTTGCTCTCTTGCTGGTTGGCGACAAATTTGTCGCGCGCCGAACGCCCGACCTCAGGAGCCCATTCGATCGCCTGTATCGCGGGGTATCGCTGCAAGAGGCGACCGGTGAGCGTGGTGAAATCCTTTGGTGATAGCGGCGATGGTCCCTTCCAAACCGCACTGAGTTGCTGAAGAAAATCCTCCTGTGCCTCAAGCTGAAACTGCAGCTTGTCGGTGAACCCCTGTGACAAAAGCTGGAATTCGGCGAGGGACTGGTCACGCTCCCAGGCCCTCGTGCGGACAAAAATCGCCACGAAGAGCGCGAAGAACAGAAGCATCGGCAGCGCCACGGATCGCGCGCGGCCACGCCATAGGGCACGGGGCTTGCCGGCCGCCACCATGACAAGCGGCAGGAACAGCAGGACGCCGAGGGTGTCGCCAATCCACCAGGAGAGCCAACTCGAAGCGACCTCAGATGTGTCGATTGCGCCAAGCGCCGCCATGCCGCCGTGCGACAGCGTCGCGCTGGTCAGGCACAACACCGGCGTGATCAGCAGGAAGCGGCCCAGATCCCTGACGTTGTCCAGGGTGGCGGGGTAGCCGATGAGCTTGCGCAGTGCCCACCCGCCTGCCGCGGCTTGCGCGACGGAGGCCGCGGCGATCGCCACTGCCACCGCGAAGGCCAGCACCGCGCTGTCCTGCTCCATCGTTGAGCCGACCCAGAGATTGAGCGCACACGACCCGGCGAATATCCACGGCAGCGTCCCGCGTCCGCCGATAAGCACAGCGGCCATGGCAATGCCCGCGGGCGGAAAGATCGCCGTCGCGTATCCCGGCGGCACAGCCAGGAGCAGCCCGAGGCGGCCTGAGGCCACGTAGGCGAGAGCCAGCGTCAGGCAGGCCAGCACGCGCTGCTTTTGCGGATTTGGAACGAGCGTGCGTCCAGGCCAGGGCATGCTCCACCTGCTGACGTCTTGTTGGTCGTGACTATAGCATAGGATCAGCGAGCCAAGTGACGAACGACACGTGCGCCGGTGTAGCCGGGTCAATCCGATGTTTGTTAGGACATGCCCGCAGAGGCCGCCTGTACGGTTTCCTCAGCCGCCACCAAGGTATCAACCATCGCGAGTTGGCGCGCCTCTCTCAGCACGCTGGCAATATCGGAAAAGCCGCGCCGATGAGCGTCATTGAAGCCCATGATGCTGCAATCATCTCCGTCGCCGAGAGGAGGCAGACCCTTGCGAATCTGCCACTGGTCGATCGCGCGCGCGAGGTACTCGGCGGCGCGATCGTCCTTGTCTCCGAGTTCATGCCGGACATGCTGGATCGCCCCGAGGAGACAACGCCTGCCATCGATCGTCTCAAGAGTGCGCCGTGCCCACTTGGCGCCGCCATCGAGCAGGAATTCCACCTTGTCCAGCACGACGGCTGATCGTGCGGCCGTCTGGCCTCCGGACAACACGCATGGCCGCGCTTCACCATCGAATGGCATTACCGCCCTCCATGTCTTCGCCGCAGCTTTGCGATCAAGACCACGGGCGTCAACCTGATCGTTGGCGTCCCGTCCAGGACGGCCTACGCCGCGCGCGCCTGAGATCGCGCGCGATTTCGCGCGCGGCGTTGTGGCCGGGCGCGCCCGTGACGCCGCCTCCCGGATGGCCTCCCGCGCCGCACAAATAAAGACCCGCGATCGGACCGCGATAATCCGCGTAGCCCAGCATCGGACGCGCCGAGAAGATCTGCCCCAGATCAAGCGCTCCATGGAAGATGTCGCCGCCAATCAGGCCGAAGGTTCTTTCGAGGTCGAGCGGGGAGAAGATCTGACGGGCCAACACCGAGCGGCGGAAATTCGGCGCGTAGTGATCCACCGTCTCGATCATCAGATCGGCGACGGTTTCGCGATGGTCGTCCCACGACGAACCGTCGGGCAGCTTCGGCGCGACGTGCTGGCAGAACAGGCTCGCTACGTGCTGTCCGCGCGGTGCGAGCGTGTCGTCGAGCGTTGAGGGAATGACCAATTCCACGATCGGGCTGCGCGACCACCCAATAGAACGTGCGTCGAAATAGGCGCGCTCCATGTAGGCGAGACTTGGCGCGATGATTATGCCGGACGCATGGTGCTCAGCGCATTCGCGACCGGGTAAGGCGGTGAAGTCCGGCAATTCGGAAAGTGCGACGTTCATGCGAAACGTGCCCGAGCCACAGCGCCAGTTCTCCATGCGCCGCCGAAACCCCTCCGGCAAGGCAAGCGGATCGACGAGGTCGAGGTAGAGGAGCCTGGGATTGATCCCCGCGGCGACGGCGGTGGCACGGATTGCTTCGCCCTTGTCCGTCTCGACGCCGACGGCACGGCCATTCTCGACGAGGACCCGGCGCACGCGCGTCGCGAGCCTGATGTCCACGCCGTGATTTGTGGCGGCTTTCGCCATGGCCTGGGTGATGGCACCCATGCCGCCGATGGCATGGCCCCAGACACCTTTCTTGCCGTTCACCTCGCCAAAGTTATGGTGCAGGAGAACGTAAGCCGAGCCTGGCGTGTAGGGACTCGCATAGTTGCCGACGATGCTGTCGAAGCCGAAAGCAGCCTTGATAGGCGCGCTTTCGAACCGGCCGTCGAGGAAGTCGCCGGCTGACGCCGTGAAGAGGTTGAGAAGGTCTCGCTGCAGATCGAGTCCGAGGGCGCGAATTCTGTTGCCCATCCTGCCAAGCTTGAACAATTCGGCGATTGCAGTGATCGAGGCTCCCTCGACAACATTCGGCGGCGTCTCGAGGACGACGGCGCGCAAGACCTCGGCCACCGCCGCCAGGCGTGCTTGATAGTCGTCCAGACGATCCGCATCCCATGTCGAGAATTTGGCGACCTCGCGTTTGGTTTGGCCGCCGCCGACCTTCAGGAAGCGTCCATCATCCAATGGCAGGAAGTTGGCGATCGGACGCTCGACGATCCGCAATCCATGCGCGTTGAGATCGAGGTCCCGGATAATCTTCGGGTTCAACAGGGAGACGGTGTAGGAGGCGACCGAATTCGAAAAGCCGGGGGTGAACTCTTCCGTGACGGCGGCGCCTCCGACCACGGGACGCTGGTCGAGCACGACGACCTTGAAGCCCGCCATCGCCAGATAGGCGGAGCAGACAAGGCCGTTGTGGCCGCCCCCGATGATGACAACGTCGTGCATCATTTCACCTCTCTCATGAAGCTTTTCCGATGGACAGCGCAGATATTTCTTCCCACCGATGATCGGCCGCGCGCTCGATGCGCACGGCATCAGCGCCAATGAAGCACGCTATCCTGGCCACGCATTGACACCCCGCCGCTCTGCGCCTACGCCGCGCCGTCCCAGGACTTCTGCCCCCATGCCCCGCCGCAAGCCCCGCGGCCGTCCGCTCGACGGCTGGCTGATCATTGACAAACCACCAGGGCTGACCAGCACCGACGTGGTCAACCGCGTCCGTCGTGCATTCGACGCACAGAAGGCTGGCCACGGCGGCACGCTCGATCCGCTCGCCACGGGCGTGCTGCCGATCGCGTTCGGTGCCGCCACCAAGACTGTGCCCTACGTCATGGACGGCACGAAACTCTACCGCTTCACGCTGCGCTTCGGTGAAGCGCGCGAGACCGACGATGCCGACGGCAAGCTCACCGCCACGTCGCCTGTGCGACCCACGGACGAGCAGATCCGCGCGGCATCAGAAAAATTCCGCGGCGACATCATGCAGGTTCCGCCCACCTTCTCAGCGGTGAAGGTTGCCGGAGAGCGGGCCTACGACATGGCTCGGGAGGGTCGCCCGCCGAACCTGGAGCCGCGTCCCGCCCGGGTGGACCGCTTCGAGTTGATCGAACGCCCGAATGAGGATACCGCCATCTTCGAGGTCGCCTCCGGCAAGGGGGTCTACATGCGCAGTCTGGCACGCGACCTTGCCCAGGCCTGCGGCACTTTCGGCCATATCACGGCGTTGCGCCGCCTCCGCGTCGGCCCATTCACCGAGGCCCAGGCGAAGCCCCTGGACAAACTCCGCGCGACAGACGATACCGCGCCGGCTTCCCCGGACCTGCTGCTTCCGGTCGCGACCGCGCTGGCCGACATCCCGGCGCTGGCCTTGACCGAGGCGGAGGTCAGTGGCCTGAGGCACGGCCAGGCGATAAACCTGGTCACGCTGATGGGCCGCATTCCCGGTTCGGCCGATCCTGCTGGAGGGTTGGTGCGCGCCATGGCGGGGGAGTGCGTGATCGGGCTCGCCCGGCTGGAAGACGGCTGGATGAAGCCCGCCCGCATGCTGTGACTCTTACCCAAGGAGACCATCACGATGTCGATCACCGCGGAGCGCCGCACGGCGCTGATCGGCGAGTACGCGACCGCGCCGGAGGATACCGGCAGCCCGGAAGTGCAGGTCGCCCTGCTCTCTGAGCGCATCGGCAACCTGACCGAGCACCTGAAGACCCACGCGAAGGACTTTCACTCGCGGCGCGGTCTGTTGATGCTGGTCGGCCGACGCCGGCGCCTGCTCGACTACCTGAAGGCGAAGAACCAGGGCCGCTACGAGACGCTGATCGGCCGGCTCAGTCTACGCCGCTGATGGACCGAACCCCTCCGCCGGTGTCGCTGGCTGCCGCGCTTGCTCTGCCGCGGACACCGGGGCGGTCGGCCGAGGTGTTCGTTGACGGCGACCTCGAGGTGCGGTTCGCCGCCAGGCCAACTGACGCCCCACAGGTGCCGCATCAGCGTGACGAACTGTATTTCGTGGCTGCCGGCACCGGCCGTTACCGGGTAGAGGGCAAGGTAACCTCGGTCGGTCCCGGCGACGTGTTGTTCTGTGCGGCGCATGCCCCGCACGGATTCGAGGCGATCTCGGACGATTTCTGTGTCTGGGTGCTGTTCTATGGCCCGCTCAAGGTGCCTGCCTGAGGCGAACACCTTGTAGTGAGTTCGCCAGATATAATATGCCCGACGTGGGTACGAAGATGCCTACCCCCGAACCATGGTGGCTCGGGGCAATGCCGAGGGGGCCGGCTTGGCGCCTCCGACGCCGCGTCACGCGGCGGACCGACAGACCGCCGTTCCGGCGACCCGAGGTGCGGGACCCGCGACGGCGTTTCCGGCCACATGGCCCGCGGCTGCGCCCGCGCTCCAAGCAAACGCAGCCCGCGCCATCCATGCGACCCGAGACGCCGCCTCCCGCCCAACTATGGGGGACTGGCGCGCCCGGCTCTCCGTCCGCTGATGTCGCGCATCTGTAAGGACGTTTGAATGTTCAACTATTTCCGCAAGGAACTCGACTGGGGCGGCCGCAAGCTGATCCTGGAGACCGGCAAGATGGCCCGGCAGGCTGACGGTGCGGTGCTCGCGCGCTATGGCGACACGATCGTGCTGTGCACCGCCGTCGGGGTGAAGAGTTCCAGACCCGGTCAGGACTTTTTCCCGCTCACGGTGAACTACCAGGAGAAGGCCTTCGCGGCAGGCAAGATCCCCGGTGGGTTCTTCAAGCGCGAGGGACGGCCGTCCGAGGCCGAGGTGCTGAAGTCCCGCCTGATCGACCGGCCGATCCGCCCTCTGTTCCCCGAGGGCTTCCGCAATGAGGTCCAGATCGTCGCAACCGTACTGAGCCACGACCTGGAGAACGACCCCGACATCGTCGCCATGATCGGCTGCTCAGCCGCGCTGACGCTGTCCGGCATTCCTTTCTTCGGCCCGATCGCGGCCGCGCGCGTGGGTTACGAGGACGGCCAGTACATTCTGAACCCCACCGCCGACCAGACGGAACGCTCGAAGCTCGAACTGGTGGTCGCCGGTACGTCGGCCGGCGTGCTGATGGTGGAATCCGAGGCCGAGGAACTGCCCGAGGACGTCATGCTGGGCGCGGTCACCTTCGGCCACGAGAGCTTCCAGCCGGTGATCCAGGCGATCATCGAGCTGGCCGAACACGCCGCGAAGGAGCCGTGGCCGCTATCCGAGCCGTCGGCTGAGGAGCAGGCGCTGAAGGCGCGCGTCGATGCGCTGGCACGTGCCGGTCTGACGGACGCCTATCGCGAGCCGGACAAGGGCGCGCGCCACGACAAGGTGGACGCGGTCCGCGCAATGGTGAAAGAGGCGCTGACCGCAGAGGGGGTCGACGTCGAGAAGGCCAGGTCTGTCTTCCATGACCTGGAGGCGGACGTCGTCCGCGGTGGCATCCTCGACACCGGCATACGCATCGACGGCCGTGACACCAGGACAGTGCGGCCGATCATCGCCGAGGTTGGCGTTCTGCCGCGCGCGCACGGCTCCGCGCTGTTCACGCGCGGCGAGACGCAGGCGCTGTGCGTTGCCACGCTTGGCACGGGGCAGGACGAGCAGATCATCGATGCGCTCGAGGGCGAGTACCGCGAGCACTTCATGCTGCACTACAATTTCCCGCCTTATTCGGTGGGCGAGGCCGGCCGGATGGGTTCGCCTGGGCGCCGCGAGGTGGGCCACGGCAAGCTGGCCTGGCGCGCGATCCATCCCACGCTGCCTGCGAAGGAGAGGTTCCCCTACACGCTGCGGGTGGTCTCGGAGATCACCGAAAGCAACGGCAGCTCTTCGATGGCGACGGTGTGCGGCAGCTCGCTCGCGCTGATGGACGCCGGCGTGCCGCTGCAGCGGCCGGTGGCCGGCATCGCCATGGGGCTGATCAAGGAGGACCGCGGCTTCGCCGTGCTGTCCGACATCCTCGGCGACGAGGACCACCTTGGCGATATGGACTTCAAGGTGGCGGGGACCGACAGCGGCATCACCGCGCTCCAGATGGACATCAAGATCACCTCGATCACGCCGGACATCATGCGCATCGCACTGGAGCAGGCGCGCGACGGGCGGATGCACATTCTGGGCGAGATGTCGAAGGCTCTGACCGGGCACCGTGGTGACGTTGCCGCCACCGCGCCACGCATCACCATTATGAACGTGCCGAAGGAGAAGATCCGCGAGGTGATCGGCACCGGCGGCAAGGTGATCCGCGAGATCGTCGAGCAGACCGGCTGCAAGGTCGACATCGAGGACGACGGCACTATCAAGATCGCCGCCACCGATTCGCTGCAGGCGCAGCGGGCGATCGACTGGATCCGCGGGATCGTGGCGGAGCCGGAGATCGGCATTATCTACAACGGCAAGGTGGTGAAGACCGCAGAGTTCGGCGCCTTCGTGAACTTCCTGGGCTCGCGTGACGGGCTGGTGCATATCAGCGAGTTGCAGCAGGGCCGCGTCGGCAAGACCACCGACGTGGTGAATGTCGGCGACCAGGTGAAGGTGAAGGTCCTTGGCTTCGACGACCGCGGCAAGGTGAAGCTGTCGATGCGGGTTGTCGATCAGGCAACCGGCGAGGACATCACCGAGAAGGTTGGCGCCAAGCCTGGCCGGGGCGACCGGGATCGCGATCGCCCTGAGCGCGGCGAGCGCCGCGAGCGCCGGGACGTGGAAGTGCCGCCGGAGGCTGCCGAACAGCCGGCGATCGGGGAGTAGTTGGGCTCCCTCCCCCTAATCCCTTGTGCAAGGGAAGGGGGTTTCGAAGCCGGTAATGGTTGTGTCATACGGCCTGTGGGAGGCGGAGGCCTATGAAGGCAATCAACGCGATTCGCATGGGAGGTATGGAGGTGCTGCCACTCGTGGAGGGTGGCAAAGGCATCTCCATCTCGAACGGGATCTCGTCCGGACACTGGGCGTGCGCCGGCGGTGTCGGCACGTTCAGCGCTGTCAACGCCGACAGCTTCGACGACCAAGGCCGTCGCATTCCTCAGGTCTATCGCGGCCGCACGCGGCGCGAACGGCATGAGGAACTGGTCGCCTACGCTGTCCAAGGCGCGCTGACGCAGGCACGCCGTGCCTATGAGCTGGCCAGCGGCATGGGGCGTATCCACGCCAACATCCTATGGGAGATGGGTGCGGCCGAACGCATCATCACTGAGGTGCTGGAACAGGCGAAGGGCATCG
The DNA here is from genome assembly GCA_963799415.1 of uncultured Alphaproteobacteria bacterium. Lineage (GTDB taxonomy): Bacteria > Pseudomonadota > Alphaproteobacteria > Acetobacterales > Acetobacteraceae > JAMXLO01. Next base: position 53,427 of record CAWCXI010000032.1, on the reverse strand, counting down.
TCAGCGGCATCACCTGCGGTGCCGGCATGCCGTACCGCCTGTCGGACATCGCCGCCCGCTTCAATGTCTACTACTACCCCATCATCTCCTCGGCGCGTGCCTTCAATGCACTGTGGAAGCGGGCCTATTCCAAGGCCGCCTCGCTGCTGGGCGGCGTGGTGTACGAGGACCCGTGGCTCGCCGGCGGCCACAACGGCCTGTCCAACAGCGAGGATCCGGCGAAGCCCGAAGATCCGTTCCCCCGCGTGCTGGCGCTGCGCAAGGTGATGCGCGAGTTCGGCCTGCATGAAACACCGATCATCATGGCCGGCGGCGTGTGGTGGCTTGAGGAGTGGCAGGACTGGATCGACAATCCTGATCTCGGCCCGGTCGCGTTTCAGTTCGGCACGCGCCCGCTGCTCACCCAGGAAAGCCCGATCGGCGATGCGTGGAAGGAACGGCTGCGTACGCTGCGGGAAGGCGATGTGTTCCTTAACCGATTCAGCCCGACCGGCTTCTACTCCAGCGCGGTGAACAACGGCTTCATCCAGGAACTGCGCGAGCGCAACGAACGCCAGGCGGCCTACACCACCGAGGTGATCGGCGAGCACGTCGCCGAATACGGCGTCGGACCGCGCAAGCGCGTTGTCTATCTGACCCCGGCCGACCTGGAACATGCGCGCGCATGGGAGGCGCAAGGCTGCACTGAGGCGCTGCGCACGCCCGACAGCACACTGATCTTTGTCACGCCGCAGAAGGCCAAGGAGCTGCTGGCCGATCAGGTCGCCTGTATGGGGTGCCTCAGTCAGTGTCGGTTTTCGAACTGGGAGCAGCAGGAACCCGACTACAGCACCAACAAGCGACCGGACCCGCGCAGCTTCTGCATTCAGAAGACGCTGCAGAACATCGCGCACGAGAGCGACGATCCATCAGCGCTGGAACGCAACCTGATGTTCAGCGGGCACAATGCATTCCGCTTCGCCAAGGATCCTTACTACTCGAACGGCTTCATCCCCTCGGTGAAGCAGCTGGTCGAGCGCATCCTGACCGGGCGGTGAAGCTCCTTCTCATAAACCCCAACGTCACCGACGCCATAACCGATGCCATGGCGTCGGAGGCTCGTCGCTCCGCCTCTCCTGGCACCGAGATCGTCGCCGTCACCGCCGCCTTCGGCACGCAGTATGTGGAGAACCGCGTGGAGGCGGCCATCGCGTCACACGCCGTGCTCGATGCGCTGGCGAAGCATGGCGCCAGTCACGACGCGGCCATCGTCTCCGCCTTCGGCGATCCCGGCCTCGCCGCGGCGCGCGAATTTGCCGATATCCCCATCGTCGGTATCGAGGAATCAGCCATCCTCACCGCCTGGATGCTGGGCCGGCGCTACTCGATCATCTGCCTGACGCCGCGGCTCCGCACCTGGTACATCGAATGTGCGCAGGAGCACGGTCTGGCCGGGCGCCTTGCCAGCGTACGTGCGCTCGATGCGCCGATCGCCGACATCACGCGTGCCAAGGAGCAGTTCCGTGGCCGCCTGATCGAGCGCTGCATGCAGGCCATCGAGCAGGACGAAGCCGAGGTCATCATCTTCGGCGGTGGTCCGATTGCCGGCCTGGCACGCGAGGTGCGCGACGAAATCCCGGTGCCGACGCTGGATGGTGTGTCCTGCGCCGTCCGCATGGCGGAAGCACTTGTTGCACTTCAGCCGCGCCCGGCCACACGTGGCAGCTTCGCGCGTCCGGCCGCGAAGCCGGCAAAGGGCCTGGCTCCCGAGTTGATGCGGCGCATCTCCGGCGAGCCGCGATAGCGGCGCTCACTGGTGCGCCGCCAGGAATCCACCAAGAAACGCCGCAAGGTTGTCGCCGAGCCGCTCGACGATGTAGCCGCCCTCCTGCACCAGCAGCGTTGGCAGACCCAGGCTGCCGATGCGCTGACCGATGATCCGGAAGCCCTCGACGGTGACTGCGAGATTTGCGGTGGGATCGCCGATATGCGCGTCGAAGCCGAGAGAAATGATCAGCACGGAGGCGCCCGACCTTCTGATGGCGGCCAACCCTGCCTCGACCGCCTCGACGTAGCCTGCATCTTGCGTCCCCGCCGCCAGCGGCAGGTTCAGGTTGCAGCCTGATCCCTTCCCCGTACCGGTCTCGTCTGGGTAACCCGCGTACCACGGGTACAGCTGGCGCGGATCGCCGTGCACCGAGCAGAAGAAGACATCGTCGCGCTCATACAGAATGCCCTGCGTGCCGTTGCCGTGGTGCACGTCGACATCCAGGATCGCTGCTTTGGCTCCGCCTCCCACCAGCACCTGAGCAGCAATTGCGGCGTTGTTGAGGTAGCAGAACCCGCCGGCCAGATCGGCATAGACATGGTGACCCGACGGACGGCATAGGGCGTACGCCTCGCGTGCGCCGTCAAGGACGCGCTTCGCGCCCTCGATCGCGACATGCGCCGAGGTCTTCGCGGCGTGCCAGGTTCCTTGCAGGACAGGCACCGTTTCGCCGCTCAAATAGTACCCCGCCTGGCCGACGATAGCGTCCGGCCGCCGCTGCATCTGCCGCACCGCGTAGCCGAACGCCCGCACCGCGGGTCCCGCCAGCGGCGTCGCCTGCCAACGCGCGAAGGCGGTCTCCAAGAAGTGCAGATACCCCGCATCGTGAACTGCGGCGATGGGTGCCATACCGTGATCGGGGGCCGGGGTCGTCGGCAGGCCCAACCGGCGCACCGCCGACAGCAACTGGTCCACCCGCGCCGCACTGTCATAGAATGGCCGACCGCTCGGCGAAGGTGCCATGGTGGCAGGATCGTGCGCGGTGTGCGCATCGGTGGTGATGACGATCATGAACTTGTCCGAGAGGTTGCGATGAAGCGCGTCGTCATGGTGATCCTCGACGGCCTGCGGCGCGATTTCGTCGATGCAGCACGCACGCCGCACCTCGCCGAATTCGCAGCACGCGCCGAACGGTTCCCTGCCTATCGTACCGCTTTTCCGTCGGCCACCCGAGTGGTGACCGCGACTTTCGCCACAGGCTGCCATCCGGCACGCCATACGCTGCAAGGCAACTCGATGGCGTTGCTCGAGGATGGCGTGCTGGTGGCGCATGATGTCGGCCGGCCCGATTTCCTGAAGCACAAGCGAGCGGTCACCGGCCATGCGCTCGCTGTGCCGACGCTTGCTGAACGCCTCGCGACTCATGGCGGAGCCATCGTCTACAACAATGTCTCGCCGGGCGCCGCCTATGCGCATGATCCCGACGGCTACGGGCATGTCTATCACCGCGCTGGGTCGTTCGCGCCGGGCCTGACGGCGATCGCACCGCTGCCTGTCACTCTGGACTCGGCGGGGGACCGGATCGTGACGGATCGCTTCATCGCCGACTGCTCTGGACGCACGCCGACCGGCGCTCGCCGTGCTGTGGCTGGCCGAGCCCGATCACTCCCAGCATGAGCGCCGCTGGGATCGCCGGAACATCTCGCCGTTCTGCACGACGCGGACCGCAATGCCGGCAGGGTGATCGCCGCGGTGGACGCCCTACGTGCGGCGGGCGACGACATCCTGCTGATCGTTGGCTCCGATCACGGCCATGAAACCGTGTCCGGCGTTGTGGACATAGAGGCGGAGTTGATCGCTGGCGGCCTCAAGTCCGGTCGTGACTCGAACGACGTGATTGCAGTGTCCAGCGGCAATGCAAGCCTGATCCATCTGCACCCGGATGCCGAACAGCGCCGCGACCGGCTGGGCGACTTCCTGGCATCGCAGCCTTGGGCCGGCCAGGTGATCGGCGCGAACAGTCTCGCGACCGTCGGCCAGGCGCCGCACAACAGCCTTGCCTTCGCGGTGTCGTTGAGGGCCGATGGCGGCGAAAACGAATTCGGCGTGCCTGGCCGATCGCTCGCCGCCAGACCGCGCTGGGGCAAGCAGGACCGGGTGGGCTGCGGCCAGCACGGCGGCCTCGCTCAATACGAGCAGTCGCCCACGTTGCTGATCGATGGCCCGGGCTTTGCCGCTGGCGGATCTCGCAGCGAGCCGGCGCACATCGTCGATCTCGCACCCAGCATCATGCGGCATCTCGGTGTTCCGGCGAGCAAGATGGACGGCTCGCCGCTACAGCGAGTGCCGTAGCGACGCGGGCAATTACCGGCGCCCAGTCGCCGCTCCGTTCCTGGCGGAAGATGCGCAGCGACGGATACCATGGACTGTCCTCGCGCCCGCTCAGCCAACGCCAGCAATTGTCGTAGCGGTCGAGCAGGAAGACCGGCTTCCCCATGGCGCCAGCGAGATGCACGATCGATGTATCGACGCTGATCACGAGGTCCAGGTTAGCGACGATGGCCGCGGTGTCGGCGAAATCCGTCACGTCATCCATTACGTCGAGCAGATCGAAGCCCGCCGCACGGGTCTCGGCCGCCGCGGGTCCCTTTTGCAGGCTGATGAATTGAACCCCAGACACTGCGGCAAGCGGCCGCAACGTGGCCACATTGGTGCTGCGACGGCGGTCCAGCCCCACGAAACCGGTGATCCAGGGCCGTGCCTGACCAGCCCAACACACGCCGACCCGCAGCGCATCGCCGCTCGGCAGCCGCGCGGCCCAATTGCGCACGAGCGCAAGGTCAGCCGTCAGGTATGGTACCTCGCACGGTATGGTATCCAGCGTCGTCTCGAAGGACCGGGGCAGGCCATTGAATGTGCAATGAAAGTCGTGCGCTGGTATTGGCGCGTCGCCGTCCGGCACTTCGGCGACACCCGGGACAGTGCGCAGCAGCCGCACAAGGGTCGACGGTACCGCAACGGCAACGCGCGCACCTCGTTGGGCCAGCAACGGCAGATAGCGCATGAACTGCAGCGTGTCGCCGAGACCCTCCTCCTGGAAAACGAGAACTGTCCGCCCAGAGAGATTCGGCAGACGCGACATTGGCGGCAGCACGCGATCGAAAGGCAGCCTGCTGCTGTCTGGCTGAGTCAGGGCCAGAAAATCGACGTCGGTCCAGGCTTCGGTAAACCGTCCGGCAAGCAGTTGGGCCACGGCACGGTTCGTCCTGATCTCTCGATTGTCGGGGGCACGCACCAGCGCCGCGTCGTAAGCCTCGACTGACGCGTCGAACAGTCCCTCGACCTTCAGCATCATTCCGAGATTTGCCCAGAAGACTGCCTGCGTCGGATCGCAGACCGTTGCGTGATGGAACCTCTCGGCCGCTTCGGCAAATCGGCCGGCCTCGGCCAATGCCGATCCCATCAGGTCTTGGGCCTCAGCGTCGTCGGGATGGGTCAGCAGCACAGGCGCGAGCAGAGCGATTGCAGCGTCACAGTCGCCGCGCTCGCGCAGGAATTCTGACAGGCCGTAGCGCAATCGCAGATCGTCCGGCGTCAGCTTCAGACACGCCCGGTACTGCGGCTCGACGAGCGCCGCCTTGTCTTGTGCGACAAGCATTCGGGCAAGATCGCCGCACGGGTGAGCATTTTCGCGCCTCGTGTGTGCGACGCGGTTGAGCAGCGGGGAGGCCGCGGCGGTGCGACCTTGCATGCCAACCGCAAGACCGAGGAGCAGCAGAGCCTCGATATCGGCTCGGTTCTGCAAGATCAGGCGGCGACAGATTTGCTCTGCCTGCTCGGACCGAGCGTTCTCCAGCAGGTTCAGAGCGTCACGTAATCCGTGCAGCCGTGCAGCCGCCTCCACGTTCCGAATCTCCCGCGAAGTAATGTGGGGCAGCTTACGTCCAGCGGGATTAAGGCGCGGTTATTGCCCCTCGCGCCGCCACGCCAGCACCAGCAGACCGAGCATCAGCGGCAGCGCGATCCAGGACGGCAGCAGCGTCAGCGAGGCAATGCCGGTCACCACATGGTCGTGCCGCCGCTCCAGCCCGATCCAGGAACTGCCCGCCGCCGAGCGGTCCGGCTCGGTGCGGCGCAACTCCGGCACATCGGCGGCGCGCCGGCCTTGCCGGTGCCGATGAAGTGCACGCCGCCGCCCGACGTGCGCACCAGCTTGCGCAGCAGCGTGGCGGTGGCGCGCAGATCGGCGAACTCCAGCGGATTGGCGGCGCCGGCCGCGGCATAGGCGGCTGCGGGTTCCGTCGCTGGCCTGCCAGACGCCCGGTGTGGCCGCCGGCAGAGTGGCGGTGGCCCGGCCGGGACTGGTCGGCGTCAGGTTCAGGGTCTGCGTCTTGCCGTCCGGATCGGTGACCGTCACCTGGCCGGGCGGCGCCGGATCGGTCGAACGGCGCTCGATCGTCAGCCGCCCGGCGGCGACGCGCGCGGTCAGCGCGTTCTCCTCCAGCTCCGGCTCCTGCATCAGCCAGTGCGCCACGCGGCGCAGCAGTTCGGCCTGCGGGCCGCCGCCCTGGTGGCCGCGCGACCACAGCCAGATCTGATCGGACAGCAGCAGCGCGACGCGGCCCTTGCCGACGCGGTCCAGCAGCAGCAGCGGATCGCCGTCGCGGCGTGTCCATCAGGGCCTCGCCACTGCACGTCGGCCGGCTCGATGTGGCGATACCACGAGCCCCAGTTCGGCGCCGCGTCGGGATTGCCTGGCGGATTCGCGCCGGTCAGTCCCTCGGTCACCGGATGGCGCTGGCCGAGATCGGTGACGCGCGGGCGGAACTGCCCATCCACCACGGCGTTCGTCGACGCCGGCACGCCCGGCAGGATCTGACCGATCGGCGTGGCCGCGAGACTGCTCGCGCCGGAGAACTCCGGGCCCGACGCTCAGCAGCAGCGCGCCGCCGTCGCGCACATGCTCGGCGATGTTGGCGATATAGGGCATCGGCAGCAGGCCGCGGTTCTGGAAGCGGTCCAGGATGATCAGGTCGAACTCGTTGATCTTGTCGAGGAACAGCTCGCGCACCGGGAAGGCGATCAGCGCCAGTTCGTTCAGCGGCGTCAGGTCGTCCTTCTCCGGCGGGCGCAGGATGGTGAAATGCACCAGATCGACCGACGGATCGGCCTTCAGCAGCCGCCGCCAGGTGCGCTCGCCGGGATGCGGCTCGCCGGAGATCAGCAGCACGCGCAGCCGGTCGCGCACGCCGTTGATCTCGACCACGGCGCGGTTGTTGATGGTGGAGACCTCGCCCGGCAGCGGGCTGGCCGACAGTTCCACCACGGTGGGGCCGGCGCGGGTGATCGGCAGGTCGATCGCTGCTCGACGCCGATCGGCACGTTCTCGACCCGCGGCGGCTCGCCGTCGCGGCGGATGGTCAGGTTGGCGGAGGCGACCGGGATGCGCCACGCCGAGATCCTCGATGGCGACGCGTATCGTGACGGTCTTGCCGACGATGCCGTAGCTCGGCGCCTCGATGACGCGGAGGCGGCGGTCGGTCTCCTCGCCCTTCGCCGGGATCAGCACATTGAGCGGCGCGCCGCCGGGCGGCGCGTCGGGAATGTCGTGCACCTGGCCGTCGGTGATGGCGATCGTGCCGGCCAGGCGCGAACGCGGGATGTCGGCCAGCGCGCGGTCGATCGCACGCGAACAGGCGTGTGCCGGAATCGCCGCTTTCCGGCACGGTGACGGTGCGCAGCTCGAGATCGGGCAGCTTCGCCGCCTGCTGGGTCAGGGTGGCGCGTGCTGCCTCGGCCAGCCGCGCGCGCTCGCCGATCTGCATCGAGGCCGTCTGGTCGACCACGAGCAGGCCGATATCGGGCAGATTGTCGCGGCTTTCCTGCACCAGGCGCGGACCGGCGAGCCACAGCAGCAGCACGGCGAAGCCGGCGAACCGCCAGATGTGCCGCGCGCGCGCCGGAAGGCGGCAAGTGCCACGACAAGCAGCGCGAGCGTGCCGAGGACGCGATCAGCCAGACCGGCAGCAACGGCTCGAAGCGCAGGGCGGCGATGACTTCTTCCGGGTGCATTCAGGCCCCCACCCCCACCCCCTCCCGCAAGGGGAGTGGAGCGGCGTGAGTCTTCCTCTCCCCCGCCCCTTGCGGGAGCGGTGGGAGGTTAGCGTCACTGCCCCAGCCTTTGCAGGATGGCCGGCACGTGCACCTGGTCGCCTTTGTAGTTGCCGGTCAGCGCGTACATCACGAGGTTGACGCCGAACCGATAGGCCAGCGTGCGCTGGCGCGCCGCCGCCGGGATCACCGCGTAGGGGTTGCGCCCGCCGTCGTCGACCGCCCAGGCGGAGGCCCAGTCGTTGCCGCCGATGATCACCGGGCTGACGCTGTCGTTGGTGCGGTCCTGGTCGCGCTGCACCCACACCGTGTCGCCGGTGTAGCGGCCGGGAAAGTCCTGCAGCAGGTAGAAGGCGCGCGCCAGCACGTGCTCGGTGGTCAGCGGCGCCAGCGGCGGGATCGACCAGGCCGTGCGCGACCCGCTGCAGCGCCGATTCGGTGCCCGGCGCGAAGCCCGCGCCGGAGCCGGAATCCCGCGTGTCGATCAGGATGATGCCGCCGCGGCTCATGTAGTCGTTCAGCGCCGCCGCCTGTTCCGAGGAAAGCGGCTGCGCATCGGCGCTGATCGGCCAGTAGAGCAGCGGATAGAAGCTGAGGTCGGTCTTGCCCGGGTCGACCGCGTCCGGTTCCGCCAATGTCGCGGCGGTGCGGCGGTTGACGTAGTCCGACAGACCCTTCCAGGCCGGTGCGCGACACGGCGTCCAACTGGCGGATCGCCGGTGACGATGTAGCCGAGCCGCGTGGCGAGGGCCGGATTGGGGTTGGTGTCGAGCGCCTGCGCCGCCGGCGTGACCAGCACCCCGAGCACCAGCGCCGCGGCGATCCGGCTGGGCCGCAGCAGGCCGCGCAGACCCAGCGCGATCAGCAGGTCGAGCGCCAGCAGCACGACCGCGGCTGCCAGCAGCGACGGCCCAAGCGCGCGCTCTGGCACGGCGTTCGCGTAATCCTCGATGCGTGCACCGGCCACCGGCGACGCCGCCTCGGGCAGCGGGAGATTGGTGCCGAGATTGAGCGCGCGTCGGCCATTCTCCGGCCCGTACAGCCCGGGCGGGTGGCGCGGCGACGCGGGAGTACGTGCGATCTCGTTGGCGGGCAGACCCGTCGCGGCCTGGGGTGGCGGGGACAGCAGGCCGTAGCCGTCCAGCGTCTCCGCCGGCGCCAGGACGCTGTTGTCGGCGGTCGGCGCCACGCCCGCCGACAGCGCGACCAGCCGGCGCAGCATATCGACGAACAGGCCGGACAGCGGCAGGTTGGACCAATCGGCATTGGCGGTGACGTGGAACAGCACGACGCGTCCCGCCACCTAGCGTCGACTGGGTCACCAGCGGTGTGCCGTCGGCCAGCGTCGCCCAGGTATGGGCGGTAAGGTCGGCCGAAGGCTCGGCCAGCACCTGGCGGTTCACCTTGACCTCGGCCGGCACGGCGAGGCCGGCGAATGGCGAGCTGGCGCTGAACTGCGCCACACCGGCGGGTTCGGCCCAGGACAGCGCGCCGCCAAGCTGGCGGTCGCCGCCGAGCAGTTTCACCGGCATCAGTGGATCGGTTTCGCCGAGCGGTTGTTCCGCGGTGCGTGGGCCGGCGAAGCGGATCAGAAGTCCGCCTTGCTCCACCCATTTGGTCAACGCGTCGCGCTCGGCACCCGCCGGCAGCGGCCGATCGGCCAGGATCAGCACCGACAGGTCGCGTTGCAGCAGGGTCGCCAGATCGGCCTCGCGGACCTCGGTGTACGGCTCCAGCGCGCGATGCAGATAATAGAGCGGTCCGGCAAAGGGGGTGTCGGCGGTCGCGAGGTCGCCGGCGAGCATGCCGACTGGCCGCCGGCGCCAGCGTTCGTCGAGCAGCACCACGGAGGCAGCCGTCGGAGGCCCTTCCAGCACCAGCCGGCTAAGCCGGTTGCGCAGTTCTGGCGGCAGCACGATCGCGGCGCTGGCCTGGCTTGCACCGGCCGGCAGATCCAGCGTTGCACGGGCCAGGGTGCGGCCATCGCCGCTTTGCGCCAGCACCACGGCCTTGTCGGCGAGGGGATGCGGCGCCTGGGCGACCCGCGCCACCAGTCGGTCAGCCTGGTTTTCCGGCGGCAGCAGGAGACGGGCCGGCGCCGCCTCACTGCGCAACTCGGTCACCTTGCCTACCTCGCCCAACGCCGCGGCGAATTGCGTGAAATCGGCACCATGTGTCAGCCCGTCGCCCAGATAGGCCACCGCAGCGCCGGGTTGGTGCCAGGCCAGCAGCGCTTTTGCCGCGGCCGCACGATCTGGGGGCCAGGCTTCAGGGTGCAGCGCGGCGACACGCGCGCGCAGATCGGCCACCGGGAGCGGCGCGGTGGCCTGCGGGGCGGCAGCAGAGCCGTCCGGTGCGGTGGCCAGCAGTGCCACCTCCCGCCCGGCGCGTTCGGCGCGATCCAGAACGGCGTTGGCTGCCTGCATGCGTCGCGGCCAGTCGCCGGCCGATGCCCAGCCATTGTCCACCACCAACAGCACTGGGCCAGAACCGGCCAGCGTTGAGCCGGCATCGAGCACCGGTCGCGCCAATGCCAGGATCACCAATGTCGCCGCGACCATGCGCAGCAGCAGCAGCCACCAGGGTGTCCGCGCCGGAGTTTCCTCGCGGGCGTGCAGCCCCATCAGCAGACGGATTGCCGGGAATGATTCGCTGCGCGGCGCGGGCGGTGTCACCCGCAGCAGCCACCACAGCAGCGGCAGGGCCGGCAGCGCGAGCAGGACCCAGGGCGCGGCAAAGATCATGCATTGCTCCGGGCGTCGACCCAGCCTTCAACCGTCATGGCCGGACTTGTTCCGACCATCATCGTGCGGTCAGTGCCGTGTAGAGACCCAGCAGCGCGGACTCAGGCGAATGGTCGGTGCGGTGGATGGCGAAGCCGAACCCGGCGGCGGAGCAGATTGCCGCAAGCCCTTCCTGCTGTGCCTTCATGCGCCGTCCATACTCGTCGCGGACGCCCTCTACGCGCGGGATCAGCGTGTCACCCTCCCGCTCCAGTCCGTGGAAACGGATGCGACCGCTGTAGGGCAAGTCTGCCTCGGCCGGGTCGAGCACCTGCAACATGTAGCCGCCGACCGGGATCGAAGACAGCCGGCCGACCGCCGTCTGGATCTCGTCAAGCGGCGAGAGGAAATCGCCAAACAGCACGACACGCGCGTGCCTGGGCAGAGGCATGCGCGGCGGCAGCCCGAGGTCATCGTCGGATCTGCCGACCAATGCCTCGGCCAATCGGTCCAACCCGACGCGGCCGGAGATTGGTCGCGCATCGGGGGCGATCATGGTGACCCGCTCGCCGCCGCGCAGCAGCAGCGACGCCAACGCCAGCAGCAGCAAACTCGCGCGGTCGCGCTTCTCCACCGGCGCACCGCGCGAACGCCAACGCATTGATGCAGAGGCGTCGCGCCAGAGGCATACGGTCTGCGCCGCCTCCCACTCGGTCTCGCGGATGAACCAACCCTCCGGCGCCGGACGGCCCGATTTCGCTGACTGACGCCAGTCGATGCGCGACATCGGATCGCCGGCGACGAAGTGGCGGAACTGCCAGAAGCTGTCGCCCTGGCCGACCCGGCGCCTGCCGTGTACACCCTGCGCGACCGTCGAAGCGACACGCTCGGCGGCAACCAGCAGCGGGGGCAGGCGCGCACCAAGCGCCTCCGCCCGCCTCGCGTCCGCGGTGGCGTGAACGAAACCGCTAGGCAAGTCGCTCAACCAGACGGTCGATCACATCTGCCAGCGCAACACCGTCGGCGCGCGCCGAAAAGTTCAGTGCCATGCGATGCCGCAGCACCGGCCGCGCCAGCGCCACCACATCATCAATGCTGGGCGCGAGCCTGGCGCCCAGCAGCGCACGGGCACGCGACGCCAGCATGAGTGCCTGCGCCGCCCGCGGCCCAGGACCCCAGGCGACGTGCCGCCGCACCGTGTCATCTTCGGCGGTCTCTGGCCGTCCACCGCGTACCAACGAGAGGATTGCATCCACCACCTTTTCGCCCACCGGCACGCGGCGGATGAGTGCCTGTGCGGCACGCAGTTCCTCGCTTGTCATGGTAGGCTCGGGCGGTGCCTCGGCTGCGCCGGTGGTGGCGAGCAGCATGGTGCGCTCCGCCTCCAGTGCCGGATAGCTGACATCGACCTCGAGCAGGAACCGATCGAGCTGCGCCTCGGGCAATGGATAGGTGCCCTCCTGCTCGATCGGATTCTGCGTCGCCAGCACATGAAATGGTTGCGGCAGCACGTGCTCGATGCCCGCCATCGCAACGCGCTGCTCCTGCATCGCCTGCAACAGCGCAGATTGGGTGCGCGGACTGGCGCGGTTGATCTCGTCAGCCATCAGGAGCTGGCTGAACACTGGCCCAGGGACAAAGCGGAAACTGCGGCGGCCTTCCACATCGTCCAGCACCTCGCTGCCGATGATGTCCGCGGGCATCAGGTCGGGAGTGAACTGCACGCGTTTGGTCGCCAAGCCGAGCACGACGCCCAACGTCTCGACCAACCGGCTCTTGCCCAGACCGGGCACGCCGACCAGTAGTGCGTGGCCACCAGAAAGCAGCGTGATCAGCGTCTGATCCACCACTTCATCCTGGCCAAAGATCACGCGCCCGATTGCCGCACGCACCCTGCCGATGCGCGCACCGAGCGCTTCGACCTCCGCGAGAATGGTGGTCGGGTCGATCGCGCCTTGTTGCGTGGCAGCCATACTCACAGACATACCGTGATATACCTCTGATAAAACTTACCAAGCCGTCATATAGGCACTTTCACGCGCGGGGGGATGCTCCCTATATCGGACCCTACGATGAAAGTTCGCGAGGGATGGAGACGTGAACGAGGGCAGCTCTCCAACGCCATCTGCCGGTGCTCTCGGGGTTGACCCCGGCGCGCGAGTGGCCGCCACGGCGTTCGCCGAGCCGATCCACTCCGTTCCATGCTCTCGAACTCGCCCACGCCGCACACCGGTGGAATGCGGCGATCTACCTTTCCTGATCCGGCGCGATGGCACTTGGCTGTATCGCGGCAGCCCTATCGCGCGAAAGGAGCTGGTGTGCCTGTTCGCCAGCGTGCTGAAACGCGAAGCGGACGGTTCGTTCTGGTTGGAGACCCCGGCCGAGCGCGGGCGCATCGAGGTAGAGGACGCGCCATTCGTCGCCGTCGAGCTGGATTGGACAGGCGACGGCCGACAGCAAACTCTGTCCTTCCGCACCAATGTCGACCAGGTGGTGACGGCAGGTCCGGAGCATCCGATCCGGGTGGCGCACGACCTGCTGACCTGCGAGCCGACGCCCTACATCCTGATGCGTTCAGGTGCCGGCGAGTGCGGCGTCGAGGCACGGATCAATCGCGCCGTCTATTACGAGCTGGTCGCACTGGCCGTTCCTGAATGGGTCGGCTGCCGCCGGATGCTCGGCGTCTGGAGCTGCTGCCGGTTCTTTCCGCTGGGCGAACTGCCCCCCAGCGAAGTGTGACGCCACATCAATGACGGCTGCCGAGCTGCGCGCGCGGCTCACCGCGATTGCTGCCGAACCGCTTCCCGGCGATGTTGCGCACGGTGACGATGTGCTCGCGGTAATGAGCCAGGCGCCGGTGCCAGCCGCGGTGCTTGTTCCAGTCATTCTGGGACCAGCGCCGGGCATTCTGCTCACCAAACGCAACGCGCACCTGAATAAGCATGGCGGGCAGGTGAGTTTCCCCGGCGGCCGGATCGACGCGCACGACGAAGATGCCGCAGCGGCGGCGTTGCGCGAGGCGGAGGAGGAAATCGCGCTCGACCGGTCCCAGGTCGAGATACTCGGCCTGATGGCGGACTACGTGACCAACACTGGCTATCGCATCACTCCAGTGATCGGGCTGTTGCCGCCCGGCCTGCCACTGCGGCCGGCACCCGACGAAGTGGAGTCGGTGTTCGAGCTGTCGATCGACGTGTTGCTCGATCCCGCTGCACCGAAGCGCCAGCGCCACCACGTTCGGGGCGTCTGGCGCGAATACTGGGTATGGCCGCATCCCGATCACTACATCTGGGGGGCAACCGCCGCGATCCTGGTGCATCTGGCGCAGAAGCTGCGGGCACTGGGGCCGCATGCTACGGCTGGTTGAACTGGCGTTGTTCCTCACGCCGTTTGTGGTCTTTGCCATCTGGCGTTTCGCGGCGCTGGAAGGTGCCGCGTCCGTCCGCGTCATGGTGGGCGCTGCCTGCGTGCTGGCTGTGCTTGCCGGTCTCCTGATCTGGCTCAGCGAGGAGGATGCACTGCCACCTGGTGCCCGCTACGAACCTGCGAGGATACAGAACGGCAGGGTCATCTCCGGGCACGCCGCGCCACAATGAGCGATGCACCAGTACTGCGAATCCTACCTCCCGACTTTCTGACGGAACCCGCTTTGGCCGCGGTGATGGCGGCATTGCCCGAGGCGCGCGTGATTGGCGGCGCGGTGCGCGACACGCTGGCGAGCCGCGCTGTTACGGAGATCGACCTGGCGACACCGCGCACACCCGAGCAGGTGACCGAGGCGCTGCTAGCCGCCGGCATCCGTGCCGTGCCGACCGGGATCGAGCACGGCACGGTCACGGCGGTGTTGGATAGGCGCGGCTTTGAGGTCACCACGCTGCGCCGCGACGTCGAGACCGACGGACGCCACGCCGTGGTGGCATTCACCGGTGACTGGCGGGCGGATGCCGCGCGGCGCGACTTCACGATCAATGCAATGTCGCTGACGCGCACCGGCGAGGTGTTCGACTACTTCGGCGGCGTCAGTGACCTGCATGCCGGCGTCGTGCGGTTCGTCGGCGATCCGGCGACCCGCATCAGCCGAGGACTATCTGCGCATCCTGCGGTTCTTCCGGTTCTTTGCGCGCTATGGCAGGGGGACCGCCGATGCGGCGGCACTGGTGGCGATCCGCGGCGGTGTGCCGGGTCTGGCCAGACTGTCGGTCGAGCGGGTGTGGAGCGAGCTTGCGCGAATCCTGTCGGCGCCCGATCCACGTGCCGCCGTCGCGCTGATGGATGAGGCGGGCGTGCTGGGAGCGGTAGTGCCGGAGGGTGCCGATCCGGCGCGGCTTGCGCGGCTTGTCGAGGCGGGCAGCTCCGAATGATCCGTTGCTGCGGCTGGCGGCGCTGCTGACTGGCGATGCCGGTGGCGCTGTCCGCGCGCCTGCGTCTGTCGGCAGTGGATCGCGATCGGCTGGTTGCGCTGCGCGCCGGCCCCGTGCCGCGCCCGGACGATGTCGACGCTGCGCTCCATCGTCTGCTGGCGGACGAGACGCGGGACTTGCTGATCGATCGAGCCTGGCTCGCCGGGGCTGATGCACCGGAATGGGTTGCTTTGCGCGCTCGGCTGGCGGCGTTGCCGCGTCCGGTGTTTCCTCTGGAAGGGAGGGATGTGCTGGCGCTTGGCGAGCCGGAAGGCCCACGCGTCGGTGTTCTGCTGCGTGCGGTGCGCCAGTGGTGGCTGGACGGCGGATGCGTTGCCGGCGAGGAGGCCTGTCGCAGGGAACTGGCGCGGCGGGTGTAGGGACCGGGCCGCACGGTTCGCCCCCTCCCCTGACCCCCTCCCGCGAGGGGAGGGGGAGGAACACTTCAGCATGGCTTCAAACGTTTCAGCGTGGCTTCTCCTGCTTTAGGCTGCGCGCCCTGTCACCGACCGGGGCAAGTGAGTGAACGGCTCGAAGAACCTGATCATGGGCTTCTGCGCCAGGCTGCCGTTCCACCGGCTGGAACCGTTCATCACGTCTCTCCGCAATGCAGCATTTGCCGGCGACGTTTGTCTTCAGGTCCAGGATGTCGCGGCCGACACTATCGAGCAGCTTCGCGCCCACGGCGTCATCGTCGAGCGAATCAGCCACTCGGCGCAGCCACGCATGACGGCCATGGCGAGTCGCTACTTCAGCTTTCAGGATTTCCTGCTTCGCCAGGGCGAGTTGTACGCCAACGTGTTGCTGGCGGACCCATCGACGACTGTTTTTCAGACCGACCCCTTCGCGGCACCGCTGCCCGCGGACATCGTCTATACAGCTGAACCCCGCAGGATCGAGGACGCACCAGCGGTGCGCGATGCCGTTGTGCAGGGCTATGGCGAGGCGGTCGCCCACAACATTCGCGATTGCATTGTGTCGAATGCCGACATCACAGCCGGTACCCGCGCAGGCATGCTGCGCTACCTCGCTGCCATGGTGCACCAGTTGGCCGGGCGTACCACGCCAATCACCGGTGCGATCGATCAGGGCGTGCACAACTATGTCGTCCACATGCATCCGTTACGAGGCGCCTGGCTCAATACGACGGATACATTGCCGTCGGCACACGAGCCGCCGGGATCGGCAACCGACGCGGTGGTTGCCTTCTACCTGCGTGAGCGCGATGCCGGTTGGCTCGACGTTTTCCTGGGCAGCCTGCACTGCGTCAATGATTCCGTTGCCGTGTATTGCGTGGGCGACTTCGACCAGGATGACCAGGCTGTCCTGGCGCGTCACAGATGCACGGGCTATGTCGTCCCCACCATGGCGCCGGAGATTGCCGACAACGTCGCGCATTTCTACCTGAGCCAGATTCTCGACCGTATATCGTCCGACGCTGCGGTGCAGTTGGATCAGGTGCTGGTCATCGACAACATGCGCGCGATTTTCCCGCGCGATCCATTCCTGACCAAGACCATCGGTCTGTCGGCGTTCTGCGAGGGGCCGGCGCGTATTGGGGAGTCGGATTACAATCGCGCCAGGCTGGGTTTTTTTGTCTCGCCGGTGGAGGAGGGCTGGCTGCGCAATCCCGTCGTGTCATCGATGGTGCTGCGTGGCGCGCTGCCCTTGGTGCGCGAGTTCTACCGCCGGATGCTCATCGAATTGGTCGGGCGCACGGAGCTGCTGAGGATCCAGAAGGTGATCCAGGGCCTGGTGAACAAACTGTGCCACGGTGGTGGCCTTGGCTTTCCGGTGATCGTCCACCCGAACGGGGCGGAAGTGCATTTCGACTTCCTGGAATGCCGGCTTGGCATCGATACGCGGTACGGCGTCCGCGTCGGCGGCGCCGTGCCGGCGGTGGTGGTGGCCAACAATCCGGAAACGCCGCTGATGCTCAAGCTCAAGATCGATCTGAACCTGCCAGAAACCTGAACCGCGGCCGCTGCTGCGCTGGCAACCCCCCGCCGCCGCTGATAAACGCTGCCCATGGATGCTGTCACACCCGGCCTGGACTTCGCAGCCGGACGCGACTCGACGCGCGCACTGCTGGCGCGGTTGTGGCGCGAGCATGTCAGCCATCACAGGCCGCGTCTGCTGCTGGTGCTGGTGCTGACCTGCCTGATGGCCGGCACCACTGCGCTGTACCCGGTGGTGATCGACCACGCATTCCAGATGTTCACCGATCGCGACCGGCGCATCCTGTATCAGATTCCCGCGCTGGTGGTCGCCATCACCTCGATCAAGGCGGCGGCACAGTATTTCCAGAACGTGCAGGTGCAGCAGATCGTGCTGCTGGTGATCCGCGAGCTGCAGGGCCGTATGTTCTCGCACCTCGCGCACGCTGACCTGGCACGGCTGGAGCGCGAGGCGCCCGCACAGCTCGCCGCCCGCTTCACCACCGACGCGGCGATCATCCGCGACGCGCTGACCCGCACAGTGAACGGAGTTGCCGACGCGGTGACGGTGGTCGGGCTGGTCGCGTCGATGCTGTATCTCGACTGGCTGCTCAGCCTGATCGCCGCGGCGCTGTATCCGCTGGCGGCGGTGCCGATCCAGAACATTGGCCGGCGCATCCGCCGCGCCTCGGGCGGCATGCAGGAGCGGATGGGCGAGGCGGCGGCAATGCTGAATGAGAGCTTTGCGCAGGCCCGTACGGTGCGTGCGTATCGTCTGGAGGACGCCGAAACCGAGCGGGCGGAAAGCGCTTTCGCGCAGCTCTATCGGGCATTGATGCGCATGGCCAAGGGACGCGCACGCGTCGATCCGGTGCTCGAGGTTCTGGGAGGTGCGGCGGTCGCCGCGGTCATCGGCTTCGCCGGGTGGCGCGCCGCGATCAGCTCGCAGACGATCGGCAACTTCACCGGCTTTGTCGCCGCGCTGCTGATCGCCTCACGCCCGCTACGCGCTCTCGGATCGCTGAACGCCGCGCTACAGGAGGGCCTGGCCGGACTGACCCGCGTGTTCAGTGTGGTCGACGAACGACCGCACATTGTGGATGCGCCGGACGCCGCGGCGTTGTCGGCCGGCCGCGGTCGCGTGGTGTTCGACGATGTACATTTCCACTATCCGGACGGTCGTATCGGTCTCGCCGGCCTCAGCTTCGCGGCGGAGCCAGGCACGATGGTCGCATTGGTCGGACCGTCGGGCGCAGGCAAATCCACCGCACTGGCCCTGATCCCGCGGCTGCACGATGCGACCGCCGGCATGGTGCGGATCGACGGCAGCGACGTGCGGCGTGTCACGCTGGCCAGTCTGCGCGACGCCATCGCCTACGTTGCGCAGGACGCCCTGTTGTTTGATGACACTGTCCTGGCGAACATCCGCATGGGGCGGCCGGGTGCCTCGGAGGCCGAGATCGCCGCAGCGGCAGAGGCCGCCGCGGCCTCGGGGTTCATCGCCGCACTACCGGACGGGTTTGCCACGAGAGTCGGTCCAGGCGGCCAACGGCTGTCCGGCGGCCAACGCCAACGGGTGGCCCTGGCGCGCGCTCTGCTGCGCAATCCGCGTATCCTGCTCCTCGACGAGGCGACCAGCGCGCTCGACACGGAGAGCGAAGCGGCCATCCAGGTGGCGCTCGCGCGGTTACGGCAGGGCCGCACCACCATCGTGGTCGCTCACCGGCTTTCCACGGTGCGTGACGCCGATCAGGTGGTGGTTATACATGACGGCAGAGCGATAGAACGCGGAAGTCACGCTGTATTACTGGATGAGGATGGCCTGTATGCCAGACTGGTCCGCAGCCAGGGCCTGATGGAACCAGGAGTTGCGCAGTAGCGTTTCGTTAACCTTCCAGCGCCACTTCTGATTGTGCTATGCCTGGGGTCAAGTGTCGGCCACTAATGGGCGACGGGGATGAACGACCACACAACAACCGACCTGCCGCCGCCAGTCGCGCGGGGGCATACGCGCTCCGACCAATGGGATCGTCTG
Organism: uncultured Alphaproteobacteria bacterium; assembly: GCA_963799415.1. Taxonomy (GTDB): domain Bacteria; phylum Pseudomonadota; class Alphaproteobacteria; order Acetobacterales; family Acetobacteraceae; genus JAMXLO01. The sequence goes on along the minus strand of CAWCXI010000032.1, from coordinate 34,474 downwards.
TCGTCACGACAAAGGAGCCGGCGCGCCTCGCGCGCCAAATGGGTTCTGCTGCTGATCGTGCTGGTGGCGGCCGCGGGAGCCACGACTCACTGGTATCTCAGCCGGGACGAGGTGAGCACCGACGACGCCTACACCGACGGCCGGGCGATCGCGATGGCGCCGCAGGTTGCGGGCACGGTCGTTGCCCTGCACGTGACCGACAACCAGCGGGTCAAGGCCGGCGACGTTCTGCTCGAAATTGATCCGCGGGCCTACACCGCGGCGCGCGACCAGGCGCAGGGCAACCTCCAGGTGGCTGAGGCGCAACTCGCCAACGCCCGCATCAACCTGGAATGGGCGAAGGAGGAGTACCCCGCCAAGCTGGCTGCCGCGCAGGCAGTGCTGGCCGCAACCCGTGCCAGCCACTTCAAGGCAGAGGCGGATGCACGCCGCCAGCGCGACCTGCCGAAGCAGGCTACCACGCAGCAGGAGATCGACACCTCGGACGCGGCGCTGCGCAACGCCAATGCCCAGGTGGATCAGGCGCAGGCGGCGCTCCGGCAAGCCGAGCTGGTGCCGCAATACATCGGCGAGGCAGAGGCCAAGGTGCGGGAGCTCGAGGCACAGGTGGCGCTCGCCCACGCGCAGCTCGATCAGGCGGCACTGAACCTGTCATGGACCAAGGTCACCGCGCCGCAGGACGGCTGGATCACCAAGCGGAATGTCGAGCAGGGCAACTATGTGCAGGCAGCCCAGTCGGTCCTGTCGATTGTCACCCCGGACATCTGGATCACCGCCAACTTCAAGGAATCCCAACTGGACCGTATGCGCCCGGGCAAGAAGGTGGACATCGACATCGATGCCTATCCGCACCTGAAGCTGGTAGGCCACGTCGACAGCATCCAGCTTGGCTCCGGCTCGCGCTTCACCGCCTTCCCGCCGGAAAACGCCACCGGCAACTTCGTGAAGATCGTCCAGCGTGTCCCGGTTAAGATACTGATCGACTCCGGCATGGACCCCGCTCTCCCTCTGCCGCTCGGCCTCTCTGCCATCCCGATCGTGCATCTCGGCGATGCGGAGCCTGGATAGAGGCCAGGGGGACCGCGTCACCATCGCCGCAATGCAGGGTACCGCATGAGCGATTGGCAGGATGCGGCGTGGCGGCCGAGGGGCAGTGTCTGGCTGGTGGCCGCCGCGGCGACATTGGCGCCGTTCATGGAGATCCTGGACACCACGATCGTCAATGTGAGCCTGCCGAACATTGCCGGCGCTCTGTCGGCGAGCAATGACGATGCCACCTGGACGCTGACATCCTATCTGGTCGCGAACGGAATTGTGGTGCCGGTCGCCGGTTGGCTGGGACGCCTGATCGGTCGCAAGCGGTATTTCCTGATCTGCATTGCGATGTTCACGGTGTGCTCGTTCCTGTGCGGCATCGCGACCAGCCTGCCGCAGCTTGTGGTGTTTCGGCTGCTGCAGGGGTTGTTCGGCGGCGGGCTGCAGCCGAGCCAGCAGTCGGTGATCCTGGACACGTTCGCGCCGTCGGATCGGGCGAAGGGGTTTTCGCTGGTGGCGATCGCGGTGATCTTTGCGCCGATCATCGGTCCGGTGCTTGGCGGCTGGATCACCGATGACTATTCCTGGCGCTGGGTGTTCCTGATCAACGTGCCGGTCGGCATCTGCGCCTTCATTGCCGTGTCGCAATTGGTTGAGGATCCGCCATGGGTGCAGCGCGATCGCGCGCATCCGCGCGACATCGACTATGGCGGCCTGGCGTTGATCGCGCTCGGACTGGGTGCGCTGCAGATCATGCTGGACCGTGGCGAGGACAGCGACTGGTTCAGTTCGCCGACCATCCAGCTTTACGCGCTGTTGGCAGCAGTTGGGATTGTCGGTGGCGTGGCGTGGCTTCTGATGGTCGAGAAGCCGGTCGTGGATCTGCGCTGCCTGAAGGACCGGAATTTCGCCGTCGGCGTGGTCATGGTGTCGGGGATCGGCGGGATACTCTATTCGACCAACGTGATCATCCCGGTGATGGCGCAGCAGTGGTTCGGCTACACGGCGTTGCTGGCGGGACTGCTCCTGTCGCCCGGTGCGGCGGCGATGATCGTGTTCATTCCGATCGTCGCGCGCATCGTGCTGCCGAACGTGCAGACACGGTATGTGATCGCGTTCGGGTTCACTGTGCTGGGGTGTTCCGTCGCGATTGGATATCGGCTGACGCCACAGATGGACTTCTGGACGCTCGCCTCCTTCCGCGCGTTCCAGATGATGGCGTTTGGCTTCCTGTTCGTGCCGAACAGCACGCTGTCCTACTCATCGCTGCCGCGGTCGCTGAACGCCGATGCCACCGCACTGTATTCGATGTTCCGCAACATCTCGGGCTCGGTTGGCATCGCGGTGATCACGGCGGTGGGAGCGGAGCGTCAGCAGGCCCATCGAGCATATCTCGCCGGCCATCTGACGCCGTATGACCAGCCCTATCAGGACACGCTTGGGCGCTACACGCAGACGCTGCGGTCGATGGGGCACACTGGGGCCAGCGCGCACGATGCCGCGATGGGGCTGATCAATCGGACCCTCAATCTGCAGGCGGCGATTCTGTCCTACATGGATCTCTACGCCTATATTGCGCTCGCGGCATTCTGCCTGGTACCGCTGACCCTGCTGTTCCGCGCTGGTGTGGTCGGACGCCCGGGCGGCTCACGACAACGTTAAAAATCCCAAGGCCCGGCCAACCGATTTAGCGGGCTGCATCCGGCAACAGTGGAGGATGGGAACTGAGGTATGAGCGGAGCGACTGACACCGATATCGAGAGCCTGATCGATGCCGCGAGACTCTCCGGCACGGTCGATCCGGAGCAGGAGATTGCGTCGCTGCAGGATCTCCTGCGGATCGCGTGGGGCCTGATGACCGAGGCGCAGCAAACGGCGTTGCTGGAAAGCGACGAGGCGCAGGACGTTCTGACGCCTGATGAGGATGAGGCGGGTGAGCCGGGCGAAGAGTGACAAGGGCAGCAGATGATAGGATCAGGGCCACTTCACCTCGGGCGGTAGGCTCATCAGGATTGCCTCGACGTTGCCGCCGGTCTTCAAGCCGAACAGTGTGCCGCGGTCGTAGATCAGGTTGAATTCCACGTAGCGGCCACGTCGCACCAACTGGTACTCGCGCTCCTCGGCTGTCCACGGCTCCGCCATGCGTCGGCGAACAATGCGGGGAAAGACGTCGAGGAACGCCATCCCAATGTCGCGCGTGAACGCGAAATCGGCATCGGCGTCGCCGCTGAAGTGGTGATCGTAGAAGATGCCGCCGGCGCCGCGCGGCTCGTCGCGGTGCGGCAGGAAGAAGTAGCGGTCGCACCAGGCCTTGAAGTCGGGATAGTAGGCGGGATCATGGCGATCGCAGGCGGCCTTGAAGGTGGCATGGAAGCCAGCGGCGTCTTCCAGCGCCTCGGGCGTTTCGAGCCGCATCGGCGTCAGGTCGCCGCCGCCACCGAACCAGCCTTTGGTGGTGACCAGCATCCGTGTGTTGAAGTGTGCTGCCGGCACGTGAGGGTTGCGCATGTGCGCGACCAAACTGATGCCGCTTGCCCAGAAGCGCGGGTCTGTCTCTGCCCCGGGGATCTGCGCGCGGAATTCCGGGCTGAATTCGCCCCACACGGTGGAGACGTTGACGCCAACCTTCTCGAATACGCGGCCGTGCATCACGCTCATCGCGCCGCCGCCGCCGCCCGGTCGGGGCCACTCGGTGCGGGTGAAGCGGCCGGCGGGCATTTCGCCGGAAAGCGCGTCCTCAATCGCTTCGAACCCGGCGCAGAGCCGGTCGCGCAGCAACTCGAACCACGATTGCGCCGCGGGTTTCAGCGCGTGATGTGGAGGCATGGCGTCCTGGCCTGTTGCAGCCGCACTAACTTGCCGGCTCAGTCGCGCGCCGTCCAATTGCCATGACTGCGCCTAGCAGTCGTTGCGCCCTTGCTGCTGCTGCGGATCCATCGATCCTTCCTTGAGCTGTCGGCCGCGCCAGCGTCCATCCAGGTAGCTGAGCAGGCAGTCCATCATCCGCAGGTTGGCCGCATATATGACGTAGCGGCTGCGGCGTCGCTGCGTCAGAAGCCCAGCGCGCACCAACTGCTGAAAATGAAAGGAGAGCGAGGCGGGTGCGATGCCCAGCCGAGCTGCGATGACACCGGCGGGCAGGCCATCCGACCCGCTGGCAGCCAACAGACTGACCATCTCCAGCCGGACCTCCTGCGCCAGCGCCCCCAACGCGAGAACCGCCGCGTCACGTCGCACGATCGAACCGCGTCGGTTGGTCGCTGTCCGTCATGGTCCGCTGCCCTCCTGGCATTGCCATGCTCGCGATCGCATACGAGTTGAATTCGCCGTCCAGCGCCGTGCTCCTCCCGCGTCGCGGACTGTTGGCTGAGCCGCTTTCTAACGTCCTCCGACTTCGACCCGGCCGAAAACGCCCGCAAGGCCGCCTTTGGTAAAATCTGATCAATGATACGCGATTTAGACGGCGTGTCGCATTAATGCAACCGAGACGGTGACGTGCCGCGCACCGGGCGGTGTGTTGCAGGGGGCGGGGCGCGCACCTAGTATGTCGCGCGTGGCCGCAACCGGCGGTGCCAAGGCTGAATTCCAGGCAGATTTCGCGATCTGTCTGCGGTCGAGTACGTCCGGTGGCAGGCCAGGGTTTTGTCGAGGGGAAAGATGGCTGATCCGTCCGCCGCCGCAATCGCCCACGGTCAACCTGGCGAAGTTACCAAACGTGATTTCCTGAAGCTGGTCACTGGCGCGACCGCTGGCATCGGTGCCGCCGCCGTCGCCTGGACCTTCATCGACTATATGAACCCGTCGGCGGACGTGCTCGCATTGTCCGCCATCGAGGTGGATCTGACGCCGATCTCAGTCGGCCAGGGGATCACCGTGCTCTGGCAAGGCAAGCCGGTCTTTGTGCGCCACCGCACGGACAAGGAGATCAAGGAAGCCGAGGACGTGCAGATGTCCCAGCTCATCGAGCCACAACCGGATCAGGCGCGAGTGAAGCCGGGCCACAACCCGTGGATCGTGCTGATCGGCATCTGCACCCATCTCGGCTGCGTGCCTCTCGGCAACAAGCCGACCGACCCGCGTGGCGACTGGGGCGGCTGGTTCTGCCCGTGCCATGGCAGCCAGTACGACACGTCGGGACGCGTGCGCCACGGTCCAGCGCCGGCCAACCTGGCGATACCGCCCTACGCATTCGAGTCCGATACCAAAGTCAAGATCGGCTGACGAAGGAAACTGCCCGATGGCCGGCCTGAACAAGAGCGAATTCAGCAACCCGCTGATCAACTGGATCGACACCCGTCTGCCCATCTTCACGATGATGCAGAAGGAGTACGGGGTCTTCCCGACGCCGAAGAACTTCAACTACTTCTGGAACTTCGGCGCGCTCGCCATGGTGACCTTGTTGATCATGATGGCGACCGGCGTCTTTTTGGCGATGAACTACCAGCCGAACTCGGAGCTCGCCTTCGGCTCCGTGCAGCACATCATGCGTGATGTGAACTACGGCTGGCTGCTGCGCTACATCCATCAGAACGGGGCGTCGATGTTCTTCATCGTCACCTACGTTCATATCTTCCGCGGGATGTACTACGGCTCCTACAAGTCGCCGCGCGAGTTGTTGTGGATGATCGGCGTGGTGATCCTGCTGCTCATGATGGCGACGGCCTTCATGGGCTACGTGCTGCCCTGGGGACAGATGTCCTATTGGGGCGCCACCGTCATCACCAACCTGTTTTCCGCCTTCCCAATCGTGGGCAAGCCGATCGTGACCTTCCTGTGGGGCGGGTTCAGCGTGGACAATCCGACGCTCAACCGTTTCTTCAGTCTGCACTACCTGCTGCCCTTCGTGCTGATCGGCGTGGTGTTCCTGCATGTCGCCGCGCTGCACGTGGTTGGGTCGAACAATCCACTCGGCATCGATGTGAAGTCGCCGCAGGACACTGTGCCGTTCCATCCGTACTATACAGTGAAGGACAGTGTCGGCCTGTGCGTGTTCTTCCTGGTGTGGGCGGTGCTGGTGTTCTTCGCGCCCAACTTCCTGGGCGACGCCAACAACTTCATCCCGGCCAACCCGCTACAGACACCAGCCGACATCGTGCCTGAATGGTACTTCCTGCCGTACTATGCGATCCTGCGCTCGGTGCCGAACAAGCTGCTCGGCGTGTGCATGATGTTCGGCTCGATCCTTGTCCTGTTCGTGCTGCCCTGGCTCGACACATCGCGGGTACGCAGCGCGCGCTTCCGACCGATCTACCGGCAGATCATCTGGGTATGGGTCTTGGCGGTGATCGTCCTGGGTGTCTGCGGCGCACATAAGCCCGAAGGCATCTGGGTCGTCCTGTCGCGTGTCGGCACGCTGTACTACTACCTGCATTTCCTGGTGATCCTGCCGATCCTCGGCAAACTGGAGCGCCCGCGGCCGCTGCCGGAGAGCATCAGTCGTCCCGTCATCAGCGGTGGCGGCCCCATGCCCTCGGGAGCCACCGCCAAGCCGATGGAGAAGGCATGATGGGCGCGTTGCGCCGGTTCCTGCTGACGGCGCTATTGGTCGGGGCGGTGGTGACACCTGCCCTGGCCCAAGAGGAGGCACCGACACCGCCGGCACAGCACTGGAGCTTCGATGGTCCGTTCGGCGGCCTCGACCTCGCCGCGGCGCAGCGTGGCTTTCAGGTCTATTCCGAGATCTGCGCGGTGTGTCATTCACTGCAGTATCTGCATTACCGCGATCTTACCGGCATTGGCCTGACCGAGGACCAGATCAAGGCTATTGCCGCGGCAATCACGGTTCCTCAGGGAGTGGATGATCAGGGCAATCCCAAGGAAGGTCCGGCGACGCCGGCGGATCAGTTCAAGTCGCCCTACCCGAACGAGCAGGCGGCGCGAGCCGCCCACAACGGCGCGCTGCCGCCCGATCTGTCGCTGATCGTCAACGCCCGCGAAGGGCACGCCGACTACGTCTATGCGGTGCTTACGGGGTTCGCCGATCCGCCACCTGGCATGCAGATGCAGGAGGGGATGAACTACAACAAATACTTCCCGGGCCATCAGATCGCCATGCCGCCGCCGCTGCACGATGGCCAGGTCACCTATGCCGACGGCACGTCGGCGAGCGTCGAGCAGATGGCGCACGACGTCGTCACATTCCTCTATTGGGCCGCCAACCCCGAGATGGTGCAGCGCAAGCAGATCGGCTGGCGCTGGGTGCTGTTCTTCCTGATCATGGCTGGCCTGACCTATGCGGTGAAGCGCAAGGTATGGGCGGATGTACACTGACGCACTGATGATCGCACGCCAATGATCGACCCGGTCATTGGGGTGATCGGTGGGTCGGGCATCTACGACATCGAGGAACTCGAGGACAAAATGTGGCGCCAGGTGGCCACGCCCTGGGGCATGCCGTCGGATGCGCTATTATTCGGCCGGCTCGGCGACGTGCGCTGCGTGTTCCTGCCGCGGCATGGACGTGGCCATCCGCTGTCGCCGACACATCTCAACTACCGCGCCAACATCGACGCGCTGAAGCGCTCCGGTGTCACTGATGTTCTGTCACTGTCGGCGGTCGGCAGCCTAAAGCCTGAACTGCCGCCCGGACACTTTGTCATCGTCGATCAGTTCATCGACCGCAGCTTTGCGCGCGAGAAGAGCTTCTTCGGCGAAGGTATCGTGGCACATGTTTCGATGGCCCATCCGGTCTGTTCGCGTCTTGGCGACGCGTTGGAGCACGCGGCGCGCGAGCTCAGTCTGCCGGTGACGCGCGGCGGCACGTATCTGGTCATGGAAGGGCCGCAGTTCTCCACCAGGGCGGAGAGCGAGCTGTATCGCTCCTGGGGTTGCAGCGTGATCGGTATGACCAACATGCCGGAAGCGAAGCTCGCACGCGAGGCGGAGATTAACTACGCCACAGTGGCGATGGTGACCGACTTCGACTGCTGGCATCCGGACCACGACCACGTCACAGTCGAGGCCGTGGTGCGCGTGCTGCTCGACAACGCCGACAAGGCGCGCGCACTGGTGCAGCGCGTCGTGCCTGAGATCGGCAGGCAGCGTGAAGCGTGCCCTGCCGGTTGCGACCATGCGCTCGACAACGCGATCATCACGGCGAGCCACATGCGCGATCCCGAGCTTGCGTCGAAGCTGGTCGCAGTTGCGGGACGGGTGCTGCGAGGATGACGACGATCAGTGCGCAGGCGCCTGCGTCGTCTGGGTCGCGGCCGTCCGTTCCTCCGGACTGACTTCAGCGGCCCCGGCGCCGAGCTTCACGTCGCCATTTGGTTGCGGCACGGCGATAGGCGCCACCACGACAGGGCTCACGCCAACCTTTTTCATGTCAAGTTGTTCGGCAACCTTGGGCGTCAAATCGACGACGCGGCCGTCGACGTACGGCCCACGATCCTCCACTTTCACAGTCGCCGTCTTGCCGTTGCTCAGATTGGTCACTTTGGCAACGGTGCCGAGTGGCAATGTCTTGCTGGCAGCAACATCCGAGTTCGGATTGAAGCGGTTGCCGTTGGCCATCTTCCGATTGGTGAACTGTGACGCGTAGTACGAGGCGCGACCTTGCTGCTTGCGGCCCGAGTGATCGATGTGGTGCGGCTCGACTGGCGGAAGTTGCGCCAGTTCCTCTGCATCGTGAACGGCCGCCGCCAAGTCTGGTGGCGTAGTCGGCTGGCTCGCTGCCTCCGAGGCAGGTGGCGTTGCGGGCGAGTTCGGGACGGGGGCACAGCCGGTTGATGCGCACAGCAGTACCACGAGGCCAGTCAGGCTGGCGGATTGCAAATTTGTCATTGCCCATCTTCCGCTGGGCGATGCGGCCACACCGTGGCAGTTCGCGGATGCCCACGGGTTTGTGCGCGCCGCGCGCCGCCTTGTGAGCAGCGCGCGGGTGTTGTGTCTGGCTAACCGAGGTGTTTGGCGAAGAATTCGACGGTGCGTCGTTGCGCGAGCTCGTAATCGGGCTTGCTGAAACTGCCGCGTTCGTCACAGCCGAAGCCGTGGCCGGCCCCCGCGTAGACGTAGCTCTCCACCTTTGGTTGCGCGGCGCGTATCGCCTGCACGTCTGTCATCGGTATCGAGGCGTCCGTCTCACCGAAATGCATCTGCACCGGACAATGCGGCCGCTCGTCCTTCGTGCCGGCGATGCCACCGCCGTACCAGCACGACGAGGCAGCGAATTTGCTGGTGCGCGTGGCGCCCCACCAGGCGACAGTGCCACCGAAGCAATAGCCGACAATGCCAAGCTTCTTGCCGGCGAGATGCGCGGCGGCAGCCTCGACGTCCAGCATGACCTGCGCATCGTTCAACTTCATTCGGTACGCGCGGCCCTTGTCGATGTCCTCCTGAGCATAACCCAGTTCGACGCCCTTCTCGGCGCGATCGAACAGCGCCGGGGCGCACACCGCGTAGCCCTCGGCTGCGAAGCGGTCACACATGTCACGCATGTGGTGGTTGACTCCGAATATCTCCTGGATGACCACGAGGCCCTTGGTGCCTGCGGCGGGTCCGGCCGTGTACGCGGACAGCGTGAAGCCGTCCGACGCCTTCAGGTTGATCGTATTGCCCATGGGTTCTCCCTCCCGATTGTGCATGCGGCGCAGTATGCGCAGGATGGCGCCATGGGCGAGATCGTCAACCTCCGTGCCGTGAAGAAGCATCGCGATCGTCAGGCAACGGCCGCGGAGGCGAAGCAGAACCGCGTGCCGGAGAAGGACTGCCGGCCATTGGTGCGGCGACCAACATGGCCCTGCGGTTCGGGCGCTCCAGGCGCGGCGAACGTTGGCAGGCCGCACGCCCGCACGGACATTGGAAGGCGACGACGTGGATCGTCGGCCTGCGGTTGGGCGGGCTTGCTCCGCCGATGCAGCTCGATGCGCCGATGGATGGCGAGGCATTTTTGCGCATGTGCGCCAATCGCTCGTGCCCGTTTTGCAGCCGGCGAGACCGTCATCATGGACAACCTGCCTGCGCACAAGGTGGCCGGCGCACGCGAGGCGACTGAGACCGCTGGTGTCAACTTGCTTTACCTGCAGCCCAATTTCCGGGGCCTGAACCCAATTGAGATGGCGTCCTCCAAACGCAAATCGATACTGCGTGCGGCCGCCCCGCGGTCCGCGCAAGACCACTGGCAGACGAGCCGACGCACTGCGGCATTTCACCGCTAGCGAGTGCCGCAACTACTTCATAGCTGCCGACGATGCGCCATTATCATTGATTACATCCTCCAGATGGGCACGTGTGCAAGTCTCGGTTGGTATTAAATAGATATTGACGGTGTTTCGCGCATATTCGTCGAAGACAATGGCCGAGTAAGCTGAATGCAAAACACAACGAGCGGGCCTCCCGCCGCGGCGCGCACGAAACTTCTGACAACGGGCGAGGTAAACCTCAGGTTCTTTGCACGCGACATGTCCGAAATCGCTCAGAGGTCAAAAGCTGAACGTCGGTCCTGGCGGAAGCATGGCCTGTGCGTTTCTGCGCCAGACATTCCCGGATGGATTGCCGCCCCAATTCGGGATCGCCGAAGTCGGCGTCTGGCGCGGCGACACTACGCTGCAGTTGGCAAAATTGCTGCCCGCTGATGGCTTTCTCCACATCTTCGACTTCGACGTGATCCTGAACTCGGTCAAGCAGCGCCTTGCTGCCGCCAGCCGCACTAATGTTTCCGCGTTCGGCTGCACCACGAAATCGCGTAACTCGTACAACTGGCCGCTGATGCGGTTGCTAATTTGCAATCAGTTACCGATTTACGATTACATCTATCTTGATGGCGCTCATACCTGGGACATCGATGCTCTGGCATTCTGCCTGCTGGATCGACTGTTGAAACCAGGCGGTTACATCGATTTCGACGACTACAATTGGACAATGGCATCGTCACCAACGCAGAACCCGAAGGTCAGCCCTCAGAACCTTGACTGGTTCACCGAAGAGCAGATCAACACTCCACATGTCATGTTGATAGTGGAGCTACTGGTAAAGCGCGATCCTCGTTACCGCGAGATCGTAGCCAACAAGATATTCCGCAAGATTGGCGTCTGATTGCCCAAAGTGCTTAGCTGCGACCTGCTAGCGAAGTCGCGTTTTATGGCGAACAAGATCCGCATCGACCATCTCAGCTACCATTTCCTCCAGTGTGATTGATGGTTCCCAGCCCAATTTTGCTTTTGCCTTTCGAGCATCACCGAGCAGAAAATCCACTTCGGCGGGGCGAATTAAATCCTGTCGGACCGCGACATGGTTCTCATAGTTGAGACCGACGTACGAGAAAGCGAGTCGGCAGAATTCGCGGATCGAGGTCGTGCGTCCGGTTGCTACCACATAATCGTCGGGAGTATCCTGCTGAAGCATCAGCCACATTGCGCGGACATTGTCGCTTGCATGTCCCCAATCGCGTCTGGCCTCCATATTGCCGAGTTGGACTTCGTGCGCTAGCCCGAGCTTGATACGCGCCACCGCATCAGTGATCTTCCGCGTGACGAACTCGATGCCGCGTAGCGGACTTTCGTGATTGAACTGGATCCCGGACGAAGCGTGCATGCCGAAGCTCTCGCGATAGTTCACCGTGATCCAGTGTGCGTGGAGCTTCGCGACGGCATAAGGCGATCGCGGATAGAATGGCGTGTTCTCGCTCCTCCGAGGCTCGGCGACCTTGCCGAACATTTCTGATGAAGAGGCCTGGTAAAATCTCGCTTCAGGGCAAGCGATGCGCATCGCTTCCAGCAGATGCGCGGGACCGAGGCCAGTAACCTGTGCGGTCAGTAGCGGCTGGCTCCAGGAAGTTGGAACGAAGCTCTGCGCAGCGAGGTTATAGATCTCGTCTGGCTGATGTGCTTGGAGCAACCTCACCAAGCATGACAGATCGAGCAAGTCGCCGTCGACAAGTCTCACATCATTTGCAATGCCCAGCCAGCGCAATCTATCAGTCACAAGATCGGACGATGCGGAGCGCCGCATCATGCCGATGACACGATAGCCCTTTTGCAGGAGAAATTGGGAAAGGTAGCCACCATCCTGGCCGGTGACCCCAGTAATCAAACAGGTACCCATCATCACTCTCTTAGTGAGACCTTTTCTTGCGACGAGCCTATGTCTCCCGCATGAATCAGCGGTTAAGGGACGCTTCCGGTCTCACGCTCCCTGCGCTCAGTGCGACACTTGGAACAGCAGGTTATGGAATGTGTAGCGCAGGCCCGTACGGCGCCAATGGACCACCCGGTCGGCTACCTCGGTTTCGATCGATCCTGTGCTCTGTAGTCCTGTAGCAGCAGCAATTTGTGCCATACCTAGAATATCATCAGCGTTGAATGCGCGGAACGGCACGCCGTACACCGTGATGCCGTCCGTGCTCAGCCCAGGCCCCCAATAATCAGTCGAGATATAGAGGCAACCACCCGGCACCAGGACCCGTGCCATCTCCGCAAAGAAACGCGGCAGGTCGACCCCGTGCTCAACGACAGAAAAACTCGCGGCAAAGCCAACGCTGTTGTCAGCAAGCTGCGTCAGCGCTTCGATGTTGCCGCAGCAGAATTCGATTGGACCGTTATGGACCGGCTCCTTGAAAGTCAGATTGACACCGAGCAGCCTCTTGTAGCCGAGCTTCGCCAGGCACGGCAGAAAGGTGGAGTAAACCTCAGCGCCGGCGTCCAGTACCAGTGCATCAATGGCCGTTGAGCGCACCGCGTGGTACAGCGCGAGGAGAGTATCCCAGTTCTTAGGTGTGTCGGGATGAAGCGGCAGCCCATTCTCATGCAAGAGCATCAGTGCCTCAGCCACTGATTCGCGCGACAAGAGGGCGCGGTTGGTTTCGCGCGCAGCAAATATGTCCAACTCCGTGCGGCTGGAGTCCGTAGCGGACGCGGTGTCGTCAGTCATGGTGGTGCAGCCGTTTTTCTGGGTTGGTCCTTCGATCCTGTGCCAGGGGCCTTAACAAAAAGTTGGCTCGACGAGCTACACCTGCGTGTTAACGGATTGGCAATCCTGCACAACCAGGCTGGTAGCGATCACATCGGATGCTGCGGCAGGGCTCATCAATGGCGGCAGATCGGGACGCTTCGGCATTGTGGATGTTCTGGCCCGACTATAGTCACGATAACCCGTTTCAGCGCATGGTCTATTCGGCGTTTCCACAGGGGTGGATTGTGCGATCGGCCGACATCGAGACCGCGGTCGCAGCCCTGGCCGGGGCGCATCAGCCCGTGGTGTTCCATCTGCACTGGGAAGATGTGATCTATCGGGAGGCAGCGAGTGTCGCGGTCGCGGACGCTTTGGTGGATGTCTATCTGGAATTGCTGGATGCATTCATCGCCGCGGGCGGTCGCTTCCTGTGGACCGTGCACAATGATGCGCCGCACGAGCCTCGCTTCCTGGAAGTAGACAGACGGCTGCGCAGCCAGCTCGCAATTCGCGCCCACGTCGTGCAAATGCACAGCCAGGTCGCGGCGGCTTGCATGGCGCCTCCATTGGGCATCGCGACCTCCCGCGTGGTAGTAACGCCACTCGGCGGATTTACCGGCTACTATCCGGATGACATCACAACGGCGCAGGCGAGGCGCTATTTCGGTATCGATGCCGACGCGCCGGTGTTCGTGACCCTCGGTTCGCTACGTCCCTATAAGGGCATCGAGGTGCTGCTCAACGCCTTTGCCATCGTGCATCAAGCAAAGCCGGAAACGCAACTCATCGTGGCCGGTAGGTCCGGCCAGCAGGGGGCTGGCCGTTTCGTATGGCTGCGCCCTGGCGTGCTAATGCTGCCACGCTACGTCGATGATGCCACCATCCAATACGTGATGCGTGCGGCAGATTTCGGTGTGTTTTCGTTCCACCGGGTCATGGTGTCATCATCCGTTTTGCTGGCTGAAACATTTGGACTTCCCGTCATTGTGCCGGATCTGCCGACAATGCGGGAAATGGTGCGACCAGGCCACAACGGCTTTTTGTTCACCGCCGATGATCCCGCCGCACTCGCGCGCACGATGCTTCGTACAGATCGATCTCCCGACGACCGAGCGTGCGGCGCTCGGCCAAGCCGCACTGGACGATATCCGCCGGCGTGATTGGGCTGAATACACACGGGCGCTCACCAAAGCAGCTGTAGATCTGCAGTGACCTGGCAATAAGATGCGAATGGACACTACGGCGGCCTTCGGGTTCGGAACAATATTCAGACGATCTCGATCTCAGGGAACGGGAAAATCAGCCGTCCGCCATTCGCTAGAAATTCAGCTTCACGTCGGATGATCCCGTCACGGAAGTGCCAGGGCAGCACCAGGAAATAATCGGGGTTCATACGTCGTGCCTCTACTTCCGAAACGATCGGAATGCCGCTACCCGGAGTGAAGGCGCCGAATTTATCCTCATTCACCTCGGCAATGTAGCCGAGCAGATCGCGTCCGACAGCGCAGAATTGCAACACGACATTGCCCTTGGTGGAGGCACCATAACCCAACACCTTCTTACCGTCGGCCTTCAGCATTTCCAACAACCGACGCAGACTGGAACGATGATGAAATACGCGCTCCTCGAAGTCGCGATAAGGGCGCGGCGTGTCCAGGCCGATCCGCTCCTCCTGTTCGAGCATCCACGCCACCACCGCCTCGCCGCCGCGGCGGTGATCATCGTGCCGCACTGCGGTAACCGCAAAACTGCCGCCGTTTACCAGGTTCATCTTCACATCTATGATCCGCATGCCGGCCGCCTCGACGATCCGCTTGACAACGCCAAGTGAGTAATACTCGAGATGCTCATGGCACACCGCATCGTAGGCCGTGAGACGCAGCATCGCAGGCATATACGCCTGTTCGAAATGCCAGACCCCGCCAGACGCCAGGACGCTTTCCACCTGGCGCACGAAGTCAGCCGGGTTTTTCAGATCGTAGAACATGGCAATGGAGGTGACGATCTGCGCCGGGCTACCACCTCCGGTGCGATAGGCCTCTGCCGAGAAAAATTCCGATATCAGCGTTATGTCATCGGGATAGAAGTTTCGGAACTTTTTCCCGGTCGGATCTATGCCAGTCCGCTTCAATCCGGGCGTACGATAGGCCTTAAGGAGGGTTGCATCATTGCTGCCGATGTCGAGCACTGCCTGGCCAGACTTGAGATCGGCGCGTCGTTCAAGCTCGTGCACCTTCTGCGTCAGATGCTCGACCATGCTGCGATTGAGGCCAGAACGATAGCCATAGTTGTCGCCATACATCTCGTTCATGTCGAACGAGTGCGACAGCTGCAGCAGCCCTGAATCCGGGCACCAGACTAAACGTAATGGCCCGGTGGTAACCGGGCTCTTCTGATCGCGGGGGAAGACGCCGGTCAGGGCCTGCTCTCCGAGATCCAGCACGGGGACCAAGTATGAGCTTCCGCTCATACGGCAGCGCGTGATTTCCTCGTAGGCCTGCATTGTCTCCTCCGACAGTATTTCGATGCGGTATCGCCAAACCGCGGCGGTTATGCAGAGACATGCTTGCCAGTGGGTTAACGTAGACCCGCGCCCGCAGTTGCAGCAGAGGGTCTGCCGCGGGTACGATCTCAACTCGCCCCGGATCGTCTGGCAAGGATCGACGATCCGCCAGCGAACCACGCCGTGTATGCGGACGCAGGCGTTGCAGAGTCATCATGCAGAAGTGGCACAAAAAAACTGTAATTAGCAGCAACGCACGAAGTCAGGCTTTCGCGAACCGCGCGAAATCGAGCGCCAGCACCTCATAAATGGCGCGCTTGAAACCGACCGCCAGCGTCGGCAGTTCCGCCAGTTCCGTCCAGCGCCATGCATCGAATTCCGGGTGCGGGTCGATATCCAGCCTGATATCGCTGTCTTCGCCTGTGAAGCGCAGCGCGAACCAGCGCTGCGTCTGCCCGCGATACCGCCCACCCAGCGCCACGCCGACCAGGTCAGATGGCAGGTCGTAGGTCAGCCACTCGGGATGCTCACCGATGATCTCAGCCTGGTCGGTGCCGATTTCCTCAGCCAGCTCGCGCAGCACCGCCGAACGCGGGTCCTCGTCCTGATCGATGCCACCCTGCGGCAGTTGCCAACCGCCGGCCGGCCCTTCCGCATTCGGCAGATCGGCACGCCGCGCGACGAACACGCGCCCATCCCGATCGAACAGCACGGCGCCGACATTCGGCCGGTAAGGCAGCGCGCTCATGGTGCGGCCGGCGCTCGCACGAGGGCGCTGACCGGAGCCAGCACCAATCCGTCCGCCGGCAGACCGCTTGCCCAGGCGGCGAGCCGTTGTGTGGTCACCGGCCGCACCGCGCCGGCAAAACCGAGCGCGCTGCCCTTCTCGCGCGCCAGTTGCGTAAGCTGCGCCAGCTTTGCATCGACGTCGGCCGCCGCGCCGGGTTCATCCACCACGAGATCCACAGTTCTGCTCCACACCATCGGCAACGGCGCCGCGCCAGGCCGCGGATCGACGTACAGCAGACCACGCTGCGCCAGCTCTGCCAACATTGGATTGATCTCGTCCGGCAGTGAGGCGAACCGCTCGCCGCGCAGGCTCCCCTCCGCCCCGGTCACGCCGACATAACCGCCGATGCGCGACAGCAGCCATTCCAGCCGTGTGTGGTTCTGCTCCGGGGAGAGATTTGTCATCAGTGCGCGCTTGCCAGGATCATTCAGTGGAAACCCCTGCGGCTCCATCGGGATCGACAGCAGGTATTCGTGCTCGGCCAGACGCGCGGCGCTCAACAGCTTTGCGATGTTCTGCGCATAGGGCGAGATCGCGAGCGTGACGCCGCCGGGCAAGGCATGGATGGCCGTATCGCTGTCGCTCTGATTGAGGCCCACGCCCGCCAGCAACAGGCCGACCCGAGGCCGCCGCGTGCTGCTGTCGAAGCCCGCGGCATAGACCTGCATCGGCATGCGGCCGTCCGCGGCGATGCGAGGCAGCAGATCGAACGTCGACCCTGGCGCCGGCTCCGCCAGAGCCGGGTCGGAATCGGCGACCGGCCCGGGCGTATCGCGGCCCGGTCGCTCCGTCGGCGGCGCCTTCACCAGCTCCTGCCGGGCCAGGTTGGGCGGCTCCGGCGTAGACGGTGGCCTGACTGGAGCCTGGACAGAAGCCTCGCGTGGGCCCGGAGGAGCCAAAGGGCCGGCCAGTTGCAACGCTATGCCGCCCGCCGCCAACACACTGGCGATGAGTAGCCAGAACCGGCCGAGGCCGCGCCAACCGGCGAAGAATTGGCCCGGCCACGCCAGCACCGGAGGGTCAGTTGGCGATGACGCGGTTCTGCCCCGCCATTGCCTTGGCCAGCGCCAATCCCTCCTGCAACTGGAAGTCAGTGTCGTCGGGCTTTGCCGGATCGAACTTCGGGAAACCCTCCGGCGGCTTGGCTGGGATCTGTTTGGCGATCGGCGGCAGATCGGTCCGCGGTGCGGCCGGGGTGTCCGGCGTGCCGCCCTCGTTTTTCAGCACATGATTGAGATCGGCCTCGCGTTCCGGCCCGAAGCGCGGCGTCTCTTCTCGTGACTCGGCAACGGCCACGTCCGGTTTGATGCCCTGACCCTGGATCGAGCGGCCAGACGGCGTGTAGTAGCGCGCCGTGGTTAGCCGCATGGCGCCATTGCCCGGCAACGGGATCACCGTCTGGACCGAACCTTTGCCGAAGCTGCGCGTCCCCAGCAGGACGGCGCGCTGGTGATCCTGCAAGGCGCCGGCGACAATTTCGCTGGATGAGGCGGACCCGCCGTTGATCAGCACCACCAGCGGCACACCGTCGATGATGTCGTTGCCCTTGGCGTCCCAGCGCTGCGCGTCCTCCGTGTGGCGTGCTCGGGTGGAGACAATCTCACCCTGATTTATGAAATCGCCGGACACCGCCACCGCCTGGTCGAGCAGTCCGCCGGGGTTGTTGCGCAGGTCCAGAATGAGCGCTTTCAGCTTACCGCCCGCCTGCTGCTTCAGCGCCTTCACCGCCTGCTTCAGAGCGGGATCAGCCTGCTCGGTGAACTGCGTCAGACGCACATAGCCGATGTTGTCCGGCTCCAACCGTTCCTTGACCACCTGAATGTGGATGATCTCGCGCAGCATCGAGACCTCAATCGGTTGGTCCTTGCCTTCACGCTTGATCGTCAGCGTGATCTTCGAATTCGGCGCGCCACGCATCATGTCCACCGCATCCTGCAGCGAGAGCCCCTGCACGGTCTTGCCATCCAGTGCGGTGATGATGTCGCCCGCCTTCACCCCCGCCTTGAATGCCGGCGTGTCGTCGATCGGGCTGATCACCTTGATGAAGCCGTTATCCTGGGTTACCTCGATGCCGAGGCCACCGAACTCGCCCTTGGTCTGCACCTGCATGTCCCGGAACGCCTTGGCGTTCATGTAGCTGGAATGCGGGTCCAGGCCGGTCAGCATGCCGTTGATCGAATTCTCGATCAGGTCCTTGTCGGCCACCGGATCGACGTACTCTGCGCGCACGCGCTCGAACACGTCGCCGAACAGGGTGAGCAGCCGATAGGTGTCGGTGCGGTTGCTGTCCTGCGCCGCGAACGCCGACAGGCCGAGATCATAGCCGAGATGGCGGCTGATCAGGCCGGACGCGGGTCCGATGGCGACGCCGCCCAGGAAGGCAGTGCCGAGCAGCAGGCCGGTGCGCAGACGCCGAGAGCGATAGTCCATTCATTTCATCCTTCGAGTGCGGTCGCCCAGCGGGCGGACGCAGAAATAACCAAGATCATCTTTTCGCGCGTTGGCGGCTTCGCCGTCCAGTATTCAAATCTTACGTGTGTGAGAGGTTAACCGCTCGCTCTCAACCACGGCGCGGGATTTACCGGCTGTCCGTTGTGGCGCAGCTCGACGTACAATGCGGGCCGGTTCCCTGGCTTTCCGGGTTCCCAGCCCGGCATGGTTCCGACCGGTTCGCCCGCCGCGACAGGCTGTCCGACCCTCACGTCGAGCCGGTCGAAGCCGGCGAGCACGGCATGGTAACCACCCCCGCAGTCGACGATCAACAGCAAGCCGTAGCTGCGGAACGCCGCGGCGAACGCCACCCGGCCGCTGCACAATGAAACGACCCGGGCGGCCGGTGGCGCTCGGTAGGAAATACCGGTGGCCGGACCGCCCTCCGTGGCATCGCCCCAGGCATGGACGATGGTCCCCGCGACCGGCGCGGTGAGCTGACCGCGCGGCTGCGCCGCGCTTGCGATTGTGCCCGCGCCGGTCGGTCGCTCCAGTGCAGCCTGACGTTCGCGCGCTGCGGCGGCTTCGTCACCACGCTTCTGGCGTTGCGCCCGGACGGCGTCATCCTGTGCCCTCGCCTGCTCCGTCACACGCTGGGTTTCCAGCGCGACAAGCATACCGCGGAGCGTCTCGGCTCGTGCCGCCTGGTCCGCGGCACGTTGCTCCGCTGCCGCGGCCTCATTCTCCGCATGTCTGCGGCCGGTATCCGCAGCGGCAATGCGCCGGTCCAGCGCGGCGGCTTCCGACTGCTGCCTCGCCTGCGCCGCGGTCAGTTGCGGCACCTCGGCCTGGAGCGCGTCGGTCGCCGCGTCCAACCGGACCTGCTCACGGCGCAGCGTCGCGGCGTCATGGCCGAGCTGGCTGGCCAGACCCCGTAGTACGAGCACGCCACGCAGCGTGTCCTCCGCGCTCGCGGGGATGGCCAACAGTGTCTCGGCCGGGAACAGCGACAGCCGCTCTATCAGCGGCAGAAGGGGCTGCATCGTCTCGGCAGTCGCCGCCATGCTCGCCTGTGCCCTGCGCCGCTCGGCGGCCAATTCGTCCATCCGCCCTGCTACCTCGGCAGTGGCCGCCTCCGCCTGGCGCAGCCGCGCGACCGCCGCGACCCTGTCGTCGGCCAGACGCTGCTCCTCGGCGGCAGCGACGGCGGCGCGGGCAGCCGCCTGACGCTGAGCAGCCTGCTCAGCCGCGTGGGCCCGCTCGGCCTGCTCCACTGCGCGGCGGGCAGCGTCCTCCTTGGTCGGTCGGGCCGGATGAGCGGCGACCGCGATCAGGGCGATCAGAGGAAGCAGGCTATTCCGCAGCGCGCGCCGCATGGGCACGGATCAAAGAACTGCCAGTCATCTCGCGTGGCCTTTCCAAGCCCATCAGTTCGAGCAGGGTCGGCGCGACGTCGGCAAGCCTGCCGTCCGTCAGCGTGGTCGCGTCACCGCCCATCAGCAGGACCGGCACCGGATTGGTGGTATGAGCGGTATGCGGGCCGCCGTTCGTCGGGTCGCGCATCAACTCACAGTTGCCGTGGTCGGCGGTGACCAGCAGCGCGCCACCTTGCTTCTCCACGGCCGAAGCGATGCGGCCGAGACCAGCGTCCACCGTCTCCACCGCCTTGATCGCGGCGGGCAGGCTGCCGGTGTGGCCGACCATGTCGGGGTTCGCGTAGTTCAGCACGATCAGGTCGTATTTCTTCGAGTCGACCGCTGCCACGACCTTGTCGGTGAGTTCGGGGGCTGACATTTCCGGTTGAAGGTCGTAGGTCGCAACCTTCGGCGACGGCACCATGATGCGGTCCTCGCCGGGAAACGTGGTCTCCTGGCCGCCGTTGAGAAAATAGGTCACGTGCGGGTATTTCTCGGTCTCCGCGGTGCGGAGCTGCGCCCGCCCAGCCTCTGCCGCCACCTGCCCCAGAATGTGGTCCAGCTTTTCCGGCGGAAACAGCACGCCGAGTCTGGACGCGAGCTCGTCCGAATAGCGTGTCATCCCCGCAGCAGCGACGAACCTGATCACCCGCTTGCGCGGGAAGCCATCGAACTCCGGCTCCAGAAGCGCGCCGAGGATCTCGCGCACGCGGTCGGCGCGGAAGTTGAAGCACAGGATGCCATCGCCATCCTGCATGCCTTTGTACCCACCGCTGATGGCCGGCGGGATGAATTCGTCGGTCACATCGCGCGTGTAGCTGTCCCGCACGGCCTTGACCGGGTCGTCGAACCTTGTGCCATTGCCATCCACCAGCGCGGCGTAGGCCTTGGCAACCCGATCCCACCGCTTGTCGCGATCCATGGCGAAATACCGGCCGATGACAGTGGCGATCGGCACGCCTTGCGGGAGCTTGCCCTGTAGCCACGCGATGTCGTCCGCGGCCGAGCGTGGCGGGGTGTCGCGGCCGTCAGTCAGTGCATGCACAACCGTCTTCACGCCCGCCTTGTGCAGAATATCGGCCAGCGCGACGGCGTGATCCTGATGCGAGTGCACACCGCCCGGCGACATCAGGCCCAACAAATGGCAGGTGCCACCCGACGCCTGCATTTTCGCGATCAGTTCGGTCAGCGCCGGCGCGCGCGCGAGACTGCGATCCTTGGCAGCCTGACTGATGCGCGGCAGTTCCTGCATCACCACCCGGCCGGCGCCGATGTTCAGATGGCCGACCTCCGAATTGCCCATCTGGCCCTCCGGCAAGCCAACGTCCTCACCGGAGGTGTGCAGGAAGGCATGTGGGCAGCTCTGCCACAACCGGTCGAAGTTTGGCTTGCGCGCCTGACGGACGGCATTGTCAGCCGACTCTTCACGCCAGCCGAAGCCGTCGAGGATCACCAGCATCACTGGCCGAATCGCCTGCGCCATGGATCAGCCTCCTCTCGCGTGACGGGCACTGGGTAGCGCCGACGCGATGCCGAAACAAGTGTGGCTCACGCGACCGTTCACAGTCCTGCCTTTGCATCGCGCCGGACCGCTCCCCAGCTTGGGACCCAAGGAAGAGGAGTGAACAATGGCGGTCAAGGCCAAGCCCGACGGCTATCACGCCATCACGCCGTATCTTGTCGTGGAGGGAGCAGCCAAGCTGATCGATTTTCTCGCGGAGGTGTTCGATGCAGAGGAGATCGAGCGGTTTGCCGCGCCCGGCGACCGCATCGGCCATGCCGAACTACGCATCGGCGATTCAGTCGTCATGCTGGGCGACGCACGTGGCGGGCACGCGCCAATGCAGGCGATGCTCTACGTGTATGTCGATGACGTCGACGCGAGGTATCAGCGCGCGCTGGCCGCCGGCGCCACAGCGGTGCAGCCGCCGACCGACCAGTTCTATGGCGACCGCAGCGGCGGAGTGAAGGACGCGTTCGGCAATATGTGGTGGATCGCCACGCGTATCGAGGACGTGGCGCCGGTTGAATTGAAGCGCCGCGCGCAGGCGGCGATGGAGCAGGCCGGCGGCGACTGACCGGTCTGCGTTCCCTGATCAGTGCAAGGTCACCGCGTCGAGGCCAGCCTCGGGAAGCCGCAAGCCACGCGCTCAGCGCCTTGCCGTGCTGCACATCTCTCACCCGCCTGCGATGAGAGCCTCTCAGACTGATCTGTTCTCGACGAGTTCCTTCACCTCCTCCGACAGCGTCGGCGGCGCCTCGCTCACCAGGGCCTTCACCTGCGCAAGCAGAAAAGCGCGGCGGAATGGCTTGGTGAGGACTTTGATGTGAGATGGCAGTTCAACCAACCCGTCGGCGCCCGGATAGGCGGTGATCATCAGCGCCTTGAGGTCCGGACGCATCTGTATCGCCTGGGTGATCAACTCGACACCGGACAGCCCCGGCATGACGAAGTCAGTGATCAGAACATCGATCTCCGGGTCGATCGCAACCAGCCGCAGCGCCGTGTCGCCGTCTGCTGCAGACACAACTACATAGCCTTCACCCAGCAGAAAGGCGCGAACGGCCACCAGCACATCAGCGGAGTCGTCCACAACGAGGATGTGTTGGCTGCTGCGACGCTTTCTATCGGCCGCCGCCGCAAGCTCCAGTTCCGCTGGGACCAGGCCATAGGCTGACAACCGATACGCCAGTTGCATGATTGAACTCTTGATAGCTGGATGGAGCATCGTCTCCGGAAGGATGTACCCCTTGCGCACTATATCAGCGGCCATCTTAAGCGCCTGAAGAGATGGCAGAAGGGTTGGCTCAACCGACCCGCGTGTGGCCATGCGTTCGTCCGCCGCACGTTCTGCCGCCAATTCCGTGCAGCGCACGGCCAGATCATCGAGTGCTCGCAAGTCCGTCGTGTTGCAAGCCCTCGCTGCCATACGTCGGTATTCCGAGGCTCTGGCGCGAAGCACACTCGCCGGCTCGTGCAGGGAACAGACGTGCGCGGCGTTCATTGTGATGCGATCGTTCATTTTGAAGATCTCCTGGGCACGACCAGATTTTGTGATGCCTTGGACCCGCAGGCGCCCGCAGGAATGGCTCCGTTGCGAACCCCCTGCGTGAGCAGAATCTCTAACGCCTCGAGTATGGAGATTGCAGCCGAACTGCTGAATGAATGATTACGAAGAGATTACCAATTGGCGCGGCATCTGGCCCAGCGGGCGCTGCTGCATCACGGCGCCCAACCGGTCATGCAAGCCACCCGCAGCGTCGCCGCAACTCGTCCATCATCCGAGGGCAATGCCGCCAGCGCTGCCGGAAACAGCTCGCGCGCTGGAGGACGCCGGTCGCGCTCGTGCAGCGCATTCGCCTCACCCGCTGCGCGCAGATCGCGCAGCAGCGCAAACGGATCGGCGTAGAGCAGCCGCACCTCCTCCATATCCGCAACCGGCAGCGCAAAGCCGGCGCGCTGCAGCAGTGCCGCGCAGTCACGCAAATCGACGAACGGCGAAACACGTGGCGCCGCGCCGCCGGTCAGCGCCGCCTCAGCCTCGGTCAATGACTGACGCAGCTCCGCCAGTGTCCCGAGAGCCGGCAGGCTCGCCAACAGCAGCCCGCCCGGACGCAACGCCAGACGCAACTGGATCAGCGCGCCTGGCAGGTCGTTCACCCAGTGCAGCGACAAACTCGCTACAACCAGGTCGAAACTCGCCAGAGCAAACGGCAGGAACTCTTCGTCCGCCACAACCCCCTGCCCGCCATTGAGAGCCGCCATCGCCGGCGAGAGATCGCAGCTCACCACCTCGATGCCGCGCGTGCGCAGCAGAGGCGCAACCACGCCACGGCCACCGACATCGAGCGCCTGCGTGAACCGCTGGGTGGTATCATCCAGTCGATCGAGCAGCCTGCCGGCCGCATCGCGCAGCACCTCGGCGACGCTGCCCACCGTTCGCGCGGCACGGTCGCGATGACGCCGCACCGCACCTCGGTCGAACACCTCCGGGTTCATCACCTCCCTGTGCGCTCGTCACCCGTCGTTGCCAAGCGTTCACCGGCGCGCCTAGGCTGCCCGTCGGAGGCCGCCATGAAACGCATCGATGCAAAAACGCTGCATGCCTGGCTGCTCGATGGTCACGAACTGGCGCTGTTGGACGCGCGCGAGGATGGCGAATTTGGCGCCTCGCACCTGTTCTGGGCGGTGCCCTGTGCGCTGTCGAAGCGCGAAATGCGCGCCCGCGCGCTGCTGCCGCGCCTCGCCGTGCGCGTCTGCTGCGTCGATGACGGACGCGGCCTCGCCGAGCAGCTTGCTGCGTGGCTGGAGGGCATCGGCTGCACGGATGTCGCCGTGCTGAATGGCGGCACCAAGGCCTGGGAAGCCGCCGGCTACGAGCTGTTCTCCGGCGTCAACGTCCCCTCGAAGGCGTTCGGCGAGTGGGTGGAGCATCACTACGGCACCGAGAGCGTCGATCCGCCGGAACTGAAGTCGTGGATCGATGGCGGGCAGAATATCGTGGTGCTGGACAGCCGCACGCACGAGGAGTTCGTGCGCATGTCGATCCCCACTGGCATCAGCGTGCCGGGTGGCGAGCTGGTATATCGCATCGGCGACATCGCCCCCGATCCGAAGACGCTCGTGGTGGTGAACTGCGCCGGGCGGACGCGCAGCATCATGGGCGCGGAGAGCCTGCGTCGCGCCGGCATTCCCAACAAGGTGGTGGCGCTGCGCAACGGGACGATGGGCTGGGAGCTGGCAGGCTACCGCTGCGATCGCGGGCGAACCGACCGCTTCGCGCCCGGCAAGCCGAAGACCGCGGCAACCGCATTGCAGCGCGCGCAGGCCTTCGCGGAGCAATCCGGCGTGGGCGTGATAGGCGCCATCGACCTCGCCCGCCTCGAGGATGATTCCGACCGCACACTGTATGTGCTGGATGTCCGCGACCCCCCGGAGTACCGCGCCGGTCATCGCCCGGGGAGCGTCAGCGCGCCCGGCGGACAACTCGTACAGGCGACCGACCAGTGGGTCGGCGTGCGCAACGCGCGCATCGCGCTGGTCGACGACAGCGGCGTACGTGCGCGTATGGCGGGCGCGTGGCTGCGTCAGATGGGCCATCGCGACGTGTTCGTGGTGGAGGGCGGCCTGGACGCCATCAGCACCACCGGCCGCGAACGCCTCGCGGTACCGGAGCTCGCCGTGAAGACGCCCATGATCGACGTGACCGGCCTGGTGGCGCTGCTGGACAGCGGCGACGGCACGGTGGTGATCGATCTCGCCCGCAGCATCGATTTCCGCGAGGGCCATATCCCCGGCGCGCTCTGGGGCGTGCGGACGCGGCTCGATGCGCTGAAGCCGCAACTTGTCGCAATGAGGCACGTGGTGATCACCTCGCCGGACGGTGTCGCCGCGCGGCTTGCGGTCGACGAGGTGGCGGCGCTGTGCAAGGCCGACGTACGGGTGCTGGAGGGCGGCACCGACGCATGGCGCGCATTCGGGCGGCCGCTGGTGAAGGACCGCACAGCGCCACCCGACGAAGCCTGCATCGACAGCTATCTGCGCGCCTACGACCGAAATTCCGGCGTCGAGGAGGCCATGCACGCCTATCTCACCTGGGAGATCGAGCTGGCGAACCAGATCAGACGCGACGATACCGTGGCGTTCGGTGTTGGCGAGGCAACTGCCGCTCACTGATCTCGGGTGGCGGGCCGGCCGCGCGCTGCTCGACCTGCTGCTGCCACCGCACTGCGCCGCTTGCGGTGCGCCGGTGGATGCGCCTGGCCTGCTGTGCGCCGAGTGCTTCAGGCAGACCGGGTTCATTACCGAGCCATTCTGCACACGCTGCGGCGTTCCGTTCGCGAATGCGGCCCTCGGCGGCATCGAGCACCTCTGTCCCGGCTGCCGCAGTACACCACCAGTGTTCCGATGCGCTCGCGCTGCGTTGCGTTACGACGCACAGGGGCGACGCCTGATCCTGCCGTTCAAGCACGCTGACCGCACCGAGCTCGCCACGGTGCTGGCGCCGCACATGGCGCGCGCGGGCGCTACGTTGCTGCGCGAGGCGGATCTGCTGGTGCCCGTGCCACTGCATCGCGGTCGGCTGTTCCGCCGACGCTATAACCAGGCGGCGCTGCTGGCAAAGGCGGTCGGTCGGATCGCCGGCCGCGCGTGCGTGCCAGACGCACTCCATCGCCTGCGCGCAACCGAATCACTCGGCGAGAAGTCGGCGACGGAACGTGCGACCGAAGTCGCGGGTGCGTTTGCGGTGCGGCCATCGCGTGCGCGCCGGATCGTCGACAGGCGGGTGCTGCTGATCGACGATGTGATGACGTCAGGCGCGACAGCCAATGCCTGCGCCACTGCGCTGCTTGCCGCCGGTGCGACTTCGGTCGATGTTCTGGTCGCGGCGCGCGTGCCGGACCCGAGACTGAACTGAGGAGGACGCGTCATGGATGCAGTCATCGACCGTATTTGGCCCGCCGGCCTGACCCGCATCCCGTACTGGGTCTACACCGATGCCGACGTCCTCGCTCTCGAGCAGAAGCGCCTGTTCGAAGGTCCCGTCTGGAACTTCCTGTGTCTCGAGACCGAGCTTCCCAAAATTGGCGACTACCGCACCACGTTCGTCGGCTCCATGCCCGTCGTGGCGGTGCGCGCCGAGGACGGTGAGCTGGTCGCGTTCGAGAACCGCTGCGCGCATCGCGGTGCGTTGATCTGTCTGGACGACAGCGGCTCGGTGAAGGACTTCCAGTGCGTCTACCATTCCTGGCGCTACGATCTGCGCGGCAACCTCCGCTCGATCGCGTTCAGCCGCGGCGTCAACGGCAAAGGCGGCATGCCCGCCGACTTCGACATGTCTCAGCACGGTCCGCGCAAGCTGCGCGTCACCACGTTCTGCGGCATGGTGTTCGGCACGCTGTCGCCCGACGCGCCGCGGTTCGAAACATGGCTCGGACCCGAGATCGCCGCCCGCGTCCGCCGCGTGGTAGGCAATCGGCAGCTCGAGATCATCGGCCGCTTCACCCAGTCCTTGCCGAACAACTGGAAGCTCTATTTCGAGAACGTGCGCGACACCTACCACGCCAGTCTGCTGCACCTGTTCTTCGCCACCTTCCGCATCACCCGCCTGAGTTCCGGCGGCGGCGTGCTGGTGAGCGAAACCGGCGAGCACCACGCATCGACCACGCTCGCGCCGCCACAAGGAACCGACAACAGCTATCAGGGCATGCGCTCCGACAAGGAGAGCTTCCGCCTCGCCGATCCAAGCGTGCTGGGCATGCACGACGAATTCCACGACGACATCCAGTTGCAGATTCTGTCGATCTTCCCGGGTTTCATCTTGCAGCAGGTGCACAATGCGGTGGCGGTGCGGCAGATCGTGCCGCGCGGCGTCGATGCGACCGATCTGAACTGGACCTATCTCGGCTTCACCGACGACTCGCCGGAACTGCGTACGCATCGCCTGAAGCAGAACAATCTGGTCGGACCCGCGGGCTATGTATCGATGGAGGATGGCGCGGTCGGCGGCTTCGTGCAGCGTGGCATCGCCGCGGCCGCTGACGAGCTGTCGGTCATCGAGATGGGCGGTTCTGGCGCGGAGACAGATGAGACGCGCGCGACCGAGGCATCCGTGCGCGCCTTCTGGAAGGCTTATCGCATGCACATGGGCCTGTGATGCGCGGAGCCGAGACGCTGTTCCGCCTGTCGGCGCTGAACACCCAGTATGCGAACTGCATCGATGCGGACCGATTGGAGGATTGGCCCGGGCTGTTCCTCGAACACTGCGTCTACAAGATCACCACGGCCGACAACCAGCGCCGCGGCTATGCTGCCGGCGTCGTCTATGCGGATTCGCGCGCGATGCTGACCGACCGCGTGGCGGCACTGCGCGAGGCTAACATCTACGAGCGGCAGAGCTACCGCCACATCGTAGGAATGCCGGCACTGCGCCAGGGTGAGGACATCGCCGCCGAGACACCGTTTCTGGTGGTGCGCACCATGCGCGATGGCCGGATGGATCTGTTCGCCGCCGGGGTCTATCTCGATCGCGTCCGCGATGACGGCGACGCGCTACGGTTCGCCGAGCGGATCGTGGTCTGCGACAGCTCGCGGTTCGACACACTGTTGGCGATCCCACTATGAAGATCACGGAGGTTCTCACTCATCCACTCTCGGCGGCTTACGCAGAGCCGCGCTGGACCGCGCATGAGCGCATGGAACGCGATCAGATGGTGCTGGTCGAGGTCCGCACCGACCAGGGTCTCATCGGCTTCGGCGAGATTGCCGGCGGCCCGCAGAAACTGATCTGCGATCTGGTCCACATCTTCGCCGGAGTGATCAGCGGAATGGACCCGCTGGGCCACACCGAGATCTGGCAGAAGCTGTTCTCGCTGACCTCGCCGCGGCCTGGCGGCATAGGTGGCTGGGACGGCATGCCGGCGCCGCTGCCACGCAACCAGCGTCCGCAAATCATGGCGGCGATCGGCGGCATCGACATCGCGCTGTGGGACCTCAAGGGCAAGGCGGTTGGGCTGCCGGTGTTTCGTCTGCTCGGCGGCACGCGCACCGAGGTCTTCACCTACTCAACCGGAGGGTACTACCGCGAAGGCGAGAAGCTTGAACGCTGTGCGGAGGAATACGCCCGCTTCGTCGCCGATGGGTACCGCGCGGTAAAGCTGAAAACCGGGGCGTTGTCGCTGGCCGATGAGGTCACGCGCATCCGCGCCGTGCGCGCGGCCATCGGCCCGAACGTGAAGCTGATGCTGGACATGAATGCGCCCTACGATGTCGCTGGCTGCATTCGCTTCGCCGAGGCAGTTGCGCCGTACGATATTTACTGGCTGGAGGAGCCGCTGCACTGGTACCTCCAACCTGCCGACTACGTGCGCCTCGCCGCGGCATCGCCGATCCCGCTGGCGCATGGCGAACGCGAATGGCACCGCTATACGGTACGCGACTTCATCAATTCTGGCGCGATCGGCTTCGTGCAGTTCGAACTCGACCCGCGCAGCTGGCTTCACCGAATCGCTGCGCATCGCGCATTACGCGGAGCAGAAGGGTGTCGTGATCGCACCGCATTCGGCACTGCATATTCACGCACATCTCGCGTCGGCATTTGGCGATGCGGCGTTTGGGGCGGAATCCCATGGCGATCCTACCCGCCATCCGATCCATCACGGCATCCATCGCGGTGGTGCCCACACGAAGGACGGAATCGTGCACCTGACCGAAGCGCCTGGCTTCGGGATGGAACTCGATTGGGCAAGTGTCGAGAAATTCCGATCAACGGCGTAGTTCGTCACGCGTTTCATGTTGCTTCTCGCATTCGGGTTGCTGCTTACAACTGCTTTGCTCGGCGCCGTCCTCGCAGCATTGCATCTGCGGACTGAACGTCGGCCGCCTGGCCCGATGTACGGCGGACTGCATGGGCTGATCGGCATCGCAGGGTTCATCGCATTGCTGCTGGCGCTGCGTGGGCCGCCTCGCGGCGAGGCTATGGGCGTCGGTGACTTCGGACGCGTCGCCGCGGCGCTGTTGGCAGTGGCCCTTATCCTGGCCTTTCCGATCATCCTAGTGCGCCTGCGCCATCGGCGTATCCCCGGCCTCGTCATCGGCGCCCATGCCACGATCGCCGTCAGCGGCGTTGTCATCCTCGCTGCCTATACACTCGTGGGTTAGAACGGCGAGCATGCAGGCTGTCATTGCGAGTTCTACACCCGTCTGACGGCGAACCCGCGCTGGGTTAAGCCGGTCGTCATGGCCGGCGAAGGCCAGCCATCCACGTCTTCCCTTGATGCGCGCGTGGCACTGCTCATGGTTCCTTGTTAGGAGCGACGCTACGAATCAATCTCGGTCATAAGTCCCCTCCATCCAACGAGATTGCTTCCCGGATCACGTCCGGGACCACTTCGCTCCTCGCAATGACAATGTCGGAGTGACTTCGCGCTTTGCTACTTTGCGCCCCCAGAGACAGCGGATAGATCGAGACCCTTGACGCCGGTCAGCGTGGCGCTCCCGAACGTCGCACCCTCGACCTTCGCGTTGGTGAAGTCGGCACCGGTCAGGTAGGCGCCGGTGAAGTCCGCATTGCTCAGATCGGCGCCATTGAACCGCGCATCATTCAGCTTGGCGAAACGGAAGGCCACATGGCCAAGCCCAGCGCCGGTGAAGTTCGCGCCGTTCAGGTTGGCACCGATGAATTCGGAACGCAGCAGACCCATCGACTGATTCGCCATATTCACTGTCATATGGGCGTTCGAGAAGTTTGCGCCGCGCATATCGTCGAAACTGAAATGCACGGTGATCGACGCATCCGAGAGATCGGCCCCTACAAACGCCGCTGCCTGATCGGGCGTATTCTCCATTCCGGTGGAGGTGACGACCGTCTGCATCGTGGCGCCGCGCAGGCGAGCACCGGTGAAGTTGGCGCGCATGATCCACGCGAATGTCAGGTCCGCATTGCTCAGGTCGGCGCCGGTCAGGTCGGTTCCGACCAGCTTGACCCCATGCATGTTGGCCCCGGACAAATTCGCCCCGGCCATGTTGGCCCCGCTCAGATCGAGGCCGGTGAGGTCCACGTGGCTCATGTCCCTGCCGGACAGATCCACCCTGCCTGCTGCCACCGCCGCCCGCACCTCGTCTGCCGTCATGCGCTCGGCGGCCATCGACGGCGCTCCCGTCAGCGAAAGTGAAGCGAGCATCAGAGTGCGGCGGCCGAAACGGCGGGATACACTTGGCACAGTGTCCTCCTCATGGGTGCGCGACGGGACCACCGTTGTTGATCGTAGCGCAGATGCGCGCAGCACCTTGCAAATGACCGCGCACCCCGCTATTTGTTCGCTACAAATCAATCTTCCGCAGAGTTACGGAGGGTGGCCTTAACCGGCCGCCTTTTTTGTTTTTGGACGCATCGGAACCGCAGCATGCCAGCCTGGAATCCCGGCTGGCCGCAATTGTCGGCCCCACGCTGGAAGGCATGGGGTATGAACTGGTGCGCGTCGTCGTGCTTGGCCGGGACCGACCCACGGTGCAGGTGATGGCCGACCGCGCCGACGGCAGCCAGATCGCCGTCGCTGACTGTGAGGCGATCAGCCATGCGCTGGGCGCCGTGCTCGACGTGGAAGACCCAATTCCCGGCGCTTGGTCGCTGGAGGTGAGCTCCGCCGGCATCGATCGCCCGCTGACCCGCCCCAAGGACTGGAATCGCTTCGCCGGACACCTCGCACGGGCGGAGACGGTAGTGCCAGTCGAGGGCCGCAGGCGCTTCTCCGGCATCGCGCTGGGCGCCGACGAGACGGGCGCGCGGCTCCGGCTCGACGACGGCAACGAAATTGTGCTGCCGCTCAACGCGATCCGCCGTGCCAAATTGGTACTGACTGATGCATTGATCGCCGCCACCGCCACCCCAACTCGGACCAACTAGAACAGAGGCCAGAATGGACACCGCCATTGCCCGCCCGGAACTGCTCCTGGTCGCCGACGCCGTCGCGCGGGAAAAGAACATCGACCGCGAGGAAGTACTGGAAGCCATGGAGCAGGCCATCCAGAAGGCTGGCCGCGCCAAGTACGGGCACGAGAAGGACATCCGCGCCACCATCGACCGCAAGACCGGCGACGTGCGCCTCTCGCGCTGGACCGAAGCGGTGGAGACGGTGGAGAACGAGGAGACCCAGATCCCCGTCCATATCGCCAAAAAATTCAAGCCGGAGATCAAGCTCGGCGAGCATTTGGTCGATCCGCTGCCGCCGATCGATTTCGGCCGTATCGCCGCGCAGACCGCCAAGCAGGTGATCGTGCAGCGGGTGCGCGAGTACGAGCGCAAGAAGCAGTACGAGGAATTCAAGGACCGCGTCGGCGAGATCATCAACGGCGTGGTGAAGCGCACCGGTACGGCAACCTGATGGTCGAACTCGGCCGAGCCGAGGCGCTGCTGCGGCGCGACGAACTGATCCCGCGGGAGAGTTTCCGCAACGGCGACCGTGTGCGCGCCTACATCTACGACGTGCGCGAAGAGCCACGCGGGCCGCAGATCTTCCTGTCCCGCACGCATCCCGGCTTCCTGGCCAAGCTGTTTGCGCAGGAGGTGCCAGAGATCTACGACGGCATCATCGAGATCAAGGCGGTGGCACGCGATCCGGGAAGCCGCGCCAAGATGGCGGTGATCAGCCGGGATTCGTCCATCGATCCGGTCGGCGCCTGCGTCGGTATGCGAGGCAGCCGCGTGCAGGCGGTGGTGCAGGAACTGCAAGGGGAGAAAATTGACATCATCCCATGGTCGCCGCAGTCCGCCACTTTCGTGGTGAACGCGCTTGCGCCTGCCGAAGTGACCAAGGTCGTGATGGACGAGGAGGCCGGTCGCGTCGAGGTGGTGGTGCCGGACGAGCAGCTTTCGCTGGCCATCGGCCGCCGCGGCCAGAACGTGCGGCTGGCGAGCCAGCTCACCCGCTGGGACATCGACATCCTCACGGAGGCCGAAGAGAGCGAGCGGCGTCAGGAAGAGTTCCGCCGGCGCAGTGGCCTGTTCGTCGAAGCACTCGATGTGGATGATGTGATCGCCGGCCTGCTGGTGACCGAAGGCTTCACCTCGGTCGAGGAACTGGCCTTCACGCCGGAGGACGAGGTGGCTGCGATCGAGGGCTTTGACAAGTCGATCGCCGCCGAACTCATCCGCCGCGCGGAAGCCTTCATCGCGCGCCGCGACACCGAGCTGACCGAGAAGCGCGTCGAGCTCGGCGTGACCGACGAAGTCGCCGCGATCGAGGTGTTGACCCCTGCAATGTTGGTGGCACTCGGCGAGAAGGGCGTGAAGACGCTGGACGATCTCGCCGATCTGGCGTCCGACGAGCTGATCGAGATAGTCGGTGCGGAGGCCATGGACGAGGCAACCGCCAATGAGGTGATCATGGCCGCTCGCGCCCACTGGTTTGCCGAGGAAGCCCCACAGGAGGCGAAAGCTCCGCAGGAGGCGCAAAACGACTGAGGCGGCGGAACAGACGATCGAGGATGACGCTGAAACAGGCCCGCTGCGCCGGTGCATCGTCACCCGCCAGCGGTTGCCGAAGGAGGAGCTGATTCGCTTCGTCGTCGGGCCGGACAGGACGCTGGTACCGGATTTGACTGCAACCCTGCCCGGACGGGGAATCTGGTTGAGCGCGTCCGGTGATGTGCTAGAAACCGCCCGCGCCCAGGGAGGTTTGGGGCGTGTCTTCGCCAGGGCCGCACGCGGTCCTGTCACCGTGCCCCCTGATCTTTCTGCCTTGCTCGAGGCGGCGCTGGCCCGGCGGATCGGCGAGTTGCTGGGACTTGCCCGGCGTGCCGGCCAGGCGGTCGCGGGGTTCGACAAGGCGCGCGAGTGGCTGCGGAGTGGTCGGGGCAGGCTGATCCTGCAGGCCTCGGATGGCAGCGTAGCCGAGCGCGCGCGTTTTCTTACCGGCGGCGGGGACGGGATCACGGTATTTGACCCTCTTCCGGCGACGGCGCTTGGCCAGGTGTTCGGTCGTGACCATGTGGTGCACGTCGCGATTGCGCCTGGACGGTTGGGCGAGCGGCTCGTCGTTGAGGCGACGCGGCTAAGGGGCTTGCGGCGAGACGGTGCTGGCGGCAAGACCGGCAGAATTGAGCGAACAGAACGGACGGGGCCGACGGATAGTCGATGAGCGAAACCAACGATCAGGATACCGGCAAGGGCCGGCTCTCTTTGCGGCCCGCAGGTCGCCTGGAACTCGGCCGCACTGTTGACGCCGGTTCGGTGCGACAAAGCTTCAGCCATGGGCGCTCCAAGGTGGTGCAGGTTGAGGTGCGCAAGAAGCGCGCCCCGGTCGGCACGCCTGGCGCGCCACCGGCCGGCGGCGCACCGCCCAATACGACGGCGCCGAGCGAGCGCCAGCCAGCGCCGGCTGTCCCGCGCGCCCTGACGGCGACTGAGCAGGCAGCACGACAGCGCGCTCTGGTCGAGCAGCAGCGCAAGTCTGCCCGACGCGATGCCGAACGCCGGGAACAGGAGCGGGAACAGGAGAAGATTTCCATCCTCTCCGCCGCAGAGGAGGCACGCAGACGCGAGGAAGAGACGCGCAAGGCTGAGGAAGAGGCGGCGCTGCGCGAAGCCGACGAAGTGGCCCAGCAGGCCGCCGAGGAGGCTGCCCGCAAGGTGGCCGAGGCGACCGTCACCGCTCAGGCCGCCGCACCCGCTGCGGCGGGCGAGGAGGCACGCCGCCGGCCGCCCGCGCCCACGCCAGCCGCCACACCGACGGCTCCGACCGAGACACTGCGTCTCCGGCCCGGTACCCGTGGGGAGGAGGAAGACGAGGCACGGCCCGTCCGTCGCCCCGGCGGCGTGGTGATGCCGCGCAAGCCACAGACCGTCGTCGCCAAGAAGGGCACCGACGCCGGTCGCCGCGCCGGACGCATCGATGTGCAGGCGGCGATCGAGGGAG
>CAWCXI010000031.1:0-130134 GCA_963799415.1 uncultured Alphaproteobacteria bacterium | reverse complement strand
AACCTTCTGAAGTTATGTCTGCCGGTCGGCGGCCCGGCGGTCCAACAGAATGCAACGCTGAAACCGGCAACCTTTGAAGTTCGACATGAGATATCCTCAAACTTTTCCGCCTCCTGTCTCCCCAACGCCGTGCCAGTGCAACAGAACCATTGCGTATCAGGTTCGGAGATATCCGGCTGCTCGCAACCTTATTCGGGGCTGCCCGCCGATCCCCGTAAGGCAGCAACGGGCAATCGGAATGAATGGCCGCTTTCGGGGCGGCTCACTTCGCCCGGGAACAGCGAGGCGCGAAGCTGACGGCGCGCAATTGCCACGAGGCTAATATCCCCTCAGCTAGCGCGACGAAGCCAGTGCCGCACGCAAGATCAAGGACACGGCCGTCCTTGCACTTGGCCTGCCGGATGAGGTCGTAGGTCCACGGTTCCAAAGCCGCGCAATCGGCTCTCGATGAAGTGCTGAACGTGTCTGGCGTTGTGCGTCGCTTTCCGAGCCGGCTACGCGGCGGTGGTTGAGGAAAATCGACCCGCGACATGATTGGGCCGCGCCTTCCGACATACAGGACGCGTTGCGCTCGACCGTTGGACTGGCCCGAAAGCGGACCCACAGCGTCCGGTGATTTGTGAGTCCGAGCGGAGTTCAGGTCCCGCGGTCTCTCGACCGGGGCGGTGTGCAAACCGCATCGTCGATGACCACTGTGGACTGAAGTCATCAGAAACTGCGCATGCCGAGACCGGCCAGTCCCTCACCAATGCGGTCAAGTAATTTGACCGTATGAGGTAACCCGGCCCTGATCTCGGCGATGGTCAATTCGGGGAAGGACTGATAAAGCGCATCCAGGCTCTGACTTCCCTGGTCTTTTTGGCCGGCCAGAGCGAAGGCGGGTGCCAGGAAGCGATTGATCCACATGGCTTTCGGTTGCTCAACCAACGCTCGTTTGTACCACTCAACTGCCTGATTGTAGTGCCCAGACTCAAAATTCGCCGCGGCGATGCCAATCGACCATACGAACCTCAGGGCGTCGGACGGCGCGAGCACCCGGGCGATATGACAACACTCAATCGCCTTCGCTGTCTCACCCCGATATGCGTGAACCCAACCAAGCCGCCCCCAAGCCCAGGCAGATGCACCATCGATCTCCAGCGCGGTTCGCGCATGGTAATCGGCGGCCCGAAGATCGTGGGCCAGCATATACGCGGCAGATAGCATGGTGTGTGACAGCGGGTCGCCGGCGCCGGCCCGCGTCGCATCCGATGCGAGTTGAAGCGCTTTGTTCCGTTCACTTTTTGAGTCTGCCGTGAAATGATGGCCGGCACACAAACCGTGACACCAGGCGGCGAGCGATGCCGGGATCGGGTCCCTCGGCTCACGTTCAATTGCGCGATCCAGTAATTCGATCGCGGTTCTCTGGTCGGCCGGGTTAGCCGAGAGCACCATCGGCAACGCCCGCATGCTCAGCTCCCAGGCACCAAGCGCCATTGGATTTTTGTGTGTCACGCGGTCAATCTCAAAATCGCGTAACACCGATCGAACTGTTCCTGATACGACACCAGATAGCCAATCCTGAGAACCGAAGACATCGCCGATCCCGAACTCCAACAAATCGACCCAAATGTACCGGAGCGTCGATCGATCGAGCAGCGTCAGTCTGATACGCAGATTGCCCGTGCCCTCGTCCGTTACTCGGCCATGAAGGTGATAGCGTCCCTGCGAAGTCGGAACGACCCTGATCCAGCCGGTACGATGCAATGCACTGGCGATTTCGTCGGCGATACCGCCGACGCAAACTGGCTCTGACCCAACCAGGTCGAACGGTAAGATCGACAGCATCGGCCTCACAAGGGATGCTGACAGACGGACAGACGCCGTATTCCCGTGAGCTGGAAGGCGGCGCACCCGCAAGGTGTCCGAGGGGCTCTCCCCGTAACGATTGCGATAAGCTGCCGCGAAACGCCCAAGATGGGTTAAGCCACAATCGGTGGCGACCACCGTGACATTCGCGTCGGGCGCCCCCCGAAGCAGCCTGCGCCGGACCTGACTAAGACGCTCGGCACGCAGAAATTCCAGTGGAGCGCACCCCACGAAGCGTCTGAAGTGTTTTTCCAGCGTTCGTCGCGGAACCTCACAACTGCGCGCAACATCATCGACCCTCCAAGGGCGTCCGATGTCGCCTCGGAGAAGGTCGATCGCTCTTTTCACATCGCGCGGCAGCGGTCGATCGGACATTGTGGAACATCTCCTCCAAAAAGCATACTGCCTGGTCCGATCCCATGCAGCGTAAATCGCCTCCGGGAGCAGGGTTATGGGCGCGAAATGGATAATCGAGGTCGCAATCCGGATATTCCAGTCGGGAAGTTATGTTTCATCGTGCTCCCATCAGCCTGGGAGATCGAACCAATGACCACTCAATCGGCCGCGGACCTTGATGGCCTCAAGGCGCGCGTCAAGACGACATGGATGGCTGGAGATTACTCGCGGATCGCCACGTTCACGGAAATTGCGGCGAATGAATTCATCGGCCGCCGGGGCCTCAGACCTGGCATGCGCGTACTGGATGTAGCTTGCGGAAGCGGTAACCTGGCTCTGCCCGCGGCAAAGGCGGGGGCATATGTCACCGGAGTCGACATTGCCCCCAACCTGCTCGTCCAGGCACGTGAGCGCGCGATCAAGGAGGGCGCGAGCATCAAATTTGAGGAAGGCGACGCGGAAGATCTGCCATATCAGACAGGGACATTTGACCTTGTCGTCACAATGTTTGGCGCCATGTTCGCGCCCCGGCCCGAAATTGTTGCGAACGAACTCTGTCGGGTTTGCCGCCGCGGCGGGGAGATCGCGATAGCGAGTTGGACACCCACCGGATTCATCGGCGAATTGTTTAGGGTGACTGGCAAGCACGTCGCCCCGCCGCCTGGAACGCCGAGCCCGCTGCTATGGGGCGACGAGGCCGTGGTCCGTGCGCAACTCCGAGGTAACGTAACCAATATCAAGACGACGAAGATTCTGATCCATCTGAACCTTCCCTTCACGGTTCCGGAAACCGTCGAGTTCTACCGGCTCCATTATGGTCCCACTCTCAGAGCATTTGCGGGTCTCGTCGAGGCCGGCCAGTTCGAGCTTCGCCGCGATCTGGAGGAGTTGTATCTCCGCCACAACGAGGCGGTTGACGGTACCACAAGCATCGCGGTCGAGTACTTGGAGGTCATCGCCGTGAGAGCCTAACCGGTGTGCCGCAGCGAGTAGGTAGGGATGACGGGCGGCGGTTTACCTCGCCCGGCGTTTCTCAGCCCCCCTGTGCCAGTCTTCGTGGCCGTTTCGAGTTGACCGGCTTCGGGACCTACGTTCCTGAAGGCTAACCGTGGGTCAGCACAACGGCAGCATTGCGGGCGAGAATATCGTCGCGCTTGTCGCACGTTCTCGTTCGCTATCCCGCGGAGCGAGCCACATGGGCAGGCCCGGAGTGCTTAAAAACGAACGGCCGGTTTCGGAGTTCTTCGCCATCACAATTAACTCTTGCCGACAATCATAATAACTGTATGCTTCCACGATGGACAGCCCATCGCTCCCGTCACGCACACCAGTATGCTTAGCGACACCTGCTGCCGCCTCATCCGCACGCCATGCACGGCCCACCTGCCGGTCAATGCCGCGGAGCCCGACTTCACCACCCGCCAAGTCGCGGCCCACCTCGCCGCGATCCACCGGCAGACTGCCGCCCGCCATCCCCCCTGGTCCTGGCCTCCCGCTTGAGCACACCGCGAACCCCACCGGGTGCCCTGGCACACCCGCCGCCATCCCACCAGCCAGACTGCCGCTCACCCAATGATCCGTCGTCTCACAACACGCGCAATGAGACGCCGTTGAGACAGCCTCACCCGCCGGAAAACGCCCGCTGCAGGGCCAGCGCGCCCATCGCCAGGCCGGTGTCGTCAATGCCATGCCCCAGACGCGGCACATAAGCCGCCTCCACCGGAACGTTCGCCGCGCGCAGCGCAGCCTGGGCGTCGCGCGAGCGCTGCGCCGGCACCACGTCGTCCGCCTCGCCATGCACCAGCAGCACCGGCGCCCGATTGGCCAGCTCCCCCACCAGCCTCTCTGGTGCCACCAGCGCACCGGAAAATGCCAGGATCGCGCGGGGCGCCACTGCCCGGCGCAGCCCGGTGAACAGCACAGTCATCGCCCCCTGGCTGAACCCCATCAGCGCGTAGGCCTCGGCCGACAACTTCACCCGCACCAGTTCCGCGTCGATGAATGCATCGAGGAACCCGGCCGCGCGGCGCACGCCGGCCTCCATGACGGCGGGCGTGCGATCCTCCACGCTCCACCATTGCCGCCCAAACCCCGACTCATGCTGAAACGGCGCATCGACCGAGACGAACAGCGCGTCGGGCAGCGCAAGTCCCCAGGTCGGCGCCAGGTCGATCAGGTCGTGCCCATCCGCCCCCAACCCGTGACACAGCACGACAAGCTGCTTCGGCGCTGCCTTCGACGCGGGTCCCCAGCGCGGTCCATCGAGTTCTGCCATGCCCCTCTCCCTTTCCCACCGGTGCGACTACCTTGTGCCGCAGTCCCATGTCGATCGTCACCCGCTTCGCGCCCAGCCCCACCGGCTATCTGCACCTCGGTCACGCATTCAGCGCGCTGTTCGCCTGGCACCGCGCGCGTGAGGCCGGCGGCCGGTTCCTGCTGCGCCTGGAGGACATCGATCCCACCCGTTGCCGCCCGCATTTCGCCACGGCGATCCTCGAGGACCTAAACTGGCTTGGCCTCGTCTGGGATGGCGAGGTGCGGGTGCAGTCGCAGCACTTTGCGGAGTATCGCGCCACCCTCGATGAGCTGGCCGCGCGAGGCTTGCTCTACCCGTGCTTTTGCAGCCGCGCCGACATCCGGCAATCCGCCGCCGCTCCCCACACGCCCGATGGCACGCCTCGCTACCTCGGCACATGCCGGGAACTGTCGGCGGATCAGCGCGAAGCCCGCATCTCCGCCGGCGAGCCCTACGCGCTGCGCCTTCACATGGACCTGGCACTCGCCTCCCTCGGGGAAGCAGCAACCCTGACATTCGAATCAGCGGGCGAAGCCACCATCCGGTGTCATCCCGAGCAATTCGGCGACGTCGTCCTCGCCCGCAAGGACGCCCCGGCCAGCTACCACCTCTGCGTCACCCATGACGATGCGTTGCAAGGCGTCACTCTGGTCACGCGCGGCGAGGACCTGAAGCCGGCAACGCATCTGCACCGTCTGCTCCAGGCATTGATGGGCTGGCCCGCGCCGATCTACGCGTTTCACCCGCTGCTGACCGACCCCTCTGGGCGCCGCCTGGCGAAACGCGACCACGCTGCCACTCTGCGGGACCTCCGTGCCCAGGGTCGTTCACCCACCGATGTTCGAGCGCTTGCGTCGTCGCCTAGAACATCCGGCTGAACCACCCTCCCTGCGGGCCCTGCACGATGACAGGCGTATAGCCAGGCGACGGTGTCCAGGCCATCAGCCGATCGACAAAGCCCGGCCCCGGATACACCAGCCCGGAATTCTCGTTGATGGTGTTGCGGATATCCGACGGGGCCGCCGGACCCGCCGCCTCGACCAGCGCGTCCTGGCCGGCACTCCCCGCCGCCTGCGCCGCCGGCTGGGCATCGCCTTCCTTGGGCACGATCGCGCCCGGACGCGAGGGCCGCATCGCCAGTTCCGGCGGAACCGACAGCGGCATCTGGGTGGAAGCAATGGTCTCCGGTGCG
Source organism: uncultured Alphaproteobacteria bacterium (assembly GCA_963799415.1). Lineage (GTDB taxonomy): Bacteria > Pseudomonadota > Alphaproteobacteria > Acetobacterales > Acetobacteraceae > JAMXLO01. Next base: position 124,402 of record CAWCXI010000031.1, on the reverse strand, counting down.
CTATCGCGCGACATGCTGAAGTTGCGCGTCATGCTGTCATCCGAGCAGGCAACCAGCAGCAGCACGGACAGCACAGCCAGATACCGCATCAGAGCCTCCAGTTTCACCGCGCGTCCCGGCGTGGCACAGTCGACTTTAGCCGTCTGCATCAACTCATCCAAACAGTCGAGGTAGCGTCATGCCAAAGGACATGCACTGGGTTGGCACCTGGGCCACGGCTCCGGCGCCGGCGGAAGGCGCGGCATTCAGCAACCAGACGCTGCGCATGAACGCGCGCATCAGCATCGGCGGCGACGTGCTGCGCGTGCGGTTGTCAAACGCCTACGGCACGCGGCCGCTGCGCATCGGCACTGCGCACATCGGCCTCCGCACGACCGACGCCGGCATCTCGCCCGAGTCCGATCGCACGCTGACGTTCGGCGGCGAGGCCTCGGCCACGATCGCAACCGGCGCGCTGCTGCTAAGCGATCCGGTGGAGCTGTCCGTGGCGCCGCTTGCGGACGTCGCCATCACTTTCTGGCTGCCTGGCGATGTGCCCGCGAGCTTCGGCATCACCGGACGCTATGCGCGCCAGACCAACTACATCTCGCCACCGGGTGACTTTTCAGCCGAGACTGTGATGCCGGTAGGCCGCATCACCGACGACTGGTTCTTCCTGGGCGGCATCGACGTGCTGGCGCCCGCGCACGCTGGCGGCATCGTGGCACTCGGCGACTCGCTGACTGACGCCAACATCTCCACGCACGACGCATTCTGTCGCTGGCCCGATCAGCTTGCGCGACGGCTCATTGCCCGCAGCGGCCGGCCGATGGGCGTGATGAACCAAGGGCTCGGCGGCAATCGCATCCTGCACGACATTCGCGGTGACAGCGGCCTGCGCCGCTTCGATCGCGATGTGCTGGCACAGCCTGGCGTGACCCATGCCATCGTGATGCTGGGCACCAACGATCTGCGCAACCGCTGGGCCAAGCCCGAGGAGGAAGTCACCGCCGAGCAGATGATCGCCGGCCTGAAGCAAATGGCGCTGCGGGCACACACGCGCGGCATCAGGATTTTCGGCGCCACGCTGACACCGTTCGAGAACGAGACCTTCCTGGTCGGCGCCTGGACCCCGGCACGCGAGGCAGTGCGTCTGGCGGCCAACGCCTGGATCAGGGACGGCGGCGCGTTCGATGCGGTGGTCGACTTCGACAAGGGCCTGCGCGATCCTGAACATGCCGCGCGCATGCTGCCGGTCTACGACTGCGGCGATCACCTGCATCCGAGCGATGCCGGCTACAATCGAATGGGCGATGTCATCGACCTTGCGCTGTTCGATTGACCGTACGACGCGTCAGCTCAGGCTGCCCGGATAGTCCCGCCAGACGCTCGGCTCAAGCTTCAGGGTATCGTCGGCGGGATACGTCGCCTGCCAGTATCGCGCGCATTCCTCGCTGGTCGGATTCCACACGCCAGGAAAGCTCCGGACATGGGCAAAGAAATCTTCCAGCAACTGCAGCCGGTTGCACCAACCGATCGCCCCGGGGTGCAACACCATGCAGAACTGCCGTCCGCGCTTGTACTGTGCATTGAACTCTGCCCGCCAGTTGCGGAACAGATCATCGGCATGCTCGAGCCCGGTTCCCTTACGTGGAAACAACAGGAACCACTGATCATCGAAGTGGTAGTAATAAGGCAGCGTCAGCATGGCCCGCCGCGAAGCAAAATCCGTCACCCAGTAATGCGGCACATCATCCGCCAGCCCGTTGCCCATGTATTGGTAGCCTGCGTCGATCAGCAGATCGATCGTATGTGGGCTGATCGTGCCTCCGGCAAACGGATCGTCCTGTCGCGGCAGGCAGAACCAACCGGCGGGCCGGCGTCCGATCGTGCGCGTCAGAATATCGGTCGCCAGATCGAGCCGCGCCTTTTCCTCTGCCGCGCCAAGTCCGCTGACATCCTCGTGTTTCAGTCCGTTGCCCGCAATCTCATGACCTTCGGCCATCACCATACGCAGCCGCTCGGCGCGCAACTGCGCGATCACCGCGGGAACCGCGAATGTCGCCCTGATGCCAAAATGCTTGAACACCGCGAGAACCTGGTCCAACCCGTCATGCGCGGCGAAATACGCATCCGGATGCATCAGATCGGCGGCGGAGATCCCTTCCGGACCGCGCGCCACGCTCATGTCAACCACGACCGTGACACAGCAGCGATTGCCGTCCGGCCAACGTACGTCGGCATCCCGCAGGCCGACTTCATCGGAGATTGTGTAGCCTTGCTTCCAGGGCATCGTATGAACTCCTGGTTCAGATTGGAAAACGATCCAGGCAATGCGTGGCGACTTCCTCGCAGGTGGGAAACCACACACCGGGAAGCGTCTTCATTCGCGTGATCAGCCGGTCCATCATCTCGATGCGCAGTGCCCGGCCCGACACGAACGGATGCACCACGATGTTGAGGTAGCCCCCGGCGCGGTATTGCTGCCAGAACGCCGCCCACCACAGATCGAACACGCGATCCGGGTCCGTGATGCGCTGCGCGGCATTGCCGCTGCCCAGCCACGCAAAGCTGTAGAACATCGCATCGTCTATTGCGTAATGAAACGGCAGGTTCAGCATGGTGTTCCTGCCATCGGGATCGCTCAGATAGTACGGACGATGGTCGGCCGATTCATGCGAAATGTACAGGAACCTTTCCTGCTTCAGTAGCCCGAGCGTATGTTCGCTGCGGCTGCCGACCGGCCGGCGCCCCGCGATCGCCTCCAACGCGTTCGCCGTTTTTAGCAGATGATCGCGCTCCTGCGCCGGATCCTTCGGCACATGGTGTTCCCACATATGATCAGCGATCTCGTGCCCGCTGCGCGCCACGGCGCGGAGCGCCTGCGGATAGAGTTCGCAGATGCGGCCAGGCGTGAAGATCGTCGCCTTGATGCCATGTGCATCGAACAGTTCGATCAACCGCCAGATGCCGACGCGCCCGCCGAACTCGCCCTTGGCAAGCTGCATCGGCGGTTCATTGAGCAGCCGGCGCAACAGCATGGCATCGAAATCCGCCGTGAAATTCACTGCGATTTGCGCGCCCTCCGGCCAGGTCAGATCGGCGATGCGCCTGTGCCGCGCGTCGTAGCGCTCCGCCGTGGCGCACAGATCCGCGACCTCCTGTTCGAGTTGGCTGGTCATCGTTTCGACCTCCCCTCCATAACCGTCCCGATCATGCCACGAGTGTTGACTTGGCGCGCATCCGAGCCGCACAGTCGCGAAATTCCGTGATCCCCCGTCGTCGACAGGAGGGCGAGTTGGCCATGTACCACAGACTATCCGGCCCGATGATACTGGCCGCCGCCGCATTACTCAGTATCGCGTATACTGCCTCCGCGGCGACAGTCGGTCCGGTCACCGACGATCTCGGCGTGATCCGTATCGCCAAGGGCGCGCCAATTCAGATCGGCGCCTATTGGGTGCTGTCCGGCGCCGACACGGCGCTCGGTCTCGACGAGAAGCGCGGTGTTGAGATCGCCTTCAAGGACGTTGGTGGAAAGGTCCTCGGGCACCCGCTGAAGTTGAACGCGGAAGACGACGGCTGCAACGCAGAGGGCGGTCAGACCGCCGCGACCAAGCTTGCCGCGAATCCTCAGACCGCGATCGTGCTTGGACCGGCCTGCTCGTCTGCCGCGACACCCGGCGCGCCAATTCTCTGGCAGCAGGGCGTTGTCGACATCTGCACGGCGTGCACCGCACCCGCGCTCACCGCCGCGACTCGCAAGCCGGAATACGCCGGGTTCGCTCGCACCGTGTTCAGTGACAGCGAGCAGGGCAAGGCGGACGCCACATACGCGCACAATGTCATCAAGGCGCAGTCGGTGGTCACCGTCCACGACGGCAGCCCTTATGCGCAGCAGCTTCAGCAGGTGATGGCGGACAACTTCAAGCAGCTGGGTGGCAAAGTACTCTCGCAGGAAGCGATCGCACCCACCGACGTTGACATGCATCCGTTGCTGACCCGCATCGCCAGCGAGAAGCCGGACCTGATCTACTTCCCGGTATTCACCGCCGCCGCGGCGCAGATCCTGCGCCAGGCGAAGGAAACGCCCGGGCTGGAGCACACCAAGCTGATGGGCGGTGGTTCGCTGCTGTCCGCCGACTTCATCGAGGCCGCGGGGCCGTCTGTCATCGGCTTCATCATCGGCTATCCCGATCTGTCGCCTGATGCGATGGGCAAGAACTATCCAAAGTTCGTTGAGGATTACAAAAAAGCCTACGGCGAGGCGCCGATCTCCGGCTATCACGCGAATGCCTATGACGGCGCGATGCTCGCCATCAAGGCGATCGAGAAAGTCGGCAAGAGCGACCAGGACGGGAACCTTTACATCGGCAGGAAGGCGCTCCGCGACGCGGTGTTCGACATCAAGTTCGAAGGCATCAGCGGTCCGATCGCCTGCGACCCCTATGGCGAGTGCTCGCAGTTCAAGCCCTCGGTGCTGGAGTTCACCTCGGCTGATCCGAAGACATTTGGTATCGGCAAGAACCCGAAGAAGATCTGGCCGTAGGTGTCGGGCGCTTCTGCTGTCAGCGGGCCGTGGCGTGCAGCCATGGCCCGTTTCAATGCAGTCGACGTTGTATTGTGGGGTCTGCGCATCGGTGTCGTAGCGGTCGTCGTGGGCGGCACCATCGGCACGCTGCTGCACAATCGCTATACCGCCGCTCAGTGGTTCGACTTCGTCGTCTTCGGCCTGACCATCGGCAGCATCTATGCCCAGATCGCCCTGGGCTACACCATGGTGTATGGCGTGCTGCGCCTGATCAACTTCGCACACGGCGACATCGTGATGACCGGCGCATTTGCCGGCTACTTCGTCGCCACGCCCCTGGACCGTTCAGGCTTCCTGAACAGCCATCCAGTACTCGGCATGTCCGCCATCCTTGCGGTGGCAATCGTCACCTCCACGTCGATCGCGGTGCTGACCGAGCGTATCGCCTACCGACCATTCCGTCGCGTGGTCGGCCTGGCGCCGCTGATCTGCGCCATCGGCGTGTCGTTCTTTCTGGAGCAGACCTTCCGCGGCATGTTCGGTTCGGCGGTGAAATCCTACCCCTCGCCCGATTGGCAACGTGCGACATTCCAGTTGCTGGGCTTCAATGTGCCACGCGTCGACGTCCTGGTGATCGGCCTCGCCCTCGTCTTCATGGCAGGGCTCTACCTGATTGTACAGCGCACGCGCATGGGCACTGCGATGCGCGCCGTGGCCGAGGACGGTGAGGCCGCGGCACTTATGGGCATCGACGTGAACAAGGTCGTGGTGTTCACCTTCGTGCTCGGCGGAGCGATGGCCGGGATCGCCGGCGTCTTCTACGCCTTCGTCTACAAGCAGGTGTATTTCTTCATGGGTTTCTCGCCAGGCATCAAGGCGTTCGGCGCCGCGGTGCTGGGGGGCATCGGCAACATCCCGGGTGCGATGCTGGGTGGGTTCTTCCTGGGAATGGTCGAGTTGGTGGGGCCGACCTTGTTCCTCGACGGCATCGGCATTCCGGCACCCTACCAATTGCGTGACCTGATCGCGTTCACTCTGCTGATCATGGTGTTGATCTTCCGCCCGCAGGGACTGCTCGGCGAACGCATGGCAAGGAAGCGGGCCTGATGCGCCGCGCTGTTCTCATCGGTCTCGCATTCGGCGCGGGCGCGGTACATCTCGCCGTGGTCGGCGTGCTGCTGATGCTGCACCAGCGCATGATCATCGTGAACACCCTAACGCTCGGTCAGGCGGTACTGCTGCTGATCGCCGGCGGTGCCGGTGCCATGGCCGGACGCCCGCTGTCGGGGCTCATCGCCGGAGCCGCTGCCGCCGTGCCGATAGCCGGTACTGACCGCGGTGCTGTCGGTCGTGCCTCTGCAATCGATCTTCATCGCGTTATCATCAGACCTGTTCGAGATGCTGACATTCGGGCAGGGCCTCACCGCTGGCATCATCATTCTGATCGGCGGCGGCGCCATCGCTGGTCTGCTCGGTGCCGGTTGGCGCGTCAGCCCCTCCGTTGTGCGGCGCGCGATCGGTCCGGGAGCGATCGCCGTGCTGATCGCAGGCGTGTTCCAGGAACTGATCCAACTTATGCTGCAGCAATACGAGGGATCGGTCGCCGCGTTCCGCGACTTCCTTTACACGTGGGAGGGCCTCAGCCCGCAAGGCGGAATCACGATCTTCATAATCGTGGCGATCATCGGCGAGGTTCTGGGCTCCATCCTTCGACGGCGTGCCGCGCGTATCGCCACACACGACCATCGGCGCGAGCGTATGGCCTGGGCTGGGTTAGCCTTGCTCGCTCTTGTACTGCTGCCGGCAGTCGCCGGCTCGTATGTCGGCCAGGTGTTGATGCTGGTCGGGCTGTACATCCTGATGGGCATGGGCCTCAATCTAGAGGTTGGCCTCGCCGGTCTGCTCGATCTGGGCTTCGTCGCCTTCTTCGCCGTTGGGGCCTATACCACCGCACTGCTCACCGCCGACTCGCCGCATGCGCTGGCGCACCTGATGTACTGGGAGGCGATGCCGATAGCAGTGCTGCTGTCCATCATGGTTGGCGTGCTGTTCGGACTGCCGGTACTCGGCGTGCGCGGCGATTACCTGGCCGTCGCAACCATGGGTCTCGGCGAGATTGTGCGTGTCATCGTGCAATCGGATTTTGCCGCACCACTGCTCGGCGGTGCCCAGGGCATTCTGCAAATACCCAAGCCACGACTAGGGGATTTCGTACTCAGCAGCCCGGTCTCGCTGTTCTATCTGACCCTGGTCGCTTCGGCGGTCGCCGCATTCGTCGCGTGGCGGCTGGAAAATTCGCGGCTCGGCCGCGCATGGATGGCGTTGCGCGACGATGAGGACGTGGCGCAGGCGCTCGGCATCAACCTCGTGCGGTCCAAGCTGCTTGCCTACGGGCTGGGTGCGGCATTCGCCGGACTGGCGGGATCGATCTTCGCCACCATGCTCACCTCGGTGTATCCGTCGAGCTTCCAGTTGCTGATCTCGATCAACGTACTGGCGCTGATCATCGTTGGCGGCATGGGCAGCCTGCCCGGTGTGGTTCTGGGCTCCATTGCACTGATCGGGCTGCCGGAATTACTTCGCGAATTCGGCGAGTATCGCTATCTGTTCTACGGCGCGGTGCTGATCGTGATGATGCGGCTCCGCCCAGAGGGGCTATGGCCGTCAGACGTGCGACAACGCGAACTGCACGCCACGGACGAGACACTGGCGTTGGACGCGGGCGCCGACGCGGTGCCTGCACAGCCGAGATAGTAGCGTGACCGAGCTCCTCCGCTGCAATCACCTGACCATGCGCTTCGGCGGCCTGGTGGCGATCGCCGACTTGGACCTTGTGGTGACCGAGCACAGCATTCACAGCGTCATCGGTCCGAACGGCGCGGGCAAGACCACGGTGTTCAACTGCATCACGCAGAACCTGCGGCCGTCATCCGGCGAGGTATGGTTCGCCGGCGAACGCGTTGACGGATTGACCCCCGATCGTGTTGCGGCAGCGGGGATCAGTCGCACCTATCAGAACATTCGCCTTTTCCGCAACATTTCGGCACTCGAGAATCTGCTGGTGGGAATGCATCTGCATCTGCGCTCCACCTGGTGGGGTGCGGTGCTGCGCACGCCGCACACCATGCGTGACGAGCGAGCGGCCCACGAGGAGGCCCTGCGCCTGCTGCAATTCGTTGGACTGCGCGGTCGTGGCGATATTCTGGCGCGGAACCTGGCGTACGGCGAACAACGCAGGCTGGAGATCGGCCGCGCGCTGGCCACCAAGCCGAAGCTGCTGTTGCTCGACGAACCGACCGCGGGCATGAACCCGCGCGAGACGTCGGAAATGATGGAGTTCATCCAGCAGGTCCGTGCGCGCTTCGCGATCACCATTATCCTGATCGAGCACCAGATGCGCGTGGTGATGTCGATGTCGGATCGCGTCACCGTCCTGGATCACGGCGTGAAGATCGCCGAGAACGTGCCGGCGCTCGTGCAGCAGGATCCGGCGGTGATCGAGGCCTATCTCGGCAAGGCCGCGAAACCGGCAGCGGAGTAACGTGGATGGCGCTCCTCGAGGTCGATGGCATCCACGTCTTCTACGACAAGATCGAGGCGCTGAAGGGCATCTCGCTCGCGGTCGAGGAGCGGCAGATCGTCACCCTGGTGGGTGGCAACGGCGCCGGCAAGTCCACCACGCTGCGAGCTATCAGCGGACTGCTGCATCCGCGTCAGGGCGAAATCCGCTTCGATGGCCGCCCGCTCGCGGGACTCGGCGCGCATGAGATCGCGGCGATCGGCGTGGTGCACGTGCCGGAGGGGCGGCGCATCTTCGGGCGACTGACGGTCAGCGAGAACCTGGAGATGGGCGCGTTCACCCGCCACGACCGGCGTGCGATCGCCGACGACAAGGAGCAGATGCTGGTGCTGTTTCCGCGCCTGCGCGAGCGGCTGAAGCAGGTGGCGGGAACGTTGTCAGGCGGCGAGCAGCAGATGCTGGCAGCGGCGCGCGCGCTGATGGCGAGACCACGCGTGCTGCTGATGGACGAGCCGAGCATGGGGCTGGCACCCATGCTGGTCGAGCAGGTGTTCGAGACGATCGGGCGGATCAACGCGCAGGGCGTGACGATACTGCTGGTGGAGCAGAACGCGCCGATGGCGCTGGGCATTGCCCATCATGGCTACGTGCTGGAGAGCGGGCAGATCGTGCTGGATGGCCCGGGACGCGAGCTGCTGGACGATGAGCGGGTGCAGCGGGCCTATCTCGGATGATCACTCCGGTCGGTTCGACACCAGTATTGCGATCGGATAGGCATACTCGATCCTCTCGCCCTCGCGTCGCACCGGGATACCCAACCGATCGTCCTCCGCCGACGCGGCAAACATCTCGATGATCTTCGTCTCGTCACCCGGATTCGGGAACGAGCGGGCGAGCAGATTCCGGATCTCGTCGCGCAGCTCGTAGAAAGTTGCGCGGGGCTCGGATAGTCCAACTGCACTGAACGACCCTTTCAGCTCCGGCAGAGTAAGACACCGCACATGCGATGGATCGCGCAACTTCTCGGCGCGGTTCCACTCCGCCGCCTTCGCCGGGGTATCCGAGGCGTACATGTCGATCACGACCACCCGACCGCCGGGCGCGCACACGCGTACCATCTCGCGCAACACGCTGATCGGATCGAGGAAATGATGCATGGAGAACCGCGTCACAACGACATCGAATGCGCCATCGGCATAGGGCAGCGCTCCCACGTCACCGCGATCCCAGGTGACATTGTCGACCGCCTTCTCCGCCGCAAGCTGCCGCGCGCGGTCGAGCATGGCGGGTGTCATGTCGATGCCGGTCGCATGTCTGACGTGTGGTGCGAATGCGCAGACCACGATGCCGCCACCGCAGGCCACATCCAGCACCGTATCGGCTGGCGTCGGCACCGCAGCCGTCACGATCATACGCAACGCGTTGCCGTCGGTGATGGTGTTTGCCGTGCTGAATGGCGTGGCCTGGCGGGTGAACTGGTCCAGGATCCGCTCCTGGTGCGCTGTGTCGGTCATCGCATCCTCACCCCAATCGATAAATTCGCTGCGCCGTGTCATGGAACAATGCCCGCTTCTCGTCCACCGAGGCGCCGGCGGCGATGCGCTTGAATGCGTTCCACAGCGGGACCCAGCCGATCCCCATCTTCTCCACCGGGAAATTGCTTTCGAACATGCAGCGCCGCGGCCCGAACAGCTCGATGCAGATCTCCATATAGGGCCGCCACAGCGCGGCAAGTTCCTCCGAGGAGATCGGCCGCTCCGCCGCGCCATAGTCGTACAGCGCCGCCCGCATCATCATCCCGCCCAGCTTCATCGTGACGTTCGGACACTTCGCCAGCTCGGTCACCGAGTCCTTCCACGCTGCGAAGATCTCGTCACGCTTGCCGGCATAGCGGCCATAGCCCAGCACGCCGCCGACATGGCCCACGATGATGTTCGTGCCAGGACAGGCACGTGCCAGGTCGATCACATCGGCCAGTTGGGTAAAGAACACCCACGCATCCAATGACAGCCCAAGAGCGGCAAGACGCCCCAGACCGGCGCGGAAATCGGCGCGGCGATAGATGTCGGGACCCGGCGCGCCGTTGCCGATGATCGGGTCGGCATCCCAGTTGCCGGAGTGCCGCACGCCGCGGAAGCGTCCGCCACCGGCGCGGATCTGCGCTTCCAGTACCGCCTCGACGCGCTCGCCCAGCGTCAGGTCGGCGTATCCAACGATGCCCGCGGCGACCCGCGCCGGCCCATAGCCCCCGCTGTCGCTCATCGCGGCGATGCCTGCCACAAACTCGGTTTCGCCGACAGGGCGCATCTCCTCCGGGCCACTCGCGCGGTACATCGCGTGGCACTGCAGGAATACGGTCGCGACCACCCTGTGGCCGCTACCCAGGTCAGCCAGCAATTCGTGCAACAGATAACGATGGTCCGGCCGCTGCCAGAGGTGGTGATGGGTATCGATAATCGGCAATTCGGGGTCAAGAATTGGCTCCGCCGGGGCCTTGGCGAGCCAGGCATCGTCCGGCCGATGGATGCGGCCAAATCGGGCGGGCTGTCTTGACTCTACCACCTGACGCCTCCGACACTGCTTTGCTGTTGGCGTAGCATGATCCGTGCGGTCCCGCGACACCCAGGCATTTGCTGGTAAATTGAAACAACTCGCATTTCTCCGAGCCTCACGCTAAATTGGCATTGGTCTCACGCGGGGTATGGCGGTCTGCAACGGGGAGGCGCGTTGACCCGAAAGGAGGGGCATATCGACCAGACTCGTCATCTGGACGAAGGGCGCAGCAAGACGCTTCCCCAGGGTGATACGATCCGCCGGCTTGGCCGTGCTGCCATTATCATTGCCGCACTGCTGCTGGTTGCCCTGACCTGGATCGGCGCACGAGACGCCATCCACGCACATCGCACCGAGGTGCGCGCACGCGTGCAGGCCGAAATCCTCGCCAAGGCGCTTACGCTGGAGGATCAGCTGCGCCGCGAGCTGCTGTCGCTCGAGCAGACATTGCGCATTCTGGAATACGAATGGCAGCGGGACCCCAAGAATTTCGATATCGTCGCGCGCGCCAGTCAGGTGGTCGTGATCAACGACGTTTCGCTGCAATTGTTTATCTCCGACGCACAGGGAATTGTGCGGTCCAGCTCGCGCCCGGCGATCATCGGCACAGATATCAGCAAACGTGACTACTTCAGCCATGAAGCATCGCTGCCGACCGACGAAGGCAAGATGTTCATGGGCGAACTGACCCAAGGCCAGGTCACCCGGCTATGGCAGATCAACCTGGCCCGCCGGCTGGACAACCCTGACGGTTCGTTTGCCGGCGTGATCGCTGCTTCGTACGACACCAATTCGTTCGCGCAATTCTATCGCGAAATCGATCTCCCCGCCCATGGCATCATCGCCGTCGTGAGCATGCGCGACGGCACCGCCTGGACACTGGCCGGCCCGGACGAGAATCCCGCGGTGATCAGCATTGCCAAGTCACCGCTCCTCGCGGCGATGCGCCAATCGGCCGAGGGAAGCTGGACCGGCGAATCGGGTCTGGATGATGCCGACCGAATGTACGCTTTCGCCACGGTTCCGGATCACGACCTGAAGGTGGTTGTCGGCCTCGATCGTGACGAGGCCCTGCGGCCGGCGGCGGACTGGGAGATGAATGCGCTGCTGTTCACCGGCGGTATCACGCTGCTCATTGCGGTGCTGGCCCTGCTGTTGCTGCGCGCGCAGACCGCCGCCCGCCGCCGCCATGAGACCCTAGCGCGTGAGCGGGCGATTCTCGAAGCAGCGCTGACCGGGATGAGCGACGGCATCATGATGGTCGACCGCGACCTCCGGCTGATGGCGTGGAATCCGCACTTCCCTCAGTTCACCGGGGTTCCGGTTGCGGTTCTTCACGCTGGCCTGCCGATGGAAGACATTCTGCGCGCCCAGGTGGCCGGCGGCGAGTTCGGCCCGGTCGACATCGAGGCCGAAGTTGCACGGCGTATGGGTCTGCTGCACTCCGGCGGTGCCATGGGCACGATCGAGCGGCCGCGACCGGGTGGCCGGCAGCTCGAGATCAGGCGCAATCCACTGCCGGGCGGTGGTTTCGTCACGCTGTACACCGATGTGACGATGCGCCGGCAGACCGAGGAGCGCCTGCGCCAGGCACAGACCATGGCGGCAGTCGGCCGGTTGACTGCGGGCGTCGCGCACGACTTCAACAACCTGCTGTCAGCCATCACAGGCAACGCCGAGATACTCCACAGCGAATTGGGCGAACACCCGGTGCATGGCCGCCGGCTGGCGATGATTCTGCAGACTGCCGGCCGTGGTGCCGACCTTGTGCGGCGACTGTTGGCGTTCTCACGCAAACAGGAACTCACGCCGGTGCTGGTCGATCTGAACAAGGTCGTGCGCGGCATGGGCGATCTGCTGCGCGCAACGCTTGGACGCACGATCCGCGTTGAGACAGCATTCGACGAGAAACTCTGGTCGGCACTGATCGATCCGGTGCAGATCGAGCACGTGATCCTCAATCTCGCGATCAACGCGCGCGACGCGATGCCGGACGGTGGCACGCTGACCATCAGAACTGCCAACACGACGCTGGGACCCCGTGATGCCTCGACCGATCTGTCCCCTGGCGACTTCGTGATCGTGGCGGTGAGCGACACGGGAACCGGCATGTCCGACGACGTGCTGCAGAACGCGTTCGAACCGTTCTTCACCACCAAGCCGCCAGGTCAGGGGTCAGGACTTGGGTTGAGCCAGGTCTACGGCGTCGCCCGCCAATCGGGTGGCTCGGTACGGATCGACAGCGCGATGGGCAAGGGAACCACGGTCAATGTGCTCTTCCCCCGCGCGACGTATGAGACGGATCGTGACACCAGTTCGGACCCGGAGCGTGCCGTCAGCTCAGAGCCGCAGCACGACACGGTGGCTTGGCATCGCCGCATCCTGGTCGTCGATGACGAGGTGGAATGCCGTGACACGATCTCCGCCATGCTGACGGCCAACGGCCTGGCAGTGGCAGTGGCGGAGAGCGGTGAAGCGGCACTGAGCCTGGTGGACAGCGGCCTTGATTTCCATCTGCTGCTGGTCGACCTCGTGATGCCTGGCATGAATGGCCTCGAGCTGGCGCGGCAGGTTCGTTCGCGCCGGCCATCGATACCGGTCGTGTTCTTCACTGGTGGTGATGCCGAGCCTATCGGCGGTGAGCGATGGGTGCTGGTGAAGCCGTTCCTCGGCCGCACTCTGATCGAGACATTGCGTGCCGCGCTCGGTCTCGCGGACGAATCGGACGCGATCAGGCACAGCACGTCGCAGACGGTGTGAGTGGCAAATTACGTCGCGGCCCGCCTGGCTCAGCTCCTGTTCGTTCTGATCGGCGTCAGCGTCGTGGTGTTCGTCACCATGCACCTGCTGCCGGGCGACGTCGCGCAACTGCTGCTGGGCGATCACGCCACCAATGAACAGTTGCAACGCCTGCGTGAGCAACTTGGTCTGGATCAGCCGGTATGGGTGCAATACGCGCGCTTCATAAGCGAGGCACTGCACGGCAATCTTGGTATCTCGATCCAGACCAATCGGCCGGCGCTCACCGACGTGCTCACCGCATTTCCGGTGACCCTCCAGCTTGCGCTGGCATCACTGCTGCTGGCCAGCATGTTCGGCGTGCCGGTGGGCGTGCTGGCGGCGATGCGGCAGGGCTCGCACCTCGATGCAGTGGTGATGACGCTGACCTTGTTTGGCGTGTCGATGCCGATCTTCTGGTTGGGACTGATGTTGCTGGTGCTGTTCGCCGCGGGCCTGGGTTGGTTGCCGGTCGGCGGGCTTATGCCCGTAGGCCTCGATCCGCAGCGCATCACCGGCATGAGCGTGATCGACAGCCTGCTGTCCGGCAATGCGACGATGATCGCCGCCAGTCTACGCCATATGCTCCTGCCATCCGTTACGCTGGCGAGCGTGCCGCTTGCGCTGATCACGCGCATTACGCGCGCCGAGGTGATGTCCGCGGCGACGGCGGATCACGTGCGCACCGCACGAGCCAAGGGTGTGGCGGATAGCCGTGTGATCCTGCGCCACATTCTGCGCAACGCGGCAATCCCTATCGTGACGGTGATCGGGCTGCAGCTCGGCCTGTTGCTTTCGGGCGCCGTGCTGACCGAGACAATATATTCGCTGCCGGGACTTGGTCGGCTGATGGTGGATTCAATTTTGTCGCGCGACTATCCGGTGGTGCAGGCTGGCGCGCTGTTCATCGCGGTGGTGTTCGTGCTGGTCAATCTGGCCGTCGATATCCTGTATGCGGCGCTGGATCCGCGGATCAGCCGCGCATGAGCGTCACTGTCGCCTCCTCTCCCGGCCTCGTGCGGCGTGCGCTGCACGGGACAGGCGCGCGCTTTGGCCTTGCCATCGCGGTCGTGTTCCTGGCGCTGACACTGTTCGCACCGCTGCTGGCGCCGTACGATCCGTACGAGCAGGATCTGTCCAACTCACTGTCGCCGCCATCCGCGCAGCACTGGTTCGGCGCAGATCAGTACGGCCGCGACACGCTGAGCCGCATCCTCTACGGCACTCGCACCGCCCTGCTGGCAATCGTGATGGCCGATGGTCTGGCCCTGCTGCTGGGTGGTTCACTGGGACTGCTGGCGGGCTATCTTGGCGGACGCGTGGATGCACTGATCATGCGCATCGTGGATGTGCTGCTGGCATTTCCGTATCTGCTGCTGGCGCTTATCATCGTCGCGGTACTGGGGCCAAGCCTGACCAATTCAGTGATCGCGATTGGCATCATCTATACACCGCAATATGCGCGGTTGATGCGTGGCCAGGTGTTGACGGTGCAGACGGCGGATTTCGTGGTGGCGGCGCGGGCAATCGGCGCCGGGCGAGTGCGCGTGATGCTGCGCCACGTGCTGCCGAACAGCTTCACGCCCGTGCTGGTGCTGGCGACGCTGCAGTCCGGAGCGGTCGTGGTTGAGACGGCGGGGCTCTCGTTCCTTGGTCTTGGTGCGCAACCGCCATCGCCTGATTGGGGCGCGCTGTTGGCGGAAGGGCACGGGTATTTTCTCACTGCGTGGTGGGTCGCGACGTTTCCTGGATTGGCGATCTTCCTCGTCGTGGTCGGGTTCAATCTGCTGGGCGACGCGCTGAGGGACCAATACGATCCGAGGTTGCGGGCGAGGTAACTCTACTTCTGCACCGATACCTGATCCATGTCGAAGAACATCTGCGTTGGATTGAGCCTGAACCCCTTCACCTCCGTCCGCGTGGCGCGTACCTGCAGCACGGAATTCACGAACACCCAAGGCGCATCGTCGAGGATCTGATGCTGGATCGTCTGGTACATCGCAACGCGCTTGTCGTGGTCAGGCTCACGCGCGGCTTCGTCCATCAGCTTGTCCACCGCCGGATTCTTATAGTGTTCCGTGTCACCGACCGGCATTTGGCTTGAGTTGAACAACGCGTTCAAAAAGTTGTCCGGATCGCCATTGTCCCCACTGAAGCCGGAGATAAACATCCCCTGATACTTGCCTGATCGCACCGTGGCGAGGAACGCGCCGATGTCGAGCTTGCGCACATCCGCCTCGATACCAACCTTCTGGAAATAACCCTGCAGCGCTACCGCCAGATCAGGTCCGGCAGGGTTGTAGCCCCGTGGCGTGCTATAAGCGAGCAGCTCGACCTTGAGACCGGGCTTCACGCCGGCAGCGGCCAACAGCTCCTTTGCCTTCGCCGGATCGTAGGGATACCCCTTCATCGTAAAGTCGAAGCCCCATTGCGCCTCCGGCAGGGGCGAAACCATCGGCGTCGCCAGCCCGCTGTACAGCGCCTTGTCGATCGCCGGTTTGTCCACCGCATAGTTCAGCGCCTGTCGCACCCTCTTGTCGGTGAATGGCGGCACTTCATTTGGCATCGCCATGCCGTTCACCGCCAGACCAGGCTGAAGTCAGCAGCACGAGGTTTGCATCACCGCAAATCGACGCGATCACCGGCGTGGCGACGTCGCCCATGATCTGCACATCGCCGCGCTTCAGAGCCAACAGGGCAGCCTGCGAATCCGGGTACTCCTTGAACACCAGATGGTCGACCTTCGGCTTGCCCTTCCAGTAATCAGGATTGGCATCCAGCGTGACCTGGTCGCGCTCGCGCCACTCGCGGAAGATGAAGGGTCCGGTGCCGACCGGATGATTGCGAAATTCCTTGCCATATTTCGCAACCGCAGTCGGGCTGACCACGCCGTTCCACACCATCGCCAGACTGGCAAGCAGCGCGGCTGACGGCGCTTTCATCTTCATTTCCACCGTGTCGTCGCCGACCGCGCGATACGAGGCGACCGAGCCATAGGTGAAGTCGAGATAGCTCTGCACCGGTCCGGAATTGAAGATGTAGCTCGGATCGTCCTTCTTGAGCTGCCGGTCCAGCGTGGCGATCACCGCCTGCGCATTGAACGGCGAGCCGTCGTGATACTTGACGCCCTTGCGCAGATGGAAGGTGTAGGTCAGTCCGTCGGATGATACGTCCCAGCTCTGCGCCAGTCCCGGCTCGACCTCGACGGTACCCGGCTTGTAGCGGATCAGGCCGTCGTAGATCGTCGCCATGACGAAGCCCGACGTATTGTTCAGCACCGCTTCAGGATCGAGGCCGGTCGGATCGGCCGCCATGCTGATCACAAGGGTGGTGTCGGCGCGCGCGGTGCCGATCGCCAGGAGTGCGGTGAAGGCGAGGGCGACGATACGTTGCATGGCGGCTCCTCCCGTCATTCATTGCGCCGGATGCACGTCCTGCAGGCGCAGCAGTCCATCGGCCAGCAGCGTGAAGCCGGCGACCTTCTTGCTCAGGCCTTCGCTGTTGCGCGGCGTATAGAGATAGATGATCGGCAGGTCCTTGCTGACCTGCTGCCACACTCCCGCGTAGGCGTCGCGACGCTGGTTGATGTCGCTGACTGTACGCGCGCGATCCAGCAACTCGTCAACCTTCGGGTTCGAGTAGCCCGCCCGGTTCAGCGCGCCACCGGTGTGCAGGAAGCTCCACGCATTACTGTCGGTGTCCAGCAGTCCCGACCAGCCGCCGAGGGTCATCGCATAGTCGCCGCGCTGCACCGTCGCCAGCGCTGTGCCAAATTCCATCGCGTTGACCTGCACCGCGAACCCGGCCTCGGCTGCCATCGACTGGATCACCTCACCGGTCTGCACGCCCTGCGGCGTGTTGTACACAACCAGAGGCACCTGAAATGGCGTGGCAACGCCGGCCTCCTTCAGCAATGCGCGCGCCTTCGCCACGTCGCGTTTCGGCGGGGCGACCTCCTCGACATAGAGCGGGCTGAGCGGTGAAGTGGCCTGCGCATTCGGCCGAGCTGTGCCGGCAGAAACCACCTGACTGATCGCTTCGCGATCCAGCGCCAGCTCGAAGGCGTGCCGCACGCGGGCGTCGCGACCAAGCGGCGTCTCGGCCTTCGGAAAGTTGCCGATGTTGATGGTCAGCGCGCCATAGCCAAGACTTGGCGCCGATACCACCGCGAGCTTCGGGTCGCGCTGCACCGTTTCCGCATCGAGCGATGCGATCTCGGTGAGATCCAGCGTGCCGGACTGCAGATTGGCCAGGCGGATGCTGCTGTCGGGTATGATGCGATAGGTGACGCGGTCATAGTGGATACGCGACGCATCCCAATAGGCGGGGAACCGCTCCAGCGTGATGTGGTCCTGCGCCACGCGCTCGACAAATCTGAATGGCCCGGAGCACACCGGATGCAGGCCGAAGTCCTTGCCGCCGGCCTCGGCCGCTTTCGGCGGCAGCATCATGCCCGCACGATCGGTGAGAATGGCAACGAACGGTGAAAATGCCTGTTTCATCACCACGCGAACGGTCAGCGGATCCACCACCTCGACGTGGTCCACCGCGCCGATCTCGCTGCGGCGAAAGCTGCCGTTGGCATTGAGATGGCGCTCCAGGGTGTATTTCACCGCATCGGCATCGAATTTCTCGCCGTTCTGGAACTGCACGCCGGATCGCAGTCGGATCAGCAGCGTCCTGCTGTCCACCCATTCGTACCCGGTGGCCAACATCGGCACGATGTTCAACTTTGCATCGAAGTCGAACAGCTTGTCGCATAGCGCCGTCATCACCACAGTGCCGACATAGGTGTGGGAGAATGTCGGGTCGAGAATGTCCGGATCGTCGCGCATGCCGACGCGCAGCGTCTCGCCCTGCTGCGCTCGCGCGAGTGGCGCATAAACAGTCAGGGCCACGAGGCTTGCGAGGAATGGCATCAAGCGCATCGGTTCGATCTCGGATACAGTCTGTAGCAATTGAGGCAGATTGCGTTGACCTCGGCAAGGAAGCATCAGCTTCTACTTTGGCAACCAGCCGTCATTACAGCCAGTACGAATGCAGCTCCCGGAGCAGGCCGCACCCGCAACGCTCGTCGCGCGGTGTGCGTGCACTCAGCTGCAACTGATGGCTGATAATATGTTCGCTTTCGACAATAGCTCGGTTGTGGCTTTTGGGCCGGTGTACCTGCGAAGACAGTCTTGCCATCCGCGCTACTTGGCGACGCCTTGACGTTTCTCGACGATGCTTCATGGCCGCAGTCCGG
Organism: uncultured Alphaproteobacteria bacterium; assembly: GCA_963799415.1. GTDB lineage: Bacteria > Pseudomonadota > Alphaproteobacteria > Acetobacterales > Acetobacteraceae > JAMXLO01. Next base: position 105,796 of record CAWCXI010000031.1, on the reverse strand, counting down.
TCGTTGACGGAGCAGACGCATACGCTATCGCATTGTTTCAGGCATGCGCTAAGTCTCAAGCCCATAGAACATCTGGTAAAGCCGGTAATATTGTTGTAGTGGTGCGTTGATGCTTCGTTAGAGGCCGTGGGGATGGATGAATCCGGGTCGTCGGAAACGGTTCTGCGGTTGACCGCCCAGATCGTCTCCGCGCATGTCGAACACAATACAGTTGAGGCCGAGGCATTGCCGGGGCTTATTGAGAAGGTATATCAGACGCTGCGAGATGTTGGTCAGGCGCCGGTTGAGCCGGTCAAACCGGTGCCGGCGGTTGCCGTCAAGCAGTCGCTCAAACCCGAGTACATCATCTGTCTGGAGGACGGCAAGAAGCTGAAGATGCTGAAGCGTCATCTAATGACGGCGTACAAAATGACACCTGCGCAGTATCGTCAACGCTGGGGATTGCCTGCGGATTATCCGATGGTTGCACCAAGCTATGCCAAGGTCCGCTCATCATTGGCTAAGAAGATCGGTCTTGGCCGCAAGCCGGACACGCCACAAGCGCGCCCGGCCGCGAAACGGCGCGGTCCCAAGGCAGCACAACGTGGCCAGCGGGCCCGCGGCGGTTAGGTGCGGTCCGGGCCCTTCATCTTGAGATACACCGCGATCTCCATGGCAAGCTGATCCCGTAGCAAACGCCGCCCGGGAACTTCGCCACCTCACGCCTGTGGCGGTCGGAAGCGATTCCGCCAGCTTGGTTGCAGCGCAGCAAAGCGGAGGCTAACGTCTACGTTTGCGACCCGCCCATTCAACGGGCGGCGAAGCCATGTCCGGCAAACGGAGGCGATTGAGGGCCAATGATGGGATCCCCGGCGGGACCAGGACTGTACGATCCTCGCAACGAGCATGAACTCGTGCGGAGTGGGCTTCGTCGTCAACATCAAGGGCCGAAAGTCGCACGACATCATCCGACGCGGGCTGCAGATCCTGGTCAACCTGGATCATCGCGGCGCGGTCGGTGCTGACCCGCTGGTGGGCGACGGCGCCGGCTGTCTGATCCAGATGCCGGACAAGCTTTTGCGGGACTGGGCGGAGGAGAACGAGCTGACACTGCCGCCGCTCGGTCGCTATGCGGTGGCGATGTGCTTCCTGCCGCAGGACGCCAGCGCGCGCGAATTCGCGATCCGCCTGTTCGAACACTACATCGCAGCCGAGGGCCAGACGCTGCTGGGGTGGCGCGAAGTCCCCACGGATACGGACGGCCTGGGTAAGCGCGTTATCGACACAATGCCGGTAGTCCGCCAGGCGATCGTGGTCGCCAGTCCGAAGGTGAGGGATCAGGACGCATTCGAGCGGAAGATCCTCACGATCCGCAAGCAGACCCTCAACAATGTGCGCAGCCTGGAAAATCAGCGCCATCTGCCGGGGTTGAGCGACCTTTACATGCCGTCATTTTCGACGCGCACCGTGGTGTACAAAGGGCTGCTGCTGGCTCCGCAGGTGGGCACGTTCTACCGCGACCTGAGCAATCCGCTGACGCAATCGGCACTGGCGCTGGTGCATCAACGCTTCTCCACCAACACGTTCCCGTCCTGGCGGCTGGCGCATCCGTATCGGTTTTTGGCGCACAACGGCGAGATCAACACAGTCCGCGGCAACGTCAACTGGATGTACGCACGGCGCCATTCGATGGCGTCGGAGCTGATCGGGCCGGACCTCGACAAGATGTGGCCGCTGATCCCGCACGGCCAGTCGGATACGGCGTGCATCGACAACGCATTGGAGATCCTGGTCGCCGGCGGTTATTCGCTGGCGCAATCAATGATGATGCTGATCCCGGAGGCATGGGCGGAAAATCCGCTGATGGATCCCGATCGGCGCGCGTTCTACGAGTATTATGCGGCGCTGATGGAGCCGTGGGACGGTCCCGCGGCGATTGCATTCACCGACGGCCGTCAGATCGGCGCCACGCTGGACCGCAACGGTCTGCGTCCCGCGCGCTACATCGTGACCGACGATGACCACGTGATCATGGCGTCCGAGGCCGGCGTGCTGCCGGTGCCGGAGGAGCACATCGTCCACAAGTGGCGGTTGCAACCCGGCAAGATGCTGCTGATCGACCTGGAGCAGGGCCGCATCATCGGCGACGACGAGGTGAAGCAGGAGCTGGCGACAAAGCATCCGTACGCCGAGTGGTTGAAGGCCACACAGGTGCAGCTCGAGGAGTTGCCGGAGCCATCCGAGACGCCGGCTCCTATGCCGGAGATGCCGCCCGCCCGCCCAAATGACATGACATCGCTGCTGAAGCAGCAGCAGGCGTTCGGCTATACGCAGGAGGACATTCAGTTCTTCCTCGAACCGATGGCGCAGGATGGCGACGATCCCGTCGGTTCGATGGGCACCGACACGCCGCTTGCCGTTCTGTCGAGCAAGCCCAAGCTGCTGTACAACTACTTCAAGCAGAACTTCGCCCAGGTCACCAATCCACCGATCGACTCGATCCGCGAGGCGCTGGTGATGTCGCTGGTGTCGATGATTGGTCCGCGGCCAAATCTGCTGGGCCATCACGCCGGTTCGCATTATCGGCTTGAGGTGGCACAGCCGATTCTGACCAATACGGATCTCGAGAAGGTCCGGGCAATCTCCTCGTTGGTCGGTGATGCGTTCCGAACCCGCACCATCGACGTGACCTGGCCCGCCAGCGAAGGTGCCGCGGGCATGGCGCGCGCGGTCGATCGCATTTGCGGCGAGGTGACCGACGCCGTGCTGGACGGGTTCAACATACTGATTTTGTCAGATCGCGCGGTGTCGTCCGCACGAATTCCGATGCCCGCACTGCTGGCGACTGCGGCGGTGCATCATCATCTCATCCGTCGTGGCCTACGCACCGGCACCGGCCTGGTCGTCGAGACCGGAGAAGCGCGTGAGGTGCACCATTTCTGCGTGCTCGCGGGCTACGGCGCAGAGGCGATCAATCCGTACCTCGCATTCGAAACGCTGGAGCAGATCCGCGTGCAGAACGGTCTGCGCGAGAAGCCGTATGAGGTGCAGAAGAACTACCTGAAGGCGGTCGGCAAGGGCATCCTGAAGGTCATGTCCAAGATGGGGATTTCGACCTATCAGTCGTATTGCGGTGCGCAGATCTTCGACGCAGTCGGGCTATCGAGCGACTTCGTGGAGAAATGCTTCACCGGCACCGCCAGCACAATCGAAGGCGCAGGGTTCGAGGAAATCGCGCGCGAAGCGGTGCAGCGGCACCAGAACGCCTATGGCGAGAACCCGATCTACGAAGGGATGCTGGACGCCGGTGGCGACTACGCGTTCCGTCTGCGCGGCGAGGAACACGCCTGGACGCCTGACTCGGTGGCCAAACTGCAGCATGCGGCACGCGGCAACTCGCTCGCGGAGTTCAGCGCATTCACCGACCTGATCAACGACCAGAGCCGACGCCTGCTGACGCTGCGCGGGCTGATGCAACTGCAGTACGCCGATGTATCGGTGCCGCTTGATGAGGTGGAGCCGGCGGCGTCGATCGTGAAACGCTTCGCCACGGGAGCGATGAGCTTCGGGTCCATTTCGCGCGAGGCGCACACCACGCTGGCGATCGCGATGAACCGCATCGGCGGCAAGTCGAACACCGGCGAAGGCGGCGAGGAATCCGATCGCTACAAACGGCTGCCGAACGGCGATTCGATGCGGTCCGCGATCAAGCAGGTGGCCTCCGGCCGCTTCGGCGTCACCATCGAGTACCTGGTGAATGCGGACGATCTGCAGATCAAGATGGCGCAGGGTGCCAAGCCCGGCGAGGGTGGCCAATTGCCCGGCCGCAAGGTGGACAAAAACATCGCCCGCGTGCGCTATTCCACGCCGGGCGTAGCACTGATCTCGCCGCCACCGCATCACGACATCTACTCGATCGAAGACCTTGCACAGCTCATCGCCGATCTGAAAAACGCCAATTCGGCGGCGCGCATTTCGGTCAAGTTGGTGTCGGAGGTAGGCGTCGGCACGGTTGCCGCCGGCGTGGCCAAGGCGCGCGCGGATCACGTGACGATCGCCGGCTTCGAAGGCGGCACCGGCGCATCGCCTCTCACGTCACTTACGCATGCCGGTTCGCCGTGGGAGATCGGCCTGGCCGAAACGCAGCAAACGCTCGTCATGAACGGCCTGCGCGGACGCATCGCAGTGCAGGTCGATGGCGGCCTGCGAACCGGGCGGGACGTGGTGATCGGCGCACTGCTCGGCGCCGACGAATTCGGCTTCTCCACCGCGCCGCTGATCGCCGCGGGCTGCATCATGATGCGCAAGTGCCACCTGAACACCTGCCCGGTCGGCATTGCCACCCAGGACCCGGTGCTGCGCAAGAAATTCACCGGTCAGCCGGAGCACGTGATCAACTTCTTCTTCTTCATCGCCGAAGAAGTACGCGCGCTGATGGCGAAGCTCGGCTTTCGCACGTTCAGCGAGATGGTCGGCCAGGTCGACAGGCTGGACATGCGCCGCGCGGTCGAGCACTGGAAGGCGAAAGGTGTCGATCTCAGTCGCATCCTGTATCAGGCGCCGGCGCGCGAGGGCGTCGCAATCCATAATTGCGAGAGACAGAACCATCACCTCGACCGGGCGATGGACAATGAACTGATCGAGCAGGCCATGCCGGCCCTTCAGCGCGGCGAACCCGTACGCATCTCGCACGAAATCCGCAACGTGCACCGCACGGTCGGTGCCATGCTGTCCGGCGAGGTCGCGAAGCGTTACGGCCACGTTGGCCTGCCCGAGGACACCATCCAGATCAGCCTGCGCGGCAACGCCGGCGGCAGCTTCGGGGCGTTTCTTTCCCGCGGCATCTCGCTGGAACTGACCGGCGACGCCAACGACTATGTCGGCAAGGGTTTGTCCGGCGGACGCGTTGTCGTGCGCCAGCCGGCAGAAGCAAAGCGCGAGCCGACCGAGAACATCATCGTCGGAAACACCGTGCTGTACGGCGCGATTGCCGGGGATGCGTACTTCCAGGGCGTCGCCGGCGAACGCTTCGCCGTCCGCAACTCCGGTGCACTAGCGGTGGTGGAAGGCTGCGGCGATCATGGCTGCGAATACATGACCGGTGGCGTGGTCGCCGTGCTGGGCGACACCGGGCGCAACTTCGCCGCCGGCATGTCTGGCGGTGTCGCGTATGTCTATGACCCCAAGCGCCGCTTCGAAAGCCTGTGCAACATGGCCGGCGTCGAGTTGGAACCAATCCTGCCACCGGATCGCGAAGCCGCCGACGATCCCGAACGGCCGCGACAACGCGCTATATCGGTCGAGGACAGCGGCATGGGTGACCTGCTGCGCTTCGACGCGGAACGGCTGCGTGTGCTCGTCGAGCGCCACTTGCTCTACACCGGCAGCGCGCGCGCTCGCGAGTTGCTGGACAACTGGGACAGCGCACTGTCGTGCTTCGTGAAGGTGATGCCGCTCGACTTCCGGCGCGCCCTGCTCGAACTGCGCGCGGAACGTCAGGCGGCCAAAGCCGCTGCCGCCGACTGAGGATTATCATGGGCAAGGTTACCGGCTTCCTCGAAATCGAGCGCCACGAGCGCGGCTATGACAAACCGGACGTGCGCCGCAGGACGTGGACTGAGTTCCTCAAGCCACTATCCGAACCGGAGCTGTCGGAACAGGCGGCGCGCTGCATGGATTGCGGCATCCCGTTCTGCCACAACGGCTGTCCTGTCAACAATCTGATCCCAGACTGGAACAACCTCGTCTATCGCCACCAGTGGGAAATGGCGAGCCGCACGCTACACTCCACCAACAACTTCCCGGAGTTCACCGGCCGCATTTGCCCCGCGCCGTGCGAGGCGTCATGCACACTGAACATCGACGACAACCCGGTGACCATCAAGACGATCGAATGCGCCATCGTCGATCGCGCCTGGCAGGAAGGTTGGATCAAGCCGCATCCGCCATCGCACCGTACCGGCAAGCGCATCGCGGTGGTAGGTTCCGGTCCCGCGGGCATGGCTTGTTCGCAGCAGCTCGCGCGCGCCGGTCATACGGTGACCCTGTTCGAGAAAGCCGACCGCATCGGCGGCCTGCTGCGCTACGGCATTCCGGATTTCAAGATGGAGAAGCATCTGATCGATCGGCGCATCGAGCAGATGACAGGGGAAGGCGTGGCATTCCGTACCGGCATCGAGATCGGCGTTACCTTGCCGATGGCCTCGCTGCTGCGTGACTTCGATGCGGTGGTGCTGTCAGGCGGCGCGGAGTGGCCGCGCGATCTGGAGGTGCAGGGCCGCGGGCTCGATGGCATCCACTTTGCGATGGACTTCCTGACGCAGCAGAACAAACGCGGCGCCGGCGATGACGAGGCGCGCGCAACGGCGGGACGCGGCACGCTCACCGCAAAGGGCAAGCATGTCGTGGTGATTGGCGGCGGCGACACCGGTTCCGACTGCATCGGCACATCGGTGCGTCAGGGCGCGGAGTCCATCACGCAACTGGAGATTCTGTCCAAGCCGCCGGAGCGCGAGAACAAGGCACTGACCTGGCCGGATTGGCCGCTCAAGCTGCGGTCGTCGCATGCGCACGAAGAAGGCTGTGACCGTGACTGGGCAGTGCTGACCAAACGCGCGGTCGGTCTGTCGGGCAAGATCGAGGCGCTGGAGTGCGTACGCGTCGAATGGGTCAAAGGCGCGGACGGTCGGATGGTGATGCAGGAGATGCCAGGCAGCCAGTTCCCGCTAAAGGCTGATCTGGTGCTGCTGGCGATGGGTTTTCTTGGCCCGCGCAAGACAGGCATGGTCGAACAGACGCGCGTGGCACTCGATCCGCGCGGCAACGTGCTGGCGAACACGACGGATTATCGCACGTCGGTCAGCAAGGTGTTCGCCGCCGGCGACATGCGGCGCGGCCAGTCGCTCGTGGTGTGGGCGATCCGCGAAGGCAGGCAGTGCGCCCAGGCAGTGGACGAGTTCCTGATGGGCAGCAGTACACTGCCACGGTAATCGCGCGTCTGTCAGAACAGCGAGTACCCGCCATCGATCACGAACGTGTCGCCGGTGTGGTACTGCGACGCCGCGCTCATCAGGTACACGGCAATCCCACCGAAATCGCCACCGCGCCCCCACCGCCGCATTGGAATCCGCGGCATGACCTTGCCGTGGAACGTCTCGTTCGTGGTCAACCGCTGCGTCATGTCGGTCTCGATCCACCCCGGCAGGATCGCATGCGCCCGCACATTGTACCGAGCGAACTCCGCGCTCAGCGCGCGCACCATCGAGATCATGCCACCCTTCGTAGCCGCGTAGTGCTCGCTTCGCGGCGCCGCCTCGATCGCGGCCAACGACGCCGTTCCGACCAGCACGCCACCGCCACCGCGCTCCACCATGTGCCGTGCGGCCGCACGGAACGTGTAGAACGCACCATCGAGATTGACGCGCAGCACGCGATGCCACAGTTCGCTGCTCATCTCCAGGAACGACGACGCCCCACCGCCGCCGATACCGGCATTGGCGAAACAGCCATCGACGCGTCCCATCTCCTCCAACGTCCGTGCGAACGCCGCATCCACCCCAGCTTCGTCACCCACATCGCATTGCAGCGCGAGAACGCGACGTCCGGTTTTCGCCAGCTCCCCCCTCGCCTCTTCATTCTTCGCCGCGTTCGTGCCCCAGATCGCGATATCCGCCCCAGCCTCGGCCATCGCATGAGCCATGCCGAAGCCGATGCCGCGATTGCCGCCGGTCACCAGCGCGACCTTGCCGTTCAGATCAAACGGTTGATACGCCATCTACGTGCTCGCCTCGAACAGCTCCACTTCCCATCCCGCCGCGGTCAGCGGGAACTGCTTGATCGCGTCGCGCACCGCGAACTGGTAGATCGGCTGGAACAGCACGATCAGGTTGGCTTGATCGATCATCGCCTTCTCGTATTCGACATAGAGCGCCGACCGCTTTTGCGCATCGGTCTCGGCCGCCGCCTGCCCAACCAGCTTCACCAGGTCGTCGGGCGGCGTCCAGTGAATGCGCTTGGCGACACGCTGCACCGTCGCCGACGCCCAGCCATCGGTCTCGACCCCGGAGGGATTCCAGAACGTCAGCACCGCGGTCGACTTGCCGGTCGTGTACTGCGTGCGCAGGTTCACCTGATCCATCGGATCGAGATTCACCTTGATGCCGACGCGCGCCAGATCGGATTGCAGCTTCTGCCCAAGGACCGCATAGGAAAGCCCCGACACGGCGGCATCGCCATAGCTCAGCTTGAACTCGAAGCCGTCGGGAAACCCTGCCTTCTGCAGCAACTGCTTCGCGCGATCGAGGTCCTGGTGATAGCCGAACTGCGTGGTGGTGTCGCGCGTCGAACCATACAGCCCGATCGGAAGGAAGCTGGCGCAACGAATCGCCTTGCCGCCCAGCATGTTGTTGATGATGCCGTCGTAGTCGATGGCATTCCAGACCGCCTGTCGCGCCTCCTTCACAGCGAGCGCCTTGTTGAAGGCGGGTTCGCAGGTCAGCGCCATGTAGACGAAGTCGAGACTCTCCAACCCTTCGACACGCACGTTCGGATCGCCCTTCAGCGTCGCCACCTGCTCCGGAATGAGATTGAACGCCGCATCGATGTCGCCGCGCTTGATTGCAAGCAACTGCGTGGCGCTATCCCCCATGTGGCGCAGCACGACACGCTCGAAATGCGCCGGTCCGCGCCAGTAGTGCGGATTGCGTGTCAGCAGGATCTGAGCATTGCGCGTCCAGCCAACCAGAGTGTACGGACCGGCGCCCGCTGAATTCTGGTCCAGCCACTGGGTCGCCTTGTCCTCGGTGTTGGCGTTCGCCGCGTTAGTGCCACCATGCGCCTCCACGACCTTGCGTTCCAGCACGCCGAAATTCGGGCCGCACAGCACGGTGAGCAACGGCGCCGACGGATCCTTCATGACGACGTCGATGGTCTTGTCATCGACGATCGCCACATGGTCGACAAGGGCCACGTATTGTGAAGGCTGGTCCTTCACATTGATGACGCGCTCGAGGCTCCACTTCACGTCCTCGACGGTGACCGGGTTGCCGCTGTTGAACCTGGTTCCCGGACGCATTGTGAAGCGCCAGCCCTTGCCGTCCGGCGTTCGTGCCCATGCGCTGGCGAGCGCCGGCTTCACGTTGAGGTAGTCGCCGGGCGTCATGGTGATCAGCGATTCGTACGCCGCAGTCACGGTCAGCGGCGGGGTGTACTGCGCCTCGCGCGCCGGGTCGAAGGTTATGGAATCACTGATGTCGAGGCCGAGCACCAGCGTGTTCTTCGCCGCGGCGGCGTGGACGCGCTCGGGCAACCCGGCCGCCAGAGCCGCGCCGCCCGCACCCAGCAGGCGTATCACCTCCCGCCGACCGATCCATCCTATGTCACGCACGTCCGCCTCCCTATTTGTTCTGTGCTGGCACGCCAGCATAGCTGCCCCGGTCAGTCATTGCGAGAAGCGAACCCGTCGGCCTCTGCTTGGCCCGCCATGTCCGATCGGCAATAGTCCGTGGCATGCTTCGCTACGCTGTCTCGCGCCTTATCATAGCCGCCCTGATGGTCCTGCTGGCCACGCTGGTGATTTTCCTGATCGCCAACATGGTGCCGGGCGATCCGGTGCTGACCCAGCTTGGCGACATCGCCGCGAACAATCCCGACATGGTCGCGACGTTCCGCCATAAATGGGGGCTCGATCTGCCGTTATGGGACCGCTACTGGATATTTCTCACCGGCGTCTTCCATGGCGATCTCGGCGTCTCTATCGGCTCGCAGCGGCCGGTGCTCGATGACATTGCGCAATACGCGCCGGCCACGGTCGAGCTTTCCACCATCGCATTCCTGCTCTCGCTGCTGGTCGGCCTGCCTCTCGGCGTTCTGGCAGCGATGAAGCGCGATAGCTGGATCGACCATCTCGCACGCAGCATCTCGCTGGTCGGCGTGTCCGCGCCAACGTTCTGGCTCGCCTTCGTCATGCTCGCGGTGTTCTACGGTGCGTTGGAATGGGCACCCGGTCCCGGTCAGATCAGCGCCAGCACGTTTCCGCCGCCCACCGTCACCGGCATCATGCTGATCGACGCGCCACTCGCCGGCGATTGGGACACGTTCTGGGACGCCGCATCGCATCTGGTGCTGCCGTCGATCGTGCTCGCCGCCAGCACGCTCGGCCTGATCACCCGCACCACGCGCGCCGCGATGCTGGAGGCGCTGTCGCAGGACTATATCCGCGTCGCCCGCGCCAAGGGTCTCGCGCGGCGCGCCATCATGCTCGGCCACGCGTTGCCGAATGCGCTGCTGCCGGTCGTGACATTGGGTGGGCTTGCCTACGCCCAGCTTCTCACCGGCACCGTGCTGACCGAATCGATATTCTCCTGGCCAGGCCTTGGCCGTTACACATTCCAAAGCGCGGTGCGGCTCGACTTCCCGGCCATCATGGGCATCACACTCGTCGTCGCCGCGATCTATGTGCTGGTGAACCTGCTGGTCGATCTGTCCTACGCTGCACTCGATCCACGCGTGTCGCGGCGATGAGCGGCGTCGAAGCTGCCCTGCTCGCGGCCACCACGGAGACCGGCTCTGGCGCGCGCCGACGTCGTTGGCGCCGCCGCTATGGACTCGCCACACTCGGCGGTGTGGTGATTGCGCTATGGGCCATCGCGGCGGTCCTCGCACCATGGATCGCGCCATATCCCCCTGACGTGGTGAACGTCGCCGGCCGATTGCTACCGCCATCCGATCTGCACCTACTCGGCACCGATGTACTCGGTCGCGATGTGTTCACCCGTGTGCTGTACGGCGCGCGCACGTCTCTCGCCGTCGGCTTCATCGTGGTGCTGCTGGGCGGACTGTTCGGCACGCTGCTCGGCGCCATCGCTGCGTATATCCGCGGCTGGGCCGAGGAGTTGCTGATGCGCGCCACGGATCTGGTGTTCTGCTTTCCGCCGATCATTCTGGCCATGGCGATCGCCGCGGCGCTCGGCATCGGCACGCGCAACACGGTGATCGCGATGCTGGTGGTGTGGTGGCCGAAATTCGCCCGCCTCGCGCGCAGCCTGGTGATCGGTCAGCGTTCCGCCGAATACGTCGCAGCGGCACAGGCGATCGGATTCGGCCCGACCCACATCCTGTTCCGACAGATCATACCGAACGCCGTCGGCCCACTGGTGGTGCTGGTCACGCTCGATCTCGGCAACGCCATACTCGTATTCGCCGGCCTGTCGTTCCTTGGGCTGGGCGTAGTGCCGCCGACCGCCGAATGGGGCTCGATGGTGTCGGAGGGGCGCGAGCTGGTGAACCAATGGTGGGTCGCGACATTTCCCGGCCTCGCCATCCTCACCGTGGTGATCGGCTTCAACTTCGTCGGCGACGGCATCCGTGATTGGCTCGATCCGCATGCGCGACGCCGCTGAACCAATCCTTCAGGTCGAGAACCTTCACACCTGGTTCTTCACCGACGCAGGCGTGGTGCGCGCGGTCGACGGCGTCAGCTTCACGCTGCACCCCGGCGAGACATTGGGGATCGTCGGTGAGTTCGGGCTCTGGCAAGAGCGTCACCGCGAAATCGATCATCCGGTTGCTGGACGAGCCGGCGCGCATCGTGGAGGGCACGATCAGCTTTCGCGGTCGTGACATGGTGCATTTGAGCGAGGAGGAGCTGCGTCAGATCCGCGGCGCCGAGATCGCCATGGTGTTCCAGGATCCGATGACGTCGCTCAATCCGGTCCTGCGCATCGCTCGGCAACTGATCGAGACGATGACGGCGCATCGGCGGTTCGGAGCGAAGGCGGCACGTGAGCGCGCGGTGGCGCTGCTGGGTCGCATGGGCATGGCGACACCAGGCCGCGCGGTGAATGGCTGGCCGCATCAGTTTTCCGGTGGCATGCGCCAACGCGTGATGCTGGCGATGGGGTTCGCCAATGAACCCGCGCTGCTGATCGCAGACGAACCGACGACGGCGCTCGACGTGACGATCCAGGCGCAGATCCTCGACCTGCTCCGCGAACTGAACGCCGATCTCGGCACCGCGGTGATCCTCATCAGTCACGACCTCGGGGTGATCGCCGATGTCTGCTCACGCGTATTGGTGATGTACGCCGGCGAGGTGGTGGAGGAAGGCGCGCCCGGTGACCTGCTCAGCGATCCGCGCCATCCCTACACCTGGGCCTTGCTGCACGCCGCCCCGCGGCTCGATCAGGCAAACGAAGGCGATCGGCGGCTGACCACAATCGAGGGCCAGCCACCCGATCCGCGTGACTGGCCCACCGGCTGCCGCTTTCGCGCGCGCTGCCCGTTCGCAATGGCGCAGTGCGTCGAGCACCCGGGGCTGAAAGCGGTCGGCAAGGATCGTGCGGCTCGGTGCTGGGTGACGCAACGCGGCGAAACGTTGCCGCCGCCGCGCCATGGCCGCAACGCGACCGACGCACGCGCCATGGATACGCGGCGGCCGTTGTTGCAGGTGCGCGGTCTGGCCAAGCATTTCGAGTTACCGCGCGACAGTTTCCTGGAGCCGCATCGCATTCTCCGCGCGGTGGACGGCGTGGATTTCGATGTGTTCCCCGGCGAAACCGTCGGCCTGGTTGGCGAATCCGGTTGCGGCAAATCGACGTTGGCGCGGGTGGTGATGCGCCTGACCGAACCGACCGAGGGCAGCATCGTGTTCGACGGCCAGGACATCTCGCACATGAGCCAGTCTGAGATCCGTCCGCTGCGCCGACGCATGCAGATGATCTTCCAGGATCCGTACGCATCGCTCAATCCGCGCATGACGGTGGGCGAGATTCTCAGTGGTCCGCTCCGTCTGCACGGTTTGGTGCCTGCGGGCGGTGCGCGTGACCGGGTGCGCGAGCTGCTCGATCTGGTCGGCCTGCCGCCGACGGCAGCGGCGCGGTTTCCGCATGAGTTCTCCGGCGGCCAGCGGCAGCGCATCTCGATCGCGCGCGCGCTCGCGGTCGAGCCGGCATTCGTCATCGGCGACGAGCCGATCTCCGCGCTCGACGTCAACATTCAGGCGCAGATCATCAACCTGATGATCGGGCTGCAGGAACGGCTCGGGCTGACCTACCTGTTCATCGCGCACGATCTCGCGGTCGTGCGGCATATCTCCGATCGCATCGTGGTGCTGTATCTCGGCCGTGTGGTGGAAACCGCACCGTCGCACGAGCTGTTCGCGCGACCGCTGCATCCCTACACCAACTCGCTGATCTCGGCGGTGCCGGATCCGCATCCGGAGCATGGCCGGCGACGCATCGAATTGCGGGGCGAGGTGCCGAGTGCGATCAGCCCACCCTCCGGCTGCCGCTTCCGCACGCGCTGTCCAGCCGCCGCGGAGCGCTGCGCCGAGGACACGCCGGATCTGGCCGAAATGGCGCCCGGGCATTTCGTCGCGTGCCATTTTCCCGGTTCAGTGACGATGGTCTAGCGCATAGGGAAACAATCGGCACTAGACCTGTCATTGCGAGGAGCGTAGCGACCAAGCAATCTCCATCGAGATAGCCTGGTATATCGGAGACCGCCATGTCCGCCATCGAACGCGCCAGCGTCTGTACCTTCGATTGTCCCGACACCTGTAGCCTCAGCGTCACCGTCGAGGATGGGCGCATCACCAAGGTGCGAGGCTCCGAGGCCGCGCCGTTCACCGCTGGCGTCATCTGCAACAAGGTGGCCCGCGACATGACCGCGTTCGTGCACGGCCCGCAGCGCATCCTGCATCCGCTGCGCCGTACCGGCCCGAAGGGCTCCGGCACGTTCGAGCGCATCACCTGGGAGGTCGCGCTGGACGAAATCCACGCGCGCACCGATGCGGTGATCGAAAGATGGGGACCGCAAGCCGTGTCACCGTTGAATTACGCCGGTCCGCACGGAATGGTCGCCGGCGACAGCATGTCTTCGCGGTTCTTCTTCAAGCTGGGTGCCACGCAGCTCTATCGTCGCTCCATGTGCGGCGGCGTGCGCAGCGAAGCCTGGGCCGGCACCTATGGCGCGGTGCCAGGCTGCCCGCCGGAGCTCGCCGCGGGTGCGAAGCTGAACGTGGTGTGGGGCAACAACGCGACCGTCACCAACCTGCATTTGGTGCGCCGCATCCGGCAGTCGAAGCGCAACGGCGGCAAGCTGGTCGTCGTGGATCCGCTGCGCACCAAGATCGCCGAGCAGGCGGACCTGCATCTGGCCCCCCTGCCCGGCACCGACGTGCTGCTGGCATGGGCGCTGGCAGCGGAGCTGGAACGGATCGGCGCGTTCGATGACGCGTTCATCGCCGCGCACGTGCTGGGGTTCGAGGAGTTCATGGCAGCGGCGCGCGCCTGGCCGGTGGCACGTGCCGCCGCGGCATGCGGACTGCGCGAAGCGCAGATCGCCACTTTCGCGCAGTGGCTGGCAGACGCCGATCCGCTTGTGTTCGCACCTGGCAACGGGCTGGAGCGCGGACGCAACGGCGGCAGCTCCATTCGCGCACTGATCGCGCTGCCCGCGCTGCTGGGCAAGCTGGGCAAGGGCAGCGGCATCGCACTCGGCGCGAGCAATGCGTTTCCCAAGACGATCATGAAGCTGCAGCGTCCCGATCTCGCGCCGCCTGGGATGCGCACGCTGAACCTGATCGATGTCGGGCGCCATCTGGCGGACGACGACATCGACCCGCCGCTGCGTGCGGTTTTCATCTACAACCACAATCCTGTCGTCGTGCATCCTGATCAGAACCGCATGCGTCGCGGGCTGGCGCGCGATGACGTGTTCGCGGTCGGCATCGACGTCGCGATGACCGAGAGCATGGCGTTCTGCGACATCGTTCTGCCTGCGGCGACGCATTTCGAATATGCCGATCTCTATGCATCGTACGGTCATCACTGGCTCCAGCGCGCCGAGCCGGTGGTGCCACCCGTCGCCGAATCGTTGCCCAATACAGAGATCTTCCGCCGTCTGGCGGCGCGGTTCGGCTTCGATGATGCATGCTTCAAGGCGTCGGATGCCGACCTGATGGATGCGGCGGTCGATCTCGGCGATATACGGCCGAGCGAGATCTCGACCGAGAACGCATTGCAGATGAAAGGCAAGGACGGCAAACCGCTCGTGCTGTTCGAGAATGTGTTTCCCGCCACGCCGTCGGGGCGCATCGAGCTCCGCTCGGAGGCGCTGGCGCAGCGCTGGGGCGATGCCGCGTTGATGCCAACATGGCGCGAGCGGCCAGCCGATTATCCGCTGATGCTCATATCGCCGGCGTCGGACCGACGGATCTCATCCACGCTCGGCTTTGCCGGATCGCCGCCGCGCCTGATGATGCATCCGCGCGACGCGGAAACGCGCGGGCTGGTGCAGGGCAGCGAAGTGAAGGTATGGAACGGGCGCGGCGAGGTGATCCTGCCGCTCGATGTCACCGACGACGTGCCACTTGGCGTGGTCGCAAGCGAGAAAGGGACGTGGCTGGCGACCAGCCGCACGGGCCAGACGATATCGGCGCTGGTCTCCGCCGACATGCGCGCCGATCTTGCCGAAGGCGCATGCTTCAACGATACGCTGGTAGAGGTCGCGCAAGCCTGACGCCCACGCCCTTGTCATTGCGAGGAGCGAAGCGACGAAGCAATCTCGGTCAAGGCAGTCACATCCCGAGCCAATCGCGTATCCGTCCGTAAACCACACGCGCAGTCACTGCCGACCGCCACAATGCATGGAACGGCATTTCCTTCATTGTCGTAATCGGCATGTCGATGTCCGCCGTCCTGCCGCCGATCACGCGCCGCGCCAGTTGCGGCCCCATCGCCGTGCTCATCGCCACGCCGCGACCATTATAGCCGAGACAGACCAACACCGATTCATCCGGCTCATGCACGTGCGGATAGTGATCTGGCGTGATCGCCAATTGCCCACTCCATGCATGCGTCCAGCGTACCCCTTGCACCTCTGCCCACAGGCGTTCGGCATAGCCGATCAGATATCGCAGCTCGCGCGGCTCGCTGATGTCGCGCAGCACGCTGCGGCCGCCCATCAGCAGACGGTTGGCGCGATCGAACCGGTAGTAGACCGTGACCCGCCCCATCTCGTACAGAACCGACTTCATCGGTGCCCGCGGCAACGGTTCGCTAGCCACGATCGCGCTGAACACAGGAACAACGCTGCGGCGCAGTCCTGGCCACACATCGTCGGTGTAGCCATTGGTCGCCAGCACCAGCTTGTCGGCGCGCACGGTGCCGGTTGGCGTGCGCACATCCCAGGTGGCGTTGCGCTTCACCTCCAAAGCCGGCGTCTCACCGTGCACCGACGCGCCCGCCTGCATCGCCGCCTGCGCCAGACCGCGCGCGTATCCCAGCGGATTCACCTGCCCACCGCGCCGGTCCAGCATGGCGCAGACGTAGCGGTCAGTGTCGGTGACCTCGCGCGCCGCATCGCTCTCCAGCAACTCCACCGGTGCGTTGCGGCGTATCCACTGCTCCGCCGACGCGCGAATTCCGGCGCTATCCCGCACACCGAAAGCCGCACGCAGCGTGCCGGATTGCAGAGCGTCGCATTCGATCTGATGCCGCTCGATCAGCCGGAACACGACATTCGGTGCGTCGCCGGACAACGCCACCATGCGGCGGCCGAGATCGGCACCGAAATCCGCTTCCACCTCATCGGGATCGTGCTTCAGTCCGGGATTGACCTGCCCGCCGTTGCGCCCCGACGCGCCCCAGCCTGGTTCATGCGCCTCCAGCACTGTGACATCGACGCCTTGCTGCGCCAGATGCAGCGCGGTGGAGAGACCGGTGAACCCACCGCCGATCACGCAGACATCGACGCGCCGATCGCCGTCGAGCGGTGGGGTGGCAACCGCCGGCCGCGCAGTCTCGGCGTACAGACTGCGCGGCAGCGGCTTGCGCGTCACGGGAGCGAGGCGACGAACGCTTCGGTCTCGTCGAGTGCACGCCCCAGGCGGCCCAGCATGTCGTCAATCTCCGCCTCGGTGATGATCAGTGGCGGCGCCATCACCAACTGTTCGCCGCGGCCACGCATGATCAGCCCGTACTCCCGCGCCCGCTCCTCGAAATAGACACCCACGCCGGCCTTGGCATCGAACGGCTGCTTGGTCGCCTTGTCGCGCACCAGCTCGATGCCCGCCATCAGGCCGATCCCGCGAACCTCACCCACCAGCGGATGGTCGGCAAACCGCCGCACGCCAGCCAGGAAGCGCGGCGAGATCTTGCGAACGTGCCCGACGATGTCGCGTTCCTCGTAGATGTTCAGCGTCTCCAGAGCGACCGCGGCACACACCGGATGGCCGGAATAGGTGAAGCCGTGGATGAAGCTGCCGTTCGCATCTGACTGAGTTGCAATGCCCTGATACAGCTTCTCGTTGATCACCGTGGCCGAGATCGGCAGATACGACGACGACAGCGCCTTGGCACAGGTCAGGATGTCGGGCTCGATGGCGAATGTCTCGCAGCCGAACATGTTGCCCGTGCGCCCGAAGCCGCAGATCACTTCGTCGGCGATGAACAGCACGTCGTGCTTGCGCAGCACCTCCTGGATCTTGGCGAAATACGTGCGCGGCGGGATCACCACGCCGCCGGCACCCTGCACTGGTTCGGCGATGAACGCGGCGACCGTGTCAGGCCCTTCCCGCTCGATCAGCGCATCGAGGTTCTCCGCCATGCGCGAAGCAAAATTCTCCTCGCTCTCGCCCGGCTTGCCGTAGCGCCAGTAGTGCGGACAGTCGGTGTGACGGACGTTCGGTATCGGCAGATCGAAGTCCTTGTGAACATAGGGCAGACCGCACAGGCTGCCCGAGGCGACCGTGATGCCGTGGTAGCCCTTCATCCGCCCGATGATCTTCTTCTTGCGCGGCCGACCGATCGCGTTGTTGTAGTACCAGACCAGCTTGGCCGCGCTGTCATTCGCCTCGGAGCCGGAGTTGTTGAAGAATACCTTCGACATCCGCACCGGCATCAGCGAGATCAGCTTCTCGGCCAATTCGATCACCGTGGGATGCGACCGCTGCCCGAAAGTGGACGCGTACGGCAGTTCCAGCATCTGCTTGTACGCTGCCTCGGCCAGCCGCTTCTCGCTGAAGCCGAGACTGGCGCACCACAGCCCAGCCAACGCGTCGATATAGTCGCGCCCTTGCTCGTCATAGATATGGATGCCGCTGCCGCGGGTGATGACGAACGGTCCCTCGCTCTCCAGCCGCCGCGCATTGGTGAACGGATGCATGTGATAGGCGATATCACGAGCCGACAGGCTATCGTTGGGTCGGTCGAGCATGGGGTGCCTCTCCGGAGTTCGGCGGCGATCGTAGAACGGTTCGCGATGGCGGGGAACGGCGACCTGCTCTCCGATCGTCGCCCTCGCTGGAACCGGCCGGCAGCGCTTCCGGGCGCTCACTGCATTTGTGAAGACAACCGCACGCCGCCGGCGCTCGTTGAGTAGGGGACGGACAAGCCCGTCACAGTATTCAGCACGGAGGACTTATATGTCGGATCAGCGACATACCGGTAATCCCGGCAATTTCGCCGAGGACCGTGAGAAGGCGTCGCGCGCCGGCCACATTGGCGGACAGCGCAGCTCAGGCAATTTCGCCAATGATCGCGCGCGCGCGGCAGAGGCCGGGCGCAAGGGTGGCGAGCAGAGCCACGGCGGCGGTGGCGCACAGAATAATCCAGGCAACTTCGCGCAGGATCGCGAGCGTGCAGCGGAGGCAGGCCGCAAGGGCGGTCAGCGGTAACCGCAGCGGACCACACGGCTAAGCGCCGGGTGGTCCGCGGCGCTGCTGGTGAGGAGTGAAGATGACCGAAAACGATGCCCGCCAACCGAGCAGTGGGCGTGTCGAACGCCGGATAAATTCCGCCCGAGACAGCCTGCCCGGCGAACGCAATGACTTGCCCGAGGGCGCGCTCGGGGGTGTGCCGCCCGACCCGCAGGGTGATGAGAATCGCGAGCCGCCGCCGAACGCGCCGACCATTCCGTCCTGAAGGAGGGAGCCAACATGTCGGAGATAGCCCAGGGAATCGCCGGTCCACCGATCGGCGCATTGCATGAGGTCCGAGCAAACTTTACCGACCCCGATGCGATGCAGAACGCGGTCGCGCGGCTCGAGACATCCGGCTTCGATCGCGCCGATCTGAGTTTGCCGGAGGTGTTGCCGCCGATCGAACGCACCACGCCTGAATTGGGCGCCAAGGCGGTGGACACCGAGGAGGACGCACGCCAGGCGCGCACGTTGCACACCAGCGGCGCCGCCGCCGCCGTAGGCATGGCAGCGGCTGGAGTCGTCATTGCCACAGGAGGCGCCGCCGCACCCGCGGTAGCTGCCGCGGTGGTTGGTGGCGGGGTCGCGGGCGGCATCGCCTATGCGTTGACCAGCGTGTCGAATGAGGACGAGCAGATGGATCGGGAGCAGAAAGCAGCCCGCGGTGCGCTGGTCCTGTCTGTACGGGCGCCAAACGCCGAGAAACGCGCCGAGGCGGAAGCGATCCTGCGCGCGGCCGGCGGAACTGACATGGAGGTGATGTGATGCCGTCGCGCCAACAAAAGCACGATCAGGTCAAACACGATCAGGCAGTGGAGGATAGTTTCCCGGCCAGCGACCCGCCCGCCACGAGCGGCATCGTCGGACCAGGCACCAACCATCGTGATCACGCGTCGCGGCAAGCGCCGCATGAGCGGGATGATGATACCCGGCCAAAGGGAACGCCCACAGACGATCGCCATGCCACCGAGACCGCGTACCAGCGGGAGCATGAGAAGGTGCCGCGCAGGCGGTGATGCGCGGTGTTGACCCCCTGCCTCTCACGGCGCTAGTCGGCGGGCCAACAGATCGAACTCTGCGACGCTCAACGATTCAGCCCGCCGATCCGGTTTTATGCCAACATCCCGCAGCAGCGCCTCGCCGCCTATCGCCTTCAGCGCACCGCGCAGCATTTTTCGCCGCTGGCCGAACGCCGCAGCTGTCAGACGCTCCATCACGGCGAACAGCGTCGGCGTAGGTTGCGCGGCATGCGGCACCAGCCCGACGACGGCGGAGAACACCTTCGGCGGCGGTACAAAGGCAGACGGCGCAATGCGCAGTAGCAGCTCGGTGCTGCAGATCCATTGTGTCAGTACCGACAATCGCCCATACGCGGCCGTGCCAGGCACGGCACAGATGCGTTCGGCCACTTCCTGCTGGAACATCAGGGTCAGCCGCTCGAAGGCATGGGCCTGACGCAACCAGGCGATCAACAGCGGCGTCGCAATGTTGTACGGCAGATTTGCCACCACCTGCCGTGGCACCGACACCAGCGATACGATATCCAGCGCCAGCGCATCGCCGGATATCACGCGCAGCCGCCCGTCAGTCTCCGCCGCCAGTTCGTGCATTGCCGCCACGGCACGCTGGTCGAGCTCGATCACTGTCACACTTGCTGCGTCAGAAGCGAGCAATGCGCGCGTGAGTCCGCCCGGTCCCGGGCCGATTTCCACCACGTGCCGACCGGTCAACGACCCGGCGGCGCGTACAATCCGCCGCGTCAAATTCTCATCGAGCAGGAAGTGCTGTCCCAGTGAGCGTCTGGCAGCCAATCCGTGCCGCGCGATCACCTCGCGCAGCGGCGGAGGCGTGGTCACGTACCGCTGGCGCGCACGTCGATCGCGGCATGGCGACGCATATTTGCGAGCAACTGTCGCGACAGCAATTCCACGCGCTCGTTAAGTATCTGCGCCTGCACCTGCTGCTTGCTCTGCTGCGCCATATTCTTCTGATCGCGCGAGCAGACAATAATCACCGCGATACCGTCATTCGTCACGATGGGCTGACTGGCACGATCGAACGGCAGGCTTGTCAGCATCTGACGGAACGCTGGCGGGTTCACCGTTTCCAGCCGAATTTCTCCGGGGTCGGCCGGGCGCGGCGAATTGTTCGCCTTCGCCACCTGCTCCATTTGCTCACAGCTATGCACGCTGGCGCTGATGCCGCGTGCCTTGTCCAGTTCCTGCTTCTGCTGCTCGGTCGGTGCCTGGGGATTGAGCGCGGTGGCGAACGGCAGGAACACCTGACGCAGCGAAACCGCCGTGCCCATGTCATTGCCGATCTCGCGCTTGCCTTGCAGTGTCACAATCGAGAAACCACCAGCCACCTTTACCGGGTTGCTGATGGCGCCGATCGGCATTTCGGCAACCAAACGCGCCACTTCGGGGTCGAGCTGGTTCGGCTGAACCCAGCCTAGCTCGCCGCCGGCCAACGCGGTCTGATTTTGACTGAACTGCGCGGCCACCACCGGAAACGGCGCACCGGAACGCAACTCGCTGATCACCGTCTCGGCGAAGCGCTGGGCATCGGCACTGGCCGCCGGATCATTGACCGGGATAAAGATCTCACCAACGCGATATTCCGGCTTGCCGACCATCTGCGCCTGTAGCCGCTGCTGTTCGGCCACCTCGGCATCGGTGACCTTAATCTGATCGCCAAGCTGCTCGCGCAGCACCTGGGTCCAGCCAAGCTGGGTGCGGATCTGATCAATCAATGTACGGTAGCCCGCGCCACCTGCGTTGAGCTTCTGCCGCAGTGCACCTGCCGGCAGATTATTCCGCGTCTCGATATCGTGGATCGCATCGGCAATTGACTTGTCCGCGATCACGATGTGCCGGCGCTGCGCCTCCTGCATGCGGAGCTTTTCATCGATCAGCTGGCGCGTGATTTGCTGCTTGAGCCGATCCAGCACATCCTGTGTCATTGGCAGCCCGGTGGACAGCGCAAACAGTCTGGTGCGGTTGTCCACATCAGCATTGCTGACCACGTCGCCATTCACCACGGCAACGATCCGCATCGCCTGTGCCGTCGGCGATGGGGGAGGTGTGACAGCGCGTGAGACGGCCGGCTGCGCCAGCAGCAGGGCGATCGCGCACCATACGCATTTCGTGTGGGCCATGACCCCGATCTCCTGAGTGTCAGAGCGCCTTGAAGCCGAACTGGCCGATTGTCTTGAACGTCAACTGGAACAGTGCGGTCGTTGCGCCGTTGTCGCCATTGTACGAGGTGTAGCGTCGAAAGAACCGGAAATCCACGATAAAGCACTCGTCTTCGTACACCGCATCCATACCCGCGGCGACCATCTGGCTGGATTGAAGGTCGCGCCGGGCATAGGCGCTGAACCGATACTTCCCCCAATTCGATGAGGCGCCGACGGTCACCTCGTTGCGTGGCGTGTAGAAGGCGTTGCCCGCAGGCGGCGGCAATGGCTGGTCGAACTCCGTGAATGGGTTGTCGGTGGTATAGATATACCCCGCATTGACGGAGAACTTCGGCACGCCGACGGTGGCGAGCGCGTCAGCCATTCGAGTCGCAAAGTCCTTGTGATCGAGCCTGGTGCGGTAGGTCAGGTTGAGCCAGCTCGTCGGCGCCAGCGTGGCACGCGCGACGATATCGGACACCTGATCGTGCAGGCCCGACGCTGGAGAGAACTGATTGTCCACAGTGGTGCGATAGGACTGTCCGATCAATCCGTCGAAGGTGGTGCCGCCCAGGTACCAGGTTCCGTGCAGCGCGACATTCGCGCGTACGCCGCCGTCCAGTCGATCCACCCCCGGGTACCGGTTGAAGCCGAACAGGTTGGCATCGGTAAATTCCAGGTCGAGACTGTCCTCATTGGGATATTTGGTACTCTGACTGTTGCCGACCTGCGGCCCAACGACGATCTGCGCAATGGGCTCGATGAGTTGAGTGCCCCACGCGCCCGAATCGCGCATGAAGGGCCAACGAAAGTCCAGTGCCGCCTGCGGTTGAGCTCGTGCCGTATTGACCTGGCTCATCGGACCAAAATTCGGCTGCTCGTTAAAGGCGGTGGCGTCGTAGGCAATCGCGTCGGTGTGCAGCGTCACCTTCCACAGATCGCCGAAAGCGCCAACAAATGGCCGCGACCAGTTCAACGTGACGTTGGCTCGTCTCGTATTGGTGCCGTCGGTGCGTACCACATTGAACGCACCGCCATCGAGGCTGAAACGGCCACCCCAGGAATCAGGCTGACCAAAATAACTGTATTGGTACCGCGGCAGGACGAGAGGCAGTTTGCTGGAGACCACGACGTCATTCAATGTTTGGTAGAATCGAACGTCGAACCGCGAGTAGGAACCCTGGCCGAAGCCCTCGGCGTAGATCTGGCTGGTCAGCAATGTGGGTTCGCTGCCAAGCTCTGCAGTGCCGATGTGGAAATCACGGACATAGTCGGCCGACGAGGCACGGGCAATGTTGAAGCCCCATCGCCAGGTGTCATCCAGATTGAATTGACCGTTGGCGTAAATCGTCCCCTGCGCGGAGTTGTCGAGATAGCCGACTGACCCGTCCACCGAGAAGGAGCCATTGTTGAACCGGCGCCGATACTCGGCGCTGAGCTGTGGGCCGGCTTCCGTCGTTATCATTGGCGTGAACGTCGCGTCCGACTGATCGTCGATCACCCAGTAGTACGGCTGCGCGAAGAAGGCGCCGATATGCGACGACGCGCCCATCGAGGGAATCAGCAGCCCGCTGGCACGCTTTACCGATGGGTCGACAGTCCAGAAATACGGCATATATCCAATCGGCACGCCGTACATCTCCATCACGGCGTCCTGAAACTCGATCTTCTTGTGCTCCAGGTCCTGCACCGCCGACAACGCACGGATCTGCCAGAGTGGCGGCCGCGTCGGATCCTTGGCGCAGAGATTGCACGTCGAATACACCACCTTCGACATCTCGTTGATCTCGCCCTCGGTGCGACGCGCACCGTTGGCAGCCATTCTGCCATTCTCGGCCAGGATCGCGCGCATGTCCCGCAACACGCCACTCTTCATGTCCTGGGACAGTTCGGCATAGTCGGCGAACAGCACCTGACCATCCGGCTCCAGCAGCACGACGTTGCCCTTGGCCGCCGACACGCCGGTATTGCGATCAAATGTGACACGGTCGGCGCGCAGCACGTGATCGTCCTGCCATGCCTCGACATGTCCCTGGGCAATCACCAGCGAATTCTCGCGGTCATACTCCACTGTATCGGCGGTGAAGGTCACCGGCTGATTGCGCGAGGCCGGCTGATGCGCACCAAGATTGGCGATCTCACCCAACTGAGCCTTCGCCGCTCCGGTGAGCACCGATGCGAGCAGCATCGCCAACAGCACGACAAGGCGGAACCGGCGAGAGGCGACCATGACGACAGGCGCCATCCTCAGCCATCTTCCGTATGTAGCAGCAGCGCGACTGCCAACATCATGCCGGACACCGCGGGCACCCACGCGGCGAGCGCCACTGGCAGCGCACCGCTCTGTCCGAACTCCTCGGCAATCTTGGATACCACGAACAAAATGAATCCGGCGGCGACGCCGCTGGCGATCATGTGCGCCACACCACCGCGCCGCGCCGGACGCATTGAGAACCCCGCCGCGACCAGCGCCATCGTCGCGCAGAGCAGCGGCAGCGAGAGCAGCGCCTGAAAATGCAGCCGATGGCGGATCGACGTGAACCCCGAGCGATCCAGCAGCGCGATGAAGTCCGGCAATGCCCAGAACGACAGCGTATCAGGCGACGCAAAACTCTCTTGCACGCGCGCCACCGTGAGGTCGGTCGACAGGTTGATCGTCGTCGGTGGCTCCGGCATCTGCTCGGGCCGAATTACACGAGCATTCTCCAACTGCCATACTCGCGCGACGAGCGTCGCACGCGTCGCCTCGATCCGCGTGAGCAAACGGTCACGCCCGTCCAGCCGGAACACGCTGACCTGAGAGGCGGTCAACTGCTTGCCATGCAGTCCCACATTGTGCGCGTGTATGATGGCGACGCCTTGCGGCGAGAGCGCGTGATCTGACTGCCGCAGCCAAAGCTGGTCGCCCGTCAGCGCCAACGGGCCTCCACCAGCCTTGAGATAGATGTTGTCCATCGCTTCGGCGCGTCCGAACATCACTGACGATAACGGACTGATCCCCATCGTCGCGATCGTGCCAAACAACAGCGCGCAAAGCGCCGGTGCGGCGAGGAACTCCCAGGCCGACACTCCCGATGCGCGCGCGACGACCAGTTCCGACGAGCGTGTCAGGCGCCAGAAGCACAGCATGCCGCCAAGCAGTACCGCGAAGGGCAGCACCTGCATGGCGACATAGGGCAGACGCAACGCGGCAATCTCACTCACCAACCCAAAGGTTGCGTCCGGTCTCGAGATGGAACGTCGCAGCAATTCGATGAAATCGAACAGTGCCACCAACCCGGACAGCGCGAGCAACATGCCGACCACTGCACCAGCGAACTGCCTGGTGATATAGATCGACAAGGTGAGGGGCGGCGTCATGCGCTCACGTGGCCTCGGCGGGATGGCGGCGTGATTGCAGCCATTGCGGGCCCAACAGCAGCCAACCACTGATCAACCCAGGCGCCACAGCGTGCAGCCATATCATGGGCAGCATCGCATTGTCGCGGGCCGCCAGATTCTCCATCGCAAGGCCGAACGCCAGCAGCGCCACCATCACCATGATGGAAACCAGCGGCCGGACGAAGCTGCCGTGGCGACGGAACGTTCCGCTGAGCACCGCGTAAAGCGCCACGAGCGCATAGGATATCGCGGTGAGGGGTGACGCCAGGCGCTTGTGGCCCTCAGCGATCCATCGCGGAATGTCGCGTGGAAAGATCGGATGCGGATTGAGCAGTTCGCCGAGCGACACCTCGGTCATGTCGCGCAGGCGTTCGGTGGAATTCCCCTGGCTGTCCGCGAGGTCGAGCTCATTCTGGCCAAAGGTCAGCACGTTGAGCCGGCCAGTCTGGTGATCGATCTCCTGGCGGCTGCCGTTGATGAGCAACACGCGCGGACCGTTCGGGCCCTCCGTCAGCCGGCCGCTCTCAGCCAGAATCGTCGCATGCGCCGCCTTGTCGCGCCCATCGTCCACCAGGATGCCGCGCAGTGTGCCATCTGGATCGCGCGAACGCACATACACCGTCAGATCCTCGGAGACCTGCGTGAACACGCCCTCCTGCAACAGGAAGGCCGCCATGCGGTTGCGGATCTCCCATTGGAACTCGCGAAATGCGGTAAGACTGTCAGGCACGATCCACAGGTTGAGCGCGTAGCCGCCAATTGCGGCCAGCACTGCCAGGGCCAATGCAGGGCGCGATAGCGCAAGCGGCGACAACCCGGCGGCGCGCATCACCGTGATCTCGCGGTCTCCCGCGAGTCGCTGGTAGATGAACTGCACCACGACAAAGGTGGTGATCGGCAGGATCACCGCGACGAAGCTGGGGACCAACAGCCCGGTGAGTTCGACAAAGACGAGCAGAGAAAGGCCGTGATTCACCACCAGCTCGACGAAGCGCAGCGACTGGATCAGCCAGACCAGCGCTGTGAGCCCGCCGGTCACCGCGATCAGCGCAACCAGAAGCTGCCGAAATATGTACCGATCGAACCGTGTAACCAGTTTGCCGGAGCGCATTGCGCGAGACGATTCCCTGCGTGGCGGCCCGAAGCTTGTGCGTCACCCGACGCAGCGATGCAAGCCGGCCGGCGATTGCGCACCGGTACGGCGAAGCGCCGCCGGCCACAGCGTGACCGACGGCACGCAACGCGCGATCAAGGGCAGCGGCGTAGACTAATCGCCGCCAGGCTCGTGGATGAGGGCATCGAGGTCGCCCACCATCACCATGCCCTTGGTCTCGGGGCCAAGCAGCAGGGCAATGATGAACACCACCGAACCGACGCAGGTGCCGATCATCATCGGGATACCGAACCCGATGCCGTAGTTGATGGCGAAGTAGGTGAGGATCGGTGCCACGAAGCCGCCCCAGATCGCGCCCTGATGGTAGCAGAAGCCCGCCGCGGTCGAGCGCACCTCGGTGGGGAATCGCTCGGTCAGGTAGCTCGGGTTCTGGCCATAGATCGCGCCCGCGAAGCACCCTTGCAGGATGAAGCCACCGATGATCCAGGCCGGATCGGTGGTCAGCAGATACATCGGCGCGACAAATATGCCGATGAACGCCGGAATGATCATCGACCAGCGACGGCCCAGAATGTCGGCCACGACGCCCCAGAATCCGCTGGCCAGGAACGCCACCAGATTGGCGATGGCGATCGGCGCGGCGATCATGGCCGGTGACAGACTGAGGTCCTTCTGCAGGTGCGTCGCGAACAGCGCCCAGATCGAGTAGTAGATCACGAAGCCGCTCGCCATCCACAGGCAGGCAGTGAGCGTGTTCATGAGCAGTGCAGGCTTGAAGATGGTGATCAGCGGAGCGCGGACCTCCTTCTCATGCTGGCGCTGCAACTGGCGATTCTTCACCCAGACCTCGGGTTCCTTCACGTATTTGCGGACCCACAGGACGGCGAGCGCCGGCAGGATGCCCAGCATCAGCAGGCCACGCCAGCCAATCGAGTTGTACAGCAGACCGTAGGCCGCGCTGGACAGCAGGAAGCCGATGCTCCAGGACCCTTGCAGGACTCCGCTCATGAAACCGCGCGAGCGCGCCGGCCAAGACTCCATGGCGAGCGATGCGCCAGCCGGCCACTCCGCTCCCATGCCGATGCCGAGCAGCGCGCGGAACAGGAACAGGAACCAGAAGCTCGGCGAGAAGCCGGCGATGAAGTTGCAGATCGAGTACCACAGGATCGAGATCATCAGTGGCCCCTTCCGACCGATCCGGTCGGCGAGCCAGCCTGATGCAGTGGCACCCGCCAGGCGCAACCAAAGTGTGATCGTGAACACGACCGTCACCTCGGTCAGCGGAACCTTAAACTCGTTGGCGATCGGCACCATGATCAGCAGAAAGATCGTGAAGTCGAAGGCATCGAGGGTCCAGCCCAGCCACGCAGCCCACCACGCCAGCCACTGATCCTTGGTTGGCTCCTTCCACCACGGCACGGCCTGGCCGCGCGCGAAACTTGTTGACATCGCTTGATTGCCTCCCGGGCGTACTTCAGAACGATCGATACGGCACGATCAAAACGAACGGCGCTGCACGAACGATTGCGGCGTTGCGCCGCACGGTACGACTTCGTGGCCTCAAGCTAATGTGCATACCCGCTATGCGTCAAACGTTTAGCGCGCGAGTCGCCGAAGCAGCCAGCCGAATCGCTCCCGGCCATAATCCACAGATGGCCGCAACCCACGGCTGCATTGCGGGGTTCAGGCATAGCCGGTGGACGACGGAAGCGACACGCATCTGGCGCGACAGGCCGACTGCGAGGCGATCGTGGTAGTGCGAGCCGCTGCCGCCTGCCAACCACGTCCGTGCCGCGAGCGAACCACTGGTCAGCGCCAGCGCAACGCCGTCACCGGTCAGTGAAGCGATCACTACCGCCTGATCGCCCAACCGCAGCAAGCCGGGCGGATCACGCCGGTTCGTTGTATATACATAACCGTACGGCAGGCCGGCAACCGCCAGGGGATGATCGAGCAAGGGGCGGGCGCCGGTGAGCCGCATGAGCAGGTGTGGACACTCCTCAGTCAGCGCATCGAGCAGGCTGTCCCACCTCCCGCTTACGGCGCGAAGTCGGACGGCCGGCAGCAGCACACACAGGACCGCCCGATCCGCCTCCACAATCTGCAACCCGGCATAGCCGCCGGCGAACAGGATCAGCTCGACATGGTGACGCAGATCCTGAAGCTGCGAGGCTGCCAGCGCGAAGTACATCTTCATGCCCACCATGCCGGTGTCGTGACCGAGTCGGCCCGCGCCGCGCAGCTCGTGCTTGCCCGTGGCGAGGAACACGGTCTCGGCAGCAATCCGGCCGAGTGATCCGCAGGACAGCAGCATGGATGCGCGGTCCTGCTCGATCGCGCTTACCCGATAGCCGCGCAGCACCGTGGCGCCGCCGGCTTGCGCCTGTCTCAGCAGCGCCTCATCCAGCACGCGGCGCGACAGGCCGCGCGCGACGAACGGCAAATGCGTGGTAACGCTGCGATTCCGATGCACCAGCCGCACCGCAGAGATCGTGGACGCCGCGGACAGATCAACACCCAGCCCCTCGACCATCGCAAGCGCCTCGGCGCTGAGAAAATCGCCGCACACCTTGTCGCTGGTATCGACATTACGCTCGATCAGCGTCACGGCCTGACCAGCGCGGGCAAGCGCGATGGCGGCGGCGGTGCCGGCTGGCCCGCCGCCGATGATCACCGGTCCTGACAATGCCGCGCGACACAGAGCCGGAACGGCAGATGCCAGGTGATGGCGGCGTCGCGTTCCCCGAGGCCCGCGGCGCTCATCAACCGGCGCCACTCCTCGGGCACAAACGCACGCGCGATGGAAATTCGCCCGTCGCTCAATACGAAATGATGCCAGCGCGCGAGCCACGCCAGCACGCCAAAACCGTAATACGGCAGCCAGTGGCGATGCAGGTCGCCGATGAACCAGCCACGCCGCGCGTGCGCCTCCATCCAGCGGATGAACATCACAACCTGGCCGTCGGTGAGATGATGCGTGAACTGCGAGCTCACGATGAAATCGAATTCCTCCGCCGCATCGATCGCGAACACGTCGGCGTTGCGATAGGTGATGGGCGCGCCCGTCCCCGTCGCGTCGCGTGCCGCCCGCGTCGCCCATGGATTGAGATCCACACCATGAAGCTGCGCTGCAATCCCGCGTCGCGTGGCCCAGCGTTGAATGCGACGCAGCGCATCGCCATGGCCGCACGCAACATCGAGCAGCGAGAAGGACCGCAGCCCCGCGGTCTCGCGCGCCAGCCACGCCAGCATCGGCCGATGCGTCATCGTCACGGTATTGACGCGCGCCAGATCGCGCAGGCAGCTTCGATAGTCATCGTAGTCGACGCAGTCGGTGTCCATCCGCTCATCGGCCGTGCTGCGCATGGCGAGAATCATGGCCGATGGAACCCGAAAGTTTCCACGGTCAGTCCCGGGCCGAACGCCATCGCCAACCCGTCGCCGGTGGCATGCGACGAACGCAGGATGCGCTCCAGCACGAACACCAGCGTGGCCGACGACATGTTGCCAAAGTCGCGCAACACCTCCCGCGAGTGGCGCAGCGCATCCGGCGGCAGCCCAAGCCCATGCTGCACGGCGTCCAGGATCGAACGACCCCCGGCATGCACCGCCCACAGCGCCACGTCAGGCACGGTGCGATTGCCCAGCAGACCGGCGCCGTGCTCGCGCAGCCAACGGCGAATACGGCCGGGCACCTGACCCGACAGATGCATCGCAAATCCCTGATCGCCGATCCGCCAGGTGATCAGATCGGCGCTGCGCGGAATGACCTCCGCACGAAAGCGATCCAGCGCGAGGCCGACCGGCTCGGCGGACACCAGGCAGGCGCCACATCCATCGCCGAACAGCAGGAAGCTCAGCATCTTCTCGAGCTCCCACTCTTCCTGCAGATGCAAGCTCGAAAGTTCCAGATTGACGACCAGCACTTTCGCGTCCGGTTCCGATCGCACGATATGGCGGGCGAGCTTCAGTGCGTTCACCGCCGCGAAGCAGCCCATGAAGCCGATGATGGTACGCTCGACGGACGACGCGAGGCCGGCGTCCTGCATGATGTCGAAATCAAGTCCCGGCGCGGTGAAGCCGGTGCAGCTGGCCACTATCAGATGGGTGATCGTCGCGCGCTCCGCCGCGACGTCCAGCGCGGCGATCGCCTGACGCGCGAGCGTGAGCGCCGCATCGCGAAACAGCGCCATCCGTGCGCCCGTGGTCGGAAACGCGCGACGGAGATAGAAGCCGTCGCTGTCGAGCACGTGATCACGTGGCTTCGGCCCCGGCGCGAAGACTGAAAAGCGATGCTCGATGTCGGCGAGGTCGGCCATGCGATCGAACAGCGCGAGGCTTCTCGCATCGCCCAGAGCAGTGCGCGCGAAGTCAACGAACTCGGCGTGGATGTCGTGCGACGGCACCGCGGTGCCGATGCGATTCAACCAGGCCCGGGTCACCGTGGATTGCTCATGCCGAAACTCCTGTGCATTGACGCAGCCTTGGCCCAATTCATTCCCGGGAGGTGGGGACGGGCACCAGATGTGCTATAGGGCATCCCCCATGAGCATGAAGCTGTCAAAGCCGCAGACACTTGAGGAGTTTTTGGCCTGGGAGCACAGGCAGGAGTTGCGCTACGAGTTCGACGGCCATCGAATTGTGGCAATGACCGGCGGAACCCTTAATCATGCCGCGATCACCGACAATGCCATCCTCGCGCTGCTTCCCCGGCTCAAACCGCCATGCCGCGCATTCACCAGCAACGTCAAGGTCTTGACCGCAACCAGCGTGCGCTATCCCGACATTGTCGTCACGTGCTCGCCCGTCGACGGGTCTTCTGACACGGATCCCAATCCCATTGTGGTCTTCGAAGTCCTGTCGCCCAGCACGGCTGCCGTCGATCGCCTGGTCAAGAATGAGGAATACCGCAACACACCATCGATCAAGCGCTACATCATGCTGGAGCAGGGCAGAATTCGGCGCCACAATGTTCGCGCGTATCGGCGAAGCGTGGATCGGCACAGTCTCACTCGGCGATGCAACGCTCGAAATGCCAGAGATCGACGGCGCTATTCCCTTGGCAGAATTCTACCGGAACGTCGATCTGCCACCGCCAGACACCGACGATTGACTACGGCAGCAGCTTCCCCGGATTCATGATCCCCAGCGGGTCCAGCGTGTCCTTGATCCGCCGCATCACCTCGAGCTCCGCGCCGCCACGCCAGTCCGGCATCATGTATGGCTTCAACTTCCCGATCCCATGCTCGGCCGAGAAACTGCCATCCAGATCGCGCACCACCTCGTTCACCGTATCCATGATGGCGTGATCCTGCGCCAGGAACCACGCGGGATCGGCATCCACCGGCTGTTCCAGATTGAAGTGGATGTTGCCGTCGCCCATGTGGCCGAACGGCACAGCGCGAATGCCCGGCATCAGCGTCTCGCACGCGACCGTGGCGCGGCGGATGAACTCCGGCACCTTGGACACCGGCACCGAAACGTCGTTCTTCACGCTGGCGCCTTCGCGCTTCTGCGCCTCGGAGTGTTCCTCGCGCAGCCGCCAGATCGCCGCGCGCTGCGCCTCGCTCTCCGCGATCACGGCATCTGACACCACACCGTCGCCCAACGCCGCTTCCAGCACCTTCTCGAACGCGGCACGCAGACCCGCATCCGGACGCGGCGTCGCAAGTTCCACCAGCACGTAATT
Source organism: uncultured Alphaproteobacteria bacterium (assembly GCA_963799415.1). GTDB lineage: Bacteria > Pseudomonadota > Alphaproteobacteria > Acetobacterales > Acetobacteraceae > JAMXLO01. The sequence continues at coordinate 73,755 of CAWCXI010000031.1, read as the reverse complement.
CGGCGCGGGCGAGGCCAGCGGCAGCACGGCACCCTCGATATGCCGCAGCACGAACTCGGTCCCGAGACCCGACATCAGTTCGAATGCGCTGATCGACGCCGGGTCGTGCGACTGGAACCGACTGAACAATTGCAGCGCCGCGTCGGGCGACGCCACCGCGCACAGCGCCACGCAGACCTCGCGCGGCTGCGGCACGAGCTTCAGCACCGCTGCAGTGATGATGCCAAGCGTTCCCTCTGAACCCACGAACAACTGACGCAGGCAATAGCCGGTGTTGTCCTTGTGCAGCTTGCGCAGTCCGTTCCACACCGTGCCGTCCGGCAGCACAACTTCCAGCCCCAGCACCAGATCGCGCGCATTGCCATAGCGCACCGTGTTGTTGCCGCCGGCATTGGTGGCCAGCACGCCGCCGATCTGCGCGCTGCCCTCCGACGAGATCGACAGCGGCAGCAGGCATCCGGCCTCGGCCGCCGCGAGCTGTGCCGCCTTCAGCGTGACGCCGGCCTCGATCGTCATGGTCAGATCGAGCGGATCGATGTCGCGAACATGCGTGAGCCGCGACGTGCTCAGCACGAACTCGCTGCCATCCTCGGCCGGGGTCGCGCCACCGACCATCGATGTATTGCCGCCCTGCGGCACGATCGGCGCCCTCGCCTCCGCGCACAGTCGCACCACTCGCGCCAGTTCCTCGGTGCTGGCGGGACGGATCACCGCCGGCGTACGGCCGTGATACAGCCGCCGCCAGTCCACGGCGTACGCCGCAGTGTCGGCGGCATCGGTCAGCAGTCCGCGCTCGCCCACCACAGCGAAGATGGCATCGAGCAGTGCAGTATCCGGCATGGCAACTCCTCCACGCGCCAGCGTAGTCCGACCACCGGCCACCCGCTATGCTGGCGCGATGGACGCGCTCTATCTGGACGACCTCAGCGTGGGGCAACGCTTCGTCAGCGGCACGCACACGATGGACGCCGGCGAGATCACCCGGTTCGCCGCCGACTACGACCCTCAGCCGTTCCATATGGACGACACGGCGGCGCGCGACACGCTTGTTCGGCGGCCTGGTGGCAAGCGGCTGGCATACCGCCGTGACCATGATGCGGCTGATCGTGAACGGCGGCCTGCCGATCGCAGGCGGCATCATCGGCACCGGCGGCGAGCTGCTGTGGACGAATCCGGTGCGTCCCGGCGATACCCTGCACGTGGAATGCGAGGTGCTTGAGATCATCCCATCGCGCTCGAAGCCGGATCGCGGAACGGTCGTGGTACGGTGCCTGACCAAGAACCAAAGAGGCGAGACGGTGCAGAGCTTCACCCCAAAACTCGTGGTACCGCGGCGGCCACCACTCATGACAGAGCGCGACATCCCCGAGGCAATGGCCGATCGGCTGATCGTGGCGCTGGACGTGCCGACGACTGATGGCGCGGCACGGTTGGCGCGCCAGCTCGACGGCATCGTGTCGTTCTTCAAGATCGGGCTATGGCTGCTGTTCGCGCCTGGAGCCGAACGGCTCATCGACGGGCTGATCGGGCAAGGCAAGCGGGTATTCCTCGACGCCAAGATGTACGACATCGGTGAGACCGTCCGCCAGGGCGTCGCGCGCGCCACCGAACGCGGCGTGAGCCTGGTAACCGTCCATGGCGATCCGGAAATCATGCGCGCGGCGGTCGCGGGCAAGGGCGCATCGCCACGCACCAAGGTATTCGCGATCAGCGTGCTGACCAGCCTCGACGATTCGGCCGCGCACGAGATGGGCTATGCGCTGCCGGTGTCCGAACTGATCCGGCTGCGCGTGCAACAGGCAGTGGCGTGTGGCTGCGACGGCATCATCGCCTCGGCTGACGACGATCCGAACGCTATCCGGCGCATGGCCGGGGCCGAGCATCTGCTGATCGCCACGCCCGGGATTCGCGAGCCGGGCGGCGCGGTGGACGATCACAAGCGGCACGCGACTCCGGCGCAGGCGATCGCGCGGGGCGCTGATTATCTGGTGGTGGGCCGGCCGATCACCCAGGCCTACGACCCCGCGGTGGCGGCACGACGGATCATCGCCGACATGGAGCGGGGACCCGGTTAGCATTGCGCGTTGAGCGCCAGCTTGCGCTGATGCCCATTCGCTTCCGGCACGCCGACGGCGCGTCGGGTTCACTTAGAAGAAGTCGGCAGGCCTGGCTGCCCCGTGGCAAACATCGATTGCAGCATCGCGATCAATGCCGCGCGTCGGAACGGCTTGGCCAGCAGGGCAACGCCCGGTGGCCGATCGAACAGGCCGGCGTCGCTCGGGTAGCCGGTGATAATCAGAACCTTCAGGCCAGGAAGCAGTTCCACTGCCTGTTTGGCCAGATCAGCTCCATCGAGTCCCGGCATGGCGTAGTCGGTCACCAACAGCGTGAACGTCTGACCGGAACCGAGGCACGCCAATGCCTCGTCACCGCTGCGCGCTCGCACCACGTCAAACCCGGCCGCTTCGAGGAAGGCACCCACGCTCACCAGAACGTCGGGATGGTCATCGACCAGCAGAGCAAACTCGCCGTTGGAAATGATCTTGACAGGCATGCCACTTCAGACCCCATGCCGATGCGGTAGCGGCCCGCATGCGCTGACCGCACTCTGTAGTGCGCGAGCCTAACGAACGATTAAGTGCCGCTGAGTGCAATCATGTTTTGATACCGCAACCAAACGTGCACCGCTCTCCATTGACACTCTCGTGACCTATAGTTAACCCGCCGCGCCAGCCCCATACGGGAGCACACCGCATGCCGGTTCATGCCTTCATCTTCCCGGGCCAGGGCAGTCAGGCCGTCGGCATGGGCCGCGATCTTGCCGCCGCCTTCCCGGCCGCCCGCGAGGTGTTCGAGGAGGTGGACGAGACCCTGAAGCAGAAGCTCTCCCGGCTGATGTTCGAGGGGCCCGCCGAAGAACTGATCCTGACCGAGAACACCCAGCCTGCCCTGATGACCCACTCGCTCGCGGTGCTGCGCGTCCTGGAGAAGGAGGGCGGCTTCACGCTGCGCCAGAAGGCGGTCGTGGTGGCAGGCCACTCGCTCGGCGAATACTCCGCGCTGGCCGCTGCCGGCGGCGTTCTCGGTTGCCGATGCCGCGCGCCTGCTCAAGCTGCGCGGCCAGGCCATGCAGAAGGCGGTGCCCGCCGGCGAAGGCGCCATGGCCGCCCTGCTGGGCGCCGATATGTCCCAGGCCGAGGAGATCTGTGCCGAGGCCGCTCCGGTCCCCGACAGCGAGACCAACCAACGCGAGGTGGTCCAGCCGGCCAACGACAACGGCGGCGGCCAGATCGTGGTCTCCGGCCACCGTGGCGCGGTCGAGCGCGCCGTCGCGCTGGCCGCCTCCAAGGGTGTGCGGCGCGCCATGCTGCTGCCGGTCTCGGCGCCGTTCCACTGCGCACTGATGGCTCCGGCCGCCGATGTCATGGCGGAGGCCCTGGAGAATACCCCGCCGCGCGCGCCCATCGTGCCGCTGGTCGCCAACGTCTCCGCCGCCAAGGCCACCGACCCCACCGAGATCATCGATCTCCTGTTCCGCCAGGTCACCGCCATGGTGCGCTGGCGCGAGTGCGTCAACGCCATGGTGGAACTCGGCGTTGACAGCTTCGTCGAACTGGGCGCCGGCAAGGTGCTGTCCGGCCTCGTCCGCCGCATCGCCCCCGACGCCGCCACCGCTTCGGCGGCCACGCCGGCCGAGGTCGAAGCCCTGCTGAAGGTGCTGTGACGATGTTCCAACTCGACGGCAAGCCGGCACTCGTCACCGGCGCCTCCGGCGGCATCGGCGCCGCTATCGCCCGTGCCCTGCACGCCCAAGGGGCTGTGGTTGTGCTGTCCGGCACTCGGCGGGACGCGCTCGATTCGCTGGCCGCCGAACTGGGTGAGCGCACCTTCGTCTGTCCCGCCGACCTGAGCGATGCCGCCGCAGCCGAGACGCTGGTGGAGGCGGCGGAACAGGTGGCGGGACCGCTCTGGGCGCTGGTCAACAATGCCGGCATGACTCGCGACATGCTGGCTTTGCGGATGAGCGACGCTGACTGGCAGTCGGTGCTGGACGTCGATCTGTCGGCACCGTTCCGCCTCGCCCGCGCCACGCTGCGGGGCATGCTGCGCCGGCGGGCGGGCCGCATCATCAACATCAGCTCGATCGTCGGCGCGACCGGCAACGCCGGCCAGGCCAACTACGCCGCCGCCAAGGCCGGGCTGGTGGGTATGACCAAGGCGCTGGCCCACGAGGTCGCATCGCGTGGCGTAACCGTGAACGCGGTGGCACCCGGCTTCGTGACCACGGCGATGACGGATCGGCTGTCCGAGCAGCAGCGGACCCGTTTGACCGAATTGATCCCGCTGGGGCGGATCGGCAAACCAGACGACATTGCCGCCGCGGTGGTCTATCTCGCGTCGGACGAGGCCGGTTGGGTCACCGGCGCTACACTGCATGTTAATGGCGGGATGGCCATGATTTGAGGCCGCCGGGCTTGTTGGCGCGCCCTCGGAAACCATGCTAAGCGCCCGAAAGCTTCGTCCGGCGCGGGTACCGCGACACGAGCCCCCGGGCGTGTCCTTCTGAAGGAGTTGCACAGCCGATGAGCGAGATCGCGGACAAGGTCAAAAAGATTGTCGTCGAGCACCTGGGAGTCGAGGAAGCCAAGGTCACCCCGAAGCCTCGTTCATCGATGATCTCGGCGCCGACAGCCTCGACACCGTCGAACTGGTGATGGCCTTCGAGGAGGCGTTCAGCGTGGAAATCCCCGAGGACGCCGCCGAGAAGATCAGCACCGTGAAGGATGCGATCGAATACATCGAGAAGCAGAAGGCCGCCTGAGCGGTCCATCGGGGAGTGTCCAAGTGATGCGCCGTGTGGTGGTGACGGGCATGGGAATTGCCTGTCCGCTGGGGCTCGGGGTCGAGCATGTCTGGCAGCGTCTGACCAACAGCGAATTGGGCATCGGCGCGATCCAGGCGTTCGACACCAAGGAGCTGCCCTGCAAGGTGGCAGGCCAGGTGCCGACGGGCGTGAAGGCCGAGTACGGCCTCGACATCGCCGAATGGATCCCGGTGAAGGACGTGAAGAAGATGGACCGCTTCATCCATCTCGGTCTCGTCGCGGCGACCGAGGCGGTCGAGCATTCCGGCTGGATGCCCGAGAACGAAGACGATCGCTGCGCCACCGGCGTGATGATCGGCTCGGGCATCGGTGGCCTTCAGACAATCTTCGAGGCGTCGATTCTGGTGCATGAAGGGCGCGCGCGTCGGCTGTCGCCGTTCTTCATCCCGTCCGCGCTGATCAATCTCGCGTCAGGCCATGTCTCGATCAAGTACGGCTTCAAGGGGCCGAACCACTCCGCGGTGACCGCTTGCGCGACCGGCGTGCATGCGATCGGCGACGCCGCACGGCTGATCATGTGGGGCGACGCCGACGTCATGGTCGCGGGCGGCGCCGAGGCTGCGGTGTGCGAGCTGGGCATCGCCGGCTTCTGTGCGTCGCGCGCGCTGTCCACCGGGTTCAACGATCAGCCGGCCAGAGCATCGCGGCCGTGGGACAAGGACCGCGACGGCTTCGTGATGGGCGAGGGCGCCGGTGTGCTGGTGCTGGAGGAATACGAACACGCGAAGCGACGCGGCGCGAATATCTATCGCCGAGATCGCCGGCTACGGCATGTCGGGCGATGCCTTCCACATCACCGCGCCGTCCGAGGGTCATGACGGCGCTGCACGCTCGATGCGTGCGGCGCTGCGCAATGGACGGATCACGCCGGAGCAGATCCAGTACGTGAACGCGCACGGCACCTCCACGCCGCTCGGCGATGACCTGGAGCTCGAGGCGGTGGAGCTGGTGTTCGGCAGTTCGGCCGAAGGCCTGGCAATGTCATCCACCAAGTCGGCGATTGGCCACCTGCTCGGCGCGGCCGGCGCAGTCGAGGCGATATTCTCCATCCTCGCGATCCGCGACGGTGTGGCGCCACCGACGCTGAACCTGGAGGAGCCAAGCCGGGAGAGCGTGATCGACCGGGTCGCCAACACCGCGCAAGAGCGCAAAATCGACTGCGCACTGTCGAACAGCTTCGGCTTCGGTGGCACGAATGCATCGGTGATCTTTCGGGCAGTGAACTAAAGGTGACTCGTCGGCGTTTTGACGAACCCGACAGGGTTACGGCAATGTAATCCCAATCTCTGCTGCGAAGAGCGGGGTCGGGATGCAGGCTGCCCTTGATTCTATACTGAGACGCTTCATCGTGCTCGGCCGTCTGACGGTGCACTGGCCCGACGGACGAGCGACGACCTATGCCGGGCCGGCCGGCTCCGGTCCGGATGCGGCGATCACGCTGCGCGATGCCGCGACAGTGCGCCGACTGGTCCTCAATCCCGCGGTGGCGGTCGGCGAAGCCTACATGGACGGCGGGCTGATCCCCGGCGAGGGCGGCATCTACCAGACGCTTGACGTGCTGGTGATAAACCTGACTGCGAACGCCGCGGGCCACCCCATCGGCCGGTTCCGCGCCGCGCTCGGCCAACTGAAGCGGCGCATCGACCAATACAATCCGGCGCACCGCGCGCAGCGCAACGTGGCGCATCACTACAACCTGAACGGGCGACTGTACAGCCTGTTCCTCGATCGCGACCGGCAGTATTCCTGCGCCTACTTCCCGCGGGGCGACGAGACCCTGGAGCAGGCGCAGATCGCCAAGAAGCGGCATATCGCCGCGAAATTATGCCTCGACCGGCCGGATCTGACGGTGCTGGATATTGGCTGCGGCTGGGGCGGGCTCGCACTGACGCTGGCACGCGAATACGGCGCGCGCGTGCTCGGCATCACATTGTCCACCGAGCAGTTGACCGAGGCGCGCGGACGCGCCGCGGCCGAGGGGCTCGGTGATCGCGTATCGTTCGAACTGCTCGACTATCGCGCGCTCGACCGCACGTTCGATCGCGTCGTGTCGGTCGGCATGTTCGAGCATGTCGGTGTCGGCCATTACCGCGAGTTCTTCGATGCTGTCGCGCGCTGCCTGAATCCGGACGGCGTGTCACTGCTGCACGCGATTGGCCGCAGCGACGGACCCGGCTTCACCAATCCCTGGATCGCCAAGTACATCTTCCCGGGCGGCTACTGCCCGGCACTGTCCGAGGTGATCCCGCGAGTCGAGCAAAGCAGCCTGGTCGCCACCGACATCGAGGTGCTCCGCCTGCATTATGCCGAAACCCTGCGCCACTGGCGCCGCCGCCTCATCGCGAATCGCGACACGATCGCCTCCCTTTACGACGAACGGTTCTGCCGCATGTTCGAGTTCTACCTGTGCGGCTCCGAGATCGCGTTCCGCCGCGAGGGACACATGGTCTTCCAGATCCAGCTCGCCCATCGCCAGACCGCCGTGCCTCTGACGCGCGACTACATCACGGCCTTCGAGTCGGCCTCCGGCCGTCAGAAATCCAGCGTGATGAGCCAGGGCGACTGAACCAACCTGTTCTCCCCCTCCCCTCGCGGGAGGGGGCGGCGCCGATTCACTGGCCTCAACTATCCCCGATATCCTCGTTATCCCCGTAATGCGACCGCTGCGACTCCATCCTGGACGCGCTATGCTGCGCTGACCTTGAACACCATCGATTCGCCCCTCCTGGGCATCTCCCAGCGACTCCCGCCCTCCAATGTGCAGGCGGAGCAGGCGCTGCTCGGTGCGCTGCTCGCCAACAATCGCGCCTATGAGCGCGTCTCGGAGTTTCTGGCCCCGGAGCACTTCGCCGATCCGATACACGGCCGCATCTTCCAGGCGATCGTCCGCCGTATCGAGGCAGGCCAGCTCGCCGACGCAGTCACTCTGAAAGCGGAATTCGAGCACTCCGGCATCCTCGAGGAAGTCGGCGGCACTCCCTACCTGGCCCAGCTTCTGACCGCCATGGTTGGCATCATCAATGCCAGCGAATACGGCCGCACCATCCACGATGCCTGGCTGCGCCGTCAGCTCATCGACATCGGCGAGACCGTGGTGAACAACGCGTTCGGCGCCGATGCGGAACTCGACGGCGCCTTGCAGATCGAGGCGGCGGAACATTCGCTGTTCCAGCTCGCCACCGATGGCGCCGTCGCAGGCGGCTTCATAAGCTTCGAACGCGCACTGACCGAAGCGATCCAGGGTGCGGAGCGTGCGTTCAATCGCACTGGCCATGTCTCCGGCTTGACCACCGGGTTGCGCGATCTGGATGCGAAGATGGGCGGGCTCCATGGCTCGGATCTTGTGGTCCTGGCGGGCCGGCCCGGCATGGGCAAGACTTCGCTCGCCACCGCGATCGCCTTCGGCGCCGCGAAGTCCCTTATGGCGGAGGCGCGGGCTACCGATCCGAACGCAATGGCGAAACGTTGCGTCGGGATCTTCTCGCTGGAGATGAGCGCCGAGCAGTTGGCCACACGTCTGCTCAGCGAGGAAGCGCTGGTTTCCAGCGACCGTATCCGCCGCGGTGACATCAGCCAGCGCGACTTCGACAAATTCGTGCAGGTGTCGCGCGAAATCGCCGCGCTGCCGATCGAGATCGACGACACGCCGGCGATCACGCTGTCGGCGCTACGCACCCGCGCGCGGCGACTGAAACGTACCAAGGGGCTGGCGCTAATCGTGGTGGATTACCTCCAGCTCATGCGCCCGGCGGCCGGTACCAGGCCGGAAAGCCGCGTGCTGGAGATCGGCCAGCTCACCCAGGGCCTGAAGGCGATCGCCAAGGAACTGAACGTGCCGGTGATGGCGCTGTCACAGCTCTCGCGTGCCGTCGAATCGCGCGAGGACAAGCGGCCGCAGCTATCGGACCTGCGTGAGTCGGGCACCATCGAACAGGACGCCGACTCGGTGATGTTCATCTACCGCGACGAGTACTATCTCGAGCAGCGCATGCCCAAGGTTGCGGCGTTCGATAGCGAGGAGAAGTTCCAGGCAGCGCTCGATGAGTGGCACCGGCAGATGGAGCGCGTGCACAACCAGGCGGACCTGATCATCGCCAAGCAACGGCATGGGCCGACCGGCACGATACAGTTGTTCTTCGAGGCCGAGTTCACCCGCTTCGCCGATCTCGACCGCGCACATTCAGATCATGTCGAAGGCTGAGCACGCCGGCGCGATTCTCGAAATCGACCTCGCCGCCATAGTCGCCAACTGGCGCTTCCTGTGCGCGATGCATTCATCCGGCCCGGTCGCCGGCGTGGTGAAGGCCGATGGCTATGGTCTCGGCGCGCGCCGGGTCGCGCAGGCGCTTTACGCCGCAGCCTGCCGGCACTTCTTCGTCGCCTTGCTGGATGAGGCCTTGGAAATCCGTGAGCTCGTACCCGACGCGATGCTCGCTGTGCTGGGCGGACTGATCGCGGGGACCGAAGCCGACTATATCGCGCACGACATCGTCCCTGTGCTCGGCTCGCTCGCCGAAATCGACGACTGGGCGACGATGGCACGCGGCACAGGGCGCACTCTCCCGGCAATCCTGCACATCGATACCGGCATGTCGCGGCTTGGACTCGATCCGCGTGATCTGGCGGTACTCCAGCAGGATCATGCCCGGCTCGCCGGCATCGAGCTGCGCTACGTGATGACGCACCTCGTTGCGTCGGAGGTCGGAACCGATCCGCTGAACGAGCGGCAGCGCCAACGCTTCGCCGACGCCTGCGCCAAACTGCCGCCGGCACCGCGCAGCTTCGCCAATTCGTCCGGCATCTTTCTCGGCTCCGACTGGCATTCCGACCTCGCGCGACCAGGCGCCGCGCTCTACGGCATCAATCCGACGCCCGACGCGCCGAACCCGATGCATCCCACGGTACGCCTGCGCGCCCGCGTGCTGACCGTGCGCGACGTGCCGGCCGGCACCGATGTCGGCTACAACGCCACGTGGCACGCGTCAGGCCCGAGCCGCATTGCCACCGCCGCGATCGGCTATGCCGACGGGCTGCATCGCTCGCTCTCCAATCAGGGACGGGCGTTCTTTGACGGCACGCCTGTCCCGCTGGTAGGGCGTGTCTCCATGGACCTGACCACGTTCGACGCAACACAGGCTCCGGGCGTGGTTCCCGGCGTATGGCTGGATATCATCGGCCCGGACCAGACGCCGGATGATCTCGCCGTTGCAGCGGCAACCAACGCCTACGAGGTGTTGACCTCGCTCGGTCGCCGGTTCCATCGCATCTACAAGTCCGCGTGAACCTGATCCTGAACTGCCTCGCTGCCGTAGGGCGCAGCGTGATCGCCGCGTGCCGCGCCACCGGCTCGCTGACGCTGTTCGCCGTGATTGGCCTGTCGCATCTGGTGCGACCGCCATTCTACGGACGGCTGTTCGGACGCGCTTTGCTGGAGATCGGCTATTTCAGCCTGCCTGTCGTCGCGCTCACCGCGGTCTTCACCGGCATGGTGCTGGCGTTGCAGTCCTATACCGGCTTCGCCCGTTTCTCTGCCGAAAGCGCGGTGGCCAACGTGGTGGTGCTGTCGATCACGCGCGAGCTGGGTCCGGTGCTGGCAGGACTGATGGTGTCGGGACGCATCGGTGCCGCGATGGCAGCCGAGATCGGCACGATGCGCGTCACCGATCAGATCGACGCACTCTCGACACTGTCGACCAATCCGATGAAATACCTGGTGGCGCCGCGCCTTCTGGCCGGCATCGTGGCGCTGCCGTTGTTGGTGGTCGTGGCCGACATACTCGGCGTACTCGGCGGTTTCGTCGTGTCCACGCTGAAGCTCGGGTTCAACGTGGACACCTACCTGCGGAACACGCTGGATTTCATGCAGACGATGGACGTGACGTCAGGCTTGGTTAAGGCTGCGGTGTTCGGGTTTTTGATCACCCTGATGGGATGCTATCAGGGCTACAATAGCCGCGGCGGCGCGGAAGGTGTGGGCGCCGCGACAACGGCGGCGGTGGTCAGCGCATCGATCCTGATCCTGGCGTTCGACTATGTGCTGACCGAGATGTTCTTCGCGCGATAGACGATCACTCAGCCGATCAGCCTGTGAAGCAATTCATAGCCGAGTGAACATGTCCATCGGATCAATGCGGTCACGGCGCGACTCACTGTCGCCGAGGCAACATGATCAGGATGACGAAGATGCTCCCCTTCCCGACGGACAAGAATTGGTACGAGAACCACTGGTACGGCAACCAACCGCGCCCGAAGCGGCGGTCACTCTCGACGAGCATGACGCGGTTCGCGCTTTGCATCCTCGTGGTGGTCGGCGGCGCAGCCGTTGCGAGCCACCTCCACGGCGTCAGCAACGCGGCCGTCGCCACGCATGTCAGCCATGCCGGCAGTCTGATGGAGTGACAGCCGCCTCAGCACCCGGTCATTGCGAGAAGCTCAGCGGTCCCGGACGCGATCCCGGAAGCAATCTCCCGCGAGCCGCGCCACGACCTCGCACTCGATCGCTTCGTGGCTGGCGTGCGCGCGTGCCGCATGCCAGAAGCCATGCAGCAACGACGGCACGTCACATCGAATGACCGAAACACTGCCCAGGATCCGCCTGCGCGACGTCCGAAAATCCTTTGGCGAGAAACTCGTCCTCGACGGCATCGACCTCGACATCATGCCGAGCACCTCGATGGTCGTGCTGGGCGGGTCCGGCTCCGGCAAGTCCGTGCTGCTCAAATGCATCCTCGGCCTGATCGATGCGGACTCCGGCCGTATCGAGATTGACGGCGTCGACATCCTGCCCCTGCCCCGCCATGAGCAGGACGCTGCCCGCTCCCGCATCGGCATGCTGTTCCAGAACGGCGCGCTGTTCGACAGCCTGCCGGTCTGGGAGAATGTCGTGTTCGGCCTGCTCGCCCAGCGGCGGCTGCGTCGCTCGGATGGCCCCTCGCGCGCGGCCGAGTTCCTAGCCCAGGTCGGGCTGGCCTCCAGCGTAGGCGGCTTGTACCCGGCGGAACTCTCTGGCGGCATGCAGAAGCGCGTGGCACTTGCCCGCGCCATTGCCGCCCAGCCCGACATCATGTTCTTCGACGAGCCGACCACCGGCCTCGACCCGATCATGGGCGCGGTGATCGACGACCTGGTGGTGAACTGCGTCAAGCAGCTCGGCAGCACCGCGGTGGCAATCACGCACGACATTGCAAGCGCCCGCCGTATCGGTGATGCCGCGGCGATGATCCATCGCGGGCAGATCGTTTGGAGCGGTCCGGCGTCAAGCCTGATGGATAGCGGCAACCCCGTGGTCGATCAGTTCACGCACGGGCGCCGTGAGGGACCCATCCAGATGGAACTCCGGCGTTAGCGAATCGGTGACATGTCGCTAGTATCCGGAATCATAAACTAGCAAGACACGCGCGCTGTCGGCGTAACTCACGCTCCACCATAGTGGGCACTGATCTCCGGAATGATAGAAGGGCGAAACGTGTGGGCTGTCATTGCGAGGAGCGAAGCGACGAAGCAATCTCGGTCACAAGTTCGTCCATCGAACGAGATTGCTTCGTCGCTTCGCTCCACGCAATGACATGGCCTGTATGACTCACGCTCCAACGATAGTGGGTACCAGGACAAAGCCATGATGCGACCGCGCGGCATGGGAATCATGGCTTACGCCGGGATGATGGCCCTGGCGGCGCCCGCCCGCGCGGATGATGCATCGGATGCCGCCGCGAATCAGGTGGCCGGCCTGTTCATGCAAAGTTGCATTCAGTTCTCCGGCGACAAGGAAGGCCTGCGCGGCTGGGCAAACAAGACCGGCCTGACGCCACTGCCGGCCGATGCGCAGAAGCGCTTCCTCTACGGCCTGCCCGGCGTTGTGTTCGACGCCTCCAACACGGCAGGCAAATTCGTCCTGATCTCCGAGGACGGCGGCTCCTGCTCGGTCGTCGCCGCAACGGCCAGCGGACCTTGCGCGGTCACCAATCTCGAGCAGGACATGACCGCAGCCAGCATCACCTTCCGGGTGACCGGCGAGAAGTCGGACCGCGAGGAAAAGGCCATCGAGCACCGCGAATACGTGGCCTCACGTGGCGAGCGCGAGTGGCGGCTGCTGGTCAGCACCGTGAAGAACGCAGCCGGTGGCCAGGTCATGCTGACCGCCAATCGCCCCTGACGCCCATTGGCCAAGCCGACCTCCCGCTTCGTCTGCCAGAGCTGCGGTGGCGTCAGCCCGCGATGGGGAGGCCGCTGCGAAGCCTGCGGCGAGTGGAACACCATTGTGGAGGAAGCGATCGCCCCGCGTCCCGGTCCCGCCGCCAAGGGCGGTGCGGGTCGGCGTGTCGCATTCGTCGATCTCTCCGGCACGGCCGAGCCGCCGCCGCGCCGCCCCACCGGCATTGCCGAGCTGGACCGGGTTCTAGGCGGCGGCCTCGTGCCGGCCTCGGCGATCCTGGTCGGCGGTGATCCGGGCATCGGCAAATCAACTCTGCTGCTTCAGGCGGCGGCTGCCCTGGCGCGCGATGGCCGGCGCGTCTTGTACATCTCCGGCGAGGAATCGATCGAGCAGACCCGCCTGCGCGCCCGTCGCCTGGGCGTGCAGGACGCCCCGCTCGAACTCGCCGCCGCGATCAACCTGCGCGACATCGCCGCCAGCCTCCAATCCGCTGGCGATGCCGCGCTGGTCGTGATCAATTCGATCCAGACCATGTGGCTCGACTCGATCGACAGCGCCCCCGGCACCGTGGCGCAGGTGCGCGCCTCCAGCTTCGAACTGATCCAGCTCGCGAAGGCCGGCAAGTTCGCCCTGGTCCTGGTCGGGCACGTCACCAAGGACGGCGCCATCGCCGGCCCGCGCGTGCTGGAGCACATGGTGGACGCCGTGCTGTATTTCGAAGGCGACCGCGGCCATCAGTTCCGTATCCTCCGTGCAGTGAAGAATCGCTACGGCGCCACCGACGAAATCGGCGTGTTCGAGATGACCGATTGCGGCCTGGCCGAGGTCGCCAATCCGTCTGCGCTGTTCCTCGCCGAGCGGCGGGGGAATGTCGCGGGCAGTTCGGTGTTCGCCGGCGTGGAAGGCACCCGGCCGGTGCTGGTGGAGGTACAGGCGCTGCTGTCCCCCAATCCGTCAGGCACGCCGCGTCGCTCGGTGATCGGCTGGGACGGCGGCCGCCTGCCGATGCTGCTCGCAGTGCTGGAGACGCGCGGCGGAATGCGGCTCAGCGCGACCGATGTCTATTTGAACATCGCCGGCGGTCTGCGCGTCAGCGAGCCGGCCGCCGATCTCGCGGTGGCGGCAGCGCTGGTGTCGGCCGCCACCGACACGCCGACCGATGCCGGTATGGTGTATTTCGGCGAGATCGGCCTCTCCGGTGAGGTCCGTCAGGTCGCGCAGGCCGAATCGCGCCTCAAGGAGGCGGCGAAACTGGGGTTCGAGCAGGCGACGCTGCCGCGCCGGGTGTCCCGCGGTGGTCGCCCGCCGGCGCCCCCGGATGGCCTGGAGCTGACTGAAATCGGTCACATCTCCGACCTCGTCGCGCGATTTATGCAAAACGACACGCGTTCCACATGATCCCGGCTTGGCGACAGGCGTATTGCGTTCGATAAGGTCGCCGGCGTTCGTGGCGGTTTGATGACCTGGGTCGATCTCGTCGTTCTGGCTGTGCTGGCGGTTTCGGCTCTGCTCGCCTTCGTGCGCGGCCTGGTCCGCGAGGTGCTCGGCCTCGCCGCCTATGTCGGTGCCATCTTCGCGGGCGTCTGGGCGCTGCCACGGATACGTCCGCAGTTCCAGACATGGCTGGGCCACTCGCCCTGGGTCGATCCGGTCGCCTTCGCCGTCGTGTTCGTCATCACCCTGATCGTGCTGGTTCTGATCTCCCGCTGGATCAGCGCCTTGGTGCGCGCCTCGCCGATCGGTGGACTCGACCGGACGCTGGGTCTGGTATTTGGCCTGGTCCGGGGTGCGGCGCTGGCCATCATTGCCTATATCGGTGCTGGGATGGTGGTGCCGGTGGTTCGCTGGCCCGAACCGGTTTTGCAGTCCGAATCGGTATGGCCAGTCTATCTTGGCGCCAGGTGGGTCGTGGACCGGCTGCCACCCGAAATTCGTCCGGGCGAGGTCAGTGCCCCGCCAAGAGGCCGCGACACGGCAGCGGCCGACCTGTTGCAGGCGACGCCGCAAGGCCGTGCAGTCAGGCGCTGAACGTATGTGCGGATCGAGGAGAGTGTCGACATGGCCTTGACTTCGGCGCAGGACGACAAGTTCCACGAGGAGTGCGGCGTATTCGGCGTCTGGAACGTCCCCGATGCCGCGGCCCGCACCGCACTCGGCCTGCACGCGCTCCAGCATCGCGGCCAGGAGTCGACCGGCATCGTCACCTTCGACGGCAGCCATTTCCATTCCCATCGCGGTCTCGGCCTGGTCGGCGACAACTTTGGCGACGCGAGAGTTATCGCAGCACTACCCGGCGCCAGTGCGATCGGTCACAACCGCTATGCCACCACAGGTGGCACCATCCTGCGCAACGTGCAGCCACTGTACGCGGATTTTGAGTTCGGCGGCTTCGCGGTGGCGCATAACGGCAATCTGACCAACTCGCATGTGCTGCGGCGGACCCTCGTGCGGCGCGGCTGCCTGTTCCAGTCCACCACCGATTCCGAGGTCTTCGTCCACCTGATCGCGATCAGCCTCTACTCCACCGTGGTCGATCGGCTGATCGACGCGCTGAAGCAGGTGATCGGCGCCTATTCGCTCGTGGCGCTGTCGACCGAGGCACTGATGGGCGTGCGCGACCCGCTGGGTGTGCGACCGCTGATCCTCGGCCGCATCGGCAACGAGGGCACCGGCGGCTGGGTGCTGGCAAGCGAGACCTGCGCGCTCGACATCGTCGGCGCCGACTTCGTGCGCGACGTCGAACCCGGCGAGCTGGTCGTGATCAACGACCAGGGCGTTCACAGCATCAAGCCGTTCGGCCGCTCGCGCGAGCGGTTCTGCGTCTTCGAGTACATCTACTTCGCCCGACCGGATTCGATCATGGAGGGCACGCCGGTCTACGACGCACGCAAGCAGATCGGTGCCGAACTGGCGCGCGAAGTCTGGGGTGCCAGCCGACGTGGTGGTGCCTGTACCGGACTCAGGTGTGCCGGCAGCGATGGGCTACGCGACGGAAAGCGGCATCCCGTTCGAACTCGGCATCATCCGCAACCACTATGTCGGCCGCACCTTCATCGAGCCGACCGACCACATCCGCCATCTCGGGGTGAAGCTGAAGCACTCCGCCAATCGCTCGGTGCTGAAGGACAAGCGGGTGATCCTCGTTGACGACTCGATCGTGCGCGGCACCACCAGCCAGAAGATCGTCGAGATGGTTCGCCAGGCAGGTGCGTGCGAGGTGCATATGCGGATTTCCTCACCGCCCACGACGCATTCCTGCTTCTACGGCATCGACACGCCGAAACGCGGCGAGCTGCTGGCAGCGCGGCTTTCGGTCGACGAGATGGCCGATCAGATCGGCGTGGACAGTCTGGCCTTCATCTCGATCGACGGGCTGTATCGTGCGCTGGGCAAGCGCGAACGCGACAGCGCCAGGCCACACTACTGCGACGCCTGCTTCACCGGCGACTATCCGATCAGCCTGCCGGATCAGGCCGACAACTCCGAGCGGCAGCTCAGTCTGCTGGCGGAAAGTCACTGACGCTGTTCGCATTGCGCTCCTTGCGATGACAGCGCTGGCCGGCTCGATCGCCCTGATCACCGGTGCGAGCCGCGGCATCGGCGCAGCGACCGCTGTCGAACTCGCCCGACTCGGCGCGCACGTGGTGATCACGGCACGCACGCAAGGCGGCTTGGAAGAGACCGACGATGCGATCCGCGCGATCGGCGGCAGCGCGACACTGCTGCCGCTGGATCTGGCGGAAGGTGATCAGATCGATGCGATCGGTCCCAGCATCCATCAGCGCTTCGGCCGCCTCGACGTATTGGTGCACAACGCCGGATCGCTCGGCCGCCTGACGCCTGTCGCGCATATCCTGCCCAATGACTGGGCCGATGTGATCGCGGTCAACCTGACCGCTGCCTGGCACCTGATCCGTACCTGCGACCCATTGCTGCGCAATGCCGCGGACGGCCGCGCCGTATTCGTCACCGACGAGCGCGCGCGCACTCCGAAAGCGTACTGGGGCGCCTATGGCGCGACCAAGGCGGGGATGGAGCACCTCGTGCTCACCTGGGCAGACGAGGTGAAAACGACGCGCCTGCGGGTGAACCTGTTCGACCCAGGTGTCGTCGGAACACGGCTCCGCGCGAACGCTTTTCCGGGCGAGGAGCCCGCTTCGCTGGCGCAGCCACACGAGGTCGCGCCGCTACTGGCCGCCCTCTGCTCCCCCGCCGAACAGCGCCATGGCGCCTGTTGCACTGCCGCGGCACCGCCCCTCAAGAACCACTTGTTCCACACCTCGCCGTGAACCGCGAAGCCGTCTTTGCCAAAGCAACCGCCGTGATCTCATACCGTCATGCAGGGCGAAGATGACGGTGTAGGTCGTAATCCCCGGGCTTTGGTTTAAGCCTTGGTCAACACCGGTCAGCCGAGCGCGGTTCGAAGGCTTTGACTGCCGCCGACGAAGCGGCGTACTCTTGCGACGCGTAAGAGGCGGCGCACAGGCGACCGCTCAGCAAGCAGGGAAGGAACGGCCATGAAGCTCATGAGCCGCCGGTCGGTAATTCGCGGATCCGTTGGTCTGACCGCAGCGGGGATGCTGGCGCGCCCACATATCTCCAACGCCGCCGCCTCGACCGCGACCGTCTGGCAGGTGCAAGGCTTCGTCCCGGAGGAGGATGCGGCTTTTCGCGCCACAGTCACCGATTATGAAAAGGCCAGCGGCAACAAGATCGACCTCAGCATCATGCCGTTCACTGCGCTGAACCAGAAGGTGATCTCCGCGCTGACCACCGGTGAGGTTCCCGACCTGGTCTTCCACGACGCACCGGCGACGATCCTGCCGCAGAACGCCTGGGACAATAAGCTCGAGGACGTCAGCGACGTCGTCGAGGCACACAGATCGGAACTGAGCGCGACAGCGGTTCTGGCCTCCAGCTTCTACAACAGCGTCACCAAGCAGCGTGCCTTCTATCTTGTGCCGATCAAGCAAGGCTGCGAGCCGTTTCACATCTGGGGCGATTTGGTCGAGCAGGCTGGCTTCAAGCTGTCCGACGCGCCGAAAACCTGGGACGCCTTCTGGGATTTCTTCAAGCCGATGCAGCAGGTGCTTCGCAGCAAGGGGCGGCGGAAGCTCTATGCTCTGGGCATGCAGATCACCACCGTCGGACCGAATGACGGCAACGGCCTGTTCACGCATTTCCTGGTCGCCAACGGTGGCGCAAAAATCGTCACTCCTGACGGCAAGCTGCACACCGAAGATCCGCAAGTGCGCGAGGCGGCGATCAGATCGGTCGAATACATGACGAATTGCTATAAGGAAGGTTACGTGCCGCCGGAGGCGCTGAGCTGGAACGACGCCGACGACAACAACGCCTATCACGAAAAGCTCCTTTTGATGGATCTCGACGGCACGCTCTCGACCGAACTCGCCATGGTTCATGACAAGAAAAAGTTCGAGGAATCGGTGACACTTGGACTGCCGAACGGCAATGACGGCAAGCCGATGGCGGCCCCGCAGGCTGCCGGCGGCGGCTTCATCCCGAAGGGAGCGAAGAACGTCGCCGTGGCCAAGGACTTCATGAAATTCTTCATCCAGCCGCAGGTGATGAACGAAAACCTGAAACAGGGCCTCGGCCGCTGGGTGCCTTCCATACCATCATTGGTGACGAGCGATCCGTTCTGGCTCGATACCAAGGACCCGCATTTGGCGCCCTATGTGCACGAAGCCGTGCTGGGGCCAACCCTGCCTGACTACCGGGGCTACAATCCCGCGTGGGGCCAGGTGGGCGCCGAGCAGCTATGGGGCGTCGCGCATGCCGATGTCATCAAGAATGCGATGACGCCGGCGGCGGCAGTGGACAAGGCGTTCAAACGGGCGGACGCCGTCTTCTCGAAATACACGTTCGGATAGGATCAGCCTTTCGTCCGACTGCGCCGCTCGGCTCCTGCGCTGGGTTGTTGGCAACGCTGTTGGCGGCGGTTCAAACTGTGCGCGATTCAGATTATATACTGCGGTTTTACTTGCTGGCGTGAATACGCTTACGTGACTTCTAATTGTCTTGACTGGCTCGCCAAGGCCGATGCAGGCTGGTTGCAAGTAACAAACGGCCCCACAAGCCGGCATCAAACCAGTCAGGGAAGGAAAGCGGCCATGAAACGCATGAGCCGGCGATCAGTGATTCGTTCAACCTTTGGCTTGGCGGCAGCAGGTCTTCTGGCACGACCATATATCGCCAACGCCGAGGCGAGGACCGCCATTGTCTGGCGGGACCAAGGCTTCGTGCCGGAAGAGGACGCCTCCTTCCGCAACACCGCCGCGCAGTACGAGAAGGCGAGCGGTAACAAGATAGACCTCAGCATCATGCCGTTCACGGCGCTGAACCAGAAGATCATCTCGGCACTGACTACCGGCCAAGTGCCGGATCTGATCTTTCATATCGCGCCCGGCACGCTCCTGCCGCAGAATGCATGGAACGACAAGATCCTCGAAGTCAGCGATATCGTGGAGCCGCACAGGTCGGAGCTCAGCCAGACCGCGCTGCTGAACTCCAGCTACTACAACAGCGTCGCCAAGCGCCGCGGCTTCTATCTTGTGCCGCTGAGCCAGGGCGGAGAGCCGTTCCATGTATGGAATGATCTGGTCGAGCAGGCGGGCTTCAAGCTGTCGGACATCCCGAACACCTGGGATGCACGCTGGGACTTCTTCAAGCCCATGCAGCAGGTGCTGCGCGGCAAGGGAAGGCGGAAGATCTATGCGCTCGGGCCGCAGATGACCACCGTCGGACCGAACGACGGCAACGGCCTGTTCCAGCATTTCATGATCGCCAACGGCGGCGCGGACATCGTCACGCCAGATGGCAAGCTGCATACCGACAATCCCCAGGTCCGCGAAGCGGCGATCCGGACCGTGACCTGGCTCACCAACTCGTACAAGGAAGGCTACGTGCCACCCGAGGCGCTGAGCTGGAACGATGCGGACGACAACAACGCTTTCCACGAGAAGCTGCTCGTTATGGATCTCGACGGCTCTATCTCCACCGAGCTGGCGATGATCAAGGATAAGAAGGCCTATGGCGAGGAGATGAAGACCCTCGGCCTGCCACTGACCAACGACGGCAAGCCGATGCCGGCACCGGTCGGCGCCGGCGGCCTGTTCATTCCGAAGGGCGCCGAGAATGTCGAGGTCGCCAAGGATTTCGCTCGGTTCTTCCTGCAGCCGGACGTGCTGAACGCGAACCTGAAGGGCGGGCTCGGCCGCACGGTGCCCTCGATTCCGCGCATCGCGAAGGAAGATCCCTGGTGGCTCGATCCGAGCGACCCGCACCGCGCGCCCTTTGTGCAAGAATCGGTGCTTGGGCCCACTACCGCAGCCTACTATGGCTACAATCCGGCCTGGGGCCAGGTGAGCGCCGAGCAGCTCTGGGGCGTAGCGTATGCCGATGTCCTCAAGGGCGGCATGACACCACAGGCTGCGGTGGACAAGGCATTCAGGCGGGCAGAGGCGATCTTTGCAAACTACACGTTCGGATAACGCGCTACGCAGATGGTATCTGGCGCAGCCGCCGCGTCCGGATAATCTGCGTCCATCATGGCCATCCTGATCACCGGTGCCGCCGGCTTCGTGGCACTCAATGTTGCCGAACACCTGTTGACCGCCGGCCGCGACGTGGTCGGCCTCGACCGCATCGCGTTGCCCGAGCGCGCACGCCACAGCTTCGCCGCTCTGCCGGGCCGGTTCACGCTGATCGACGGCTCGATCCTGTCCGCAGCCGACCTCAGCCGTGCGCTGACCAGTGCGCCGATCGAGGCGGTGATCCATTGCGCCGTGATCACCGCCGGATCGGCGCGCGAGAAAGCCGATCCCGAGACCATCGTCGCGGTGAACATCCAGGGCGCGGTGGCCACCCTTATGGCGGCGGCGCGACGCGGCGTACCTCGCTTCGTGTATCCGAGTTCCGGCGCGATCTATGGTACTGCCGCGCGTGACGTGCCGCTGATCGACGAAGACGCGGTGGCACCGACGCCGGCGACCCTGTACGGCCTGACCAAGCGCGCGGCCGAGACGCTGCTGCCACGCGTGGCCGAGATGCAGGGAATACGCTTCGCCGCGGCGCGTCTCGGCAGCGTTTATGGACCGTGGGAATACGCCACAGGCGTGCGCGACACGCTATCGCCGATGCTTCAGGCGCTGGAGTGTGCGCGGCGCGGCGAGGAGGCGGTGCTGGCGCCGGCATGGCGCGGCGACTTCATCTTCTCGCGCGATGTGACGGACGGCTTGGTGCGACTGGCCGATGCGCCCGGCCTGTCGCGCGTGGTCTACAATCTGGGAAGCGGCCGGCTCGGGTCGGCGGAAACGTGGTGCGATGCACTCTCGCAAGCCATGCCAGGCTTTCGCTGGCGCCACGCCGCGCCGGGCGAGCCCGCGAACGTCGACAGCCATACCGGCTTTCACCGCGGACCGATGGCCATCGGCAAGATCGCGCGCGATACCGGGTATGCGCCGCACTGGGATTTCGCAGCCGCAGCCCGCGAGTGGCTGGCGTGGCAGCATTGAGCCGATTGTCGATCGCAAGCGGTTCACGCTATTCTGAGTCAAACCCCAACAATGGAGGAGTTCGTCATGTCCAGTTTGCCCGCCGAACTTCACGGCTATCACGTGCATATCTACTACGACGACGCCACCTTGCCGGTCGCCACCAAACTGCGTGAGTCGCTGGCAGCGAATTTCGCCGTTCAGCTCGGTCGGAACAGCGGCATAGCCGGCCCGCATCCCGTGCCGCAGATGCAGGTCATCTTCAAGACCGACGTCTTCCAGCACATCGTGCCGTGGCTGATGTTCAACCGCGAAGGCCTCGACATCCTCGTGCATCCCCTGACCGACGACGAGTACGAAGACCATACCAGTCAGGCGCTCTGGCTGGGTACGCCGGTCAAGCTGAAGCTCGACACCTTGCCGCACGGTCCGTATCCCGCCGCACTGCTGCCGGCCGCCTGAATCGCGGCGTTCAACGTCACGGCGGCGGTGGGATCGGCACGCCGCCGTGGAAGCTCTGCAGCGTCCACTCGTAGACCGCGGCGCTGGTGCGCAGCGAGCCGTACCGCGGCGATGCCAGGTCGATGATGTCGTAAATCACCACCGTCCACATCAGGGTGAGCAACGCCGCCAGCACGTGGAGCTGATTGCGCCTCAGGCCCATCTGATACCCGAGGGCCGCCATGCTGATCAGCGCCATGCCGATCAGCAGCCCGAGCAGCTGAGGCGGCAGGCGCAGCGCATAAGCAAAGCGTGCGGCCGTCGTCATGTCGAATGTCTCGTTGAGCGCCGCCATCAGTGAAGCGACGACAGCGTCCGGTCGCTCCCGTGCGATGGCCGACACGTGTCCCCAGATCTGCGTCTGCAGCGCATTGTTGCGCCGGTTCAGATCGTCGAGCGCGGCGGGATCGTTCTTTGCCTGGATGAAGGCGATCCGCAGGTGCGTGTACTGCTCCAGCAGCCTGGCGATCTCATCGCCGCGTGGCAGGCCGATCGCCTCGGCGCGCTGCCACGCCGTACTGATGGCATTGGCCTCGGCCAGCGATCCCGCACGACGCTCGCTGAAGCCTGTATTGGCGAACGAGAGGGTAAGCGCCAGTACGAACGCCAGCAACCCGAGCATGCCGCCGACCACCACGCCCACACTGTCGGTCTGCGCCCCACGCCTGCTGGCGGACCAGAGACCGACCCGGTAGCCGATCTCATGCGCGACCAGTTGGATAAGAAACAGCAGCGCACCAAAGGCGAGCAGGCTCCTGTCGGCGATCGCGGTGATCAGGGTCATCGCTCGTCGTACTGCTGTTCGACTTGGCAGCGCAATATGTGCAAATCTGCCGCGTTGAGGTGGTGCGAATGCCAGTGAGCGCATCTTCAGCCTTTGAACCCGTCGTCGGGATGAGCCGTGACGAATATCGAGCGTGGGCGGAGCAGCAACCGGCCGGCAGGTTCGAGCGGGTGAACGGCGTGGTGGTTGCGATGGCGCCCGAACGAGCCAGCCACAATCGGCGGAAGGCGCTCGTTTGGCAGGTGCTGCGCCTGGCCGTGCAGGCCGCCAGGCTGCCCTGTGAGGTCTACACCGATGGCATGACTGTCGAGGTAGGGGAAAGCGACTACGAACCCGACGCCGTCGTCCACTGTGGCGATAAGTTGCCCGACGACGCTGTCGCAGTGCCAGACCCGCTGATCATCGTGGAAGTCCTGTCGCCCAGCACGAGCGCCACCGATCGGGCCTGGAAACTCCAGGAGTATTTCAGGCTAACCTCGCTGCGCCATTACCTGATCGTCTGGGCCGACAAGCAGCAGGTTGCGCATCACCGCCGCGACGACGACGGCTCGATCGAGACACGTGCCGTCATAGCCGGCGAAATAAGGCTCGCGCCGCCGGGCATCACAATCAGCATCGAGGACATCTACGCGGTGTGACGCGTCCTCGCCGCTGCAGCATCAGCATGACCGACCACGCCAGCGAGGACAGGAGCGCCACCGCCAGCGCAACTCCTGCCCCCAGCGGCACTGCCGCCAGGTGCAGCGTCAGCAGCGCGAGCGCAAACCCAGGCATCGCCCGCAGCGCACTCGCCATGATCGCCGCAGCCACCGCGCCGCCCACCCGAGGCAGCAACAGCAGCGCGAAACTGGTGAACGCCACCGGGAACACCGCCGCCATGCCGGTCAGCGCCGGCCCGAGCGCCCGGCTGCCGGTGACCACCGCGCCCACCAGCAACCCCACCATCGCCGCCCGCACCGGCAGCTCGAACCACCGCCGGCGCACCGGCCCGCCCGGCGCGACCGCCCCGCGCTCCACCGATCGGGTCAGTGCCAGGCACACCAGGAAGGCAGTCACGTTGAGCACGATCGCGCCGGCCACGTCCCACTCGACCTGGCGGATCAGCAGCACCGTGCCGGTCCAGGCGCCGAGGCTGCCGACCAACGCCCACCACCAGCGCACCCGCAGCGCCAGCAGCGCGAGTGCCGCCAGGAACACGAAGCTGGCCGCGTTCACCGCAAGGCTGTTCAGCGCGCTCGCGGCGATGAAGGCGGCGTCGTGCTGCAGCGCCAGCATCACGTATGCCGGCCCTGCCGCCACCGGCAGCGAGACGATCAGGCCCCCCCAGAACGGCCCCGCCACCTCGGCCGCCACGGTGGCACCCACCACCACAATTGCGGTGACCCCAGCACGAACGAGCAATCCAAGCAGGAAGCTCAAACCTCGCGGGCTCCCCCTCCCTCTGCGGGAGGGGGCCGGGGGGAGAGGGCGAGACTACCCCTCCGCATAGGGATTCCGCGTCCCCCTCAACTGCAACCGGATCGGCGTGCCCGGCAGCTCGAACGCCTCCCGCAGGCTGTTGACCAGATACCGTTGGTAATCCTCCGGCAGCTGCTCCGCCCGCGTGCCGAACGCGACGAATGTCGGCGGCCGCGCCTTGGCCTGGGTGATATATCGCAGCTTCAACCGCCGCCCGCTCACCAGCGGCGGGGCGTGCCGCGCCAGCGCCTGCTCGAACCAGCGATTGAGCCCCGCCGTCGGCAGCCTTGTGTTCCACACCGCGTGCGCCCGCCGCACCGCCGGCAGCAGCCGATCCATCCCGGCCCCGGTCATCGCCGAGAGCGGTACCACCGGCACCCCCCGCAACTGCGTCAGGCTCATCTCGAGCCGCTCAGTTACCGCCCGCCGCGCCACAGACCGGTCCGCCACCGCGTCCCACTTGTTCAGCGCGATCAGGCACGCGCGCCCCTCGCGTTCGATCAACTGCGCGATCTGCAGGTCCTGGTCGTGCAGGCCTTCGGTGGCGTCCACCACCAGCACCACGACCTCCGCTAGCTTCAGCGCACCGATCGCCGCACCTACCGCCAGCTTCTCCAGCGGCGCCTCGATCCGTGCCTTTCGCCGCAATCCGGCGGTATCCACCAGTTCGATCGGCCCCGCAGGATCACCCAGCATCACCGAGACCGCATCCCGCGTGAGGCCCGGCTCCGGTCCGGTCAGCATCCGCTCCTCGCCGATCAGCCGGTTCAGCAAGGTGGACTTCCCGGCGTTCGGCCGCCCCACGATCGCAAGCTTCAGCGGCCGCACGCCCTCCTCCGGCACCTCCGCCGATATCTCCTGTGGCAGCGGCAGCCGGTCGGCGATCTCGGACATCAGCTCGGAGATCCCCTCCCCGTGCTCAGCCGAGACAGCGACCGGCTCGCCAAAGCCGAGTTCGAACGCGTCCAGCACCGAAGACCGCGCCGACCGCCCCTCCGCCTTGTTCGCCACCAACAGCACGGACCGCCCCTGCCGCCGCAGCCACTGGGCGAAGTGGCGGTCCGCCGGCGTCACGCCCGCTCGCGCATCCACCACGAACACCACCAGATCGGCAGCCGCGGTCGCGACCCCGGCGCCCTGCCGCATCCGCCCGGCCAACGTCTCCGGCGCCGCCTCCTCCAGCCCGGCGGTATCGACCAGCCGCACCTGCCGGCCGCGCAGCAGCGCCTCCGCCTCCTTCCGGTCACGGGTGACGCCTGGCGTATCCGACACCAGGGCAAGCCGCCTGCCGGCCAGCCGGTTGAACAGCGTGCTCTTCCCCACATTCGGCCGGCCGGCGATCACGACCAAGGGCGGCACGGCCAATCAGCGCAGCGCCAGCAGCCTGCCGTCGTCCGTCACCACGAACACGGTGCCGCCCGCCACAATAGGTCCGAGTGATGCCGCCCCGGACAGATCCTGCTGGCCAAGAATCTTGCCGGTGTAGGGGCTTACCGCCAGTGCCTGATTATTTGTCCCAGCCACCACCAGCCGGTCACCCGCCAGCAAAGGCCCAAACCAGATGATCGGATCCTTCTGCTTCTCGGCGTCCTTCCACCGCGGCAGATCGGTGACCCAGGCCACCCGGCCATCGTCGCGGTTCAGCGCCGCCATCTTCTGCTCGAGCGACACGATGAACAGCCAGGACCCCGCCGCCCACGGACTGTCCTCGCCTGCGACCTCGCGCTCCCAAAGCCGTCGGCCACTCGGCAGATCGATGGCGGCCGCCAGCCCTCCAACGCTGATCGCATAGACCCTGCCGTCACCCACCACGGGCAGCCCACGAACCGCGGAGACGTCCACCAAGCCCCGGTTGCCCACCGAGGTCGTCAGGGTGTCAGTCCAGACCGGGGTGCCACTTTCCGCGTGCAGCGTCGCCAGTTCGCCTGAACCGAAGCCGCCTATGACCAGCCCGTCCGTATAGGCGGGCGCCGGCCGTCCCAGCAGGCTCGTCGCAGGGTTGGCGGCCTGGTACGACCACAGTTGCCGCCCGTCGTCAGTCGCCAGGGCCAGCATGCGGTCCTGGATGGTGGTGACGAACAGCCGTCCCTCCACCACTGTGGGCGCGGATCGCGTGGGCGCGCCGAAATTGCTGCGCCAGCGAACGGTGCCCTTGGCAGCATCCAGGGCAACCAGCTCCGCCAGCCCGTTGACCGCGTAGACCGTGCCCTGATCGATCGCGAGGCCGCCGCCCACGTTGCTGCTGTCGTCCTCATCCCTCCGTGTGTCGAACCGCCAGACTCGCCTGCCGCCGGCGACCTCGAACGCCGAGACCACTGCATTGGAGTCCATCACATAGACAATGCCGTCCGCCACTACGGGCTGGGCCATGATCTTGCGCCGATAGCCGCCGCCGGCACCGATATTGGCGCTCCAGGCCTCGCCCAGGCGCTGACCAGCAGCGAGATGGCCCATAAAATGCGCCGGATTGCCGCCGGCCTGTGGCCACGCAACGTTGCCCGCCGCCGCCGGGAGTTCCACCTTCGGAACGCCCTCGTCCACCTTCAGTGACCCGCGGTCAGTCGCAATAGCCTCTCGCTTGCCCGGCAGCGGCGTCTTGTGTGTACCGAACCAGTCGTCGAACAGGCCGCAACCTCCCAGCGCCAACGGCGCCAGCAGCGCGCTTCGTCGCGTGAACCGCGTCATGCCCGTCAACCGCCCAGCCGGCCCAGCAGGCCGCTTGCCCGGCCGCGGACGCCATTCGGTGCCGTGGCGTCCTGCGCCAGACGGCGCAGCGATGTGCGGGCCTGATCCGTCTTCCCCAGCCGCAGGTCCAGCAACGCCAGTTGCTCCTCAGCCAGCGCGTGCCAGGGATTGTCCGGTGCAGCCAGAGCCTTCAGCCGCGCCTGCAACAGCGACGGATCGCCGCTGTCGATCTGATGCTGCGCCCAAAGCAGGCTCGCGAGGTCACGCAGCAGCGGATCAGCCGACGAATCGCCAGCCACCTGATCCCACAATGCCGTGGCACCTTGCAGGTCGCCCGCATCCGCCTTCAGCGCCGCCTCACGCAGCAGCGCCAGAGTCGCATAGCCCTTGGGCAGGGCGGTCGCCAGTTTCGAGAACGTGGCAATGGCGGCGGTGCGGCTTGCCTCGCTACTGCCTGCGGCGGTCGCATTCGCCAAATTCATCGCGGTCAGGTATTCGGCCGCCGCCGCCCGGTCCTGCCGCGCCTCATACCAGCTCCAACCCTGCCAGCCGACCACAGCCCCCACGATCAGCAACAGGCCCGCGACGATCACCCCGCCGTAGCGCTTCAGCAGTTGCTGCGCGCGTTCGGCGCGTAGTTCCTCATCGACCTCGTCGAATATGTCGACCACGTGGGCTCCCGCACGATTCGCTGCTATTGCCGATCCGCCGGCGCGGCGGACCATAGCGACGCACCCCGGGCCCCGCAAACGCGATGCAAACCATCGATTTACCTGACAGGCGCATGCTGTCGCTGTGAGATCCGCGTTGATCCTGCTGCTGCTGCTCGCCGGCTGCGTCACACCTGAACAGGCGGCAACGATCGGCGTCGGCGTCACCGTCGGCAGCTTCGCGGTGATCCAGCGCAGTCCGTTCGACGCGCTGTATTCGATCCTGTCCGGCAAGGACTGCTCGCTGGTCCGTCTGGATCAGGGGAAGAGCTACTGCCGTCCGGTGGAGCCACTCCCCGAGGCACCGCCGTACTGCACGCGCAGTCTCGGCGTGGCCAACTGCTGGCGCGACCCGGCAAGCCTGCCCGACCAGCCACCGCAGGTGGCTGACGGACCGCAAACGCTCACGCCAGCCCAGGAAGCCGATCGCACGCGGTCCTGGCCGAACCTCTGACCGTTGCCTCGCTCACCCCACATCAGCGGATGGCCGCCGCGATGTCGGTTTCGGTCTGTCGCAGTACCTCGACGATCGCCGCCTTCATCGCATCCGCGATCGCCGGCGGCTTATCATCGGCGAGCCTGACCTCGGCGGTAACTGTCCGCTGCATAAGCACCGCCGTTGACCCCCGTCGCTGGTCGATCAGAACCAGCGCCAAGGCTGCCTGCGCCATGCCCGTATTCAGGTCGGCGACAAATGTGTCCAGCTCGCCCTCGAGTACGAAATCGGCGTTCAGCCGGCTCCCTGACGCCACCACGGCACTGAACCGTCCGGAGGCGGCCAGCCACTGTCGCAGATCGTTCTCGACCGCCTGTGCCGGCGGCACTGCCCATTGCTCATAGAAGTCCACATGCAGGCTGCCATCGCGCTGGAGCCATTGCATACCGCGCGCATCGAGGCCGGGACCGGCTCGCACGGTGCGCAAGAGCAGAACGCGACCATGTTGGTTGCGCGGCGCCACGGTCGGCCGATTGACATCGAGTGGCCAGTCGCGCCGTTGCACATAGGGCGTCTGCGGCAACAGTGAACAGCCGGTGAGAGAGGTCACGCCGACCAGCACCCAGCGACGCCTCATCGCGCCGGCTCCAAGCTGCGCGGTGGTGGCTGCGCGAACACCTGTGCCGGGTAGCGACGCAGCGCATCGGTCATCTCGCGCAGGTTCTGCGCGGTCGCCTGCATGTCGCGCAGTAGCGGAATGAGGCCCTGCTCGACGTCCGCCGTGCCGTTGCCGGCCCGCTGCGCCGTCGCCTGGACCGATGCAATCAACGGCGGCAGCCTGGCCGCCGCGGTGGCGAGCTGTTCGGCAGCCATGCCGGCATTGGCCAGCAGCTTCTGCATCTGCTGCCCCTGCAATGTGTCGCGCAGCGCCTCCGATGTGTGTTTGATGTCCGCGGTCAACCCCGGCAGATCGGCCGCGTGCACGGCCTCGTTGGTGGTGCGCAGCACCGCGGTCGCCTGCACCAGCGCGTTGTGCGTGTCTCCGCTGGCGAGGCTGGTCCGCAGTTCGCCGAGCAGGTCGCCCAATTGAGCGGACAGTTTGTCCATATCGATCGAATTCAGCTTCGCCAGCACATGCTGAGCGGCGTCCTGCACCTGAAGAAACGTGCTGGGCATCGACGGGATGTAGTCGGCCTTCGACTCCCACGGGATAGCCAACGGCGGGTACTGCGCCGGATCGGCGAAATCCAGTTCGAGGTAGCTGAGCCCGGTGATCCCTTGCGAGGCAAGGCGCGCCCGCAAGCCAAGGGTTACCGCTTCCTTGATGTCGGGAACCAGACCCACCTTTGCCAGATCCACTTCGTAGCGCACGTACACGAGACGATAGGTCTGGCTCTCGACTGCGACCGGTTGGCCGTTGGCGCCGTATTCCGCACTCACCAGACCGATACTGGTCACCCGCCCGATGGTCACGCCACGGTATTTGACGGTCGCACCAACCTCGAGACCCTGCACCGATTCACTGAAATACGACTCGAACAGCGTGCCGTGCGCGATCTGGCCGCCGGCGAGAAACCAGATCAGCGCGATCAGCAGCGCGATCCCGCCAAGGATCAGCAGACCGACCCGCAGATAGACACCACGTGCCTCCATCACGCAGCCGCCACGGCTGGCACTTCGCGACGAAAGAAGGCACGCACCCTCGGGTGCAGGCTGGTGTCGCGCAACGTCCGGGGGTCGCCTTCAGCGATCACGCCGCCGGCATCGGAATAGGCGCCACGATCCAGCATGATGCAGCGATCGGCAATTGCCAGGATCGACGCCAGCTCATGCGTTACCACGACAAAGGACGCACCGAGATCCTGCCGCAGATCGAGGATCAGCCGATCCAGTTCAGCCGAAGTGATGGGATCCAGGCCCGCAGAAGGTTCGTCGAGCAACAGCAGAGGCGGATCGAGCGCCATCGCCCGTGCAATGCCTGCGCGCCGCGCCATGCCGCCGGAAATCTCCGCCGGGTTCAGCAAAGCGGCATCCCCCAGGCCGACCAGTCCGAGCTTCACGCGCGCCACGGCTTCGCACCCCTCGGGCGGCAGATCAGTGAACATCTCGAGCGGCAGCATGACATTCTCGAGCAGGGTCATTGAGCCGAACAAGGCACCGGACTGGAACATCACGCCCATTTTGCGTTGCACCTCGCGCAGCGCCGCGTCGCCATGCGGGCCGGTGATGGTCCGGCCAAAGATCTCGATGCGCCCCGCACTCGGCGTCAGCAGGCCAATCAACTGCCGCATCAACGTCGACTTGCCGCTGCCCGACCCGCCGAGGATGGCGAATATCTCCCCCTGATGCACGGTGAACGACACGTTGCGAAAGACGCTGCGCGCACCGAAGCGCTGCGCCACGCGGTCGACGCGGATGATCGTATCGCCGGTCACAGGTTCATCCGATAGAAGATCAGGGCGAACAGGCCGTCCAGCACGATAGCGGCCACGATGCCTCCGACCACCGCCGCGGTGGTAGAGAGACCGACAGCGCGTGGGCCAACACCCGTGCCAAGCCCCGCGCGGCAGCCGATCGCCGCCACCGCGATCCCGAAGCACACCGCCTTGAACAGGCCGCCATAGACGTCATGCGTGGTCACCCAGTTCTGCACCTGCATGGCGATCGTTATCAGTGGAAAGCCGAAGCCGCGCAGCACTGTCGCCATACCGAGCATGCCGGCCAGGTCGAGCGTCAACGTCAGGACGGGCATCACCAGCATCGCCGCGATGATCCTTGGCAGCACCAGCATCGTCATCGGATCGAGCCCCATTGTGATCAGGGCATCGACCTCCTCATTCACCTTCATGGTGCCGATCTCGGCGGCGAAGGCCGAGCCGGTGCGGCCCGCGAGGATCACCGCCGCCAGGAGCGGACCAAGCTCGCGCACCAGGCTGAGGGCCACCAGGTTGGCGACGAAGATGTCGGCGCCAAAGCGCCGCATCGGCACAGCGGACTGGAACGCCAGGATCAGGCCGATCAGATAGCCAAGCATCAGCACCAGGGGCAGCGCTCGCACGCCAGCCTGATCGATGTAGCGCAGCAGATCGGACCAACGCAGCATGCGGTGGCGCGTCGGTAGTCTGGCAATCGCGACTGCTGCCTCGCCAACGAAGGCGACGCTGGCCAATACCAGCCCGAATGCCATCGCGACAACGTCGCGCGCCGAGGGACGCGGCGCCGCCTCGCCGGTCGCACCATCATGGGCCGCCGCGCGAGCGCGAACCAGCAATGCCGGCACGTGCTCCGGCGCACCGATCAGTTGCGCCGCGTCGCCATGGGCCGCTTCGACGGCGGCGAGGAAGCCGACTCCCGCCACGTCACTGAACGACACGGCACTCAGGTCGAACGACAGCGGATGGCCGCGAGCGTGTCCCGCCGCCCGCATCGCCGGACGCCACACGGCACCGATTGAAGCCGCATCGAGCCGGCCCGCGAACACCATGATCGCGCGCCCCTCGCGCTGTTCGATGGATAGGCTGGTGGCCGTGCTCAATGCGTCAACCAGGTCTCGAACTGCTGGTGCAACTTGGCGAGATTGTCATGCCAGAATGCTGGATCCACGCGAACCGCGGAATTCAGGTTGGCCGAGGTGGTCGGCGAAGTCTGCGCAAGCTCTGACGGCAGGCCGTCATTGGCGCCTTTTGCCAGCCCGCCCTCGCCGAACAGCTCGACCAGCCGCGCCTCGATCGCGGGCGTGCCGGCGAAGTAGAGGAACTGTGTCGCGGCCCGCAGGTTCGGACTGCCCTTCAGAATTGTCCAGCTCTCCACGTCATAGAGGCTCGCCGTCCACTGCACGCCGAAATTGCGATGCGCGGTCCGGTTGACGGCGCCGATCGCCGGTGCCGACGCGCTGGTCATCAGCACATCGCCGGACGCCAGTATGCGCGCCGCCTCGGCATCGTCCTGCCACCACACGATGTAGGGTCTTAGCTGATCCAGCCGGCGAAAGGCGCGATCGACGCCCTCCGAGGTTGCCAGTACCTTGTAGACGTCGGGCGGCGACACGCCGTCGGCGAACAGCGCGAACTCCAGATTGCCCCGGACCCCGCGGTGCAGCCCGCGCTTGCCGGGATACTTCGCGACATCCCAGAAATCCGCCCAGCCGGGCGTGGCAGGAAACTTGTCGCGGTCCCAGGCGAGCACGAGGCTCGCCAGACCGGAGCCCACGCCGCAGTCGCTGACCGCCTGCGGCAGGTAGTGGTCCTTGCCGCCGATCGCTGACCAGTCGAGCTTCTCAAACAGCCCCTCCGAACAGCCGGTCGTCAGTTCTTCGCTATCCACCTGGACCAGGTCCCAGACATTGTCGGGTGCCTTTGTCTGCGTGCGGAGCGCGTCGATGCCGCCTTCCCAACTTTCAGACTGCACCGCGATGCCGGTCGCCGCCGTGAACGGCTGAATGAACACGTGCTTGATCGCCTCCTGCGTCGGGCCGCGCGCGACCACGGTCAGGTCACGCGCCGTGGCAATGCCATGCGAAAGCGCGAGGATCGCCGCGGCGGCCACAAGCGAGCGGACATGCATCTATGTTTGGCTCCGGGTTCCAGCTCTGCGGCGAAGCCCTACAATCCGCGAAATCGGCCGGAAGTGAAAGTCGGGGCTGCCTTGGCGCTCCCAGCGGCGGCGCGCTAGATGCTCTGACCATCCTGGAGAGGCGCATGCAAGACGAACAGACCGTGATCGCCCGACGCGACGGGCGCGTGGGGCGGATCGTGCTGAACCGACCGCAGGCGCTCAACGCGCTCGACCTGGCGATGATCCGGGCCTGCACGCAAGCGCTGACCGCGTGGCGGGACGACCCGCACGTGCATGGTGTGGTGATCGAGGGCACCGGCGATCGCGCCTTCTGCGCCGGCGGCGATATCCGTGCGCTGCGCCAGTACGAGCTGGATGGCGAGCATCACGAGGCCGAGACGTTCTTCCGCGAGGAGTACGAGCTGAACCTGATGATCGCCACCTATCCGAAGCCCTATGTCGCGCTGATCGACGGCATATGCATGGGCGGCGGCATTGGCGTGTCGGTGCATGCACCCTATCGGGTCGCCACCGAGCACGCCGCATTCGCCATGCCGGAGACCGCGATCGGGTTCTTCCCCGACATCGGCGCGACGTTCTTTCTGCCGCGGCTGCCCGGCCGGATCGGGACGTATCTTGGGCTGACCGGGATGCGCATGCAGGGCGCGGATTCGGTCCACGCTGGGCTGGCAACGCACTTCGCCTCGCGCGCGGACCTGCCGGCTCTGTCGCAAGCACTGGCCGCGGATGGTGCTGGCGCGCTCGGGTCGCATATCGCGCCGCTGCCGCCGTTCTCGCTGGCGGAACAACGTGGCGTGATCGATCACTGCTTCGACGCCGACAATGTAGCCGAGATCGTGCGCCGCCTCGAGGCGATCGAAGACGCCTGGGCAAACAAGACCCTGGCCGCATTGCGGACGGTCTCGCCATCGGCCTTGTGCTGGACGCTCGAGGCGCTGCGGCGCGGCGCGAACCTGACGCTGCCGCAATGCCAGGCGGCCGAACTCACGCTGACACGCACCGCGATGCGGCATCCGGACTTTGCGGAAGGCGTGCGTGCCATGGTGGTGGACAAGGATCGCAAGCCCCGCTGGCAGCCGTCCCGCATCGAGGAGGTGGACCCGGCTGTCATCGCCGCGATGTTCGACTAAGCTCGCTGACCAAGTACCGAGGAAACGCATCCAATGGACGGCAGCGGCGCGCACGCGGGCAGCGTGGAGACGCGGACATCGTGGGTGGTCGCCATCGCGGCGCTGACCGTGCTGAGCGTGTCGTACGGCGCGCCGCTTACGACCGTCGTGGCGCTGAAGCCGATCGCCGAGGAATTCGGTGCGACGCGTTCGGCGCCGGCATTGGCTGTCGCGCTGACCTTCATCGGCGCCGGCTGCGGCGGCATCGCGATGGGCTGGCTCGCCGAGCGCATCGGCGTGCGTGCGGTGGTGATCTTCGGCGGAGCGATGATCGGCACCGGGCTGACGATTTCATCGCTCGGCGGACTGACGCAGCTCTACATCAGCAGCTTCCTGCTGGTCGGGCTGCTCGGCGCCGCCGGCATGTTCGCGCCACTGATGACCTATGTCAGTCGCTGGTTCGACGTACGCCGAGGCACCGCTATCGCGCTGATCTCCGCCGGCCAGTACATCGCCGGGGCGCTGTGGCCACCGCTGTTCCAGTACGGCATCGGTGCGATCGGCTGGCGCCGGACGATGCTGGCATACGCGGTGTTCGCGGTCGTCGTGATCCTGCCGTGTGCTGCGATATTCCTGCGCCGCGCACCTGTCGCGGCGGCGCTTGGCGGCCTCTATGAGGGGCCGCGAGTCGGCGAGAAGGTCCTCGGCCTGCCGCCCAATTTTGTACTGGCGGCACTGGGGTTCGCCACCTTCTGCTGCTGCATGACGATGTCGATGCCGATGGCCCACATGGTTGCGTTCTGCAGCGATATCGGCATCGCGCCAGCACAAGGTGCGGCGATGCTGTCGGTGCTGCTGGGCTCGGCGTTTTTCGCTCGGCAGTTCTGGGGCTGGTTGGCGGACCGGATCGGCGGCCTGCGGACCATCCTGTGGGCCTCCGCGGCGCAGGCCACGGCGATGGCCGGGTTCCTCGTGACCCAGGACGAGATCGGTCTCTTCACCATTTCCGCGGTATTCGGCTTCGGCTTTGGCGGCTTGATTCCCGGATACGTGCTGGCGGCGCGCGAGCTGTTCCCGGCCTCGGAGGCAAGCTGGCGCATTCCCACAATGCTGCTTCCTGGCTCGCTTGGCATGGCAGGGGGTGGCTGGCTCGCCGGCGTGATGTACGACCGCTTTGCGTTCTACGCGCCTGCCTTCGCGGTCGGCGTTTTGTTCAACGTGCTGAACCTGGCGGTGATCGGCGCCCTCGTGATGCGTAGCCGCCAGTGGAGACCCTCAACCGCCCTCGCGTGAGGGCGTCAGTTCGCCAGAACGATCAGCAGGACGCCAGCCACCACCAAAGCAAGTCCGGCGATATCGCCTGGCTTGAGCGTCTCCTTCAGATAGAACCGGCTGAATGTCAGGGTGAACACGATCTCGATCTGCCCGACCGATCGCACCAGCCCGATCGGGGCGAGCGCGAATGCGGTAAACCAGCACGCCGAGCCGAGCGCGGACAACGTGCCGACCCAGGCTGAACTCCGCCACGTGGTGAATGCCTTGCGCAGCTCACGCGGTTCGCGCAGCGCCAGGAAGCCGCCCTGCATTGCGATCTGGAGCGTGTTCGTAACGACCAGCACGAACAGCGCACGGACGAGAAGGCTCGGCCCCGTCAACGCCTGATTGGCAAGCTTGATGAACACAGTGGTGAGCGCAAACAGGAACCCCGCGCCGAGACCGGCGAGTGCCGCCGGCTGCACCGTCGCGCGCGCAAGTTCACTTGGTCGCATCCCGCGCCCGGCAAGCGACAGCGTCATTACGCCGGCGAGGCCAATGCAGATGCCGATCCACGACGCCGGACGCAGCACCTCGTGCAGCACGAACAGCGCGATGATGGCGCTCTGCGCCGTCTCGGTCTTGGAATAGGCGGTGCCGACCGCGAAGTTGCGGTAGCCGAACGCCATGATCAGCAGGTTGGTGGCGAGGATCTGCATCAGCCCACCCACCGCGCAGTGGATCACGAAGATCACGTTGGGTGCCGGGAGCGGCAGTCCGGTCGCGATGAGAGCGCCGACCAGCAACACCAGCGCTGTCGGTGCGCCATAAAGGTAGCGAACGAAGCCCGCGCCGTTTACCGACAGCAGATGACGCAGCTTCTGCTGCATCGCGGTCCGCCAGCACTGGAACAGCGCGGCGGAGACAGTGACGGGTAGCCATACAGGCATGGTGCCGTGCTCCAGCGTCCGGTTGCGGCCGGAGCAGTCCGGCGACGTCGATGCGCGAACGTAAGACGGTGCGCTCCCGCGTCAACTCAGGGCTTGCTGGGGAAAAAGTGAATTGAGTGAAGCACGGGTCGTCCTCCTTCGTCATGATGGGGCTTGGCCCCGCGTCTTTGTTGCCTGCATCAAAGCAAAGACCTGAATAGCCGGCCATGACGGAGACGCAGCAGGCCCTCAGGCCGCCCGCCGCTGCATTTCCTGGTGGATCATCGCATCGAGAATGCGCTTGTAACGCACCGGCCCAACATCGATGTCGAACAGCACCGGCCTCAACGGGTAGGGCGCCTTTCGGATATTCTCCTGCTGCGCCCTGATGATCACCTGGTCCTGATCCTCAAACGCGATGCGGCGCAGAGCAGATATCTGCTGGTGAATTTCGCTGTCCAGCGGCTCGCCCCACGAGATCGGATTGAAGCGCACGGCGGCGAACAGATAGTACGTGGTCTCCTCCGTCTGCGGCGTGAGGAAATGTGTGCCCCAGAACCCGGTGCCTGCGTCTCGCGTGGCGCCCGGCGCGGTGACGCCGGTATCATTCAGCAGGCACCCGGGAGCGTCCCACCGCATATTCATCCACAGGTCCACCAGACCGCCGTCGCGGCGGAACAGCAGATCGTAGAGTCCCGGCACCGGCACGTTCGGCAGGCTGCGCGCCACCAGGATCTGGTTGCCCTGTTGCGTCACCGTCAGATCGGCGCGGATGGTATGTTCGCTGCCAAGTATGCCCTCGTGGATCACCGCCGTGTGGCTGAGATCGAGCAGGTTGTCGGTGATCAGCCGGTAACCGGCATCCATCAGGATCCAGTCGCGTTTGCTCACCATCCGACCGCTGTCCGGATCGAGCAGGCTGAAATCCGGGATCAGCGCCGGATCGGCCGGTTGCTCGCCCATCCAGATCCAGAGCAGCGAGTGTCTCTCGAAGACCGGATAGCTGCGGACCTTCATGTTGATCGGGATGCGGCCGTTGCCGTGTGGATTGCCGACGCACTGTCCGCGCGCGTCGAATTCCAGCCCGTGATACGGGCAACGCACGTGGTCGCCCTGGACGATCTTCCCCTTGGACAACGGGCTGAACCGATGCGCGCAGACATCGGCGATGGCGGCGGGCCGACCATCGGTCTGGCGGAACAGAACGATCGGCTCATTCAGGAAGGTGCGAGCCACCAGTTCGCCAGGCGCCAGGTCCTGCGCCCACAGCGCCACGTACCAGGTGTTCCGAAGGAATTCCATGCTGCCCTCCCGCGCGGCTTGACCGGCCGGTTGCTTTTCCCGCGTGGGGAAATGATCGCCCAGGGCATGCTGACCCGCAACCACTGCCGCGATCCAAGGATGTCTTGGTGCGTTAGTAATCGCATCATTGAAATTATCCATACTAACACAAAGATCAATCTCTTTGATCAAACGGCCGAAACCCCGATGCACACTCTTCCCAACCCTTCCGCCTCGGTCTCCCATGAAATCTTTGCCACGCTTTGCGCCGCCCTCCCGGCGCCAGCCAGTGACACGCCAGAAAACCGCGTCGCGCGCGACGAAACCGCGATGGCCGCGGTCGCCGCTCTGCATCCCATCGACGCCTTCGAGGCCAAGCTCGCTGCCGAGATTGTCGTCGCCGACGCCTACGTCATGGAGGCAGCGATGCACCCCGCGGCGGTGGAGCGCGCCGGGTACTGGTTCTGCGACGTCTCGACCCGCTACCTGCCCAGGCTGAACCACCCTCCCAGCCTTGTCTCACTGACGCCGAACAACACGCCGCCATCTACCCCTATCGTCCCGCGCTGATCCGCGCCACGGGCGGACTTCCGGCAAAGCTCAACTTCGGTCCGCCCGAACCGGAACTCGTCGAGGCCCTCGTCAACGGCACCAGCTCCATCCTGCGCGCGCTCGATGAGCAACCCCACCGAGCGGCATCCCTGCCGGTGTGAACAAGAAAGTAGAAACGCAAATGCACGCGGATGTCTCAGATACACGCAGATATAGGCGCAACTGCGCAGAATGACTCAAATGTTGGCCGCCTTCAACTGCATAATCCTAAATCCGGCAGTTGGCCGATTGCCTCATTGCGCCGAATCGGCGGAACAGCGGAGACATTTGCCGGTCGGGTGCACGTTGAATGGGATAGCGGCGGCCAGGTGACTGCCCGGGCCAGTTGCCGTTCTTCAATGAGCTTCTGAAGCGACGGCTGGGTGGCGGATTGTCCGCTGGAGCCCCATTGCCGGGCACAGTCGACCGAGCAAGGCTCGGCAGTTGGAAGGACGCTCTGGCCGAACCTTGCCATCGTTTCTCTCCTTAGCGTTTCTTGGAGCGACGCTGCGCGCCTCTGTCCGGACGTGGCAAGACGGCAGTCAGGCGGGGGGTCGTTGCAGCATTTCCGCGGTTGCTGGGTCTGCCGGATAGAACGCCTCCACGGCCAGTTCCGCCAGCGTGATATCGACAGGAGTGCCGAACACTGTTGTCGTGCTGAAGAAGGACAGAATACCGGCTGGCGTGACCAGCTTGAACGGCACGACGAAGGCCGTAGCATCCACGTCGTGTGCCGCGCCGTCGGGGGCCGGATAGTCACGCAGTTCACGCAACAGCCGGATCAGCACCGGATCGCCGCTCACCTGGATCTGATGCCCGAGACGAGCGAGCAGATGCGCGCGCCACTCGGCCAGGTTCGCCGTCCGTGGTGCCATTCCCGCAGGGTGCAGCGCAAGACGCATCACGTTGACCGGCGGTTTCAGCAACGCCGCATCGACATCGCCAATCACGCGCTGCGTCGCGGCGTTCGATGCGATGAGCGTCCAGTGACGATCGACGGCGAGTGCGGGATACGGTTCGTGTCCGGCGAGCACTTGATCCATCGCCTGGCGCGCAATTCGCAGCGCGGGATCGTCAAGCGGACGTTCGGGGAACACCGAAGCGTAGCCCGCGGCGTGCAGCAGGAGATTGCGATCGCGGAGCGGGACGTCGAGCTGTTCGGCAAGACGCAGCACCATTTCGCGGCTTGGCTGCGAGCGGCCGGTCTCGAGAAAGCTGAGATGGCGCGTGGAGATTTCTGCTTCCAGCGACAGCTCGAGTTGACTTAGGCGGCGGCGCTGGCGCCACTCGCGCAGCAGGTCGCCGATTGGTCTGACGGTGACTGACATGACGCGACGATAACGCGTGCGTGCGACCGCATCCAATTACCTGCGATGTAATCGACCGGCGGCCCGGCATCGGCGATGAGTGCCGTCGCACCACATCGGGTGCGGCAAACCAAGGAGCCACACATGAACACGCTGACCGATCTGATCGATCGCTATATCGCGACTTGGAACGAGGCTGACGGCGGGCGTCGCCGTGATCTTATTGCACAGACCTGGGCGGAGGGGGCGAGCTACCTCGATCCGATGCTGCAAGGCGAAGGGAGAGAGGGCATCGACGTGATGATTGTCGGTGTGCAGGAGAAGTTCCCGGGCCATCGATTCCGTCGCACCGGCGAGGTCGAAAGCCACCACGACCGGGTTCGCTTCACGTGGGAGCTTGCGCCGGAAGGGGGGGATGCGGTGGTGAAGGGCACCGACTTCGGTGTCGTCGCGTCCGATAACCGGCTGGCGGCGATCACCGGTTTCTTTGACCACGCGCGGCAGGGCTGAACGCTTCGCACTGTTGGTTGCGGGAGCGGGCGGCGGGGCGGTTCTCAGGACGATGGGGATTGCTTCGTCGCTTCGCTTCTCGGGATAACAGGGGTGGCGACTACGTCGCGGTCTATGAGGTCGGCTATTTCGGCGGGGTGTAGGCGTGCTCGTGCAGGATCGCCTCGGTGTGTTCGCCCAGTCCGGGCGAGGTGGCAAGGCGGGTGCCGTCGATAAGCGGTGGCGCGCCGATGAGCTGCGGCATCGGGAATGCGGTCGGCACGTGCGGGTGGTGCAGCCAGGCGATGGCACCGCTTGCCTCGACGTGCGGATGTTGGAGGAAGCCGGTGTAGCTGTTCAACTGCTCGTGCATGATGCGCTCGGCGGCCAGGCGCTGCGACCAGTAGGCGAAGGGCTGCGATGCGAGCAGAGTGCGCAGCGCCGCGCTGATCTCGGCCGCGTGGTCGAAGCGGCCCTGGGTCGTGCGGTATCGCTCGTCGGCGGCGAATAGGGGGAGGTCCACCGCCTTGCAGAAGCCGAGCCATTCGTGGAGGCGGACGACGGTGATGGTCATCCAGCCGTCGGCGACCTGGTAGACGCCGCTCGGCGCGCCGGGCGGTCGGATCGCGCCGCCCTCGAGATACGACTGCATCATGCGCACGACCTGGAGGCCGGCCGCGGCCTGAAGCAGGCTGGCCTCGATGTGGCGGCCGCGCGGTTCGTCGCGGCGCGCGTACAGGGCTGTGGATACGGCTGAATAGGCGTAGAGCGCGGTGCTCATGTCGATGGCGATGATCGGCGTGCGATGCGGGATGCCGTCCTCGCCTTTGTTCTCGACGGTGAGGCCGGTATAGGCCTGGAGGATCGGATCCATCGCGGGGCGTTCGGCGAGTGGGCCCGATTGGCCGAAGCCGGATACCGAGAGGTAGATGATGCGGGGTTCGCGCTCGGATACGTCGGCGTAGCCGAAGCCCAGGCGTTCGATCACGCCGGGTCGGAAGCCTTGGAGGAACACGTCGGCGCCGGCGATAAGGCGCCACAGGATGGCGCGGCCGTCCGGCTGCTTCAGGTCGAGCGCGATGGCGCGTTTGCCGAGGTTGGCGGGGAGCGAATAGGCGCACTGGTCGCCGTAGACGACGCCGAGGTTGCGCGCCCAGTCGCCGACGCCGGGGGGTTCGACCTTGATGACGTTGGCGCCGTACTGGGCGAGCAGCATGGCGCAGTAGGGGCCGGCGACGCCCTGGCTCACGTCGATCACCTTCAGGCCGGCGAATGGCTGGTCGTAGCTCATGGGGGGCGTGGTCCGCGCGTGGTATGGGGCGGAGGGTAGTCGGGATGGGGCGGGAGGGCGAGGGTGCGTCGACGTGACGGATCGGTTCATGGAGCCGGTGGGGGGAAAGCTAAAAGGTGCGGTTCGGCGATTCGGTGACGCGAGGGATCGCGAGAGATGTTGCCGGAGTGGGAGACGGTCATTGTTCTATCTGGAGAGTTGGCAAGCATCCGTTCCATTCAAAGGGCGCGCAGGACCACTAGATCCTGATAGTGATGAAAATTGGGATGGACAGCAAGGATCTCAAAGTGCTCCGTCCAATTGTCCAAGATGAAGTCACGACTCATCCAGACATTCCGATAATAGTCACCGCCGATTCCACTCTCCTCGAGTTGCGTGTTGGGCATGTTGGCATAGATTCCATCGACGAAGCGAGCTCGTGCCTCTTCGTCCCGAAGGAATGGTTCGAAGTAGAACAGCGCCAATTCAGCCATGACGGTAACCGCGACAATTCCGCCGGATGCGCACACGCGGCGTAATTCCGCCATCCACGCTAGTTGGATTGGCCGGTCTAGATGCGTAAATACGCTATAGCCAAATATGAAATCGAAGTGACCATCAGGGAACGGCAAAGGCGGCAGCCTCCCGGTGCAAATAAACGTGCCCGGCAGCGAACGCTCGGCCCAAGTGAGCGAAAGTGGATCGATGTCAACGCCTACATACTCGGTGGCCGCGCTGTCCTGAGCGATTGCCTTAGTCAGGTGAAGGCCGATGCGCCCGGGTCCGCAGCCCCAGTCGAGAATCCTCACGGCACTTAGGAGCGGGCGCCCAGCATAGCGTTCGAAGGCAGACTTAAACCCGTTGAACAGTGTGCAGCCCGATACGAGATAATAATCGGCAGATGATTCGCCAATATGAGCGATAATATCGGGCGGTGGAACCAAGAAATCCTTCGTTGTCGG
Source organism: uncultured Alphaproteobacteria bacterium (assembly GCA_963799415.1). GTDB lineage: Bacteria > Pseudomonadota > Alphaproteobacteria > Acetobacterales > Acetobacteraceae > JAMXLO01. The sequence continues at coordinate 31,861 of CAWCXI010000031.1, read as the reverse complement.
GACGAACAACCATCTCGAGAACTGATTGAGGGGGTGCGATAGAGGCGCCGCCGCGATTGCCGGGGAACTCTCAATAGAGATGTAGTCTAGCGTTGTTACACCTAACTCGCTCCGTGCTGCAAACGGAGCGGTTGGCGCATTTGGCCAGTATGGGAAGTGCATCGCAAACCCCTTGTCGACCGTTGTGACCACTTCCACCCCCGTGCCACCCTCGCGCCGTAGCGTTCGGTTAAATGGATAGCCGTACCAAGGAAGTGCCCAACCGCGGAACTCAATCATGCCGTCGTCGGCCGAATAACCGTTGATGTTCCAAAAATAGGGTGGCAAAGACAGCGACTGGGTCAGCCAGTCGGGAAAAAGCGCATTGAATTCAGAATTGCTCACCTCAGTTGGGACGCCTTCGTTTAGATGCGCTGCATGACTGCGACGGCCTGCCAATAACGCGAGGGTTCGTCTATATAGGTGCGCAAGGCGAACGCGTGGCCCCATTCACGCTCAATGAAAACAGCCGGTACAATGGCGTCACCATATTCTGATGCCTCCCGGTGTGTGCCGCCGCCCGTTGGCATGTAGGAGAATTGCCCTACATCGAATTGAGCCCGCAACTGGCCAGCGTGAGGCGCGAATTTCTTGAGTCCCTGATGCCACTTCGATACCGGTTGGTCCGGCAGCTGCTCAATGAACGCGGCAAACCGCCGCGGTTCGAGCGTCATGCAGAATACCGCACCAGGCTGCAGCACACGGGCAAGCTCGCGCATCCAGTGCAGATGCGCCTCTTCGGACAAGTGTGTGAATACCGAATAAGCTATGCCTGCCTGGAAGTAAGAATCTGGATATGGCAATCTGCCTCGAGGGTAGAGCCGATCGAAGTTCCCGGGAACGCGAGTGCTCTTGCATAGGTCGAGAGCCCCGGGATCGACATCACAGCCATAGAGATTGCTAGCGCTGATATCCTTCCAGAATATCCTAGGGAATCTTCCCCAACCAACTCCGAAATCTAAGAACCTTCTGTCTAGCGCTAGTGGAAGACCCAGAGCCTCGGCGTAGCCCCTTGTGGCTATATAAAAACTGAACGCCTCACGTATGGTGGCTTCGTCCGAGGTACCCACGAAAGCTGCCTGTAGTTCCGGGTCCGGGAAGCATGGAAACCTAAATCCTCGGACCTCCGGCTTAGTTGTAGTTTGTAGTAGCGTTGCCAGCCATGCCTCGTCCGACATGGCGCGGAATTCCTGGGGAAGGTCTCGTGCGGCAACGCTACTTGAACTGGCGACAGCGGGGTGAGGCGCCATCGCGGCATGCGCGTCATTGATCAGTAGCGCCAGCGCGGCCGCGAGGCCATTGTGAATATCCGTGCCCTGTGCCGCTTGACAATCGCCTTTCCCCGAGATCGTCAGATCGTGGAACAACCGCCCATCAGCGCGGCCGAGGTAGGTTTGCGCCAGCACAGTATTGCCCTCGGCGTGTCTGGCAAGCAGCGCCGACCTTTCCTGCGGCGTCAGCAACTGCAACTGATTGTTCCCGCCATCGGAGTTGGCTCCCAGCGTATGCAAGTGGGTGACCACCGAACGGTCGACATTGTGCGCGTTGAGATAAGCCAAAATCAACGCGATGTGTGCAGGCAGGCGCTGATTATGACGTTCCTGAGGTAGTGACCCACAGTCCATCAACGGATCCAAACCACAGACCGAAAGGAAGTCCACCACAGCGTCACCGCCGACAAGCTGTGATTCTTCGTATGCTCGCAGAATGATTGCTCCGACGCCGAAGGCGCTAGCCCACAGTCCCACTGTCCCTGCATAGTCTAACCAAGGTTGCACGAGACAATCAGAAAGCGAGTTTTTTTCACCATAGTTGGCGACCGCCGTCGACCAGACCGAGATAATGAACTCGTCCTGGCGACGGACATAGCAAATGATCCGAACATCGATGTCGCTAAGCTTGTGTGCGAGGAGATGGATGGCCGGTCGGTCTAGCTTTGTGGCGAAATCCTCCGATGAAAGAATGATTGTTCGGGCTGCGCTGTTCGTTATCTCGCTGTGCAGCTCATCCATATCTGGCCACGACGTGGCGAGTTCACTTAAGGGGTTCTGCGCCAGGGCGTTGGGGAACAGATGATGTCCGAACCGGTAATCACCTTCGCCGCGCCCGGCCACTGGATAGAGCGCCCCCTGTGCGGCCAGGGCGTCCGCATTCCCTGACAACCATACCTGGATGGATGTCGTTCCAGTCTTGGGAAATCCGATATGGATATAGACCTGCTTTCTGCCCGGCTGCGGAACCATGGTTAGATCCGTCTCAGTTGGCATGTTCGCTACCGCTCACCTCTTCCGAAATTTCAGACAGGCGTGAGGCATACCGCGGTGAATACTCGGCTTCCCGAAGCCACGCATCATACACGCCGAACTGCCGCGCGATCATATCAAATACGTAGGGCCAATTTGCCGGAGTCGGCGCCATAGGGTTGCTGACGCGGCGGCTCGCGATGCGTCGGTAGTAGCTTCCCAGGGAAGCCTCAGTATCATCGGTGGCCAAATGCTGCAGATTGCTGAAGGCGTTCGCGCCGTGAATGCGGTAGCGGTATGCGGTCTCGGGAACGTAGCAAGGTTCGACAACGGTGATGGCTCGCAGCATGAATTCCCAGTCATGGCAGTACTTCAGGGCGCAGAAGCCGCCGATCTCGGTCGCTAGCGTCCGGTTGAGGAAGATGTTTCCAGTGGACCCGGCGAGCTGATAGCGCAGGAATGCAAAGCTCAGCGATGGCAACGCTGCCCTGAGCCGATTCGGCCCCAGTTCCAGGACATCCTTCAGTTCGTGACGCCTTACGCGACGTCCCAACGCATCGATCAGCCGCAGTGCGCTGAATGCGAGGAATGGCTCATCTGCCTGGTGGCTGCGGGACGTCAGAAGCTGCAGCCGTTCGGGCTCGTAGCAGTCGTCCGAGTTGATGAAGGTGACGAATTCGCCGCGTGCCGCCGCAAGGCCCAGGTTCAGGCTATGGTGCGCTCCCTGGTTTTGCTGGTTGCGGCTGATTTCCAGCCTCCGAAAGCGCCGTCTGAACTGCTTAACGTCCGCCACGTCGCGGATAACCGCGAAAGTCTGGTCAGTGGAACAGTCGTCCAGGACCAGAAATTCGACGTCGCGGTACGACTGGTCGAATACCGAACGCATCGCCTCTGCCACGAACGCGGCGTGGTTGAAGCTGGGCATGACGACACTCACCAGCCCCTCGATTGCGTCACTGCTGGCCAATGACGACGACCTTGCTGGAGAGCGCCCTCAGGCAGGAGGAGCCGATCCTGGTGTCGATACCGATCTCGTATTTGCCAGGATCGACGCTGCTCAATCGCACGGATGAGCGGATTCCGGACCAAAGCCCCTGATCGGAGGGCAGCTTGTGATATTCAGCCACGTCGGCCCGGGGAACCCGCTGCTGGATCCGAGCGGTGAAGGCCTGCTCACCATCCATAGAGAGCAAGGTCAGGTAGCTGACCGTCTCCGCGGTCATCTCCTGTCCCGCGATCAGGTTCCAGCCGGAGATTTGCAGGTAACCCGTTTGGTCGACCGCGATCATATCGCCGTCGCTGATTTGGTTGATGCGCTCGATATTGCAGGAGCCTTTCAATTGGACGCCGAGCGGCGCCAGCACGGACTCCGAGAAATTGACGAACGCAGGCTGCAAGCCGAGTCTCTGGGTTTCCAACGACAGATATTGTTCCGACATATACTTGAGGGCGGTTTCGAACGACCGGAGCCACGCCTCAAGCGCGGTCAGGTCCTCTTCGCCTGCCGGCAGCTTGGTCTTCGTCGCCGTCATTATCGTGCGCCACTCGGATAGTCCGGCCATCGCCCGCCGGGTCGCCTCGAGGAACTGTCGGCCGAATCGAATGTCGGGTTCGATATGCGCGCCTTCGCCCCATTCGTTCCATGCATTGATAAAAACCAGGCGCTGGCCGGCCGGAAGGTGCCGACGGGTGAAGCCGATCGCCTCGCGCAGCCACAATTCGTAGAGTTCCGGAGTTGCGCCGTGAAAGAGATTCCCCTTGCGGCCTCGCCGCGGCGTGTTGTCCCAGCCTGGCATTACGCACCGGTAACGCTGGTAGTCGGCCGGCGCCGCCACGGTTTCAGCCATCACGGCGTCGGCGTAGTTGTACACGGTGCCGGAGAAGCCCTCAGCGAGTCCCTTCAGCGAGTCGTTGACCGGCCCCGCCACAAGCTGGTGCGGCGGGAATTCCACGGCCGAATCGCAGCCACTGGCAAAGGGATCGTTCAATCCGAACGTCTCGGCCATGCAGATGTGGAGGTCCGGCAATCCGTGTTGGCGCGCTGCCTCCCGCCAGGCTGCGAAGAGTGCGCCCGGGTTGGGCAGCAGCCCGACCCGATAGATGACCAGCAACGGCTTGCCGTTCACCTTGATGTATCGACGGTCGGCGAATAGTGGCAGCAGGTCGAAGATCAGCTTCTTGTCTGAGTCGAGGTCGTGCTCCTGGGCGATCAGAATTTCGCTTTCGGATCCATCCCAGCGTCGAGACCAGGGCTCGTTCGCCCAGCAGATACAGAATGGGAAATTCGGTTTGCCGGACTGCAGCATTTCATCCAATGGGCGCTGGAGGATGCGGCGCCCGGAGAACCAATAGTAGTGGTAGCAGAACCCGTGGATGCCGTACTGCTTGGCAAGCTCGGCCTGCGCAGCACGGGCCTCGGGAAGGCGGAGATCGTAAAATCCAAGGTCAGCCGGTATATGCGGCTGATAGTGACCCTCGAACAGCGGCTGCGCCCCAGCGGTACCCGGCCATTCGGTGAAGCCTTTGCCCCACCACCTATCATTCTCTGGAATGGGATGATATTGCGGCAGGTAGAACGCGATCAGCCGCACTTCCGATTCTGCACTGGCGGAAACTTCGCTCCGACGCGCATCTTCCGCGCGTTCGTCCTCGGAGCGATGCGGCGCCAACTTTTTGCGTGGGGCGGCCTTTGCCGCAACTGCCCGGCCGTTGACCTGTCGCGCCGCCCTCACGTCGCAACGCCGCAGCGCGCGATGGTGGGCGTCTCGACTGGTGACTCCTGATCAGAGATTGAACGCATGGGACGGTCCGGTCCTCGCCGTTGCGGCCAGTTACACGCAATAGTGGGCGGAGCTTATCGGTCGCATTCTGAACGAACGGTTAACGTGCAGGCGATCAGCGTCGTCCCCGCGCTACCCCAGCATTGCCGCCTGCACCTCTCCCACGCCGCCAAAATCCACCTGCACCCGATCGCCTGGCGCGATCGGGAATTGCCGCGTGAACGAGCCGCTCATGATTATCTCGTCGGGCTGGATGACGCGGCCGAACTCGTGGAGCTTGCGCGCCAGCCAGATCACCGAGTTCAGCGGGTTGCCGAGCACGGCATCGCCGCGCCCGGTCGCGACGGTCTCGCCATTGATCCGCACCGTCGCGGCGACCGCATCCAGCGCCAGCGCGCCGAGCGGCACCGGATTGCCGAGCACGATGGTCTTCTGCTGCGCGTTGTCCGCCATCGCGAGCGCGATCTGCGCCGTGAAGTCGCCGCGCGTCTCGATGATCTCCAGCGCCGGATACACCGCGTCGATCGCGCGGCGCACGGTGGCCATATCCACCTCGCCGCTCAGTGTCTGAGCGACCCGCAGGCACAGTTCCGATTCGAAGCCAGGCCGGATCAGTTCGTCGCGGCGGAAGACATGCCCGGATGGCTTGCTGTCCAGGATGCAGCCGAACACCGGCTCGTGGAAGCCGAACTGCTGCTGGATCGGCTCCGCGGTCAGGCCGACCTTCCAGCCGATCTGCCGCTCGCCCGCGGCGATGCGGCGCGCGATCATGCCGAGCTGGATGCGATACGCCTGATCCAGCGTCAGACGATCGAACCACTGGGCCGGGAAATACTCGCCGCGCGTGCGTGCCGCCCAGAACTCGTCGATCGCAGCCTGTTCGTCGAACGGCATCGTCGCCCTCCCCGCGTATTTGGTCGCAGGCTAGGGCCGGCGCGCGACGGTTGCCAAGGCCGGGCCGGCGTGCAAGCTGGCGTGCCAGATCGAAGCGCAGCAACGGGAGGGCGTCGTATGCGGATCGCCATCATAGGCCAGCAGGATTTTGGCAAGGCAACGCTGGAGGCGTTCCTCAACCGCGGCGATACGGTCGCGGCGGTGTTCTGCGCGCCGGAGAAGGGGCGCCCCGATCCGTTGCGCGTCGCGGCCGAGGAGCGCGGCGTGCCGGTGCATCAGTTCCCCAAGCTCACCGATCCGGCGGCGCTCGAGGCGATGCGGGCGGCGGATGCGCAGGTCGGCGTGATGGCGTACGTGACGCAGTTCGCGCCGCAGGATTTCTGCAACATCCCGAAGTTCGGCACGATCCAGTTCCACCCCAGCCTGCTGCCGCTGCACCGCGGCGCCTCGTCGATGAGCTGGGCGATCATCTGCGGGCGGACCGAGACCGGGTTCTCGATCTTCCGCCCGACGGATGGGCTGGACGAAGGGCCGGTGATCCTGATGCGCTCGGTGCCGATCGAGCCGGAGGACACGCTGGGCTCGCTGTACTTCGGCAAGATCTTCCCGATGGGGGTGGCGGCGCTGGTGGAGGTGGCCGAGCAGGTGGTGGCCGGCAAGGCGCCGGCGCTCGCGCAGTACGAGCCGAATGCCGGCTACGAGGGCATCATCCGCGACGCGGAAACGCGCATCAACTGGGCGAACCACGTCGACATCACCTACAACCTGATCCGCGGCTGCGATCCCGCCCCGGGCGCGTGGACCACGGCGGATGGCAAGAAGCTGTTCGTGTTCAATGCGACGAAGCGCATCGCGCGCACGTTCTCCGAGGTGAAGGGGAAGAAGCTCGGCGAGGTGGTGGCGATCAACAACGGCGCGCTGGTGGTGCATGGCCAGGGCGGGTTCATCGAGATCGCCCGCGCGCGTCCTGATGGCGGCAGGAAGGGCGTGGCGGCCGACGCCGGTGTTGCGATAGGCACGATCCTGGGAAGCTGACGCGAGACCGGGTGGGAGCGGGCAACCGCCCGCCCCCAAACGGCTGGTTACTCGCCCTCGACGCCGATCGCGTACGCGGTCTCGCCGTGCACGGCGTCATCGCCGACCCGCAGTGTCGCCTCATCCATGCGCAACGGAACGATTATCGATATCACCTTGAGGATGATGGCCGTTGCGATCACGTTGTAGACGATGATGAACGCCGCACCGTAGAACTGCATCAGGAGCTGGTGGCCGCTGTCGCCGTAGAGCAGGCCCGTGACGCTGACGCCCGGGGCCTCCTTGTCGGTGCCGATGTATTCCAGCATGTCGGGACAGGCGAGGACGCCGACCAGAAGGCCGCCCGTCAGGCCGGCGACGCCGTGCGTCGAGAACACGCTCAGCGTGTCGTCCACCCGCATCATGAAACTGGTCTTCTGCAGCCAGTTCATGCTCATCCACGGGATGATGCCGGCGACGATGCCGATGATGATCGCGCCCCAGCCGTTCACGAAGCCGGCCGCCGGCGTGATGGCGACCAGCCCGGCGATCATGCCGTTGACCGCGCCGATGACCGATGGCTTGCCGTAGGCCATCTTGTCGAGCAGGGTCCAGACCAGCAAGGCGACCGCGGTGGCCGTGTTGGTGTTGAGCACCGCGGCCCCGGCGTCGGCGTTGGCGAAGTATGGATCACCGCCGTTGAACCCGTTCCAGCCGAGCCACAGAATGCCCGCGCCGATCAGCGTCACCAGGAGGCTGTTGGGCGGGAAATGCTCGCGATCCTGTTGCAGACGTGGGCCGATCATGGCCGCGGCAGTGAAGCCGGAGGCGCCGGCGGCAAGATGGATGACATAGCCGCCCGAGAAGTCCTGCACCCCCAGCCCGGAGAGCCACCCGCCACCCCACAGGCTGAAGGCCCCCACTGTATAGACCAGTGTCATCCACACCGGGCAGAAGATCATCCATGCGGTGAAATTCATGCGCCCGAGCAGTGAGCCCGCAAGGATGATCACCGTGATCGCGGCGAACACGAACTGGAAGAACACCAGTGTTGCCATGGGGAACGTCAATTCGGGCATGCCCGACGCGGCGGCGGGAATGGTCGCCTGGCCGAGGGCGAACGCGGCCGAGGTGGCGGGCATGGGCGTGCCGAGGAAGGGAAACCATTGCGGTCCGAACGCCATATTGTAGTCGAACAGGATCCAGACGACCAGGACCGAGGCGAATGCGTACAGCGACATGAATGCCGAGTTGATTGCCCACTTCTTCTTTACGACGCCGCCGTAGAGGACCATGAGGCCAGGGATGCTTTGCAGGCCGACGAACGTTGCGGCTGCCAATTGCCAGGCATTGTTGCCGCTATCGAGCCATTTTGGTGACGGTACGAGCATAGGTTTCTCCCCCGAAGTCGGTTTTTCCGATGGCGCCCGTCACCAGACTGCCAGCACCCGATGTGGGACCGGTATGCGCGACAGTAGCCAAGCCCAGTAAGGCTCAAGCAAAATATATGCCGCAAATATCGCCGCACCGGCTCACCGCCTTGTGCCTGATGCAGCGTCGGCATAGAGCCTTCGTCAAACGCCGTGCTGTCTGTCCGAGCATCCGCTATGATTGTATTGATCGCGACTAGCTCTCGCAATGGTTGACGCAGGATCTTGTGGACACGTCGAGCTAGGGCGGTGCGTGTGCCGTTTTTTGTGCAAAGCTTACCAAAGCGGCGCATTGCATAACGAATAAGCAATGGTGGGCGTCGTTCCTTGCCGCTCTCGAGGAAACTGGCTATGGGACGCCGGCCCTCGCAGATGAGGTCATGTTCCTGACCCGGCATATCGTGGCTGTCACCGCCGCGCTGGCGACATGTCTTGCGGCTGCTTCTGCTGACGGGCCGCAGGCACAGACGCTTGCGGTCACCTGCACCAATCCTGCCAGCGGTGCGACCTGGCAGATCAGCATCGACTATGGCCGCGCGACCGTGGATGCCAATCCGGCCCGGATCAGTCCCGCCCAGATCTCCTGGCACGACGCCAAGGATGGCGGCAGCTACACGCTCGACCGCGGCTCCGGTGATCTGACGGTCATTCTGGCGTCCAGCACCGGCGGGTATTTCCTGCACCATCGCTGCGCGCTGCCGCCTTGAACTTCGAGCGCGCGAGGCGAGCAGGGTGAGCGACGATCTTGCGACCCCGCGGGCAAGCATCGGCTACTTCTCGGCCACGGGTCCGCGACCGCGCAATGAGGATTTCGCAGGCGCGGTACTTGGCTCCGAGCTTGCCGCGGAGCGACGCGATGTGGCAGCCGCCATCGCCGACGGCATCGGCGGCGCCAAAGGCGGTCGCGTGGCGGCGGAGACTGCTGTCCGTGGCTTCCTCGACGGCTTCTGGGATGTGCCCGAGACCATGGAAGTTCGTCGTGCCGGGGCCCGCATCCTCGACTCGCTCAACTCCTGGATTCACTCCCAAGGGCAGCAAGACACGAGCCTCGTCGGCATGGGCTGCACATTCACCGCGCTGGTGTTGCGCGGCCGTCTCGCACATCTGTTGCATGTCGGCGATACACGTGCATACCGACTGAACGGCGATCGTCTGCTGCGCCTCACCTCCGACCACGTGCGCGAGGGCCGTGCGAATTCGCCGGTGCTCACCCGCGCACTCGGCATCGAAGCGGAACTTCGCCTGGATTACACCAGTCAACCGGTCGCGCTGCACGATCGCTTTCTGCTGTGTACCGACGGAGTGCATGGCTCCCTCGTGGACGAAAGCATCGCCGACATCCTGCGGGTACGTTCGGCGCCCGCGGATACCAGCCGAGCGCTGGTCGATGCGGCACTCGAGGCCGGCAGCACCGACAACTGCACCGCGCTCGTGCTGGACGTCGTGGCACTTCCGACGGCGCGCTCCGATGATGTCGGTACCGCCATCATGCGCCTGCCGCTGATTCCTGTGCCGCAGGTCGGCGACACGGTGGACGGATTCGTGTTGAACGTTCTGGTGTCCGATGGCCGATACAGCCGGCTGTTCGGTGCGATTGATGAGGTGGATGGCGGCACGGTGGTGCTGAAATTCCCCAAACCGCAGGTCGCCGCGGTCGCCACTTTCCACGCCGCCTTTGTTCGCGAGGCATGGGTCGGCACGCGGGTGACGAGTCCCTGGGTCGCGCATGTGATCGAGTTGCCGCCGGAGCGACAGACCTGTCTCTACACTGTCATGCCGCTCTACACCGGGGAACTGCTGGAGACGCGCATCGCGCGCGCGCCGCGCGTGGGCATGGAGGAAGGCCGCAACATCGCGATCAGGCTTGCGCGTGCAGCGGCGGCGCTGCACCGCGTCGGCATCATTCATCGCGACATTAAGCCGGACAACGTGATGCTGGAGGCGGGCGGATCGCTCAAGCTGCTCGATCTGGGCGTGGTGCGCCTGCCGGGGCTGGAGGACTTCCCGCCTGAAGCAATACCCGGCACGACCGCCTACATGGCGCCGGAAATGTTCACGGGCGAAGCCGGCAATGCAGCAACCGACATCTACGCGCTGGGCGTCACCTTGTTTCGTACTTTCACCGGCGAGTTTCCCTACGGCAATCCGGATGCGATCAGCCCGCCACGTCTGGAGCGGCCGAAGGATATCGCAACCCTTCGCCCTGATCTGCCGGCTTGGCTGCAGGCCGCGCTGGGTCGCGCGATCGCGCTCGATCCCGCCGTCCGGTTTGCCGACATGGCGGAGTTCGCCAGTGAGTTTGAGGCGGGGCCATTGCACGCGCCCCCACCGGTACGTCGGCCGCTGACATTGTATGAGCGCGCGCCGGTTCGCTTCTGGCAGGTAATGGCCGGATTGCTTGCGCTCGCACTGCTGGCGTCACTGGTGTGGAAGTAGCCGACGGAATCACGAGGGGCCGGCGTTCAGAGGTGCGCGATCTTGTGCGCTACGCTGCTGCTGTCCGAGCGCCTATCCGGTCAGCACAGCGAGCAGGCCGCCGATAGCCACGCCGAGGACCAGCGCCAGCACAACCCACGCAGTCAACGACACGATCATCCGGAATATCTCGAACATGCCGTCTATCCGTTTATAACCGAACGGAGGAAACGCGATCCTAAACAGATAGGACTGCGCACGATTTGACTCGCGCAACGCATCAGCGTCCCACCGATCGCGCCCTAACAGCGCCTGCTGCCGCCAAGGCCCAGGATCACCGGCGGCCTCGGCGCGCATCCATCCCGTCTTGCGACGCTCATCGCCAAGCAGCCCGTCAAGGAATAATCCTGCGTTCACCGCCGCGCGTTCTTGCGCAAACAATGGACGCAGCAGGCTCTTTACCTTTCGCAGCGACGATGCCCACAACTCCAGCGTCGCCTCGATCGATGCTCCCGCCATGCCATGATCTCCGAATCATGGTGGCCCATAGATTCAGAGTTCCAACCGCTTCGCAATCAGAAAATCACAACTGTAATGCTAGGGCCTGTCCTCAATTGAGCCAAATAAGCCCGGCGGTCAGGTGGATGGCGGCGAGGAAGTTGCGCGCGGTCTTGTCGTAGCGGGTGGCGATGGCACGAAACTGCTTGAGTTTGGCGAAGAAGTTCTCGATGAGGTGACGCGCCTGGTAGATGTATTGGTCGTAGTCGCGAGGCAGTCGCCGGTTTGCCTTGGGCGGGATCACCGCCGTTTTGCCGGCCGCAGCCAGCGGCGCGATGACCCGCTCGTCGGCATCGAACGCTTTGTCGGCGATCAGCGTGTCGGCTTGCATCGAGGGCAGGAGGTGGTCGGCGCCGACCAGATCATGCGCCTCTCCGCCGGTCAGGAAGAAGTTGACCGGGTTGCCGAGCGCATCGACCAGGGCGTGGATTTTGGTGCTCAACCCCCCGCGTGATCGGCCGATCGCCTGGTCCTCGCCGGCTTTTTTTGGGCGCCAGCGCTGTGCTGATGGGCACGCACAATGGTGCTGTCGATCATCGCATATTCATTGTCGGCGTCAGCGGAAAGTTGCAGGAAGACCTTCTCCCATACACCCGATTTGGCCCATCTGCTGAAGCGTTGATGCACGTTCTTCCAGTCACCGAAGCGCTCCGGCAGATCGCGCCACGGCATGCCGGTGCGGTAGCGGTACAGCACCGCCTCGACGAACAGCCGGTTGTCTGCCGCCGTCACTCCCACATGTCCCTCCTGACCAGGCAGCAGGTCCCGGATACGCTCCCATTGATCGTCGCGTATGCCATAACGTCGCATCGGTCAGCTCCAAATCGGCTGACCCCCTATGAATTGAAGTTTTCGCCGCGCCGGAATCCCCTAAATGAGGACAGGCCCTAGCATTACAGTTGTGATTTTCTGATTGCGAAGCGGTTGGAACTCTGAATCTATGGGCCACCATGATTCGGAGATCATGGCATGGCGGGAGCATCGATCGAGGCGACGCTGGAGTTGTGGGCATCGTCGCTGCGAAAGGTAAAGAGCCTGCTGCGTCCATTGTTTGCGCAAGAACGCGCGGCGGTGAACGCAGGATTATTCCTTGACGGGCTGCTTGGCGATGAGCGTCGCAAGACGGGATGGATGCGCGCCGAGGCCGCCGGTGATCCTGGGCCTTGGCGGCAGCAGGCGCTGTTAGGGCGCGATCGGTGGGACGCTGATGCGTTGCGCGACATGGTGCGCGAGTACGTCATGGAGCATCTCGCGGACGACAACGCAGTCCTGGTTGTCGATGAAACCGGGTTCCTCAAGCAGGGCAAGGCATCGTGCGGCGTGGCGCGGCAGTACACGGGTTCCGCCGGCAAGATCACGAACTGCCAGATCGGCGTGTTTGCCACCTATGTATCGCGCCACGGCCATGGCTTTATCGACCGGGCGCTCTATTTGCCAAAAGGTTGGACCGATGATCCGGCGCGTCTGAAAGCCACATCCGTGCCAAGCGACGTGGCCTTTGCGACCAAGCCTCAGCTGGCAGCCAGGATGATCGAGCGCGCCATTGCCACTGCTGTGCCGTTCCGATGGGTAGCGGGCGACAGTGTCTATGGCGTCGGCGATATCGAACGGGACCTACGCCGGGCCGGCAAGGGGTATGTGCTTGGCGTCCATGCCTCCCGTGTCTTTCGGTCCTGGGGCAAGCCGCATGCGATTGCCGGCACCGCTGCAAAGATTGCCAAAGCGCTGGGAGCATCTGACTGGCAGCGTCTGTCAGCCGGGTCGGGCACCAAAGGACCAAGGTTGCATGACTGGTGCTACCTGGAACTGGCTGATCTCGGCGCGGGAGAGTTCAACGAGGAAAACCATGGCCTGTGGACACGTGGCTTGCTGATCAGGCGCAACATCGCAGATAGTCCTTTCGGTGGTCTCAACTCGCGGCATACCGGGGCCATACGCATGGTCTACGATGGCAATTGCCCATGAAGTGGACGCGTTGGTGCGCGAACGCCCCGGTATCACCCGGGAGCAACTGCGCAAGGCGATCGGCACCGACGTGGATGACGCGTGCAAGCGGCTCGTTCAGGTAGGGTACATCCGGCGGGACCGCTCGAAGGGCTACAGCGCCTATTATCCGATCGGGCGGCCGAGGGACTGAGAAGCTTCCCGACAGCCGCGCTGAGGTGATGCCTGCGCGCTGGCCCGCTGCCAAGGCAGCCAGGCCACCCCTCGCATAGCGATGTTTCTCCAGCTTTTCGGACGCATGGCCATTCTAAGTTAAGGCACTGCATCCGCCGTTGCGGCAACAGGCAGCGGGATGTAGCGTCCGGCGCTGATCGATGCCAGCAGACGGGACGAGATTGCATGAGCAAGCACGTGGTCGCGACGGTTGCCGAGATTCCGCCGGGCAGCCGGAAGCTGGTGACGGTACGTGGCCGTTCGATCGCGGTGTTCAATCTGGGCGGCGAGTTCTTCGGCCTGTTCAACCGCTGTCCGCACCAGGGCGGCCCGATGTGTGAGGGCATTCTGACCGGGCTGATCGAATCCGATGAGCCGGGGCAATACAGGTATTCGCGCAAGGGCGAGATCATCCGCTGCCCGTGGCATGGCTGGGAGTTCGATGTGCGCACTGGGCAGTCGTACTGTGAGCCGGAACGTATCCAGGTGCGCAGCTATCCGGTGGAGGTGGCCGAGGGTCAGCGTGTTGTGCAGGGGCCGTATGTGGCGGAGACCGTGCCGGTCTCGGTGGAGCAGCAGTATGTGGTGGTTGATGTATAGACAACGGATGCGCGGATGAGCGACTGGCCTGAACTTCCATTGGCCGAGTGGGCGGATACCTGCGCCACGTTGCATCTTTGGACACAGGTTGTCGGGAAAATCCGCCTCGCCCATGCGCCGTTGATCAATCACTGGTGGCAGGTGCCGCTCTACGTGACGAGCCGCGGACTCACCACTTCGATTATTCCATATGGATTGCGCGGGTTTCAGCTCGACTTCGATTTCATTGACCACGCGCTGATCATCCAGACCACCGACGGCGCCACCGAGAAGGTTGCGCTGGCCCCGCGCAGCGTTGCGGATTTCCATGCCGAGGTCATGGGGCGACTGCGGACGCTGGATCTTGAAACGCGGATCTGGACGATGCCGGTGGAGATTCCTGAGGCCGTACCGTTCGAGCAAGATCACGTGCACGCGTCGTACGACGCGGAATATGCCCAGCGGTTCTGGCGCGCCCTGGTTCACGCCGACCGCATCTGCACGAACTTCCGCTCGCGGTTCCTCGGCAAGGTCAGCCCGGTGCATTTCTTCTGGGGGAGCTTCGATCTAGCGGTCACGCGGTTTTCAGGGCGCGCTGCACCAAAGCTGACGAGCAACTCGCCCAATGTCGGTGCTTGGGTGATGCAAGAGGCCTACTCGCACGAGGTCAGCAGCTGCGGCTTTTGGCCAGGCAATGGCGGATACGGCAAGGCGGCGTTCTATAGCTACGCCGCCCCCGAACCGGCGGGATTTGCTGATGCGACGGTGCGCCCGGGCGGCGCGGCGTACGATCAGGAGCTGGGTCAATTCATCCTGCCATATGACACGGTTCGCGAGGCTGCCTCGCCGGATGATTGTCTGCTGGAGTTCCTGCAAAGCACGTATGCGGCGGCGGCCGATCTGGCGCACTGGGATCGTACCGCGCTGGAACGGGTTAATGCGCCGTAGCGTGCACTGCCAGTGTCCAATTCGACTCGCGCGTACTCACGATCGAGATTGCTTCGTCGCTGCGCTTCTCGCAATGACAATGTCCCAGCAATAGCTGAACGCTAGTGTTTCACGCCCAACCCGCGCATGAACTGCTCGCGGATGCGCGGAGGATCGCGCTCCGTGGTATCGGCGGGCTTCTCCTTGTCGATGCGGCAGCCGATCAGCCAGGGGCCGTCCTCACGCAGGGACAGATCGATCAGCTCCTCGAACGCGTCTTCGTCCGCCGCCCACGCGCTCTGCGAGATGCCCGCACCGCGCGCCATCGCGACGATGTCGGCGCCAAGTTCGGTCGAGGTGAGCTGCCCACCGGTGATCTGATACGTGCCGTTGTCCATGATCACGATCGCCAGGTTCTTCTGCTTCCGGGCGGCGACCGTCGCGAGCGAGCCCACCTGCATCAGGATCGAGCCGTCACCCTCCAGCGCGATCACCTTTCGCTGCGGCTGCGCCAGCGCCACGCCCAGCGCGATCGGCACCGCCAGCCCCATGCTGCCGAGCATGTAAAAATTCTGCGGCCGCCGCCCTGCGGCCCACAAATCGAAATTGGTGTAGCCGATGCCGCCGATCACTGCCTCGTCGTGCTTGAGGCGCGCCACCATGCGCTTCGTGATGTCGAACCGGTTCATCACCTTCACCTGGTCGCGGTTCGCCGGATGGTTTGCTGCAAATGACATGGCGCCGCTCACTTCGCGAAGACCTTGCCGCCAGTCAACAGCGGCGAGAGGATGAACACACACGGCGCCTGCGTGGCGACCGCCTGGGTGATGCTGCGATCGAGGATGAACTCCACCTCGTCGAGGCGCGTCATGGTGTGGTGCTCGACCGCGAGCGCCTGCAGCACCGGCCGCATGGTACGGGCCACCAGCGATTGGCCAATGTTGAATTCGCCCAGCGTGCCGCGCTCGGACACCAGCATCAGCACCGGGATCTGGAACGGCACGGCGAGCGAGGCGATCGCGTTGGGCAGCGTCGCGAAGCCTGAGGTCTGCATCATCACGATGCCACGCAGGCCGCCCATCCAGGCGCCGGAGACGATGCCCACCGCCTCTTCCTCGCGGGCGCAGGAGAACGCGGTGAAGAACGGATCCTCGTGCACCGCATCGATCAGCGGGCGCAGCACGTTGTCCGGCACGTAGGTCACCAGCTTGACCTGATGCCGCTTCAGCACGTCGCGCACGATCTCGTGCCACGCGTCCTGGGTTTCCTCGTCCATCGGCAGTCTCTCCCGTCCGGCGGCCGGACTGTGCGACGCCTTGCGCCGGGCAGCAACCGTTCGTAATGAGACGCGTCGAAGGATCAGGAGGCCCCGATGGCTGATGCCGGCCGGTATGACGTGATCGTGGTTGGCGCGGGCAACGCCGCGCTGTGCGCCGCCCTCGCGGCCCAGGAGAAGGGCGCCAAGGTGCTGGTGCTGGAGAAGGCCAGCGAGGAGGAGCGCGGCGGCAACTCCACCTTCACCGCCGGCGGCTTCCGCTTCGTGCACAACGGCGTGGACGATCTGCGCCGCGACGTGCTGATCGATCTGTCGGACGCGGAGGCAAAGCAGATGTACGTCCCGCCGTTCACGGCGGAGATCTACATGGACGACCTGATGAAGGTCACCGAGGATCTGTCGGAGCCGGAACTCGCCGACCTGCTGGTGAACCGCTCGCGCGAGACCGTGGTGTGGATGCGCGAAAAGGGCGTGCGCTGGATACCGATGTTCAAGCGCCAGTCGTATCTGGTGAACGGCATCCAACACTTCTTCGGCGGCATGGCGGTAGAGGCGGTCGGCGGCGGCTGGGGCCTCGTGGACTTCCTGTTCAGATCCGCCGAACGTTACGGCATCACCGTCCGCTACAATACTGGCCTGCGCAAGCTGATCCAGAACCGCAAGGGCGAGGTCACCGGCGTCACCGTGTTCGGCCCCGACGGCTATGAGGACATCAGCGCGACGTCGGTGGTGCTGGCGTGCGGCGGCTTCGAGGCCGATCCAGAGATGCGCGTGCGTTACTACGGCCCCGGCTGGGAGATGGCGCGCGTGCGCGGCACGCGGCACAACACCGGCGACGGAATCAAGGCGGCGCTGGAGATTGGTGCCGCGGCGTTCGGCGGCTGGTCAACCTGCCATGCGGTGCAGTGGGACCTGAGCGCACCACCGTTCGGCGATCGCGTGGTGCTCGACAACTATCAGAAGCACTCCTATCCGATCGGCATCATCGTCAACGCCAATGGCGAGCGCTTCGTCGATGAGGGCGCCGACTTCCGCAACCATACGTATGCGAAGTACGGCCGCGAGGTGATGAAGCAGCCGCAGCGGATGGCGGTGCAGATCTTCGACAACAAGACGAACCACCTGACGCGCGACGAGTACCGCATCCGCCAGGTGACCAAGGCGGAGGCGAACACGCTGGAGGAGCTGGCGCAGAAGCTGGAGATCAGCCCTGAGGGTTTGGTGAAGACGGTGCGCGAATTCAATGCTGCGTGCCAGCCGGGCGAGTTCAATCCCGCGATCCTCGACGGCAAGGCCACCTTGGGCATCACGCCGTCCAAGTCGAACTGGGCGCTGCCGATCGACGAACCGCCGTTCCACGGCTATGCGGTGACGTGTGGTATCACGTTCAGCTTCGGCGGGTTGAAGATCACCACGGATGGTGAGGTGGAGGACACGACCGGCCGCGTAATCCCAGGCCTGTTCGCCGGTGGCGAGTTGGTGGGCGGCGTGTTCTACCAGAACTATCTGGGCGGTGCGGGGCTGATGTCAGGCTCGGTGTTCGGGCGGATCGCCGGCGGCTCGGCCGGGCGACACGCGAAGGGTTAGCGTTAAGCTGGCCAGAACTGAGCCCCCTCTCCCCTTGCGGGAGAGGATGGGGAGAGGGGTCGCACCAGCCGGCAGATCGCAACGACCCCTCACCCCAACCCTCTCCCGCAAGGGGAGAGGGGGTATGCGCTTCGCCGCCGGACGTTCAGCCCGTCAGCCCTGCGGCCGCACGCCCAGTATCCGTTCGAACCGCTCGCAATACTCGGGCCACACTTCCGGATTGATCAGCCGCGGCGGGCGCTTGCCGTCGAGTATGTCGATCAACTGCTCGGCGGCGAACCGCGCCATGTTGTCGCGTGACTCCACCGTCGCGCCCGCAGTGTGCGGACTGACCAGCACGTTGTCGAACGCCATCAGCTTGTGGTCATGCGCCGGCGGTTCGTCCTCCCACACATCCAGCCCGGCCCCGGCGATCTGCTTTGCTGCCAACGCCGCGGCCAGCGCGTCCTCGTCGTGGATGCCGCCACGCGCGGTGGTGACGAAATAGGCATGCTTCTGCATCAGCCCGAATTCGCGCGCACCCATGATGTTCTTCGTCTCGCGCGTGTAGGGCGCGTTCACCGACACGTAATCGGCCTGGCGCAGCATGTCGTCCAGCTTCTCGACCTTTTCCGCCCCCTTCGCGGCAATCTGCGCGGCGGACAAATACGGGTCGTAGGCGAGCACGCGCATGCGGAACAGGCCTTTGCACAGCTCCGCCAGCCGGCCACCGACATTGCCGATGCCGATGATGCCGATCGTCTTGTCGAGCAGCTCGGTGCCGATGTACTCGTTGCGTGGAATGTCAGGCGCGCGGCGCATGCGGCGATCCACCTCGATGATCCGCTTCGACAGCGTCAGCAGCATCGCCAGCGCGTGCTCGGCCACCGCCTCCTTGTTGCCGCCCGACTGGTTCACCACGATGATGCCCTGCCGTGTGCAGGCGTCCACATCGATCGTGTCGTAGCCGGCGCCGTTCGACGACACCGCGACCAGATTGGGTGTGCGCGCCAGCAACGCATCGGTCACCTGAAGATGCTTGCCGATCACCTGACGCGACGCGCCGATCTGATACGCGTGCGCCTGCGACAGGACAGGCTCGGCCAATGCGTCCGGCGTCTCGTTCTCCAGCTTGTCGAGCTGAATGTCGGGCCGCTTTGCCAAAATCTGGCCGAAGACCGGCCCCGACAGATACTTCACATAGAACACGCGCTTCGCATTGGGCGCCATCGCACGAACCTCATTTCTGGACGTCGCGCGACCCTAACTCGACGGACGGCCTGCGGTCGAGATCGGTCAGCGCGTCGCGCAGTGGGGTGCTCGAAATGGCGATCAGCCCGCCGGCAGGATCGTCCAACTCCAGGATCACGTAGATTACCGAGGCAAGCGAAACCGCGCAGATCAGCACCGTCACGGCGACCACCGCATTGCGCGGCGCGCACAGCCCGAAGCCGACAAACATCAACGCGGTCCAAAACAGCATCAGAGCGTAGAACAGATCTGGTATGGTCGGGTGCTCGGTTTCGATCACGACCCAACGCGCGTTGATGAAGGCGTCGAATTGCTGCCCCACGGCTGGGAGCAGCCTGTCCTGCGCTGGAGTCGTCGGCTGCAGTCCATGGACCTGTTCATCTACGTGGCGCAGCAGCGTTGAGAGCACGCTGCTTTCTGACTGTCCGGGCGGCAGGCCGCGCAAGAAATCGCCGGATGGCGCGGGTTCGTCCGGCCATGTGCTGAAGATGACGGCGGCCAGGTACCCGCGCACCTCGGCGCGGATCGGCTCGGCCTCGCTGCCGATTTCTCGCAATCCGTCGTCGAGCAGCACAATCTGGGATGCCAAATGGCGATAGCTGTTGGCGACATTGTCAAAATGCGACTTTGAGGAGGCCGTCAGCAGGCCGAGCACGATGGCGAGGAAGGTAACCAGCGCACCGACCGCCAACCGCACGAAGTCAAGAGTGTCGCGATCGCGGTGCCGCTCCGGAAGATAGCCCCGGAGAACCAGGCCGGCGATTCCAGCGATCAGGAACAGTCCACAGGAAAAGACCGCCTCGGCGATCTGGAGCATGTATCTAAGGCCTCGATTCGTTTGGTCTACACAAGTGTCGTTCAGCGCGGCCTCGAATGGCAAGGGATTTACCGCCGGTTGCGAAAGCTGCATCGTCAGTTGCATGCACTCGCCATTGTCTGACCGAGCGGGCCCACCCGATGTGTATGTCCGCGCAGCACCGCCTTCACCGCCGACGCGGAAGCTGGAAGAACAGCGTCACGTCGCAGCTGCCGTCATTGGCGCCGGCTTCACCGGATTGTCCACCGCGCTGCATCTTGCCGGAGCAGGCATCGACGTCGCTGTGGTGGAAGCGAAGGAGATCGGCTGGGGCGCATCGGGACGCGCGTTCGGCCAGGTGGTGCCGTACCTGAAGCCTGGACACGAGGCTATTCTGCGTCACTATGGAGCGGAACGTGGCCAGCGCATTGTCGATGCCGTTGCCGCCGGCCCTGACCTGGTGTTCGAACTGATCTTGCGGCACGGCATCGAGTGTTGGGCGATGCGCTCGGGTCTGATCTTCGCCGCGCATTCGCAGAGCGGACGGCGTGACCTGGAGCGCCGCACGCAGTACTGGCAGCAACGCGGCGCACCGGTCGAGATGTTGGAGGGCGAGCGCTGCGCTGAGGCCATCGGTTCATCGCTCTATTCGGCGGCATCGCTCGATCGCCGCGGCGGCAACATCAACCCATTCGCCTATGCGCGCGGCCTGGCGCACGCGGCCGCCCGGGCCGGCGCAACGCTGTATACACAAACGCCAGTGCGCGCGCTGTGGCGGCGCGACGGCCGCTGGGCGATCGATGCCGGCAATGCCGGACTGACCGCGGACAACGTGGTGATCGCGACCAACGCCTATACCGGCGATCTATGGCCCGGGCTGCGCGAAAGCATCATTCCGATGCGTGGCCATGGGTTCGTCACCGAACCGCTGTCCGACAACGTCCGTCACACCATCCTGCCGGAGCGCCAGTCGCTGACCGACACGCGACTGCTGTATTCCGGCGTGCGCATGCTGCCCGATGGTCGGCTCCACGGCAGCGCGCACGGCCCGAGCTTCGGCGCCGAGCCGCGAGCCGACTGGGGCCGCGTCGATGCGCGCATCCGGCGGATGTTCCCGCAGCTTGGCAACGTCAAATGGCAACAGGCGTGGACCGGCTGGGTCGCAATGACCACCGAACATTTCCCGCGCCTGCACGAGCTTGCGCCAGGGTTGTATGCCGGTCTCGGATACAACGGTCGCGGCATCGCGGCGGCGACCATGATGGGATGCGACCTGGCTACGCTGGTGCGCGGCGCGCGCGACGATGCAACGGTGTTTCCGTTGACGCCGCTGCGTCCACTCGGCTGGCATCGCATCGCACCGACGCTGATCCGAGGGCTGGTGCAGGTCTATCGCGTGCGCGACATGGTCGATGAGTATCGGCTCGGGCGCGCTGCCTGATTGGAGGACATAGCGATGAGCGTTGCAGACAAGGTTGTGCTGATCACAGGAGCCGCTCGCGGTCTGGGCTTCGAATATGCCCGCTTCCTCGGCGAGGCCGGCGCACGCATCGTCGCCGGTGACATCACCGACTGCACAGTTGCCGCCAGCGCTGCCGGCAATGGCGCGGTTGGCGTCACGCTGGACGTGACCGACATCGCATCCGCCGATTCGATGGTCGAGCTGGCGATGGAGCGCTTCGGCCGCGTCGATGCGCTGATCAACAACGCCGCGCTGTACGGTTCGCTGCGCGGCGGCCGCTTCAACCAGATTGCCGAGGCCGATTGGGATGCGACGATGGCGGTCAACGTCAAGGGCATCTGGAACTGCTGCAAGGCAGTGGTGCCGGCGATGCGTCAGTCGGGCGGCGGATCGATCATCAACATCGCCTCGCTGGCGGCGACGTACGGCATGCCGTTCGCTTTACACTACACCACGTCGAAGGCTGCGGTGATCGGCCTGACGCGTGGCCTCGCGCGGGAACTCGGGCGTGACAACATACGGGTCAACGCGGTCGCACCGAGTGCGGTGATGACCGAGGGCACCGCCGAATTCTTCGGCGAGCGGCTGGATCGCGGACTGGAGGTGGTCCGCGCCGGTCAATCGATCCAGCGGACGTTGGAGCCGACGGACCTGACCGGCACTGTGGCATGGCTGATCTCCGATGGCAGCTGCTTCGTCACTGGACAGACGATCGCCGTGGACGGCGGGACGGTCATGCTGTGATGGATGTGACGAGGCCGTAGGCGGGGCGGGTGCGGCCCCTCTCCCCAACCCCCTCCCGCAACGGGAGGGGAGCATCAGCGGCGACGTTACGGATCTGGAAGAAAGATTGCGCCGCTGCGTTGAAAGTGGGCGTAATGTGGCGCGGGTGGCCTTGACCGGCGGCCCGCAGAAACGCATTGCGATCGAGACCATGCAACTGACGATGCCATGCAACTGACGATGACGGTACTGCGCTGCCCGGACGCGGTGGCACCCGAGACCCGCAATGTCACCGGTGGGGAATTCTCCGTCGGGCGCGGGCCTGGCGTCGATTGGGTGCTGCCTGATCCCGAGCGGCTACTGTCGAAGCGCCACTTCGCCGTGGCATTCCGCGGCGGGTCGTGGCAGCTCGCCGACACCTCGACCAACGGCACGTTTCTCAATCGCGAGGGCGATCCGATCGGGGCGGGCGATATGCGCCGCCTGCGCGATGGCGACCGCGTGCGCGTCGGGGCCTACGAAATCGAGATGCGGCTGGTGGACGAAGAGATTGCGCGTGCGGGCACCGCTTCCCGCAGCGGTTCGTTTGCCGATCCGTTCTCGATGGATCCGTTCGGACCAGCCGAGCGGCAGCGCAATCCGTTCGACGAGCCGGACCATCCGAGCGTGAGCATCTCGGCTGGCTCGGCACAATTGCCGCACGATTTTGACCCCCTGGCGTCGGAGCCGCACGAGACGCCGTTCCACGGCCCCACACAGGCGGACAACTCGCCGGCGATGCAGGACGCGTTCCACCCGCCGGCACAGGTCGGCCAGATGCCGCTGCATATGGGCGGTGCCATTCCGGGCGACGACCTGCTGCCGGACGACTGGGACAAGGACCTGCTCGAGGGGATCGCCCCATCCGGCAACGCGAGACCGGCCCCCGCACCACCTCCGCCGCCTGTCGTGCGCTCCCCTCCCCCCGCGAAAGCCGCGCCGGCTGAACCACCACCAGCCGTCGCGCCTGCGCCACCGCCGCCGCCTCCGCCAAGGCAGGAGCCGGAAGCGGTTGCCGATGATGGCGCGCTGCTTGCGGCATTCCTCGAGGGCGTCGGTCTGCAGGATGCGCGTCCCAAGGATCCACCCGCAACAATGCTTGCGTTGGGCAAGGCGTTCCGCAATCTCGTGGCTGGGTTGCGCGCCGTGCTGATTGCCCGCGCTCAGATCAAGAGCGAGTTCCGCATCGAGCAGACGATGATCCAGGCGCACGGCAACAATCCGTTGAAATTCTCCGCCGGCGACGATGACGCATTGGCAGCGCTGCTCGGAACCGGACGCCGCACCGACATGGCACCGCACGAGGCGGTGGCGGATGCGCTGCGCGACATCAGGCTGCATGAACTGGCATCGATCGCGGCAATGCAGTCGGCGGTGCGCACGCTGCTGGATGGGCTGGCTCCGGTGAAGCTGCGCGCCCAGGTGGAACAGGGCGGTGGCATGTCGTTGCTGCCGGCGCAGAAGAAGGCACGCGCGTGGGACGCCTACGAAACATTGCACGCCCGCACCGTGCAGGCCCTGGCCGATGACTTCGACAGTGTGTTCGGCAAGGCGTTCGCCCGCGCCTATGAGCGTTCTCTGCAAGAAATTTCCTCGAGAAATCGCCAATGATCCCCCGTCGCTTCCTGCTGCCGCTGCTTGCCGCGCTGGTGCTGGCCAATTGCGGGGGGCCGAAGCCGAAGCCGCCGCCCGTGCTGACCCTCACGATGATCGGCAGCGCCGAGCAGAACCCGGACTCCGATGGCAAGGCGCAGCCGGTCGCTGTGCGCGTCTACCAGTTGACGCAGACCGCGAAGTTCGAACGCGTTGACGTGTTCGCGCTGACTGAACACGAACAGCAGACGCTGGGTCAGGACAGCGCGGCCTCACAGGAATTTGTCCTGTCGCCGGGCGAGACGCAGACCAAGCAGTTCGAGCTCAAGAGCGGTGTTCAGGCCATCGGCGTGGCCGTGCTGTACCGCGACATCGACAATGCGCAGTGGCGTGCCGATGCGCCGGCCGCCGACAGCGGGCCGACGAAACTCATACTGAATGTCGGCAAACTTGCTATGACGCTGAAGCCCGGCTGATCTGGCGCGGGCGGGCCAGGGGGAAATCGATCAATGAGCTGGACGAACCGCGTGGTCTGGCAGGAGGGTATGTTCCTGCGCACGCAGCACTTCCAGCAACAGGATCGCTGGACAGAACAGCTTGTGCGCGGACGCGTGCAGGCGTTGCGGCCGCATCCGTGGGGCCTGGTCGAATACGCGCTGGATCGCGACCTGCTTGGCACCGGCCGCTTCGCGCTGGCCTCCGCCTCCGGCGTGTTCGAGGACGGCACGCCATTCTCGCTGCCCGGCGAAACCGACCATCCGCCGCCGCTCGAGCTGCCGGAAAGCGCGCGCAACGTGCTGGTGTATCTCGCGCTGCCGATCCGCCAGGCGGGCGCAGTGGAGGTCGCCGACAGCGCCACCGAGGGCCGCTACGCCGCGCGGCCGTTCGAAGCGTACGATACGCATTCGGCGTCTCCGCAGCCCGCCGAGTTGCACGTGGGCCGCCTGCGCATGCGCTATCTGCTGGAGACCGATGAACGCACCGGGTATCTCAGCATTGGCCTGGCACGGGTGACGGAGGTCACTGCGGATCGCCGCATTATCCTCGACGAACGATGGATGCCGCCATCGCTGGTATGCTCCGCCGCCACGCCATTGGCAGGACTGATCGCCGAGCTGTCCGGCATGCTGAACCAGCGTGGCGAGGCGCTGGCGGCGCGGATGACCGCGCCGGGCCAGGCCGGTGTCGCGCAGGTCGCCGACTTTCTGCTGCTGCAGTCGATCAACGGCTGGCAGAATGTGCTGGCGCACTGGGCGGATGCGGCGAACCTGCACCCCGGAATCGCTGTACACCGCGCTGGTGCAGATGGCGGGCGAGTTCGCGACATTCCTCGATACGCGGCGCCCCACTGCGTATCCGGCCTACCGCCATGACGATCTGCAGCGCAGCTTTGCCCCGGTGGTGGCCGACCTGCGGCGCGCGCTGTCCGCGGTGCTGGAGGCGACGGCCATTGCGATCCCGCTGCGCGATGCGCGGCATGGTGTGCGAGTTGGGCCTATCACCGACCGCTCGATCCTGCGCGCATCGAATTTCGTCATGACGGTGCAGGCGGATGTTCAGGCCGAGCAGTTGCGCCGGCTGTTCCCCTCGCAGGTGAAGATCGGCGCGGTGGAGCATATACGCGAGCTGGTGAATGTGGCGCTGCCGGGCATCGCGGTGCGCCCGCTGCCGGTGGCGCCTCGGCAACTGCCGTTCTACGCGGGGGCGACGTATTTCGAGCTGGATCGTGCCAGTCCGCACTGGCAGCAGATGCAGAACTCCGGCGGCTTCGCGATCCACGTGTCGGGCGATTTCCCCAATCTGAGGCTGGAGCTCTGGGCGATACGCGGATGAGATACCCTTGAGCGACAATCCCTTCTCCGAACCCGACGACAACGACCGCACCGTCATCCGTCCTGTCCCCGGTGGCAGGCGCGGCGCGCCACCGCCCCAACCAGCGCCATCGCCTGCCTTCCGAGATACGCCGCCCGCCCGTGGCGCGGCGTCCATCCCGATCGATGGCGCGGAGACGATCAGCTTCGGCCTCACCCCGCTGATCGCGGCAGCGGCGCCGCTGCTGCAACTGCTCGGCCGCCTGCGCAACACCTACAGCCAGCCGGATCCCGGCGACCTGCGAGAGCGCGCAATTCAGCAGATCCGCGCGTTCGAGCAGACGGCGCGCGATGGCGGCGTGCCGATCGACCAGCTGCGTCCCGCGCACTACGCGCTGTGCGCCAGCCTCGACGATGTGGTGTTGAACACGCCCTGGGGCAGTAGTGGAGGGTGGGCGGCGCGGTCGCTGGTCTCGACCTTCCACCAGGAGGTGCGCAGCGGCGAGCGCTTCTTCGACCTGCTCACCCAGCTTCGGCAAAACCCGGGCATGTTCCTGCCGGTGCTGGAGCTGATGTACCTGTGCCTCAGCCTGGGCTTCCAGGGACGCTACCGGTTGTCGCCGCGCGGGCCTGGCGAGCTCGATCGGCTGCGCGAGGACCTCTACACCATCATCGCGCGCCAGCGGCAGGCCACCGATCCGGCGCTCGCACCGCACTGGCAGGGCGTGCGGGCGCCCTACCGGCCGGCGCGTGCCACTGTGCCGACATGGGTGATGGGAGCCTTGGCACTCGCAGTGATCGGCGGGCTGTTCGTCTGGTTCTCCACCGGGCTCAACGCCGCCTCCGACGAGGTGTTCGCGCAACTGCTCGGTGCGCCGCTCGCGCACATGCCGCGGATCGCCCGTGCCGCGCCGGTAAGCCCGGTCCCGCCCCCGCCGAAGGCCGCGGCCGCCGACCCGCTGTACGTCTTCCTCAAGCCGGAGATCGACCAGGGACTGGTCACCGTCCTGGGCGATCACGCAACGCCTATCGTGCGGATCCGCAACGCCGGCATGTTCGCCTCGGGCAGTGCGACCGTGGCCCGCAATTACTATCCTCTCCTGCAACGGATCGGCGACGCGCTGAAGGCCGAGAAGGGCCCCGTCACGGTCGACGGCTACACCGATAACCAGCCGATCCACACGGTGCAGTTCCCGTCGAACTTCCAGCTCTCCACGTCACGCGCCGAGGCCGCGCAGGCGATCATTGCGCGTGCCCTCGGCGATCCAGGGCGCGTCGCGGCGCAAGGTCACGCCGACGCCGATCCTGTGGCGTCGAACGCCACCCCGGTCGGCCGCGACGAGAATCGCCGCATCGAGGTGGTACTGCGGAGGCAGAGCTAGACCATGCGTGCCGTCCTGCGCTTTCTCGGCTCGCGCTGGTTCCTGACCTTCGTTGGCATCGCTCTGCTCGGCGTTCTTGTCTGGCTGTTCGGCCCGTTCCTGTCCTGGCTGGAAGATTGGCAACACCGCGTCATCGTCATCGCGGTGATGGTGCTGCTGTGGGGCGGGCTGAACTTCTGGCTCGATCGTCGGCGACGGAAGCGAGAGGCCGCCCTGCTGAAGGGCGTCACCGAAGTGGATCCCACCTCCGCCGCGTCGGCCGAGGAAGCGGCGGCGGTGCGCGAGAAGCTGACCACCGCACTGTCGCTGTTGCGGAAGGCATCCGGCTCGCGCGGCTATCTCTACGAGCAGCCCTGGTACGTGATCATCGGCCCACCCGGCGCCGGCAAGACCACCGCGCTGCTGAACGCGGACCTGTCCTTCCCGCTCGCCGCCGAAATGGGGCAGAGCGCGGTCGCCGGGGTCGGTGGCACGCGCATGTGCGACTGGTGGTTCACCGAGAACGCGGTGCTGATCGACACTGCGGGCCGCTACACCACACAGGATTCCGACGCCGCGGTGGACAAGGCGGGCTGGCAGGCATTTCTCGGCCTGCTGCGCCGCACGCGTGCCCGCCAGCCGCTGAACGGCGTGCTGGTTGCGATTGCATTGTCGGATATCGCCGCGGCACCCGCCGCGGAACGGCTCGCGCATGCCCGCGCGATCCGGCGTCGCGTGAAGGAAGTGTATGACCAGCTCGGCGTGCGCGTGCCGGTCTATGCGCTGTTCACCAAGTCCGACCTGATCGCCGGCTTCACCGAATTCTTCGACGACCTCGACCGCGAACGTCGCGGGCAGGTCTGGGGCGTCACCTTCCCGCTCAACAAGTCCGAAGCTGGCACCGCCGGCCTGTTCGGCAGTGAGTTCAGCATCTTGGTCGAACGGCTGAACGAGCGGCTGCTCGAACGGCTACAAGGCGAACGCAGCCCGGACCGCCGCACCATGCTCGCCGGGTTCCCCGCTCAGGTCGCGAGCCTCGCCGCACCCCTTGGCGAATTCCTGACCGAGGCGTTCGGCGGTTCCCGCCTGGACCCTGCGCCGGTGCTGCGGGGCGCATATCTGACCTCGGGCACCCAGGCCGGTACGCCCATCGATCGGCTGACCGGGGCAATGTCCCGCACCTTCGGCATCGATGCGCAGCGCGCGCCGTCGCTGCGGCCGGAGCAGGGCCGCAGCTACTTCCTCAGCCGGCTGCTGAAGGAGGTCATCTTCGGCGAGGCAACACTCGTCGCGCGCGACCCGGCGCAGGTGCGCCGCAATGTGTTCGTCCGCGCCGGCGCCGCGGCGGTCGCGCTGCTGGTCGTGCTGGGCGCCACGGCGGGGCTGCTGCAGACGCGCCAGACGAACCAGGCCGCGGTGGATCAGTCACAGGCCGCGCTCGCCGCCTATGTCAGGTCGGCACAGTCGGTCCAGCTCGATCCGGTCAGCGATCCGCAGCTTGCCAGGATCGCGCCGCTGCTCGATCAGGCGCGCGCGTTGCCGTTTGGCGTCGACGCCCCATCGTCCTCATTCCAGTGGTTCCCCGGCCTGTCGCAGACCGGCAAACTCGGCGCCGGCGCACGCGAGGTCTATCATCACGGGCTGCAGCACATCCTGCTGCCTGCGCTGATCGCCCGGCTGGAGGGCCAGATGCGCGCCCATTTCGCGCAACCGGCGTTCCTCTACGAGGCGACACGCGTCTACCTGATGCTCGGCTCCGCCGGTCCGCTTGACCGCGACCTGGTCAAGGAATGGATGAGCCTCGACTGGCAATCGCAGTGGCCCGGCCCTGCTGCGAAGGGCCTGCGCGACAGCCTGGAGCGCCACCTCGCCGCACTGCTCGACCAACCGCTGGAGAAGGTGGCGCTGGACGGCACGCTGATCGAGGATGCCCGCCGCACGTTCAGTCGCGTTACCCTGGCAGACCGCGTCTACAGCACGATCAAGGGCTCGCAGCAGGCACGCGCATTACCGAGCTGGCGGCCGGCCGATGCCGCAGGCGCATCAGGCGTGCGCGTGTTCATCCGTCGCTCCGGCGCGCCACTCAGCGAGGGGGTGCCAGGTTTCTTCACCATCGACGGCTTCCACAAGGTGCTGCTGCCCAGCCTGCCCACCGCCACCATACAGGTGGCCAGCGAAAGCTGGGTACTCGGCAGGGACGCGCAGATCGACCCACTCAGCCCACAGGTACAGACGCTGCAGCGCGACGTGATCGCGCTTTACACCGCCGACTACGCCAGGCAGTGGGACGCCCTGCTGGGCGATCTCGACGTCGCGCCGATGCGCAATCTTCAGCAGGCGGTGCAGGAGCTGTACATTCTGGCCTCGCCGCAGTCGCCGATGCGCGACCTGCTGGCCGGCATCACGCGGCAGCTCACCCTGACGCAACCGCCGCCGCCACCGCCCGGCATTGCCGGTGCCGTTCAGGGTGCGGTGCAGAGCGCCGGCGCCGCGGCGTCGCAGGCCGTGGGCGCTGGCGGGGCTTCGCTGTCAAGCCTCTTCAAGCAGGCCAATGGTCCGCCGCCGGAACCTCCCGGCAAGGCGATCGAGGACCGCTACGCCGCGCTGATCGCGTTCGTCGGCAAGCCACCGGGCGCGCCGATCGACAACGCCCTGAAGCTGCTGAACGATCTGCAGGTGCAGCTTGCGCGACTGGCGGGAGCGCCGGCGGGTGGCGCGGCCGCTGCCGGTGGCGGAGACGACCCGGCACAGAACCTGCAGGCAGAGGCCAGCCAGGACCCGCAACCGGTGCGGCGCTGGCTGGAGGCGATGGCGGTCAGCGGCAACCAGTTGCGAGGCATGGGCGCGCTGGATACCGCGAAGAAGAACTACGGCGCGCCGGGCGGGCCAGCCTTGCTGTGCAAGACAGCGGTTCCCGGCCGCTACCCATTCACCGGGGGCTCGATCAAGGACATCCCGCTGGATGACTTCGCCAGATTGTTCGCGACCGGCGGATCGCTCGACAAATACTTCAATGAGAACCTGCTGAACTTCGTCGATACCTCCGGCGAGACATGGAAGGCGCAGCCAGCGGCTGGCGTTGCTGCGCCGGTCACGCCGGAGGACCTGGCGATGTTTCAGCGCGCGTCGCAGATCCGCGATCTGTTCTTTGCCAGCGGTGGCAATCAGCCGACCGTGCGGTTCGACATCATACCAAAAGATACCGACGCCAAGGTGGTGACGCTGGACCTTGATGGCGTGAGCATCGTCAATGCACATGGGCCGGTGCGCGCCACATCGGTGACGTGGCCGGGACCCAACCGCATGAACAGCGTGCGGCTGATCTTTGATCCGCCACCGTCCAGCGGACCGGCAGCTATGCAGACCAACGGCCCGTGGGCGCTGTTCCGGCTGTTCGGGCAGGGGACTCTGACAACAACCGATTCAGCCGATCGCTATATGCTGAATTTCACTCTCGGCAATCGCCATGCATCGTACGAGATCCAGGCGGGATCGGTACCTGAACCCATTCGCCCCAGGCGTGCTGCGAGACTTCAAATGCCCGGCGATGTGATTGCAGGCTTCTACGGCAAACTGCCCGCACGCGGCGATTTCGTCCGCGCCGGACTGCCGCGTGACTTCATCGATCCCTGGGACGCCTGGCTGCAATCGGTGATGGCGGGCAGCCGGTCGCTGATGGGCGATGCTTGGCTGCCCGCCTTCCTCGAAGCCCCAGTCTGGCGCTTCACTCTGCCGCCCGGCATGTGCGGCGCGCAGGCGGCACTCGGCCTCATGCTTCCCAGCGTGGATCGGGCCGGCCGGTACTTTCCCCTAACCTTCGCGACACTCAGCCAGTATCGCATCGCCGCCGCGGCAGGCGAGGTATGGCTCGACACATGCGAAGCCGCTGGACGCACAGCGCTGGAACAGGATACGCCGCCAGAGGAGATCATCGACGCGTTAGGCGCTGCCGAACTACCAAAGGACACTACCGGCACAGCGGATGCACTCTGGTGGAGTGAGGGTTCCGCGCGCGTGCAGCGTGCCTCTATGATGTTGCGGCATTTGCCTGACGCGGCAACCTATGCGGCTATGCTGGGGGCGGAGATCGAAGGCAACAGGCTCGAGGAGGGCAAATGGGAGTCGACGTCATGACCGCCCCGCGCTTTCGCTCCTGGGCGGTGACGCATGTTGGCGCCATTCGCAAGCACAATGAGGACGCCTACGTGGACCGGCCCGATCTGGGCATCTGGGCGGTGGCGGACGGCGCGGGCGGCCATGCGGCCGGCGAGGTTGCCTCTGGCATGATCGCTGATGCGCTGCAGGCGATTCCGCCGGGTCTGTCCGCCGCGGAGCTGCTGTCGCGCGTGCGGCTGGCGATTGAGCAGACCCATGCGGCGTTGCGCGATGAGGCGGCGAGGCGCGGTCCGGACGTGATGGTGGCCTCGACCGTGGTGGTGATGCTCGCGCATGGCAATTACTTCGCCTGCCTGTGGGCCGGAGACTCGCGAGCCTACCTGCTGCGTGCCGGCGTTCTGCGCCAGATCACCCGCGACCACAGCCTGGTGCAGGAGCTGCTGGAGGCCGGCGCCATCGGTCCCGACGAAGTCACGAACCATCCACGGGGAAATGTGATCACGCGCGCCGTGGGCGCCGAGCTGGACGAGTTCGCACTCGATAAGGTCAGCGACCGGCTGGTGCCGGGCGATCGTTTCCTGCTGTGCAGCGACGGCCTGTGCAAGACACTGCCGGACGACGAACTGGCAACCCTGCTCGGTGCGATCAACGGCGCACCGCCACAGGCCCTCGTCGATGCCGCCTTGGCGGCGAATGTCACCGACAACGTGACCGCTGTCGCGGTCGAGTTCACCGGCTGATCGCAGTTACTGGGCGTCGTGGCCGGCCCTGGAAAAAAGGGCCAGGGAATAAACTCCCCTGGCCCTTCTCGATACCCGATAGCGCAGCTTG
>CAWCXI010000030.1:0-51796 GCA_963799415.1 uncultured Alphaproteobacteria bacterium | reverse complement strand
CACTTGCCCGGTCGGTGGTGCTCGCGCGCTGCCAGCACTGTCCCGGCCTGGGTGCGGCGTTCGCTGCTTGGCAGGTCGACGTTCGGACGCCTTCACACGCTGCCCGTCCTCGATCTAAATGCCTACACAAGTCTCTTGGCTTTGTTGGACAGACCCTGGCGCGCTACGCGTCCTTGGACCTCAGACCCTATTGAAGTGGAGCGACGGCTTGCGGACTTCGTGGGACCCAGCACCTTCGAGCACCTCTGCGTGGCCCTGCTCCAACTTGAGCATCCAGATGAGGTCTGGGAACATGTCGGGGGAAGCGGTGACGGCGGTCTCGACGGAGTGGCAGCTTTGGCCGCCGATCCCTCTCGCATGGTCGGCGTCCTGCAATGTAAATGGGCATATTGGGGCGGGCCTATCGCCATAGCCGAACCGCAGTCCGACGCTAATCCGCGTCAAATCCTAGCCTCGTTGCTGCATCCCGATGACCTCGCTCCAGTCGACGGCGTGGAGCTTTGGACGCGTCAGCGGGTCGCCGAACTCGTCCTCAAGCATGCGGCGACCTTGCCGCTCGCCAAGACCATGCGAGTTGGCACCGGTGACCCTGCCCGACGACCCCCCAACCCACTCCGCTGTTCCCGACTCGTCCAATCGTGATTCACTTCCAGGCGGCGGGATAGGCTGATTCCCGAGAACCTGGCTCCGCACCAGGCTGCCCGCTGATTTTTCATGCGGACATCAGCGGAGGCGCATGTGCCTGACGGAGAACAAGTAGCTCGCACGACGTCGAAGTCTTGAGGCTGCGGAAACAATGGTGCACTATGGCTTGATGAAGCGGACGTGGAACGACTGGGGTCTCCATAACGGGCTTGACTATGAACGCGCCAAGTTGCTGCTGACGGCGTTGCAGATGCAAGCGGCCGGCAAAGCTCTTAATGAGCTGAAGTGGGAGGGATCGGGATACGAAGGATACGAAGCCATCTCTCGACTGTCGGATCAGATACATTGGTTGGTGACACGCTCCGGCCTTCGGGAAGCTCAATTGGCGACCGACCTCGCGCACGACATTGACCGCTGGATGCCCTATTGCGTCGCGATGCCAGCATGGTCTTTGAAACGAACGAATGAGGGACGCACAGACAAAACGGCGCCGCTTCCTTCGGTGGCTTGGCGTAGGGTGGTGCGCATCCAACGCGCACCCAAATTCCAGGGTAGGCATACTACCGCCGGGACGCAGGAAACCGCTGGAAGTTTGGCCAGCCGTAGGATGGCTGCCTTCCTACGCGCGACGTCTCGAACTGCCGCTGGCGCTGCGTTCCAGCAAGCGACGTCAGCTGTCGACGCAGGCGCAACCAGAAGCGTGCAGACGGAGCGACCAGTCCCGAAAAGGCGCGGGCCTCCTCGGGTCAAGATTGAAGAAGCGGTCGCCGCCATGATTGAGGCGGTCGGGACCGGTGATATCTCCGACAAGCAACTGCAGAGAATGACGTGGAAGGAACTTGGCCGTATCTACGATAGCGCCAGGCGGACCACCCTAGTCGCAGCACGGAAGGAGGCACTGAGTCGCCTGCCGGCCCTCGGGAAACTCCGACAAATTCGAGGAAACTCCGGCATTTTTTCTAAGACAACTCCGGCAAAAGACAAATAGCGGCACCGGTCAATCGGCGGCAGCATCCGTGGCGTAACGTAACGTGACGGAGTTGACGTATCATGTCTTGCCTTCGCGAGAACCTACTCGCCGAAAGCGCATCGGTGATTCTGCCACCGGAACTGGAGCAAGTGGTGGCGGACTTGCCCAAATATGTAGATCGCCGCGTCGGCGCCGATCTGATCACGAAGCACATGTTTCCCGTGTCCTTCAGGACTTTGAGAAGCTTGGCCGCTGCCCATCAGACACGTCAACGGCCGCGCCATCGTGCCGACCGCAAAGCTGTTCGAGATTGCGTTCGCCAAATTGAGCGCGGCTCCGGTCGTTATGGGTGGGCGCCGGAGCGCGGTCGCCGCAACGCACAGCCTGACCACTACCTCGGCGCGGTAAATGCCGAGGTAGCGGTAAAGGTTATCGGAATGCGTGAGATCACTCCTGAATAACCTTATGCGCTAATCGGTGCAAGCCGCGTCTCCAACACGGAGGCGCACATGAGCTTTGCCTATCACGCCATCTGCCGCAGCGCTGACGTGCTGCCACTGATAGGCGGTTTTCTGCATCGCCGCGGTCCTTTGACCAAGCTGAGCGGTCTGGGGTCCGCAAAGCTCGCTCCGCAGGCGCGGCCGTCGGGACCCTTCCGCCTCCATATGGAGCGTAACGGTCGTGCGTGACCATCCAGGCCCGCGATCCGCACCGAGCCGCGCCAGTAAACACGAGCGCAGCGCACGTAGCTATGCGCGCGCAGCACTGACGCCGTGGACGGTAGGGCAATGAGCGACCAGGCAGGCGGCACAGATGCCGACTCCGGCTCCCAGGACGCGCTAGATGAGCTTCGCGCCCGCCTTCGCAGCAGCGACACGTTGCTCCGCGAAGTGCGGGCGGAGTGCGCGGCGGCCGACGCCACCCGCACAGATACCGGCGCGGGCACCGATGACACGGGTAGCCCTGGAACCGCCAACGTCACGCCGAACCGCGGCGTCCACGATACCGGCACCGACGCCAGCGGCGCGTTGAACGGGGGCCTCGACCCCAGCGATGCCGCCGCGCAGTCACCGCAGCTCGACACAGGCGAGTGTGAAGCGTTCGCGCGCTTGTGGTCGGCCGCCACAGGCTCCGGCCACATCACGTTGACAGTGATCCCGGCAGCGGGCGGCGCCACAACTACGATGACTTTTAAAGCGGACGCCATGTCCGCAATGGCTAAATGGATCAGGCGACAACAGGATCAGCGGAAGAACGTCTACTTCGAGGTCAACGAGACGCATCCCGACTGCCAGAAGAAGCCGACTAAGGGCCAGATGATTGCCGCGCTATGTCGCCATGCGGACGTTGATCCGGTCGACGATCAGTTTCCCTACGCCGAGGAGCGCAATCGCCTCCATCGGCTGGCCAAGCATCTCCATGATGATCCCGTCATGCCGCCAACTGTCGTGCTAGACAGCGGCAACGGCATCTATCCGCTCTGGGTTGTCGCCCGCCAACTGCTGACGCAGCCGATCACGGAGACGGTCGAAGCGGAGAACCAAACCATCGAAGCAGCGGTCGGAGCCTCCGGCACGTTCAACATTGATCGACTGCTGCGACTGCCCGGCACCTTGAACTACCCAAACGCCAAGAAGTTGAAACTGGGTCGAGGTGTTACGCGGGCACGGGTTCTGGACCATAGCAATCGCACATACACGGCCGATCAGGCGGTCGGCCTGGGCGCCCACCTGCATCGACTGCTGACCAGCAGCGATCTTGTGCGCCGCCACGTTGAGCCGGTCGCACAGGGCAAGCCAAAGGGCGGCAGCAAGCCAGGAACGAAGCGCACCGGCGTGGACCGTAGCGCCGCCGCTCTCCGCATAGGCGCTGCGATCCGCCGCGCCGGCGGCTCCTACGAAGACATGGTAGCCCGGCTGCGCGCCGACCCGGAGACCGCGGACTGGTGCCGCGAGAAGGGTGAAGCGAACAGCCAGCGGGAACTGCATCGCATATGGGACAAGGCGGCAGGTGACTACGCGAAGATACTCGCTGCCACGGAGGCCGCTGCGAAAACCGCGCCTGAGACGATAGTTGATGTCCTGATCAAGGAGGCGCTCAAAGCGGGGTTTCTCTCCGAGATCGAGCGGTTCTGGCTGTGCCAGAACGCCTCCAAACTCTCGGCGGTGAATAACGGCACCAGAGACTTGGTGCCGGCGATCAAGAAGCAACTGAACAAGGCTATCCGAGAACGCGATAAACACCGCGACCGCCAGCGGCGTGGTGACAATGACAAGGACTGGCTGGGCCGGGCGCTGTGCATCGAGGACGGAAAACCGTTCGGCAATCTGGCCAACGCAGCGCTGGCGCTACGCGAAGCGCTGTCACTGCGCGACCTCATCCGATACGACGAAATGCTGCGCGAACCTGTCCTGATGCGAGCTGCGCCTGGCAGACCGTCGGGCGGCAGGTTTCCCCGCCCGATAGGCGACGAGGACGTTGCGGCAATCCAGGAGTGGATACAGAACGCCGGGCTGCCGACACTGACGAAGGATGTCACCCACCAAGCCATCGATTTGGTGGCGCGCGAGCGCTCATTTCACCCTGTCAAGGAAGAACTTGAGGGCGTCAAACATGACGGAATTTGGCGCATTGATACATGGCTGCAGACTTACTTGGGCGCTGACGACAGCGAATACACGACAGCAATTGGCAAGATGTTTCTCATCTCCATGATAGCTCGAATTTATCAGCCCGGCGTGAAGGCCGATTATACGTGGGTGATGGAGGGGCATCAGGGCACGCTGAAATCCACCGCCCTCCGCATCCTGGGCGGACGCTGGTATACGGACAGCCTACCCGACATCCGTCACAAGGACGCGTCCCAGCATCTCAATGGGAAGTGGCTTATCGAAATCGGTGAACTTGCTGCGTTGGGCAAGAGCAATGCGCATAAAAAGGCATTCCTGACGCGACAGGAAGAACAGTATCGCCGGCCCTACGGCCGTCGTGATGTCCGTGAGGAGCGCCAGTGCGTATTCGTCTGCACCGTCAACGACGCAAATTATCTGGACGACGAAACCGGCGCGCGGCGGTTCTGGCCGATGCTCGTTGGCACCATCAATATTGAGGCGCTCACGCGCGACCGCGACCAACTCCTAGCCGAGGCGCTCGTCCTATACCGACGTGGCGAGCGCTGGTGGCCAGACGCCGACTTTGAAATGACCCACATCAAGCCACAGCAGGATGCTCGCTTCGACGAGGATGTGTGGACGGGCGCCGTGCTGGAATTCCTGAAGAACGTGGACCAATCCACGGTGTTGCAGATCGCAAAAGGCGCACTCGACCTCACGCCAAAGGAGATCAAGCGGCCCGACCAAGACCGGATAAAGCGGGTGCTCACCCGCGTCGGCTGGGAGAAAGGTCTTCGCACCCGCGAAGGGCGCTGGTGGTATAGCCCGGCAAAGAAAGAGGAGCTTATCAAGGCCGGCGCGTGGCGCACGCCGCAGGCCCCGGGAACCAACGGCGCCAAGGAAGCCCCCGCTGGCCAAACTGGCGAAGCTGGTGACGACGCGGGACAACGGCGGGCCGCTGCCAGCGAGGAAGGCGGCGCTAGCGCTGCCTTGAGCGCCTTCGTCCGCGATCGGTGCGTCGTCCACGAGTTTCGCGGGGTCCAGATCGCCAGACTGCACGATGCCTACGTGTATTGGTGCCGCGAGCACGATCACGCGCCACCGATGTGTCGGGAGTTCGTCCTGGCCGTCCAGGCGATCATACCGGACGTGACCACAGTTGAGTCGGCGGACGATAATGGCGAGTTGATTTGCTATTTCCAGGGCGTCGATCTTGTGACCGACCAAGAGCGCGTGACGCACTGAGACACGGCTCCGACCGCCCAGCCTTTACCTGGATGCTACCGCCGCCTGCTGGCTGTGCGTCTGCCAGGCCCACGGATCGGTGCCGTCACGAGACCGAGATCGCCGCCGCGGCGTCGAGATCGCACTGAGCGCGGGTTCGATCTCGCAGGGCACCTCGCGGTCGTGCCGGTGGCACCCTCGCTCACCCGCCGTGCCCCTGCCTACTGGCCATCATGGTCCGGGAGGCCGGGCCGCCATGGAGAACGAGGCCGCCTAGGCCGTTTCGGGCCACCCCCTGCTCAATCCCAGTTGTGATGAAAAAAAAGCCTCCAAGGCCGGTCTTCATGGCGTTCGTTTTGATGACAGACCGGGTGACGGACCGTGACGGTCTAGGATAGTCGATCACCGATTTTCCAATTTCTATCAATGTCTTATTGTTACAGTGACGGACGTGACGCAGATTCTCCCTGTATACGCTACGGAGTTTTTTCGTGATCATGACCTGATGATGGGGAGGCAGACTATAATCATCAATCATCATCAGCATGAACAGACTTTTTTCTCCTGAGGGTCTTAAGAACCTCACTGTCATCCGTCATCTGTCACCGTAACGATCCAAAAGAGGCGGAGATCGGCCATCTTTTACTGCATGATGGCATGACGGACTCAGGGCTGCACCGCTGAAGGTTGCGCCAGGGCCGTGCGCCGATCAGGAGACCATCGCGCCATGCGCATCGCCTCGACGGCCCGGAGCGTCGCGCTGATCCTCCAGGGCAGCCAGTCGGCGTCCGCGCGGTCGCCCGGCTTGATCGCTCCAACCCGTGACGCGGCCAGCAACCGGCCAACAGTGGCCGCGCGGCAATTCGAAAGCCGATCTCCGCTCGTCAGATATGCCCGATATTTGGCGGCCCCGGCCAAAGCGAACCCGGCAAAGAGCCTGAGCCCACGGGGCAGCAAGAAACTCCTCTAGTCTAGATGCCATGGCGTTCAACCCACTGTCCTGTCAATGTCCTGTCAGAGCCTGCCGGGTCAACGAGGCAATCCAACTGCCCACTAGAGAAACAAGAGCAATTTCATGGCTCTAACCTGGCGTCCCCGGCGAGATTCGAACTCACGGCCCCAGGATTAGGAATCCTGTGCTCTATCCTGCTGAGCTACGGGGACTTTACCATTCAGCGACAACAATTGACGACCACATTAACTCCACTCTTGGCGTTCGGAACGTCGATTGGGGCACCGCCGCCCACGACACGCCCCGCCGAGCGTCGTAAACATAGCATCGCCGCGGTGATCTTGGGAGAGGCCTCTTGCCCGTCCCTCGGTAATCCTGAGGGCAGCTTGCGCGGGGTGCGAGCCATCGCAGGCGTGCCAAAAGGGCGTGGCGCATCCATGACCCCTGGTCCACTGCCCCGAGGCGATGCAGATTGGCAGCCCTCAACGATCCGGGAGGAAGACCATGGCCGGCAAGGTGATCATCAGTTGCGCCGTCACCGGGGCGATTCACACCCCAAGCATGTCAGATTATCTGCCGATCACGCCGGAGGAGATCGCGCGATCCTCGATCGACGCAGCCGAGGCGGGTGCGGCGATCATCCACCTGCACGCGCGCGATCCAGACACCGGTGAGCCTACACCTGATCCGGCAGTATTCATGCGCTTCCTGCCAGTGATCAAGCAGAACGTCGATGCGGTGGTGAACATCACCACTGGTGGCGGTCTCAACATGACCCTGGACGATCGCCTGGCGGCACCGCTGCAGGCGAAGCCGGAGATGTGCAGCCTCAACATGGGCAGCATGAACTTCAATATCGCGCGCGCCGGCGATCGGGTGAAGACGTGGAAGCACGCCTGGGAGAAGCCGTATCTCGATCGCACCGATGACCACATATTCCGCAACACCTTCCGCGACATCGCGGGGATCGTCGAGCGCCTCGGCAAGGCGCACGGTACGCGCTTCGAATTCGAATGCTACGACGTGGGGCATCTCTACAATCTGGCTTATTGCCTCGATCAAAAGATCGTCGAGCCGCCGCTGTTCGTGCAGACGATTTTCGGCATCCTCGGCGGGATCGGCGCCGATCCGCGCAATCTGCTGTTCATGAAGGAAACCGCCGACAAGCTGTTCGGCGACGCCTATGTCTGGTCGGTGCTCGCAGCGGGACGGCATCAGATGGCGTTCACCACCATGGCTGGCGTCCTCGGCGGCAATGTCCGCGTCGGCTTGGAGGACAGCCTGTATATCGGCCGCGGCGCGCTGGCAAAGTCGAATGCCGAGCAGGTGGCGAAGATCCGCCGCATCCTGGAGGAACTCAGCCTGGAGATTGCCACCCCACAGGAGGCACGTGAAATCCTCAAGCTGAAGGGCGGCGATCGGGTTGGATTCTGATCAACCGGCGCGTGCACGCGCGACCCGCCACCAAACGAACCTTGCGCGGCGCGGCGAGCCAGATCGCTATCGCGGAGAGCAGGCTGCAGAATATCGCGATCCAAAAAGCGATCGAGTAGCTGCCGGTGGCGTCGTGCAGCACTCCGGTCAACCAAGGTCCGACGGCGCCGCCGCCAATCGAGGCCAACATCAATGTGCCAAAGATGGTGCCGTAATGACGCCCCTGGAAGATCTCTGCCGGTATGGCTCCGATCACAGAGGTAATGCCATAGCCCAGTACTCCCTGCGCGGCGATCATGACGTAAAGCAGCGAACGGCGTCGGCGAATCCTGCAACAGCAGCAGCAGGACGAAGGTCGTGGCAAAGCCCAGGCTGCCCACGGTCCAGACGAACTCGCGTCCGATGCGATCGGACAGATGGCCGAGAGCGATCTGACCGGGGATGCCAGCAAGGCTGACACCCCCAACGCCCAGGCGGCGATCGCGGGACTGAAGCCGATCTCCACAAGATACCTCGTCTGATAAACCTGCACCGCGTACCACACGAACAGCGCGCAGAAATACCCGATTGCGATCCACCAGAAACGCCTCGTCCGCATGGCGCGGCCCAGCGTCCAATCCACGGCGACCCATGCTGGATCGACGATATTTGCGCTCGCTCCGCCGACGGCGCCCACACGAGAGCACTGTCACCATCGGGATCGAGACCAATGTCCTCCGGCCGTCACCTCACCAGAAGATTGAGCGGCAGCAGCAGGACCAGGACCACGATACCGAGTGCCAGGCACGCGGTTCGCCAGCCCGTGCGCATGATCATGCTTTGAATCAATGGCAGCAGGATGATGGAGCCCACACCAACGCCGGCGAACGCGAGGCTCATCGCGAGCCCGCGGCGGCGGACGAACCAGTTGGGAAGGAACAATCCCTGGCCGGTGTAACCGAGGCAGACGCTGCCGCCACCCACCAGCATGCCGAGGGTCGCGTAAAGCTGCCATGGTTTCTGCACCAACGTCGCCAACAGCAGTCCTGCGCCGATCAGGACCACTCCCAGTTCATTCACGACCAGCGGGCCGCGCTTGTCATGGGCTCATGATTGCCGACACGATGAAGCCGAACGAGAAGGCGCCGGCCGTCGTGCCGCGATTCCAGCCGAATTCGTCAAGGATCGGCGGGAACAGCAGGGAGAATGCAGTGCGAGCATGCACCGCCACCCCCATGGTGATGAAGACGACGGCCACGATGACCCAGCCATAGAAGAACGGCAGAGGCGCATAGCCGGAGCGTTGCGGCGTCGAAGTCATTGGCTTTTCCGTCGTGCTTCGCTCGCGTGGCGCTCACCGTATTTCATGCCCTCCAGTTTGAGCCCGTCGGGATCCAGGAAGAACACCGCGTAGTAGTCGTCGTAGTACTCGGCGGCTGGATCAACGATGGTCGCCCCGAGCTCACGCAGAAATACCTGCAATGCATCCACATCCCTGCGGCTGCGCAACTGGAATGCGTAATGATGGAAGCCGACGTCGCGCACACGGTATTTGCGCTTGCGCCCCTCGGCATCGGCAGGACCGATCCAGAAGCGCGTCTTGCCGTCGGTCCAGCCGATCGCGTCCTCGTATTCGTCGGAGATCTCAAAGCCCAGAAAAGCGAACAACCTGCCGTAGAAATCTTTGGACCTCTCGTAGTCACTGACCCTGATCACCAGGTGATCGATTCCGACGACCCGTCCCATGCTGTCCCCCCGTCTCGGCCAGATCGTGATATTGGAGCGATTGCGCCTGTTACC
Organism: uncultured Alphaproteobacteria bacterium; assembly: GCA_963799415.1. Classification (GTDB taxonomy): domain Bacteria; phylum Pseudomonadota; class Alphaproteobacteria; order Acetobacterales; family Acetobacteraceae; genus JAMXLO01. The sequence goes on along the minus strand of CAWCXI010000030.1, from coordinate 42,180 downwards.
ACGACGACATAGGGCGCGCTCCCCCCTGATCCTGTCGCGGCGGGCTACAATTGCTGACGCTGTATGCAACCCCGGTGATCTATCTGCCGATGGGGCGCCTGAGGTTGCAACGCAATTGATCCGTCTTTGGGACCAGACTATTGGAGACGGCTGCCGCAAGCGCAGCTATGGGCTTTTGTTGGCAACAACGGGGGACAAGATGAAGATGGCAGTCGAGCCGGTTGCGCCGGGCGTGGTCAAGGTCATTTTGGATGGTCGGCTGGACATCACCGGGGCGAGTGTCATCGATCTGCAATTCAGCGCGATCGCCGGGTCCCACAAAGGCATCGTGGTCGACCTCGCCAATGTCAGCTTTCTGGCATCGATCGGGATCAGAACGCTGTTGCTGGGCGCTAAGTTGGTGCAACGTCGCGGCGGCAGCTTTGTCCTGCTCAATCCCATTGGCGAAGTGGAGCGCGTGTTGGAGGTGACGGGTGTGACCGATCTGATGCCGATCTATCGCGACAGCGAGGCAGCAGTCACGGCTGCTTCCTCAAGCGCCTGAACGGTGACCAGATTGCGGTGAGTGAACACCATTCCCTGACCTTGCGCAACGACCGCGCCGAGGTCGCGCGGGTGATGACGTGGATTGACGAACTTGCCGTAACGCTCGCGCTGCCTCCCGGAACGACGCATGCGTTGCAGCTTTGTCTGGACGAAGCGGTTACCAACATCGTGTCGCACGCGTTCGAGCCCAACACGGCGCATGATGTGCACATCGCCTTGTGGTGCGACGATGCGGTCTTGCATGCCGAGGTCACCGACAACGGCCGTCCATTCGATCCCATTTCGTACCAGCCGTCGGCGGCGCCCACGAACCTTCGGTCCGCCAAGATCGGCGGCCTGGGCATCAGATTGATGCGCGGCTTCGCCGACCAGATCACCTACCAGCGGTCGGGCGGGATGAACCGGCTTCAGCTGTCGTTCCGGTTCACCTGAACGCCGGCGCCGCCTGTTCGCCCAGCGTGTGGAACTTGTCGGAAATTCCGCTGAGCCGCGTGTCCCATTCCTGGTTGATCGGCTGGTTCTCGATCAGCGCGTGGAACCGCACCATGATCATGATCAGGAACAACGGCTTTATGAACGCGGCGCGCACCGTGGCTGCGAGCAGCACGGCAATGATGACTGTGACAATGCCCCCCGACTTCGCGCACTGAGGCCGGCAGCATGACAGTGATGGCCGCCGCCGGAGTCAGCAGGACCAGCCACACTACGAAACTCAGCAGGCGCTCCAGGATGACGATCCATACCGAGGTCTTGAGGATCGGCTTGGCGTTCTGGCAGTAGTAAACGATACCTTCGCGCGCACCCCGCCACGGATCCTGGTCGTCGCGTGCCAGGTTGTATGATAAAATCACCTTATCGAGGTAACGCGTCGCAGCACGCAGCACGATGTTGACCAGGTTCGACAGGCTCTCCAGACCTGGGATGGGCAGCATATCGGCGATCCAGTCGAGCGTGCGGTGGAAGGCGGCGAGAATGCCGCGTACCAGCATGTTCAGGCCGAACAGCGCATTCACCTGGCCGAACCGCTCGGTGACCACCCGCTTGCCGTAGGCGAGTTGCGACTCGCTGCCGTTACCCACCTGGCCGCGGGTGATCAGGTCGGTCAGCACGGCAACGTGCCCACACGCGAGCAGGTGCAGCAGATAGCGCAGCACTGCGCCCCAGAACCAACCGACGCCGACAATACACAGGACGAACCACACGACGCCGAAGGCCCCCGCGATGTGGGTGCCGAGCCAGGCGGCGCCCCCGAAGGTGATCACCAGCCAAACGATGCAGGCCAGTGTGTAGCCCAGCAGGATGCCGAATCGGGCAAGCGCATAGGGCAGGCTTCGCATCAGCAGACTGATGGCAGTGCCCAGACCATGGTCGCGCACCGCCAGCGGATAGTTATGGCGCACCGGTGCGAAGGCTGGCTGCGGCGCCGTCGCTGACCACGCGCCCGGATTGGGCACGAAGCCAATAGGTTGGTTGTCCGACATGTTTCCCCTTGATGCACGACTTCGTCTTGTTTCGATCATGATCGCTGGGGCGCGGCAGCCGCAAGTCACGACCGATTGTCGGTGCGGCGAGGTGCCCCAAAGTCACGTTTAGCTGCGCGACCGCCGGCGCAGTGCGGCGGTCACCGTGTTTTCCAGCAGGCAGGCGATCGTCATCGGCCCCACGCCGCCCGGCACAGGCGTGATAGCGCCGGCGACCTGAACCGCCTCGGCGAAAGCCACGTCGCCCACCAGACTACCGTCGGGAAGCCGGTTCATCCCAACGTCGATGACCGTAGCGCCAGGCGCAATCCAGTCGCCGCGCACCAGTTCGGGTCTGCCCGCGGCCGCCACAATGATGTCCGCGCGCCGACACTCGGCGGCGAGATCGCGTGTGCGGGTATGGGCCGTGGTGACGGTCGCGTTGGCTGCCAGCAACAGCGCCGCCATCGGGCGACCGACAATCGTGGAACGACCCAGCACCAGTGCGCGCGCGCCGTCCAGCGAAGTGTTGGCCTCGGTGAGCAGCTTCATCACGCCGGCCGGCGTGCAGGGAATCAGACCAGGGTGACCCGTCGCAAGACGGCCGACATTCAATGGATGGAAGCCGTCGACATCCTTGTCAGGGTCAACCGCTTCGATCACCGCCTGCGAAGTAACCTGCGACGGCAAAGGAAGCTGCACCAGGATGCCATCCACCGAAGGATCATCGTTCAGACGGACGATCTGGGCGATCAGTGCGTTTTCGGACGTATCCGATGGCAGGCGAATCGTTTGCGCCGCGATTCCCGTTGCATTCGCCGCACGGTCCTTGCTGCGCACATAGACCGTACTCGCCGGATCATCGCCTACCAGGACCACGACCAGACCTGGACGGAACGACAGGGCGGCGACCCGTTCGGCCAGCCTTGCCCGAAGCGCTGCGGCTACCACCTTGCCGTCGATGATCCGCGCGCTCACAGCGCAGCCAGCTTCTCGCCGAGCGCCGCAGGGTCGCCAGCAACGTGCAGCGTCTTGTCCCGGCTGGTCGCACCGAACGTCAGATGCACGGCTGACTGTGCCAGCCCAAGCGCGTCGGCCAACGCGGCACAGGCGGCGCGGTTGGCACGGCCACCTTTCGCTGCCTCGGTGACCCCGATGCGAAGGCGCTCGCCATCAGCCGTGGGGGTTGCCCCGTGCAGTCCTGGCCTGCGCGACTTCGGATGAACCTTCACCGCTACCGCGACGCCATCCACGAGCGGGCACCAGAACATCGTCAGAAGACCAGCGGTTGCCAGGTTCCGTAGGTGACCGCGGCGTGGATTTTGAATAACAGCGGCAGGACGACAATCTGGATAAGAACGACGACAACCCAGGGGCTGATATCGATGCCACCGAAACTCGGCAGCATATTGCGAATTGGCCGCAGCACGGGGTCCGTGACCCGATACAGGAAGTCGCCAATCGTCCAGACCAGCCGATTCCGCGTGTCCAGCACGCCGAAACTGGCGAGAATGCTGAACACGGCGCTCAGGATGACCGCCCACTTGAATAGGTTGACCACGTAGTAGATCAATTGAAAAAAGATGTCGATCACGCGGGGTCTCCCAAGGGTCGGCGGAAGCTAGCGGGCGATGATTCGGTCTGCAACCTATACGAACGCCCATTCCCTTGACTTTCCGCGGGGCCTCTGAGCATTGTCCGCGCCCTGCGGGACGGGGCTGTAGCTCAGTTGGGAGAGCGCCTCGTTCGCAATGAGGAGGCCAGGGGTTCGAATCCCCTCAGCTCCACCATTCCCCGTCCGCAGCCACGCCTCGAAAGCTAGAAAAACTGGACTTTCGGAGCCCCTGATATATCGCAGCGCTGTAAAACCGATACGTCATGGGTGCGCCAGCCGCCCAAATTGCCCGCTTTGACCGTCACTGGCACCGCGGGACGCCTAAACTATTCTGGCGTTTTCGTTAAGCGCTCGGCTGCAACGACCCCGTCGCCCCTCCACACCGGCTACGAGATATGCAGTCGGAACCGGCGTGCCGGGGCCATCGGGAATATCAGCAGGATTGGCACCTCCCAAGAGGATCACGCCCTGAGAGTTCTGTTGGAGTTGTATGCCCTTGCCGTCACCGATATCTATACGAGTTGTATCCACGAGCTTCTTGCCGTCGAACATTTGCAGTATGTCGTCGTGGATGTTCGCGCTGGTCGCATGGATGCCAACACAGTCAACGAAGCCGAACTGTGGGTCCAAGTCATTCGGTATGAAGTGCGCCGTGATCAATCCGCGGAACTTCGAAGTGTCGTCAATCGTGAGGCTGTTCTCAGACATAGACCCGACAAATAGGAAGTTCAGTCCGCGCGAGACTGAGCCACTGACTTCCAACGCACTGCCGTTGTGATCCCCGCTCTCGATGGAGAGCGTGGCAGTTCCGGTCAATCTGCCGTCCAGTGTCGTCTCACTTACATCGAAGCCTGGTCCATCAAACTCCGCGCCGCTTACGAAGTGAATGGTTCCACCGGATATGCTCAGTTTTTGGGCGTTTTCCACAAGGTTCGTCAGGTTTACCTGCTGTCCAGGTGTGCTACGTCGTTCCCCCACGTCGTAACCTACGAAAAGACCCTGACATTTTTCGCCGCCAAGTGTGTAAAGGAATCTGTGCGCTGGCGCGCCCTCATGAGCTGTGCAGCTTGGGCCCCAAGACCGGTTACGGGGTCTTGGGGCCGCACTGTCGCTCATCGCGGCGTCGGGCTGGTGCGGGTCGTGTTCACGCTGATGGCATTGGCGCTGGCCGCTCATTCCTCTGGCGATAACTTTCAGGAATCCAGAAGTTCAGGGGATAGGTCCGCAACCGTCCCACAGCGGTAAGCGAACCGGCGGGCATCTGGGCAGGTTCCAGCCTTGGGCTGAGGCCCGAGGCTGCTGAAATCCTTCGCACAATGACCGAGCTGTAAAGGAAGCTGTGAGAAAGCTCATTGAAAATGACCCAATCTTGAGTTATGTTGCGTTTAGTTATCGAATGTCCGCTGTCCGACGGTTCTGCCCCTGAGATCCATCGCTCCGCTGTGCGCATAAACCATATGCTGGCGGAGCCAGTTATTGTGCTCGAAGCGAACGCCCACTTCGCCATCCGGCTGCGGCGGCGAGGCGACTCGTTTGGGCCTTGGTTTGGTCGGCTTAAGGCCTCCGGAGATGGTCTCCGGGTCCGCAGCCAATAACTTCGGTGCGGTCTCGACCGCAGATTAGATGTCGGAAGAGGATGCTATGACCCCCATCGACTACTTCATGGGCATCTTCGTTGGCATGTGCGTCGGCCTCGCAGGTCTGGCCTACATCGCCGTCCTCTGATTGCTGCTCGCACCCGCTGCTCCGCCAGGGCTTCAGGTGCGGAATAGCAGGTTCGGCGGCGGGTGCGGCCGCCCTTCACAGCCTCTGCGGGGCGATTCTTGCGCGGCAACCCGCCATGCTGTGCAATGGATTCCGCGCCGCAACGCATGCAGAGGAGCACCGAGATGACCAGTCCCGCCCTGATGACCGCCGGCGTCACGCAGCAGGGCAGTAGCGTGGACGGGATGGTCTGGCACATCCTGGGCCAGACGTACACGCCACTCCACGTCACCGAGAGCAGCTTCTCGTGGCATGCGCTGCTGCCGCCCGGCACGTTCGTGCCACCGCACGTCCACCCGACACAGGACGAGTTTATCTACATATTTGAGGGACGCTTCGACCTCGTGCTGGATGGCCAGGCCGCGAGTGCATCGGCCGGTGATCTGATCCGCCTGCCGCGGGGCATTCCGCACGGGCTGTTCAACCACAGCCAAGCGGACATCACCTGCCTGTTCTGGGCATCACCGACGCGCAGGCTCTGGGACCTGTTCCAGGCAATCGACAATGTGCCCGACCCCGTAGAGGTCGTCCGCCTCGCAGGTCTGCACGAGGTGAATTTCCTGCCGCCGCCAGGATAGCGTCGCGGTCCAGCGACAGACCCTTCATCGAGAGATCGAACGCCGTCACCAGTTCGCGCCCTGTCGCGCGATGCGCTGCGCCAGCGACCAGCGATGCACCTCCGAGGGGCCGTCATAAATGCGGAACGCGCGCACCTCGCGAAAGATGCGTTCCACCAGCGTCTCGCCTGTGACGCCCTGCCCACCCAGCACCTGGACACAGCGATCGACCACGCGCCAGATCGCCTCGGAGCAGAACACTTTGGCGATCGACGACTCAGTGGTGCCGCGCGCGCCCTGGTCCAATACCCAGGCGGTGTGCCAGATCGCCAGCCGGCTCATACGTATGTCGATTTCGTTGTCGGCCAGCATGAACCCGACACCTTCGTGATTTATCAGCTTCGACCCGAACACCTCACGCCGCGCCGCATAGGCCGCCGCGATGTCGTGCGCGCGTCGCGCCGCACCAAGCCAACGCATGCAGTGAGTCAGTCGCGCCGGCGCAAGCCGCACCTGCGCATAGCGGAAGCCCTTGCCGAGCTCGCCAAGTATGTCACCCGCCGGGACACGCAGATCATTGAACCGAACAACCGCATGGCCGCCCGCGAATGCCTGGTCGAGGCTGTGCATGGTGCGTACGATCTCGATCCCCGGCTGGTCCATATCGGCGAGGAACATCGTCGCCGCGCCATCCTCGCCCTTGGCCATGATGATGGCGAAGCCGGCACCCTCCGCGCCGGTAATGAACCACTTGGTACCGTTGATCACCCAGTGGTTGCCGTCCAGCACGGCGGTGGTGTTCAACGCGGAAGGATCGGATCCCGCCCCCGGTGCCGGCTCGGTCATGCAGAAGCACGAGCGGATGTCACCGCGCGCCAACGGGCGCAGCCAGCGTTCCTTCTGTTCCCTCGTGGCAACCTGTTCAAGCAAGTGGATGTTGCCCTCGTCTGGGGCGAAGATATGCAGCGCAACCGGGCCCAGCAGCGAATAGCCGGCCTCCTCGAACACCACCGCCTTGCCGATATTGTTCAGTCCGAGGCCGCCGAATTCCGCCGGAGCGTGCGGCGCGAGCAGCCCCGCCTCGCGTCCAAGTGTTACCAGCTCGCGCCGGAACGCCTCGGTCGGACCGTGTGCGGTCTGTCGAGGATCGCCCTCCAGCGGCATGATCTTGTCGCGAACGAAGCTGCGCGTGCGCTGCTGCAGCTCCTGTAGTTCGGATGAGAGCGAAAAATCCATCAGAATGCACGTCCCTGGGCAATCTCATGCGCGAATTCGACGATGCCAGTGCCGATCGCGGTGAGGCCGGCATAGCGCGGTTCTGTCGTGGCGCCACTACGCCAGCGGTAGCCGAGTTGCAGAAAGATCACGCCCAGCTTGTACATCGCCAGGTACTCGGTGAAACAGGAAGTCCGTCACATCACGTCCGCTCAGCGCGGCGTAGGTCGCAACGGCCTGTTCGCGGGACCAGAAGCCGCCCTCGTCCGCCGGCATCTGTGCCATATCGTGCAGCGCAGGCGGGTCATCTTCGTGCACCCAGTAGCTCAGCAGCGTTGCGAAATCGAATAGCGGATCGCCCCGCGTACCCTGGTCCCAGTCCACCACGGCGACCGGCGACAGGTCACGAGGATCCAGAATCATGTTGTTCAGCTTGAAGTCATTGTGCAGCAACGCCGGCGCACCATCCGGCACAAGGTGGCTCTCCAGCCAATGACCGAGCTCGACATGCAGCGGTTCGGTGCCCGCCTCCAACGCCGCCACGCCCCGCTTGCGCCAGCCGCTCACTGCTCGCCCGAGGAAACCCACCGGCCGCCCGAGATCGTCCAGCCCGACCGCGGCGGTGTCCACAGCGTGGATCGCCGCCAGCGTCTCAAGCAGCACCTGTGACAGGCGGGGACCCACCTCAGGGCGGCCGGCCAGCTCCGGCGGCATGTGCTCACGGATCACCAGGCCTGGCCGATACTCGATGATCTGGAATTGTGCGCCAACGATGCCCGCGTCCGCACACAAAAACAGCCCGCGCGGCACGAATGGCAGAGCGTCCGGCAGTCGGCTCAGGATACGGAACTCGCGAGCCATATCGTAGGCACCCGCCGGCAGCTCGCCGAGCGGTGGTCGGCGCAGCACGGCGGGTTTGCCGTCGACATGAATCAGATAATTCAGATTGGCCAGTCCCCCAGCGAATTGCCGTGGCGGTGGATCGCTGTCGAGACGCAATCCTTCGCCCGCCAGATATTCGCGCAGCGCAGCCCAGTCGAGTGCCACGCTCTGCGCCGCCGAGCGCACGTCGTTCGGCCGCTGGTGTGAAGTCACGGCAGTCGTCGCCCTAGCGGGTGAACGGGTTCTTCGCCTCAACCCGACCGAACATGCGGCTCCACGCCGCCTCGCGCAGTAGACGGAGATTGTTGTCGCTGGACTGTGCCGCCTGCCGAGGCGTACTCGGCTCGGCCGGTAGAGCCTTCGCGCGCGCCTTACGGGCCGTTACCGCCGAATTTTTTCGTGCTGCCATTCCACCCTCCCCACAGATGCCACTACGATACCATCATCGCGCCAATGAGCCAGTGCGGATCGATGCACCTGAGCTGCAGGCAGCAGCGTCCCCAGACCGCCAGGAACTGCGCCGTCGTGGCTGCCACACCGCCGCGGCGACGCGCCGCTGTCGCGACCGCGGCAGAGCGCGGCGCTCCGGTAGCGGCGTCGATCGCCTGGCGCACGCGGCCGCGCGCGCGGTGGAGCAGCACGCGCTGGTTCTCGGCCGTGATGCCAAGCAGGGTGCATGCCTCCTCGGCCTCGCAGCCCTCCATGTCGCGCAGGATGATGACGGCGCGCTGCCCGGACGGCAGGTGATCGATCGCCTCCATCACGTGATCCCATAACTGCCTGCCACTGACAATGCGCTCGGGGTTGATCTCGTCCCAAAGTCGAGGCGCCTCGATCCAGTGCCCGTCGGGCTTGAATTCCGAGCCATCCACGGCTCTGCCGCCCGGACTGCTTCCCTCCATCAACGCTGGCAGGCCAACCAGGCGTCCCTCCCGCGTGGCGCGCGTGCGCGCCCGGTTCAACACGATGCTGAACACCCAGGTGACCAGACTGGAGCGGCCCTCGAAAGCCCCAATGCCGGAGAACACGGCCAGCCAGGCGTCCTGCACCACCTCCTCGGCCTGGGCGCGGCTGCCGATGATCGAAGCAGCGAGCCCGGTCAGCGAGCCGTGGAAGCGCCTGATCAGCACCCGGAACGCCTGCTCATCGCCGCGGCGCAGTCGGGCCAGGAATTCCGGCTCATCGAATTCGGTCTGACGCATGACGGCTGCCCGGAGCGCTGGCGCTATTGCCTATAGGAAGCAACGGAGTTTCAGTAACGTACCGCCTTGTACCGAGTTTCAGTGATTTGCACCACTTGGCGAGGGGAGTCGTGAGCATGCCGACCTGCCGCGACATGAGCGAACTCGTGACGGACTATCTGGAACGCGCCGTGCCGCTCCGGGCCCGCCTCGACATGTGGTGGCATCTGTTCCGCTGCGAGGCTTGTCGGCACTATTACGACCAGATACGGCGAACGGTGCGACTGCTCGGCAACGGTTACCCAAGACCTCCCGCCAGCGCTATCGAGGAGGGTGTGCTGGCCGCGGCACGCGGAAAGCACCAGCGCGAAGTCGTGACGTGTGCACAGGCGGCAGGCAGGTGACGCCACGCCATCCGGCATGCAGCCCAATATTCGCGCGCCCGCTGCGCGCCGCGAACTCGGCCGCCATGAAAAACCGCTCTCTCCAACTCGGATTCGCGGCCATGCAACCACGCGGTAGGTTAACGCGATGTTAGAAATACCCGTGTAGGTTTGGGAAACTCGGCGCCATCTGCCGTTGGCATCGGGATCGGAGGTTGCAGCGATGGCGCGGGTTCCCATTTCTCTCACGCCTCAGTTTGTGACTGCGGCGCACACGATTGGGATTAGCGGGCATCTCCGCAGCTCTCGGATTTCTATCAAAATACTAAGATCGTCATGTAACTATATGATTTCGGCTGAGAAAATCTGGCATATCTCGATTGACGGCCAGTGTCTCAGATGGTGATCTCCGGCCGAAGTTGCCCAGGCGGCCGCAGGCGGATGGCTCCGCCGGCGACGTGGCAAATGGCACGTCATGGTGAGTTGCCACAAAGTCACCATGCTTCACCTCTTCGTCGCTGTAGCGGCCAGCAACTCGGACAGGAGGCCTCCATGGCCAGAACAGTTACCGTCACACCAACCGTGCAAACCGCACGTCCGCTCGAAAAAACATTCACGCGACACCCACTCGATACGCTACGCTCGCACCCATCTTGCATTAGTGCCAGATGCGCCCCCTCAACTGACGGAGCGGCCGATGTATCCGGTCGATGACTTGTTCGCAGCCTACGCAAAAAGCTTCGAGGCAAACCGCGAAGCCGAAATGACGCTTCCCGAATATCTGGAAGCGTGCCGCGACGATCCGATGATGTTTGCGACTGCGACCGAGCGTCTGCTCGCCGCGATCGGCGAACCTCAGATGGTCGATACGGCAAAGGATGCCCGACTCGGTCGCATCTTCATGAACCGGACAATTCGGGTCTATCCAGCGTTCTCCGAATTCTTCGGCATGGAAGAGACGATCGAACGCATCGTCGGTTTCCTGCGCCACGCCGCGCAGGGCCTCGAAGAGCGCAAGCAGATCATGTATTTGCTCGGCCCGGTCGGCGGCGGTAAGTCATCGCTCGCTGAACGCCTGAAAGCATTGATGGAACTGCATCCCGTCTATGTGCTGAAGGCAGGCGACCAGCTGAGCCCGGTGTTCGAAAGCCCCCTTGGGCTGTTCAATCCCGAACGCATGGGACCCATGTTGGAAGATCGCTTCGGCATCCCCCAACGGCGGCTGACCGGACTGATGAGCCCTTGGTGCGTCAAGCGACTCGATGAGTTCGAAGGCGACATCTCACGCTTCCGCGTCGCCAAGCTGCAACCCTCGCGGCTGCGTCAGATCGCCGTCGCCAAGACCGAACCTGGCGACGAGAACAATCAGGACATCTCCTCGCTTGTCGGCAAGGTCGACATCCGCAAGCTGGAGTTGCATGCGCAGAACGATCCTGACGCCTACAGCTATTCCGGCGGCCTCAATCGCGCCAACCAGGGCCTGCTCGAATTCGTCGAGATGTTCAAGGCGCCGATCAAGATGCTGCACCCGTTGCTGACCGCAACGCAGGAAGGCAACTACATCGGCACTGAGAACATCGGCGCAATCCCGTTCAGTGGCATCATCCTGGCCCACTCCAACGAGGCGGAGTGGCAGACCTTCAAGAACAACCGCAACAACGAAGCCTTCATTGACCGAATTTACGTGATCAAAGTGCCGTATTGCCTGCGCGTCACTGAAGAGCAGAGGATCTACGACAAGCTGGTGCGCGGGTCGGAACTCTCCGCGTCGCCGTGCGCGCCAGCGACACTTGAGATGCTCGCGCGATTCTCGGTGCTCACCCGGCTGCGGCGGCACGAGAACTCGACCCTGTTCGCCAAGATGCGCGTCTATGACGGAGAGAGCCTGAAGGAGACTGATCCGCGTGCGCGTTCGCTGCAGGAATACAAGGACTCGGCCGGCGTGGAGGAAGGCATGGATGGTGCCTCCACCCAATTCGCGTTCAAGGTGCTGGCAGCGACGTTCAACCATGACACGACTGAAATCGCCGCCGATCCTGTGCATATGATGTACGTGCTGGAGCAGGCCATTCGTCGCGAGCAGCATCCGACCGAGACCGAGAAGCGCTACCTGGAGTTCATCAAGGGTGAGCTCGCGCCTCGTTACGCCGAATTCATCGGCAACGAAATTCAGAAGGCCTATCTCGAGTCGTACCACGACTACGGTCAGAACCTGTTCGACCGCTACGTGTCCTACGCCGATGCCTGGATCGAGGACATCGACTTCAAGGATCCTGACACCGGCCAGCTCATGAACCGCGAGCTGCTGAACCAAGAGTTGACGAAGGTCGAGAAGCCTGCCGGAATCGCGAACCCGAAGGACTTCCGGAACGAGGTGGTGAAGTTCAGCCTGCGGGCGCGCGCCAACAACAACGGCAAGAACCCGTCCTGGACCAGCTACGAGAAGATCCGGGAAGTCATCGAGCGACGCATGTTCAGCCAGGTGGAGGAGCTGCTCCCGGTGATCAGCTTCGGGTCCAAGAAGGACAGCGACAGCGAGAAGAAGCACGAGGAATTCGTGGATCGTATGGTTGCGCGTGGCTACACCGAGCGGCAGGTCCGCCGCTTGGTCGAGTGGTACATGCGCGTCAAGCAGGCGGGGTGAAAAAGGCCCCGCCCGGAACAGGCAACTTTATGCACATCGTCGACCGGCGTCTCAACCCCAGCGGCAAGAACCTCGCCAACCGGCAGCGGTTCATGCGCCGCGCCAAGTCGCTGATCCGCAAGGCAGTGCACGAAAGCTCGGCCAGCCGCAGCATCAAGGACGCCGACCAGGCCGGCGAGGTCGCGCTGCCGGCGCAGGGCGTGCACGAACCGTCGTTCCACCGCAGCGCGTCCGGCGGCCTCCGCGATCATCTGTTGCCCGGCAACAAACAGTACATCGAGGGCGACACGATCCCTCGTCCGCAGGGCGGCGCGGGGGGTGGCGGCTCCGAGGGCAGCCCTGACGGCGATGGGCAGGATGACTTCCGCTTCGCCCTGTCGCGCGATGAGTTCGTCGACCTGTTCCTTGAAGATCTCGAACTGCCCGACCTGGCAAAGCGCCGCGTCGTCGACAGCGAGAGCGTGTCCTGGCATCGCGCCGGTTATTCGGTCACCGGCTCGCCGGCGAATCTCGCGCTGCTGCGCACGGTGCGCAACAGCCTCTCGCGGCGGATTGCGCTGAAGCGTCCAAAGCCCGATGAACTGCAGCGTCTGCGCGACGAGATCGCCGCGCTCAGCCCCGACGGCGACGATCAGGCGCGTCGCGTCGAGTTGGAGGCCGAGCTTGAACGCAAGCTGAGGCGCACCGGATTGATCCCGTACATCGACCCGCTCGACGTTCGCTACCGTAGGTTCGAGCCGCAGCCAAAGCCGGTCGCGCAGGCCGTGATGTTCTGCCTCATGGATGTGTCCGGCTCGATGACCGAGCACATGAAGGACCTCGCCAAGCGGTTCTACGTCCTGCTCTACATCTTCCTGCGCCGCCGCTATAAGCACGTCGACGTGGTGTTCATCCGCCACACACACCAGGCTCAGGAGGTGGACGAGGATACATTCTTCCACTCGCCGGAAACCGGGGGCACCGTGGTATCGACCGCGCTCGAGGAAATGCAGCGTGTCATTACCGAGCGGTACAGCCCGGATCTGTGGAACATCTATGCAGCGCAGGCGTCGGACGGCGACAACACGGCCTCCGACAACGACAAGACTGGGGCACTGCTGACCGAAAATATACTTCCGGTCTGTCAGTACTACGCCTATCTCGAGGTCGGCCGCGATTCCGAGCACTTCCCGCCCGGTTTCATCCGGCGCAACTCCGACCTGTGGCAGACCTATACAGCAATCTGCAAGACCGGCGCGCCAATGGCGATGCGCAAAGTCGGGCACCGGCGTGACATCTATCCGGTGTTCCGCGAGCTGTTCGCGAAGAAGCAGGCAACCACAGGAGCCGAGACATGAACGACTTCGGCGGTGGCATCCGGTCCGAGCGCCCGCTGTTCGAGGGTGCGGACTGGGAGTTCGGCACCATCCAGCGCGTGCACGATGCGATTGAAAAGATCGCGATCGGAGAACTCGGCCTCGATACCTATCCCAACCAGATCGAGATTATCGGCACCGAGCAGATGCTCGACGCCTATTCCTCGATCGGCATGCCGCTGTTCTACAAGCACTGGTCGTTCGGCAAACACTTCGCGCGCAACGAGGCGATGTACCGCGCCGGCATGCAGGGCCTCGCCTATGAGATCGTGATCAACTCCAATCCATGCATCAGCTACATCATGGAGGAGAACACGGCGACGATGCAGACGTTGGTCATCGCCCACGCTGCATTCGGCCACAACCACTTTTTCAAGAACAACTACGTATTCAAGCAGTGGACCGACGCCGACGGCATCCTCGACTACCTCGAATTTGCCCGCGGCTACATCGCGCATTGCGAGGAGCGCTACGGCGAGGCGGCGGTGGAACGCCTGCTGGATGCCGCTCATGCGCTGATGAGCCACGGCGTGCACCGTTACCCGCGCCGCCGCGCCGCCGATCTGCGCTCCGAAGAACAGCGCGCCAAGGATCGGCGCCAGCACGAGGAGCAGGTCTTCAACGACCTGTGGCGCACCGTCCCAACCAAGGGCGCGGAAAAAGACGACAAGTCGATCGACGAGCGCCGTCGTGCGCTGCTGCAGCTCCCGCAGGAGAATGTACTCTATTTCCTCGAGAAGACCGCGCCACGCCTGCAGCCCTGGCAGCGCGAGATCCTGCGCGTTGTTCGCATCATCGCGCAGTACTTCTATCCGCAGCAGCAGACCAAGCTGATGAACGAGGGCTGCGCGACCTATACGCACTATCGCATCATGAATCGCCTGCACGAGAAGGGACTGCTGACCGACGGCAATATGGTCGAGTTCCTGCGCTCGCACACCAACGTGGTGTTCCAGCCGGACTTCGACGATCCCCGCTATTCCGGCATCAACCCCTACGCTCTCGGCTTTGCGATGATGCGTGACATCGAGCGCATCTGCACCGAGCCGACGGCAGAAGACCAGCAGTGGTTCCCCGATATCGCGGGCGCCGCCGACCCGATGGCGGTGCTGCGCGACGTCTGGGCCAACTACCGCGACGAGAGTTTCATCCTGCAGTATCTCAGCCCACGCCTGATCCGTGACTTCGGGCTTTTCCATGTGCTGGATGACGCCAACGAACCGAACCTCAATGTCGAGGCAATTCACGACGAACGCGGCTATCGCAAGATCCAGCGCGCACTGGCGAAGCAGTACGACATCGCCTGGACACTGCCCGACATTCAGGTGGTGGACGTGAACCTAGCCGGCGATCGGCGCCTGATCCTGCACCACCGCGCACTCAACCGCGTTCTGCTGGAAGAGCGCGATGCGCGCTTTGTGCTGCAGCATCTTGCCGACCTGTGGGGCTACGACGTGTTGCTGAAGGAAGTCGACCCGGGAACCGACTCGGTTCTCAAGGAACACGCCGCTACCCCGCGCAGCGGAATCGTCCAACCCGACAGCTGATCAACCCCACAGATTGACGGACACGAAAAAGCGGGCTGCGCAACGCACAGCCCGCTTTTTCAATTACTCCAGCAACTTAATGGCCGGTACCGGAATCGTTCGAGCCGCCGCCGCCGCTTGGATTGGAGCGGACCGGATTGGTCGCGTCCGGTTGAATCGACCCGGTCGGGCCCACCTTACCAGGATACGACGGGACGCTCGTGCCTGCGGGGCGCGACTGGGACTGGGAATAGTTGTAGGTCGGCGCTGTGTTTGGCGCACTACCGGTCGCCGGCGTGGGTTCTTGCGGGCTACCCAACTGCGTGCCCGTCACTGACTGGCTGGATCCAGAGCCAGCCCCGCTGCCAGCCGCCATCGCGGTCGCTGTGCCGGTCGCCAGCAACGCTGCCATACTGAGAAGGCGCAATGTCTTCGTCATAATTTCTCTCCTGTCCACTATCAGACGCGAGCCACAGGAACGCGACACAGGGTCGCGCGATGCATCGGTTCACGACAATTGGACTGCCAGAAGAGCTGCCGGCCTTCAGGGCGCCGCGGTTACTCGGCTGCCTTGGCGGGCAATGGCCAGTCTGCGACATCGATCCGCGGCATGTCGAAGCGGTCGGTGGTGCGCGAATACCAGCCGCGGCCGTGCATACGTCCGATTAGATCAAGCTTCGGTGTGTCCACATAGCATTTTTCTGCATCCAGAACGAACTCGTCGGCAATGTGAATCGCCACGACCTTGCCCAGTACGACGGCGCGATCGACGCCCACCTCGACGATAACCAGCCGCTCGCACTCAAACGACACCGGGCTTTCCGCAATGCGCGGCGGCTTCACACGTGACGAGGGCGCGGTATGCAGCCCGGCCTCAGCCAGCTCATTTACCTGCTTGTCGAAATCGATCGCGGTGATGTTCATCTTCTCGGCCAGCGCGTTGCTGACCAGGTTCACCACGAACTCGCCGGTGCGACGGATGTTGCCACCGGTGTCCTTCACGTCGCCCGGGCCACGGCCGCCGATGCCGATCGCAACGACAGGCGGATTACCTGACACCGCATTAAAGAAGGAGAACGGCGCGGCGTTCACCGATCCGTCGATGTCCTGCGTGGTCACCCATGCAATCGGGCGCGGTACCACGGTCGAGACCAGCAGCTTGTAGATGTTCTCGTGTGTCGTCTTGTCGAATTCGAACAGCATGGCGATGCCTTGTGTAACGGGATAGGGCGAGCGTTACGCGGGAAGCCGCGCGTGTCCAGATGCTCGGCGGCGATCAACGGATCAGCTCCGCCATCCAGCGTGCCAGGCCGGCGAGTTCCGGCGTGGCGGTCGGTCGGTCGGTCGACCCGGTCAGGTGGATCGCGATTTCGGGCGGGCTCGGCAATGACGGTTGCAGTGCGATGGTGACATCGAGCGCCTGATTGTTCAGGTTCATGCCGCCGCTGACATGCGCCTCACCGGCGATACCGGTCAGAGTGCCGGCTTCCAGGACCAGGTCGCCATGCGCGACGCTTGCGCCAAGCTCAAGTCGATCAAAGCCAGTTGCCCCCGAGCGCAACGCATCGCTCGCCGCCGCTTCCACCGACCTCGGATCCGGCCTCTCGACCGCCAGTTTCAGGCGGAACATGTCAAAACCCGACAGAGCACCGTCATTAACGGCCAGCGTCCCGCGGCCACTGAGTGTCGCAAGAATCGCCGATGGACTATAGCCGCTCGCGCGAAGCTGGGCTGTGGCATCGGCGCGGCCAGACAACAGGTCTATCGGCGCATTGCCCACTGGGCCCGCGATGATCGCATTGCTCACCTTGGTTTCCACTGCAAACGCAGGCGGATCAGCGGTCGTATCGACTGCAAGGCTGCCGTTCACGGTTCCGGAGCCAAGCTTTGCGGTGAGATTCTCGAGCCGCAGTGCTCCACTTCCCACCGAGAGCGTGACTGCCGCGTCGCGCAGCGCAGGCCCCGCTCCCACGATCAACTGATCAAACCCAAGCTGCACGTCGCCCCGCCAACCCCGCAGGACACTGAACGGTAACGGCACATCTGAGCCGCCGCTGGGCAGTGGCAGCATCACCTCGCCCAAACGGATATGGCCCGTCGCCCGCGGCTCCGCACCGCTGTGATCGAGCGAAAGATCGCCGCGCGCATGAAGTGTCGACGCCGTCAAGTCGAACGGCGCCGCGTCAAAGCGTCCTGGCGCACCGGTCAAATGCGCCACCAGCGCCAGGGAACCGTCGTCCAGCCAGGCAGGCAATTCGGGCAAGCCCACTCGCTCAGGCAGACCGAGCATCGCGATCAGCCGACGCGCACCAGGATGATGCAACGCCAGCGTCGCGTTCCAGACACCCGAAGTCAGATCGGCCGTCGGGCTCGCCTCCAGTTCCGCATCGCCCAGCGCAAGCCGCGCGCTTGCAGCAAGCGCCTGTTGCGGCCCGGCGAACTGCACCTCCAGCCTGGCCGGCCCGTGCCACAGTGCCGGTGTCGGCCTCCAGACAGCGGGCAACAGCTCTGACAGGGGAGCCGCATCAACTGTCTCGATGCTCAACTTGCCGCCGCTCAGCTTGCCGCCATCGCCAAGCGTCCCGGACATCGCGAAGCGTGCGCCCCGCGCCATACCTTCGATGCGACGCACCAGGATGCCTCCGGCATCGACCGCCGCATCAATCGCCAAGCTGTCGATGGTGATACCGGTCAACATTGCCTGTCGGACCTTGAGCCGCAGATCGACATGCAAGCCGGACGCCGCCTTGTACACATCGGCCAAAGTCGCTGGACGTGGCGGCAGCCACGGATCCAGCGCGAGGCGGTCCGCCGATAGATCCACTGTGAGGCTGGGCGGATCACCCCGCTTCAATCGCAGCCCCCCGGAGATCTCCGCATCATCCAGTGTGCCGCTGAGACGCTGCAACGCAACATCGTCCCCGTTGGCCACAACATGCGCGGACAGTTTTGCGCGCTGCGCCACGCTCTCCGGCAGTCCCGCCAACAGCCGCGGCGGCAGCCAACCCGGCACCGCCTGATCCAGCCAGCGCACCGTCGTCCGCAGCACAGGCGCCTCGACTCTCGCGTCCCCCTCAAAGCGCGGACGCGCCGGATCGTCACGCGCGATATGCCCGCTTACTCGCAGCTTCCCGTTGCCCGGCAGCGACGCGTTGGCCTCGCGAACGACAAGGTCCTTGCCGTCAAGATCCAACGCGGCCCTCACATGCTCCAACCTGCCGCCGGCCAATGGTGCAGCCTCGGCGGAGAAATCGATCCCGATAGGCACGTCAACACCGGCGATGGTGGTTCCGGCACCCAGCAGCACTGGCAGCCAGGCGTCTAGGCTGAGCCGGCTTGCCGCCAACGCGATGTCGAGCCGCGGGTTGGGCGCGACACGCAGCGCCGCGGCTCCCCGGGCTGGCGAGCCGCCGATTTCCATTGCCACATTGTCGACCGCTGCCACACCGCTGCCGACCGTCAGCCGTCCATCGGCGCGGAACGCCATGGGCGGCGCTGGCACCAGCACCGCAAGATTCGGCCCACGGCTGGCAATCATGCCCGCAAGCGTTCCGTCTTGCGCCAACTGGCCGGTGAAGCTCGCTCCAAGGCCGTTGGCCGCGCCCTGCCCATCCAGCGCAACGTCCAGCCCCGCAGCGCCATCGTGGCCTGCGGCCGTGAGCCGTGCGGTGAAGTGCCAGTCCTGACCGGTGAACTGTGCGCTGCCCGATGCCGACAGCGCGCCCGTCTCAAGCGTCGCCAGCGTCGCATTGATGCCAGTGAAGGCCAGTCGTCCAATTGTCAGTCGGCCGTTCTCGATCCGCGCCGCGAACGCCGCCAGCCACGTCGGCGGCCGCGGAAAAAGCATGCCGGGCTCGGCCGGCCAAGGGATGTGCAGATCGGGTCCGCCCAGAACGAGTTCGCGCGCATCCACGCGTCCACCGAGCAGCGGCCAGAAAGCGGTGCGCAGTCGCAGCGCCTGCACGCGGATCGAAAGATCAGCCGGCCTGTCGCCGCCGATGTTGACCTGGGCCGCAGTCAGTTCAGGCTGCGGCAGCAGCGTGAGCGAGATCGGTCCGCTTATTGTGACCGGCTCGCCGAGTGTCGCGGTCGCCAGCACCTCGATCGTCGTTCGATAGCGCGTCCAGTCGAGCCATTGCGGCACTTGCCAGACGGCCAGCAACAGCAGCGCGGCGACTGCCCCGACCGTGGCCAGGACCTGTACGCCAGCGCGGCACGTCAGGAAGGAACGCCGTAACCGCCGCCGCCCGGCGTCTCTATCACGAACGCATCGCCAGGATTTAACTCGGCGCTGTCAGTCCCGGTGAGGACCTCGTGCGTGCCATCGGCGCGCTCCACCCATTGGCGACCGACTGCGCCGTCTTCGCCGCCTTCCAGCCCGAATGGTGCGACATCGCGGCGCGAGGACACGATAACCGCGGTCATCCCTTCGAGGAAACGGATGCGGCGTATGGCGCCGTCGCCGCCCTGCCACTTTCCGTTACCGCCGGAGCCGCGACGAATGGCGAAACGCTCCAGCCGCACCGGATAGCGGAGTTCCAGCACCTCAGGATCGGTCATCCGCGTGTTGGTCATGTGCGAGTGAATCGCCGACGTCCCGTCGAATCCCGGACCCGCGCCGGTGCCGCCACAGATGGTCTCGTAGTACTGCCGGTGCGCGTCGCCAAACAGAAAGTTGTTCATCGTGGCCTGCGAGCAGGCGATCGGCTTCAGCGCACCGAACAGCGCATTGCAGGTGGCCTGCGAGACCTCGGTGTTACCGGCGACCACCGCCGCACCTGGCGCGGGCGAGAGAAACGTGCCGGGTGGAATGATAAGCCGCAGTGGTTTGAGGCAACCGTCGTTCAACGGGATGTCGTCCGCCACCAGCGTTCGGAACACATACAGCACCGCGGCGCGGGTGACGGCCGGCGGCGAATTGAAGTTGCCCTCGCTTTGGTGACCGGTGCCGGTGAAATCCACCACCGCGCTGCGCGTCGCGCGATCGACGCTGACCGCGACTCGCAGCGGCAGGCCGCTGTCCATGGTGTATTCGAACGCGCCACTGCCGATGCGGTCGATCACCCGCCTAACCGACTCCTCGGCGTTGTCCATCACGTGGCGCATGTAGGCACTGACCGTCGGCCAGCCGTACAACGCGACCACACGTTGCAGCTCCTGCACGCCCTTCTCGTTCGCCGCCACCTGCGCCTTGATGTCCGCGACATTCACGTCAGGGCTGCGCGCGGGGTACTTCGCACCTGCCAGCAGCGCACGCAGTTCCGCCTCGCGGAAGTGGCCGCCATCGACCAGGAGGAAGTCATCGATCACCACGCCTTCCTCTTCCAGCGTTCGCGAGATGGGCGGCGTGGAGCCAGGCGTGATGCCGCCGATGTCAGCGTGATGCCCACGGCTGCCGACGAAGAACATGATCGTTCCGCCGGTCTCGTCGAACACCGGCGTTATCACGGTCACGTCCGGCAGATGCGTGCCGCCGTTAAATGGGTTGTTCAGTGCAACCACATCGCCCGGCTTCAGCGTGGTGCGCCGGTTGTTCAGCACCGTCCGCACGCTCTCGCCCATCGCGCCGAGGTGCACCGGCACGTGCGGCGCGTTCGCCACCAGGAAGCCCTCCGCGTCGAATATGGCGCAGGAGAAGTCCAGCCGTTCCTTTATGTTGACGCTCATCGACGTGTTCTGCAGCACCGCACCAGTTTGCTCGGCCACATTCATGAACAAGTTGTTAAACAGCTCGAGCAACACCGGATCTGGCCGCCCGCTGCTGGCATCCACGCGCGTCGCCAGGCGTTCGGTACGACGCAGCGTCATGTGATCGAGCTCGGTGATTTCCGCGGTCCAGCCAGGCTCCACCACAGTCGTGGCGTTGGCCTCGCGGATCAGTGCCGGACCGGCGATACTGTCACCCGCCAGCAGATCGGTCCGATCGAACGCCGGCGCCATATGTTCCTTGCCGCCGGTGAACATCGAGATCGTGTCAATCGTCTGCGGCGCGCCGCTGGTGCGGGTCGGCAGCGTCGCCTCCTGTATCGTCTCGCCCGGCGCTATTGCCTCGACCGCGACCGCCTCGACCACCAGCGGCCGGTCGGGCGTGGCGAAGCCGAAGCGCGCCCGATGCGCCGCGGTAAAGTCGGCGACAATTTCCGCCTCGTCGCGCAGTGGCACGATCAGCGCCGCCTCAGTGCCGGCATACCGCAGATGAAGGTTGCGCCGCGCCGTGATGTACTCGAGATCGGCGCCTTGCCCGGCGAGCGTCTCGGTCGCTGCATCCGCGAGCCGGTCCGCGAGCTCCCGCAGCTCCGGCATCGCGTGCGGCTCCAACGGGATCTCCACGGCCTGTTCGCGCATGACTGTCTGGTCAGCAAGACCCATGCCATAGGCCGAAAGCACTCCGGCAAACGGATGGATGAACACCGTCTCCATCCCGAGGGCGTCGGCCACCAGACAGGCGTGCTGCCCGCCTGCCCCACCAAAGCATTGCAGTGCAAAGCGCGAGGCATCATGGCCCTTCTGCACCGACACCTGCTTGATGGCATTCGCCATGTTCGCAACGGCGATCTGCAGGTAGCCTTCCGCCACCTGCTGTGAGTTGCGCTGCTGCCCGGTCGCTCGTGCAATCTCTTCCGCCAGAGCCGCGAACTTTGCCGCCACGATATCGGCGTCGAGCGGTGCATCGCCGTTGGGCCCGAAGATCGCCGGAAAATGCCGCGGTTGGATCTTGCCCACGCAGACGTTGGCGTCGGTCACCGTCAGCGGGCCGCCGCGGCGATAGCACGCCGGCCCCGGATCGGCGCCGGCCGAGTCAGGGCCGACACGAAACCGCGCGCCGTCAAAATGCAGGATCGACCCACCGCCCGCGGCCACCGTGTTGATCGCCATCATCGGCGCCCGCATGCGCACGCCGGCCACCGCAGTTTCGAAGGCACGCTCGAAACCGCCGGTGTACAACGCAACATCGGTCGACGTGCCACCCATGTCGAAGCCGATGATGTGGTCCAGCCCCGCCATCGCCGCGGTGCGCGCAGCCCCGACGATGCCACCAGCCGGACCGGACAGGATCGCATCCTTGCCCTGAAAGCCGCCCGCATCCGCCAGCCCGCCGTTCGACTGCATGAAATAGAGCCGCGCGTCGCCAAGCTCTGCCGCCACCTGATCGACATAGCGGCGCAGGATGGGCGAGAGATAGGCATCGACGACCGTCGTGTCGCCGCGCGGTATCAATCGCAGCAGCGGGCTGACCGCATGGCTCGCGGAGACCTGAGCGAACCCGGCCTCGCGCGCAAGTTCGGCAAGGCGGCGCTCGTGTCCGGGATACTTCCAGGCGTGCATCAACACGATGGCGCAGGCCGTGATGCCCTTGGCGCGGACACTGGCAAACGCGTGCCACGCGGCCGCTTCATCCAGCGCTTCGATCTCCTCGCCATCGACACCGACGCGGCCGGCGACCTCCACCACCTCTTCATAGAGCATCGACGGCAGCGTGATCGCCAGATCGAACAACCGCGGCCGCGCCTGGTTGCCGATGCGCAGCGCGTCAGCAAAGCCGCGGTTCACCACCAGCAGCGTGCGCTCGCCCTTGCGCTCGAGCAGGGCGTTGGTGGCAACGGTGGTGCCCATCTTCACCGCCTCCACCACGCCTGATGGCAGCGGCGCATCGAGCGAAACGCCGAGTACGCTCTTGATGCCGGCGATCGCGGCATCCCGGTATCGCCCAGGGTTCTCGCTGAGCAGTTTGTGCGTCGTGAGTTGCCCTTCCGGATCGCGTGCGACGATGTCGGTGAAGGTGCCGCCGCGGTCGATCCAGAACTGCCACTTGCCGGAAGTCATCAGGTCACGTCCTCACTCAGGCCTGCCATGGCAATTCCCACAGGTCCACGTTGCACAGCTTGTCTGCCAGTGCAGTGGCGATCGCGTCGAACAGCCGCTCGCCCTTCTCCGCGGTCGCCGCCTCGGGATTGCCGATCACCCCGGACGAAGACCGCGCAGCGACGGTGCGCCAACGGTACACGCCGCCGCCAACCACATCGGCGACGTCCGGCGAGCTGTTCGCCTTCGCCAATCCAACGCGGTCCATCGCCACCAGCTCCGGCCGCACCGCCAGCATCATTGAGGTCTCTGCCTCGCAGGCATGCATCAGTGCGGACTGTGTCTCCAGGATCCTGGCGATCGCCACGGCCGCCGCGTACCAATAGGTGAACTGCACGATCGGCGCACCGAGCTTCGGCGTCAGCTCGTCGGTGATGGTGCGCAGCGCGTTCTCGTTGCCGCCATGTGCGTTCAGCAGAACGATCCGCTTGAACCCGTGACGCAGCACCGACCGGCAGACGTCCTCAACCACCGCGCTGAACGCCGGAAAGCCGAGCGTGATCGTTCCGCCAAAGCTCATGTGATGCTCGGACAGTCCGGTCCACAGAACCGGCAACACCACCGCATGGCCGCCGCGTTCGGCGACCTTGCGTGCGGCGCGGACAGCGACCGTTTCGCCCAGCATGGAATCCACCTCGACCGGCAGATGCGGTCCGTGCTGCTCCAGCGATGCGACGGGAAGGATCACGATAGCGTCAGCGCGTGCCATCTCCCGCAACTGGTCAGCACGCAATCTGCGCCACTCCACTTCGGAGGGTCCCGCCATCGCCAATCTCCCAGCCCTGGCGTAGCAATGGGCCACGAAACCGGACCCGCGAAAAGGGACATCCTCGATGAATTCTGCATCGGCTGCTGGCGGAGCGCCTCGAGCAAGGACGGCCCGTGCGGGTAGGGCTTATCGGTGCCGGCAAGTTCGGCTCGATGTTCCTCTCGCAGGTGCCATCCACGCCCGGGATCGACGTTGCGGCGATCGCCGACCTGGCGCCGGACCGTGCACGCGAGGCATGCCGGCGCGTCGGCTGGAACGACGAACGCATCGCGGCAACGTGCTTCACCGATGACGCGCCGGCGATGCTGCGGTCGGCGGACATCGAGGTCGTGGTGGAAGCGACCGGCCACGCTCCCGCCGGCATCGTGCACGCCCGACGCGCGATCGCCGAGGGCAAACATATCGTGATGGTCAATGTCGAGGCGGACGTGCTGGCCGGTGTCGCGCTGGCGCAAGAGGCGGCTCACGCCGGCGTGGTTTATTCGCTGGCCTATGGCGATCAGCCTGCGCTGATCTGCGAGCTGGTCGATTGGGCACGCGCCTGCGGCTTCCGCGTGCTCGCCGCGGGAAAGGGCACGAAGTACCTGCCGGAATATCATGCGTCCACGCCGGCGACCGTGTGGGGCTATTACGGCCTGACCGACGAGCAGGCGCGGATCGGTGGGATGAACCCGCAGATGTTCAACTCGTTCCTCGACGGCACGAAGTCAGGCATCGAAATGGCGGCAGTAGCAAATGCCACCGGCCTCGCGGTGCCGTCGGACGGGCTTGGCTTTCCAGCGTATGGCACGCATGAGTTGGCGGATGGACTGGGGCACATGACCGGACAGGTCGAGGTCGTCTCCAGTCTGCACCGCAACGGAAGCGACGTGACCAACGACCTCCGATGGGGTGTCTACGTCGTGTTCGAGGCACCCAACGGCTACACCGCGCGCTGCTTCAAGGAATACGGGGTCGCGACCGATGCATCGGGACGTGTGTCGGCACTCTACCGGCCGTTCCATCTGATCGGGCTGGAGTTGAACATCTCGATCTTATCGGCCGCGCTGCGCGGCGAGGCGACCGGCGCGCCAACCGCCTTCCGCGGCGATGTCGTCGCCGCGGCGAAGCGCGATCTGCGAAAGGGTGAGATGCTGGATGGCGAGGGCGGCGCCTGCGTCTGGGGCAGGTTGTTGCCTGCCCGCGTCAGTCTGGAGATCGGAGGTTTGCCGATCGGCCTGGCGAACCACGTGACGCTGACCCGGGACGTGCCGCTAGGGCAGTGCGTCACGTGGGATGACGTACTGATGGATGATGCCGATGACGCGTATCGCTACCGGCGAGAGATGGAGACGCATGCATTGCCGGGTCAGTGAAGAACGCACACAAGATAGGCGCAAGCCGGTTCGTTGTTGAAGCCCGTTGTCATCAGGGTCATCGGTGCAACAAGCCGCAATCCGTTTGCGAGGCACCACGCGAAGACCTCGTAGTTGCGCGTTGGTAGCAGGAACCCTGGGCCGGTGAATTCCGGTGCGGCAGCGATGAGAGCCATCAGATCCTGATTGCTCCTGGCCACGCTGTGGGCAAAGAAGCCGATACGCTGATGCGTATCCCGTGATCCGACCGTTGCGGTCTGTTGATCGATTGCGTCCTTCAGTGCGCCGCCGCGATCGAAGCCATGCACGTCGAAGCACACGGCGTTGCAGGCATCGAGATCGGAAAGTTCAGCCGCGCGGACATGATACTCTGCGATGCTCCAACAAGCGGCGGCCCGTTCATGACCGATAGTGGCTCGCGGGTGCGGAAGCCCATCGGGCGTGGCACGACGCAACGCATCAATGAGACCAAGCCTCCCCCCGCATAAGCGATTGTTCGCTTAGTATGACAAGCACGCTATCCGCAACGAGTGCAGGGAGCAAGTCGGGGATTCGCGTGGTTCACCCGCCCATGAAGCCGTTCAGCTCGGGCGTCGCCATCGTGGTATCGACGTAACCCAGAGTCCCCTTTTCCTTCACCTCGCGCGCCGCATTCAGCAGGCCCGTCATTGCCGCGCGGTATAGCGATGTAGCCAGGCTGATCCGCTTCACGCCGGCCGCCTCCAACTCCGGCACCGAGAATGACTTCCCCCTGATACCCGCCATGAAGTTGAACGGCTTCGAGAGCGCCGAACAGACCGTGCGCACCGCGGCCAGATCTGGCAGTCCTGGCGCCATGAGGACATCCGCGCCTGCCGCCTCGAACGATTGCAGCCGCCGGATCACATCGTCCAGATCCGGATTGCCACGGATGAAGCCTTCCGCGCGCGCGGTCAGGGTGAACGGAAACGCCATCTCCCGCGACGCCTCGACCGCCGCGACGATTCGCTCCCGCGCCAGACCCGCATCGAACAGCGGCTTCTGCGCATTCCCGGTCGCGTCCTCGATCGAGCCACCGACCAATCCGATCTCACCAGCCATCCGGATGGTCAGCGCGGCGTCCTCGGGCGCATCACCGAACCCCTTCTCAAGGTCGGCGGAAACCGGCAGGTCCGTCGCCTCCAGCACCGCGCGTGCGTGCTCCAGCAACTCCTCGCGCGCGATCATCCCGTCGCGCCGACCAAGCATTCCCGCCGCGGCGCCGCTCGATGTCGCCAGCGCGACGAAGCCGATCCCAGCCAGAATGCGCGCCGATCCGGCGTCCCATGCATTGGCAATGACAAAGCTGCCCGACCCCGCGTGCAATGCGCGAAACCGCTTTGCCTTCTCGGTCTGACTCGTCGCCATGACATCACTCCTCCTCGCCTGCCAGCAACATGACGACCCGACAGGCCTGGGGCAACGGCGACGGCTGTACCAAACCGCGCGCCGGTTGACGGACCAAACCGCCTGTTCCAGCGTCGCCGCAATGGACAGGAGTGCGAGATGGCGAGCGACTATACCGTCGGCGATCTGGTGGCAGAATTTCTCACACAGTGCGGCGTCACCACCGCGTTCGGCATTGCCTCAGTGCACAACATCCCGATGCTGGATGCGATAGGTCGGCGCAACACCATCCGCTTTGTCATGGCGCGCGGCGAACTGGGCGGCGCCCACATGGCGGACGGTTATGCGCGGGTTAGCGGCGGTCTTGGGGTGATCTTCTCCTCCACCGGGCCAGGTGCGGCGAATGCCATCGGCGGCCTGATCGAGGCGCGCTTCTCCGGCACACCCGTACTGCACATCACGGGCCAGACCTCGACGAAGTTCGTCGACCGCGAGGTCGGCACCGTGCACGACGCGCCGGATCAACTCGGAATGCTGCGCTCGGTGTCGAAGACTGCCTATCGCATCCGCTCCGCGCAGCAGGCAATCGGCGTGCTCACCCGTGCAGCGGTGGACGCTCTGACGCCGCCAACCGGCCCGGTCAGCGTCGAGGTGCCGATCGATCTGCAGCGTACGCCAGTCGAGCGCCCAGCCATCTTCGACAGTTTCGTGCTGCCGTTACCGCCGCCACGCACGCCGTCGGACAGTGAACTTGACGAGCTTGTCGCGCGCATCGTGGCGGCGAAGCGGCCGATGCTGTGGCTCGGTTCCGGCGCGCGCCGCGCGAGTGCCGCTGTGCACAAGCTGCTCGATCTCGGCTTCACCACTATCAACAGCATCAACGGCAAGGGCACAGTCTCCGAGGATCACCCGATGAGCCTCGGCGGCCTGCACGGCAACGGCATGCCGGAGGTCCAGCAGTTCTATCAGACTGTCGATCTGATGCTGGCTGTCGGCACGCGTCTGCGCGGCCAGGAGACCGGCGACTTCGTTATCAAACTGCCACCGAACCTCGTCCAGATCGATGTCGATCCGCTGGCCAACGGCCGCACCTACGCCAATGCATATTTCGTCTGCGGCGACGCGCACGCGACGCTGGAGGCGCTGCTGCCGCGCATTGAAGGCCGCATGAAGATCGATCCGGCCTATCGCACCGACTTCGCCACGCTGAAGCAGACCGCCCGCTCCGACTTCCTCGCCACGCTCGGCGTCTATGGCACATTTCCTGAGCAGTTGCGTCCGATCATGCCCAGGGACGCGATCTGGGTGCGCGACGTGACGCAGAGCAACACCACCTGGGGCAACCGCATCTTCCCTGTGTACAGCCCCCATCAGAGCGTGTTCCCGGTCGGAGCCGGCATCGGCCAGGGCCTGTCGCTCAGTCTCGGCGCGGCCGCCGCGGCAAATGGCCGCAAGACCATCTGCATGACAGGCGACGGCGGCTTCTTTCTGAATGTCGGCGAACTGTGGACCGCGGTGCAGGAGAAGCTCGATCTCAGTGTCATCGTGATGAACGACCGTGGCTATGGCGTGATCAAGCGCATCCAGGACGCAACGGCACATGGCCGCCGTTTCTTCGCCGATCTGCAAGGACCCGATCTGGGACAGCTTGCGGCACTCGCGGGAATCCCGTTCTGGAAGGTCCAGGCCGCCGACGCATTCGGTGCGACGGTGGCGAAGTCGATCGCACACAACGGGCCAAGTCTCGTCGAAGTGGATATGACGTCGGTCGGCGAATTCCCCGCCTACTATCCGTTCAACCAACGCCCCGCCGCCTGATCGCGCAATGCGCGGCCTGCTCGGTCTGGCCGCGCTGCTGGCCATCGCCTGGGCACTGAGCGAGGACCGGCGCCGCGTCCCCTGGCGCACGGTCATCGCCGGCGTTGTGCTGCAATGGGCTCTGGCGCTGCTACTGATCTACTTCCCGCCGGCAAATGCGGCGATCGTCTTGCTGAACGATGGCGCGACCGCACTGCAGAACGCCACGCAGGCCGGCACCGGTTTCGTATTCGGGTATCTCGGCGGACAGCCATTGCCATTCGCAGAGACGCATCCAGGTGCCAGCTTCATTCTCGCCTTCCAGGCACTCCCGCTGGTGCTGACGATCAGCGCATTGGCATCGCTGTTGTTCTATTGGGGCGTGCTGCAGCGGATCACCGCCGCGTTCGCCTGGCTGCTGCGGCGCGCGATGGGCATCGGCGGCGCCTTGGCGCTCGGTGCGGCGGTGCATGTGTTCGTGGGAATGATCGAGGCACCGTTGCTGGTGCGTCCGTATCTCGCCCGCATGCAGCGTGGCGAACTGTTCGCGCTGATGACCTGCGGCATGGCCGGCGTCGCCGGCACGGTGATGGTGATCTACGCCACCTTCCTGGCGCCGTTGGTTCCGAACGCGCTGGGCAATATCCTGATCGCCTCGGTGATCAGCACACCGGCCGGCTTGGCCGTGGCGGCGCTCCTGGTACCGTTTGGTCCCGCGGAAGCGTCAGAGGAACGATTGGTCATCGAGGACCCGCCGCTCAGTGCGCTGGACGCGCTTGTGAAGGGCACGATCGACGGCGTTCCCGTGCTGGTCGGCATCGTCGCGACCTTGCTTGTGGCTGTCGCCTTCGTTGCACTGATCAACGCCGCACTCGGCGTTCTGCCCCACTGGGGCAATGCCGCCATCACGCTGCAGCGCATCTTCGCCTGGCCGTTCCGCCCGGTGATGTGGCTGGTCGGCCTGCCGTGGAACGAAGCCGGCACCGCAGCAACGCTGATGGGCACCAAGACGGTGCTGAACGAGTTCGTCGCCTATGCGAACTTCTCCACGCTGCCGCCCGATACCTTCACACCGCGCTCGCGGCTGATCCTGACCTATGCATTGTGCGGCTTCGCGAATTTCGGCAGCCTGGGCATCGTGATCGGCGGATTGGGCGTGATGGTGCCCGAGCGACGGCATGAAGTGGTCGCTCTCGGCATGCGCTCGATCCTGTCCGGCACGCTCGCCACCTGCATGAGCGGCGCGATCGCCGGCGTGTTGGCGGGCTGACACGGAGGAGGAGACAAAAATGCACTGGACCGATCGGCGTCAACGTTTCCGCGCGATACTCGCGGGCGATCAATGCATCCATCCGGGTTCGGTGTTCGATCCGATATCCGCGCGAATTGCCGAGGAGCTGGGGTTCGAGGTCGGCATGTTCGCCGGCTCGATCGCTTCCTTTACCGTACTCGGCGCGCCCGACCTGATTGTGCTGACACTCACGGAATTCGCCCAACAGGCCTACCGCATCAATCGCGCCGGCAAGCTGCCGCTGCTAGTCGATGCGGATCACGGCTATGGCAACGCGCTGAACGTGATGCGCACCGTGCAGGAACTCGAAACTGCCGGCGTCGCGGCAACGTGCATCGAGGACACGCTGCTGCCGAAGGCTTACGGTGAGAAGAAGCCAAGCCTGATCTCTCTCGAGGAGGGCGTTGGCAAGATGCGCGCCGCGGTTGCCGCGCGCGAGGACCCGTCGTTCGTCATAGTCGGCCGCACCAGCGCCGCAGCGATCGCCGGGACTGAGGATGTGCTGCGTCGCGCCAAGGCATATGAGCAGGCCGGCGTCGATGCGCTGTTCTTCGCCGGCGGCGTCACCCGCGAACAGCTCGATGCGATCTCCTCTACGGTGAAGCTGCCATTGATGATGGGCGGCGGTCGCGATGGGCTCGACCGCGAGTATATGGCGAGCCGCCGCGTGCGCGTCGCCCTGCAGGGACATCAGCCGTTCTCATCCGCCGTGCAGGCGGTCTACAACACGCTGAAGGCGCTGCGCGAAGGGACCAAGCCTGGCGATCTTCAGGGCATCGCATCTCCAGAAACGATGCGGCGCGTCACGCGTGATGGTGACTACAAGAGCTGGACGGAGAAATTTCTCGGCGGCTGAGCGAACGGACCGCCGTCAACAGCCCTCTTATCCCGGCATCGCGATGCGCCTGCCGACACCCATCGGCAGCGCGCTTCCCGCGCGCGCACTCACGGCCTGCATGATCCGCGCATGCACGTCAGTCGGAAATGGCGCCACCTTGCGCACGGACATGTCGATATGCAGCGCCATCAGTTCCTGTGCCGCCACCCGGTGGCCATGCTCGGCATGGAACATCTCGTGGAAGTAGTGCAGCCGCTTGGTGTCCGCGCCAAGCAGATGCGGCACCACACGCACCCGTTCGCCCACGCGCACCTCGCGCTCGTACAGCGTGTGCGTCTCGGCAGTGAAGGTCGAGTTGCCGGTGGCATCGCGATACGCGTGGCCGACCCCTAGCAAATCGTAGAGCAGATCAGTCGCCTGATCGAACAGCACGACATAATAGGCCAAATTCATATGGCCATTGGCATCGATCCACTCCGGCAGGACCTCGCCTTCTAGTTGCGGCATCTCCATTGGCCGGCAGCTTGTTGACGAAGCGGCACATGGTCAAGCACACAAGCCGTGATGCCCCAGATCCACGTGCCCGAGACGGAGGTGACCGACGGGTTGCCGCCGCAACAGCGCTGGCGTGCCATGGTCGCCGTCGCGATTGCGGTGTCCATGTCGGTTCTGGTCACTTCAATCGCCAACATCGCGCTTCCCACCATTGCGCATGATTTGTCGGCAACGCCGGCCGACTCGATCTGGGTGGTGAACGCCTACCAGCTCGCCGTGACGGTGACGCTGCTGCCATTCGCCTCGATGGGCGACATCTATGGCCATCGGCGCGTCTACATCTGGGGCCTTGCCGTCTACACCGCCGCATCCCTACTCTGCGCGCTCGCGCCATCGCTCCCGGTACTGGTGGTCGGCCGCGTTCTGCAGGGATTCGGCGGCGCCGGAGTCATGAGTGTTAACGGCGCGCTGGTGCGCTTCATCTTCCCTCGCGCGCTACTCGGCCGCGGCATCGGCTACAACGCGCTGATCGTCGCGGGTTCATCGGCTGCTGGCCCATCCGTCGCGGCGGCGATCATGTCGATACTTTCCTGGCCCTGGCTGTTTGCGCTGCAGGTGCCCGCGGGCATCCTGTCGTTATGGCTGGCGCACCGCTTTCTGCCGCGAACGCCGCTCGCCGGCCATCCGTTCGATCCCCTCAGCGCAGTGCTGAACGCAATCACCTTCGGCCTGTTCATCACCGCGCTGGACGGCATCGGCCGTGGCCAGGGGCCCGTCATGGTCCTGAGCGAATTTGTCGCCAGCATTCTGGTCGGCTGGTTCTTCGTGCATCGCCAGTACTCGCTGGCCGCGCCGATGCTGCCGGTCGACCTGTTCCGCCGCCCCGTGTTCGCGCTGTCGGTCGCCACCGCGATCTGCGCTCATGGCGCACAGCTCATCGCTTTCGTGTCACTGCCGTTCTACTTCCAATACATCAGCGGTCTGTCGCCGATTCAGATCGGCGTGTTGATCACACCCTGGCCGGCAGCACTGGTGGTGATAGCGCCGATCGCCGGACGCCTGGCCGATCGCTACCCCGCCGGCCTGCTCGGTGGCTTGGGCTTGGCGGTAATGACGCTGGGTCTCCTGCTGGTGCTGTTCCTGCCGTCACGACCCGCGCAGATAGATGTGGCCTGGCGTCTCGCCGTGTGCGGCATCGGCTTCGGATTTTTCCAATCGCCCAACAACCGCCTGATGATCGCCAGCGCGCCGCGCGACCGGGCAGGTGCCGGCAGCGGCATGCTGTCCACGTCCCGGCTGCTCGGTCAGACCACGGGCAGCGCTCTGGTGGCGCTGGTGTTCGGCGTCACCCAAGGTGGCGAAGGGGCGGTTGAACTCGGCACCAAGCTTGCCATCGGGATGGCCGCGGGGTTCGCTGGGCTTGCGATGGTGCTCAGTACGCTCCGTCTTGCCCAGCCGCAGTCCACCTGATTGGAACGCTAGGCCGCTCTGGTGCCACGTCCGCCCCATCGCCGATCGATGTCGTCCAAACATGTCGACATCGCCAGGCCAAGGCGCCCCGTCACCGTCTCAAGTCGTCCTACCAACGTCTCGGTCCGCGAGCGATCGTTGCGCGTCACTGCGTCGGCGATCTCCTCCAGCACCTCGCCGAGACCGATCGCGCCGCAGGTCTCGGCCAGGCCGCTGATCTCCTCGCAGTTGCGCACCACGGCACCCGCCTCCCAGCCCGGCAGCAGTTCGCCCAGACGCATGCAGCGCGCAGTCGCATCAGCCACAAATTCGGCGACGCAGGCCCGGGCGCGGTCCATCCCGACAACCGCCACCATCTCTTCGAGAAACACCTGCGAAACGTCGGCGGCGTAATCCTCGGAGGGAACAACGGACTGATCGTCCAGCGCCACCACGGACATTGTGTCGCGCGGCGACTGCGCCGACACGCCACCGGGAAGCCAGCGGCGCAGCGTCGTCCCGAGGCGATCGAGATTGATCGGCTTCTCCAGTACCGCGGTAAACCCGGCCTCGGTGCATCGCTTGCGCATCACCGGACCCTTCAGGCCGGTCAGCGCGATGATCGGTATCGTCGCTGCACGCCCGCTCATGCCGCGGATCTTCCGCGTCGCCTCGAACCCGTCGCGATGCGGCATCTGGATGTCCATCAGGATCGCATCGAAGCTGTCATGGCTTGCGAGCCGCACCGCCTCGTCGCCGTCGTTGGCCACGAACGCCGAGAAGCCGCGGCGCGACAATGCCGCGACCAGCAGCGACTGGTTCACCTTGTCGTCTTCCACCACCAGGATGCGGCCACCGCGCGCCTCAGGTGCCATCGGCTCCAGCACCTCGAACGGTGACCGCTGCGCCAGCAACTGCTGCGCCAGCGACGCCACCTGATACGGGTCAGCCGCCGCCGGACTGCCGCATCCACCTTTGCCGTCTCGCCGCCCTCGCCGAGCCAGATCATCACCGTTCGCCGTCCGAACGGCGTGTCGCGCAGACGCAGCACGAATACCTCGGCCGCCATGCCGAGCAGCCTGCCCTGCACGATGACGAGGTCGAGTGCGCCGCGCTGCGCCTCGATGCGTTCGGCCAGCGCCAGTCCGAGGTAACCGTCCGGCGCTGTCTCCACCATCACGCCCGCATCGCCGAGCTGGTTCGCGATGGTGCGAGCCTTCGCGTCCTCATCGCCCACCAGCAAGTGCCGTCCTCCCGGCGAACCGCTGGCCGCGAACGGCTGCGAGACGCGTTCGGCCGGGAACTCAAAGGTGAACTCGCTGCCGACGCCAAGCGCGCTCTCCACCGTCAGCGCACCGCCCATCAGCACCGCGTTCTCCCGGCACAGCGCAAGGCCGAGACCGAGACCCGCATGGCCGGAGCTCTCCTGCTCGCGACCGCGCTTGAAGCGTTCGAAGATCCGCGCGCGATCCTCCGGCGCAATGCCGGGTCCGGTGTCCGACACCGCCAGCTTGATGGTCGCGGGCCCGCTGCGTCCGTCAACCGCCGAGGCGCGGATCTCCACGTGGCCGTTGGCGGTGAACTTGATCGCGTTGCCGACCAGGTTGAACAGCACCTGGCGCAGCCGGGTCGGATCCACCAGCCAGTGACCGCGCAGCAGATCATCGTAGCGCGTCTTCAGCTCCAGCCCCTTGTCGCGCGCCTGCGGCTGCAGCGTCTCGGTCACCTCCTGCACCAGACCGATGACATCGACCTCGTCGACCTGCAGCCCGAGCCGCCGACTTCGCCGCTGGCGATCTCCAGCAGCCCGTTCAGCATCGCCAGCAGCGCCTCGCAGCTCGCCCGGATGCGCTCCAGCCAAATCCGCTGCTCCTGCTCCAATTCGCTGTCCAGCAGCAGCGAGCAGATGCCCATGATCGAGTTCATCGGCGTCCGCACGTCGTGTCCGAGCGCCGCCAGCACCCGATCGCGGTCCCGCGCCACCGTGGCGGCCTCGTCCTGTGCCGCCTGGCTGGCGGCCGTGCCGCATCCAGCCTCGCCGCCAGACGAACCTCGCTGGTGACATCGCGGCCGACGCACACGAACCGGCCATCCGGCTGTGGCTCGATGCCGAGCCGGTGGACGCGCTCCTGGCCATCGTCGGTGGCGATCTCGACCTGGATGCCATCCTGGCGTGAGCGCGCCTCCAGCGCCTCGGCGATGCTGCGCGCTGCGTCGGTCGCGCCGAATCCGAGCGCCGCCAACAACGGCCGGCCGATTGCCTCGCGCAGCCGATCCGGCGCATAGCCATGGGTCGCCGTGACGCATCCGCGCTTGATCCAGGTCGACCTGCCAGTCCGCGCCGAAGCCTGTGGGCACACGGCGCGCGCTGCTCGCTGTTCGACCGGCCGACACCGCCAGGGCGATGCAGGTCACCCAGACCGCCAGCAGATAGGCGCCGAGAATGCCGAGCGCGCGCGTCCCGAGCCAATGGCTTCTCAGCGCGATATCGGTATCCATGCGGGCGGTGACGGTCACATCGACCAGCCGCAGCGGCGCCGAAGCCGACAACTGCGCTGGAATGCCCAGCAACCGGTTGGCGGCCGACATCAGGCTCGTGCTCCAGCCCGATTCGCTCCCGGCAGCACCGGCGGCGGCGATGACGGCACGTCGTGGCGGGTAAGGCCAGCACACCATCGACGCCGCGGAGTTCGATCGAGACGCCAGGTCCAAGCCAGGTGCGCCCGATCAGCCTGTCGACGTCCTCGAATCCGCAGCACCGCGCCGACCACCCCGGCGGCCTTGCCAGAGGTATCGCGCACGACGCGGGTCAGTACCACCGCCGGGACCTGGCCGCAGCCAGGAGTCGGCACGCTGCAGGGCCACCGGCATCGCGTTGTCGGCGATGGCGTGGCGAAACCAGTCAGTGTCGGCCACCGAAGCATCGCTGACCGAAAAGGGCGACGAGGCGGCCAGCAACTGGCCCGTGCGCGCTCACCGCGAAAGTGGCGCCGACCGGCGGCAGTGCGCCTTGCAACCGCAGCAGGCGGGTGGTCAGCGCGACCCGGTCGGCGCCTGCAGATCGCCGCGCGCGAAACGCATCGGACATATCGGCGAAATGCTCGAGCGGCACGTCGATCGAGGCAGCCACCGCGCTGGCCGACACGGTCAGGCTGCCGAGCGCGTCGCGCGCCACCTGCGCGGTCTGGAGGAACGCGGTCAGGCCCCAGCCGCCGATCAGCAGCAGCGCCGCCGCCAGCAAGGCGACCGAGCGCGAGATCAGGCGCAACGGCGAGACGAGGAAATTGACGACGCGCTTCACCGCGACCTCCGGTCCGCGATGACGTGCAAGTTAGTCGCGGAAGGCTACGACTTGGTTTCACGCTGGGACTATGCCCGATTTTATCGGCGCGTTGCGCTATAGCATCTTTCCGCGGGCGCAGTCGAACCAACTTTGGCCGCTGCGCATCCGAGGGGCTGATCGTGAGGGAGACAATCGGTTGGGCAGGTTCTCCCACGTTCGAGCATCCCGCCGCTGAGCAGCACCAGGATGTGGCTCAGCGCCGTGTTGTCGGAGCCAAGCGTGACCGAGAACCGATGGGCGCCGCTCCTGCGGGCCGAGACCTGCCAATTGCCGGCCGGCCCGGTGAAGCGAAGCGGGACGGGCGCCGGTCCGTGGACCGGTTGCGACTCAAGGGAGACAACGAGGCGGATCGGCGTATCGCGGCGGACGGTTATGAGCACCGACGTGCCGGCCGCTCCCGCGATCGCAACGCACTCTTCGTCGCTGGAGCGGAACGTCCACGTGGTGCGGACCTGGGGGCTCGGAACGTGCCGGACGAGCGGCGGTACCGCCGGCACCGAAGCCTCTCGTCGCCCCTCCTCGCCCGGCGGCGGCGGGGCGCAACTGACCGGAAGCAGCATCAGAACCGCAAGGGCTCCAATACAGGCCCGTGAGGCACGCTCCGCCAATCGCGGCGCTCCATCAGTGGATGATGATCTCGACCCGACGGTTCTGCGGCTCGCGAACGCCCGGACCGGTCGGTACCAGCAGATGCGTCTCTCCGAAGCCCTGAATGGTGATGGCATTCGCTGGCACACCGTCCTTGATCAGTTCAGCCTGCACCGCGTTGCGCGCGGCGGATCGACAGACCCTGGTTGTACTGGGGCGTGCCGGACGTGTCAGTATAGCCGTTCACCTCGATCCGCGTGTACTGCACATGGGTGGAATTGTCCGCCGCCTCCTTGATGATCTGCCGCGCCCGATCGGTCAGCGTTGCCTTGTCCCAGTCGAAGAACACCAGATAGGAGCGGGCGGGCGCGGGGGCACGGTGCAGCCTCCGCCGCCGGCGCGGGCACCGGCACCGGCCGGCGACATTGAACGCATAGCGCACGCCGAACAGGAAGTTGTTGCTGTACTGCTGCTGCAGCTTCACCGGAAACGGTCCACCGGGCGGTGTCACGGTAGCCGGCAAATGATCCGGCCGCCGGCGATCCCGAAGAACCGATACTCGGCGGTCAGCGAAAGGCCCGGCACGCGGGAATCGGGAACGACAGGCCGGCGATCGCCTGGAAAGCGAAGGCCGCCCTCCGTGTCATTCGACGTAATCACGCCGAGTCGGCGACGCCAGCCAGGGGCGTCACGGCGAGATTGCGCAAGTGGGTCCAGGCATAGCCGACGCCACCACCGACGTAGGGATACAGCCATGGCACGCCGACATCCATGTCGAACAGCACATTGGCCATCGCGCCATAGGTCTGCAGCGTGCCGCTGAAAGTCGGCGAACCTGGCCCGCTGCCGCGAGAGATGTTGGCCTTGCGATAGTTGCCCTCCAGTTCGAAGCGGAACCCGTTGCCCAGGGCGTAGCCGACGCTGCGCCAGCCCCGCGAAGCCGACTGAAGGATCGAATTGCGCGCGTGAACTGCCGAGCACGGCGGTTTGCACGTTGATGTTCTCGGGCCAATAGACGCCGGCGCCGGCGCCGATATAGAGCCCCTGGAATGGCTGCGCCTGGGCCGCGAGCGGCATGCGAGAAGAGCCAGCACCAGCACACCGACTGCGGAACCGCATACCTCGTGTCCTCCTCGGGCCCAGACGAAAAGGGGCGCCTCGCGGCGCCCCCATCCGTTGTCGGCTTATGGCGCAGCGCAGAGTTCAGCGGATGATGATCTCGACGCGCCGGTTCTGCGGCTCGCGCACACCCGGGCCCGTCGGCACCAGCAGATGCGTCTCGCCGAAGCCCTGCGTGGTGATCGCGTTCGCTGGGACGCCGTCCTTGATCAGCTCGGCCTTCACCGCGTTCGCACGGCGGATCGACAGGCCCATGTTGTACTTCGGCGTGCCCGAGGTGTCGGTGTAGCCGTTCACCTCGA
This sequence comes from uncultured Alphaproteobacteria bacterium, assembly GCA_963799415.1. Classification (GTDB taxonomy): domain Bacteria; phylum Pseudomonadota; class Alphaproteobacteria; order Acetobacterales; family Acetobacteraceae; genus JAMXLO01. The sequence goes on along the minus strand of CAWCXI010000030.1, from coordinate 4,478 downwards.
TCCGCGTGTACTGCACGTGGGTCGAGTTGTCCGCCGCTTCCTTGATGATCTGGCGCGCACGATCGGTCAGCGTCGCCTTGTCCCAATCGAAGAACACCAGGTAGGAGCGAGCCGGCGCCGGGGCCGGAACCGGCGCGGGCGCCGGCGGCGGCGGCGGTGCTACGCCGAAGTTGTAGCGCAGACCGACGCAGGACCATGTTGTTGTGGTCATTCTTCAGACTGACGCTGCCGGACTGTTGGTCGTAGCGCCGACTGTTGAGACAGCACCGTAACTCCGGCTACCCGTCAGACCCATGTAGCGGTATTCGGCGGTGAATGCCAAACCTGGTATCGCAGGCAGCGGAAATGCGGCGCCAACGATCCCCTGATAGGCGAATGAGCCCTCCGCCGAGTTCTTCAAAGCCAGGCTGCTCGGTCCGATGGGGCTGGTCAGGGCAACGCCGTTCGGGTTGGCCCACTGATAGCCCACGCCGACACCAAGATAAGGCACAAACCAGGGTGTAAGCCCGTTAAAGTCGTACAACACGTTCACCATCGGGCCGTACTTCTGCTCACGCCCGTGGCCGGTCGTGGTGCTCCCCGTGAAGCCCGAACCCTGATAGAACGGGTTGTTCCGGTAGTCGCCCTCGAGCTCAGCCCGCAGGCCATTGCCGAAGCCCCAGCCCATGCTCACCACGCCGGCAAACCCAACATGAGACTTCAGGTTGGCCGTCCCCACTCCAAATATCGTGTTGGGGTTGACCTGGATGTTCGGCATCATGTTCACACCGGCACCGGCGCCGACATAAAGCCCAGTAACCGGCTGCGCACTCGCCGCGATGGGCGTGGCCAGCACTGTGGCTGCCAAGAGTGCACTCCGAAGCTGCATTTGCTTTCTCCTCGTTCTGCCGGCGCCAGCGGCGCGCGCGGGTACCGTTGAGCGCATAAGACGCCCTTTCGATCAACCAACCATACCTCAAGGAGGTCCGTTAACGCGAGGGGGGGCAATGGTTTTTGGGCACAGTGTGGCCGTTAGGCAACAGAGACGGCAGGCAGGACACACAGGGCGGAAGAGAGCAGGAGTCGAACCTACCCGGAGCCGCCGAGCAGCCCCAACCGGCTTTGAAGGCCGGCCGGCCCACCGGAGCCGCTTCTCTTCCGTCAGCGAGTATCCGCCGGTCTGCACAACTGGGCAACGAACGCAGCCTCGTCGGCCGGTTCCAGGCACCGGCAGTCGAGCCAGAGGCGACCCTCGGCAATCCGACCCACCACTGGCCGAGGCAGGGCACGCAACCATGCCGACAGCGCCTCCAACCCCCTCCCACCGACCGTGACGGCATGCGACGGCAGCAGGTCCACTGGCAACGCACCGGAACCGATCTGGCTGCGGCAAGGCTCCACGGCCACCGGTCTGTCCGGCCACAACGCGCGCAACCGCTCCGCCACGCGTTCGGCCGTGGCGCTGATCGCCTCAGCTGGTCGGGTCAGCAACCGCAGGGTGGGCAGTTCGGCGGCCAGCCGATCCGGGTTCAGATAGAGCAGAAGCACGCGCTCCAAAGCCGCAAGCCGCGCCTTGTCAAGCCGCAGCGCGCGCTTCAGCGGATTGGCATTCATGCGGCTTATCAACTCCGCGCGACCAACCACGAGGCCAGCCTGCGGCCCGCCCAGTAATTTGTCGCCTGAGAAGGTGACGAGATCCGCACCTGCCGCCAGCGATTCCTGCGGCATCGGCTCATGCGGCAACCCCCAGCCGGCCAGATCGACCAGGCTGCCGCTGCCCAGATCCTCCACCATCGGCAGCCCTGCCGCGTGGGCGATCGCCGCCAATTCGACCGCCGGCACGGCTGCGGTGAAGCCAGCCATCGCATAGTTCGCTTGATGTACCCGCATCAGCAATGCGGTCGCTGGCCCGATCGCAGCCTGGAAGTCGCGCGAATGGGTACGGTTCGTGGTGCCAACCTCGCACAGAACGACCCCTGCGCGCGCCATGATCTCCGGTATGCGGAACGCGCCGCCAATCTCGATCAGCTCGCCCCGAGACACCGGCACCTCCCGTCTCAGCGCCAGCGTATTCAGAATCAGCAACACCGCCGCCGCATTGTTGTTGACCACGGTGGCCGCTTCGGCACCGGTGATCTCGCGCAACAGGCGGGTCACGTGCTCGTCGCGCTCGCCGCGCTGCCCGGTGGCAAGGTCGAATTCCAGCGTGGTTGCCGAGCCGAGCGCCTCTGCCGCGGCGGCGGCGGCCATCTGCGGCAATGGCGCTCGACCGAGATTGGTGTGCAGCACAGTGCCGGTCATGTTGAACACGGGCCGCTGCGAGACAGCGAACCGGCGCGCCAATGCGTCCGCGGCGGTGTCCAGAATGGTAGCGGCCTGCGTCGGAAATTTGCGGGCGGCACGACAGGCGGCCAGCTCCGCGCGCAGCGCGGCGGTGGTCGCCGTCCGGCCGAAACGTGCAATCAACGCATCGGTCGCAGGCATGCGCAGCAATGCGTCGAGCGAGGGCAGAGGGCTGGCGGAGTTCGGCATCGTGTCGCCATGCTAGAGTAAAGCCCATGAGCACGACATCCGAGATACCGACGCTGCGTACCGAACGGCTGGCACTGCGGGCGTGCCGCTCCGGCGACATCGATGCCCTCGCGGCCATGCAGGCCAATCCCGAGGTGCGCCGGTTCCTCGGCGATGGGTCAATCCTGAACCGCGCCCAGGCCTGGAGCGTGATGGAGCAGATGCTCGGCCAGTGGGCGCTCCGCGGCTACGGCATGTTCGCGGTTGAACACGACGGAAGCTTCGCCGGTTGGGCCGGTATCCTGCATCCGCTGGAATGGCCGGAGCCTGAGTTAGGCTACTCGCTCGACCAGCCATTCTGGGGCCGTGGCATTGCCACCGAAGCTGCACGTGCCGCCCGCGACTGGGCATTTGCCACCCTCGACTTCGATCGGCTGGCGAGCTTTATCAGGCCCAACAACGCCCGCTCCATCAGTGTGGCAAAGAAACTTGGCGCATCGCGCGAGGGGATGGTGGAACTGCACGGATCCCAGGCGGAATGGTGGGTACATCGGAGATGACGGATTTGCTGACACCGGATGAATTGTCCCCGGTACACGTGTACTGCGCGAGGACGGGCAATCGGACTTCCTGCTGACCGCCGACCACGCCGGTCGCGCCATCCCGCGCATTCTGGGTAAACTTGGGCTGCCGGACAGCGAGCTGGAGCGGCATATCGCATGGGACATCGGCATCGCCGGTGTCACCGATCGCTTGTCGGCGGCACTCGATGCCACCGCAGTCTTGCAGACCTATTCCCGCCTCGTCATCGACTGCAATCGCGACCCCGCCGTGCCAAGCTCAATACCCGAGACAAGCGAAGCCACGCCGATCCCAGGGAACCGCGGATTGTCTGACGAGCAGCGCACCGCACGCCGAATGGCGATATTCGACCCGTACCACGCACGCATCCGCGGCCTCGTCGAAACGCGTGAGGCCGCCGCGCGACGCACGGCATTCATCGCGATGCACAGCTTCACGCCGGTGTTCAGAGGCGAGTCACGGGCAATGCAGGTTGGCATCCTGTACAACCGTGACGCACGGCTTGCGAATATCATGCTGGAACTGCTACGGGCCGAGGGTGATCTGACAGTCGGCGACAATGCACCATATGCGGTCAGTGATATCACCGACTACACCGTTCCCGTGCACGCCGAAAGACGCGGACTTCCGCACGTCGAGATCGAGATCCGCCAGGACCTGATTGCCGATGTCGCAGGCCAGGCCGCCTGGGCGGCGCGGTTCGAACGCCTGTTGCCGGTGGCCATAGGTCGCCTGTCGTGACCGGCCGGTGGGACGCAATGAGCCGCGACGTGCCGATCGATCCCGCCCATGCGACCCTGCTGTTGGTCGATGTGCAGAACTACAATGCCCGGCCTGATGGCGGCGCGTACGACGGAATGAGCGCTGCAGACCGCGACACTCGATATGGCTATTTCTTTCGCGTGATGCACGAGTCGGCGCTGCCGAACATGCAGCGCCTCCAGGCCGCCTGCCGGCAAGCGGGCATCGAGGTGATGTACACGGTGATCGAGGCTCTGACGCGCAACGGGCGCGATCTCAGTCTCGATTACAAGATCAGCGGCCTGTTAGTTCCGCGCGGTTCATCGGACGCGCAGGTGCTGGGCGCGATTGCGCCAGCCGAGGACGAGATCGTGTTGTCAAAATCGTCCTCGTCCGTGTTCATCTCAACGAACATCGACTACGTGCTGCGCAACCTCGGAACGCGGTCGCTGATCATCGCCGGCGTACTGACCGATCAGTGCATCGACTCGGCGGTACGCGATGCATGCGATCTTGGCTACCTGGTGACGGTGCCCACCGACGCCTGTGCAACACTGACCACGGAACGCCACGACTGGGCGCTGCGCAACAACCGAGGCTACTGCCGCCAGATCACGACGGAGGCGCTGCTACGGGAGATCGAAGAAAGCGCCGCCCCCATTGTC
>CAWCXI010000029.1:0-141291 GCA_963799415.1 uncultured Alphaproteobacteria bacterium | reverse complement strand
GAGATAGACCTGGAGCCGCGTGTGCGTCAGCTCCGTCGACAGAGGGAGCAGGCCCCCGAGGACGCTCACGCCGACAATCACCCCGCAAAACAGCACCAGAGTGGTGCCCATGATCAGTCACCGTCTCCCCGCCGGCCAAAGCCAAGCCCTTGTGTCGCCGGCCCCCGGGGTGCAAATAATAAAAAGTGGGACCTTCGGGACCGTCGGGTCGCTCGAATTGGAACCGACGCGATCCCGTCCCCCAAGGGGGCTTTCATGGCCAAGTTGAGCGAACCGGAAATCCTCGCCAAGATGCCGGATGCCAAGGGGTGGGAGCGGCACGGCGATATGCTCGTCCGCTCCTGGCAGTTCCCATCGTTCCGCCGCGCCCTGGAGTTTGTCAACCTGGTCGCCGGTCTGGCCGAGAAGTCCGACCACCACCCCGACATCATCCTCAGCTATCGCAAGGTCCGGCTCGAACTTTCGACCCATTCCGACGGCGGTCTGACCGATCGTGACTTCAGCTTCGCAGCAGAGATCAACGCCCTTCCCAGTGACCGTTGAGCCCGCGGCCAAGGCCCACGAAGACCCAGGGTGACCAGCCGGGGGGTGAATCGCGCAGGATCTGCTCTTCCAGGCGGCACAGCAGTAAGTCTTCTTGAGGTCCTCGGGCCGCTTCGGGCCCGATTGGCCCGGCGCCAGGCGGCGGAACTTCGTTTTGGGCAGGTTGAAGACCCCCTTCCCGGGGCCCAGCCCATCATCTCTTCCTGAAGGATGGCCAGCCGCTCGGCACGCGTCAACACGTTCCGCGACCGGGCCAGCCCTCCACCCTTCTTGAGACTCTTGTCGATCGACATCAACCGTGACTCCCTGGCGGCACACCCCACGCAACACAGGCTCGGATCGGATCGAAGGGACTATCCTACTCAATCGTTCGGCCACCTTGCAAGCCGCACAGGGTGCCCCAGGAGGATTGCAAAGTAAACCCGCTTTGATTAACATCCGGCGTAACCCTTGAGTCCAGCACCTTTTGAGGCTCGGTCACGGATGACTCCACCGATCACCTGCCTATTTGACGCCTTTTGCCAGATCGACGACCCTCGGAAGGCTCGCGGGGTCCGCCACCCGTACCATTCCCTTCTGGCCCTGACGTTCCTCGGTTTGCTCTGTCGTCAGACCGACATGGCCGGCCTCCAACGCTGGGCCGCGGATCATTGGAAGATCCTCAAAGGGCCTCTGGGCTTCACCCGGAAGAAGCCCCCACACGCCACGACCATCAGCCGCGCCGTGGCCAAGTTCTCCCTGGAGCAGTTCCGCGACGTCTTCGCGCGTTGGGTCGTCTCGGTCACCGGGCCGCTGGCGGCCGTCACCGCGGCCGTCGATGGCAAGACCAGCAAACAGGGGCATGACGCCGACGGCGAGCCGATCCACATGCTCAACGTCTTCGCCCACGAGTTGGGCCTCTGTCTGGCTCAGTTCCCCGTCACCGCCGGCAAGCCGACCGAGCCCCAGGCGCTGAAGCACGCCCTCAAGGAATTGCTCGAGCATTACCCGTTCATCCGACTCTTCACCGGCGACGCCCTCTTCACCCAGAGGCCCTTGGCCCATGTCCTGCTGGAAGCGGACCGCGACTTCCTGTTCGCGGTCAAGGACAACCAGCCCGAGTTGCTGGAGGCGATCCTGACCAGTTTCCGCGCCGCCGCCGCGCGCGAGCCCGACGCGAAGACCGTCGAAAAAAAGGGGACGAACTCCACACCCGACGGCTCTGGGTGGTCGAAGGCGAGGAGGTCGACTACATCCGCGAGACGACCGGGTTCCCGGGCATCGAGATGATCCTCCGGGTCGATAGCGAGGTCAAAAAGCCCGGCGTCGAGACGGGCCTGGAGACGCGCCATTTCGTCGCCAGCCTCGGCGCCGACGAGGCGAGCCCGAAGCGCCTGATGGGCGCGGTTCGTGGCCACTGGGGGGTCGAGAACGGACTGCATTTCATCAAGGATCGCTGGTGGGATGAAGACCGCCAGTGGAGTACCCGTCCGGGGCTGGCGGAGCGACTGGCCGCACTCCGCGACGGGGCGTTAGCCCGGATATTTCATACGCCCGTCAGCCGCCCTCTGGCATAGGTCATATAAACGCTCTTTGTTAGTTGTGGGGCCGTCGGGGCGGTGCGCCGCCCCCGTCAGCGCACACCTCCCCCCTGACCCCCCAGCCGGAGGGCCGCTCCCTCAGCTCATTTTCGCGGCTCAACCCGACACGGTCGCTGCCGGCTGCGGCCGGCCCATCACTCGTGCGTGCACCTCCGTAAAGAGCACCTGATACGGGTAACTGCTCGACAGGAGTTGTCGATCGCGGTCAGGGATTGAGCCATTTTCGCGGCCAGGATTGAGCCGACTGGCTAGTTGCCGCGTGTAACCGGGGCGGGGTGTTTTGGAGAGGTAATCCTTCTGAAGTCATGAAAACGCCCACAGCCGGAGTGGGAAGGGACTCTCCTTCCCACTCCGGCTGTGGCTGGTTGATGCCGTGCTGGACGGGTGCGATCGCGCCAGTGCCAAGGTTTTCGGCGGAAATCGCTCGATTTTCTGCCCGAGAGGGCCTTCAGTCCCGATGACGATCGTGCAGTAGGCTTGAAAATGAGGCGATTCCTCGGTGAATTGGGGGTGATCAAACCGTCCCTCCTCACCAGAGAGGATCGCCTCGATGGATCATGCTACCGTCGCCGCCGCCCTGCTGGCTACGCCCTTCGCCGCCTCCCTCCTGCCGCTGACACTCCGACTCCTCCCCGTCATCGTCACGGATCGGACAGCTGATCGTCAACTTCCGCGCCGCCGAACCCACGCCCTCGGCCTGCCACCACTTCGAGATCCAACTCCACGACACGCTCCGCGAACTCGGGCGGATCATCGTCGAGTGGACCTACAACCACCTCGAACCCGACGACCGCCACCTCATGCCCGACCACCTCCGCTTCGACGGCGACTGGTATCGACGTCGCGACAAGACCCCCAACCGCGGTGTCGCCACCCTGTTCGGGACCATCACCCTGTGGCGCTACCTCTACCAGCCGATCCACGGCGTCGAGCGCGTCGATCTTCCCCCTGGAGATCCGCCTGGGGCTGGCCGCCGGTCGCGCCACGCCCGCCCTGGCCGAGCGCGTGGCCCGCGCGGCGGCCGACTCCACCCAGGAGCACCGTGCTGGCGGACCTGAAACGCGACCACGGCGTGGCCTGGTCGGTCGCGACGCTCCGCGCCGTGATCGCGACGACCTGGGAGGGGATGGCCCCGCACCTCCATGCCGCGCAGGTGGCGCAGGTCCTCGCCTGGCTGAAGCAGGCCGACGCGTCGCGGGGGTCGCGCAAGCCGGTGCTGGCCGCGGGCCGGGACGGCGTGTTCGTGCCGATCCGCGGCGACGACTCCTACCGCGAGGCGGCCACGGCCACGCTCTCGGTCCACGACCGCGCCGGCCGGCGGCTGGGCACGGTCTACCTGGGGCGGATGCCCGAGCCGGGTCAGGGGACGCTGTCGGAGCAGTTGACCCGGCTGATCACCGACGTGCTGGCGGGGTGGTCGGGGCCGCTGCCGCGGCTGGCCTACGTCACCGACGCGGGGCATCACCCGACCGAGTATTACGAGCGGGTCTTGAAGCCGATGCGGCACCCGTGCCGTCCCGGAGAGCCCCTGGAGTGGGAGTGGGTCATCGACTACTACCATGCCAGTGAGTACATCCACAAGCTGTCCGAGGCGTTGTTCCGCGACCCGCGGCGGGCGCAGGCGTGGGCGCGGAAGATGTGCCGGTGGCTGAAGACGAAGCCGCATGCGATCTACCGGATCTTGCACTCGGCGGCGGCGATCCGGAGCCGTCGGTTGGTGGTGGGTCAGTCGAAGGCGTACCGGGACGCGTACGGCTACCTGCGGGACCACATCAAGCACCTGGACTACGTGCGCTATCGCCGGAACCATTTGCCGATCGGCAGCGGAGTGACGGAGGCGGCGTGCAAGACGGTGTTCAGCCAACGTCTGAAGCGTTCGGGGATGGCGTGGAGTGTGGAGGGAGGTCAGCGGATCGTCGACCTTCGGGTCATCCATTTGAGCGGCGTGTGGTCGGAAGTGCATCAATCGTACTTGCAATCGAAGAGGCTTCCCGAAACGCGAACTCAGGAGGGTTCCGGGAGAAAAAGCCCAGAAAAGCCGCATAATCCCTGGCATGGGTGCGATTGCACCCGTTGGAAGACCCTCCCGTCTTCCGCACGGATCGACTCCGACTCGCCGGCAGCGACGGCGGACAGCAACTCGGGCAATCGTGCTTGAGCTTCGGGGATCGTCACGAGAGTCATGTTGATCTCTCCCTCCTCAGCCCGCACTCGACGAAGCGGTACCCGAAGCCGCCCTGCCCCCTCGGACATGCGGAGCAGCTCCGCGGCGGTACGCGCCGCTTCCAGGGTCCCTTTCAGCTCGGCCCCGACGCGCCGCTGGCTAAATGGGCTCGCGAATCGGGGAAGGCGGGGCTCCGGCCGAGCCTGATTGGAACGCGGCTCGCCGGGAGGCTCGCTCTCCCGGAATCGTGCAAGAGGATTTAGGGCAGGCGCGCCAGCGGCCTGGTCCGCAGCGCCACGTGAGAGGCGAGGTCGGCCCGGGCGCCCTGCTGCTTTGTCGCCCGCCCGCTCCACCGCGATCTCCAGGGCGGCGATCCGCTCCAAGAGCTCGCCCGGCGGAACCCAGCAGCCATCATGGATTGACGACGACTTCACCGGCAGGACCTCGAAACAGCATCTCCAAGCGGTTCAGACACGTCTCGGCCGAGGATGCGTTCATTGCCGACGAAGTCCGCTTGCAGTCGGCACGGATGTTCTTGTCCATCCAGATAAACCCAGACACGAAAGTGGAGGGTGGGCGCAGTACCGCCCGCGACGCCACCCATCCAACCCGGCCTGCCCTGCGCAGCGGTGAGTTGAAGTCCTTGACAGTCCGCCCAAGGGAAGTGCGCTGGCGTCTGCCCCCGTGTCGGCAATGACTCGATCCAAGGTCGACCCCGGTGATCCGCTCACCGGACGGAACTCAAGGGTGAGGATCGGTAACGGTTCGCCGGGGTAGGAGCCATCGTAGGCAAAGCTCACACGGCGGATCCGAACCGGTTCGTCTTCCCGACCGACGCAGGTGACGAAGGGGTGCCGTCCCGTCGCCTCGGCCGCGTGAAACACGGCAACCGGGCTGGTGCCAGACGCGATCACGGCGCCATCGGCAAAGCCGATCCACTGGCCTCGGTACTGATCGAGGAGTTGGTCGCGGACAGCCCAGTACGCCGCCTCGTTCTTGCGCCAGTCGGGGTGGATTTGTCGAGCGATTTCGGGGGGAAGTGCGTCGGCCAGGCTTTTCATCGGTCACCTCGGGTGGATCGCTGGGTCTGTCGTCATTCTACAGCCCACATGTCCGTCAGGCGAGCGGTGCGGCTCGGTTCTTCAATCAGGAATCGCCATCGCCTCAGACCCGCTCCAGACAATACGCCGCCGTCTCGACCATCGCCGTATCGAGCACGCCGTAGCCCAGGTCGGCGAACACGGTCGGCCTGGCTTCCTCGAGCAGGATCTCCTCCCGCCACTTCTGGAACGAGGTCAGGAAGAAGCCGGTCCGCGACGTGATCGCGCCCAGCAGTCCGCCGGTAGCAGCCGCCGCAGCCCGCATCTCCACAAAGGCGGCGTAGAGGTCGTTCTTGGTCCGCGGATATGCCTTCTCGATGTAAGACTTCGACGGCTTGCTCGCCGTCGCCGAACGGCGGATTCATGAGCACCACGTCGAACCGCTGGCGGCAGACGTCGACGAGAGCGAACCCCCGCGTGGCGTCGTCGGCGAAGAGCCGCCGGACCAACCCCGACCGCCGCTGGCGAACCGGGCGTAATCCTCCAGGGCCGCCAGGACGAGCCCCTCGGCCTTGTCCCAGAACGTCTCTGACTCTCGGGCACGAACCGGACAAAGGCATTCGTGGCGCGGGCTGGTCGGCCTCGTGGTGCGTCATGCGGAACAGGGGCAGCTTCTCCTCCCACTCCTCTTGGCCGAGGCGATCGCGTCCTGTAGCGCGTCCTCGATCTTCAGGAGGCTCCCCACCTCTCCCGCCAGCTTGCATGTTCTCCCAGACGCTCCGCACCAGATCGCCCAGGCTGTCGGCCATGGCGCGCGTGGCCGCGTACCCTGGTTCCCTCGTGGACGTTCGAGGCCCGCCGCATCAGGGTTTCGAGTCGGTCGTCGCTGAGGGTCTTGAGGAACTCCTCGAGCAGCGCTTCCTCGCCCGGCATCGGCTCGGCACAGACGACGTTCGACCGCGTGATCTTCGGGCGGTCCTTCTTCAGCCCCATCTCCGTGATAGGCCCGCTGGCACCGCAGCCAGAGCGCCAGGGCCGGCGATCTGGGTGGCCCGCAGGTCGATGTCGATGCCGTGCAGGTTGTGGGCGAGGATCAGGCCGGGGACCGTCCCGCCGCAGGTCTTCGAGCGTCGGGTAGTCCTGCTTGGAGCGCGGGCCCGAGGTCGGGGTCGTCGTAGGCTTCCTCGTAGATCGTCAGCAGCAGGTCGAAGCAGTAGAGCAGGAAGTGGCCGCTGCCGCAGGCCGGGTCGAGGATCTTGATCTCGCGGGGGTCTTTCTTGGGACGGTGGGGGATGTAGACCGGCTGAGCGCAGCAGTTCCTCCTGCGGTCAGCGTCCGGACTTCCGTCGCCACGAGCAGCCGTCGTCGCATCTCGTTGGCGCATCGCGCGCGCACGGCCAGGTCCTCGCCTAGACGGCCGCTCCCGCCGAATGCGCTCAGCCCGTTGCACCGCGTGAAGAGCACGTCCCAGAGGTCTTGCGTGCGCCTCACGGGATCGCTCGCCTGACCTTCTGGCCATTCCTCGAGCCGCCGCATCCGTTCCGGCACTCGAGAAGCTCGTCCCCGTACCGATCGGACGGCGTGAGCGACGCGCAGTAGCCGATCGCCGGTCAGTCGATCGACCGAGCCCATCTCGTCGCCCCCTGCTCGAATCGGCGGGGAATCGTCGCCTCGGTAGTCAGCGCCCGAGTCGACCGCCTCTGCCGGCCTCGATGCTCGGCGAGTTGCCGGACGCGGCCTCGTCGACGGGTCAGCGAGGAACACCTCGTCGGGACGCCGAACCATGTAGCGGCACTGGTCCTTGAGCTTCGTGTCGCCCTTTCGCATCTCGTACCAGATGCGGCCCAGCGTGTTGTCGGTCAGGAACTCGACGACGTAGCGGGGCGTGAAGAACTGGTTGCGGAAGGCCAGTTCGTAGGAGTTGCGAGGGGCCTGGCTCTCCTTGCGGGCCTGATCCCGCAGTTCCTTGGGCGTGAAATACTGGTAGACCCAGCCGATGGTCTCGTCCTCGGACCAGATGCTCCTTCGAGGTCCGTCGCTGTTGAGCAGGGCGAGAACGTCGTCCAGCACCCGCTGCGGCGGGATAGAGCCGATTGGCCGGGTCGGTGGGCGTGAACAGGACGCCGATCTCCTCGGAGAGCAGTGCCCCCAGCCAGTCCAGGAAATGCCGATAGGCCACGTCCTGATGGCCGGTGTTGAAGCAGCTCGTTCGTCCTCGGGGTGATCGGCGAGGTAGAACTGAAAGCCCTGCGACTTCATGCCCCGGCTGACCGCCTCCCGGAACTTCTGCCCGCCGACGTAGACCTCCCGGGCCTCCATCATCTTGTAGGCGCAGAGCCGGTTCAGATGCGTGAAGGCGATCTCCCGCACCAGTTGGTCCAGGGCGTCCTTCGGCTTGTAGCCGAGGGCCTTGATGTGGCCGAAGTGAGCCGAGGATGTCCTCGCGGTGCCGCTTGCTCCTCGTCGGTCAGGTGGGTCATCCGGGCGTTCGTCTCGACGTGACCTCATCCTTCTTGCCGCTGGCGTAGATGCCGAACTGTCCCTGGAGCACCTGCGAGACTGATTCTTCGAGCAGCTTGCGGCACTGCGTCACGACGTTGCGGAGCTTGTTGCGGATGGCCTGGTCCATCGCTTCGATCACTCCACCACGATCTTGACGCCTTCATCGAGCAACTTGAGCAGGTGGTCTTGCAACCGGGCGACCGCCTGCTTCACCTGATCCTCGTTCTCCATCGCACCGCCGAAGAACTCCGACACCCGCACCCGCTGCACCTTGGTTTCCGGCGGCGTGGTCAGCTTTTGCACCTGGGCGACGACCTGGGCGAACAGCCCACCCAGAGCCGCGAGGTCCGATTCCATCTGGCTCAGGGTCGCACTGCACGTCTTGCAGACGAGCGACCCGTCCGGCAGATCCAGCGTCGGGCAGCAGCGGCGTGCCAGCGGTTGCAGCACCGGCTGCCGCATCGAGTCCGGCACCGCACTCCACTCCGCTCGGCCCTTGATCTTCTCGATGGCGGCGTGGAACTGCTTCGGCACGGTCGGCGTGGGCTTCTGCTCGTAGAGCGTGCGGTAGGCCGTCGAGCGATTTGCCTGGGCGGCCTTCCGATGGCTGGACAACGATTCGTAGAAGTCCTCGGCGGCGAGCAGTCCCTTGAGCTTCTCGACCTCCTCCTTGAGGTCGGTCTCGCCACGAGCTTCAAGCTGCGGCCACATCTGCGCCACGGCTTGGCGGGCCTGACGCAGAGCGGCGAGGCCCTTGTCGTCCAGGCACTCGGCGATCTTGCGAATGCGGTCGTGGGCTGCTTGAGCGACGTGCCCCCGCCGGCCAGCGATGTTCACGCAATCGTCGGGCGAACCCGCCTCGATGCGCGACCAGCGACTCTCGGTAATCCTGAATCGTGCCGAGCACCGGCAACTGATGGGCCTTGGCCTGGGCCTCGATGGGCAGGACCGTCTTGATCTCCTCGGCGGCGAACTTCTTCAGGGCCTCGGCGATGGCGTTCTTGTCCACGTCCACCGTCTCGCCGGTCAGGTTCTCGTAGCTCTCGACCGCACGGGTGAGCGTCTTCAGGTCGATGGGCTTGACCGGCGTGAACAGCGACCGACTTGAAGGCGTTGTTGTTGGTGAACGGCGGGCGGCAGCGGGGGTCGCTGTAGTTGGTGAACTTCTCGCCGCCCTGCGAGACCTCGATGGACCCGGCCCGGAACAGCACGGCCAGGATGAGCCGCAGCATGTCCCGGTCCCAGCCGTAGCCGATGCCGCCGAAGCGTTCTTCTCCAGCGCCTTGCCGGTGCGTTCTTCCCGGTTGCCGTAGTCGTTCTGGGCGATCAGGTAGTCGAGCACTTCCTTGGCGACATCGGCGGCGGGGTTGGGAACGTACTTCGGCGCCTTCCTTGGTCACGAGGCCGAGGCCCTTGCTCGCCGGCGTAGAACACCTGGGGCAGTGCCTTGAGGTCGGCGGCTTTGAGGACTTGCTTCGGCCTCGTCGCCCTTGAGCGGGCGAGACCCCATCTCCAGCTTCGGGTAGAGGTCGGGCACCACGTTGCCGTAGAGCTTCTTGAAGATTTCGCTCAAGCGCCTTGCCGAGCGACGAAGCATCCCAGGACACCCCCGGAACAGGCCCGTGCCCTTTCCATCGCCTCGGTGAACTTGTCCCGCAGGCGATTCTGGTAGTTGAGGACGGCGTTCTTCTCGTCTTGAAGGCAGGTCGTTCTCTTCGGGGCTGATGCGGTTCTGCGCCCGCATCTGGTCGTACTTCTCGACCATCTTGCGCGAGGCATGAAGCTCGGCCACCATCTGGTCGATGTCGGGGGAGAGGGCGAAGACACCAGTAGATGTCGTGCTTGTGTGCGTCGAGACGGCTTTCCTCACGCGACCTCCTTGAGCTTCTTGGGAAGGTCGTCGTTGTCGTCGGCGATGCAGAGCGTGACGGTCAGATCGCCGTCGTCGCCGATCGGGTGCCCTCGTGCGTGACGCCGATGCTGAAGTTGCGAAAGTCCTTGTACTTGTAGGTCTTCAGGGCCGGTTCGCCGAAGACCTCCCGCAGGACTTGGCGGGTGATCTCGTTGCGTTCACGAGGCTTCGGGTCGAGGTGGGTCTTGCGTTCGGTGTCCCAATTCTTCTCCTGGGCCGTTTGCAGCTTCCAGCCTTCGTCGGTGTTGCGAATGAACTGAGCGGCCTGGAGCTTCTTGATCGCCGCCTGCACCTGGGCGAACGGGGCGGGCTTGCCGACTTCATCGACGAGGAAGGCGGCGATGTTGGCCTCGGTGCGAGGCAGATCACGCACGAACTCCAGCAGGCAGATCGACCTTGGCGACCCGCAGCGACCAGCCGTGGTCCTCGGCATCGTTCTTGAACCGCTGGCTGATGTCGTGGATGTCGGTGCGCTTCTCGGTGGTCAGGTTGCCTTCGACCAGTTCGTACACCTTGTCGAGCGTGACCAGCGTGCCGATGGGCCTGGATTTCATGTCCGTGCGTTCGGACACGAGCATCTCGTAGGCTTGCTTGATGATCGTGCGGTTGCTGCCGCCGTACTGCTTCGGTGCCCCCGGCTGGAGCCGCAGGCCGGAGACGATGCTGATGCACAGGTCGATGTAGTGCGGCGGGTACGGGTAGAACTGGACGAAATCAGCCTCGGTGATCTCGGTCTTGCGGGTCGTTCGCTCCAGGCGGAGGGCGTCGTTCACCGCGTGCCGACGCGACCGTCGATGACCTGGCAAAGCTGCGCGCTGTCTTCCGCAAGAACGGCACGGTGACGGCCGGCAACACATCGGGCATCAACGATGGCGCCGCCGCCGTGGTGTTGATGGAACGCAAGACGGCGGAAAAGCGTGGCGCAAAGCCGATGGGACGACTGGTGGCCTATGCACTCGCCGGGGTCGATCCGAAGATCATGGGCATCGGCCCGGTGCCCGCAACGCGTCTCGCGTTGCAGCGTGCGGGTCTGGCACTGGCCGATATCGACGTCATCGAAAGCAATGAGGCCTTCGCCGCGCAGGCCTGTGCGGTGCCAAGGACCTCGGCTTCGATCCGGCGAAGACAAATCCAAACGGGTCAGGCATTGCGCTCGGCCATCCGGTCGGCGCAACAGGAACCATCCTGACGGTCAAGGCGCTCTACGAGTTGGAGCGTATCGGCGGTCGCTACGCGCTCGTCACCATGTGCATCGGCGGCGGCCAGGGCATCGCGGCGATATTCGAACGCATGTAGTCACTGCACCAGCAGCCACACGCCGAATGCCGCCATCGCACCGCCACCGACCCGGCCGACCCATACGCCGCCGGGCAACAGCTTCTCGGCGAACACGAACGCCGCGATCACGGCCACCCAAATCAGGTTCATCACGCCGACCGCGAACAGCAGCGCCATCAGCACCCAGCAACAGCCGAGGCAATATGCGCCATGGCTGGCGCCCATGCGGAGAGCGCCGCGCCTGCCGTCACGCCAGTGGTTCAACACAAAGGCGAACGGCGAACGGCAGTGGCGCAGGCAGACATTCTTGAGTGGCGTTAACTGATAAATCCCGGCCAGAATGAACAATATGCCACCAACCATCGGACTGACGAGCGCGAGCATCGGAGACAGCAGAGCGCTCTGTTGCAATTTCCACTGCGCTGCGGTCGCCGCTACGCAGAACGCACCCCATACGATCAGGTAACCAGCGACGAACATCGCCGTCGGCACATAGGGTTCATCGCGGTCGCGCTTCCGCCGCTGCAGGGCGGCAAACGTCAGGATCATCGGTGCGGCACTCGGCAGCATCATGCCCACCATCATCACCCACCACATGGCGAAGACCCATGGCGCGGCGAACGGCATCGCCATGTCGGGCATGTCGCCCATTGTCTGCGCCGACATGTCCATGCCCTGGCGAGCCATGACCAGATACAGCCAGGCAATCGCCGAAACACCAGCAAGCGCCAGCACGATAACGACACGCTCGCGCCGCAGTAGCTGCGCCGGCGCCAGGCTCATGCGCGCCTACGCCGCCCAGGCAAACGGCGCGAAGTGCCCGTTGTTGCCCTTGCCCACCATGTCGAGATCGAGGCCGAAGCCGTGCATATGGAACTGCACCGCTCGTGCCAGCGCAAGGCGGCTGCCGGCGGGATGCGACGTGTTGTCGATATAGAACGGCTCGCCGCTGCGGTTGCGCGATGCGACGCCTTCAATGTCGAAAGATAGAACATCGGGAATCGAAACCGAGCGCTTCAATCCTTCAACCTTGAACTCGATCGGCTTGAATACGACACCGCGGAAGTCGCTCACCAGATTGCTGCGGATCATGCCTGGAGTGCCGCCTGCGTCACCGCTGACAATCGCGGATAAGGCCGCGCGCTGGGCCGCATCAGCACGCTCGTCCACCACGCCCGCGAACACCCAGTTGCCGTCGGCCATGACCTTGCCGGAGCGGATCACCAACGCGAAGCTCAATCCTGACAGATCAGTATTGCCACGCTGCCCCTTGTCTATGCGGAAGATCAGCGCGGCGGTGCAGTGGTCATGCGTCACTTCGCCCTGGGGATTCGTGTATATGCAAGGGCACAGATAATCGCAGTTGCAGCTTTCCATGTATTCGCCGCTGATCTGCCAGTCGGTTCCGGCCATCGGATGTCTCCTACTTGTCCGCCTTCCACCAGCCACGCTGCGGCCACGGCAATCCCAGGTTCTCCCGCAGCGTCGCTCCCTTGTAGTCTTTCTGGAAGATGCCGCGCCGCTGCAGCTCCGGCACCACGAACTTCACGAAATCCTCGAACGTGCCCGGCGTGTGCGTCCCGCCTACCACATAGCCGTCGCAGGCACGCTCGACGAACCACTTCTCCAGCCGATCGGCGATTTCCTTTGGCCCGCCGACGATAGCCTCGCGTGGGCGACCGCGTCGCGTCACATTCAGAAAATCCCGCACCGTCGGATTGCGGCCGATCACCCGCATCACGCGGTCTCTCATCGCCTGCATACCCGACATGCCTTCCAGTTCCTCGTCGGTGAACGCCTCATCCATGCCCTTCTTCGCAAAGTCGAAGTTCAGCGCCTCGGACAGCAGCGACAACCCATCGACCTCGCGGTAGCCCTTCTCGATGATTGCCATCTTGTCCTCCGCCTCGGCCTTGGTGGCCGCCGCGACGGGATATGCAATCGTATTGACGGACACCTGGTCCGGGTCACGCCCACGCCGCGCGATACCCTGCTTGAAAGCGGCGTAGCGCCGCTGGCCCTCCTCGAAATCCGGATAGCCGACGAACACGGTTTCCGCCCAACGCTCGGAAAACCGCGTGCCGCGATCGGACGATCCTGCCTGAATGATCACCGGATGACCCTGCGGCGAACGCGGCACGGTGAATGTGCCACGCGAGGTCAGATATTTCCCGCGATATTCCAACCGGTGCACCTTGGCGGGGTCAGCGAAAAGTCCGTTTTCCTTGTCGACGACGAGCGCATCGTCCTCCCACCCATCCCAGCAATTCAGCACAATTTCCATGAATTCATCGGCGCGATCGTAGCGCAGGTCGTGCGCGAGATGCACCTCGCGACCCATGTTCTGCGCCTCGCCGTCGTTGACGGATGTCACCACGTTCCATGCGGCTCGCCCGCCCAACATATGATCCACGGTCTGGAACCGACGTGCCACATCGAACGGTTCGTAATACGTGGTCGATGCGGTCGAACCGATGCCGAGGCGCTGCGTGCCGAAGCCCATGGCCAGCAGCGTGGCC
Organism: uncultured Alphaproteobacteria bacterium; assembly: GCA_963799415.1. Lineage (GTDB taxonomy): Bacteria > Pseudomonadota > Alphaproteobacteria > Acetobacterales > Acetobacteraceae > JAMXLO01. The sequence goes on along the minus strand of CAWCXI010000029.1, from coordinate 127,753 downwards.
ACCGGATCCATCTTCACGACGCGCACGCCGTTTGCCACAACCTCACCGGGATTACCGCCGTCATAGATGTCCGGCATCGCCAACCTGTCATCGAAGAACGCAAGCTGGAATTTTCCCTCTTCCAGCACCTGGCCGATCTTCTGGTAATACGCAGCCGTCGTGAAATCGGTGCGTGACTTCTGGATGGCGCCACGCGCTCGCCAGCGTCGTACAGTTCTGCGCTTGCAGGAAACCCACCAGGACCATCTGACGCACGGCGTGTCCTTTCAGAACTGGTAGCGGCGCAGTCTGCCATCCATTAGCCGGCCTTGCCGAGATCATTCGCGGCCGTGTCTTTATGCATGCGGCAGACATGCACGTGGCCGGCGCGAGGCCGGCCACGACAATCGAAGCAGTGATTTACGGCCAAGCTACCGGACCGTCATCTTCTACTGGAGCCGAGTTCTACTCCGCCGCCGCCTTCTGCACCGGGATGTCGGTGGAGTACCGCAGGTGCACCGGCGCATTCGCCTCCCACGGATCCTTCAGGCCCAGCGACTTGCCGTGCTCGCGCACCGCCGGCATGACCTCCTTCACCAACAGCTCGATGCAGCGGCGACGATCGGTGGCGGACACCGTCCCATCGTTGCCCCACAGACCCATGATGCCGGGACGCGTGTGCTCGATCAGATACTTCAGCCGCCCGATAACCTGGTCTGGCGTGCCGGCGATGATCATGGTGTCGGCGACCTGCTCTTCGAATGTCGGCTGACCGCGCGGGTTCTTCGCGCGCCCCACCGCGAACTCGACGAAGCCGCGCCGGCCGGACGGTGAGAAGTAGCCCGACGGGTTGGCCCACACCGGATGCGCGAGGCCGGTGAACTCGCCCTGCATCCACATGAACTGGCGCGCGTTCTGCAGCGCCTTCTCTTCGGTGTCCTGCACATGCACGCGGATCAGGTAGCCGAAGTTCTCCGGGCCAGCGGTATAGCCGACGTCGGCTGCCGCCTTGGAATAAGTGTCCCAGATCGTCTTCGTCGCATCGATCGCGGTATTTAGCGCGATGTACGGATAGCGCTGCTGGGCGGTCCAGATGACGGTCTCCCGCGACAGCACACCTGGTATCCACACACGTGGATACGGCTTCTGGAACGGCACGGCCCACGGGTTCACCACGCGATGCTGGTAGTGTGTGCCTTCCCAGCGGAACGGCCCCGGCGTGGTCCAGGTCTTCTGGATCAGGTCATGCGCCTCGACGAAGCGTTCACGGTTGTAGGCCGGGTTGACCCCGTTGGCCAACTGCTCCTGCCCGCCACCGCGCACAAAACCCGACACCACACGGCCTTTCGAGACCATGTCGATCATCGCGATCTCTTCCGCGAGCTGCACCGGATTATCGGACAGCGGCAGCGGATTGCCCAGGAAGACGATCTTCGCACGCTTCGTTACCGCCGCGAGGATCGCGCCGAACATGTTGGTCCGCGCCTGCATGCAGAACGGCGCATTGTGGTGCTCGTTCAGCATGATGCCGTCGACGCCCCACTCGTCGGCCATGATGTATTCTTCGAGGTACTCGTTGTACAGCCGGCTGGCCTGCACCGGATCGTAGTGGCTGTTGGAGAAGGTCAGCGCGGTCGCGCCGTATTTCAGCCCCTCCTTCGCATCGTAGGCGGCCATCGGTTGTTCGGTGAAATACATCAGGTGCATGGCGTGCTCCCTTCAGTTCGCGTTGACGAATGCCGAGACGAGCTTGGCCAGCTCATCTGGCTTCTCCATATCCACATAGTGTCCGCAGCCAGCCACCGTTTCCAGCCGCGCATTTCGTAGCGCCTTGACATAGACATCGCCCGCGCTCTTCGGCACGTGTCGGTCATCGTCGCCCCACACCACCAACGCCGGCGCCTTCACGCCGCCCAGCAGATGCGGCAGCGTCTGGCTGTACATGTACGGCTTCCACGCGGTGCGGAACACCATCTCGCGACAGATGTCCCACTGCTCGAGCTGATCCGTTGTCACATCGCCATAGACCCGCGCGAATGCGGCCTCGTCGTGGAACCCCGCCTTCGGATAGTCGAGGTAAGACACGATCGCCTGGTCGGCGATGTAACCGCCTGGCGGATTGATGCCCATCGCGCCGACCAGCACCAGCTTGCGATACGCGGTGGGCGACTGGCTCGCCATCTCGGCCGCGATCCAGCCGCCGAAACCCAGGCCGACCAGCGACGCATCGCTCAGCCCGAGCTCGCTCAGCAGCCAGCTATGAATAGCGGCGATGTCGCGCACGCTGCGCAGCCATTGCGGCCGCTCCGACTTGCCCCAACCGGGATGGTGCGGCACCACCACGTCAAAATTCTGCGCCAGCGCATCGTAGAATGGCAGACGATCGACCGTGCCGATATCGTGATGCAGCACAAGCACCGGTCGCCCGCTGCCTCCGCGCATCAGGTGCACATTGCTCCCGGCGATCGTCATCGCGCTTTCTTTCCAGGTCACGCTGCTTGGCATCAGGCCCCCCCTCCGGCACTTGCATCTCGATGAGGATACTCGCCGGTAGCCTCGCTTGTCCAATTGTCCGGGTGTGCCGTAAGAACGGCAATAACAAGCGGAGGTTCGGCAATGCCAGCTCTGACCGGAAAGGTTGCAATCGTAACGGGCGCGAGCCGAGGCATAGGTGCCGCCGCTGCGCTGGCGCTGGGCGAGGCCGGTGCGTCGGTTGTACTTGCAGCACGCACCATCGCGCAGGCGGAAGCGAACGCGCGGCAAATCAGCACAGCCGGCGGCAAGGCGGCGGCAATTGCCTGCGATGTGTCGGATTATGCCGAGTGCCAACGCCTGGTGGAGCAAACCACGCAGCGTTTCGGTCCGCCCGATGTATTGGTGAACAACGCCGGCGTCATCGAGCCGATCAGCATGGTGGCCCAGGCTGATCCCACCGAGTGGGCGCGCAGCATCCAGATCAATCTGATCGGCGCTTACTATGCCATCCGCGCCGTGCTGCCGGGCATGATCGAGCGCGGCCGCGGCGACATCATCAACATATCGTCCGGCGCGGCGATGCGGCCGCTCGAAGGCTGGAGCGCCTATTGCACCGGCAAGGCCGGCCTCGCGATGCTGACACGCTCCATCGATCTGGAGCATCGCAATGCCGGCATCCGCGTGTTCGGCTTCCAGCCCGGTACGACGGACACCGACATGCAGGTTACGATCCGTGCCTCGGGCATTAACGTGATCAGCAAGATCCCGCGCGAGCAGCTCACACCGGTTGCGCATCCTGCCCGCGCCATCGTGTACCTGTGCACCAAGGAGGCGGACGATCTTGCCGGCAAGGAGTTCTCCTTGCGCGACGATGATTTCCGCCGCCGCATCGGGCTCGACTAGCTTAAGCTTCGCTCCTGGCCCTGGTTTGATCTGGACCGATGTGTGCACCATGATCGGGGTGGCAGCGCCGTGTTCGCTGTTCAATGGGGGAATTCTCGAAATGATGACATTGTGGCCCTGCGTAATGTCCGCACAGTTCAGTCGCGACGAGCTAAGGCGGCAAGATCACGCTGCTCGGTTGTTTCGGGGATAACACCAATGGCACATATTTTGCGGTCGGCGCTGGTTGCCTGCCTGAGCATGGTGCTGACGCACGCGGCAAGCGCCCAACTCACCCCGTTCTATACAGTCGGCGCTGATGGGGTTTCGTTGAACAATGAAGACTTTGCGGTATTGGTCGATGCAGCGAACAGTCTTTTGAGGCGGCCAAGTCTTGCCAATGGGGCGACTACGAGCTGGCGAAACGCTCAGAGCGGCTCCCATGGGACAATCAGCGTGACGAGCACATTCCATCGGGAATCCATGCTCTGTCACACGCTATCATATGAGACAAACCCGATGGCGACGACTTCTCAAGCAAATACAACGGTTCTCAATTGGTGCAAAACACGCGACGGCAGCTGGAAGATATTGACATTATGACCGTCATGCACCCGTCCGACTGCGATCTGCTGACGTGCTGGCATGTCAAAACTCGAGGGAGCCTGTCATTGCGAGGAGCGCAGCGACGAAGCAATCTCGGTCATCAATGCGTACCGTCGAACGCGATTGCTTCGTCGCTGCGCTCCTCGCAATGACAGTGCACAAGTACCAGACTACACCATCGTCAGTCCGCCCGACACGCTGATCGTCTGGCCGGTCATGTACTCCGCATCGTCAGACAGCAGGAACGCGATCATTCCGGCGTAGTCGTCAGGCTTTCCCAGACGCCGCAGCGGAATAGCCCGCGCCAATGCATCACCGATCGAAGGCGACGCCGCACGGAAGTTCTCGAACAGCGGCGTATCAGTCGGCCCGGGGCACACCACGTTCAACGTGACGCCCTTGCGCGCCAGCTCACGGGCCAGCGTCTTGGTGAACGCGATGATGCCACCCTTGCACGCCGCGTACACCGCCTCACCCGATGAACCCACCCGCCCCGCGTCCGATGCCACGCTTACCACGCGTCCGAAGCCGCGCTCCGCCATACCGCGAGCGATCACGTGGTGCATGTTCAGTGCGCCGTACAGATTGATCTGCACCACCTTGTCCCATAGCGCGCGGTCGGTATCGAGGAAGGCGATCGGCGTGTCCCACCCTGCGACATTCGCCAATCCCTGCACCGGCCCAAACGTCACCTCGAACCCCGCCACCGCGGTGACGATCTGATCCCGGTCGGTGATATCGACGCGATACGCCTGCGCGTCTCCGCACTGTGCGGCAGTCTCTCGCGCACCGGCTTCGTCGAGATCGAAAATGCCCAGAACGCAGCCTTCCTCAGCCAGACGCAGCGCGGCGGCCCGCCCGATGCCGCTCGCCCCGCCTGTCAGAATCACCCGCCTGCCGCTCAGTCCACGCATTGTCAGGTGGACTGAAAGGCGATCGAGAGTGAGCTGTTCCTATGCGAGTCAAATCTAACGTACCTGTTCACCGTCCGGCCTCCGCGCATCCATCGTATTGCCACTCTGCCACCTCGCTGAGACGGTTCACCAGGGGCGCGGCCCCCAGCCCCACCACGGCGGCGGAGGCGGTGCCCACCACCACGGAGGCGGCGGCGGTCCCCAACCCCACCAGGGCGAAGGCCCGAAGCCAGGACGGACAAAGACACGCGGTCCTACGAAGCCCCGGTTGAAACCCGGCCGAACGAAGACGCCGCCACGCGGTCCAACAAATCCGAAACCACCACGCGGCCCGACGAAGCCACCGCGGAAGCCAGGGGCCACAAAGCCACCGCGGAAGCCAGGGCCGCCAACGAAGCCGCCCCGTCCGCCACGCTGGGCTGAAGCAGAGTGTGTTCCCAGGGCCGCTACCAAGGCCGCAGCGACCACAGCGACGCGGAAGGAAGACATGGCCTACCTCACATGGTTGCCGGCCCCTGCAACAAAGTCTGCCATCGCATTGCACCTGATGGTGCGCCGCGGATGGCAAGCAAGCAAACCCCGCTCAGCAGCTCGGGATCACCTTGAACTCCACCCTGCGATCCAGCGCATCTGACAGATCATCGGCCCCGGTGCCGATCAGGTTGTTCTTCGATCCGACACCTGTGGCGATGAGATGACCCTGTAGGCCAGGCGCGTCCGTCTCCAGCCGGCCCTTCACGTATTCGGCGCGCAACTGCGACAACTGGTCGTTCAGCACGGCGGAACCCGTGGGACTGCTGTTGCCCGTGACCTGAAGGCAGGCTCCCCGGCCCGCGCTGTGCGTGGCAATCTGCCGCAGCCACATGTCGTAGGGCCCGGTCGATTGCTTGCCCGGTGTCGAACGAGGTGGTTCCCGGACGAAACAGGATCTTCACCCCCAGCGCACTGTTATCCAGCCCGTAGTCCACCACGTGACCGAACGCATCCTCCGCCTGCTCACGATGGCCAAGCTTCCAGTTGGTCAGATAAAGACCGTTGAACACCCGAAGCTGATTGCCGGCCGGCGTCTTCTCCGCGGTCACGTAAAGATCGAGCGCGTCACGATAGCGGCTCGCGTCGTAGGCGTTGATCGCCTCGCTGACGATCGAGGCGGTCAGGATGCCGTTGAGGTAGGTCTGGCTGATCGGATCGCCGACCTTGGTGGCCTGGCACGTGTCGATATAGCTCTTGACGCTGGCATCGTTGGTCCAGGCGGGGCTGTCGCGGAAGAAGCCGATCGGTGTCGCATCGACGCCGTCCAGGCGAGCGCGCGCCACGCCCTTGGCGATCGGTCTTGCCGGCGCGCAAGTCGACCATGACCAGGCAGAACCGGTAGCCCTCGCGCGTGCCGGCGGTCTGGCCCTTCGCATTCACCGGGGTGAACGTGCCGACCATGACGTCGGGCCCTTTGCTGACGACTGCCGCGGAAAAGGGCTCGATGTCGAACTGCGGATACTTCGACCGTGCCAGCGCGATGATCTGTTCCTGGATCTGCTGCGTCGCCACCGACTGCTCGCCGGTCACGCCGTTCACCAGCGGATCGATCACCACGACCTGGCGCTGGTTTGGGCTGACGGGCGCGCTGGAGAATACCGCACTGGCGGCATTCGCCACGGCCTGAGGCAACGGCACCGGCTGTACCGGCGGTGGGGTTGGCGGTGCCGTCGCCACGACCGGCGGCGGAGCCTGAACCGCCGGCGCACAGCCAGCGAGCAAAGCCATGACAAGGCCGCTCAACCATGCGCGACGACGCGGCGCGCCTGGCACGGTTGAAAGGTCAGGACCGGCACTCGGTCCGCAGTACAGCGAGTTCAGCATCGGACAATGTTTCCCCCAATTGAGCGCGGCTCACGATATTGGCACATTTTTGCGATCGCACAGGGGCCGAATGAAGTTGCGGCACTTTAACAACCGCGGGCTCGACCGCACGCACGATCACCATCGCGAGATCGGCGGCGAGCGGGCTCCTTGCTTCATCGATCCGCGCCCGCAGCGCATCAAGATAGCCCGCTGCCGGTTCAATCTCGGGCCGCTGGCCCAGTTCGAGCGGCGTGGCCGCGCCGAACGCAACGATCAGGCGCGGGCCGGGTGGCGACGCGGCGGTCCACTCCACGGTTCTGCGGCCAATTGCGCCCGATTGGCCAGGGCGTAGCAGGTGACGCACTGAACCGTCGCCGTCGTAGAGATCGAGGTAGAGTGCGGCCAGCGTCGTCGTGACACCGATCGCGACGCGTGCGCCCACCGCCACGTTCGGCTGATCCAGCCGCACCCCGAGAATGGGTGGCACGGCATTCCATGTCCCACGGACCACTGGCGCCGCAGTCGCCAGCACAGGGCAGGCGGAGCGATCGACACGCGCGACGTTATCGGCGACGCGACCCACATTGTGCAGGTCCGCCAGAAATCGATCCAGATCCTGTCCTGCCGACGCGAAACCGGACGCGCGCACGCCGTCCCTCTCGGCGGTCAGGTGCAGCACAGAACAAGGCAGTGAATTGGCGCCAGCCACCGCTTGTTCGAACGGCGATGATACGGCCGGCGATGGCACGGCTGGGGCCGGAGGTGGCACGGAGGGTGCCGGAGGTGGCGGCGCAGGTACGGGTTCCTGCTGCTGCGGCGGCACCGCGATCGCTTCCTGCTGCGGCGGCGGTTGCGTCGGAAGCACAGGCATGGGCGCGGGCGTGGCGGTCGGGGGAGCCCGCGGCCGATCGGGCACGGCCGCGATTTCCGCCGGCGCGGTGACGGGCGTCGGTGGCGCGACAGGTTGGCTCAGCATGAAATATCCGGCCGCTGCCAACACGACGACGCCCGCCCCCGCCGCCGCAACCCACGCTCCACGTCGCGTACGGGCCCCCGCCGAGACCCGGCCCGCCGCGTCGGCGCCCGGCATGTCGACCGGCTGATCAGGGCCGAGGAGCGCAAGCATCGCATCAGCGGTCTGCGGCCGCTGCGCAGGATTGACCGCGAGTGCCGCATCGATCGCTGTCAGCAATGGCTTCGGGTAGCGTCCCGCACCAATCGAGACAGCCGATGGCTGCGGGTCCAGTCGGCCCGCTGCCAGCGAGTTCTGTCGCGCCAACGCGTCCACCACGCTGCCGCCGATCGCCCGGTAGCACACTGCGCCGATCGCGTAGATGTCGGAGAATTCCCCCTGGGGCAGACCGATCATCTGCTCAGGTGGTCCGTAACCGCCGGAATAGATCTGCGTGAAGCTCGTGTTCTCGCCGGGCATCGCCTGCCGGGTCGAACCAAAATCGATCAGCACCAGCCGATCATCCTCGCGCAGGATGACGTTGGCCGGCTTGATATCGCGATGCACGAGGCCAGCCCGGTGCACCACGCGAATGCTCGACAACAACTGCGTCAACAGCGACCGCACACGCGACGACGAAAGCCCGCTCGGCTCGTCGCGGAACACGCCCGCTAGGCTGTCCCCCTCGACGTAGTCCATCACCAGGAAGCAGGTCCCGAGCGCCTCGAAATAGGTCTTCACGCGGACGATGCCGTCGCTCGCGTCAGCGACGCGGCCGAGATGGACGAGGGCCTGTGCCTCGCGCAGGAAGCGCTCGCGGCACTCCTCGAACAGCTTCGCATCCTCGCGCGAGGTCGGCTGCACGGTCATGTGCTGGCGAGTGGCGAATTGCCGCGGATAGTACTCCTTGATTGCAAAGCGCTGCTGCAGCAGATCGAACGCCAGATAGGTGATACCGAATCCGCCGCTGCCGAGGACCCGCTCGATGCGATAGCCGTTGACGACGGTGCCGTGCGGCAGTGCGAAGCTGGGCCACGACCCGTCCGACTCGATGCCGCGCTGTATCCGAGTCCCGTCGCTCATGTGCCCAAGCTTGCGGCAAGCTGACGCACGGCGCCACTGGTATCCGGAACGATCTCCTGAAAACGAGGAGCCAGACGACAATGACACCCGCGCTCAGAGTGCTGCTCATCTCAGCCCTGTCGAGCATCGCCTTTTTCGGCCTCGCCATCCTCGGCTGGGGCGGATTTGCCGCGTTCTTCTCCCACCCACCCCTGACCGTCCTTGTGATCGCCGGCCTGGTGATGGTGGTCGTCGGGCTGCTCAGCGCCGGCAATCTCAGCCCAGGCGAGCGTGAGGATCGCAGCAACCGCTGGGTCCTAGCGGCCTTCGGCGTGATCAGTCTGCTGGCGGCCTACCTGCCCCCTCTAACCGACCGCCTGGACTTCTGGACGTTCGACGGCGATGCGGTCCGCTGGCTCGGCGTCGTGCTGTTCGCGGTCGGGGGTGCCCTGCGCATCTGGCCGGTCTTCGTCCTGGGTCGCCGGTTCAGCGGGCTGGTCGCCATCCAGCCTGGGCACACGCTGGTCACGACCGGCATCTACAGCGTTATCCGCAACCCGAGCTATCTGGGAATGATGATCCTCTCCCTCGGCTGGGCGCTGGCATTCCGCTCATCCGTCGGTGTGCTGCTCGCGGCTGCCAACCTCGTGCCTCTCGTCGCACGCATTCGCGCGGAGGAGGCGCTGCTGCACTCGGAGTTCGGCGCGGAGTACGACGCCTACCGCGCGCGCACGTCACGGCTGATCCCCGGCCTGTATTGACGCGCAATCAGTGCAGCAGCGGGTGCTGCCATCACTTTCGCTGCGAAACGCTGACGACGGCGTGTGGTCCAATTAGGCACGACAGCAGAGCACCCTAGGGTCCCAGGTCGCACACTGCCAACGGAGCGCTGCGATGTCGGAAGCCGGACTGATCGCCACCGCGCTGATGACGGATCCGGTGCTGACGATGGTCATGCTGGTGATCGCATCAATCGGCGGGTCCTCGACCGGGCCGACGTTCTGGACCCTGCCGACGGCGATGCTGTCAGGCACGGCGGCGGCCGGCGGCATCGCCCTGATCAATGCGCTGGGCAACCTGGGCGGGTTTTTCGGCCCTTATCTGTTCGGGCTGATCAAGGACGCCACCGGTGGCAGCTTCACCTTCGGACTGATCGCGCTCGCGCTGGGGCCGATCATGTCGGCTGCGATCGTCCTGGCGCTGGGTCACGATCGCCGGCTGGAGCACATCCCACAGGGTGTCGCTGAACGATAGGGCTGGCAGCCCAGAAGCGTAAGGGGGCAGCGGCTTTGCCGCTGCCCCCTTTTGGTAGGCGGACGGCCCCACGTAACTAGTCCGTGGGGCGCTGGTCCTACGCGGCGTGCATCAGCTCCAGCGCGTCCTCGTAGACCGTCATGTTCTTGCCGTACGAGACCGCCGCGGCCTGGCAACCGCACACCAGGTGCATCCAGCGCCACGGCTCGCGCGTGGCATGGAACTCCTCGATGACCGCCTGGTGGTGCTTGAAGGCGTGCATCTCGGTGAAGTTGTCGTGGCAGACGATCTGGGCCAGGCGATCGATCAGCAGCTGCGGGTCATAGCGCAGGTTCACGTACTGCTGCGCCAGGTTCACGGTGGCCTTCACCTCCGGCACCGCGCGCATCATGCCCAGGTTGCTGACCTTGGCCCAATCGGTCGGCGGCTGGTTGTAGATGCTCTGGGTGATCGCCTCCAGCAGTTCTTCCTGGGAGCGATGTGGCAGGGCGGCGACCGCGTCCATATCCGGCTGGAGCGTCGGCTCCATGCGGTACTGGGTGGACTTCACCTCCGGCCCGGTGTGCCACAGCAACAGCGTCAGCAGCTTGTTCTTCATGCTGAAGCCCTCAAGCCGCAGCAGATACCGACGCAGGTTGGCGCTGGTGTGCAGGTGCACGTCCATCGGGTTGCCGGTCAGCGAGCGCAGGAACAGCCCGGCCGCGCCGATCGATAGCCCCTCGCCTGCACCTTCCAGCGACAGGCCGTCGGCCAGCGCCTGGGCGATCAGCTTGGGGATCTCCGAATAGACCTTGCAACCACGGATGCCCTCGCCGAGTTCGCCGATCTTGGCGGTCTCGTCATCACCGGTGCGCTGGCGAAGCACGCGGCCCAGCAGGTTGTGCTCCTCGATCAGCGCGTCGGCCTCGGGGACCAGACGCTGGGCCGGGAAGCGGGCGACGTAGCGTACGGCCGGCCGGAACAGGACCTTGAGGTGCTCCTTCCCGATGACCTCGAGGCCACGCCAGAGATAGCCCGGGAACAGGAAGTAGTGATCGTCCAGGGCATTCTTGGGCAGCGCCACGCTCATCAGCAGATCGAACGCCTCGATCGCGGGGACGTGGTCCCAGAGCCACAGGAAGATGTGGTCCGCCTTGAGGGCCTCGCCACGGCTGCAGGCTTTGAGGAACGCCTCCTTGGCCGCCTCGATGCCTTCCGCCGTGATGATTTCACCGCCGCCGTCATTGGCGAGATCGGCCGACCGGCTGGTGTCGGTGCCTGTGGGATCCAGCGGCGCGAAGTCCAGCAGGGCGAACGGCGAGGTCACCGGGTCGTTGATGTGCTTGTTGGACAGAGCGACGTGCTGGAGAACGGGCAGGAAGCGGTCCTCGCCCTCCAGGTGCCCGACCAGGTTGGTGATCGCGTACAGGCCGGCGAGCGGATGCAGCGGGCCACCGTGATGGCCGGGAGGGAGGTCGGCGGAGCGCACGACCGCGAGCGCCGAGGCCGTCAGCATCGTCTTCGGCTCGATGCCGGCACGCAGTTTTTCCAGTGTGCGGTCCAGGATTTCGGCGGGCGGCGTTTGCTCGATGAACTGGACCAACGGTTCGATCGTTTCGGGATACTGGACGCGTGCGTGCATTACGGACTCCTCGTTTCGTGCGTCTGCGCAGAGCAGGCGGCGGTGTGGTTCTCGCCTTGCCGGGTCTCGCTCAGCCGTCGCCGGGTGAGGGGCAACACGAGGGACGCTTGATTTCTCGCGTAATCGTCGGACCAGATTGGCGAAGTGTCAATGTTGGTTATCGAAAGCAACGCTCAGCGGGTATATAAATTCGGGTTTAGCGACGCCGAACCGTCACGGTTGATGGCTCACCGAACGCCGCGACTCGCCGGCGCGGACCAATGGCCCACCGAGGCGCTCTCGACGTTGCGACCGACATATCGCGCAACACATCGGTTTAACCTGCGATTTATTGCTCACTCGGATTATGCCAATCGACATTGTGGGTGGCGCTATGAAGGCCAACGTCTCGCACGTAGCCATGGCCGCAGATCGACGCCTGTTCGGCACCGACGGTATCCGCGGCAAGGCCAACAGCGATCCTATGACGGCGGGCATGGCACTGCGCCTGGGCCAGGCTGCGGGCCTGTGGTTCACTCGTGACAATCATGGCCGTCGAGCAGTGATCGGCAAGGACACGCGGCTGTCCGGCTACATGATCGAACCGGCGTTGACCGCCGGCCTGATCGGCGCGGGCATGAACGTGACCCTTCTCGGGCCGGTCCCGACGCCGGCAGTCGCAATGCTCACACGCTCTCTGCGCGCCGATCTCGGCGTGATGATCTCCGCATCGCACAATCCGTACGAGGATAACGGCATCAAGCTGTTCGGTCCGGACGGCGCCAAGCTTTCCGACGACACGGAGTTGGAAATCGAGCGCCTGATGGATAGCCGATTTGCGGACCGACTGGCGGCATCCGAGGCGCTCGGTCGCGCGGCAAGACTCAACGACGCCGCTGGACGTTACATCGAGGCTGCCAAGGCAAGCTTTCCACGCGGTCGACGCCTGGACGGACTGAAGATCGTCATCGATTGCGCGCATGGCGCGGCTTATCGGGTTGCCCCGACCGTGCTGTGGGAGTTGGGGGCCAATGTGATTCCTTTGGGAGTCGCACCCGACGGCTTCAACATCAACAAGGGCTGCGGTTCGACCGCGCCCGAGTATTTCTGCGCCAGTGTCGTCGAGCATGGCGCCGACTTCGGCATCGCGCTGGATGGTGACGCAGACCGCGTATTGATCGCTGATGAAGCCGGCCGATTGATCGATGGCGATCAGATGCTGGCATTGATCGCATCATCCTGGGCAGCCGCGGGTCGACTGGCCGGCAACGGAGTGGTTGCCACGGTCATGTCGAACCTGGGACTTGAACGCTACCTCGCCGGTGCAGGGCTTGCGCTGCACCGCACCAAGGTCGGCGACCGCTACGTTGCAGAGCGCATGCGCGAGATCGGTTTGAATGTCGGCGGCGAGCAATCCGGCCATATCATTCTGTCGGATTTCGCAACCACGGGCGACGGACTGATCGCGGCGTTGCAGGTCCTTGCTGTCATCGTCGAGCGCGGCAGACCGTCGAGCGAGGTCTGCCGGTTGTTCACGCCAGTACCCGCAACTGCTCCGCAGCATCCGTTTCCAGGGTCCCTCGCCGCTTCACAACGCACGCACGAAGACCGCTGTCGCGGAAGCCGAAGCGGCAATGAACGGTTCGGGCCGGCTGCTGCTGCGCGAGAGCGGCACCGAGCCGGTCATCCGGCTGATGGCAGAGGCTGAGGACGAGGCGCTGCTTGTCAGCGTGGTGGACGCACTGTGTCAAACCATCACGGACGTCGTGCAATCGGCATGAACGCCTACGTCACGATGATCCGGATCTTGCGCGAAACGACGGGCGGGTCGAATGGGATATGGTTCGCGTCGCCCAGCACAAGCTGGAGCGTGTGAGGACCTGGCGGCAGCTCCAGCCGCGCCTCGGTCTGGCCCGCACCGAAATGCACATGCTTCTTGTCCGACGGGATGGGTTGATTTGGATCAAGCGGCTCGTCAACATCGATGAACAGATGGTGGTGGCCCATGTTCGCCGTCGTATCGCCGGCATGCGTCACACCCATGTTGCGCAGCCCGAAGCGACACCAGAATGGACTCCTCACCCGTTCACCGTCACCCGGCCAGATGATGTACAGGTACGCATCCTTGGGGGCGGGTGTGGTCCCCGCGTAGGCCCCTGCGGATGCAACCTGCAAAAGCGACGATACGACTATGCGCCGTGTCAGCATCTTGGCTTCCTTCGTGATCATGGCGAGCGTGCCACGCGGACCCCGTGGGTGGGATAGCGCACGGACGCGTCATACGAATCGCGGCTTGCCGTGCGCACATAGCTTGCATCGTTCCGCCAGGAACCGCCGCGCAGAACGCGCTCGCGACAATCCACACCGGAACGCGGTGACCCATCGCCTGGCGCACCGCGGTAATCCTTGTACCAGCAGTCCTCGACCCACTCGGTCAGACCGCCACTGATATCGTACAGGCCGTATGGATTCGCAGTGCGCGTGCCGACTTTCTCAGGCTGAACGGGATCGCCGCATCCCTTGCAATCGGCGAGGCCCGGCTTCATCGCATTGCCCCACCAGTATCGCGTCTCGGTACCCCCACGCGCCGCGTACCTCCCATTCGGCTTCGCTGGGGAGGCGATAGGCATGTTTCGTCGCCCGCGAGAGCCAAGCGACGAACTGCTTCGCGTCGTCCCAACTCACGTTGCTCACCGGTGCATCGTCACCGCCGTTCGGGACATAGCTGCAAGCCTTCGCGTTCACGCACTCGCGCCATTGGCGATTGGTGATTGGATACTTCGCGATCAGGAACGACGCTATCGTCACGTTGTGCGCCGGCTCTTCCGAGGAATCCTCGGTGCTGCCCATCCGGAATGTCCCGCCAGCGATTGGGATCATCTCCGGCTCGGTGGTCGTCGATGTTATATCGGGCTGCTTGACCTGCACGCGCGGCGGAATGATTGCAGCCTGCATCTGCGCTGCGGGCGCGACGGTAGTGGACGGCGCCGACTGATCCGGGATGGTGCTCGCCGGTGCTGGCGGCGCCGTCGCGGTAACCGGCAGAGTCGCGGCGACCGGCGGCGCGGGCTGCACAGGGGGCTGCGTCGCGGCGGCGACCGCCTCCGTGTGCCGCTCCCATGCACGCTCCCAGAAGTACCATCCGCCGCCACCAATCCCGACCGCGACGATCGTGCCTACGCCCAGCAGGGCGAGGCGGACCTTGCGGGTGCGTGCCGCCCTGGCAACCGCCGCGGGATCCGGCAGGACGCGATAGATCGGCACCGGATCGAGAATGTTCTTGACCTTGCGGTCGCCCAGGGACTGATAGCCGCAGACCAGCTTGTAGCGGATCTGCTCGTACACGCCGCCCGAGATGTAGATGTTGCCAGGCTCGGCCAGCTGCTCGAGTTCTGGCCGCCACGTTGACGCCTTCGCCGTAGATGTCGTCCGGTTCGACGATGACGTCACCGAGATTGACGCCGATCCGGAACCGGATCCACTGCGTGCTGGGCAGCTCGAGGTTGCGGCCGACCATGCTCTGCTGGATGACGATCGCGCAGCGCACCGCCTCGACAGGGCTGTCGAACATGGCAAGAAAGCCGTCGCCGCGTGTCCGGAGCACACGCCCACGGTGCTCCGCGATCGTCGGGTCGATCAGCTCGCGCAACAGCAGCTGCACCCGCGCATGGGTGCCTCTTTCGTCGGCCCCCATCAGACGCGAATAGCCCGCGATGTCACCCATCATGATCGCGGCAAGTCGGCGCGTGGTTTCCTCCGGCATGGCAGGCTCCGGCTTCTCCCCTGGCACTATTATAGTGATGCCTCAGGATTTGCGCCAACGCCTGCCCGGGGGATCTTCCGGGGTTCGGCACCTCGCTTGCACCCCCCCTCCCCCGCCGCTATACACCCGCGCCTCATCTCGCGAGCCCGGGCCTGAAATGGGCATGCCCGGCCGCGAGCGCCTGCCCAACCGGCAGGCCCCCAACCGGAAGGAGACAAAATGCCCAAGATGAAGACGAAGTCGTCGGTCAAGAAGCAATTCAAGATCACGGCGACCGGCAAGGTGAAGGCTGGCCCCGGCTTCAAGCAGCATAACCTTTCCGCACGGTCAAAGACGGCCAAGCGCAGCAACCGCCGCATGCAGACGCTCACCCCTATGGACGCGCGTACGGTGAAGCAGTGGGCCCCCTACGGGCTGGATTGAGGGAGCAGGCACATGGCACGCGTCAAGCGGGGCACCACTACCCACGCGCGGCACAAGAAGGTCATCGAGCAGTCGAAGGGCTTCCGCGGCCGCACCTCCACCACCTATCGCGCGGCGAAGCAGCGGCTGGAGAAGTCGCTGCAGTATGCCTACCGCGACCGGCGCAACAAGAAGCGCGACTTCCGCGGCCTGTGGATCCAGCGGATCAACGCCGCGGTGCGCGAGCACGGCCTCACCTACAGCCGGTTCATCGACGGGCTGAAGAAAGCCGGCATCGAGATCGACCGCAAAGTGCTGGCCGCCATCGCCTATGATGATGCCGCGTCGTTCGCGGAGATCGTCAAGAAGGTGCAGAGCGCTCTCTGAACGTCATCCCCGCGAAAACGGGGCCCCAAGCCAGCTTATCCGGCGCCGCCCGCCTGGGTTCCCGCTTGCGCGGGAATGGCGGTATGGATCAATCCGATGATCGACGACCTGTCCGACCTGGAACGCGAAACCGAAGCTGCCCTCGCCGCTGCCGCTGACCTGCGCGCCTGGGACGCCGTCCGCATCGCCACGCTCGGCCGGAACGGCCGCCTGACCGGGCTGCTGCGCGACCTGGGCAAGACACCGCCCGAGCAGCGCCGCGAGCGCGGCGCCGCGCTGAACCGGCTCAAGGACACCCTGACCACCCTGATCGAGGCCCGCCGCGCCGAACTGGAAAACGAGGAACTCGACGCCCGCCTGGCGAACGAGACACTCGATCCCACCCTGCCGCCGCGCCCCCGCGAGACCGGCCTTATCCACCCGATCAGCCGCACCATGGAGGAGATCGCCGCCATCTTCGGCGCCATGGGCTGCGCCATCGCCGACGGTCCGGACGTCGAATCCGACTGGATGAATTTCGGTGCGCTGAACATCCCCGCACACCATCCAGCCCGCGCCGATCAGGACACGTTCTATCTCCCGTCGCAGGGCAACGCTCCGCCACCAGTGCTGCGGACACAAACCTCGCCGGTGCAGATCCGTACCATGCTGGCGCAGCCGCCGCCGATCCGCGTCATCGTCATCGGCCGCACCTACCGTGCCGATCACGACGCGACGCACTCGCCGATGTTCCACCAGTGCGAGGGCCTGATCCTCGATCGCGACCTCCATCTCGGCCATCTGAAGGGCACGCTGATCGACTTCCTGCGCAGCTTCTTCGGCATCGCCGATCTGCCGGTGCGCTTCCGCTCCAGCTACTTCCCGTTCACCGAGCCTTCCATGGAAGTGGACATCGGCTGGAACCGCCGCACCGGCGAACTCGGCCGCGGCGGCGACTGGCTGGAGATCCTCGGCAGCGGCATGGTGCATCCGCGCGTGCTGGCCAACTGCGGCATCGATCCGCGCGAGTGGCAGGGCTTCGCCTGGGGCATGGGCGTCGAGCGCATCGCCATGCTGAAGCACGGCATCCCTGACCTGCGGCCGTTCTTCGAGTCCGACATCCGCTGGCTGCGCCACTACGGCTTCAACCCACTCGCGCCGACCATGCTGCACGAGGGGGTGTGAACGATGAAGTTCACCCTCTCCTGGCTGAAGACCCATCTCGATACCGACGCGACGCTGGATCAGATCACAGCAACGCTGACTCGCATCGGCCTGGAACTGGAGGACGTGGAGGATCGCGGCGCCGCCCTCGCCCCGTTCCGCATCGCGCACGTGATCGAGGCGGTGCAGCACCCGAATGCCGACCGCCTGCGCGTGTGCACGATCGACACCGGCAGCGACACCGTGCGCGTGGTCTGCGGGGCGCCGAATGCGCGCACCGGCATGAAAGGTGTCTTCGCCTCGCCCGGCACGTTCATTCCCGGCACCGGTATCACGTTGCAGGTCGGCGAAATCCGCGGCGTCCGTTCGGCCGGTATGCTGGTGTCCGAGCGCGAGCTGGGTCTCGGCGAGGACCACGCTGGCATCCTCGATCTGCCCGAAGATGCGCCGGTCGGCGTACCTTACGCGCAATGGGCGGGTCTCGACGATCCGGTGATCGATATCAGCGTCACGCCGAACCGTGGCGACTGCTTTGCCGTGCGCGGCATCGCGCGCGATCTGGCCGCTGCCGGCATTGGCACGCTGAAGCCGTGGCAACCGGCGAAGTTGGCGCCCGTGTTCCGCGGCGGCCCGCGCTGGCAAATCGACTGGCCGGCGGCGTGCCCGTGGATCCTCGGCCGCACCATTCAGAACCTGCGCAACGGGCCGAGCCCGCCATGGCTGCAAAAGCGGCTGATGTCCGTGGGCCTGCGGCCAATCAATACGCTGGTCGATATCACCAACCTCTTCACCATCGATCTCGGCCGCCCGCTGCACGTGTTCGACGTGGCGAAACTGACCGGCGACGTGCTGACGCTGCGGCCTGGCCGCGGCGAGACGTTCCGGGCGTTGAACGGGCGCGACTACACGGTGACCTCCGAGGATTGCGCCATCGCCGATGCGGCCGGCGTTCAGTCGATGGCCGGCGTGATCGGTGGCGAGGCGACCGGCTGCGACGCAACCACGACCTCAGTGTTCATCGAGTGCGCGCTGTTCGATCCGATCCGGGTCGCGCTCACCGGCCGTCGCCACGACATTGTCTCGGACGCGCGCCAGCGCTTCGAGCGTGGCATCGACCCCGCGCTGATGCCCGACGCTGTGGAGGCCGCCACCGCGATGGTCCTGGAACTGTGCGGCGGCGAGCCTGGCGAGGTCACCGAAGCCGGCGCGCCACCCGCATGGCAGCGCACCGCGACGCTGCGCTTCGAACGCATCGCCGGTCTCGGCGGCTCCGACATTCCGCCGGATGAGGCGGTCGCCTCGCTGGAACGTCTCGGCTTCGCGGTGCAGAGCCGTGATGAACACCGCGTTACCGTTGCGGTGCCATCCTGGCGCAACGATGTCGCGGCACAGATCGTGCTGGATCAGGCTGAAACACTGGATCCCGCCATCGCTAGCAAGGCGGCTGCAGGGTGCGCCGAGATCGAACCGGAGTGCGATCTGGTCGAGGAGGTGCTGCGCCTGCGCGGCCTCGATGCGGTTCCACCGGTCTCGCTGCCGCGCGTGTCGCCGGTTCCACTCGCCACGCTGACGCCGAAGCAGGTTCGCTCAGAGTTGGTGCGCCGCACGCTTGCTGCGGAGGGCCTGACCGAGTGCGTCACCTTCAGCTTCATGGCACAGGCCGAGGCAGCGTTGTTCGGCGACACGCCGGAGGCGCTGCGTCTGACCAACCCGATCGCGGCCGATCTCGACCAATTGCGCCCGTCGCCGATCGCCACTCTGGCGCTTGCCGCGAAGCACAATGCTGCGCGCGGCTACGCGGACCTGGCGTTGTTCGAGATCGGACCGGAGTTTGCCGTCGGCGCCAACGAGAACCAGCGTTGGATCGCTGCCGGTCTGCGCGCCGGCGCGACGTCGCGCAACTGGCTGGCGCCGTCGCGGCCGATGGATGCGATGGACGCAAAGGCCGGCCTATGGGCCGCGATGGCGGCGGTCGGAGTGCCGCTCGATGCGCTGGTGCTCACACAGGATGCTCCCGGCGCTTATCACCCGGGGCGCTCTGCCACGGTGCGCCAGGGACCTAAAGTCGTGTTGGGAAGCTTCGGGGAACTGCATCCTCGCGTGCTGGCGGCGTTGGATCTCGTCGGGCCGGTCGTGGCGTTCGAGCTTGACCTCGACGCGGTCGGCGAACCCAAGCGTCGTCGCAAGGCGGCGCCGGATCTGTCGCCGTTCCAGCCGATCCGCCGCGACTTCGCGTTCCTGGTCGACACCGCGGTGACGGCAGATGCCGTGGTGCGTGCCGCGCGCGGCGCCGACCGTGCACTGATCAGCGGTGTCTCGCTGTTCGATGTGTATCAGGGCGACCGCCTGCCGGCCGGCAAGAAGTCGCTGGCGATCGAGGTGGCGCTCCAGCCGCGCGAGCGCACGCTGAACGACGCCGAGATCGACGCGGCCAGTCAGAAGGTGGTTGCGGCAGTGGCAAAGGCAACGGGCGCCACGCTGCGCTGATGGCCGGGTCGAGCCCGGCCACAAGCCATCGGCGCAGCGTGGTGCCGAGAGGAAGCTAGACGCCCAGAGCCTTGGCAGTCGCGTGATCCAGCTTGCCGGTGACCTTCAGTTTGTGTTGCTTCTGGAACGTCTTCAGCGCTGCCACGGTCTTGGGCCCCATGTGACCGTCAACGTCGAGTTGCGCGCCATGGCTGTTCAGTGCGGTCTGCACGGCCGCGGCATGAATTCGTTGCCGCATGATTCGCATGAGTCGCGGACTTCGCCGGAGGTGGCGGCGGCGGTGGCGGTGCGGACGTGACTGGCGCCGGTGCGGGTTCGGGCGGCGGGGGCGCGGCATTCTGGTCGGATCCGCAGGCGGCAAGGCCGACGACCGCGAGACAGCAGACAGCGAGGGCGAGCTTGTGTTTGTACATGGGGTACCTCTGGCGCGGCGGGGCTGGCAGGCGAATCGGTGGAAACCAATTCGCGCGCAACGTGCATCGCGAGGGCGTCTCGGCGCAAGCCCAACGTGAGCGGTTCTCACGGCTGTGGCATCCGCGCTACGCTCGATCATCGTGTGACAGGAGGGGATCATGCTGCGCGAGGAACTGGTGTTCGTCGGCACCTGCGACATCGCGGGGCATGTTCGGGGCAAGGGTTTTCCGGCCCGAGAGATCGACGCGCGACGACGCAAGGGCATCGGCTGGACGCATTCGAACCTAATGCAGACCGCGTTCGGGCCGATCCTCGACACGCCGTTCGGCACCGGCGGCGATCTGATGATCGTGCCCGATCCGACGGCGGAGGTGCGCGTGGACTTCGCCGACGATTCCGCGCCCGAGCACTTCTTTCTCGGCGATATCCGCAAGACTGACGGCACGCCGTGGGAGTGCTGTCCGCGCGAGTTCCTGCGCCGCGCCATCGAGGCGGTGAATGCGGCATCCGGCCTGCGCCTGGTCGCCGCGTTCGAGCAGGAGTTCGTCTACACCGGCAATCAGCATCGCGACGGCGACGCGTATAGTTTGAATGCGTTTCGCCGCCAGGGGACGTTCGGCGAGAGTTTCGTCGCGGCGATGCGTGCCGCGGGCGTGACGCCGGATTCGTTTCTTGCAGAGTACGGCACGCGGCAGTTCGAGGTGACGGTGGCGCCAACTCCTGCACTGACCGCGGCAGACCATGCGGTGATCACTCGCGAGATGGCGCGGGCGGCCGCGCACCGGCATGGGTTCCGTGCGTCGTTTTCGCCGATGCCCGAGGCGTCCGGCGTCGGCAATGGTGTGCACATCCATATGAGCCTGCAGGATGCCTCCGGTGCGCCGGTGACCTATGCGGCAGCCGGACCGATGGGCCTGAGCATGGTCGCGCAGCAGTTCTGCGCCGGCGTGCTGCGGCATCTGCCGGCGATCTGCGCCATCACGGCGCCCTCGCCGGTGTCGTATCTGCGGCTGACGCCGAACCGCTGGGCGCCGACGCTGATCGACATAGTGCAGCAGGATCGCGGTGCGGCGCTGCGCGTCTGTCCGGTATTCGCCGCCGCCGATGCGGACGATACGGCGCGGCAATTCAACCTCGAGTTCCGCGTCTGCGATGCCGCCGCCAGCCCGTATCTGGCGCTCGGTGCTGTCATGTTCGCCGGCGCGGACGGGCTGCAACGCAAGCTCGGTCTGCCGCCTTCGGCGGAGGACGCCGATGAACTGCCGCATTCGCTGGGCCAGGCGCTCGACAACATGGCGGCGAGCAAGGCGGTGGCCGGCTGGCTGGGCCCGGTGTTCATGGAAGCCTATCTGCGGCACAAGCGATCCGAGGTGCAGCATGTGGCGGAGTGGGCGGTGAATGAGCTCTGCAACCGCTACGCCGAGGTGTACTGAGGTCATTGGTGACCGGCTGGCCGATTCCGTCTCATGTGCCGTGTGCGGAGACGATGGATCGGCCGATGAGACGGGGTTGCTTCATGAGGCCGCGGCGGCGGGATGCGGAGCGGTCGCTCGCAGCGCGGGACTGGTGCCGTTGACGAGGGCGGCGACGATGTCGGGTTCGGGCGGGCCGAACGTGAGCCGGGTCGGCAAGCCGCCATGCGCGCGTATCAGCGCGGCGCGATCGGGGTAGATCAGGGCGTAGTGTTCGGCTTCGGCGACCGGGTCGATGACGGGTTCGGCCGCGTCTTCTGTTGGGACAAGTGGGGCTGTGGGTGCCGGCACCGAGACCTCGTGGAACCAATAGCCGGCGCGTTCCATCGCCGCGGGGTGCATCTCGGCCTCGGCCTTTTCCCGCGCCGCCTGGGTGCGCTGTAGAATGCGCAGGCCGCTTTGCATGAGGCGCATCATGGCGGCGGCCTGGCCGCGGCAGCGGCGGGTGGTTTCGGCGTCGGCGTCCGGTGCCACGGCAGAGCGGAGGCAATCCATGGCTTGGGCGTCGGCGGCGACGATCTGCGCGGCGAGCAGGGCTTCCGAGATGTCGGCCGGGTGGTAGGCGACGACCACCGCCATCGCGGTCTCGATGCGCGCTTCGAGGCTGCCCTCGGTGCCGGCGGCGGGCGGTGGGAGGCTGGTGCGCAAGGTATGGAGGACGTCGAAGGTGACGGCTGGCGGGAGGCTGGGGATGGTGTGGGTTGGGGGCATGGCTCGCGGCGCTGGGGGTTGGGTGAGGTTGGGGTATATTGGTGTTAGTTATGATATCTTCAAGGGCCATGTAGTCTGACTAGATGAAGTGGCGGCGGTGAGTGTGACGGGCGGCGGTTTGGCGAGCGGGACGGAGCAGCAAGGCAAGGAATTACAAACGCAGATTCACACAGATGCATGCGGATAACATCAGCTGCAAAGGGCAGTCGTCGGCTTTCGTCCCGCTCAGTCGTGGCCGTCACGTGCCGTTCCAGCGGCGGAAATTCAGAGTTCTTGCCACGGGTGCTCCAAAGTCAGACGATGCGTTGGTCGGGGCCCGAAACCGGGGAAGGACAGCGCCATGTCGCCGCTTGGACTTATCCTCGTCATCATCCTCATCATTGCGCTGCTCGGCGGGTTCAGCGGCCGCTTCGGCAGTTACGGCTATGGTCATGGCGGCATCAGCGCCATAGACCAGTGACGGGAGGACTTGGATGAGAGTCCCTCAAACCGGCGGCTGCCAGTGCGGCAGGCTTCGCTACGAGATCGCTCAGGCGCCGCACATGATCTACACGTGTCACTGCACAAACTGTCAGCGCTTTACCAGCAGCGCATTCTCCATCGCAATGGTGGTAAACGTGCAAGCCTTCCGTCTGATGGGCGTTGAGCCACGGGCAATGCTCCACACCGCCGACAGCGGGCGCAACGTGACGAGGTGGGTATGTCCGGAATGCGGCTCATGGATTTGCAGCGGCGCAAAGCCCGGATCATCCGCGAACCCAAACGTATTTTATAACGTGCGCGCCGGAACTTTGGACGACACCTCTTGGCTGTGTCCAACCGCACA
Organism: uncultured Alphaproteobacteria bacterium; assembly: GCA_963799415.1. Classification (GTDB taxonomy): domain Bacteria; phylum Pseudomonadota; class Alphaproteobacteria; order Acetobacterales; family Acetobacteraceae; genus JAMXLO01. Next base: position 104,585 of record CAWCXI010000029.1, on the reverse strand, counting down.
TTTTTGGACTCGGAACAAACAGCCTTGGATCACACTGCCCGATGAGCAAAACCAGATCTTCGAAACACAGCCGGACGACGTTTTCGGATTTTTCAACTCGATGGTGGTCAACGCGCGCAACGCGACCCGATAGGCTTTCGGGCCGCCTGTCCAGGGAGATGTCCTCGCCGAACAAGCCGCAACGTACAAGGGACGCCCATTACTGAGCGCCCCCCGCACAGATCCGTGCAAGCGGAATTCCCGCACACGGGTCCTACCTCGGGTGTCTGACGGCAAACCGCACTCGGCCAGGGATGCAGGACACGGGGCTTCGGGAGAAATTCGTCGGCCAGCTTTGCCATCCGTTCCGAGACCATGTGCACCCTTTGACTGCGCGGGCAGAGTTGCCGATGCCAGAGGGTGACGACGTGACAGCGGAACGCAAACAGTGCCGGGCTGTTGGTTGGCACGGCGTGGTAGGCGAAGTATCCGGCGACGACTTGCGCGAGCCATCTGCCGACTTCGGGAACTGGCACATGCCTCCGTTCTCGCAGCGCCTGCTTGATCTTCCGAAGCTTCGTGCGCATGCGGTCGCACCGTGACTTCCTCCTGATCTGGAAGTCCACGTCGTGATCTTGTGCAGATCAACACGAATCCGAGGAACTTGAAGGTCTCCGGTTTCCTAAGCCCGCGCTTCTCGCGATTTTGCGCTGCAAAACCGACGAACACGTTGCCTTTGGCCTCACGCCGCCGCCAGCGCTGGGCCCTGAGGTCGAAATCGTAGTGGAGATAGACGTTCGCCAGCAGCGGTGAAATCATCGAGCAGACCGTACCACGCGCATCAAAGGAAGACGTGGATGGCCGGCCTTCGCGGGCCATGACGAATACCGGTTTCATCCAGCTTCGATCCACCGCCAGGCGGGTGTGGAACTCGCAATAGACCGCCGGCATGCGAATGCCGATTGGCACCTCATCCAATGAGAACTGCAGATGCGATGCGATGATTGCAACCGAGCGCCGTGATCAGGGCGCCGGCGTATGCATGGCCGTTGATCGCCGCCACGGTTGCCGTGGACAAGTGAAGAGACGCAGATTGGTCGCGCGATAGGTTTCGAACCCTGCATCGATCTCTGTGAGTGACTGTCGCGCGAAAAAGGGAAGTGGTAGCCGAAATCCAACCCCGCCGATGCCGATGAGAACAACCGCGCAGTCGTTGAACTCCGCTTCGAGGCGATCGAACGCAAGTTGTCGAAAAGCGCCAGGTTTTGTTTGTATTCACAGTCATGACGCCGAGGTCGTCTTGCTACGAAAGTCTGCACCGAAGGCGCCAGGTGCGGTTGACAGACCAATAACCCTCGGGTTATGTGTCGGAGCCAAGTTCACGTGAGGTCGCTCCACGATGAAACCGTCGGCCGACAGCCTCTTTAAGGCGCTGGGCGATCCAACGCGGCGCGCCATTTTTGAAGAGCTCAGCCGGAGAGGTGAGCAGACAGTGCACGTCTTGACGGAATTCTCCGGTGTGTCGCAGCCCGCTGTGTCAAAACATCTGGCCGCACTGAAGGTCGCTGGGCTCGTGCGGCTTCGCCGCGAGGGGCGCGAAACTCATTATCGCATTCGCCCTGAAGGGATCGCGCCATTGGTCGGTTGGCTCAGTTTCTACAGCGCTTTTTGGGGCGGGCGCTTCGACCGCCTGGAAGACCTGTTGAGGAGGATGGACAAATGAACGCAACGTCGACCGAAGCGCTCTCCGTCGTTATCGAACGTGAGATACCTCATCCGCCGGAGAAGATCTGGCGCGCGCTCACGCAGCCACACCTGATCGAGGAGTGGCTCATGAAGAACGACTTCAAGCCAGTCGTGGAGCATCGTTTCAATCTTCGCGCAGACTGGGGTGCGGTCGACTGTCAGGTGATGGCAGTCGAGCCGAACAAGACGCTGTCCTACACGTGGGCGGCGTATGGTCTCGAGAGTGTCGTCACCTGGACCCTCACCCCTACGAGCACGGGGACCCACCTGCGCATGGAGCAGTCGGGCTTCCGGCCGGATCAGCAGCAGGCCTACCAGGGCGCCAAGGGCGGGTGGCGGCAGTTCTTTGCAAACCTGGAGCAGGTATTGGCGCGGATGGATTGAAGGCTGTCTGCCTTATGCAAGCTGGCGCGGAGGTGCAAACAAAATGAAAGAGAGCGCAACGACGAAGGGCGAATCCCCTGCTCGACTGATCGATGCGAGGATCAAGGAACTGGACGACTGGAGGGGCAAGACGCTCTCCCATGTCCGCGCGCTCATCAAGCAGGCTGACCCTGAGGTGGTCGAGGAGTGGAAGTGGAGAGGCGTTCCGGTTTGGTATCATGATGGAATGATCTGCACCGGCGAGACCTACAAGAGCGTCGTGAAGCTGACTTTCGCCAAGGGCGCTTCGCTCAAGGATCCCGCAGGTCTGTTCAACGCCAGCCTCGAAGGCAACGCCAGGCGGGCCATCGATATCCATGAGGGTGATGGAATAGATGAGGTCGCATTCAAGTCGCTCATTCGCGCTGCTGCGGCCCTGAACAGGGGATCGTTGAAGAAACGGAGCTGAATGAACTCTCCCTCATGCCGGAGCTTTCGAGGTGGTAGGGCGGCGCGGCGGTGGCGGGACAGCGGCCACATGCGCCAGGCTGGATAGCCGTTTACCGATACAGGCCGCGCTCGGGTCGTGTCGCGCACGGGCGCCGCGGCTGGCAGGCGATGCCATCACCCCGCCCCCTGCCCCACCCGGTCCCACAAACGGAGGGGGTGGGGCGCACGGTCTCGATTGGCGGGTTTTCCGGTCCGACACCAGATGACATCGCCCCCCGGACCCTCTATCTGACCACTGCCAATGACCCCACTCGACCACATCCGCAATTTCGCGATCATCGCGCATATCGACCATGGCAAATCGACCCTGGCCGACCGGCTGATCCAGACCACCGGCGCGCTCACCGACCGCGAGATGACGCCGCAGGTCCTGGATAACATGGACCTGGAGCGCGAGCGCGGCATTACCATCAAGGCGCAGACCGTCCGGCTGACCTATCAGGCGAAGAACGGCCAGGTATACGAGCTGAACCTGATGGACACGCCCGGGCACGTGGACTTCTCCTACGAGGTCTCCCGCAGCCTGGCCGCCTGCGAAGGCTCGCTGCTGGTGGTGGACGCGTCCCAGGGCGTGGAGGCGCAGACGCTGGCCAACGTCTACCAGGCGATCGAGGCCAACCACGAGATCGTGCCGGTGCTGAACAAGATCGACCTCCCGGCCGCCGAACCGGAGCGGGTGAAGCAGCAGATCGAGGACGTGATCGGGCTGGATGCCTCGGACGCGGTGGAGATCAGCGCCAAGACCGGCCTCAACATCGAGGGCGTGCTGGAGGCGCTCGTGCACCGGCTGCCGCCGCCCAAGGGCAATGGCGCCGGACCGCTGAAGGCGCTGCTGGTCGATAGCTGGTACGACCAGTATCTCGGCGTGGTGATCCTGGTGCGCGTAAAGGACGGACGCATCAGGCGCGGACAGCGCATCCGCATGATGGCGAAGGGGTCGGCGCACCAGGTCGAGCAGGTGGGCGTGTTCAGCCCGAAGATGATCCCGGTCGACGAGCTGGGGCCAGGCGAGATCGGCTACATCACAGCGGCGATCAAGACGGTGGCGGACTGCTCGGTGGGCGACACGATCACGGACGACCGCGTTCCGGCCACCGAGGCGCTGCCTGGGTTCAAGCCATCGGTGCCGGTGGTGTGGTGCGGCCTGTATCCGGTGGACGCGGACGACTTCGAGAAGCTGCGCGAGTCGCTTGGCAGGCTGCGGCTCAATGATGCGAGTTTTCATTACGAACCGGAGACATCGGCGGCGCTTGGCTTTGGCTTCCGCTGCGGATTTCTCGGGCTGCTGCATCTGGAGATCATCCAGGAGCGGCTGACGCGCGAGTTCGATCTGGACCTGATCGCGACGGCGCCATCCGTGGTGTATCGCGTCCACCGCACCAACGGCGAGGTGATGGAGCTGCACAACCCGGTGGACATGCCGGACGGCAGCGTAATCGACCACATCGAGGAGCCGTGGATCCGCGCGACGATCATGGTGCCGGACGACTACCTGGGCGCCGTGCTGCACCTGTGCAACGATCGGCGCGGCGAACAGGTGGATCTGACCTATGTCGGCAATCGCGCCATGGCGGTGTACCGGCTGCCGCTGAACGAGGTGGTGTTCGACTTCTACGACCGGCTGAAATCGGTGTCGCGCGGCTATGCCAGCTTCGACTACCAGATGGATGGTTACGCTGAGGGCGAGTTGGTGCGCATCTCGATCCTGGTGAACGGCGATGCGGTGGATGCGCTGTCATTCATCGCGCATCGCAATGCGGCCGAGGCCCGGGGGCGGGCGATCTGCGGCAAGCTGAAAGACCTGATTCCGCGGCAGTTGTTCAAGATCGCAGTTCAGGCGGCGATCGGCGGTCGGATCATTGCGCGCGAGACGATCGGGGCGTTGTCGAAGGACGTGACGGCGAAGTGCTACGGCGGCGACGTCACGCGCAAGCGCAAGCTGCTGGAGAAGCAGAAAGAGGGCAAGAAGCGCATGCGCCAGTTCGGCAAGGTGGAGATCCCGCAGTCGGCGTTCCTGGCGGCGCTGAAGATGGACGCATGAGGCTGGTCGCTGGTATGTGCGGACGCTGTGGGAGGGATGGCCGAGCGGCTTAAGGCGCACGCTTGGAAAGCGTGTGTGCGTGCAAGCGTACCGTGGGTTCGAATCCCACTCCCTCCGCCAGAGAAAAGATTGAGTAGCTAGAATTAGTCTGCCAGCCTACCCCCATTCCTACCCCACCGGCGCTTTGCTGGCTCGTCGCTCGACACCTTGCACTGTCAAATCGCTGAACAAGGCGCAAGTCGAGGCCCCGGCACGCCCAACTTCCTGCGAATCACAAAGCCAACGGGACTGTTCACGCTCAAACGGGCCGAGATTGACGCCAGCCGACGATCTTTTGGTCAGGTGCCATTATGGAATGAATGGACTTGCCCCGGTTTCGTGGAGAGGTGAGAGCTTGGGATCATGCTATCTGATCTGATGGCATACTGGGTTTCCGTTTCGAGACATTCTTTGGTTCGACCCTTGGTGGAGCCATTCTTCCGTCCCGACCCGCACGATGGTGCCGCCGTCGCGCACAGCGGCGGTCAAGGACGGCCCCTTCTTTGGGCCGCCCGAAGGGCTAGTCCTTGACGGCTGCGAGCCCGACGGGAGGCTGGTGTGCGTCGGGATCGACCGCGTCGCTGGATGCCGCCGCTCATAGTCGACCGGTGAGAGATATCCGATAGAGGAGTGGCGTCGTCGTCGATTGTAGAAACCTTCGACGAATTCGAAGATCGCATGTCGCGCCTCAGCCTGTGTCTTGAATCGGCTCCGTGCAAGCAGCTCGCATTCGAGGGTGGCGAAGAAACTCTCGCACATGGCATTGTCGTAGGCATCGCCGACCGAGCCCATCGAGGGGCGCACGCCGGCATCACGGCAGCGGCGACCGAATTCGATCGAGGTATATTGCGACCCCTGGTCGGAGTGATGGATCACCTGCCTGGGCCGTCGCGTCGCCAGCGCCATGTTCAGGGCATCGAGCACCAGTTGTTTGGCGAGTGTCGTGGCCATCGACCAGCCGACAATGCGACGGCTATACGCATCGAGCACGACCGCGAGATAGAGAAAGCCTACCCATGTCGGGATGTAGGTGATGTCAGCGACCCACAGCCGGTCAGGCGCTTCCGCCGTGAAGCTGCGCTCCACCAGGTCCGGCGCCTGGCGGCCACCATCCCTGACCGTCGTGGTGACGAACCTGCGTCGGCTACACCGGCAAGGCCGGCCTGCAACATCAATCGCGCGATCCGCTTGCGGCCAACGCGAAGACCCTTGGCGGCAAGCTCGGCGTGAATGCGCGGTGCACCGTAGGTGCCGCGCGAGGCTTCATGTGCGACACGGATCTCCGCGATCAGCATCACGTCTGTCTCGGCACGCTGCGACGGACGCCGCTTGATCCACGCATAGTAGCCGCTGGAGGAGACACCCAGCAGCTCGCACATCGTGGTGGTCGGATACGCCGCCTGGTGATCGCTCACGAACCGGAACCCTTCACAGGGATCGCGTTCGTCTCCCGAGCGAACCAGGCCGCCGCCCCCGGATCAAGTCCGGGGCAGGCATTTGAGAGGATCTCACGCTCAAGCCGCAGGTGGCGGTTCTCACGTCGCAGTCGGTTGAGTTCCTCCCGCTCCGCTGTCATCAGGCCACCGTCGCCACGGCCAGCATTGCGCTCAGACTGCGCAACCCAGTTCCTGATCGACTGAGCTGTCGGTTCAAACTCCGACGCCAGCTCCTCCGGCGTACAGGCCGGCGCGCACCAGTTCAACCATCTGGCCGCGGAATTCAGCTGCGTAGGGCAATCTTGGCTTGGCCATCATGGACGGACGCGCCAGGTGTGATGGGCCGGGTTGCTTGTCTCGGAGCGTGACATCCGTTGCCACGTCACCAAACGAAAGATCAGCGGCGGTACCGGTAGTGACAATGGTCGCGACTGTCGCGATGCTTTCCTGGGCCTGATGCATACCTGCACAAAGCTCGGTATCGCGTTCCGGGATTACCTCGGCGCTCGTCTCGCTGTCCCAGGCCAGCGGGGCACTCCCTATCTGCCCGACCTCATCCGCCGCCGCGGCCAACCCGCCTGACCGGCTCATACCACGGGTTTTGCCCCGGTTACGGAAGAGGCAGCACCGTGCTTGGTTTGACCCGGAAGGAACTAACCCATAGAATTGTAACCGCAAACGTCGTGTGGATTCCCCGACGGAGGGGTGGCCGAGTGGCTGAAGGCGGCGGTTTGCTAAACCGTTATAGGGGGTCAACCTCTATCGTGAGTTCGAATCTCATCCCCTCCGCCAACGCCAAATAATTCAGCGTTTTCAGCTAGTTACAGTCATTTCGAGTAACAGGGGCACGGTGAAGCATTTCCACGAGCAGCTGGGCAAGCGGCACAACCACACGCTGGGCTACACGGTGACCAAGCTGCATCTGCACCGCTCGGGTCTGGTGACGCCGGCCAAGACGCGCTCGGCGCATCGCGAGAAGCGGCCACGGCGTCCGATGGTGAGAATGATGCTGCATCAGGACGCCGCGACGCACGCCTGGCTGGCAGGAGACGCCGGCAAGCAAGACCTGGTGGTAACGATGGAGGATGCCACCGGCGAACTGTATTCGGCCTTCCTGGTGGATGAGGAAGGCACAGCGTCGAGCCTGCGAGGGGTGCGGGAGGTGGTGGCGCAGCATGGGCTGTTCTGCTCGCTCTGCACCGATCGTGGCAGCCACTACTTCGAGACGCCGGAGGCGGGGAGCTCGTGTGTCGAAGACGGTGTTGACGCAATTCGGCTGCGCCTTGAAGCAGCTCGGCATCGAGCACATCGCGGCCTACTCGCCTCAGGCCCGCGGCCGGTCGGAACGCGCGTTCGGCACGCTACAGAACCGCCTGCCGAAGGAGTTTGCGCTGGCTGGGATCAGCACGGTGGAGGCCGCCAACCGGTGGCTGCGCGAGGTCTACATCGCAGACCACAACGAGCGGTTCGCGATCGAGACGGAGCAGGACGGTTCGGCGTTCGTCACCGATGCGATGAGTGCCTGGCGGGAGACCTGTGCATGCAGGAGGAACGGACGGTGGGCAACGACAACACGGTGACGTGGCACCGGTTGAGCCTGCAACTGCCACCCTCCCGATTGCGGCCGCACTTCGTGAAGGCAAAGGTGCGGGTGCATGAGTATCCGGATGGCCGGTTCAGGCCACCATTGGACGCCTTGCTGGTATAGCGCGACCGTTCCGACAAACAGTTGACCGCGGTCGCGGCGGATCAACTCGATGGCGATCTGCCCTACCTTCATGGGCCAGAAGCACCGCCCGCCGGTTTCGTCTCGCAGGTAGACTTCCTTGTTGGTGGTAACGACGAAGACGCACTGCCGCCGCTCGGTGACCTCGCCCCGCCCATAATCCCAGGACCAGGATTGCTGCCCGCGGGCTTCGGCACCAGCTCGGCGAGGCGCAGCAGCCGCCGCGCGGTCGAACAGCGCCACATCCGCCGCGGCGCTCACGCCCGCAGCGTTGCCGGTCATGGGTGAAGGACCGTCCCTGGTCCGATATGGATTTCGACTGCAGGATTGTGATCTGCGCCGCCCTGGCCGACGGGTGGACTTGAGCCTGCGAGCCGATGGCGACACTCCATCCTACGTCGTCCGAAGCGCGCCGATTAACGGCTTGGCCCACTCGGCAGGCATGCCATCGGCATTAAGCAGTCGTCCAGATCAACGCCACATAGGGTACTCGCCGTTGCCGAGATCACCGAGCGCGATGTCTGGACCATCGAATAGTCCGGGCTCACACTGAAGCACGGCAGCGATCGTATCGAATGATACCCAGGTCGTGGGATTCGTGCTGTCGGCATTCGTGTTACGCGCAGTCTTCGGCACCTTCGTCGGCTTACCGCCCCGGACTTCGGTCCTCGATCCCATCCAGCCCGACAGGTCGGTCAGGTAGGCTGGAATGGCGTTGAGGTCGGGTGCGATCATGCCACGTCCTCCTCCGTCTTTGGGAGCGCGTCGGGATAGGCTTCCCACAATGCAGCCAGCACTAAACGCGACCAGTTCGACCTGACGCTGTATTCGGCAAATTCGAGGATTATGGAGCTTCGGCTTGCCGGTCGCCTCGCCGAGCGCCGAGCACAACGGAGTCGTCCTTGAGACATCGACGCGATGGGGGCGACGCCCATACACGCGCGCCTACCCGATGGATCGCAACGCGCTGATGACCAGTCCGCTTCCAGACTGCACCTTGGGGAAGCCGAACGGCATACCGCCCGCATGGCTCGTCGCAAGCCGAATACCCTGATACGTGCAGACGTGCCAGCGCCGCGCAACCTCGGACAGTGCCGCTTGAAGAGGCGGTTTGATCATCCGAAGCCCCTGGCGGTCGGGGAAATGGTTTATTAAGCGCCGTGTGGCAAAACGTGGATCACCTACCCCGGCGATTACTTCGCACTGACACTAAGCAGCGGAAGGTCGTTGGTCTATGCACTATAGGAATTCGATCGACTGCCACCCGACAGAGGATTGGAGACCTGCAGTCCGGTGTGGCGTTCGGCGGATTGACCGCTGCATTGCTGCGGCGCCGCGCCGCTCTAAAAGTCGCGAGGGTTCTCGTCCGCCGCAGCGCCAAAAGTGGACTGATTAGGACAGGACACACGATTGTGGGCAAAACTATCCTAACCGTCGACGATTCTGCCAGCGTGTTACAGATGGTCAAGATGACACTCGTGGGCGCCGGCTATCAGGTTAAGCAGGCCGCAAATGGCGAAGATGGTCTCGCTAAGGCACGCCTCGGTGCAATCGACATGGTGCTAACCGACCTGAACATGCCCATCATGGACGGACTCACGCTGATCCGCGAGCTGCGCAAGCTACCCGCATTCAAGGGCATCCCAATTGTATTTCTTACCACTGAATCAGACCCCGGGATGAAGCAGAAAGCCAAGGCTGCGGGCGCCACAGGCTGGATCACCAAACCGTTCCAGCAGGACCAGCTGGTGGCGGTAGCGCGCAAGGTACTCGGCGCGTGAGAAGTGTCGGTCCGGATGAAGCAACGTATGTCATGATCGTGCGCATTGGCACATGATGCATGGACAGCGTTTTTCTCATACCAGGCACGATTTTCTGCGCTGCATCGCGCTCGGTAGTGAGTACTGTGCTTGGCTCGTGTGTCGCAGTGTGTCTGTGGGACACTCGCCTGCGCGTGGGGGGCATAAATCATTACATGATGGCACACAGAACAGAGGAGCTGCCCAGCCCTCGGTTCGGTGATGTGGCAATCGATCAGCTGCTCGATGGCATGGCGCGGCTGGGCTGTCGCGTCGCCAGTCTGCGAGCGAAGATCTTTGGCGGCGCAGAGGTGCTTCCGTTTGGCGCCGGCGGCGCTACTGTCGGCAACCAGAATGTGCAGCTCGCTCTAGAGCTGTTGGGACGTCACCGCATACCGATCCTGGTGCGCCGTACCGGTGGCCGAACAGGAGTGCTGATCAGGCTGTTTACCGAAACGGGCGACGTTCTGGTGCGTCCGCTTGCAGTCGTCCACCCGGGACGCGCAGGAGGGTGAAGGCCTGTTTCCCATTCAGCGCCTGACTCAAAACAGAACATCGGCCAGATCAGGTTCGATCGGCAAATCCGGTTCCCGCACCTCCCGCACAGCAAACCGTGCGTGGATATCCCGTTCGCGCGCCATCGTATAGATCGCGGAGAATCGTGCGAGTAGGCGGTCCATCGCCGCTGTCTCCGTTGTTGCCTGACCTACTTGCTGCGCGGCAATCTGGCTCAGCTCCTCCGAAATGCTTTGCAGAACCCCGCCGATGTCATGGCGCACCGAGAAATCCCGCGCGGCATCCCGCAAAAGTCGAAAAACAGCACCGCTGTCATCATCCAACCGAGCAAGCGCGTCGGACAGCGCCCGCCCAGTACAGGCCAAGCAAATCCACGGCGCCGACCAGCTCTTGAGGGTCGCGCCCCGGAGCGCCAAGCGGTTCCTCACTGGTTGCACTAAACGTGCCGGCCAGGTCCACGAGCAGCTTCAGGTCTGACAATGCAGCCCCTGCCTCACTTGCCGTTCGGCTGCCACAGTCACGCAGCTCCTGCGCAATTATACTCAGCGGTCGACCGAGCACGCCCAGGCGGCCGCATTTCAGTGTGGTGTTAAGGCCCATAATTCGGATATCCGCCTCGAGCTCACGCAACTTGTCGATTTTCCCGGCAAGTGTGCGCGCGGCCGCGAGGACGTTGGCAATCAACCGTTCTGTGTCGTTGTGCGCGGCACGCAAACCGGCAAACAGACCTTCGGTCTCACGGACGTTCCCTTCCAGTTCCTCCATGAAGTCGCGATGTTGCCGATCCGCCGCGCCATAAGCCTGTGCTCCCAGCTGGCTGATATCCTTCGCATCATCGGCCAGCCGGCGGAGACTGCTGGCGATTCGCTCGGCTCCCCTGTCGAGTTCGGCGGCGGTATCGCGCAGCTGTGCCGCCGTGAGATTGCAACCGGTCTGCAGCAGCGAGGCGACACCACCGGGCGATTGCTCGCGCCACTCGCCCTGCGAAGTCAGACGACGTCGACGCGAGGCACAGCAGAGCACCAGCAACATGCTGCACGTGCTCAATCCGCTGGCGCGTGATGTCACCGAGCTGAAGTCGCATAATCACATTACCAACCTGCTGGTGGACATCAGCCGTGCGCTTGGCAACGGTGGTGGCGGCGGCCGTCGCAAGCTCATCGTGTGTGTTGATCGTATCAATCGCTGCTGCCAGACAAATCGGAATTGCCTGCAATGCGCCGCCGTGCCGTGCGGCGAAAGCCATGACCCCGCTCCGTGCCAACGCAAGCTGACGTCCGGCTTCCGTCAGCTCGTGGTCAAGCCGTTCGAGAGTGACCTGCGCCAACTCTCCGGAACGGCGGATTTCGATCGCGAACCCCAGGAAGTCGACTCCTGCTTCCCCCATGCCAGCCGCAATGAGCCGCGCATTGATCGCCAACATATCCACGTCGCGGGCGATATGACGCGTCGCGGTGATGCGGGACTTGATCGCTTCTGTCATATGGCCCAGCCGTTCGAGCGTAGGAACCTCGCTGCCAGGGCCATCGGCGAGCCTGCCCGCCTCGCCGGCCGCTAATGCCAGATCATGCTTTGCCTGGATCACCACGTTGCTTCGCATTTGTGAAAGCAATGTCTCGAAGGTGACGGCCATGCGGGCAAGAATTGCCACGGCCCGCTCGACGCTGCCGCCAATTGCGAGGAACTTTTGCTCCGTCAATACACTGACTTCGCCGAGTGCATCCATCGCTTTCTGGATCCGCTCGGTGATCAACATCGAGCGGTTGCCCCCACCCACCGCGCGGTCTAAGGCCATGCGACCACCTCCTCCGGGCCAAGTCGTGGATCGGGTGGCATCCCCGGCGTGCCGAATGCCGCACAAAGACCTTATGTGCCAGGTGTTGCGCGGCCCTTGCCATGCGCCGTCGCCACTGCACTGCTGCCAGCGAGGAGGGAGATCTCGTCGTTGCCGGCATCGCGGATGATCCCGGCCAGATCGAGAATCAGAGCCACATTGCCATCCCCTGTAATTGTCGCGCCGGAAATGCAGTCGGCCTTCCCGAACAGATTGCCGAGCGACTTGATCACCGTCTGATGGTTGCCGACGACCTGATCAACCGCGAGGCCGACGCGGACCTGCCCGACATTGACCACGACCGCCTGCTCCAAGGGTGGGCGCGGGCCGGGCAAGCTGAAGATCTCGCGCAGCCGCACCAACGGTACCGGTGCTCCTTGCACCTGTATGACGTTGCGCCCGCTGGTTGTGGCAAAACGGTCCGGTGTGAGCTCCATGCATTCCTCGACGGCGGAGAGAGGAACCACGTAGCTGTCCGCCGCGACTTGGACCAGCAACCCCTCGATGATTGCCAGGGTCAGCGGCAGCGACAAATCAATGCGGGTTCCTCGGCCGGCCTCGCTGTGCACCTCGATGGAGCCGCGCAGAGAATCGACTTCGCGCCTGACCACATCCATGCCCACGCCACGCCCCGACACATCGGTGACCTTTTCGGCAGTCGAGAAGCCAGGCTGGAAGATCAGATCGAAGATCTCCTTGTCGGAGAGCTCGGCATCGGCGGCCGCGAGGCCTCTTTCCTTGGCCTTTGCGAGGATGGCGGTGGTGTTCAGGCCGGCACCGTCGTCGATGACGGAAATCACCACGTTGGCCCCTTGATGGGCAGCCGTCAGCGTAATGGTGCCCGTCGCCGATTTGCCCGATCGACTGCGTTCATCGGGCGATTCGATCCCATGGTCGATGCAGTTTCGGATCAGGTGGACAAGCGGGTCGCTCAGACGGTCGATAACCGTCTTGTCCAACTCGGTCTCAGCACCCTCCGTGGCCAATTCGATCTGTTTGTGCAGATCTCCTGAAAGATCCCGAACCAACCGCTTGAACCGACTGAACGTGGCCCCGATGGGCATCAGGCGGATCGAGAGGACGATGTCGCGGAGTTCGTCGGTCAGCCGTTCCGCCTCTTCCACGGGCGCCTGCAGGGTCATGTTGACCGTATTTCGGGCGACCTGACTGAGACGGGCCTGATTGGTCACCAACTCGCCCACCAGATTGATCAGGGCGTCGAGCTTGTCGGACGGAACCCGGACGCTGTCGCCTTTCGCCGCGATCTGGTGCGCGGCGATGGACCGCTGCTCGCGTCAGGGCCGATGTCAGTTTGGTCCTTGGCAGCTGACCGCTGTCTACCAGCAGTTCGCCCAGCCTGCTCTGGCTGCGAAGGGCATCGTGAAGGTCGCTGACTGCGACATCGCCGCGCTGGACCAGGATTTCGCCGAGGCGAGGCAGCGGCGCATCCGGGTCGATGAACGTAGTCGCTGGAAACGTCATCGATGTCGATGTTGCTGATATCCTCGACAAAGACGAAGACGTCCTTGATGGCATCGAGGCCGGCCGTAGTGGTCAGCAGGATGTCCCAGGAGAGATGGCAACCTTCCGGGTCGGCATCCTCCAGCGTGGGAACGTCATCGAAGTGAGCGACCACCGTGCACTCGCCCAGACCGCGCAACTCGTCGAGCAACAGCGCAGGTTCGGTGCCGCTCAGGAACAACGGTGGCTGCGGAGCGAAGCGGATACGATAGGTGACGGCGTCACCAGCCGGCGATGCGACCGGCGCCGGTTCTTGCGGCGCAGCGCGACGATAGCGTCAGCGAGCGGGGATAGGGCCGCAAGGCGTTGCTTGATGTCCTCGACGCGCGCGATATCGACGGCGGGGCCATCAGCGTCGCCGACATGCAGCATGACCGCCACCTGGTCGCGATAGGCAAGCGTGAGATCGATCAGCTCACGACTGACCAGCAGTTGCTTGCTGCGAACCTTGTCGAGCACGGATTCCAGGCCATGTGAGAAATTGGCGATATCGGTCAGGCCGAACATACCGCCCGAGCCCTTCAGTGTGTGCACCGCCCGGAACAGGCGATTGATCGCGTCACTGTCCTCGGGGTTTTCCTCGACGAGGAGGATGACGGTCTCGATTTCGCCGAGCAGCTCGTCTGCCTCCACCCGAAAGGTTTGCTGGTACAGGTCGGCCGGATCCATAGCAATTAGCCGCGTGATCCGCGGTCACGACCATCGTGGCCATCGTCGGGCACTGCGGTATGCGACCCGAGGTTCTCTACGGAAATACCGATCCGGTCGAGCGTAAGCCGCAACGAGTTGGTATGGCCGCTAGTCGCCAATCGCTTACCCTTGGCGCGGGCGCTGGCGCAGACCATCAACAAGAAGCTGGATGCCCGCGGTATCGCATTGGCCGACGTCGCTGAGATCGACCTGGATGTCGTCGCCAGGCAGCGACTACGGCGACGAGTTCCGCCTTGGCATCGGCCACCGTGGCAATGCGCAAATCGCCCACGATCCCGAGCATCGTCATGCCGTCCGTCTGTGTGGTCGTGATCTTCATCGCTGTCCCTCAGGCGCAGGCACGAAGGATTTCGCTGGCAATCGCGCCGAGCGGCACGATCCGGTCAGCCGCCCCAAGCTTGATGGCTTCGTTCGGCATGCCGAACACGACACAGCTCTCTTCGTCCTGGGCCAGGGTCTTCGCCCTGGCCTCCTTCATCTCGAGCAGGCCGCGGGCGCCATCGTCGCCCATGCCGGTCATGATGACCCCCACCGCATTGCTGCCCGCGTAACGTGCCGCCGATCGGAACAGGACATCGACGGACGGTCGGTGGCGGGACACCAGCGGCCCGTCGCGAACCTCGACGAAATAGCGGGCGCCGCTGCGTTTCAGCAGCGTGTGCCTGTTGCCGGGCGCGATCAGCGCGGTGCCGCGCATGACCGTGTCGTTGTTCTCGGCCTCCTTGACGGTGATGGCGCATTCGCGATCGAGCGAGGCGGCGAAGGAGGTGGTGAACTTCTCCGGCATGTGCTGCACGATCACGATGCCAGGCGCATCTGCCGGCAGCGCCATCAGCACGTCTCTGAGGGCTATCGTTCCACCAGTCGAGGCGCCGATGACGGTCACCTTTTCCGTTGTCTGGATCATCGATCGGTTGGCGGCCTTCGCCAGCATCACGTCGGCGCTCAGCTTCCGCGTCGGCTGCTTTGGTCGAGGGACCAGCAGGCGCGGCCTGACGCTGGCGGCGGCCTTCACCGCGTCGCAGATGGTGATCCGGGATTCCTCCAGGAACGACTTCACGCCTATCCTCGGTTTGGTGATGATGGTGACGGCGCCGCACTCCATGGCGCGCATCGCGGTGGCACAGCCTTCGTCGGTCAGGCTGGAGCACATCACCACCGGAATCGGATGCTGGGACATGATCTTCTCGAGGAAAGTCAGGCCGTCCATTCGAGGCATTTCAACATCCAGCGTGATGACGTCCGGGATCTCGGATTCCATCGCATCCGCCGCGATATAGGGATCCGCGGCAACCCCCATGACCGTGATGTCCGGATCGGATTGCAGGATCTCCGACAGGGTCTGTCGCACCAGGGCCGAGTCGTCCACGATTAGAACCCTGATCTTTTTTCCGGCCATGCCTGCTCCTACTGTCGAAGGGCATAGACGGTTGGCTTGACCTGGACGAATCCCAACTCCGCGATCGATGCCACCCAATGTTTCGGAATGACCGACGAACAGATATCCATCGGGCTTGAGATGTCTTCGGAACCTCGCGACGATCTCACCCCGCGTCTTCTGGTCGAAGTAGATCATCGTATTGCGGCAGAAGACCATATTCATGGTTCCCGGTATCTGCCAATCGGGCGCGATCAGGTTGACGTTGATCGAACGTCACGCGGCCGCGCAATTCAGGAACGATACGGAACTTGCCGGTCTGCGAACCGTGGCCAGTCAGAGTATATTTCTGCCGCAGACCGAACGGGATCGATGCGCCCAGATCGTTGGGATATACGGCTCGATGAGCGGTGCGCAGCGCCTGTGTTGAGAGGTCGGTGGCAAAGATGGTGAAGTTGCGGGTCGTCCCGAAATACTCGGCCAGCACCATGGCCAAGGAGTAAGGCTCCTCGCCCGTCGAGCATCCCGCGCACCAGAAGCTTACAAGTCGACCATTCCGAAGTTACCAGCCCCGGCAATATGTTCGAAACCAGAAAGTCGAAGTGCTGATGCTCACGGAAGAACTCTGTCTTGTTCGTCGTGATCTCATCGATCATCGTGACCATCTCGATGTCGCGCTCAGGCGAATACCTGCAGGTAGTCCAGGTACGTCCGGAACGAACGAAGCCCCAATTTCCTGCAGCCGCTTGTTGAGGCGGGACGATATGAGGCTGCTTCTTGTCGAGGGTGAGTACGATTCCGGAATGCTCGTAGATCAGGGCGATCAGATCGCGCGCCTCCGAAGTCCTTCAGATTGGGGCCACCTGGATTTTTCCCGCCCGTTGCAGACTCTCCAGCGTACCATTGTCTTACCGGTTCGCCACAGGAAGCCGGCCCGAAGGCATGGTCGTGGTTCACAACAGGAGAAGCCGTTATCTGCGCGCCCAGGGAAGAGTTCCGCTCATTGACGTCCGTGGAAGCTTCGGCACGGTTCGCTCTGTGATGCTCTAGCCCACGTCCCCACATGTCGCTAACCGCCACGACTCGCATTTACCACATAGACTGGCCGACGTACCCGATCCGCGAGTTGCGGTAGGGAGGATCCGGAACGCGCCTTGAGCGCACTCATGCTGCGACCTTAGACGGGGGCGCCGTCTTCACCGCCTGTATGCTGGCCATTTCGTCGCTCGACAGCACCTGGTCGATGTTGAGGATGATGAAGAATCCCTCCTCCCGCTTGCCCATGCCGCGAATGAACTCGCGTGTTGAGCATGCTGCCGAGCTTGGGCGGTGGATCGATCTGGCTAGGGTCGATGTCGATCACCTCCTGGACGGAATCGGCAAGCATGCCGAGATGCAGGGCTTCGCCGTCCATACTCACCTCGGCGATGATGATGCAGGTGTCCACCGTCTTCTCGACGCTGGGCATGCTCAGGATAAGCCGCAGGTCGATGACGGGGACGACGCTGCCGCGCAGATTGATCACGCCGCACAGGAAGACCGGCATGCGCGGCACGCGTGTGAGGTGGACGTAGTCGATCACCTCGCGAACCTTGACGATCTCGATCGCGAACGTCTCCTCGGCGAGCGTGAAGGTCAGGTACTGATCGGCTTGGACGACATCGCCAACTCTGGTCCATCGTATGTCTCCTATTGGCTGATATCAGGTCCGCGCGAACTCGCTGTCGTCGACCTCATCTCCCATGCTCAGTTTCAACGCCGTTTCCAGCAGTGTGGTTTGGCCGCAGGTTTCGGCTTTGAGAGCGTCCCTGGCTGGTGCTTTCGCCTGCGGTGTCATCCGATGGAATTGGGCTGGCCGTCGTTCGGCCGTTGCCACCAACGCAGGCCACGGCCAGTACTCGTTGCCGGTGGTCATCCGGCCATTGCCCCCAGCCGAAGCACGTTGCTGTGCTCCGCCCTTGGTCGCCATCGACATGGAAGAACGAGGCGGCAGTGAGCAATTGCTCAGCCTGGTCGGACAGCATTTCGCTGGCGGTGGACATCTCCTCGGTCGATGCACTGCTCTGCTGGATGACCTGGTCGAGCTGCTGGATGGCCGTGGTGACCTGCTCGACGCCCTGCGCCTGCTCGTTGCAGGAGGAGTTGATTTCCTGCACCAGGCTGGAGGTCTTCTGAATGCCGGGCACGATGTCGCCCAACAGCTTGCCCGCGCGTTCGGCAATCTCCACGCTGGAGATCGACACCGAGCTGATCTCCTTGGCGGCGGTCTGGCTGCGTTCGGCCAGCTTGCGCACCTCGGCCGCCACGACGGCGAAGCCCTTGCCATGCTCGCCGGCGCGCGCCGCCTCGATCGCCGCGTTGAGCGCGAGCATGTTGGTCTGGCGGGCGATCTCCTCGATGATGCCGATCTTCTCCGCGATGCTCTTCATCGCCTTGACGGTATCGGCCACGGCATGCCCGCCATTCTCGCCGTCCTGCGCCGACTTGTTGGAGATCGACGCGGTCTGCTGGGCATTGTCGGCATTCTGTTTGACGGCGCTGCTCATCTCCTCCATCGAGCTGGAGATTTCCTCCACGCTGGACGCCTGTTCGGTGGCGCCTTGCGCCAGCGACTGCGCCGAAGTGCTGAGCTCGCTGCTGCTGGTCGCCACCCGTTCGGCGGCCTCCTGCACCTCGAGGACGAAATGGGTGAGGTTCTCGATCAGCGTGTTCAGGCTGTCCTTGATGGTGTTGTAATCGCCGCTGTAGCTGTCGGTGATCTTCGGCGGGAATGTCGCCCTTGGACAGGCGATCGATGTGGGTCGCGGCCATGTCTCAACGGCGCGACCACCGCTTCCAGGGTGTTGTTGAGGCCCTCGACGATCTTGCGGTATTCGCCTTGGTGTCTGGCTGGCGTCGGCACGCACCGAAAGCTTGCCGTCCAGCGCTGCCTTCACCAGCATGTCGGCATCGGTGACCACGCCGCCGATATTGGTCTTCAGCAGCATCAGCCATTCGTGGATCTGATCGTCGGCCGAGGCCTTGTTCATCTTGGCGCGTCATGTCGCCATTGGCGATCGCGGTGACGTAGGCGATCAGTTCCTGCAGCCAGGAATGCACGCCGTTGATCGCTTCCTTCATCCGCTGGTGATCGCCCTGGCAGTCGATGGTCACCTTGTCGCGCAGATTCCCGCCGCTGATCTGCCGCAGGATGCGGTTGCCCTCGCCGATCGGCAGCAGGATGGCGTCGAGCATCTGGTTGATGCCGTCGATGATCTCGCCAAAGACGCCCTGGAAGCCATTGCGTCGCCGCGCTTCTCCAACTGTCCCTGCTTGCTGTACTCGATCAGCTTGGACAGCTCGGCCTGGAAGCGCTGCATGCATGAGCGCGATGTTGTTGACGTTCTGCTTCATCCTTTCATGGTCGCCCTCGTAGGTCTGGGCGATCAACTCGTCGACCTTGCCGGCCGCCACCTGGCCGAGGATGCGGTTGCCCTCGCCGATCGGCAGCAGAATGGCATCGAGCATCTGGTTGATGCCCTTGATGATGTCGGAATAACAGCCTTCGAATCCCGCAGCGTCGCCACGCTTCTCCAGCTGGCCCTTGTGGCTGTAGTCGATCAGCTTGGCCAGTTCCGCCTGGAAGCGCTGCAACACGAGCGCGATGTTGTTGACGTTCTGCTTCATCTTCTCATGATCACCTTGATAGGTCTCGGTGATCAGTTCGTTGACCTTGCCGTGCGCCACCTGATCGAGGATGCGATTGCCCTCGCCGATCGGCAGCAGAATGACGTCGAGCAGTTCGTTAATGTTGGACAGCACCTCCTTGAAGTCGCCGGTCGTGACGTCGGCGTCGGCCCGCTCGGTGAGGCGGCCTTGCTTTACAGATTTGATCAGGCGGCTGATTTCGTCCATTGCCGCCTGCTGCGAATCATTACCCGTGTCTGTTACTTCACTCATTGCTGCCTTATCTCCTCGTTCGGCTGTTTTGCACTTGTCAGGTGTTCCTCGCGTGCAGTGCGGCCCGCTGCGCGCTACGTGGCGGCGCGCTTGCATAAGCCCCGGCGGGTTAATAGGACCTTGCCAAGAGCGTTAATAAGGCCAGGTGGTGCCGAACACCCGCCGGACCGCCGCCTTCAGCCGCTCATGCGCGTCTGAGATCACCAGCTTCAGGTCGCGCAAACCACGGCTAGCCAAGCTCTTGAGGAGCTTGGCCAGCAGAGCAGCGGGCGAGACCGGCTGAACATCCATGGGCGCGATCGAGCTGGAGACCGGCGAGACGCGCATGCTGGACGTACCGGTGGTGAATGCCGCCAGCACAATCTTGCTGCTGATGGCGATCGCGGCGATGTATCCAGGCAAGCGGCTGATCCATGTGTTCCTGGACAATGCCCGGTATCATCACGCGAATCTGGTGCGGCAATGGCTGGCTCAGCCAGGATGCCGGGTCCGATTGCATTTCATCCCGACATACTGCCCGCATCTGGACCCGATCGAACGATTAGGGGGGCTGATGCACCACCACGATATCGCCTGAACAGGGTATATCCATAACAGTCGCCACTGGGCCGTCACGCCCGTGCCGACGTCGCGAGCCATGACAGATTCGCCTCCGTGGTGATCGCGCTCTAACCTCGGTCCAGGCCAACGACAGGAGGGAACCATGCGTGGTGTCGTGTTCACCGGCGGCCGTGAACTGGAGATGATCGAGTTCCCTGACCCCAAGCCGGGTCCGGACGAAGTGGTGGTCGAGATGAAGGCCTCCGGCATGTGCGGCAGCGACCTGCACCAGTATCGCCGCCCGAAGGGACAGACGCGCCAGGCGACCGGCTTCCCGCAGAACCCCGATCCGGTGATCGCCGGCCACGAACCATGCGGCGTGGTGGCGGCGGTCGGGCCGGGCGTGTCGGATAAGGAAGCCCAGGTCGGCCAGCGCGTGATGGTGCATCACTATCAGGGCTGCACGCAGTGCAACCACTGCCGCTCCGGCTGGCAACAGCTTTGCCAGGAAGTGCCAGTGAAGGTGTACGGCAGCAACTCGCATGGCGGTCACGCGCAGTATCTGAAGGTGCCGGCAAATACGCTGGTGCCGCTGGCAGACGAACTGACGTTCTCCGCCGGCGCGGCGATCTCATGTGGATCCGGCACGGCGTACAGCGCGCTCCGGCGCATGCGGCTGTCCGGCAATGATACGCTGGCGATTTTTGGCCAAGGGCCGGTGGGATTGGCCGGCACGCAATTCGCCAAGGCGATGGGTGCCAGGGTGATTGCGCTCGACATCAACCCGCAGCGACTGCAGCGAGCGAAGGATTTCGGCGCGGACGAAGTGGTGGATCCGGGATCGAACGACCCGATGGCGGCGATCAAGGACCTGACGCACGGGCGTTACGCGGACTGCACGCTCGACACCTCCAGCAATCCAGAGGCGCGGGCCAACGCCATACGCAGCACCAAGGTGTGGGGCACGATGTGCTTCGTCGGCGAGGGCGGCGACGTGCACATCGATGTCAGCCCGATGCTCCTGCGCCGGCAGATGACACTGATCGCATCGTGGACGTTCTCCAACATCATACAGGCGGAGTGCGCGACGTTCTGCGTCGAGCGCAAGATCGACGTCGATGCGCTGTTCACCCATCGCTGGAAGCTGGAGCAGGCGGAGGAAGCGTACAAGCTGTTCGACCACCAGTCGGACGGGAAGGGTGTGTTCCTGATGTGACGGAGCTTCAGGCGCGCCATGACGTCACGGCGGTCTATCGCGAGATAGGCCGTCGTGGACTGATTGTGGGTAGTTCCGGCAACGTCAGCCAACGCACGCGAAAGGGCATGATCATCACCCCCTCCGGCTGTTCGGCGGAGACGCTGGCGCCGGACGGCGTGGTCGCGATGACGCTGGCCGGCGACGTCAAGGGCTCAGCGGCGCCGTCGAGCGAATGGGCAATGCATGCGGCGATCTATCTCGCCTACCCCTCCGCGCAGAGCATCGTGCACACGCACTCGGATGCCTGCACCGCGCTTGCCTGCCTCAACGAGAATCTGCCTCCGTTCCACTACATGGTGGCGAATTTCGGCGGCGACGATGTGCGCTGCGCGCCTTACGTCACGTTCGGCACACCGGAGCTGGCGCGGCTTGCGGTCGCGGCACTGGCCGGGCGCACAGCATGTCTGCTCGCCAACCATGGCATGATCGTGCACGCGACAACGGCCGACCACGCGTTGACCGCAGCGGTCGTGCTGGAGACGTTGTGCCGGCAGTACGTGTTGGCGCGATCAGCCGGGACGCCGCGGCTCTTGAGCCCCGAGGAGATGCGGGCGGCCCACCGGAGATACCAGACCTATGGTCAGCGGGCGTGAACTATGACTCGGTGCTCGTGATCGACAGCGAAACCCAGTGCGCGTCTGTCTTCGTCTGTATCAGCAAGGCAAGATACGCGCGACGTGCCTTGTGCGCGGTCTCTATTGCTCGCCACACATCGTCCGGGGTGGCAACCGGTTGTCCCTGCACGTTGATGATGACATCGCCTGGCACGATGCCAAGATCGCGTGCCTCACAATCGCTCTCCACTGCCGTCACCAAGGCGCCTCGCAGCGCAGGATCGAGTCCGTACTGTTTGCGAGCCTCTGCTGTGATTCCCCCAAGCCTCATGCCTGGATCGGGTGCCGCCTCGATCATCTTCTGAGCTGCCTGATCCCGCATGACGCCTTCGGCTGGCATATAGTTGGGCCATGCCGCTACGGTCACGGTGGTGTCCAGCCGCTTGCGGTCACGCCAGCCCGAAAGGTGCACCGGCGTCCCGACCGGGATCTTTACGATGGACCGCATGAACGCGCGGGAATCGCTCTGCTGCACGCCATCAATCGTCTCCAGCACATCGGCGGGCCGCAGGCCTGCCTGAACCGCCGGCCCCGACGGATCAACCGCCGATATGACGGCGCCGACGGCTCTCGGTACCCCCAGCGCTTCCGCCAATCTGTCGTTTACGTCCTGCGAGGTGACACCGATCCATCCGGGCTTCGGATGATTGGGGTCGAGCAGGAACTGCACAACAAACGAGACGATGTTGGATGGGATGGCAAAACCGATGCCGATGAAGCCGCCACTCGCCTGGGGATTGTAAAGCGCGGTATCGAGACCGACGACACTTCCATTGCGATCGATCAGCGGCCCACCGGAATTGCCATAGTTGATCGCTGCGTCGGTCTGGATGTAGCTGTCGAACGGCGTATCGTGCAGATTGCGGTTGAGCGCGCTGACGATTCCGGCGGACACCGACATGCCGAGACCGAGCGGATTGCCGATGGTCAACACCGGATCGCCAATCTGCAAGGAGTCGCTGTCGGCCCATTTCAGGGCCGGTAGTGGGTGATCGACATCGACCTTCAGAACCGCCACGTCGACGATCTGAGCAGCGACAAGCAACCGCGCCGGCACGCGATCGCCGTTGCTGAAGATCACATGCATGTCGAGCGCTCCATCAACGACATGCCTGTTGGTGACGATGACTCCCGACGGGTCGATAACGAAGCCAGACGCATAGACCTTCACGCGCCGTGGGGACTGGTTTGGCTGCGTGGCGGCGCGCACCTTCCACTCGGCGATGTTCACCACGGCAGGACTCGCCTGCTTGACGATGGCGGCATCGCCAGTCTCCAGCACGCGCGCGGACGCCGGGGAACCGGAGAAGGCGAGCGCTACAAGCGTCGCCAAACCCAGCAGGAACATTCTGCGCATCGAAGCTCTCCGCAGCAGGAGGCAGAGTTGTGCAGCTTCATGCTCAGTGTGCAGGATCGCCGCCGCCCCGCGTGTCAGGTCGCTGCCTGGTCCCGCCTTAAGCCGCCAACAATGTTTGCGCCGGAGCGTAGGGCAGGTTCAGGTCGCGCGCCACCGCCTCGTAAGTCACTTTGCCCGCATGGACGTTCAATCCGTGCAGCAGGTGCGGATCATCAGCCAACGCCTTGCGCCACCCCTTCTCGGCCAACGCGATGACAAACGGCAGCGTGGCATTGGTCAGCGCGAAAGTGGACGTGCGGGCAACGGCACCGGGCATGTTGGTGACGCAGTAATGCACCACGCCTTCATCGACATAGGTCGGCGCTGAATGGGTGGTCGGACGGCTCGTCGCGAAGCACCCGCCTTGATCGATTGCGATATCAACCAGCACCGAGCCAGGCCGCATCTGCCGCACCAACTCGCGTGACACGAGTTTCGGCGCCGCGGCGCCTGGTACCAGCACCGCGCCAATCACCAGATCCGCGGCCAGCACCTGATGCTCGATGGCCTCCAGCGTGGCGAACAGCGTGGTCGCACGCGGACCGAACTGGAGATCGAGCTCCTTCAGCCGCGGCAGCGACTTGTCGATGATGGTGACAGACGCCTCGAGGCCGACCGCCATGCGCGCGGCATTGGTGCCCGATACGCCGCCGCCCAGCACCACCACCTTCGCGGGCGCCACACCGGGCACACCGCCGAGCAGCACACCGACCCCGCCCTGCTCCTTCTCCAGGCAATGCGCGCCCACCTGCACCGCCATGCGACCGGCCACCTCGCTCATTGGCGCGAGCAGGGGCAGCGCACCCGACCGGTCGGTGACCGTCTCGTAGGCGATGCAGGTGGCGCCGGTGTGCATCAGGCCCTCGGTCTGCGCCTTGTCAGCGGCGAGGTGCAGATAGGTGAACAGCACCTGACCCTGCCGCAGCATGGCGATCTCCACGGCCTGCGGCTCCTTCACCTTCACGATAAGATCAGCGGTCGCGAACACCTCGGCGGCGCTGTCCGCCACCGCGGCGCCGGCAGCGCGAAAGGCATCATCGGCAATGCCGATGCCAGAAGCGGCGTTGCGCTCCACCGTCACCTGATGGCCGTGGATGGCGAGTTCGCGAACACCGGCCGGGGTAAGCCCAACACGGTGCTCGTGCGTCTTGATCTCCTTCGGAACGCCGATCCTCACGCGGACCTCCTGTCAGGCGGGCAGCGGAAATTGTCGCAGATACGGAATATAGTCATCCTCCACGTCGATCTGTAGGGTCGCCAGCACGCGCACGACCGCGTTGTAGAAGGCAATGGTGGTCGTCAGATCGACGATCAGCTCGTTGCCGAGAGCCTCGCGCAACGTGGCGAAGGTGGCGTCCGACATGGCACCATCCTGCGTCATCTCGCGCGCCGCACGCAGCACGGTCTTCGCCATTTCATCAAGCTGTGTCGGCTTTCCGGCCGTGTCGTCGATCAGCGCGCGAATGTCGTCATCGGCTCACGCCAAAATCATGGCCCAGCTTCACGTGGTGAGACCACTCGTAGGGTGATCGCGCCAGCCAGCCGACCTGCAGGATCGCCAGCTCGCGCAACCGCGGATCGAGCTTGCTGCCGAAGCGGATGAACTGCCCCAGGGCACCAAATGCGCGCGCCGCGTTCGGCGAATTCACCAGCGCCTGGGTGAGGCTGATCCGACGCCGCAACAGGTCCTGGTTCTCTACCGAGAGGTCGGACATCTCGAGATACGGCACACGCGCCATGCACTCCTCCATGCTGCAAGATCACCATGCTAAGCGTAACAGCATGGTGTCCCAGGTCCACATCATCGGCGCATCGGGTCGTAGCGGCAGCGCGCTGTGCCGGTCGCTGCTCGCCAGCGGCAGCAGGTTCGTCCCTGTGGTACGCGACGCTGCGAAATGGGCCGCGACGGGCATCAAGGTGCCTGCGCGCATCGCCGATATCACTGATCCGCCGCGATTGCGCGATGCATTGGCCTGTGCCACGCGGGTCGTCAGTTGTGCCCACGCGCGCCACGCCCCGACTGTGCTCGCCGCCGCACCGGCCGAGGCGCGGTTCATCTTCCTCGGCAGCACGCGCAAATTCACGCGTTGGCCGGATGCACACGGCAACGGCGTGCTGGCCGGAGAGGCGGCCTTTCTCGCCTCCGGCCGTTCCGGTGTCATGCTGCACCCCACGATGATCTACGGCGCTCAGGGCGAGGACAACGTGCAGCGACTCGCCGCGCTGCTGCGCCGGCTGCCGTTTGTGCCGCTGCCAGGCGGCGGCACGGCTTTGGTGCAGCCGATCCACCAGGACGACGTGACGCGGGCCATTTGCATTGCACTGCAGCGCGAATGGAGAGGGCCTCATGCGCTGGTGATCGCCGGGCCGACCCCCCTGCCCTACGCCGACTTCATCCGGGCTGTCGCTGCCGCCAACAGACAGCGCGCGCCGCTGATCGTCGCGCTGCCGCTCGGTCCCCTGATGGTGCTGGCCCGCCTCTTCTGTTACATTCCGTTCCTGCCGCGGGTCCGTCCCGCCGAGGTCCGCCGGCTGATGGAAGACAAGAGTTTCGCCGTGGATCCGATGATCGGCACGTTCGGGTTCACACCGATGTCACTTCACGAAGGCCTCGCGCGCACCTTCGCCAACAGGAGCTGATTTATGCCGATCATCAACCGCATCGCCGAATTCCACCGCGAGATGACGGAGTGGCGGCAGGACCTGCATGCGCACCCAGAGCTGGCATTGCAGGAGACCCGCACCAGCGGCGTCGTGCAGGCCAAGCTGCAGGAGTTCGGCGTCGACGAGATCATCACAGGGCTGGCGCGCACCGGCGTGGTCGGCGTGATCCGTGGGAACGGCACGTCGGAGCGCGCGATCGGCCTGCGCGCCGACATGGATGCGCTGCCGATCCTGGAGGAGACAGGCGCGCCCTACGCCTCGCAGAACGCGGGCGTCA
Source organism: uncultured Alphaproteobacteria bacterium (assembly GCA_963799415.1). Classification (GTDB taxonomy): domain Bacteria; phylum Pseudomonadota; class Alphaproteobacteria; order Acetobacterales; family Acetobacteraceae; genus JAMXLO01. The sequence goes on along the minus strand of CAWCXI010000029.1, from coordinate 78,298 downwards.
TGCATGCCTGTGGCCATGACGGTCACACCACCATGCTGCTTGGCGCAGCAAAGTACCTGGCCGAGACGCGCAATTTCGACGGCACGGTCTATGTCATATTCCAGCCGGCGGAGGAAAACCTCGCGGGCGGCGACATCATGGTGAGGGAAGGCCTGTTCGAGCGATGCAAGATGGAGATGGTGTTCGGCATGCACAACTGGCCGCAGATGCCGGCCGGCACCTTCGCCTGGCGCAACGGCCCGGTCATGGCGGCAGTTGCCAATATCGAGATCACCATCACCGGCAAGGGAACCCACGCAGCGCAGCCGCATTTCGGGACGGACCCCATCGTGGTCGCCAGTCACATCGTCACCGCGCTTCAGACGATCGTGGCGCGGACGATTGAGCCGGTGGAGGGCGGCGTCATCACCATCGGCCACATCAACGGCGGCGACACCTACAACGTGATTCCCGAGACCGTACGCATGCTGGGGACCGCCCGCTGGTTCGACGCGCGTGTCGGCGATCAGTTGGAGAACGGCGTGCGGCGGCTCGCTTCCGGCATAGCGGAAAGCTTCGGCGCCAAGGCCGATGTGGTGTTCAGCCGCGACTATCCGGCAACGGTGAATGACCCCGATGCCACCACGCTCGCTCGGCGTGCCGCGACGGCAGTGGCGGGCGAGGCCCGTGTGGTGCATATGCGAAAGCCGACGATGGGCGGCGAGGATTTCTCGTTCATGCTGAACGCCAAGCAAGGCAGCTACATCATGCTTGGCGGTGGCCGCAGCAAGGACGACGCGATGGTTCACCACCCGCGCTACGACTTCAACGATGAGATCCTGTCCGTCGGTGCCTCATATTGGGCGACGCTGGCCGAGCAATTGCTGCCCAGGAAAGCATAGCGCCGTTAGACTTACCGCGCCTTGGCCAGGCGGCGCTCATACGCCTGCGCCAACAGGGTGCTGGGAAAAAGCATGGCGAAATAGATCAGCGCCACCACGGTGTAGACCTCGAGTGGACGATAGGTGTCGGCGGTGATCAATGTGCCCTGATACAGCAAATCTGGCACCGCGATCGTCGACACCAGCGAGGTGTTCTTGAGCTGGGTGATCGACTGGTTCACGAACGGCGGGATCATCCGCTTGACCGCCTGCGGCAGGATCACCTTGCGCATCATCGGCCACGGCCGCAGGCCAAGGGCGCGCGCCGCGTCCCATTGGCCCGGCTCGATCGAGATGATGCCGCCGCGGAAAATCTCGGCGTAGAACGCACCAGTGTAGCAGGACAGCACCAGCACGGCGGCAGTGGTGGCAGGGATCTGGATGTTCAGCAGCACCGGCAGCGCGTAGTAGAACCAGACGATCTGCACCAGCAACGGTGTGCAGCGGAACGCCTCGATGAAGGCGATCAGCGGGATGTTCAGCAGCTTCGAGCGCGACAGGCGGCCCAGACCGAGCAACAGCCCGATGATCAGTCCTAGCAGGATCGTGCCGACACGGTGTAGGCCAGCGTGACCAGTACGCCCTTCCAGAACAGCGGGGCGTAGCGCAGCAGGAAGGCGAAGTCCCACTGATAGAACATCGCCTTCTCCTTCGGCCCATTGTCAGAAGCTGAGCGTTGCCGGTATCTGTTCGCGTGAGACACCGAACTTCGCGAGCCCGTCGAGCAGCCACTCGCGGATCTGGCCGGTGCCGCGGTTATAGTCGATCCAGGCGTTGATGACATCGGCAAAGCGCGTATCCGGCTCGCGTTGGATGCCGAGACAGCTCGGCAGCGCCACCAGCGGTTCGGTGAGCAGATGATAGCTGCCCAGGGAAGGATTTTTGCCAATCGCGGAAAGTCCGAGGATCGCCGCAAGGATGTGCGCGTCGGCGCGGCCGGATTGCAGCGCCAGCGTGCAGTCATCGCGCGATTTGTAGCCAGTGAGCTGCGCCTTTGGGCAATAGCGCTTCGCCGCGACCTCGTGCAGCGAGCCGATGTCGTAAACCACCCTGATCTCCGGCTTATTCAGATCATCCCATGTGCTTGGATCAAGCCCCTTGCGCGCAACACAGCCGAACGGATGCACGATCATCGGATGGGTGAAGCCGATCGACAGCGCGCGCTGCGGCGTCGGGTTCAAGGCGAATGCGACGTCCACCTTGTTCGATTGCAGATCGAGCACCGAGTTGCCATAGGTGGACTCGACATAGGCCAACTGCGCATCGAACACCTTGGCGATGTCCTTCGCCATGTCGATGCAGGCGCCGCTCCATTCGCCGCTGACGAGGTCCTTCTGGAAATACGGCAGCTCACCCGGCAAAGCGGCAATGCGCAGCGTCTTGGTGCGGCGGATGCGGTCGAACGTGGTTTCGTTGGCGGACTGTGCCTTGGCGGAACGGATGAAGGCCGCGACGGGCATGAGCGCGGCGGCCGCGGCGAGCGACCGGCGACCGGGTCCGGTGTTCATGGTTGGTGTCTCCCAGGTATCAAGCCGAACTGATCCTCAATCCGATAGGCCCGAGATACAATCCCCAGTGCCGGCGTGGTGATGCTTGCGGAAAGGATCGTCCGCCTGATCCGCGGCCGACCTCCATTGACCGCCGCAAACGTTTGACAATCGCAGCCGATCGCAGTCGGAACAAGGCGCTCTGACGGGTTGACAACCGGCGGCTTAAGAGAGACTCCACGCGACGGAGGAATCGGCTCATAGAGATGAAGCGCGGAATTCAAGTGCCGCGATCAGTTTGCGCTTCAGCGGTTCGATCATCCTCGCCTTGGCGTCCCTGTGACGAACGACCGCGGTGGTTGTCGCGTCGCCGTCTCTGGAACGAAGGAGGAGAATGTGATCAGCGGAAGATCTGAGCCGATGACGGCTGCCGTGTCGTCAGGTTCGACGCCGAGCAGCCCGTAGCCCGATCGTCGGGCGACCGCTGCCACTGCCTGCGCTGCCAGGCTTCGCAGCCCGCGACATTCCGCCGATATGCCGCCGCCACAGCTCGAAGCCGCACCGTCACGACGAGGGGACAGATGGATGATCTATCAAGCAATGGTAAAATTGCCTCTCCTGATATCAAGTCTTCTGGTTGCGACCGCCACCGACGGGGTCTGGTGGAACACTGATGGTGGAAGCGTGACAGAACATCGTGACCGCGACATGGTGACCTGCACAATGACGCTCAAAAGCGATGACGGCCAATTCGAATTCGCATGGAGCAACAAGCTGCCTCCGCGCGCCATGGTCGAGCAGAAGAACTGGAGCTTTCCGTCCGGCTACATGTGGAACGTAGCGTTGCGGATCGGGGGCACCTGGCTCGAACACGGCGACGGCACGCCCAACATCCCGGCAATGACCGGGTCAACCAGCATCATGTTCCTGCTGAACCAGCCGATCGACGATATGCTCCTCTCTGCACGGGATGTCGCGATCAAGACACCGGACAGAACGTTCAACATCAATCTGGCGCCCAAAAAGATTTAGGCCCTGGTAGCCGCGTTGCACAAATGCAGCGCCCTGATCGGCCGCCCGGGATGAGAGAGTATTGTCCCTGACGCTTGACGCAGGGCAGCGCCGAGACACTACTCCTCGGCGTCATTCGCGCATCGGAGGGAACAACATGTCAGTCCGCCTCGTCGTCACGATCACCGCTGCACCGGGAAAGGGTTCGGAACTCGCGCAGGCGTTTCGGGCACGCTGCAACGAGGTCATGCAGGAGCCCGGCTGTGAGCAGTTCGAGGTGTTCCAGAGTGTTCTGAACCCGGACAAACTGGCATTGCTCGAGCTGTGGAAGGACCAGGCAGCGCTCGATGTGCATGCCAAGGTGAACGCGACGCGCGCGCCGATGCCGGCAGGATTGCGGTCAGGTACGGGCGAGCGCGAGGATTACGAGTACAGTCGAACCCGCTAAAGGACCTGAGGGGGGAAATAACTGCGCCAGGCAGCGCACAATCCGGGCAAACAACGTCATGCCGAGGCAGGTCGGCATGACGGAATGGACAGTCGCGCGCCGAGAGATAATTCGATTCTTTCCCGTAGGCCTCGCTACGCGGTCGCGCCACCATCCACCGGCAGCGCCACGCCGGTGACGTACGATGCCTCGTCCGAGATCAGGAACAGCGCCGCATTGGCAATTTCCTCGGGCCGCGCCGGACGCCCCATTGGGACCTGGCCGCCACGCTTCATCACCAGCGTCTCGGGCGTCTCCCCAGGCGGCAACTGGCTGTCCGGGCGTGCCACGAACACGCGCAGCATCGGCGTGTCGGTGGGGCCGGGACACACCGCATTCACCCTGATCTTCTCGCGCGCGTACCGCTTCGCCAGTCCGTGCACCAAACCGACCACACCGAACTTGGCGATGTTGTACACCGGGCTGAACTGCGAACCTGTCAGACCAGAGGTGGACGCAGTATAGAGCAATGCCCCACCGCCCCGCGCGCGCAGTTCAGGGATCGCTGCCTCGGTGGTGACCAGCACGGTGCGGACGTTCAGATCCATCGCCAGCTCGAAGTCCTTCCAGTCGATGCCCTCGATCGCCGCCGGACCCGGATGGCCGACATGGTTCCAAACGAAATCAAGCCCGCCGAACGCGTTGGCGGTGCGACGGACAATCTCGCGCGCGAACGAATCCTGTCGCAGATCGCCGGCCAGCGCGATCGCCTTCCCGCCGGCATCGGTGATCTGCTTCACGACCGCACTGGCGCCCGCCTCGTCCAGGTCCACCACGCCGACCGCTGCACCCTCTTGTGCGAAGCGCACCGCACCGGCGCGACCCATGCCTGATGCAGCGGCGGTGACGATACCGATCTTGTTTGCCAGACGCATGACGGCCTCCCTCAGCGCTGTGCGTTCAACCAGCCCAGCATGATGCGATTGAAAGTGTCGGGATGCTCGACATTGGGGAAATGTAGCGCATTGCCGATCTCTTCGTAGCGACCCCCAGGAACCAGGCCAGCCAGTCGCCGGTTCTCCGCCGCCGGCGTGCCCGCATCATCCGATCCGCACACCACCAGCACCGGCAACTTCAACGACGGCAGTCGCGCGACGAAATCGAAGTTGCGGATCGCCGCGACGCAGCCGAGATAGCCGGCCGGCGTGGTGCCGATGATGGTATCGCGAATCTGTTTCCAGCGCCCGGGTCTGCCTCGCTTCACCGCATCGGTAAGCCAGCGCTCGATCGTCGGATCGGCCAGCGGCATGAGCGAATTCGCACCACGCACCGTATCGACGCGCTGCTGCCACACTTCCGGCGCTCCAGCGGGCGTCGCGGGCAGCGTATCGCACCACATGGCCGATGCCAGCTTGCCGCCGTGCTCCAGGGCAAAGGCCTGTCCCAGCATCCCGCCGATCGACAACCCGATGAAATGCACACGCGGAATGGCGAGCGCTTCCAGCACCGCGGCGACATCCGACGCCAGCGCACTCATGGTGTAGTCGCCGGCGACCGCGCCGCTGCCGCCATGGCCGCGCATGTCGATACGCAGCACGCGAAAGCCCGCCTGCAACAGCGCCGGCACCTGCTCGGTCCACATACCGCCATCCGAGGCGAGCGAGTGCGTCAAGCAGACGACGGGAGCATTCTCCGGTCCCACCAGGTCATAGGCGATATTGCGTCGATCGAGGGGTAGCAGCATGACTGTCCTCCTTTCAGCCGGTTTCCATCGGCAGTGTCGGATCCTTCGCCCATTCGGAAAGTGACGCGTCGTACAGCTTAACGTCCTTATGGCCGAGCATGATCAATGCCAGGGCATCCGCGCTCGCTGCGATGCCGCCGCCGCAGTAGTTGATGACCTGCCTGTCCATTGCACCGACCGCCTCGAAGCGCCGACGCAGTTCATCAGCAGGAAGGAAGGTGTTGGTGTCCGGATCGAGCAGATGCGCGGCTGGCAGGTTCACGCTGCCGGCGATGCGTCCCGGCCGGCCGTAGCTGTTGCCGCCACCGCCGGTGTGCTGCGCCGGCTGCAGTGCGTTGATCGTGCATATGGCGCCATCACCAATCGCGCGCAACACATCATCTTTGCCCACCATCAGATTGCGCACTTCGCGGACGGTGTAGTTGCCTGGCTGACGTGATCGCGCGGGGCCGCTCTCGACGGGACGGCCCTCATGCTGCCATTTTTGCCAGCCGCCGTTCAGCACCGCAGCGTTGTCGTGACCGAACTCGTGCAGCAGCCACCACAGGCGCGTCGCCCACCAGACATTGGCGCTGCTGTAGGTCACCACACGCGTGGTGCTGTTCATGCCAAAGCGGCGCATCGCGGCCGCGAAGTCATCCGGTACCTGGCGCATGAAGCGTAGTGCCTGCGAGGTGTCAGACACATCACGCAGCATGTCGACGAACTGGGCACCGGGGATATGGCCCGTCTCGAAGTCCTCGCGGCCCGGCTTCACCTGGTAGGTGATCTTCGGATCAGGGATAAGGTGTGTGGTGCAGTCGAGCACCAGCACTTCCGGGTTGTTCAGATTCTGCGCGAGCCACTCGGTCTCGACCAGATACTCGGGATGCGTAAATCCGCTCATGCTGGAAGCTCCGCCAGTTCGATCAGAAGATTGCCGGTGGACGCCGGGTCAATGAACGCGATGCGCGCGCCGCCATGGCCGATCCGCGGTGTCTCGTCGCGCAGCTTCACGCCCTTCGCCTTCAACTCGGCCAACGCGCCGTCGATGTCCTCGACCTCGAAGCAGATGTGGAACAAGCCTTCGCCCTTCTCCGCGATCCATTGATTGACACCGGAGTCTTGGCGCCTTGCTCTCCAACAGCTCGATATACGTCTCTCCGACCGGCAGCATGGCGAGCCGCGTCGCGCCGATCTGTTCCTCGTATTCGAGCGGTATGCCGAAGGTATTGCGCAGCAGATCCATCGATTGGTTCAGCGATTTCACCGCGACAGCAATGTGCTCCACCCGTTTGATCTTCATTGTTGCCTCCTCAGGAAATGGTCACGCCGCTATCCACCGGATACACCTGTCCGGTCACCATGCGGGATTCGTCGGATGCCAGGAACAGGGCCATGTGGGCGATGTCCGGCGGCTCGATCAGGCCCAGCAGATGCGCGTCTGCAAGTTTGCCGAGCGCCACATTGCCCGCGACCAGTCTGCGCACGCGCTCGGTCATCGTCGCCGAAGGAGCGATGGCATTCACCCGGACCCGCTGTGATGCGAATTCCACCGCCATCGAACGGGTGATCGCCGCAACACCACCCTTCGCCGCGGTGTAGCAGTCGCGTCCGGCGATCCCCATCAGCGCGACGTTGGACGACATGTTGATCACCGAGCCACCACCAGAGCGGATGATCTCGGGTATGCCGACACGGCAACCGAGGAACGTGCCGAATAGATCCAGTCTGATGACGCGCCAGAACTCATCGATCGGCGCCTCCACCACTGTATTGTCCTGCGGCGTCGAACCGCCGGCGTTGTTGTGCAAAATGTGCAGCGCGCCGAACTGCTGCACCGTGGCGCGGACCGCTGCCTGCAGACTTGCCTCGTCGGTCACATCGGTGCGGATCGCAATCGCGTCATGGGCGGCGAGGTGCGCGGTCTCCTCACCGGCGGCGCCATCGATTTCCGCGACCGCCACGCGAGCGCCTTCGCAGGCGAACAGGATCGCCGTAGCGCGACCGATGCCGGTCCCGGCACCGGTGATGAATGCCACCTTGCCATCGAGCCGTCCCATTGTCGTTCCCTCCGCTCCCCTCAATGACAGCTCTAGTGACTCAACTCCCGCGCCATTTCGTCGATGCCGGTCACGGTCAACGGATACATCCGTCCTTGCATCAGCTCGCTGGCCATGCCGATCGAGCGCACATGCTGCCACGAATTGCGCGGCGTCGGATTGAGCCACGCTGCCCGACTGTAGTGCGACGTCAGTCGCTCCAGCCACACTCGCCCCGGCTCCTCATTCATATGCTCGACGCTGCCACCAGGCATGGTGATCTCATACGGGCTCATCGCCGCATCGCCGACGAAGATCAGCTTGTAGTCCGGCCCATACTTCCTGATGACCTCGAATGTGGAGAGCCGTTCATCGTGGCGGCGGCGATTGTTCTTCCACACCCGCTCATACGGGAAGTTGTGGAAGTAGAAATACTCCAGATGCTTGAACTCCGACCGCGCCGCCGAGAACAGTTCCTCCGACAACTTGACGAAGTCGTCCATCGATCCGCCGACGTCCAGGAAAAGCAGCACCTTCACGGCATTGTGCCGCTCAGGCACCATCTTGAGATCCAGCGACCCGGCATTCTTCGCGGTCGAGCGTATCGTGTCCGGCAGATCGAGCTCGGTCGCCGCGCCCTGGCGCGCAAACCGGCGCAGTCGTCGCAGCGCCAGTTTCAGGTTGCGCGTCCCCTGCTCCACCGTGTCGTCCAGATCGCGAAAGTCACGCCTGTCCCACACCTTCACCGCGCGCCGATGCCGCGATTCATGCTGCCCGATCCGCACGCCTTCCGGATTGTAGCCGTACGCTCCGAACGGCGAGGTCCCCGCCGTGCCGATCCACTTCGATCCGCCCTGATGCCGCCCCTTCTGCTCCGCCAGCAACTCCGCCAGCCGCTGCATCAGCGCCTCGAACCCGCCCAGCGCCTCGACCTTGGCCATCTCCTCCGGCGTCAGGAATTTCTCCGCCAGCTTGCGCAGCCACTCTTCCGGAAGCTCCCGCGGCAACACACCCTCAGGCGGCTCCAGCCCCTTGAAGCACTGCGCAAACACGCGGTCGAAGCGATCCAGATGGCGCTCGTCCTTCACCAGTGTCGCGCGGCTAAGATAGTAGAAGTCATCGACGCTCCATTCCGCGACACCGGCCTTCATCGCGCCAAGCAGCGTGAGGTATTCGGTGATCGATGTCGGCAACCCAGCCTGCCGCAGCCCCTCTACCAGATGCGCGAACATCAGGCCCCGCGCCGAGCGAGGAATGCCAGGCGCTCGAACAGGTGCACGTCCTGCTCATTCTTCAGCAGCGCACCGTACAGCGGCGGAATCACCAGATGCTTCTCGTTGGTGCGAAGCGCGTCAGCCGGCAGGTCCTCCACCATCAGCAGCTTCAGCCAGTCCAGCAGTTCCGCCGTGCTGGGCTTCTTCTTCAGCCCCGGCACCTCGCGGATCTGGAAGAACACGTTGAGAGCCTCCCGTGCCAGGTCGTGGCGTAGGTCCGGATAGTGTGTCTGCACGATCCGCTCCATCGTCGCGCGATCGGGAAAGCGGATGTAGTGGAAGAAGCAGCGACGCAGAAACGCGTCGGGCAGCTCCTTCTCGTTGTTCGAGGTGATGATCACGACCGGCCGATGTATCGCCTCGACCGTCTGCCGCGTCTCGTAGACGAAGAACCGCATGCGGTCGAGTTCGAGCAGAAGGTCATTGGGAAACTCGATGTCGGCCTTGTCCACCTCGTCGATCAGCACCACCACGGGCTTGTCGGCCTCGAACGCGTCCCACAGCTTGCCGCGCACGATGTAGTTGGCGATGTCATGCACGCGCGGATCGCCCAACTGGCCGTCGCGCAGCCGCGACACGGCGTCGTACTCGTAGAGCCCCTGCTGTGCCTTGGTGGTCGACTTGATGTGCCACTCGATCAGTTCCAGGCCAAGAGCCTGCGCCACTTCATGTGCCAGAACGGTCTTGCCGGTGCCGGGCTCGCCCTTCACCAGCAGCGGACGTTGCAGCGTCACGGCGGCATTCACCGCCACTTCCAGATCACGCGAGGCAATATAACGTTCTGTACTCGTGAAGGAGGCGCTCACTCTCAATCCCCTGGCCAGTGGTGTTGCATAGTCGCGGGTTCGCCGGGTGCCCGCAAGAACGCGGGGCAAAACGACGACAGCCGATCGAGCCCACTCAGGTCAGGAGATCCTGGGTCATTTCCTCGGTCAGCGCCGCCAGCGGCAAATGCGAGGCGAGCGACGTGGCGAGCAGCAGAACTCGGCGGCTTCGAGACTGCGTGGATCGAGTTGGTTTTGTTTGCGCGAGGCGCAGGACAATCAGCCGCAACGGCAGCGCCGGCAGGCGCGCCTCAGCTTGGCCGGTGCCGCGGGCGTGGTCGACGATCTCATGGGGCACGTGGTCAGGCCCCCCAATCCCTCCCGCAAGGGGAAGGGGAGAACTCATTCACCACCTCCTTCACCGCCTCCCAGGGTTGACGGCCGCCCCTTTCGTCCTATCTAACGAGATCAAGTGTAGCCTCGGCTACATTCTGTGGGAGTGTGTTCATAGTATGGTCTCGGCTGCATGAGCGAGAGCCTGAGCCTGACAGATCGGACGATCGCTGCCGGCCGCGAGTTGCTGGCGGGACGGCGGCGCGGCTTGCGCGGATTCCTGCCGTTCGCCGGACCCGCGGTTATCGCCTCGATCGCTTACATGGACCCTGGCAACTTCGCCACCAACATCCAGGGCGGGGCGCAGTTCGGCTACCTGCTGCTGTGGGTCGTTCTGCTCGCCAACCTCGTGGCCATGCTGTTTCAGGCGCTCTCCGCCAAACTGGGGATCGTCACCGGCCACAGCCTCGCGCAGCTCTGCCGCGCCCATTTCCCCCGTCCGCTGGTCTATACCATGTGGGTCGCCAGCGAGGTTGCCGCGATGGCGACTGACCTCGCTGAATCGCTTGGCGCCGCCATCGGCCTCAGCCTGCTGTTCGGTCTGCCGCTGCTCACCGGCCTGCTGGTCACCTTTGCGCTGACCTACGTGCTCCTGTTGCTGCAGGGCCGCGGCTTTCGGCCACTCGAGATGGTCATTGCGGCGTTCATCGGTGTGATTGCCGTCTGCTACGTGATCGAGCTGTTCGTTTCCCCGCCCAACTGGCACCTCTTCGCCTTCCACACCGTGGTGCCGCAGCTTGCCGGCCCCGACAGCGTGGTGCTGGCGGTCGGCATCATCGGCGCGACCGTGATGCCGCACGCGATCTACCTGCACTCCAGCCTCACGCAGGGCCGCGTGCCGGTGCGCACCGACGCCGAACGCCGCCGCATCATCGGCTACTCGCATCGCGAGGTGCTGATCGCCCTCGGTGTCGCCGGCCTGGTGAACATGGCGATGCTGGCAATGGCCGCCTCGGTGTTCCATGAGGGCCACGCCGACGTCGCGGCGATCGAGACGGCATACCACACGCTGAAGCCGCTGCTGGGCGTTGGCGCCGCCGCAGTGTTCATGGCGTCGCTGCTGGCATCCGGCCTGTCGAGTTCGGTGGTCGGCACGATGGCCGGCCAGACGATCATGCAGGACTTCGTCGGCTTCCGCATTCCGCTGTGGGTGCGTCGGTTGGCCACCATGGTCCCGGCGGTGATCGTCGTCGCCATCGGTGTCAATTCGACGCAGGCGCTGGTGCTCAGTCAGGTGGTGCTGAGCCTCGTGCTGCCGGTGCCGATGATCGCATTGCTGGTGCTATCGGGCCGGCGCGCTGTGATGGGCGGCTTTACCAGTTCGCGCCTGACCCAGGCGATCGCGGTGGTTGCCGCAACGATGGTGCTGGCGCTCAATCTGCTGCTGCTCTTGCAGACCATGGGCGTGTCGGTGTCTCTTTTCGGTTCGAACTGACCCCAGGAGTCGCCGTGGCCAGTGCGCCGATTGTGCGGCGTGCCGAGATGCCGGCCGAGCCCACGCAGGCGAGGCGGTTCGGCAAGGCGCGCACCGCTCAGTCCGGCGCGCTGCATGAAGACTATGTCGAGCTGATTTCCGATCTGCTCGCGAACGGTGGCGAGGCGCGGCCCACCGACATCGCCCGTCGCCTTGGCGTATCGCATGCCACCGCGATCAAGACGATTGGCCGGCTGAAACGCGAGGGTCTCGCGGTAGCCAAGCCGTACCGTGGTGTGTTTCTGACCGAGGCCGGGGAACGGCTCGCGGAACGGGTGCGAGCGCGGCACCGCATAGTGGTGGATCTGCTGCTGGCGATCGGCGTGCCGGCCGAAGCTGCGGAGCAGGATGCCGAGGGCATCGAACACCACGTGTCGGACACCAGCCTCGCGGCATTCGGCCGGTTCCTGCGCGGGCGTGGCTGAAGTAGCTGAGGCGACTATCTGCGTAGGAGATGACAATGGCTGTGCACGACCACTCGCGTTGGGGTCCCGCTGACCAGATCGGCGCCGGCAATCTGCTGACGGTGGAAAAGCGCCTGGCCGCGCTGCAATCGGTGCGCGAGGGCCGCATCTACGACGTAAGCCACGAGATCGGCGCGGGGGCGCCGTACATGGCGCCGAACCAGACGCCGTTTCTGCTGTCGATCTGGGCGTCGTGGCGTGACTTGATCAAGCGCCGTCGCGCCCTCGGCGCCACCAACGATGCGGGGGCCAATGTGGAACGCATCGAAATGACCGCACATGTCGGCACGCATATCGATGCGCTTGGACACTTCTCGAAGGGCGATCGGCTGTACAACGGTCTGTCAGCGGCCGACACGGTGACCGACTGGGGGCTCGAGCGTCTCGGCATCGAGCACGCACCGCCGATGATCACCCGTGGTGTGCTGCTGGATGTAGCGGGATGCGATGGCGGTCAGCATCTGAACCCCGGCCGGGTCGTCACGCCAGCGGAACTGGCGCGCGCCGAGGAGACTGCGAAAGTGGCGCTGGAGCCAGGAGATATCGCGCTCATACGCACCGGCTGGGGACGCTATTTCGGCATCGACAACACACGGTATCTCCAGGGTGAACCAGGCATCGATCTGCCCGGCGCGCGCTGGCTGATCGAGCGCGGCGTCGTGGCGATCGGCTGCGACAACATGGCGGTCGAGGTGCTGCCCAATCCGAATCACGGCATCTCAATGCCGGTGCACCAGCATGCGCTGGCCGAGGCGGGGGTGTATCTGATCGAGAACCTTGCACTGGATGAACTGGCACGCGACGCGGTTGGCAGCTTCTGCTTCATCCTGCTGGCGACCAAGTTCCGCGGTGCCACGGGATCGCCGGTGCGGCCGGTGGCGATGCTATGATCGCGCCGTCTCCAGCGTCTGGTTGAGCGTCCCTGCATCATGAGCGGGCCGTAGGGTTATGGTTTTGCTGCTGAATTAGCCTCAACATTCCGCGAGGCAAAACGCCAACCGATAGTTGTGCGTCGGATTCTGATACCCGCGCGATTGACCCACTTCAGCGAGTTACGAAGTGATGCTCCATCAACATTAGAGGACCTTTGAGCATCTGGGAAACGTGCTTACGCATACACAATGAGATCGTGTGCAGACACGTTGATGCTCTCGACCATCTGATGGTTCGACCACTATCCGCAGTCAGGCCCTTCCAATACCCCAACGACGAAGCGCTGCACGCTCGGCCTACCTTCCAGTGCTTCGCTCAACACTGAGGGGGAACAAGCGGCATGGCAGTTCCACAGCGCGCGCGCTTGTGGCTGGCGACATTTGTGTTCTCTGCGGCGCTCGCGCTGAGTAGTTCTTATTCAATTCATTCCGCCACCGCCCGCAATGTCAAACGGACATCATCTACCAACCGGACACCAACTTTGGCCGAGCGACCCTCGCCACCTCCGGAGACTGTCGTCGCTGCCGTTCTGGATGCAGGGCGTTCAACGGGCATCGACCCAGCCCTTCTGCTCACGATCGCAGCGACTGAAAGCAGGTTCCAGGCCAACGCAAAGAATCGGACATCTTCGGCAACGGGGCTGTTGCAATTCACCAAGCAGACGTGGCTAGAGAACCTGAAGAAATTTGGGGGAAAGCATGGCTTGAGCAATTTAGCGGCTCTGATTTATCGGTCAGGCGTTGGTTATCTTGTTGTGCGCGCTCCCGCCAGGAACAGAATATCGGCACTCAGGAACGACCCGCGCATTGCGACATTGTTGGCTGCGGAACGTTTGGACTACCAAAAGGAACAGTCGAAGGATCGGCAACTGCAAGTCGTGGACTTTTACCTCATCCATGCCTTGGGGGTCGCTGGAGCCAACCGCTTTATTGAGGCCGTCTCCAATCGTCCGTCAGTGCCATGCAAAGCTGTTGTTGGTGACGTTGCCTGGAAGGGTTCAGGTTTGTTTAGGGACCTGCCACATGGAGCGGCCACTCCTTCGAGCGTTGCCTACGATGTTATCTCAGTCAGGTTCGAGCAGCGTCGCTCTTACTACGCCAGCTTGCTGGAGCACGATGCTACTCCCGCATATCCCAAACCCGAGCCAGAAGAAGCCGGCTATTGGGCAGCGCCACGGTAGCCCTTCAACGCCCGAACTCCCGCATCACCTTCAGACCGTGCTCCAGATCGGCGGTCAGGTCGGCGACATCCTCCAGTCCGATATGCAGTCGCACCAGCGGCCCATCGAACCTCGCACCAGCAGCCGTCCGCGTGATGGCGCCCGTGGTCGGCAACGCAAGACTTTCGAAGCCGCCCCATGACGCGCCAATGCCGAACAGGTCCAACGCCTCGACGAAGGCGTGCGTGCTCTCCACCGAATACTCGCGGCTTGAACTCCACACCGAACAGACTGCATGCGCCGGTGAAATCGCGCTTCCAGATCGCGTGACCCGGAGCGCCCGGGAGCGCTGGATGCAGCACCTGCTTCACCTCGGGCCGCTTGCTGAACCAGTGCGCCACCTCGATGCCGCTGTCCATCTGCTGCGCCAGCCGCACTCCCAATGTGCGCATGCCACGCAGCGTCAGCCAGCAATCATCCGGACTGGCATACTGCCCCAGCCCGCGCGACGTCGCGTGCAGCGTGTGCCAGTCCTCGTCTGAGTTCACCGTCACACTGCCGATCAGAATATCCGAGTGCCCGGCTGGATATTTCGTCGCCGCCTGGATCGAGACATCGACGCCATGTTCGAACGGCTGGAAGTGATGGATGCCCCAGGTGTTGTCCATCAGCACCTTCGCACCGCGCGCATGTGCGGCGCGCGCGATCGCCGGGACGTCCTGCACCTCGAAGGTGTGGCTGCCCGGGCTTTCCGTATATACAACTGTGGTGTTCGGCCGCATCAGCTCGGTGATGCCAGCCTCGTCGATCACCGGATCGTAGAACGTCGTCTCCACGCCGTAGCGTTTCAGCACGCCGTCGGTGAAGTTGCGTGCCGGACCGTACACGCTGTCTGGCATCAGGCAATGATCGCCGGCCTTGAGGAACGCCAGCAGCGGTGTTGTCACCGCCGCGAGACCCGAACAGACGATGGCGCAGCGCGTGCCGCCCTCCACCTCTGCGATGACGTCCTCGAGCGCCCAGTGAGTCTCCGATCCGCCGAGACCATAGGTCAGCACGCGTTCGCCGCGCTTTGCCTGGAGCGCGCGCCGTTCCGCCACGGTTGGATACAGCACGGTTGAGCCACGCAGCAGCGGCGGATTGACGAAGCCGTGCACGCGCTGTGCCGGCGCGGCCGGTGTGCGAGAGTTTCGTGCGGAAGCCGCGCTTAGAGATTTCGGTCATGCCCGCTTCGTCTCTACCGGTGTGTCGGAGCGGCCGCCCCATTCGGTCCATGATCCATCGTAGACGGCGCCGTCCGGCAGCCCGGCGATGCGCATTCCCAAGGTCAGGATGCACGCCGTCACACCCGAGCCGCAGCTTGTCACCACCGGGCGTGAGCCATCGACGCCGGCCTGCGCCAGCCGCGCGCGCACCGCGTCGGCGGAGCGGAATGTGCCATCGTCGTTCAGCAGGTCGGTGTAGGGCAGGCTCGCCGAGCGGGGGATGTGACCGCTGCGCATGCCGGCGCGCGGTTCGGGCACCTCGCCGGTGAAGCGGCCCGCCGCGCGCGCATCCAGCACCAGTTCGGCAGGAGCCTCCAGGTTGGCCAGCACGTCGCCGATGCCGCGCAGCCTCGCCGGCCGGTAGTCGGGGCGGTAGGAGGCGGGTCGCGGAGACGGCGGGTCACCAGTTTCCGTCGGGCGGCCCTCGCGCTGCCATTTCGGCAGGCCGCCATCCAGCACCGCAGCGTTGTCGTGGCCGAACAGTCCCATCAGCCACCAACCGCGCGCCGCCGATGCGAGGCCCTTCTGGTCGTAGAAGACCACGCGCGAGGCGTTCGATACACCGAGCCCGCCGATCAGTCTGGCGAACCTGCCGGGCGTGGGAACCATGTGGGGAAGGTCGGTATCGGGATCGGCGATCACGTCGATGTCGAAGTAGCGCGCGCCGGGAATATGGGCGCGGCGGAACTCCGCGTGGCCGTTCTTGTTCTCGTTGGGCAGATACATTGTTGCGTCGAAGATTACGAGGTCCGGTTTGCCGAGTTCAGTGGCAAGCCAGTCCGTGTTCACCAGCGGTAGCATCAGCGTCTCCTTCCGGTGCATGTGTCGGCACAGGCGACGAGGGTGTCAATCTGCGCCCCCCTCCCGCAAGGGGAGGGGGAGGTTCTACGGCTCTGCGTCTTGCCGGCGATGTGGCGCGAGGCTAGTGGTACGGCTGTGCGGCGAGCAGTTCAGCGCAACGCGACCATCCCCCGCCAGGGGCTGAAACCCATGATCGGGTTCGCCGCGTCGCTGTTCGCTGTTTGGTGCCAGGTGCTCCTCCTCGCCGCGATCTCGCTGGCGCCGGTCGGCGCCTGGGCTCAGCAGGTCGGAAACCCGCCGATCTGCCGCACGGACGATGGATCACGGCCAGCACAGCACCGGCCAGGTCATCCCGCGCACAACTGCGTCCTCTGCGTGGCGTGCGCATCCAGCGCATTGCCGCTGGGTACCCTGCCGCTGACGCCGAAGCTGCCTGACCGGCAATTCGTTGCCGGTGTGCGGCTGAAGATAACGCAACCGCGGGCGCCGCCGCTCCGATTGGTCGCCGCGGCGCAACCGCGCGGCCCCCCCTCCCCGATCTGAGTTTGCCTTTACCGATTTAAATCAGTGGAGCCTCAAAGTCATGTACAGGCGTTACCTGCTTGCCGCGCTTGCCGGCGCAAGCCTGACGACCGCCGCTCGCGCCGAACAGTCTGATATCCGGATCGATCACGTCTGGTCACGTGCCGCGATGGCCGGGCGTGAGGGCGTGGTCTACCTGACCATCACCGACACGGGCGCACCGGACACGTTGACCGGCGTGACAACACCGGTCGCCGCGGAAGCCGCACTGCATCGCAGCTTCGACGATCACGGCGTGATGAAGATGCGGCCGGTGGGGCCTCTGTCGATCGAACCCGGCAAGCCGGTGACGCTTACGCCAGGCGGCTACCACATCATGTTGATGGGGCTTAAGCAGGCGTTGAAGCAGGGTGACAGTTTCCCGGTCACGCTCAGCTTCGCCAAGGCGGGTCAGGTGACCGCCACCGCGATCGTCGGCAAACAGCCGTGACGGCGATGATCGAACTGACCGCGCGGATCGAGGCGGCCGACCATGCAGCGCGCCACTGGCGGTTTGCGGATCCGCGACCGCTGCGTGTCGGAACCGATCTGCACCGTAAGGCCGCCTGTCGAATGTTCCATGAGACATTCAACCCGTACAAGCCGTCGGTGATCGATTGGCCCCGGCTCGATCGGGCCGCGCTGGAGCGGCTGACAAGCCTGCCGATCTGGGACATCGCGGTGCAGACAGAGGGCAAGGCACGGCTGCGGATGCAGCGTTATGCCGCCAGCCTGCCGGACGCGGACTGGCGTGAGGCGCTCGAGCTGAACGGCTGGGAGGAGGGACGCCACAAGGAGGTCCTGGCCAATCTCGTGCAGGCGTACGGAATCGCGCTGGCGCCTGAGCCCGTGTATGCCGAACCACGGGATCCGGAATGGGCCTACATGGTCACCGGGTTCAGCGAGTGCATCGACAGCTTCTTCGCATTCGGCCTGTTCGAACTGGCGCGACGGTCGGGATATTTCCCACCGGAACTCGTCGATACGTTCGAGCCTGTGATCCAGGAAGAGGCGCGGCACATCCTGCTGTTTGCGAACTGGCTCGCATGGCATCGGCGGCGCCTATCGTTCTGGCGACGCGGCTGGTTTGAGTTGCGGGTCGCCGCGGTTTGGGTGTTCCTGGCCTGGGAGCGCATCGGGATCGCACGCGGCCTCGGTGGTGGCGACAGCAAGCCAACGGACAACAACTTCACGCTGACCGGCAGCAAGTCCGTCAGTGACGTGGACATCAGTCCGGCGGCGGTCATGGCAGTCTGCCTCACAGAGAATGACCGACGATTTGCCGGCTATGACCCTCGGCTGTTGCGCCCCACCACCACGCCCGCGATCGCGCGGCTCGTCTGTCGGTTTGCACGACGCAGACAGAGCAGCGCGGCAGGAGTTGGCCAATGACGATCAAGGTTGGGTCCGACGCCCACAAGGAGCTGTTCTGCCGGCAATTCCTGGAGACGCACGAGCTCTACGATCCCGCGGTGCTGCCATGGCCTGAGCTGGATGCCGCGCAGCTCGACCGGCTTCGCTCGGTGCCGTTCTGGCAGGAGGTGTACCACACGGAGCGTCGGGCCGGAGCGATCGTCGCGGCATTCACACCGCTGGTGCAGGACCCGCTGGTGCGTGAGGCCGTTGCGTTGCAGGGTGTGGAGGAAGCGCGGCATGCGCAATTGCTTCGCGTCATGATCGATCGCTACGGGCTCACTGCGACCGAGCAGCCGCTGGAGGCCTTCCCGGCAAATCTGGAGACCGCGTTCATCGATTTCGGATTTGGTGAATGCATGGACAGCTTTCTCGGCTTTGGTGCCTTCAAGACGGCGCGTCAGTCGGAATTCCTGCCGGAGGGCATGTTCGAGATATTCGACGTGCTGATGCACGAGGAAACCCGGCACATCGTCTTCTTCATCAACTACATGGCGTGGCGCGAGGTGCAGCGTGGACGCGGCGCACCGCCGCTGCGCGCACTGACCTCCACCTGGTACTATGGCCGCGCCCTTCGCCGTCTGCTTGGCATGGCTCGCCGCGGCAAGGACATCAACGACGGCCGAGATTTTGCGATCACGGAAGCCAACATGTTCCTTGACGGCTTCAGTTTCCGCCGGTTTGTCGAGGATTGCTACCAGGAGAACGGGCGCCGCATGCGCGCGTTCGATCCGGGCCTGTTGCAGCCGCGTCTGCTGCCGGCAATCGCCAACATGGCGGTGGCGGCCCTGCGCACCTGGGACCGGCGACGGCCGTTTCTGCGGAAACAGGCATGATCGCGTCTCACGGTGCGTTTGCATGAGACATTGCTGCATCGGATGAGACGATCGCATCTTGTGGCGTATATACAGATGGGTTGACGCGGGGTCGCCTCGCCGCGGCGGGCCGGTCTAGGGCCCGCAGGATGGGGCTGGCGCCGTGGGCGATTGCGTCCACCAGTTCGGGCTCGGGCGGCCCGAAGTTCGGCGCTGCCGGGAGGCCGCCTGACGCACGGATGCGCGCGGCGCGGTCCGGGTAGAGCACGGCGTAGCGCTCGGCCTCGGTGAGCTGATCGAAGGGGGCGGCGGCGGCTGGGGGCGCGGGTTCCGGTTCGGGTGGCGGGGTAGGAATTTCGTGGAACCAGTAGCCGGCTCGCTCCATGGCAGCGGGGTGTGTTTCCGCCATCTGTTTCTCGCGGGTCTCCTGCATGCGCAGCAGCGCGCGCAGCGCCGCGTTCGACTGGCGCGACATGGACGCGGCCTGGGCACGGCAGCGGTGCATTTCAGCGGGGTCGTTGACGGCGAGGCTGGCACTGCGAAGGGCGTCGGCGGCGTGGGCGTCCATGGCGACCACCGGGTCAAGCCCGGTGGCAGGCTCGGGCGGCGAGACGGGCCTCAAAGGCGTCGGCGGGATTGAGTGCCGCGACGGCGTCCATTGCGCCCATGTTGCGGACGGCCCGGACGTCGGGCGCGTCGTCGGGGGACTTCGGGAGCATGGAGCAGAGGTAGGCGAAGGTCTCGCGGTAGTTGGAGCCGGAGGGGTTGGAAGGTGGTGATGTGGGTTGCATGAGGTGGCGCCCGTGATGGGGAAATGTGTGGATGTGGTGGTTAGTATGGATGATGTATATTGGTCTACAGTACTAACTCATCTTGCGAAGTTAGAATTGGCGCCGGGTGTCTTCTGACCGCGACGGGCAGGACTGTGCCGACTGGTGGGAGAACCAGATCCATGCGGCCACATGCCGTGCCGCAATTGATGTATTGATCTTGAGTGGCTCAACGATCCCTCCGCGCTCCGACGTCAATATTCGCGGCATCCTATCTGGAGGCGCTTCGGGAAGGTTATCAACTCGGAACCGATCCACCGTTGCGGAAAAGGGCTATAGACGCCATCGCCTCCGATTTTCCCTCCTATCTGGCTGCGATCACGCAACAGGGAGGACGGCGCGTTTTTCCCGATGGATCGTCCTGGCCCCTTTCCCCCTTCAGCCCGTTCTGGTTGATCGAGGACAAGGCGGAGTTCCTGGGGGCGCTGCTTCTGAGGCGCGAACTGGCGAACGACCATGCCCGCCTGTTCGGAGGTCATATCCGTTACGGCGTCCGGCCCTCGGTCGCGTCCTGGTGACCTGCGGTGACGCCAATCTGCCCTCCCGACGTCTGATCGACAAATGCGGGGGCGAGTTCGAGAAGGCCGTTCACGGACCTTAGGATGTTGGGCCATAAGGCGATACTGGGTGATGTTGTGAATGCCCGCGACGCGGTGTCGTGCCCTTGGGAGCGCGGTTGGCATATGGACGTTCTGAAGCATTTTCGGCGACGAAATATGAAGGCCGTGTGGTCGGGATTTCCGGCCACACGGTCCACGACAAGCGAGCGCTCAGGCTGCTCTTGAAGCCACACCTTTTGATATGTGGCCGCCTGCCAGTCTCGTCCTCAGATCGGCCACCGACATCACGTGCGCCGTTGAGGCGGCGAGTATGACCAAAGTGGCGTGATGAACCTCGGCATTTGGCATGGGCCCGAAACCTCGATCCGGATAATCGTATGTCGCCGTCGCATCCGAGAGGAACACGACCCGGTAGTTGCGGAACATCGCATCCCGCGCCGTGGCGAGGCAGCAGTTCTCGGTGGTTGTTCCGGAGACGATAACGGTATCGATATTCCACTCGCGCAAAACAATATCGAGATCCGTTCCAAAGAACCCGCTGTAGCGATGCTTCTTTATCACGTGCTCGCCGGCTAGTGGCGCGAGTTCGGGGTAGATGTCCACGCCCGGCGTGCCATCCACCAGGGCATCGCGAGTGGCGATCGGCGGATGCATATCGTCGAACAACCCCATATCGGAGCCATCGCGGCGATGCACATGGGCTGTATAAATAACGCGGGTTCCGGCCTCGCGGCACATCGTCAGAGCTTCGGCGAGTCTCGGGAACGATGGCCCGCGCGGCGGGTGTTTCCATCGGAGCGCCGGTCGCCACGAAATCGTTTTGCATGTCCACCACGATCATCGCCGTCCTGGCCGGGTCGATCTCATTGATTTGCATTTTGGGGTATCCTCTCCATGTTGGTCGAGCCGATCGTGGCGAAGCGGTGGTGCTCTGGGCGATCGCCGATAGTCCCTTCTCCGTCTCCCGCCGCAGGTAGAGTGCCCCGTCGTGCTTCGGACAGACTTGGAGAGACGCTTGATTTACTCTTGAGACGCGCGTGATTCTCGCCCGAGATGGTCCACAGGGGGGCGGATGGAGTTTCGCTTTGCCGATTACGTGCTCGACGTGGCACGCCGCGAGCTGCGGCGAAACGGCGAAATGGTCGCGCTGGAGCCCCAGGTGTTCGACCTGTTGGTGCATCTGATCCGCAACCGCGACCGCGTCGTTACCAAGGAGGATCTGCTGGATTCTCTGTGGGGCGGCCGGATCGTCTCGGAATCGACCCTGAACAGCCGAATCAACGCCGCGCGCAGGGCGGTCGGCGACAGCGGCGAGGCACAGCGTCTGATCCGCACCTTGCCCCGCAAGGGTTTTCGCTTCGTCGGGGACGCGACCGACGCACTATCAACGCAACCAACTCCGCCGAAGACGCCGCGAGACCGACCGTCGATCGCCGTGCTGCCATTCAGCGACCTGAGCGGCGGCCAGGAGCAGGAATACTTCGCCGACGGGATGGTCGCGGAGATCATCACCGGCCTCTCCCGCGTCAAATGGCTGTTCGTCATCTCCCGCAATTCAACATTCATCTATAAGGGCAGGCCAATCGACGTGAAGACCGTTGGGCGGGAACTTGGCGTGCGATACGTGCTCGAGGGCAGTGTGCGGCGGTCAGGCGACCAAGTGCGCGTGACCGGGCAGTTGATCGAGACCGAAACCGCCGCGCATGTCTGGGCCGATCGATACGAAGGCACGTTGAAGAATATTTTCGTCCTACAGGACGAGATGACGATGAGTGTCGTCGGCGCCGTTGAACCGACCCTGCGCAGGGCCGAGATCGAGCGTGCCCGGCGCAAGCGGCCCGACAGCCTCGACGCCTATGACCTGTATCTTCGCGCGCTCCCGCTCGTTGCCACCGCAATGCCGGGGAACGCTGACAAGGCGCTTCCTTTGCTGGAAGAGGCGATCCGGCTGGAGCCGGATTATGCCGTCGTCCACGGGTTCATCGCATGGTGCCATGAGCAGCGTTACCTGCGCGGAGGGCTACGGGCCGAAACGCGCGAGGCGGCACGCCATCATGCGCATGCGGCGATCGAAATGGGTGGGGATGATGCGATGGCTCTGGCGATGGGTGGTTTCGTCGTCGGTGTCATGGAACGGGACTACGAAACGGCGCTCGAGGCCCTCGACCGTTCGCTAATGCTCAGCCCCTCCTCGGCGCTTGCGTTTGGCTTCAGCTCGATCATCCGCGCATGGCGGGGCGACGACAGGACCGCGGTTGAGCACGCCGGGACGGGGATTCGGCTTGGTCCGTACGATCCCCTGATCTATCTGCCTTATGTCGGACTCGCCTATTCCCATTTCTTCACGGGGAATTTTCTTGGGGCCGCGAGCGCCGCGAGACGGGCATCGGCGGCGAATCCCAAGTTCAGCGTGCCCTGTTACCTGCACATCGCGGCGCTGGTTGGGCTCGGCCGGATCGATGAGGCAAACTCCATGGCCAAGGTTTTGCTTGAGTTGCAACCCAGCTTTACAATCGGCGGGCTAGTCTCGGGCAATATCACGACCGCGGAACGCATGGACAAGTTGGCCGACGCACTTCGTCGGGCGGGATTGTCAAATTAACCACCCGGCACAAAGAAGCGTGTAAGCGTCCGTAAACTCGCGACCGTGCAACGGCTAATCATCGTCGCCAGTTGTTTCAAACCCTATATTTTGGTCGACTGTCACAATCGCGACTTTCGACCGCGCGCCCTGGTGCAGAGGTTACGCTGGTTTGATTTCGAGGTTAGGCTAGGTCTTTCGCGACCACTCCGCTGGCCACGTCAACACGGGATCATAATGAGTACAAATGGACGAGGAGGAGGCATCATGACTGGTTTGCGCCTGACTGTTGTCGATGCAGGTCCACTGAACCCAGACAAGAACAAGCTGGTTGCCTTTGCATCCGCCGGTACTGTTTCCGTTCCGACCACGGTCGGTATCATCGAACATCCTCAGCACGGCCTGATCCTTTGGGATACCGGCATCAACGATGCAGTTGCCGACCCCGATCGTGGAGAAGCCTACTGGGGACCCGGCATTCGTGAGGCCTTTGGCACACAAGCCCTCACCCGCGATCACGCGATTGACGCGCAACTCAAACGCCTCGGTTCGCGTCCGGAGGACGTTCGCTACGTCATCTATTCGCACCTGCATCTCGACCATGCCGGCGGCATGTCATACTTTCCAAAGGCCATCCACGTCGTCCAGCGTGATGAGATTCGGTACGCACTATGGCCTGACGCGTGGACGAGACCAGTGTATTGCCAGAATGACTTCAAGGACATCCGAAAGCTCGATGTATTGGAGATCGAGGGGGACTGCGACCTGTTCGATGACGGCACGCTGCGCCTACTCAAGACACCAGGGCACGCTGCCGGGCATCAGGCGTTGATTCTCAATTTACCACATCGCGGCAAGATTTGCCTCGGGGGTGACGTTGGCCATCTGCGCGATGGGTTCGACGCAATGGTTCCGATGCCATGGGACTGGAGCACAAGTGCCATGTCGATGACACGTATGCGGATGAAGCAGATCGAACGCTCTGGCGTGCCGCTGTTTCTCTGTCACGAAGCAAAGGATTTCGCCAAACTTCCGATCGAAGGGAAATACTGGGAGTAGATCAGGCGACGACCTGCCAGCAGCAGGCCGAGTGCCGGCCTGCTACGTGTTCGCCACAAGCGGATACGGCGGCCGTCGGTACGCCGATCAGCCGATGTCCTCCAGGCTGAACTGTTCGGCCTCCTCGTCGTAGCTGAACAGTTCGGCGTAGCGGCCCCATGCGACGAGGGTGCGCAGCGTATCCTCGGCGTACTCGGGTGACATGTGGTCCTCGAGCTCATCGCGGAAACGCACCGCCGAGGCGCGATGGTTCCAACGCTCGTCCAGCACCTGACGGACCATGCGAGACAACGGCACGTAGGCGAGCAGTGCGGCGGCGAACAGGCGCTTGCGTTCCTCGGTGTCGGCGTTGACGAAGCGGCGGCCCTCCTCGGTCAGATGGATATCGCCTTCCTCCAGCACCGCGAAGTGCAGCAACTGGAGCGTCTCGCCGAGCGGCAGCAGTTCGTCGACCTCGTATTGCAGCGCCGCGGCCAGCGCGGGCAGGTCGGCGCGACCGTTGTACGGAGGGCCGGCCAGCGCTTCCATCAGTCCCGCCATCTGGTTGGTGCCGACGCGTTGCAGCGGCATGGCGATGTCGGCCAGCGGCGGGGCCACCGCACGAACACTTGGCACCGGGCGGCGCGTCATCAACCCATAGATGTCGTCCACGATCTGTCGGAATGCGGGATCCAACCGATTGCGCGGATGCGGAAACGGCACACGCAGTTCGTTCGCGACGCGGCCCGGGTTCGAGGCAAACACCAGGATGCGGTCGCACATCAGCACCGCCTCCTCGATGTTGTGGGTCACCATCAGCACGGAGCGGACCGGCAGTTTGCCTTCCGACCACAGGTCGATCAGGTCGGTGCGCAGGTTCTCCGCGGTCAGCACATCGAGTGCGCTGAACGGCTCGTCCATCAGCAGCAGATCGGGATGCACCACCAGGGCGCGCGCGAGGCCGACGCGCTGGCGCATGCCGCCCGACAGTTCCTTCGGATAGGCGCTTTCGAAACCGCCCAGTCCGATCAGGTCGATCGCGGCCTCGGCGCGTTTCGCTCGCTCCGCCCGTGGCACACCGCGCGCCTCCAGACCAAGCTCGACGTTCTCCTGCACCGTCAGCCAGGGGAACAGAGCGAAGCTCTGGAACACCATCGCCACGCCGTCGGCTGGTCCGTGCAGCGGCCGGTTGCGCCACAGGACCTCGCCGGCGGTCGGCTCAAGAAGACCGGCGACGATACGTAGCAGCGTCGACTTGCCGGACCCCGAACGACCGAGCAGCGCGACCATCTCACCCTCGCGCAGGCTGAGGTTGACGTCCTCCAGCACCACGAGATCGGCACTGGCGTCCTTGTGGTAGGCCTGCTTGCAGTCCCTGACCTCAAGCAGCGACTGCTGGCTGACGGTGGTATCCATGCGCGCCTCTTCTTCAGCCGAGCTTCAGGTGTCGTTCCGAATAGGCATAGAGCGGCCGCCACAACAGGCGGTTGAACAGCAGCACGAAGCCGGACATCACCGCCACGCCCAGCACGACACGCGCCATATCGCCTTTGTCGGTTGCCGCGGCGATATAGGCGCCTAGCCCGTGCGCCGTCAGCTTCGTGTTACCCCAGGATGCCACCTCGGCGACGATGGCGGCGTTCCATGAACCTCCCGAGGCGGTGATCGCGCCGGTTACATAATAGGCGAAGATGCCCGGGATCATCACCTTGCGCCACCACAGCAGTCCGCCGACGCGAAAATTGCTGGCCGCCTCGCGCAGGTCGCCAGGGTAGGCTGCGGCGCCGGCGACAACGTTGAACAGAATGTACCACTGGGTGCCGAGGATCATCAGAGGCGTCAGCCAGATATCGGCGTTCAGGCGGAAATAAACAATGAAGAGCACGACAGGCGGAAACAGCAGGTTGGCGGGGAATGCGGCGAGGAACTGGGCCAGGGGTTGCGCCCGCCTGGCCCAGACCGGGCGTAGCCCAAGCCAGACGCCGATCGGCACCCAGATCAGGGTCGCCAAGGCGATAAGGATCACGACGCGCAGCAACGTGAACAGCCCAAGGATCAGGGTCTGCCGCAGATCGTCCCAGGTCAGCTCGGCCGAGACGAAACCGATGACCTTGATGAGTGACCAGACCACCAGGATGCCAAGCATCGCCAACCAGACGGCATCCACGATACGCGACGGGTGGTCACGCTCAACCGCCCGGCGGCGAAGCGGCAGACGCAGCGGCAGGCCGCCGAGTGCTGTTACGGTGCCACCCAACGCATCGGCGAGCAGGCTGAGCAGCCTGGTGCGCCGCATCAGCCGCAGCAGCCATGGATCGGTCGCCGTCGCGCCGGCGGTCGTCTCGAAGCGGAACTTCTGCGACCAGGCGACCAGCGGGCGGAACAGCAACTGGTCGTACGCCAGAATCACCAGCAGCATGGTGACGATGGCGTAGAACACCGCGAGAATGTCGCGCTGCTCGAGCGCCAACGCGACATAGGAGCCGATACCGGGCAGTTTCCAGGTATTGTCGCCGACCGATACCGCTTCCGAGGCGACGACGAAGAACCAGCCGCCGGACATCGACATCATGGTGTTCCACACAAGGCCCGGAACGGCGAACGGCACCTCCAGGCGCCAGTAGCGCTGCCAGGCGGTGAGGTGGAAGCTGTCGGAAGCCTCCTTCAGATCGGCTGGCACCGTCTTCAGCGATTGGTACAGGCTGAACGCCATGTTCCACGCCTGGCTGGTGAAGATCGCGAAGATCGCTGCCAGCTCGAGCCCGAGCACCTGGCCCGGGAACAGGTTCATGAAGAACACGACGGTGAAGGTGAGGAAGCCCAGGATCGGCACCGACTGGAGGATGTCAAGGATCGGGATCAGCACGAGACTGGCGCGCCGGCTCTTCGCGGCGGCGGTGGCAAAGGTGAAGGTGAACAGCAGCGAGGCGACCAGAGCGGCGAACATCCGCATCGTGGTGCGCACCGCGTAATCCGGCAGGTTGGCCGGGTTGAGGCTGACCGCCAAAGCATGCGGCGCGCTGATCGGCATGAAGGTGCCGCGCGCCTCGTGCGCGACGCCGATCAGCGCCGCGAACACGCAGACGATCGCAGCGGCATCCCACAGGTTCGGCAGGCGCCGTCCCTGCGTCAGAGCGGGGTGGATCGTGGCTGACATCGGGCTCGGGTTGAGGTTGCGGTGTGCCCTGTTAGCCCGGGCCACGCGCCAAGTCACCCCCGGTCGACGTGGCAATCGTGTGACGATCCACGTGTCAATGGCCGGTGCTGCCGAAGCCGCCCTCGTTGCGGGTGGTGGCGTCGAGCCTTTCCACCTCGTGCCAGCGGGCGCGCACCACCGGCGCGAGGACGGCCTGGGCGATCCGGGTGCCTCGCTCGACGGTGAACGGCGTGTCGCCGGCATTCAGCACGATCACCTGGATCTCGCCCCGATAGTCCTCGTCGATCGTGCCGGGACTGTTGGGCAGGACGATGCCGTGGCGCAACGCGAGGCCGGAGCGGGGGCGGATCTGCAACTCGTAGCCGGGCGGCAGCGCGATGGCGATCCCGGTGGGGATCAGGGCACGTTTGCCTGGATCGATGGTAACGGGGGCTGCGACCGCGGCCAGCAGGTCCATACCCGCTGCACCCGCGGTGGCATAGGCTGGCAGTGGCAGGTCGGTGTTGTGCGGCAGACGGCGGAGCGGAACCTGGACGGTCATGGCGGGATCATGCGGGACGGCCGATGACGGGGCAATCGGGTCGCATGACCGTGACACGCGTCATTTCTCGGCAACAATTTGCTGCCGGAACGCCCCGTCAATCAGGTTTCGGCAAACCAGACAGGGAGAGTCCGATGCTGCGCAGCGGGATGGAGTACCTAGCGTCGCTGCGCGATAAGCGCCGCGTTTACATCGGCAGCGAGCTGATTGAGGACGTCACGACCCATCCCGCTTTCCGTAATGCCGCGCGTTCCTTCGCGAACATCTGGGATCGCAAGCGCGCTCCGGAACATATCGATGCCATGTCCTACGAGGAGGACGGCGAACGTTTCTCCACCTGGTATCTCAAGGCGACGACGACGGACGATCTGCGCAAGCGCGCCGAGTGCCATCGGCGCGTCGCTGAATGGTCGTATGGACTGCTCGGCCGCTCGCCGGATCACGTGGCCAGCTTTGTCACCGGTTTGGCACTCAACCCTGGCCTGTTCGAGGCAAACCGGGGAGGCTTCGGGGCAAACCTAACGGCCTTCTATGACCTGATGCGGCGTCATGACCTGTTCGCCTGTTACGTGGTGCTGCCTCCGCAAGGCGCACGCAGCCCGGATATGTACAACCGGGAAGCAACAAGGGTGCCTGCACTTCAGGTTACCGGGGAAGATGATACCGGCATCACCCTCAACGGAATGAAGATGCTTGGCACGGCGGGCGTGTTTGCCGATATGATCTGGGTTGGCAACCTGTTGCCGCTGGCGCCGGAGATGAAAAGCCAAGCCGTGACCTGCGCGGTTCCAGCCAATGCGCCTGGGCTGTCGATGTGGGTGCGCAAGCCGTTTGAGCTGCATGCCGTCAGCGACTTTGACAACCCCTTCTCGTCGCGCTTCGACGAAACCGATGCAATCGTCATCTTCGACAATGTCAAAGTGCCATGGGAGAAAGTGTTTCTGCTCGACGATGTCGTTTTATCGCGTGAGATGTATTTCCGTACTCCTTCGCACGTGATGGGGAATCACCAGTCAGTCGTGCGGTTTCTCGAAAAGCTCAAGCTGATGACGGGCATTTCCTACAAGGCGGCGGAAATGAACGGCGTTCTCCAGGTGCCGGCGGTACGCGACACGCTCGGCAAGCTCGCGGTGGGCGAGGCCGGGCTGAGCGGCATGATCGTGGGCCAGATCGAGGACGCGGAAAGCATGGTGCCTGGCTTTCTCAACGTGAACCGGCGGTTCCTATATTCCTCGCTGCACTGGTGCACCAACAACTACTACCAAATCGCCGAGACCGTCCGTGAGCTGCTGGGCGCCGGACCGTTCCAGATGCCGGCCGACGCATCGATCCTCACGGACGCCAAACTGCGCGAGACCTTCGAGATCTACTGCGGATCGCCGGGCAGCACTGCGATCGACCGCTTCAGGTTCATGAAGCTCGCCTGGGATTATCTCGGCTCGGACTTCGCCGGTCGGCATACGCAGTATGAGCGTTTCTATGCGGGCCCGCAGCACGTCAATGTGCTTTACAACTTTGGCTTGTGCCCGTGGAGCGAGCGCCAGCGCGCCGTCGAGGATATCATGGCCACGATGGCCGTTCCTCCGCTGGGTCCTTGACCAGAGCTGTCGGGACCGGGCCGGTAGTGTGAGGTGCGGATGATGAGCTGTGGTGAAGATATCCGGATCAAATCCGCGCCAGTCGCGACCCATGAGGTGCGCACGCTGATCGCTGAGCTCGATCGGGTGCTTTCGGCGGAATATCCGCGGGAGCAGCGGCATGGTCTGGAGCTGGAGGCGATCTTTCAGCCGCATGTCAGGTTCTTCGTGGCGCGACTGAACGGTGAGGCGGTGGGGTGCGGCGGCGTTGCACTGTTTGCTGATTTTGCTGAGGTGAAGCGTATGTACGTGCGCGATGACGCGCGTGGGAAGGGAGTCGCGCAGGCGCTGCTCGCGCGCATCGAGATGGAGGTGCGCGCGGCGAGGCTGGCGGTGTTGCGTTTGGAAACTGGGGAGCGGCAGGAAGCGGCGATACGACTGTATATGCGGGCGGGGTTTCGGCGCTGTCCGGCGTTCGGGGCTTATGCCGAGATGGCGGCGGAGGCTGTGTGCACCAGTGTGTTCTTTGAGAAGCTGCTGATGGCAAGCGGGTAGTGTCGGTGCGACGCTGTCGGCGGGGTCACTGCGCAGTCCCGGTCGAGATTGCTTCGTCGCTGCGCTCCTCGCAATGACAGGGTAGGTCGAAGCCTGCTTCTTTCGCTGCCGCCAGGAGGTTGTGATAGCCCAGCCGGGCGTAGGTCAGCGGGTGCGCCTTGCGCGGATCCTGCTCCGCCTCGACCACCAGCCAACCAGCATAGTCTGCCTCGTGCAGCGTGCGCAGTAGCGGGGTGAAGGCGATGCAGCCGTCACCGGGAACCGTGAACACCCCGCCGACGACTGCGTCCAGGAAGCCCATGTCCTGCCCGATTGCCTGATCCAATGCGTCCCGCCGCACGTCCTTGCAGTGGACGTGCACCACGCGTGCGATATGGCGTGCCAGCAATGCCGCGGGATCACCGCCGGCGAACAGGCAGTGTCCGGAGTCAAACAGGAGACCCGCCGCTTCACCGGTGGTCGCCATCAGCCGGTCGATGTCGGCCTCGCTCTCGACGATGGTGCCCATGTGGTGATGGAAGGCCATGCGCACGCCGAATGCAGCCATGCGCTCTGCCAACGCTGTCACCTTGCGGCCGTAGGCAGTCCAATCGTCAGGCGCGAGTCTTGGTCGCTGGGAGATCGGCGGGAAGCCGTGCCGTCCGGAAGTGTCGGCGTAGACGACGACCTTGCAGCCGAGATCGCGCAGCAATGTGAGATGCGGTTCGATCGCGGCGAATTCCTGCGCCACGTCGCGTTCGAAGATGCGTCCATCGTACCAGCCGGAGACCAGATTCAGATGGTGCCGCGCCAGGATTGGTGCGAGCGTCGACGACGTGCGAGGGAACTTGCCGCCGAGTTCGGTGCCGCTGTAGCCCGCCTCACGCGTCTCGGCGAGACAGGTCTCCAGCGGGATGTCGCCGCCGAGCTCCGGCATGTCGTCATTGGTCCACGTGATCGGATTGATGCCGAGCTCCACGGCCATGTCAGATCGGCCGCCATGCACGGCCGTCTCGCTGCAACAACTGATCCGCCGCATTCGGGCCGTCACTGCCGGAGGCGTAATTCGGGAAGTAGGCCGGTGGTTTGGCCGCCCACGCGTCCAGCACAGGCTGCACGACCCGCCAGGTTTCCTCCACCATGTCGGCGCGTTGGAACAGGGTCTGATCGCCAATCATGCAGTCATAGATCAGCGTCTCGTAGCCGACGTTCGGCTCGCGAGGGAACCAGTCGCGATAGCTGAAGTCCATGCGCACCGCGGCGAGATCGACCACTGGGCCTGGCCGCTTCACCTCGAACTGCAAGGAGATCCCTTCGTCGGGCTGAATTCGTAGCACGAGCCAATTGGGCGGCAGCTCCTCGACATGGGTGTCGTCGAACGGCGCGTACGGTGCGTGCTTGAAGCGGATGGCAATTTCAGTGTAGCGCCGCGACATACGCTTGCCGGTGCGCAGATAGAATGGCACGCCGGCCCAGCGCCAGTTGTCGATCGCCAGCCGTAGGGCGACGAAGGTCTCGGTATTGGAATCGGACGCCACGTCCGGTTCGGTCCGATAGGGCGGCACCATTTCGCCGAGCACCGTTCCCGGCCCGTACTGGCCGCGTACCGCGTCGTCTTCGGACAGCGCGCTCAATGCGGCGAACACATCGGCCTTGCGATTGCGTACCGAGCGCGCGTCGAAACCCGCCGGCGGTTCCATCGCGATCATTGCCAGCAACTGAAAGACGTGATTCGGCACCATGTCGCGCAATGCGCCGGTCACTTCGTAGAACCTGCCGCGGTGCTCGACACCGACCGTCTCAGCCACGGTGATCTGGACGTGGTCAATCCGGTCGCGATTCCAGATTGGCTCGAACAGCCCGTTGGCGAAGCGGAACGCCATAATGTTCTGCACTGTCTCCTTGCCGAGGAAATGGTCAATGCGGAAGATCTGTTCCTCGCGCAGTTCGCGGCGGATGCGCGTGTTGAGTTCGCGTGCGGAGTTCGAGACTGTGGCCGAACGGTTTCTCGATCACCACGCGACGCCAGCGCTGCGGTTTGCCATCGCGCAGCTCCTCGTCCAACAGCCCCGCATGACCGAGCTGCTCGACGAGAGGACCGAAGAAGCGGTCGGCCACGGCGAAGTAGAACAGACAGTTCCCGCCGGTCTGCCGTTCCTGTGCAACGTCATGCAAATGTAGCCGCAGTTTCTCGAACAGGTCGCGATCGCTGAAATCGCCCCGCAGATAGGACATACCGGCGGTCAGGCGCTGCCACACGGCATCGTCGATTGCGTCGATGCGGTTTTCGCTGGCAGGGTTTCCGACGAAGCTCTGCAACATCGCATGCAGGCTGTCACGCCAATCCTCGGCACTGCGCTCGGCGATATCAACGCCGATGATGGCGAAATGATCGGGGACGAGACCGGTGCGCGCGAGATTATACAGCGCCGGCACAAGCAGACGCTTCGTGAGGTCGCCGCCGGCGCCGAAGATCACCATTGCGCAGGGGCCCGGCGACTGCGCCTGACGCCGCGGCGGCGCCTCAACGAGACCAGCCGGAGGTTGGGACGATGGGGGAGTGCTCATGTTCCAAGAATGAGCTTACACCACCTGCTGGCCGCAAGGAGAGCGTTGGGTGCTCACGCAATCGGGATCAGAGATGCGTCAGTCAACTGGCGGGCGGTTGACAACGTCAACCTCGGCGGATTGAGGTGGTGGCGGACAATTGGCGAATGAGCAACTGTGTCATGCATCGGTGCGCCCTGTGGGCTTCAGCGATTATCATGCTGGGTCTTGTTGGAAGTGCGCCCGGGACAGCCTGGGGCCAAGCGAACAGAGTTGGCGTTGGTCGACCTTCGTTGGTGTTCTCCACGCATGTGTCACGAGCGCCTTCGGCGAGCCGACGCTCTGGGAGCACTGTTGCGATGCGGCGTTTCCATCTGCAGGAAGGTCTGGGCCTGCATCGGCGCGGCCTGACGCAGACTGCCCTGCCGGCTGCGATCTGGCCCTACGGCCTGGATGCCCCGATTTAAGTTCCAGCAGCCGCGGAGGCAGTTCCGTCGCAGCCGGAAGTCCTGGTCATAGCTGGCTCACATGGTGATCTACCGGAGAACACGACGCCCCAAACACCGCCGGACTTCAGCTATGTCACAGGCTGCCATGCGATTCCCAACGGGTATCACTGTGACAACACGCACAACGAGGTGGAGCAGTAGGTTCGTGAATGACCGGCGCCTCCGGTGCGGCGACGAGAGTGACGCGACGTAAATTCACTCTTGAGTACGGTTCGCATGGTTATGATCCCAGATGGCGCGCTCGGCCCCTTCCACCGGCGGGTAAGCCTCCTTCCAGCTTAGTTCCACTTCCTCATCGCGGGACCCACGTCGCCACATGCCCGCCCACCAGCTACCGCCGCCTCCGCGCCCGGTTTCCGCAGTGATTTCACTGCGGAGATTTTCCACCCGCGCGAAGGACCCGGATTCGATGCTGGCATCGGGCAAGGGCATCATGCCAGGCGCAGGCTCTTCCACCGCTGGGGTCGATAGTTCCTCGCCCGCGACTGCTGGCTCGAATGCCTGTTCAGTGGCGGCGGCCGATACCTCGGATGGTTCCGGCACGTTGGCGTCGGGCGCAGGCGCTTCCGTGGCCAGGGGGGATGGTTCGTCACCCGCGACCGCCGGTACTGGTGTCAGCTCGGGCGCGGCCACAGCCACCGGTGACTTAGTTGGTTGTGGGACGTTGGCGTCAGGCGCGAGCGCTTGCGTGGCCAGGGGGGATGGTTCGTCGCTCGCGACTGCCGGTGCGGGTGTCAGCTCGGGGGCGGCCACAGCCACCGGTGCCTCGGTTGGTTGTGGGACGTCGCTCTGCGTCGTGACACGGTCTTTCCCGACGAAGCTTTTGTATAGTGTCGCGGCCTGGGTCAGCAGGTCGCGGCACTGTTTGATTGCTCGCCTCTCGGCCGCGATACTTTGTAGCGCATTGTCAAGCGCTCTACGTGCTTCGGTTTCCTGCTCTTCGGTTGCGGTCTCACGAAGTTCCAGTTCACTGAGAATGCGTTTGTGCAGATCAAGGGTGGGGTTCAGGTCTACTGGCACTGCCTTTCCCCCACAGAGCCGAACCGGCTCCCCTCCGCCTTTCCTGCCTGCCTACGATACGTGCGTGTGATTTCTCCAGAAATAGTAGTTCCGGATATGTTACCATATCGTTTCAAGGTGGCAGGTATGGCCGGGGCCGGCATCACTGGCCAGGTTCGGGTTCGGTGTAAATTTTGACGCTCTGAGCCGGGGGATGTCAGCCTCGATCACCACGATCGAGAGCATCGAAAGGTCGGACGGTCAATTGCACAGGGTGCAGGCAGCATTCGTCACCGAACTCGGACCGCAATGCGGCTTCTCGATGCGGCATTCAACGCATACAAGCTGGCGATCGAGGAAAGCTTCGTCACGGCGGGCTATTCGCGTCACAGCATGGAACGGCGCACCGCCGTGCCTATGGGCAGGGCGGCAAATGCTTCCTCTATGGCGCCAACCAGAGCGACACGGCGGCTGTGCCGAACATCGCGCGCTATATCGGCATAGAGCCGGAGGACTTGGTGTTCATCGCCGAGTACTGCGGCGATGGCTTCGGGAGCTAGATCCCCGGCTATCCGATCATGGCAATACGGGCGCTGCTCTCAAAGAAGCTAGGGAGTCCCCGTGATAATGCGCATCACACGCATCGAGAAGTACTCAATCGGCACGGCGTGTCCGACATTCCAGGGTCACGCCAAGCTCGGCTTCCGCAAAGATGGGAAGCTGCTTGCCGCTGATCTTTATGTCGCACGAAGGGTGCGCGGGTCGTCGGGCGGAGGATTTCTTCGTTGGGCCGAGCTAACCGCGATCCGTATTCCCAAGACCTGGGCCGGCTTCTACTTCGAAAAGGTGGCCGATCCAAAGTCATGGGGTTTTCGCACTGGTCAACGTCGCTGCTGCCATCGTCGTCACGAACGGCACGATTGAGCGCTCCCGCGTTGCCTGCGGTGGCGTCAGCGCCGTGCAGGTCAGTCGGCAGTGCGCGGTGCGCGCCCGATGAACTATAATTAGCGCAGCCGGAACAGAATGAAGGTGGCGGAACCGCATATTCCACTGGGGAGTGAAGGCATGTTTAGAAGCAGGCCGATGACCGAGCACACCCCTGCGTCACCGCTCACCTGGCAGAACGGATCGAGGTCATCGAGCAGGCGTACGAACTGATGTTGGCCTATGCTGCGCAGGGGCGACAGGGCGACAGAGACGACAGCAGCTCGATCCGGCGTTTTCTGCAACGCGCGGATGCCGCACTGGACGGCTTGGCAGCGTGCCTGCGTGAAAGCGTCGCAACGCGAGCCGAAGTCTATGCCGATTTTATCGCAGTCCTCGAACAGGATGCACGGTCCACACGCGCCGCATTTCGCCTCGTGCTGGCGCAACAGGCGATGAGCTCGCAACTGATCGACAATCTGAATGCGTCGATTCATATCCGCGCGCTGCTTACCGATATCTTCCTGATCGATGCGACGCTGAACGCCGGCGATGGTTGACGCAGCACGGCCCAGGCTCGGCGTGATCGGCCTCGGCGCGATGGGCGCCCGCATCGCCACGCGTCTGGTGTGGCAGAAATACAACCCTCAGGTCTATGACGTTGTGGATATCGCGGTGCGCATGTTCACCAATGATGTCGGCGGCATGATGAGCGGTTCGCCGAAGATGATGGCGCAAAGCTGCGATGTCATCATCACGGTGCTGCCGTCCGCCGATGCTTTGCGGGACGTGTTGTACGGCTGGGAAGGACTGGCCGGCGGCTTGGCGCCGGCGGCGCGATCATCGACATGGGGGCGTCTGATCCGACCGCGACAGCCGATCTGGCGAAGCGACTGGCCGACGAGCGCGGCATTGATCTGATCGATGCGCCGGCTCGGGACAACGGCGGACGCGCGCGCGGGTAAACTCACGTTCATCATCGGCGGCGATCCGAAGGCCGTAGAACGCTGCCGGCCGATCTTCGCGGGACTGGCAGAGCACACGTTTCACGCAGGTCCGCCGGGATCGGGTCACGCCGGCGCGGTGCTCGATGACTTTTTGCGAGGGGCACAGTTCCTCGCGGCCAGCGAGGCTATGTCGATCGGCCAGCGGTTTGGCATGGACACGCAATCGGTGGTCGAGATCGGCGAGATGCTGAGCGGTGTCGGACAGACATTGAGCGCAATGCTCCGCGAACAGGTGCTGACGTGGCGGTTCGCGACCGGTATGGCGCTCGGTCATGTGCTGAGAGGGCTCGAGGTTACGACAAGCCTGGCGCAATCCACCGGTGTGCATGCACCACTGGCGGCAGCGTGTCGCGCCGCCTGGGAGGCTGCGGAGGCACAACTTGGGTCCGGTGCCGATCAGAGCGAAATGATCCGGTGGCTGGACACCGCAGTGGTGCCGGAGCGGAAGGAAGAGAGCTGAGTGTGACGTGGCGATACGCAGCGAGTGGACCAACGAATATTGGTAGACGCCGACGCATCGCGCGACGACGCATGCGAGGAGTGGCGCGCCTATGTGTAAGCGCCGGAGAACAAAATCCCTCGGTAATGAAGCGGCCGGATTTGGCTGGCTGCGACGGAATAAACTCCGTCGACGAAAGATTCTTGCGTTGAACGCAGGGGGCGGAGGATGCAGTTGGTGGATCTGTATGGGAGGGTCCGCTACGGATCGATGGGATCAGTTCGGCGGGAGGCCGTGCGTCGGTTCGGGACAGATCCTTCGACTATGACGAAATGCTCGCGTTCTCGGTGCTGCCGGGATACCGGCGCGACCGAGGCTGGACCCGTTTGTAGGGATCATTGATCAGATCCTGGGAAACGGCCTGGGAGCAGCGGCACACGTTGAAGCGGGTCTTCGAGCGTCTGCGCGACGAACACGGTTACGTGGGCGGTCCTACCATCGTGAAGGATTACATGTTGGTGCGTCGTCAGCATCGACGAGAGATGTTTGTCCCGCTGCGGCACGACGCTGGACATGCACAAGCGGACTGCTGTCACTGGTGCGCTATCGCGGCACCGCCTACTCGGTGCGCACCGCCTACGGCCATCGCGAGGTGCTGATCCGCGGCTGCGCGACCCACCGCGCGATTACGACCGGTTAGGCGGCCCACCCTACAGGCCGTCCAGTATATTGACCACAACCGACGCGCCGCAGACGCGACGCGCTGCATCAATCGGCGACGAACGCGCGATACGTATCTACCATGTCCGCGACCGCCGCCCGATAGATTTGCGCGCCGTGCTCTGGCGTGGACAACGACGGATCGGAGCCGATCCGCCCGTCGGGGAAGCGGCGACGATAGTCCGCGCAGTCGAAGAAGCCGGTGCTCCTTGGCGCCACCTTCGGCGACATCTGCGCGTATTTGATCGCCTGCGGCTGGTAGTGCTGCGAGAGCGAAACCTCTGACGCCGTGGCGTGGCTGCCATTCGCATCGCCATACAGCTCCTTGGCCAGCGCGTCGGAGCGCGGCCCCTGCGACCAGAACACCATCTTGCAGCGCAAGGGCGAAGACTTGCCCGGGCCGCGCATCGACGACGCGGCATAGATTTCGTCGAATGCCGCCGTCACCGTGGCGACATTGCCGCCATGGCCGTTGATGAAGAGGAAGCGTTCGAAGCCGTGCTTCATCAGCGAGGTCACCACGTCGCTCACCAGCGCGATCAGAGTCGACGGTCGCAGCGTGATGGAGCCGGCGAAGCCAAGATGGTGCTGCGACATGCCGATCGTGAGCGTCGGCGCCACCAGGCAGCCGATCTCATCGCCGACACCGCGCGCAACAAACTCCGCATCCAGATGGTCGGTACCGATCAGGCCGTTCGGCCCGTGCTGTTCGGTCGAGCCGATCGGAACGATGATGCCGCGCGACGAACGCAGATAGTCCTCGACCTCATGCCAGGTGGACAGCGCAAGCTGCATGGGCGTTCTCCTCTCCGATATCGCATCTTGCAGGCCGGCGACCTCGCCCGCAATTGTCTCACCAGCCGATCAGGCGATTGCAGGAGGTATCCAACGTGGTAGGCCGCATCGCTGGCTACGCTATCATCTCCGAAGACGGCATGTTGGCAAACTCCGCGCGGATCATGCCGGACTCGCTCAAGTTCGAAGCTGATCAGCGGTTCTTCGAGCACGGGCTGGACGGGATCGATGTGGTCGTGCACGGGCGCCACTCCCAGGAACAGCAGCCAGGTTCGCGCATGCGCCACCGGTTGATGCTGACGCGCAGCATCGCGGCCATCGCGCGGCACCCATCGAATGAACGGGCTCTGCTGTGGAACCCAGCGGGAGCGTCATTTGAGGCAGCATTGAGCGCACTCGGTACGCCTGACGCCAGCGTTGGTGTCATTGGCGGCGCGGAGGTGTTCGCGTTGTTCCTTGACCGCTACGATGAATTTTATCTCTCACGCGCGCCCAATGTGCGTCTGCCTGGTGGCCGCCCGGTCTTTCCGGAGGTGCCCGTGCGGACACCCGAGCAGGTGTTGGCGGCCCAT
Organism: uncultured Alphaproteobacteria bacterium; assembly: GCA_963799415.1. Lineage (GTDB taxonomy): Bacteria > Pseudomonadota > Alphaproteobacteria > Acetobacterales > Acetobacteraceae > JAMXLO01. Next base: position 40,042 of record CAWCXI010000029.1, on the reverse strand, counting down.
GGCCTCGATGCCGACGCGCCGGAGATGCTTGACCCCGCAAAAGGCCTCACGATGGTGAGATGGCGACGCAAGAATGTCACATTCACGCCATAGAATGATGTGTTTCTCCTGCGAAATGCTATATGCTTCAACATGAAGCGGTATGTAGCAGCTTGGTTCGGCAGAGGCGCGGCGACCCTCCCCGGTGCTCGGATCTGGCGCGGCCATACATTGTTTACGCCCCCCCTCAATTTCCCGTATCATTGCGACCAGAGCGGCTCACCGATAGATGCCTGGGTCGCTGAAGATCAGTGGCTGGCAGGGTTACCCGGCAATCGAAGCGAGCAATTCGGCTGGTGGCAAGTCCCTGGGCTCCGGTGACCGATAGACCAGGGAGGTGGCGATGCAACGATCAGACATTGCGCGGGTCCAGGCTTACCTGCGCAAGACGCTGGGCAGCGACCTGATCCATATCGACGTGCCTAAGACTGCCAACGGTCCCGTTGAGCTGCGCGCGGGTCGGGAGTTTCTCGGAACGGTGCATCGAGACGACGAGGATGGGGAAATCTCATTTTCTGTGCACATGACGATTCTCGAGGAAGATCTGCCCGCTCCTGCTCCGCCAAGCGTGTCAGGGACCAAGTCGCGGTGACAGCGTCACTGGGCTGCGTAGGCTACCAATTGCAGCAATTTTTCGAAATCGATGGGCTTCGACAGCACATCGATCGCACCTAGGTCGCGAGCCTCCTCAGCAACCCGGGCGTCCGGCAATCCGGTCACCAGCAGTGACGGGATCGAATGGCCGCCAGAATCGAGCGCCCGCAACAAATCGAGCCCTGTCATCTCCGGCATCTTCTGGTCCACGACCAGACAACTCACTTCGCCCAATTCAGGATCATCAAGCAGCTGCCGACCGGAGGTATAGGTCTTGACTGTATGGCCAGCCGATTCCAGCAATGCATCGAGGACGTCGCGCACGTCCCCATCATCATCGACAATAGCAACTATGTTCGAATTTTCTGTGGGCACGTGAGGGCCAGTTCCTAAAGATCGCCCACCTATACTGACGGAGCACGATACGGCCGCAAGACAAACTGCGAGGGCTCACGCTGTATTGTGGCGCAGGTATTCCAGTGGCGATGATCGAGATCGCGTTCCCGTTTCCTGACGTAAGCGTGACGAAACATGCGATCACGATCTCGCGGTGCGCTACAAACTGGACAGCTCGCTTGGCCGACCTTTGTGGCGCGCCCTACTGGACTCGAACCAGTGACCCACAGCTTAGAAGGCTGTTGCTCTATCCAACTGAGCTAAGGGCGCCCTGTAAAATCTCGGCCTGTCCAACAGGTTTCCAACAGGTTGCTCCAATAGACCCGCCAGCCTCTCAGTGCCAGTTTTGCCCGCCATCCCGGCCCGGTCGGCTGCACCCTTGCATCCATGACGCCGCCCCATGATCCTTCACCCGTCGGCCGAGCGGAGTCCCGAGTGAGATCATTGCCGCGGCCACACAGGGGTGCCATAGGCCCGCCGGATCGACTAACTGATGCCAACGTCTGCCACGCCAACGCCAAGGAGGGCCGCATGTGGCGCTTCCTGCTGCCAGCCTTAGCCATGATGGGCGCAATGACTGCGCTGATCTTTGGCGCAGTCGGCGACCTGTGGTTGTCGCCTGACCTGTCCAACGGGGGAAGCGCCATCATCAGTCACGCCGCGCCCGAACAGGTGGCTCCCCCCGCCTCGTCGCCCTCACCCGTGCCGCTGGTGAGCGCCCCGACCTCAGCCATGCTGAAGGAGGTGCAGGCGCGCGACGCAGTGCAACGCCAGATTGGCGATTTGCAGCAACAAGCCACCTCGCTGCAGGGCGGGATCGCCGATCTGCAGCGACAGGACAGCGCACTGCAGACCCAGATCGCTCAGCACAAGAAGCAGATTGCGCAACGCGCGGCGGAAACGTCGGCGGTTGCGGAGCAGCAGACGACCCACGACACATTGCAGCGTCAGGCTGCCGGTTTGCAGCGCCAGATCGCCGATCTGCAACGGCAGGATGGTTCAATACAAAGTCAGATCGCTCAGCACAGGCAGGAGCTCGCGCAAAGTTCGCAGGATCTTGCACAGCGCTCGCAGGAGTTGGCCAAGAGCACCGAAGCGCTAACCCAGCAAACCCGCGACCTCGATGCTGTGCGTGCCGAAACAGACAAGCTTCGGCAAGGCATTGATAGGCTCCGTGAGCAGCGCCAGGCGGAGGAGGCATCACTGGCGCGGCAAAAGCCGCCGGAACAACTGGCGGCGGTTACGCCGCCGCGGACCGCGACAGCGAAACCGGCACCTCGCACGGCGCAGCCCCTGCCCGTCCGGCAACCGACGCAGTCCACATCAGGTCCGCAGCCCGGCCAGCCCATCCCGGCGCCGCAGCCAAGCCAGGGTCTGCCGGCACCGCAGCCGACCCAGCTGATGCCCGCGGCGTCTGCGGCGCAGCAATTGCAGACCGCGCGCCAGTGGCTGTCCGCCGGACGACCTGACGAGGCGCGACGCATACTGGCGATGGTGCAGACCCAGATGGTGTTCCAGCCGGTCACACCGGACCAGCCGTCGGCCCAGGGTGGCAATCCCTCCGCGACCGATATCGGCGATGCTATCCGCTGGCTCGACATGGGTGCCAGCGGTCCGGCGATGCAGTCGATCACGCGGGCCATCGGCAATGCCAACCCGCCGGCGAAGGCGAATGTTGCCGGCAACACAAGAGCCGCAGGGGGGCCTGTACGCGCCTGGTCTGGCTTTACAGCAGATACGCCCTCTGGGGCTGTCCTCCCACCGGCCGTGGGGGTACAACAGAGGTGAATTTGACCGCTAAAACGGCGCAGTTGGCGTTCTAAGGACCGCCGATATTGCCTGCCGTCAAACGAATGATGATGGCGGCTGCAGCTTGCTTGGAACCGCGCGAGATCGTGAGTTCACGACACTGCGAGTTGTACTGGAAAGCTTCGTACTCGCCCTCCCGTCGCCGAGCTGATCAGGCCCTCCCGTATCCACAGCCAGACGGATAATATCGCTATTTTTCAATATTTTGTGGCGCGCAATCAATCTGACTTGGCGGCAATAGCCCATCGGCCCTGGATTGGCTCGGTTTGGCAGCGATGGCAAACGTTGCGATGTGACAAACCGTTATGACATGTCATATCGTCGCAGCGTGAAATCGCTATTGTCTGGTAAGCGCGGAATTGATGCCTTTGGCACGATGTTGCGATCATGAGCGAAACCCTCCTCGCTGTGTTCCTGCAACACTAGGCAGCAGGCGCACAGCTCCGTTATTCGTGCGGTAATCCTGAACCAATGTCCTGCTGGAGATGTGGTCAATGATGGGCGTTACTCCTGGTTATTCCGCTCCGCAAAGGAAGGCCGACCGCCGTGTCGCAAACGGGGGAAGCCCGCCCGTGGCGCAAATGCGGGTACGGAATGTCCTCGCCATGGCCACCGCTGCCTGCGCCTTTGCCGGACTGTCCGCGTGCAGTCCGGTGCCCGATCTGCCGCCGGCCCCCGCGACACCGGCACCGGGCACAGGGTATGTCAGCAACCTCGAACCCTATCGCATCCAGGTCGGTGACGTATTGGCCGTCCGGCTCATGTTGAATCCCGAGCTGAACGAGGAGGTGACGGTTCGCCCCGATGGCCGCGTCTCGACGACCGTCGCAAGGGACGAACTTGCCTACGGTCGCACAGTACCGGAGCTGGCCACCGCCCTCACGCACGATTATTCGACGGACCTGCGCAATCCGCGCCTCACGGTTGTCGTGAAGTCCTTTGCCCCGACCCGCATCTATGTCGGCGGCGAGGTCGCCCTGCCCGGCGAGTTCATTACTGTGGGTCCCACCCTCACGCTGTCCCAGGCGATCGCACGTGCCGGCGGCCTCAAGATCATGAGCAGCGACGAGAACAAGTGTTTCATCATCCGCCGCGGACCCAACGATGTGCCGCAGTTCTTCTCGGTTCGCTTTCAGGATCTGATGTGGGGCAAAGACCCGTCGGCCGATGTGCGGCTTGCGCCGTATGACGTGGTGTACGTGCCGCGCAGCGGCGTTGCCGAGGTCTATCGGTTCTTCAACCAATACCTCCTGCAGTTCGTCCCTGTCAGCTGGGGCTTCTCCTATCTCGTGGGAGGCAACGGCGGAGGCAATACGGTTGTGTCCGCCCCAACAGCAACAACCAGGTAACCGCGGTCAGGCTGAAGGGTGCGCCATGTTCCTGGCGCGCCCGCGGGCGGTTGAGATGCCGCCCGTGACCTGACGGCCGATCGCGTGGAATCTGCGCGGATGATGCACGGGGCTAAACGTCCACCTCCTCCACCGTCCGCGCCCGCTCCTGGATGAACGCGAACCGTAGCTCCGGCCGCCGCCCCATCAGGCTTTCCACCAGTTCCGCGGTCGCCGCCCGCTCGTCCGGCGCCGCCACCACCTTCAGCAGCGTGCGCTTTGCGGGGTCCATCGTGGTCTCCTTGAGCTGCGATGGCGGCATTTCGCCCAGCCCTTTGAAGCGGCTCACCTCCACCTTCGCATTCGCCTTGAACTCGCGTTTCGTCTTCGCCTCGCGATCCGCGTCGTCCATCGCATAGACGGACTTCGCCCCCTGCGTCAGCCGATACAGCGGCGGTTGCGCCAGATACACATGCCCGTGGCGCACCAGCTCGGGCAGCTCCCGGTAGAAGAAAGTCATCAGCAGTGACGCGATGTGAGCGCCGTCCACGTCCGCGTCCGTCATGATGATGACCCGGCCATAGCGCAGCTTGGCGCGGTCAAAGCGGTCACCGACGCCGCAGCCCAGCGCCTCGATCAGGTCCTTCAGTTCTTGGTTCTGCCGCAGCTTGTCCGCCGACGCACTTGCCACGTTGAGGATCTTGCCGCGCAGCGGCAGCACCGCCTGGGTCTCGCGGTTGCGTGCCTGCTTGGCCGAGCCGCCGGCGGAATCGCCCTCCACCAGAAAGATCTCGGTCTCGGCGGCGTTCTCCCGCGTGCAGTCGGTGAGCTTGCCCGGCAGTCGCAGCCGGCGCGTGGCCGACTTGCGCGCCGTGTCCTTCACCTCGCGCCGGCGCAGCCGCTCCTCCGCCCGCTCGATGACAAAGGTCAGCAGATTATCCGCCTGCGTCGGATCGCCGGCCAGCCAGTGGTCGAAGCGGTCGCGCAGCGCAGTCTCGACCAGCCGCGCAGCCTCCGTGCTGGTAAGCTTCTCCTTGGTCTGGCCCTGGAACTGCGGATCACGCAGGAACACCGACAGCTTGGCCGCGATGGGCCCAAGCAAATCCTCGGCCACCACCTGAGCGGTTCGCCGATTACCGCGCTGCTCGCCCCAGGCACGCAGCCCTTTCAGCAGAGCAGTGCGAAACCCGGCCTCGTGCGTACCCCCCTGCGTGGTGGGAATTGTGTTGCAGTACGAATGGACAAACCCCTCGCCCTCCTCCAGCCAGGCCGCAGCCCATTCCATCCGGCCGGCACCACCTGGCAAATCCGCCTCGCCTGACCAAGGCTGCGGCAGGACCCGGGACGCCTCACCGATTTCCGCCTCCAGGCTGTCTCGTAGCCCGCCCGGAAAGTGCAGCACCGCCTCAGCCGGCGCGTCATCCTTGAGGCCACGCAGCAGGGACGCATCGCACGCCCAGCGGATCTGCACCCCGCGGAACAAATAGGCCTTCGAGCGGCACAGCCGATAAAGCCGCGAGGGACTGAACCCGATGCTGCCGAACACGGTCGGGTCCGGCTGGAAGCGGATCGAGGTGCCGCGCTTGTTGTGCACCGAGCCCGCGTTCACCAGCTTGGTGGTCGGTTTGCCGCGCGAATAACTCTGCTTCCACAGGATGCGGTCGCGCGCGACTTCCACTTCCATCTTCGCCGACAGTGCGTTGACCACCGAGCTGCCCACACCGTGCAGACCGCCAGACGTCGCATAGACCTTGCCGCCGAATTTGCCGCCCGAATGCAGCGTCGTCAGAATGACCTCCAATGCGCTGAGATTCTTGAATTTCGGATGCGGATCGACCGGGATGCCGCGGCCGTTGTCACGCACCGTCAGCCAGTTGTCCGGCTCCAGCGTCACCTCGATGAAGCTGGCATGGCCGGCGACCGCCTCGTCCATCGCGTTGTCGAGCAGTTCGGCAGCAAGATGGTGCAGCGCCGGCTCGTCGGTGCCGCCGATATACATGCCCGGCCGCCGCCGTACCGGTTCCAGTCCCTCCAGGACCTCGATGTCCTTGGCGGAGTAGTCCGACCCCTTGCCCTGGTTGCCGCTGAACAGATCGTTCATGCTGTGTTCTCGTTTCTCGAGGCGGCACCCTACCCGGTCAGTGGGAGTCTCGGGCAACGGCCTATAGATAATCGGCGAGCCTGGGCCGGAACCACTCCAGCGAGCGCCGGATGCCGTCCTCCAGCGGTACCTGCGCCGTCCAGCCGGTTGCAGTACGGAACGCGCTGTCGTCGGCATGGTAGCTGCCGATGTCGATGGTGGCGCGATCGGCGGGGAACTCGCGCGTGACGTAGTGCGCCGAGGGGCCAGCAAGCCGCACCAGCAATTCGGCGATCTCCCGCAGGGAGGCAGGCGGCGCCCCTCCGATGTTGAAGATCCTGCCATGGCACTCGGGCGTATCCGCCGCCAGCAGGAACGCCTCGGTGACGTCGTCCACATAGGTCAGATCGCGCAGCTGCGACCCGCCCCAGACCTCGAATGGTCGGCCCTCCAGCACGCAGCGTATCCAGATGCCGAGAAACGTCTGCCGCGCGTCGCGAATGCGCAGCCGCGGGCCATAGCAGTTGGTGAGCCGCAGCGACACCACCTTCCTGCCGCGGACCCGATGCTCGAGCAGCCAGGTACCTGCTCGCCGGCGAATTTCGAAACGCCGTTCGCATCCGGCGGCGCCACCGGCTGGTTCTCGTCCACCGGCAGCTTCTCCACCCGCCCATAGAACTGCCGCGTCGAGGCGTGCACCACCACGGCGTCGGGAGCTGCCTCGCGCGCGGCCTGGATCAGCCGCACCTGCCCCACGGCGTTCACCGCAATGTCCGCCAGTGGGTCATTCTGGCCGCCCATATGGCTGGTCTGCGCGGCCAGGTTGAAGATCACCGAGGCGCCCTCGCACACGTTGCGCAGGTCCATCTCGCGGATGTCGCCGCGCACCAGCTCCACCGGTGCATCGGCCAGGTTCGCCACATTGGCACCGCCACCGAACAGGAACCCATCCAGCGCCACAACGCGCGCGCCGCGCTGCGCGAGGGAATGGCAGAGGTTGGCCCCGAGAAAACCCGCCCCGCCGGTGACCAAAACCCTGCGCCCGCGCCAGCCCATGCTCTATCTCCTTCGCCGCTCGGCTCCCCACATAATTCCCATCGGTGGCGAAACTCTGTCGTTCGCTAAGCGGAATTGTGCGGTGGCCGTCGGTCGGCACTGGCGCTCCGCATGATCTCACTGAAGCCAAACAGCAGCATCAGCACCCCAGACACCACCTCGATCGCCGTGATCGCTCGTACCAGCATCGATGTCGGTGCGATATCGCCAAACCCAAGGGTGGTGATCGTGGCAACGCTGTAATACAGCGCATCCACGAAGCTGATGCGCGCCGGCGCCGCGTGCAGAAAGAACTGTGGCACGGGCGTGGTGAGATCGGCGATGCGGTAGAGGCATGCGAACACCACCACCAGCAGCGCATAGAATGTGACAAACGCCATCATTGGCCGCACCAGCCGATCCAGCCGTGCAGCGACGCCCTCGAACACCATGGCGATGTCGATCATCACCAGGATCACATCACGCACCGAGGCGATGATGAGCAGCGTGACCAGCGCCATCGCGGCGAGCAGAGCAAACCCCTGGTCCTGTGCATCGAGCTCCAGACGGGGCAGCGCGAAAGACGCAGCGCCCACACCGAGCGCAGCCAGCAGCCAGCCCGTGACGCGCGGCAGATGATGAAGCTCGCGGATGCGGCGAGCGTGGATGATCGAATACACTTGCCGTCGGCGCACGAAGCAGCCACCGAGAAAGCCCAGAACCGGCAGCGCCACCGCGCCTAGAGCGAAGCCGCGCGGCGCCGTAGGGAAGTTGGCGTCGCGAAAGAACTCGAACATGCATGCATAGATCGCCAGGAAGTTGGCGACCGTGATGCCGAAATGCGCACCGCCGGAGAACAGCAGATAGAAGAAGCCGAATCCGACTGCGCAGGTGACCAGCGATGACACCGCCGCCGTCCAGTCGACACCGATCGCGCCAGCGACGAGGCCCACGAGCAGCAGCGTGAAGCCGGTCGAACGCAGCCAGTGCCGGTCGAGGCCGACAAAGCGTCCACGCGAGCGAGCGCGGACCGGCTGACGGGTCACGTGGCGCGCTTCACCCGGCCGGCCGGCCGGTGGCCTGCGATCGGAGCGTCGCCAGTATCTCGGTCAGGATGTGGCGCTGCTCTTCCGCCGAAGCGCGCTGCTCCTCTGCCTGCTCCCGCAAGCCTTCTGCCACCCGGCGCGCCTCCTCGGTCGCCTTCCTGAGTTCCTCATTGGCCTGGCGCATCAGTTCCATTTGCTCACGGGCGCTCTCGGCGGCCGCCCTCGCGACCGCGGTAGCCGCGCGCGCATCTTCCGCCGAAGCACGGACGGCTTCCGCCTGTTTGCGGACTTCCTCCGCCGTGATCCGCTGCTCTTCGGCAACCTGCCGCTCCTCCTCCGCCTCACCGCGAACAAGTTCGCGATTGTTCTGCTCATGCTCGCCAGACGTCACTGCCGTGCGCCTTCTCACCGGTGGCAGCGTGTTCTCCTGTGCCCCGCTCATTTCGGCTGGTCTCCAAGTACCTCTTGGCTACGTCTGGTACCCGCCGTGCCGCCATTCGGCATTGATCTGGATCAGTCGCGGCAGCGCCTGGCTGCGCGGCGAGGCCTCGTCCTCCGTTACGCCAGCCGCTGTGCCCGCCCCCGGCCATGCGCATGGCGGGCGAAACTCTGCGTTGCTCACCGCGTTCAGATCGGAACAAGCGGAAGGAGCTACGATGCGTCGCGCATGCTTGATTCTGAGCCTTCTCGCTCTGGTTGGCTGCTCCTACAATTCGGACAAGCGTGCCATCAACGGCGCCCTGATCGGTGGCGGCGCTGGAGCGGTGGCCGGCGCCCTGGCCGGAGGCGGGAAAGGGGCGCTGATCGGCGGTCCTGTCGGCGCCGTCGGTGGTGCCGCCGTGGGTGCTCTGACCACTCCGCACCCGTCCCTTTCGGCAACGCGGTGACTATTCGCGCAAGGCGATCACCTATGGATTGAACCTCGTCCAGGTCCCGGTCCAACACGCGTACGTGGCATAGAATGTGCAGGGGAACATTCCGGGCGCCGGTCAAATGGTGTCAACCCGGCCTGCTCATTGGCTGCCGCAACGGCAGTCATTGGAGAGTGAGGCGAGCACGCGAGGAAATCTATGCTGCGACCAGCGAGCGCGTTACTACCAAGAATTGCAAATGCACGCGCTCTTCTACCAGCATCCGGAATCATACTGGTCCTATCCATCATCGCCTTGCTGCCGAGCACGACCCGGGCGGGGCCTTCTGTGGACATCGAGACGGACAAAGAGCGCGGCAAACAGAGGGTCGAGCAAAGAATCCTCGACGAACCCGCCCGGATCATCGAGCAGATAAAAAGCTCTGTATGCGGAACCGGTCCGTTCTACGCGGGAAACGTGGATAACCCCATCTACGTGACGCCGCTCATACACCCGACTTGCACAATCACGGCGACGCCACCGGCCCAGCGCTGAGACAGCCAAATGTCATTGGTCCTTCGCACAAAATCTCGGCGGCAGATGTCGGATTTCCGCGCAACCCGGCTACGCCGCGTACGACCGTTATGTGGCGCGCCTGCTCGATGCGTGCGATCTGGTCACAGCGGCATACCGGCTCACGCGCTGAGCGATTCGCCGCTCATCCGAACAGCAGACGCGGCACCGAGGCGATCAACAGCACCACCCCGGAGAAGCTCAACAGCACGAGGATGACCCGGCGAAAGCCAACCTCGCTGAACCGCGCATAGAGCCGAACTCCAAGCAACGTCGGCACCACCATCGCCGGAGCGACGATCGCGAACAGCCCGACCGTCTGGCGCGTGATCAGGCCGCTCGTGACATAGATCGCCAGAGTCAGCGCCTGCATGCACAGGCTGTAGGTTTGAAACACCGCGCGTTGCTCGTCTCTGCTCCAACCGCGGAGCGAGCACCAAAGCGTAGGCGCCGGTCCATTGAGACCGCCGAGACCTCCCATGACGCCTCCGATCAGGCCAACACCGCCGTCGGCCAGGCGACCGCCCGCTGTTACCCGCGGCATGGCGCCGATGCACAGCATCAGAGGGCAGTAAGCCACGAGCATGAGACCCACCGCCATTTTAAATACCGTCGGATCGATGTAGCGCAACATCCACACGCCGATCGGTGCGCCCGCACATCCGCCTAGCACAAAGGGCCAGAGACGTTGTCCATCGAAACTGCGTCGGAACGAGCCGACCGAGAGCAGTTGGCCGACCAGCGAACCGAACACCACCAAGGGACCGGCAACCTGTGGGGCGACCACCCACACCCAGAACGTCATCGCCACCAGGCCAAAGGCAAACCCCGAAAGCCCCTGCACGAAACCTGCGGCCAACGCGCCAAGCAGCACGTAAAGTGTCAGCGCACTCATCTGTCGACACGCTGCCTTGGCCGTAACACAGAGGCAAGTTCCATATGCCACTGCTCCCGCTCCCCTTGCGGGAGGGAGTTGGGGCGATTGGCCGCAGATCTGCTACGCCACTCGGGTTCAAGGGGCTGCGGCGTCTGGTATGGTCACGGCACACATCAGCACCTGGAGGGAAGCATGATCCCGGTCGTCCGATGTCGAGGACCCGCGAGCTGCGGAGTGAGCAGCAGCTACCAGGAACTACGTATCCCCACGCCGTCCCTCCGGAGTTTGGTGACAGCAACCCACCAGCAACAGATGAGTTGTTCGGAGCGCTTTAGAAAACTGTGAGGCCACACAGGTCTTCGATAGCGAAATGCTACGCAATTTTGTAGCTCGCACGCGGCTGCAAAGCTCGACCTCACATCGATCCAAACTGTGGTCCAGGCTAATGTGGCGCGCCCTATAAGGGTTACGCCGCGCGTCCCCGGTCGCCGACACCGCCCATGCGTTCCGACCACCCACACAGATCCTATACCCGTCGGCCACAACGCCGATGGCAATTATATGCCGTTGTGCCGATCTTCCGGCCTGCCATGAACTGCGACCATTCCGGTCTGCGCATGACATTTGTCGGGAGCCGCCTATCATGCTGACGCACGTCCGTGCGGTGGTCGCGCCTCGTCGCGCGCTGCCCAGCCCACCGCTGCAACCTCCAGAACCGGGGGCCGCCCTGCTCCACAGCCTCGGCGCGATCGAGGACGAAGATCACATCGTCGTACTCGGCAGAGACGGTCCCGACCTGATATGCGCGCTGCTGCGAGCCGGCGCGCCGCAAGTGACTCACCTCCGCTCGCATGATCGGTTGGTAGCCGACAGCGCCAGCCTGGTGATCGTGCCGCATGTTCCGTCGCTCGACTGGCTGGAGAGCGCGCTGTCATCGATTCGCCGCGTGCTGTTCACGAATGGCCGCCTGGTGCTCTGCGTCGACCCGCTTCCCACGATTCAGAGCCGCATCCGCCGCTTGCTGAGCCAGCACGGCTTCACCGCGATCCGCACCCGCCACGTAGCAGGCCGCCTGATGCTCAACGCCGAAGTGCCCGCGTTCGACCTGCGCCGGCACGCGTGACAGGAGCGATGATCATGCACCAAGCCCATTTTCGGCATCGGCGGCTCATTGACCGCGCTCGTAACGCCGTTCCGTGACACGCACGTGGACTGGAACGCCCTATCCCGCCTGTCAGAGCGGCAGATTGACCGTGGCACCGCCGCACTGGTCGTCTGTGGCAGCACCGGCGAGGCCGCCGCGCTGACACTGACGGAGTGCGCGCAGGCCGTGCTCACAGTGGCGAAAGCCGCGATTGGCCGCGTGCCGGTGATTGCCGGCTGCACCGCCATGGCTACTGCCGCGGCGGTCGCCATGGGCGTCGAGGCCGCATCCGCAGGCGCCGACGCGCTGCTCTGCGCAGTGCCGCCCTACGTGAAGCCGACGCAGGACGGCATTATCGCGCATATCCGCGCCATTGCCCACGCGACCGATCTTCCTGTCGTGCTCTACGACGTTCCGTCGCGCTCAGGCGTGGCGATCGCCGACGACACCGTGGCGCGGCTGCACGACGCCGAACTGATCGTCGGACTGAAGGATGCCACCGCCGATGTGTCACGACCGACGCGGCTGCGCGCGCGGTGCGGCGATGACTTCATGCAATGGAGCGGCGATGACGCGACCGCGGCCGGGCACCGGGCGATGGGTGGCATCGGCTGCATCTCGGTCACCGCCAACGTGGCACCCACGCTGTGTGCGCTGCTGCACCGTGCCTGGGACAACGGGGACCTGGAGAGGTTTGCCGTGCTGCGGGACCTGCTCGACCCGCTGCACGCGGTGCTGTTCAAGGAGAGCAATCCGATTCCCGGTGAAGGCCGCGCTGGCCAGCCTCGGATTGTGCACGGACGAGATGCGGCTGCCGCTGACCCGTGCCGCACTGGCGACGCAGGAACGGTTGCTGGCGGTGATGCCGGAGGTGATGCTGGCCGAGGAGCATGCCGCACACGGACCACCGTATGCGCTGGCAGCTGAGTTAACTGGTTGATCCAGGTCAAGGCACGCTCCGGCAATCCCTGCCTGGTGGCCTGAGCGAAATGATCCGGAAACAAACGCCATGCTCGATCTTCTGATGCTTCTGCTGCTCGCGGTGGCGTTCGCCGGGCGGTGCTGGCTACGTCTGGGCCTGCGCTGATCTGACCCGACCGCCCGGCGACGACACCGAGACCAAGCACCATGACCTGGCAGGGCTGGCTGCAGATCGCGCTGTTCGCCGCGCTGATCACCGCGGTGGTGAAACCGCTTGGCGGGCTATATCGCACGCAACCTCGATGGCTCTGGTCGGGTGCAGCGCGTCTCTCGCGCCATCGAGAACGGCCTGTATCGCCTGGCCGGTGTCGATCCGGCGGATGAGCAGAGCTGGGTGAGCTATGCGCTGGCGCTGCTCTGGTTTCACCTCGCGGGCATCGTCGCGCTCTATGCGCTGCAGCGCGCTGCAGAACCTGCTGCCGCTCAACCCGCAGCAATTCGATGCCGTCGCGCCCGATCTGGCGCTGAACACGGCCGTCAGCTTCGCCACCAACACAAGCTGGCAGTCCTATGGCGGCGAAACGACGCTCTGCTACCTCATCGCAGATGGCGGGTATCACCGTCCAGTCATTCCTCTCCGGCTGCGACCGGTGTTGCCGTCGCGATCGCCCTGGTGCGTGGCTTCGCACGTCGCTCAGCACAGACCATCGGCAATTTCTGGGTCGATCTGACGCGTGTCACGCTTTATGTGCTGCTGCCGATCTGCATCATCGCCGGGCTGTTCCTGGTCTGGCAGGGCGTGCCGCAGACACTCGGCGCGTATGTCAGCGCCACGACGTTGGAAGGCGCCAACCAGGTGCTGGCGCGCGGGCCGGTCGCCTCGCAGAAAGTGATCGCGGTGCTGAGCGGCGACGGTGGCGGCTTCTTCAATGCCAACTCGGCGCATCCGTTCGAGAACCCGACAGCCCTAACCGGCATCCTGGAGATGCTGCTGATCTTCCTGATCGGCGTGGCGCTGACCAATACGTTCGGCCGCATGGTCGGTGATCAGCGGCATGGCTGGGCTCTGTTTGCCGCCATGGCGGTGATGTTCGCGGCAGGCCTTGTGGTGATCTATGCCAGCGAGGCGCACGCAGAACGCGGCGCTATCGCCGTTCGGAATCGAGCAGGCCGCGGTACCTGGCAATCCGGCGGCAACATGGAAGGCAAGGAGGTGCGCTTCGGCGTTGGGCAATCCGCGCTGTTCGCCACCGTGACCACAGCCTCCTCGGACGGCGCGGTCAATTCGATGCACGACAGCTTCATGCCGCTGTCCGGCCTGGTGCTGATGGCCAACATGATGCTGGACGAGGTCATTGTCGGCGGCCCCGGCTCGGGTCTGTTCGGGATCCTGCTGTTCGCCATCATCGCGGTGTTCGCCGCCGGACTGATGATCGGTCGAACGCCCGAGTATCTCGGCAAGAAGATCGAAGGCAACGAGGTGAAGATGACCATGCTGGCGCTGCTGTGCGTGCCGGCATTCATCCTGGGCATTGCGGCGGTCGCCGCTGTGCTGCCTGCGGGCGTTGCAGGCCTGAACAATGCCGGACCGCACGGTTTCTCCGAGTTGCTGTACGCCTACACGTCGGGTGCCGCGACCAACGGCAGCGCATTCGCCGGACTGAGCGCCAATACGCCATTCTACAATCTGACGCTTGGCCGCCGCGATGTTTGCCGGCCGCTTCATTGTCATCGTGCCGGTGCTGTGCATTGCCGGCACGTTGGCGGCAAAGCGTATCGTCCCCGCCATCGGCGGGAACTCTGCCGACCCATGGAGCGCAGTTCGTCGGCCTGCTGGTCGGCACCGTGCGTGATCGTCGGTGGTCTGACCTTTTTCCCGGCGCTAGCTCTAGGACCGGTAGCGGAACACTTCGCCATGCAGGCCGGCCTGACCTACTGAGCTGCGACCTTCGGCGATCCACGTCTTTCCTTGTGCGCAGCTGCAAGAACGCAGATGGCTGGCCAAGCCCCATAGGCGCTAATATAGTGAGATCGACACGCGCACTGGTCCCTCTTTCGCCGAGCTTGGCCTGCCTGGCCGTGACGGCAGGGAGTGCCACTTGCGAGTCGCTTCCACAGCAGGCCCTTTAGTGGACACCCTGCCTGCCAAGCTGCGCCGACAGCCTGCCGTACACTCGCCTGGCATTCCCGTCATACAGCTTGGCCTTGTCGCTTGCCGACAACGATAGTTGTTCGACGTAGCGCTTGGTGTCGTCATAGTGATGCCCGGTCTCCGGATCGATCCCGCGCACCGCACCGATCATCTCCGAGGCGAACAGGATATTGTCCAGCGGGATAACCTTTGCCAGCAGTTCCTGACCCGGCAGGTGATAGACGCAGGTATCGAAGTACACATTCTTCAACAGATGCTCGGTCAGCGGCGGCAGCTTCATGTCCTGCGCGATCCCACGGAACCGGCCCCAGTGGTACGGCACGGCGCCGCCACCGTGCGGGATGATGAACTTCAGCGTCGGAAAGTTCTTGAACAGGTCCGACGTCAGGCACTGCATGAACGCCGCCGTGTCGCCGTTCAGATAGTGCGATCCCGTGGTGTGAAACGCCGGGTTGCATGCCGCGCTGACATGGATCATCGCCGGCACGTCGAGCTCGACCATCTTTTCGTACAGCGGATACCAGTAGCGGTCGCCCAGCGGCGGGTCCTTCCAGTATCCACCCGACGGATCGGGATTGAGGTTGCAGCCGACGAAGCCGTATTGCAGCACGCAGCGTTCCAACTCGGCGATGCAGTTGCGCGGCGACACACCGGCGCTCTGCGGCAGCATGCAGACGCCGATGAAGTTGCGTGGGAACAACGTACAGACGCGATGGATCAGCTCGTTGCATGCGGCGGCCCAGCCCTCTGACGTCGTGGCGTCGCCCAGGTGATGCCCCATGCCTGCCGCCCGCGGTGAGAAGATCGTGAGGTCCGTGCCACGCTCCTGCTGGAGCTTCAACTGGCCGTTCACGATGCTGGCGCGGATCTCGTCGTCGCTGATCGCTGGGCGCGGCGGCGCCGCCCTGCCCTCGGCGTGCGCCGTGATCTGCTCGGTGCGCCAGGCCTCATGTTGGCGCGGCGACGTGGTGTAATGGCCATGACAGTCGATGATCATGGTTCCTCCCTTTGGGTCAGCCCCCGGACTGTAGAGGACCCCCGGGGTGCTGCGAAGCCGGCGGAATTTTTTGCGCCCCAGTGTCGGCAACGGGCACACTGGCGCGTCCTGTGAAACACGAAGAGGACGTAGCGTATGCTCTACACAATCCTTTGCTACCATGATGAGGACGTCGTCTGGTCCTGGAGCAGGGAGGAGGACGCGGCCGTGATGGCGCGGATCGGCGTCGTTCAAGACCGGCTGATCAAGGCAGGTA
This sequence comes from uncultured Alphaproteobacteria bacterium, assembly GCA_963799415.1. Taxonomy (GTDB): domain Bacteria; phylum Pseudomonadota; class Alphaproteobacteria; order Acetobacterales; family Acetobacteraceae; genus JAMXLO01. The sequence goes on along the minus strand of CAWCXI010000029.1, from coordinate 23,944 downwards.
CGCTCGGGCCCTCGCTGCGCCTCCTGCCCACCACCTCGGCGACCACGCTACGCAAGACACAGGACCCTTCGCTGGTGATCGACGGCCCGTTCGCCGAGACCAAGGAGCAGCTTTTGGGCTTCTATGTGATCGAGGTCGCCAATCTGGACGGGGCATTGGATGTCGCGCGTGATCTGGCAGCGGCCAATCCCGGCGGCACTTACGAGATCAGACCGGTGGCGGTGTATCACCCCGACCGGCGAAGCGGATGACCGACGTCACCTGGATCAACGCGGCGCTCACTGCCGCGCGACCCCAGGCGATCGGCGCGCTGCTGCGATATTTCCGCGACCTCGATACCGCCGAGGAGGCGTATCAGGAGGCCTGCCTGCGGGCGCTGAAGAACTGGCCGCGCAACGGGCCTCCGCGTGATCCGACTTCGTGGCTGATCCTGGTCGGTCGCAACGCCGCATTGGACGGTGCGCGACGGCGCAGCCGGCTGGATCCGCTGCCGCCGGACGACACGATCTCCGATCTCGATGACGTGGAGACGCCGCTGGCCGAGCGGCTCGATGGTTCGCAATACCGCGACGACGTGCTTCGGCTGCTGTTCATCTGCTGCCATTCCGAACTGCCGGCGACACAACAGATCGCCTTGGCGTTGCGCATCGTCTCAGGCTTGAGCGTCTCGCAGATCGCTCGCGCTTTCCTGGTGAGCGACGCGGCAATGGAACAGCGCATCACGCGCGCCAAGGCGCGGATCGCCAAGGCCGACGTGCCATTCGAAACGCCAGGTGCCGTCGAACGCGCCGAGCGGTTGGCGGTCGTGGCAGCGATGATCTACCTGCTGTTCAACGAAGGCTATTCCGCGGCCGATGGATCAGCGCGCGCGCCGCTATGCGACGAGGCGATCCGCTTGGCGCGTCTGCTGCTGCGACTGTTCCAGACCGAGCCCGAAATCATGGGCCTGGCTGCGCTGATGCTGTTGCAGCACGCGCGCACGGCGGCCCGTTTCGATGCGGCCGGTGAGATCGTGCTGCTGGATGATCAGGATCGCGGGCTGTGGGATTCCAAGCTGATTGCCGAGGGCCTCGCGCTGATCGACAAGGCAGTGCGGCATGGCCAGCCAGGTCCGTATCAGATTCAAGCGGCAATCGCCGCGACACATGCCCGCGCCACGCAGCCGGAGCAGACCGATTGGGCGCAGATCGCAGCGCTCTACGCCGCACTCGAACGCTTGCAGCCGTCACCGGTGGTGACGCTGAATCGCGCTGTCGCAGTGAGCAAGGTCAGCGGGCCGGCGGACGCACTGGCGATGATCGAACCGCTGGCTGACCGGCTGTCCGGGTATTTTTATTTCTACGGCGCCAAGGGCGCATTCCTGCTGCAACTCGGCCGCGCGGACGAGGCGCGCGTCGCGTTCGATCAGGCGATCGCGCTGGCGAACACGCCGGCACAGGCGACGCACATCCGCCAGCATCTCGATCGGCTGATGCGCAAGAGCACAAGCTGACATTTTTGTCGTGCCATGTCAGCGTGCGGTCATCTGCCACGTCCTTGGGACGTCGAGCAACAGGAGACAGATCGTTCCCACTATTCTGGGCGAGAACTCGACATCAGCACCCTGTGACAGGTGTACACCGGAGAATCCAAATGACAAACGAGACCTCGGGCGAAAGCTCGGAGCGCGAACTGACGCTGACCCGCCTGATCGATGCGCCACGTGAAAAGCTCTATCGCGCATGGACCGAGCCCGCGCTGCTGAAGCAGTGGTTCGCCCCGCTGCCCTGGACGACGCCGCACGCGGAACTCGATGTGCGCCCAGGCGGCGCCAGCACCGTCACGATGCGCAGCCCCGACGGCAACGACATGCCATGTCCAGGCGTCTATCTCGAAGTGGTGCCGAACCAGCGGTTGGTATCCACGGATGCCTATACCAGCGCATGGCAGCCATCGCAGAAGCCGTTCATGACGGTGATCCTGACCTTCGAGGATGAGGGCGGCAAGACGCGCTACACCGCGCGCGTGCGCCATTGGACGGTCGCTGACCGCGAGACGCACGAGAAGATGGGCTTCCACGCCGGCTGGGGCCAGTGTGCCGACCAGCTCACCGCACTGGTCGCCAGGCTCTGACGCAAGGGAACCGGGCGCGTCAAAATCGCGACGCACCCGGTTCAATGTAGGCAGCGACGCGAGACCGCTGTATCATACACCTTTCCGTGAGGGTCTCGCGTTGAAATCAGCGTTGCTTGTTCTTGGAATGGTCCTCGGCGTGCTCTGCGCCGGCTTGGCCCTGGGAGGAGCGGCCGAGGCGCAGACCGCCGGCGCGCCAACCGATCAGCAGCCAACTCAGGTACCGCGCAAAGCGCTCGAATCGCAGGCGGTGGAGCGGCTCAATGCATGGACTGTCGGGCTTGCTGGCGGTCAGCTCGAAGGCGCCCCTATCCGCTTCGCGACTGAGATCGCGCGTGTCGTGGACGACGGCGACAACCTACACGTGTTGCCCATTGTCACGCGTGGGCCTGTCGAGAACGTTGAGGCGCTGCTCTATCTGAAGGGCGTCGACGCCGCGATCATCAACTCCGATGCCCTGGACCAGTTCAAGACGCTGGTTCCGAACATCCGCCAGCGGATCACCTATATCCTCAGCCTGTTTCCCTCCGAATTGCACATCTTCGTCCGTCCGGAGATCAAGTCCCTGAGCGATCTCAAGGGGAAGAAGGTCAACTTCAACACCCCGAGTACTGCGGCGGCCTATTCTGGTCCGCTGATCTTCGAACGGCTGAAACTGGACGTCGAAAAGACCTTCATCCCCCACCAGGTCGCCTTGCAGCAGATGCGATCGGGACAAGGCGACATGGCAGCGGTCGTGTTCGTCACCTCCAAGCCGATCGACGTGTTTCTGCACTCGAAGTGGGATCCCGGATTCAAGTTCCTGCCGGTCCACTTCGAGGATTTCGGGTTCTACCTGCCGTCCACCCTGACCCCGAGCGATTATCCCGACATCATTCCGCAGGGCCAGGAAGTGGAGACGATCGCAGTGCCGACGATCCTGGCGGCGTACAACTGGTCAAAAGGGTCTGACCGCTACAAGCGGGTCGCTCGATTGACCGACTACCTGTTCAGTCGGCTGGGCAAACTACAGGAGCCGGGGTTTCATCCCAAGTGGAAGGATGTCAACCTCAACGCCAAGGTGCCCGGGCTCGAACGCTTCCCGGCGGCCCAGCAATGGCTTGACAGTGCCGCAGCGACAAGGCCGGCCGCGGCGCCCTCAGACAGCTCTGCCAACGCCACTCCACCCCAACCCGGGACCGTCGTGGGTCCGCCTACGCCAGAGCAGGTACGGCTGTTCCAGGAATTCCTGGACTGGCGACGCCAGCATGGCAAGTGACGCCGCTCTAACAGTGATCAGTTCCAGTTTGGAGGAAATCGAATGCGTTTACTAAAGACCGCGGCGATGGGCGGTATTGGCCTGGTCATGATCGCGACAGGACCGGCGTTCGCGGAAAGCCAAAGCAAGATAGCGCCCACCGTGGCGTACTCGACCATGCACAAGACGCACAGGGTGGTCATCCAGGTGACCCAGAACGACCCTGCCGTCATGAACATGGCGCTCAACAACGGCGAGAACCTGGTCAAGTACTACCAGGACAAAGGCGAAAAAATCGAGATCGAGTTCGTCGCCTACGGTGCCGGCTTGAACATGGTCCGCAGCGACACCTCACCGGTGAAGGAACGTCTTGCGGCCATTAGCAGCAACATGAAAAACGTAACCTTCACAGGTTGCGGCAATACCCTTGCCGCTCAATCCAAGCAGGAGAATAAGAACATAACTCTTCTCCCAGAGGCGCACCTTGTTCCGGCGGGAATTGCACGCATCGTCGATCTTGAGGAGCAAGGCTGGACCTACGTGCGCCCGTAGGCGTCATCATGCTGCGCGCCTGGCCTGTTCCCATGCCGCGCTCAATGCTCTTCCGGGCGAGGGCTGCCGCCTTTGCCATCGTCTTGATATCTTGTTGCGTCATGCCATGTCTCGCCATGGCACAGCCCGCAAGTGGCTGTGCCGCCTGCGTGGACGCTGCCGGCTGCACAACAAAGCGCGAGTCATGTGTTGCGGAATGCCGGGCCCAACTCTTCAGTATAGATCCAAGACGATCCGCGTGCGTTGCGGACTGCTCGAACAAGGTGGCCCAGTGCAATCGGATTGCGGCCAACGGCTGCCGCGCCCATAATCTGTGTCGATAGTCTCTGCCGCGCACCTATCGGCAGCAAGAATAGCTCACGTTTTCGCGGACCTTGCGGGCACGTCGGCGGCCGGGAAGAAGCGTCGTCTTCAGGAACGCTCAACAGGCTGGGGGGCTTCAACAATGAATCCTGCTACTATCATGTATAGACGCCTGACGCCCGCCATCCTCGTCGGCGCCATGCTGTTGTTGGCACATCCGCTACTTGCTGAAGCGCAGGCGCCGGTGACCGATCCGCTGGGTGTGGTGCGCATCCCAAAGGGCGCACCGATCCAGATTGGTGCCTACTGGGTGATGTCCGGCGCCGACACCGCGATGGGCATCGATTCCAAGCGTGGCGCTGAACTCGCGTTTCGCGCCATCGGCAGCAGGCTGCTCGAGCACCCGATCAAGTTCACCGTCGAGGACGATCAGTGCAACGCCGAGGGCGGCCAGACCGCGGCAACCAAATTGGCTGCCAACCCGCAGATCCTGATCGTGCTCGGCGGCGCCTGCTCGTCTGCCGCCACGCCGGCCGCGCCAATTCTCTGGCAGCAGGGGATCACCAACATCTGCAACGCATGCTCGGCGCCCTCGCTGACTGCACCTGACCGCGGACCGCAGTACGCCGGCTTCGGCCGCACCATCGCCAGCGACATCGACCAGGGCGCCTCCGACGCGAAATACGTTTTCACCGTGCTGAAGGCGAAGAACGTCGTTGCCGTCCACGACGGCAGCCCCTACGCCCAGCAGCTCGCCGCCGTCATGGCAAAAAGCTTCGAGGGCCTGGGCGGCAAGGTCATGTCGACGGAAGCGGTCGCGCCAACCGATGTGGACATGCATCCAGTGCTGACCAAAATCGCTGCCGAGAAGCCGGATGTGATCTACATGCCGATCTTCGTCGCGGCCGCGGCGCAGATGCTGCGCCAGTCCAAGGAGATTCCGGGGCTGGAGCACACCACGCTTGTAGGCGGCGGCTCGCTCGCGGCGGCGGAGTTCGTCGAGGCGGCCGGTCCGTCAGTGGTCGGCTTCCACATCTGCTATCCCGACGTCTCGGTCGACACCATGGGCAAGGCCTATCCGTCATTCGTCGAGGAATACAAGAAGGTCTACGGCGAGGCACCGATCTCGGGCTACCACGCCAATGCCTACGATGCCGCGGAGATGGCGATCAAGGCGATCCCCAAAGTGGCCAAGACCGACAAGGAAGGCAATCTGTACATTGGCCGCAAGGCCCTGCGGGACGCCGTGTTCGCCGAAAAATTCGACGGCATGAGCGGGCCGATCGCCTGCGACGCGTACGGCCAGTGCGCGAAGTTCAAGCCCGCAGTCTACGAGTTCATCTCGGACGACCCGAAGACATTCTCGATGGGCAAGAATCCGAAGAAGGTCTGGCCATAAAATCTGTCGAACGACCTGTCATTGCGAGCGGAGCGAAGCAATCCCCATCGTGCCATGGATCGCTTCGCCTCACGCCTTTACAAACAACCGCCGGGGTACGTCCGCCAGGCATTCCACGCCGGTCTCGGTGATCACAATACTTTCCGTGATCTCCAGGCCCATCGTCTCCAGCCACAGGCCGGTCATGAAGTGGAACGTCATGCCGGGTTGCAACTCGGTCGTGTCGCCGGGTCGCAGGCTCATGGTGCGTTCGCCCCAGTCAGGCGGATAGCTGAGGCCGATCGAATAGCCAGTGCGATTGTCCTTGATGATGTTGTATTTCCTCAGCACTGCGAAGAACGCATTGGCGATATCCTCACAGACATTTCCAGGTCTTGCCGCGGCGAGTCCGGCCTCCATGCCCTCCAACGTCGCCTTCTCCGCATCGAGAAACTGCTGCGTGGGTCTGCCGAGAAACACCGTGCGCGACAACGGACAATGGTATCGCCTGTAACATCCGGCCAGCTCGAAAAACGTTCCCTCCCCCGCGCGCATGGGCCGGTCGTCCCAGGTCAGATGCGGAGCCGAGGCTTCGATACCTGAAGGCAGCAGCGGCACGACCGCGGCGTAGTCACCGCCGTACCCGTCCACGCCACGGATGGCCGCATCGTATATTTCTGCGACCAGATCGCACTTGCGCATCCCCGGCTCGACTTTGTCGACGATCCTCTGATGCATGGCCGCCACAATACGCCCGGCGCGGCGCATGTACTCTAACTCCGTCGGAACTCTTGACCGCGCGCTGCCAATTCACCAGCGAACGCGAGTCGGTGAAGCGTGCGCTTGGCAGGTGCGCGACGAGCGACGCGTAGGCAGCGGCAGTGAACCAGTAATTGTCCATCTCCACTCCGATCGAAGCGCGCTCCCACCCACGGTCCTTGATGACGCCGGACAGAAAATCCATCGGGTGTCGCTCGACGGACTGCACGTAGTGATCGGGATAACCCACGATGCAGTCGTGACGCAGCCACGTCGTGCGCCGGGCGCCATTCGCGTCCTGCCCGCGCCCATACCAGACAGGGTCACCCTCGGCTGGCATCAGCACGCACTGATGAACGTAGAACGACCAGCCGTCATAGCCGGTCAGCCAATGCATGTTGGACGGATCGGTCACGATCAGCAGTTCGATGCCCGCGCTCGCCATGGCGGTCCGTGTCCTGGTGAGACGCGCGTCATATTCTGAGGGCGAAAAATTGAGTTGGGGTGAAGTCACACCGTTCCTCCCGCTTCTCTTTCCCCACTTGCCTGATGCCGACGAACCAGATGGGCACCGAACAACAGCATTGCGCTCAGCGCAATCGTCAGCGTCGAAACCGCGGCAATGGTTGGATCGATGGCGAAGCGCAGATCGTCCCACATCCGCCGCGGCAGAGTGACCGCGCCCGAGCCCGACAGGAACAACGCGACGATCAGTTCGTCAAACGAGGTGATAAAGGCAAACAGTGCCCCGACAAGTACACCCGGACGGATGAGCGGCAAGGTCACCTGGCGGAAAGCGCCCCAGGGCGTCGCGCCGAGACTGAGCGCTGCCTGTCCCAATCGCCGATCCAGACCGGCCAGGCTGGCGCTCACGCTGGTCACCACGAACGGCACGGCAAGGCAGGTGTGCGCCAGCACAAGACCCGCCGGGGTTCCGACCAGGCGATAGCGCGCGAACACGTAGTAGATGCCGATGGCCACCACGATACCGGGCACGATCAGCGGCGACAGGATCAGCGCGCCCATGATGGTGCGCATGGCGGGCGGCAGTCGCGCCAGTCCAAGGGATGCCAGCGTTCCGAGGATGGTCGACAGCGCAACGACGCAGGCCGCAACGCCCAGGCTGAGCCATGTCGATGCCAGCCATTCGCTGCTGCCCAGATAGGCGCGATACCAGCGGATGCCCAAGCCGGGCGGCGGAAATGTCAAATAACTCGCCGAAGAGAATGACAACACGACAACGATCAGAATCGGCAACACCAGGAAGACCAGCACGACGATCCAGAGAACGCGGAACGCGACGCGCCCAATCATCGCGTCGCCGCCCGCAGCAGGTCCCGCATGCCAGGCAGGCGCTGGAACGCCACAATCAGCAATAGGGTGACGGCGAGCAGCGCGGCGGACAGACACGCCGCGTACGGCCAGTTCAGCAGATCGACCTGCTGCGCGATTAGCATCGACAACATGAGGTCGCGCGGCCCCCCGACCAACGCCGGCGTGATGTAGAATCCGAGCGACAACACGAAGACCAGCAGCGTACCCGCGGCGACACCTGGAAGTGACAACGGCAGCACGACGTGCAGGAACACGCGCCATGGAGGTGCGCCCAGCCCCGCCGCCGCGCGCGGCAAAGCGCCGTCGATCTGCCGCAGAACGCTCGCGATCGGCAGGATCATGTAAGGCAGCAATATATGGATCATCGCGATATGCACGGCGAATGACGTGTTCAATAGGCGAAGCGGGGCACCGATCAGGCCGACGCCGATCAGCAGTTCGTTGATCACGCCGTGCCGTCCCAGCAGCACCATCCACGCGTAGCTGCGCACCAGGACGCTGGTCCAGAACGGCAGCAGGACCACGATCAGCACCACGGTCGCCGCGCCGCGCCGCAGCCGCGACAGCGCGTGCGCGACGGGGTAGCCCAGCAACATCGTGCCAAGTGTCACGACAAGAGCAGTACGCAGCGTCGTCCAGAACACCTCCAGGAAGACACGATCCGCAGCGAGTTGACGGTAGTTGTCCAGTGTCCAGCTCGGTTCCGCGACGCTGCGCAGCAGCATCGACGCGAGCGGCACCAGGTAGAAGGCCAGCATGTACAGTGCGAGCGGCAATACGAGCAGGATCGGGGCAACGCGCTGCCAGGAAACGCGTGGCAATCGTACAGGCGCAATCGCGACAGTGGTCATGCGTCAGACGATGACCGTGTCGGCAATCGACCAGGCGAGCTCCACGCTTTCACCGACAACGCGACGGCGGACAGTCGCGCTGGATGGTTCCTTGAGAACGATCGAGACGCCGCCCGCGCAATGGCAGAGATAACGGCAGTGTTCGCCGACAAACACCGTCTCGGCAATGGTCCCGGCCACACGGTTCTGGCGCGTCGCGCATTGCGGCGTATCGGCAAACCCCAGGCGTTCCGGGCGTGTCGTCAGGGTGACGGTTTCGCCGACCGTCGCCGACCGCCCGCCAACCGCGCGGACTGTCGCGCCTGCGCAATCCGCAACCACCACGCCATCTTCCAAACCCCGCACGACGCCCTGAATAAAATTGGATTCGCCAATGAACGAAGCGACAAAGCGGTCGCACGGGCGGTCATACAGGTCCTCCGGCGTGCCGATCTGCGCGATCAGGCCCTCGTTCATCACCGCGACCCGGTCGGACATGGTCAGTGCCTCCGCCTGATCGTGCGTGACATAGATGAAGGTGATGCCCAGTTCAGCGTGCAGGCGCCGCATCTCAAGCTGCAGGCTCTCGCGCAACTGCTTGTCGAGTGCCCCGAGCGGCTCGTCCATCAGCAGCAGCCGCGGGCGAAACACGATGGCGCGGGCCAGCGCGACACGCTGCTGCTGACCGCCGGAAAGCTGCCGCGGATAGCGCGACTGATAGCCCGGCAGCCGCACCAGCTCCAGGCTTTCCGCCACCCGCCTCGCTCGCGTCGCTCGATCGACACCGCGCTGCTTGAGTGGAAAACCGATGTTCTCCGCCACCGTCATATGCGGGAACAACGCATAGTTCTGGAACACCATGCCGATGTTGCGCCTGTGCGGCGGCAGAACCACGACCGACTGCCCATCGATCGCAATGTCGCCGAGCGTAGGCGTTTCGAATCCAGCGATCATCAACAGCGTTGTGGTCTTGCCCGATCCACTGGGCCCCAGCAAAGTGAGGAACTCGCCCGAACGGATATCGAGCGTGACGCCGCGCACCGCACCGACGCTCTCGAACCGCTTTTCGATGTTGCTCAGAACAACCGACGCGCCATGACCCGTCACCCGCCGTCCAACAGCCAGCGTGGTGGTTCCATCCATTACATCCGCCCCCGTCAGGCCAGTATCCACTTGTTCCAGCGCCCGATGACGGTATCGCGGTTGTCCACCCACCATTCGTAATCGTACGGCACCAACTGCGATTTGATAGCCGGTGCACTCGGCAATACCTCCAGTTGCTTCTCGCTCAGGTATTCCGCCGACTTGTTGTTGACGAAACCATACGGGATAAGCATCGACAGCCGCGCCTGAGAAATCGCCCGCGTGCTGAACGCGATGAACTTCATTGCATTGGCCTTGTTGGGCGAGTTCTTCGGCACGGCCCAGCAGTCGCGCTTCAGCAGCCCCTGGTTCCAACTGATCGCAGCCGGCACGCCAGCTGCCTGGATCGCGGCCATGCGACCGTTCCAGACCGACGTCAGCACCACCTCGTGATCGGTGAGCAACTGCACTGGCACAGCGCCGGTCTCCCACCATTTCACCACGCTCGCCTTGACCTTGTCGTAGCTGGCGAAAGCCTGGTCGATGTCAATCGGGTACAGCTTGTCGGGCGACACACCTGCCGCCATCAGCGCGAATTCCAGCTCCGGTGTGCTGGGACCGGCGCCGCCCAGCGCGCGATCGCCAGGGAATTTCGTCATGTCCCAGAAGTCCGCCCAACCATTCGGCGCCGCACCCTTGAACGCATCGGTGCGATACCCCATCACCTGAGACCAGACCAACATGTCGAGCGCGTAGTCGTAGCGATACAGCGGATCGATGTTGTCCACATCGACCGGCTCGTAGTCGATCTTCTCGAAGTAGTCGCCTTTCTTCTGGAGATTCTTCACAGTGGAGCGGCTGAGCTGCACCACGTCCCACTCGACGTTGCCGGTGTCCACCATCGCTTTGACCTTGTTGATGTCGGCACCGGGAAAATCGAGCGTCTTGATGCCGCTGAGCTTTTCGAACGGCGTGAAATACGCGGTCCGCTCGGCATCCTGCGCGGTGCCCCCATAGCCGGCGATACGCACTTCGCCGCTGCCCTTCAGCTTGTCCGGTATCGCGGTGATCTCCGGCATCTTCGCCGGCGGCGTGGATTGCGCGAAGCTTCGCGTGCCACCCAGAGCGGTCATGCCCGCGGTTGCCCAGGCGGCAAAACCAAGGAAGCGGCGGCGGCTATGCTCAGTCGTGTCGTCGCGTCTCGTCATGGCTGCGCTCCTGATCAAAGGGTCATGTCAGTGCCTCTCCGGCGCCGGAGCCGGAGAACGGCGTTGGTATCCACCATTCCTCACCGCGTGCGGTGGTGATGTATTCCGGCCAACGCAGATCAACCGGTGGAACGAAATCATGCGGCAGCAGCGGTGCCACCCATTTCGTCCCGCCGACACCGCCACCGGTACGCTCGTTGAACTCAGCCTTGGCACGTTCGAGCATTTCCGGATGCGCATGAAGATCGAGAAACGACGCGGCCAGTGTCTTCGCCGCGAGGAATAACCCGGGATCGATCGCTGCCGGCAAGGCGCCAAGAGCATTGCGACACCAGGCCGGATACTCATAGCTGTCGTCCGGAGTACGCAGCGCCGGCCGCATGGTGAAGAGCCGCACCGCCGGTGCATGCCAGCTGTATTCGACGTAGTCATCGGCACCGATATGGAATTGCCCGGGCGGCAGGCTGCGGCGCACGATCGCCTCGAATTCCGCCGGTGGCGTCAGCCGCTGATTGTCGGCAATGAACGGATCGTCCATCGACGCGACGCCGAGGTTCGTCTGAATTGCCCGGCCGAACGCGCGCGCCTCTTCGTCGAATGACGGCGCGCCGATCGCTTCCATGTTCCGATACACCAGGTCGATCATCGTGCTGTTCGGCAAGCCGACGCGCGTCTTGGTCACCCATCGCACCGACGCCTGGCATCCGCACACCGCCGCTGCGTGACGCGCGTTTTCGGCCAGCACCTGATAGATCTGCTGCTGCACCGCGAGCGATGGCGAACGCCACGAATACTGGATCTGGCTGAACCGTGGTGGCAGGTTATCGGACGTCGCATCGCCACCGGTCAGAATGAACTCGTTCAGTGTCCAGGCACCGGCGTGCGGATACATCGCCTCCTTGGTGTATTTCGTGGTCGTGTACATCAGGCACAGAGCATCGATCGCGCCAGGACACCGCGCGGCCGCATGCGCCGATGTGCGGATCGGCAACAACGATTTGTCGATCCACTGCTCGGGCGTCAGCGTCTCGAAGCTTATCACGACGCTCCAATAGGCTCCGCATTGCGTCTCGCCCTGAACCGTGTTGGCGCTATGCGGATGGTAGGCGATAAACGCATCGCAACCGTCGTAGTAGCCCTTCGCCGCGTGCACCGGCTTCGAGCCGCACACCTTCTCAGCTGGCTCGCCAAAAAACTTCAGCGTGCCGCGCAGTCCATGAAGCTGCATCGCCGCCTTGGTCGCCAGGATGCCGGCCACCGCCGCGGTTCCCAGTGATGAATGTGGATCGGTATGGCCGGCGGTCCAGGGATGCAGACCTTCGCGCGGCGCCTTGTATGGCACCGCCTGCTGCGACTGCCCGGGGACCGCATCGTATTCGGCGTAACTACCGAGGACCGGCGAACCACCTCCCCAGGTCGCCGCAAAAGCGGTGGGCATGCCGCCCGAGCCTTCCTCCACAGCAAACCCCTCGCCGCGCAGCAGATCGCAGTAGGCACGCGCCGACTTGTATTCCCGCCAGGCAGGCTCGGCGAAGTTCCAGATTCCCCTGTTGAAGTCCGACAGCCGCGCCCGGTTCGTCTCAACCCAGGCGACGGCCGATTGTTGTGTCTGGTTCAGCGCCATGGCCCCCTCCCCGCTCAGAACTCGAGGAGGTTATCCCTAAAGTACCGGTGGGTGTATGCCGCGCGCACCAGGCCGCGATCCTGCAACGCCGGCACCAGCCCATCCTCCACCTCGGCCAGAGTACGACGGCTGACATTCGGCAGCGAGAACAGGAAACCGTCGCCGCCGACTTCCTCCATCACCTCCCCCATGCGAGCCGCCAACGAGTTCGGCGTGCCAACCAGCTCCACCGAGAGCTCCGTGGCATTGTGGTCGAGCATCGCCTCGCGCAGCGTCTTGCCTGCATACTTTCGGCGGAACTCGTCAAGCGTCTGCTGATGTCCGTTGGTGGTGACATCCTCAGGCAATGGCCTGTCGAGATCAAAGCGCCCGAAGTCGATGTTCGTCACCTTCCCCAGATGCGCGAGCCGCTGCGGAATTCTGTGCCTCGGCTCGAGCCGCGCGCAGCCGCTTCTTCTCCTGCGCCTCCTCCTCCGTCTCGGCGATGATCGGCGCCACAAGGAACAGCACCTTGCACGAATCCGGATCGCGGCCGTGAGCTACCATGCGGGCACGCACGTCCTCGCGGTACGCCCTCATCCCGGCAACGCCCTTGGTGTGGGCCACGATCGTGTCGGCGTACTGCGAAGCGAACTGACGTCCCCGCGGCGAGCCACCTGCCTGCGCGATCACCGGCTGCCCCTGCACACACGGTCCTGAATTCAGCGGCCCGCGGGCCTTGTAGTAGCGCCCCTCGAAATTCACCGCATGGACCTTGGTGTGATCAACCAGAAATCCACTGTGCCGATCGGCGATGATCGCACCCGGCTCCCATGAACCCCAGAGCTGCCGACAGACTTCCATGTACTCGTCGGCCATGTCGTAGCGCAGGTCGTGCTCCGGCATCCCCGGCATCCCGAAGTTCATCGCCGCGAAATCGGAGCTGCCGGTGACGGCATTCCAGCCGATGCGGCCCTCCGATACCTGATCCAGCGTCGCGATCAGCCGCGCGAGCAGGTACGGCGGGTAGGCGTAGGTGCCGAAGGTCGGCACGATGCCGATGCGCGACGTCGCCTGTGTCATCAGCGAAGCGACCACCGAAGGATCCTGCCGCGGCACCGCGATGGCGTGCTTCAAATACAGCTCCGTCGACCCGCCCCAGCTCTCGCCGACATAGGATGAATCCTCGATCAGCAGGTAGTCAAAGCACGCGCGCTCCAGCGAACGCGCCATGTCGATGAACAGCTCCGGCACCATCCAGTTGTTCCCGATGTGCCCGGTCCAGCTCTCGCCCCAGGCCTGCGCACTCGAGCCTTGCAGAAACCAGCCAAGGTGAAAGGGCTTCGCCGCCATCTACCAACTCCTCACGCCGTCGGCGAGGCATGCAAGCATCGTGCCGACCTATAATTGCGAGCGCAGCAAAGCAATCTCGGTCACAGTATGGCCCCTCAAACCCCCTTAAACCGGCCCTGTCGCTTCTCCACAAAAGCCCGCCGCGCCTCCCTCGCATCCTCCGAGCTCTGCAGAATGCCGCCAGCATTGGAGGTAAGCACCATCGTCGTCTCCAGCGTGCTGTCCAAAGCGGCACGCATGACGCGTTTGCTCACCCACTGCACCAGCGGCGGCCTGGCGATGATTTTGTCGCACAGTTCCCGCGTGGTCTCTTCCAGCTTCTCGGACGGCACCAAATGGTTGAGCATCCCCCACTCGTATGCCCGCTCCGCGTTCAGCTCGCCGGTGTAGACGAATTCCAAAGCGCGCCCGAGGCCAACCATTTTTGGAAGATAGTACGAACCGCCATTCTCGATGATCTGTCCGGCGTTGTGATAGCCGATAAAGCGCGTCCTCTCGCAGCCCACACGGATATCGCAATGCAATGCCATGTCCATGCCCGAGCCGACCGCCGGGCCATTGATCATTGCGATGGTCGGCTTGCGGATCAGCGAGATATCGCGGTGAAGCTGGGTAAATCCGTGAAAGAAGTGTTGGCGTGCCGCATCAGGCCCTTCATGCGTCCCCCGATTGCCGGGCAGGTTTTCTCCTGTGACATCCCCCGTCGCTCTCGACGCCAGATTCGCACCGGAACAGAATCCGCGCCCCACGCCGGTCAACACGATCACGCGGACATTGGGATCATCGTCGCCCGCCCGCATGTACTCGCCAACCTTCGCGACAGTGCCGCTCTCCTCCGCGGTCCCCACCAGCGCGTTCATCCGCTCTGGGCGATTGAACTTGATCCAAAGGATGCCGCTGTCCTCCGGCTCATACAGCAAATATTCGACAAGCCTCGGTCCCATTTTCTCCTCCCGGCGGATTAAGCGAATGACTCGGTCATCGCCGAGTAGACCAGCGTTCGGAGGTCACGGCGCAGGGTCAGCCGAACGTCACTGCCCATGACCTGTGTCATGAACACCACCGCGAGCTCTTCCTTCGGGTCGATCCAGAACGCCGTCGAGGCAGCGCCCCCCCAAAAATACTCGCCCAACGTACCAGGCAGGCGCGTCCTGGCTACGTTGACATTCACGCCGCAGCCGATCGAGAAGCCGATGCCCGAATAGCCCGCCTCGCTGAACAGGCCTGGTGGTGCCATGTCCGCCAGCTCCTTGTTGTCCGGCAGGTGGTTCAGACTGAACAGCGCGACGGTCTTGGGGCTGAGGATCTGCACGCCGTCGAGCGTTCCACCGCTCAGCATCATCCGGCAGAACCGCATGTAGTCGTGCGCGGTCGACACCAGGCCGCCACCGCCCGACTCCAGCTTCGGCGGTGCCGCGTATGTGCTGCTGCCCGCATCGTCCTGCGTCAACAGCCCGCCGCCATGTCGTGGCATATAGCAGGACGAGAACCGCTCAATCTTCTCCGGCGGGCACCAGAATGCAGTGTCGGTCATGCCCAGAGGCTCGAACAGCCGCGTGCGCAGGAACTCGCCGAAACTCATGCCGCTGAGCTTCTGTACAAGATACCCCATCACATCGATCGAGACGGAGTAGTTCCACCCGGTCCCCGGCGAAAACTCCAGCGGCAGCTTCGACAAATGCTCGATCATCCCATCGAGCCCGCCCTCGGCGCTGGGTTCTGCAATATGCGCGCGGCGGTACGCGCGATCGACGCTGGTGCGGTTCATGAACCCGTAGGTCAGGCCCGACGTATGCGTCACCAGATCCACAACCTTCATGGGCCGCACAACCGGCGTCGTCACGAAGCTCGGCTCTCCCACGGCAACGAGGCTCGGCAGGCCGGTAGCGTAGACCCCCAGATTCTTCCACGACGGAATGTGCGTGGCGACGTCATCGTCCAGGCCGATCAGGCCTTCCTCGACCAGCATCATCAGCGCGACCGACGTGATCGGCTTGCTCATGGAGTAGATGCGAAAGATCGCATCCTCGCGCATCCGTTTGTCGCGCTCGAGGTCCATGTGCCCCGACATGCCGGTATGGGCAAGCTTGCCGCGCCGGTACACCATGGTCAGCACGCCCGGCAGCCGGCCGCTATCGACGTAGCGCCGCGTCATAACCTCATCCAGGCGCGCCAACCGCGACGCTGACAGCCCAACCGCTTCTGGTTTCACCACGATCTCCTGCTCCGATTGACTGCTGGCGCTATGCCAGCGCGAGTTCCTGATATCCCTTCGCAGCCACCTCGTCGCACCGCGCCCGGTATGCCGGTGCGCTGCCGCTGTAGCGCGCGATGATGCGGGTCTGTTTGCCCACCACATTGGAGTTGATTCCGGTCATCCACGAGTTGACCTCATTGGACAGCAGACCCATCCCACACGACTTGACGTGATCGGTCCACGACGTCACTCCCGCGTCGGTCGCCTCCACCCGCGTGAGACCATGCTCCCGCGCATGGCGCAACAGGCCCGTTACCCACTCGACATTGTATTCGATGCTGCGCGGAATGTTGCCCAACGCCGTATGCGGCCCCATCAGCATCATCATGTTCGGGAAGTCCGTCACCAGAACACCGAGATAGGTCTGCGGACCGCCCAACCATTTGTCCTTCAGCCGCAACCCATCAGAGCCGCGCATGTCGATGCGATCGAAGCTCCCGGTGATGGCATCGAAACCCGTCGCGTAGATGATGATGTCGAACGCGTACTCGGCATCGCTGGTCTTGATGCCCGTCCGTGTGATCCGCTCGATCGGCGTTTCGTTGATGTCCACCAGCGCGACATTGGGCTGGTTGTAGACCTCGTAATATCGCGTCTCCAGCGGAACACGCCGCGTGCCGAAACCGTGGTTCCTGGGGATCAGCTTCCCGGCAACCTTGGGGTCCTTCACCCGCTGGCGGATCTTTCTGGCAACAAAATCCGAGATGGCCGCGTTGGCTGCCCGATCGATAAGGATGTCGCGGAAATTGCCCTGCCAGATCCCAAAACCACGCTCCGAGTACAGCTTCTCCCAGAATGCCTCGCGCTCCTCCGGCGTGACCTCGAACGTGCCGCGCGGGTCCGGCGTGTGCAGGAAGCACGCAAAGGTTTCCTGGCAACGCTGGAACATCTCCGGATAGCCCGCCTTGATCTGCGCCATCGCCGCGGCATCGATCGTGCTGTTGTGCAGCGGCGCGCACCAGTTCGGCGTGCGCTGGAACACGGTCAGGTGGCCGACCGTCTTCGCTACCTCCTGGATCGTCTGCACGCCGGTCGCACCCGTGCCGATCACCGCAACGCGCTTCCCCGCGAAGCTTACCGGCTCATGCGGCCATCGTGCGGTGTGACAGGATTGCCCCTGGAACGTCTCCACCCCCTCGATGCGCGGCATCGTCGGTGCCGACAGCGGACCCACTGCGGTAATCAAAAAGCGCGCGCTATGGCGACTGCCGTCCTCCAGCGTCACGTCCCACCGCCGGGCCGCCTCCTGCCACTGCCCCGCGGCCACTCGGCTGCGAAACTGAATGTCGCGGCGCAGGTCGAACCGGTCGGCGACATGGTTGAGATAGCGCAGCGTCTCCGGCTGGCCGGAGAAATGCTCCGACCAGTTCCATTCCGCCAGCAACTCCTGCGAGAACGAATAGCTGTAGGAATAGCTTTCGGAATCGAAACGCGCGCCCGGATAGCGGTTCCAGTACCAGGTGCCGCCGACTCCGGTGCCAGCCTCGAACACCCGCACGCGCATCCCCAGCTCGCGCAGACGGTAGAGCTGGTACAGGCCCGACATCCCTGCCCCAATGATGATGGCGTCATAATCCGGCGTTTCGCCCAAGTCGGCCATCTGTTGTCGCTCCTGAATACGCGATCGATCATCACCCGCCGCCCGCACCATGCCAATTTCCGGCCCATCGCATTGCGACCCATGGTTGCCGGCAGGCAGACGCAGGGCTAGCCTTGTCACAAACTTGGTGAAACGGCCAGCAGACCGCCCTTGCCGCGGCGGAAGGGAGATCGTCATGCACCTGATGTACTTCACCGAACAGCCGATGTCGGCCTACTTCGCCCAGGCCGGCCTGGACTTCGGCGCCACCGCTCTGATGTTCTCGAACAGCCACTTCGACCCGAACGAGGGCAGCCGACTGTACAACGAGTATCTCGAGCACTACCTGCTGGTCGACGAGCTGGGCTTCGACGGCATCATGCTGAACGAGCACCACAACGCGCCGTTCTGCATGCAGGCACGGACCAACGTCTTCGCCTCGATCCTCGCCGCGATGACGAAGAACGTGAAGATCGTGATCCTGGGAAATCCGCTGCCGCTGTCGGACAACCCGGTACAACTCGCCGAAGAGCTTGCGATGATCGACATGATCTCGAAGGGCCGGCTGGTGTCGGGATTCGTGCGCGGCGGCGGCCAGGAGCAGCTCGCCAACGGCGTCAACCCCGCGTTCAACCGCGAGCGCTTCGAGGAGGCGCACGACCTGATCGTGAAGACCTGGACCACGCCGGGGCCGTTCCGCTGGGAGGGCACGCACTACCAGCACCGCGTCGTCAATCCATGGGCAGTGCCGATGCAGAAGCCGCATCCGCGCATCTGGATTCCCGGCGTCATCAGCCGCGAGACGATCATCTGGGCGGCGCAGCACGGCTATCCGTACATCGCACTCAACACCCCGGTCGAGCGCACCAATCAGATCTGGAAGATGTACGACGATACGGCGGCCGCGGCGGGCTTTGCGGGAGGCCCATCGTACCACGGCCTGCTGAAGCAGATCCACGTCGCCGAGACCGAGGAGAAGGCGCTGGAGAACGCGCGCCAGTTCCTGTGGATGCAAGGCGAGTTCACCGGCCTGGCGCACCCCGTGTGGAGCACGCCCGCCGGCTACTACAGCCCGGAGAACCGCCGCGGCTTCGTCGAGTCCTCCATCGGCCGGTCGACCAGCCCGCGCGCCCGTCCGAACCTGGAGGGGCAGCTCAAGGAGATGATGATCATCGCCGGAACGCCCAAGCAGGTGATCTCCAAGCTGCGCGTGCTGTTGGAGGAGACACGGCCCGGCATCTTCGCTTTCTGGGGCAACGACGGCACCGTGTCGCACGAGGATGCCAAGACCTGCATCCGGCTACTCGGCACCGAGGTGTTCCCGGCGGTGCGCGAGATGGCGAAGGAATTCGATCTCAAGAGCCCCTTCGAGACGAACCAGCCGGTCAGCGTCGACTACATGGGCGGCGTCAAGCAGTCCGAGCGCGCCGCCGCGGAGTAGCGCGGCACACTCGCCTGCGCTCGCACATGCCGCTGTTCGATCATTGACCTTGTCCGCCATCTGCCTGCCACAAAGGGATGGCGAAACCCCCGTCGCCCGGACAGTCGATGGATGCTGACATCAAAGCCGCGAGTGCGCGCACCAGCTTGCTCGGCAAGCCGTCGAACCGCATCACCAACCCGTTACGGGTTGCATGTGTGGTGTTCCCTGCCGCGCTGTTCTTAGGGCTGGCCTGGGTCGACTACCGGGAGGAACTCGCGCGGACGCGCAACGACGTTGCGACCGCCACCAACGCCTTGGCAGAACATGCCAGGACAGTAGTGGAATCGATCAATCTCGTGCTCGCGCGGGTGCTGGATCACATCGATAACCAGGACTGGACGACCCTCACCGGATCGCTTGATACGCATGAGTTCCTGGACCAGCTGCGGCACGATTTGCCTCAGGTCGAGGCGGTGTTCCTGACCGACCCGACCGGCACGATCGCCGCCAGCACCCGGGCCTACCCAATGCCTCGGCATGATGTTCACAACGCGGAATACTTCGCCGCCGTCAAGGCCCAGAACAGCGATGCCGTCGTCATCAGCGCACCCTCTCTCGGCACAATCTCCGGCACCACCGGCTTCATGATAAGCCGCCGACGGGTGCAGGATGGAAAATTCGACGGTGTGGTGGGGGTAACCGTCTCGCGGCAATATTTCGAGAACATCTATCGTGCGGTGCTGGATGTCCCAGGCGCCTCGGCCGCCGAGCTTGTTCGCACGGATGGCGCAATCCTGGTGCAGTTCCCTGATCCAACCGGCCGTCTCGGTGCGCTCCCAGCATCCGACCCGTTGATGATGGCTGCCCGATCTGGAAATACTTTTGGCGTGCTTTCAACTCGATCGCCCTTGGACGGCAGTACGCAGATTGCTGCCTTCAGACAATTGGACAATCTGCCGCTGCTGGTGAGCTACGCCATCGACCGATCGGTCTTTCTGCGGACCTGGGCCGTGCACGCCGCGGTGATCGGTGCATGCACGCTCCTGCTCAGTGTCCTGCTGCTCGCAACCGAGCGCCTCGTGCGACGGAATACCGCAATCGAGCATGATGCGCTGCGCCGGCTTGTGGAAGAGACCGAGCGGCGACGGCAGGCGGAAGTGATCGCACAACAAAGCCAGAAAATGGACGCGCTCGGCCGTCTGACCGGCGGTGTGGCGCACGACTTCAACAATCTGCTTGCCGTCATCCTTGCCTCGCTCGAGCTTGTATTGCGACGCGAGAGCAACCCGCGCTCCGTGCGGTTGCTGCAGGCCGCAACCAAGGCCGCGGAACGCGGGGCCAAGCTGACCGCGCAGATGCTGGCGTTTTCGCGCAAGCACGAAGTCGCGGTGCAGTCGGTCGATGTGAACGCCGTCATCAAGGGTATGGACGATTTGCTGTGCCGCACACTCGGGCCACCCGTCCGCCTGCACTATGACCTCGCCGATGATCTCTCGCCGGCCCTCGCCGATCTGGTCCAGCTCGAGCTTGCGTTGCTCAACCTCGCAGTTAATGCGCGCGATGCCATGCCGGATGGCGGGGAACTCACGTTCCGTACCACTGCCTTCGCTGTAGAAGATGCCGATCATCCCGTGCCTGAGCTGAAGCCAGGTGACTATGTGTGCATCGAGGTCGTCGACACCGGCGTGGGCATGACCGAAGAAGTCCGTGCCCGCGCGCATGAACCATTCTTCACGACAAAGAAGATTGGCGACGGAACCGGCCTGGGCCTGTCGATGGTAGCCGGCTTCGTAACAGAACTTGGCGGCGCACTTGCTTTCCGCAGCGCGCCTGGGGTTGGCACGACCGTCAGCCTGTTCCTGTGCAAGTCCGACAATGCTCCGGTCACCAAAGCACCAATGCCAGATGCCGCCACATCGTCCACCCGTGCAGGCCGCGTGCTGTTGGTCGACGACGATGCCAGCGTGCGCGTCTCGGTCCGTGCAATACTTGAGGAGCTCGGGCATCAGGTGGTCGAAGCCGCTGGCGGCGACGATGCCTTGGAGATACTTGCTCGGGATCAGAGCTTCGATGTCCTGATCTTCGATTTTGCGATGCCATCCATGAACGGCATCCAGCTTGCCGCGGAGGTTACCAAACTTTGGCCCGCCGCACCGATACTTTTCGTGACGGGCTATGTCGAGAATGACGCCCTGCGTCCTTGGTCCGCCCTGGGTTACCGAACGGTGCAGAAGCCCTTCACGACCCATGACCTGGCGATGGCGGTCGAACGGGCGATACGCCGCCCCGAAACAGCCGCCATTTAGCCGGCCCAGTGGCTGATCGATCGTTGGGAATGACACCACTCCCGATCCGCGCTAGCTTTTCCTGAAGCTGCCGGAATCCGGGTCACATCCCGGGGCCGGTTGACAAGACGCGACGGCCGGACTCCTCCGGCCGCGACAGGGAGAAACGTTATGGGTCTGACACGTGCGACAACACGCCGCTCCGTCCTGGCAGGTGCCGCTGGCCTGCTCGCCTCGCCAGCCATCATCGGACGAGCCGCCGCCGCCACCCGCGGCGTGTCAGATACCGAGATCATCATCGGCATGATGACCGACCTGTCCGGCGTCACTGCGGTGCAAGGCACCAACGCCGCGAACTCCATCCGCATGGCGTTCGACGAAGTCAATGCGAAAGGCGGCATCAACGGCCGCAAGATCCGCTTCATCGTCGAGGACATGGAATACATGGTCCCCAAGGCGGTGCAGGCGATGAACAAGCTGGTCAATCTCGACAACATCTTTCTCTCCATCAGCAGCGGTGGCACGCCACAGATGGACGCGGTTCTGCCGATGATGATCGAGAAGCAGGTGCCGAGTGTGTTTCCGCTGACCTGCGCGCGGTCGATGTATCTGCCGCTGAGCCCGTACAAATACGGCCAGTTCTCCTCGTACTACGATCAGATGCGCTCCGTGCGTGAAGTATTTCGCCGAAACGAAAGGCCGCAAGGTCTTCGGCTCGATGTATGAGGACACCGACTTCGGCAAGGACATTCACGCCGGCGTCGTGGACCAGGTCAATGCGATGAAGCTGAAGCTGGGTGCCGTTGCGACGTTCAGTCCGACCGCCACCGACTTCAACTCGCATGTCAGCCGGATCAAGGATGCCGGCTGCGATCTCGTCTGCATGGGCACGATCGTGCGGGACACGATCATCATCCTGCAGACCGCGCGCAAGATGGGGTGGGACGTGGACTTCTGCGGCCAGTTCGCGAGCTATTCGACCGCGGTGGCAGAGGCCCCCGGGGCGCCGGCGGAAGGCTTCTACTCGATGTCGCCGGGGGTCTACGCCTATTCCGACGATCCTCGTCCGGGGGTGCGCGAGATCACGGCCCGCTACAAGCAGCGCTACGGCATCGACATCAACTACCTCGGCGAGGCAGGCTATGCGGCGGCGGTCTGCATGACCGACGTGCTGCAGCGGGCGGGACGCGACCTGAACCTGGAAACCTTCCAGAAGTCGATGGAAAGCATCAAGGACTGGCGCGACATGTTCGGCGGACCGCCGCTGACGATCACCGCCAGCGACCACCACGCCTCAACGCAATCGTTCCTGTCGGTCGTGAAGAAGGCGCGATGGACGCCGGTCGTGGCGGAGCCGCTGGGGTACTGACCTCACTGCTCATGGATTGCGCGGTGAAAACGACACCGCGTAGGCGGCGCCACGTAGCGAGTGGGGAGCCATCCCACCGTCATGGCCGGCCTTGTGCCGGCCATCCACGCCTTACCGCGTCGCATCCAATCGATAGCCCCGCTTTTTTCTCCGTAGTGCGTGACTTGCCATGTCACGATGGGTTAGCCGATGACAGACATCATCTTCGGAATGCGCCTTTCTGAAGTATGATCGAGACGACGATCGCAATTGCTCCAGTCACCTGGAATCCCTGTTACGAATGCCATACTGACTGAGGCGCTGCCTTAACACCAGGATATGGTTTCTGCGCTCCGGTTGCTGTCCGTTGGCGGTTGCCGCAGCCGGACCAGGGTGTGTGTCAGCATAGCGATGTGCTCTGCCGCTAGCATTGTTGCCTCACGGGCAGCCTCGCGTGCCGCCGCCGCCTGCTCCAACAGCACGCGGTTCCGGCGTATCAACATCTCAGTCCTGTCATCGACCATCGAATGCCCGCACCTCTAGATCGTCCACCAGCGCTTCGGCCGAATTGTTCATCGACTGGATCACCCGCTCGTCGCACCCGCTTTGAACCAGCATCTGGTCCAGGACGAGTTCGGACCGCGCGGCTCGCATGGACCGACGAGCCAACCGGTCCGACCGCAACTCGGCCCTCCAGGCGGCAAATCTTTCTGATGCGATCTGCTTACAGACAAGCGTGGCGTGAAGCGCACGTGGAGCCCCGGTACGCCGCCAGTGCTGCAGCCATTGCCCCCACACGATCAGGGCACGGGCATGGCCTTGGGCACGTGTCTCCTGCGTCCCTTCTACCGAGTCGTTAATGGACATGGCTCACTCTCTGATGGATTGCTCAGCGGCAGGGCAGCCAGAGTTGATTTAAACGACAGCTAGTATTCTATACGTACTCCGGCAGGCGAGCCAAGAAAATCGCAGTAATCACGCGCCCCCGGACAATGCGACTGCCTCTGCCCATACGCGCTCGGTTTGAGTGCCGCTGCCGACACGAGATCGACCTGTAGCCCAGTGATCGTGGCAAGCCTCTCCTCAAGCGCGAGAGTTGATGACAGCGCTGCAGGCTGGGCGAGTTCGACCAGACATCGAAGCGGCGGTTCCTCCCGAGGCATCAAGCGCTTACAGACAGCCGCACTTCAGAGGAGTGGCGCGCGGACCACCACCACCACAAGCGGCATTGCCAACAGAAGAAGCCGAACCGCAGTCCGATCCGATCGCCGAAGCCGATCAATATGCACTGATCCATCC